>CAVVTE010000031.1:0-262642 GCA_963751075.1 uncultured Chloroflexia bacterium | reverse complement strand
AGGTCGCGCGCGGTTCCAGTGTGAAGTCGAAGAACGCCTTGCCGTGGGGTGGTGGCGGGAGTGGTTGCGCCCGGGATATTTGATCGAGTCCTGGCAGAAGCGCGGTTGGCTCCGACTCGGGCTCGTCCACCGGAGCTGAAGCAACCATCAGCGACGGCGAGCGACTGAAACTGACCAGGAGTCTGGAGATGGTGCCGGAACGATCGGCGTAGCCGAGAGCGAGCCCATCAGGTGATTGGATGGGTGAGACGTAGCTGCCGCCCCGTTCGCGACGAGGGAACCCTCGAATGTCGAACAGGTCGCGAAAGTCAGCGCCGATCTCGAGGGAAAGCGATAATGGCAGCAACCGGCCGCTGTAGTTGCTGAGGACGATCCGGATGCGCAGATTGGGGCCAAGCAGAACATCCTGCTCGACCGCAACCGTGAGGGGAAGTACCGGCTCGGTTAGCCGTTGACCCTCTGCAGCCAGTGCCCCGTTCGCCGAGACGACCACCGCCCGATCCGGTCCGAGCACGCGCACTTCGAGTGGTTCCAGGGACACCCCGTTGAGGCGAAGGTCCCAGAAGCTCAGGAAGCGGGTATCGCGCACATAGAGCCCGGTAGCGCGCTCCCGGCTGCTGTCGATGGTGTCCTCGCCAACGAGGTACAACTCGTTGTGTTTGAGGACGAGGTCGTGATCCAGCACGCCGCTCTCTCGCCGTCCGCGGAACTCGGGGCTAGCCGCCCGTGGCGCTCAGCCCGTTCACGCTCTCCTGACTGCTCGCGGGCATAGCGAGATCACCTAGGGACGGAATCGAGTTGCTGGCCGGGCGCTGGCGCGGCACTTTCACCGCCAAGCACGCGCTGGTAGATCGTCTCATACCCATCCGCCATTGCCGATGGCGTGAAGGTGCGCTCGACATGACGGCGGCACGCAACGCGATCAAGCAATGTCACCTTCGGCACCGCCTCGATCAATTCCTTGAACGTGGAACAAACAAAGCCGGTCACGCCATCCAAGACGATCTCTGGTACTGAGCCGTTTCGGCTCCCGATCACCGGAGTTCCGGTCGCCATCGCCTCGACCATCGTCAAACCGAACGGCTCCGGCCAGTCGATCGGGAAGAGATACGCGTAGGCATTCCCGAGCACCTCGTCCTTTTCGTGCTCGTCGACTTCGCCGATGTATTCGACAAGTCCGCGATTGGCGCGGATCAGGGGGGCGATCGCGGTCTCGTAGTAGGCCCGATCGACGGAATCGACCTTGGCGGCAATTACGAGCTTCATTCCGACGTCGCGGGCGATCTCTATGGCCCGATCGGGCCGCTTTTCGGGGCTGATCCGGCCGAGAAAGACGAGGTAGTCGCCCGCGGTCCGGCGCAGCCGGAAATGGTCGATGGCGATGCCGTTGTGGACGGTCCCGACCCAGTTCGCATCTGGCAGCCATTTCTTCTGATCATGGCTGATGGAGACCAACCGCTGCTCGGGGAAGAACCGATAGATGCGGCGCACTTCTGGCAGATCCAACCGGCCATGGGCGGTCGTCACGGTCGGAGTCTGCGCTAGCCGCGCCATGCCAAAAGCGAGGTAGTCGTTATGGTTATGGAAGATATCGAATTCCTTGGCCCGGGAGTATGCCTCGCTCAACGCGACGAGCGTGTAAGCCGCGTAATCCTTGACCTCCGGATCGAGGCGGAGGCCCCTGGGGCAGATTGGGACGAGGGTGGCGGCCGTCCGAGAGTCGCCCGAGGCGAAGAGGGTCACCTGGTGCCCGCGGCGAACCAACTCCTCGGTTATCAATGAAACAACACGTTCGGTGCCGCCGTAGAGCGTCGGCGGGACCGGCTCCGCCAGCGGAGCCAGAATGGCGATCCGCACTCTACCTTCCTCCTGCGCGATCCATCGATCGGCGTCGAGCAGGTCAGCCGCCGTGGATTCGGACTCAGTATCTTGCCGAATGCATTGCGCCGTTAGCAAGTATCGGGGTCTATCGGCGGTCCAAGATACTGGCTGCACGATTCATGCCCGTGAGGCGACCCCTCGCCCACGAAGGTGCTGAGTGGCAGGCCCACAGGGTGATGGAGGACGTCAATTGGCTATTGCGGGGAGCGGCTGACAGGAAGCAGCACGACTTACTCGTTTCCTTGCCGTCTGCCCGTCTACCCGTCTACCCGTCTACCCGTACTCCCCTGCCCGCAGCCGGTCGATCGCCTCGTGCGAGGCGTTGTGGCCGGGGGCGCCCATCACGCAGCCGCCCGGCCAGGCGCCGGAGCCGCAGAGGAAGAGCCCGGAGACCGGCCCTTGATACGACTGCGATCCCGGCACCGGGCGCATGTCGAAGGCCTGCTCCGGCACCAGCTCGCCCTGGAAAATATGCCCTCCCGTGAGACCGAACCGGGCCTCGATGTCGGGCGGCGCCAACACCTGCGCCGTGATTTCGGCGTCGGCCATGTTCGGCGCGAACCAGGCGAATCGGGAGAGGACGTGCTTCGCGATTTCGTCGCGCCGCTCGTCCCACGTCCCCTCGGCCAGCTCGTAAGGGAAGAACTGGGTGAAGATCGAGAACGTCTGCTTGCCCTTCGGCGCCAGCGTGCGGTCGACCGCCGACTGGGCGTGGATCGAGAAGAAGGGCCAGTCGGCGGGGCGTCCCTGACGAGCGTCCTCATAGGCCCGCTGCAGGTACTCGATGCTCGGCCCGATCGTCACACCACCCGTCTGCCCCAGTTCATATCCTCGGGTGCGAAGCCCTGGGTATTCCGGCAGGCGGTCGCAGGCGAAGTTGATCTTCATCACCGGCGAGGTGATCTGGATGTTCTCGACGTCGCGGACGTACTCGTCCGGCAGGAAGCGGCTCCCGACCAGTTTGAGATAGGTCCGCTTCGGGTCGGCATTGGAGAGAACGATGCGGGAGTGGAACTCCTCGCCGTCTTTGGTCACCGCACCGGTGGCGCGACCACCCTGCACGCAGATGTGATCGACCTCCTTGTCGGTCCGGATGTCGACGCCGAGGCCCTGCGCCACCCGCTTCAGCGCCTGGGTGAAGCTCCCCATCGCGCCGCGCAGGTAGGCCCACTGACCGCGCTTGCCGGTCGCCATCCCCATGGCGTGATAGAGCTTGACGTAACCGGTCCCTGCGTCACGCGGACCGCGAAAGGTGCCGATCAGCCCCAGGGCGGAGGCGGCCCCCTGCATGATGTCCGACTCGAAGTAGTACTCGGCGGAGTCGGCGACCGCGCCCAGGATCATGAACTTCAGCACGTGGTCGTCGCCCGGCTGGGTGAACTCGGCGGCGAACTCGGCGAAGGAGGGCGGGTTGCGCAGGATGTACTTGTCCATGATCTCGCACGCGCGGTCGACCATGGCGTCGTAGACGGGATAGGCCCGGGCGTCCTTCTCCGAGAAGCGGGCGATCTCCCTGACTGTGTCGTCCATGCTCTCCCAGAGGAGGAGACCGTCCTGACCATCGAGGGTGGGAGCGAACGCGCGCGGATTGCGCTTGATCATCTCCACGCCGTTGTTGAACAGGTCGAGATCATTGAGCACCTTCTGCGGCGCCAGAGAGAGGACGTACGACCCGGTGGAGGCGATGTGCCCCGGCGCGCCCTCGATCTCCTCCGAGAACGCCGCGCCGCCGACGTCTTTGTAGCGCTCCAGGATGCAGACGTTGAAGCCTGCCCGCGCCAGGTAGCAGGCAGCGACGAGCCCGTTGTGGCCCCCGCCGACAATCAACGCATCGTAGGTGTTGCTCGGAACGTTGACCTGGTACGCCAACTCGATCCTCCCCAATGGGGCCGCACAGGCGGCAAAGCCGTCTCTGGACGGCGCTACGCTACGCGGGAGAATGGGGCGTCGTCAATGACCGTGAGATGTAAGACGTGCTGAGCCCAATGAATGGTCTCGTGCTGGGTCAACCGTGAATTGCCGGGTCGAGGCGCCGGAGCTTGGCTCTCGCATCGGCAGTCAGAACTGCCAGTTGATGCCGGCAGATCCTCAACGCCCCTCACATGCTTGTTCGGTGATGGGGTGCCACGGATGGTGACGCACCCCGAGGTGGCGGCGGGTCGGTGCCGTGTCCACCATCGGCATGTGCGCTTCCACGAGCCTGATGGTCTCGTCGACAAGTCGCTCCATAGCGATCCCGGCCTCGACGGGATCGAGGGCGAACACGCCGTCCAGGCGATCGGCGAGGCGTTCGGGCGCCAGGCCCAGTGTGTCGACGAACCGGTGCAGCCGCTTGAACTGGAAGCTCGAGAAATAGACGTGGTTCAGCCCCGCCAGCACCCCGAGCAGGTTCAAGCTCGTTTCGACGAGCATCTGGTGGTAGAAGATGGTGGCATCGCGTGTGCGCCTCCGCTCCGCCACCCGCCAGAGCGGGAAGAACCGCAGATGGTGCTCGACCGCGGCCCGGGCGAGTTCCTCGGGGTAGGCTGCCGCACGGGCCTGCCACCCTTCGATGAGATTGCCCCCGTGGAGGGCCACGCCGTCCAACAGACCCGAGAGCGCCTTCTCGACAAGGGTTGCCGGCTCGAACGCCTCCACGACTGACGCCATGTCCCGCTCCCATGCGGCAATCGTGAGATGGGCCACCTGGCACTCGACGCCCTGGAGCACGTACTCCTCGAGGAACGAGTTCGGTTCTTCACCCGAAGATGTGCGAATGTTGGTCGCCTGGAGGGAAGCTCGGCCCGCGGCCAGATCGTCAGGCGAGGGCAGTCGGTCGTAGTAGACGATGAGGTCGAGGTCAGAGAAGGAGTCACTGATCCCCTCCGCGGCTGAGCCGGTCAGCAGGATGGCGCGTGGCCCCGTCTGAACAACGTACTCAGCTGCAACTCGCTTCGCCAGGGCGATCAGGGAGCGACTCGCTTCGGTCACCAATGCTTCCCACCCCATCAGTTACCGCAAGCACGGCGTGGAGTTCACGGTCGAAACCACGCCGGCAAATCACCGGGTGCGGAGAGTAACCGACGCCGCGTGATCGACCTCGGTCTGCAACGTCTTTCTGGTTCGTCGATCGACAAGGCAAGGCGATGCCCGGACGTGAGGAACATCGGCAGAAGTGGCGTGATTGTCTGGCCCACGTCGTGCGATCCTGCGATAAGTTGCGGTGGCAGGACGGAGCAAGACGTTGATGAACATGTGGAGCTGGTCTGATGACGTCGAATCGGACGAAGATGACCTGCAGGGTTTTATTGAGGACCGGGCGCACGTGCTGAACAAGGTGCTCGTGGATCACATCGTCTGGCGCCAGTCGCTCGAACAGTTCGGCCGGGACGCCAGCCTCGCGGCCACCTGGATCGACCACGAGGGACAGGACCATGTTGTGGCAATCAACCGGGCCTATCTGAAATCGCATCTCAAGATCGTCCGCTCGCTGATGAACGATCTTGTCGGCTGTGGGACCGAAGGCAAGAAGGCCCTGCAGAGCATCCTGGCGCTTCAAGTCAGCATGTTGGAGGAGGAAGAGACGAGCTAATGACGAGACGGACTGGAGCCCGTGAGTCAGCTTTTGCCCAAATCCGTGCGAGTGACAGCACCCCATCTACAACCTGAGAAATGAAGAACCTGATATTCGTTGATTGCGAAGCCACCGGCCCGTGTCCCGGAAAAGGGGATCTCACAGAGTTCGGTGCGGTGGACTATGCAAGCCGGCAGACGTTCCATGGAGTGCTCTATGAGTCACGGCCGCTAGTGGACAACCCTGCGCTCTCGGAGGTGACCGGCAAGGCCTTCGACCCGGTGAAGGTGTTCACAGACTTCGAGCAGTGGTTGCTCTCGGTGACCAATGGACGCTGCATCTTCGTCAGCGACAACCCCGCCTACGATTTTCAGTGGATCAATTACGGCTTTCATCATGCCATTGGCCGCAATCCATTTGGCCATTCCGGCAGACGCATCAGTGACTTCTATGCCGGCCTGGTCGGAGATTTCGCCAACAGCCAGGCCTGGAAGAGACTTCGCATAACTCCCCACAATCACAATCCCGTTAATGACGCGATGGGCAACGTGGAAGCCTTTGAACGACTGTTGAGGGGAGAGCGGTAGCGCTTTCCGATGGAACCCTAGGCTTTTGTTACCCTTCCGCTCATGATCTTGACGCAAGGATATTAGGATCCTTCTATCACTTTCGATCTCTAGCTCGGAAAACGGGAGACTCTTTTGACCGATCCGGATGCCTGGAAGAAGAACGTCTCTGATATCGTCAGCCACAAGAACCAGGCGACGGTCGACGCCGCGAAGCGCGAGCAAGACCGGAAAGACCAAGTCATCGTGGAGCTACAGAAGGCTCGTGAGATCCTCCAGGGTCAACCCGCAGAGGGATTTAGAGAGTTCGCGAGCTACCTGGAATCTCAGGGTGAGACCGTTAAGGTGAGACATGGCTGGGAAGATGCCAATGGCCCATGGCTCGGTGTCGAAGTCGCCGATAGGAAAGGCCTGGTTATGGACGTCGTCCTTCAGGTAAGGATTGGCGCCGGCGAGGCAAAGTGGGTTTGGGTCTATGAGCATGGCGGGAATCGTCGCCGATCGCTCGAGCAGGAAATTCAGAGCGATGATGTCGAACCCTCGAAGCAATATGTGATCGAGTCGCTCGCCAATCATTACCAAAAGGCCTCGGCCAATCGTCGATAACTGGTGGATGGTGGCGGGAGACTCGTGCGTCTGTGATGTCCGACATGAGCTAGCTACCGTAGTGGCATGGTTGCCAGCGGTCATGCCAGAGGTACCCAGGTCATTACTGTGGGATCTTGTGATAGGGCGGCCTATTCGGCCACCGGCAGACGGATGAGATTCAGACGTCAGGACGCGATCTAGCCGATTTTCTCAGTACGAGTCGCGTCAAGCTGAGATTTAGACGTCAGGACGCAATCTAGCCGATTTTCTCGGTACGAGTCGCGTCAAACGGATGATCGATCAGCGTCTCCACTCGCTCGAGGAAACGCAGCGTATGCGGCAGGCCGGCGTGCTCCTCGAATGCCGCGTCATCTTTCCAGCGCGAGTGAAGGTAGAACAGCTGGGGGTCGCGAATCGACCGAAACGCGTAAATGCTCAGGCAGCCCGGTTCCTCGCGCGTATGGAGCGAGGACGTCAATCAATGCATCGGCGATCACCCCCTCAACCCCGGGACGCGCGTGAAAGCGGGCAAAGAAGTGCATCTCTTTGTCGCTTGCTCCCTCATCGCTCAATAGCTCTTCCCCTCAAATGCATACACCCTATCCTACGGCTCGTTACGTCCGGGTCCAAAGGTAAGTTCATCGAGGAGCAGACCGCTTGGCGGGCGCAGCGGATTGCCCTCACTGAAGTGATCTCAGGCAATGCGTTAAGGACGCTGCAGGGCTTTCGGCAGTCAGAAGTCGTGAGGCGCATCCAGCAGGTGACTACTGGTGACGATCGTGTTGGTCCTGAGTAACTGATGAACGAGGCACAGGCTGCGATGCCACTCGATCAGCTGTTTTCCAGTGGCCACCTGGCGGCGGTAGTCCACCCCTGTGGCCGTTGCGCGATGTAGCCGGCGGTCGAAACCTACCCTCACCCAGGATCAGGGAAAAGGACCGGGATGCCCCTCATCCTTCCCCCTTCACATCGTCTTCCCTGAAACGCTAGTTCGTTGCCGCCGGGTCGAGCAGGACGACGGAACCCCCGGTCTGGGAATGGTCGGCGCTGGGACCCAACCAGACGGTGCCGGAGTAGCCGGAGTCGTTGAGTTCGGCGAGGCCGATCATCATCTCCTGGCGTCCGCCTTCGTCTGTAGTGATCACGCCGCCGATGTCGCCGCAGGCGATGTAGATCCCGATCTCGTCGTTGCTCAGGTGCACGTTGATTGCGTGACCACCATCGATCATCTCCTGCAGCGGGATGTCGACGATGTTTTCACTCAGGGTAACCGGAACCGCCGATTCGGGACCGGTGCGATCACCCGTGGGGCGGGTGAGATCCTTCAACGGAAAGACCACATTGCCGAGCGCGGCGCAGGTGCCGGAGTGAATATGATGAAGTCTCATTAGGCTCGATCCGGGCGACGAACCCCCTGGTCACACTAGCTGATTCAGCGACCTGCTGCGCGGTCAGGCCGCGCCTGCCGCGCCGCGCGAGGGCGACTCCCGAACTGCGACGCCGGGCGGCGAGATGAATCGATAGGATGCACCTTCAGATAGCGCTCTCCGTAACCTTGTATCCCCGCCACCCCTACCCTGTCTCCCTGCCACCCCGTCATCGCTACAGCTCGGCCAGCTGCAGAAAGCGACGGGTCCGTTCATGGGCCGGGTCGCGGAAGAATCGGTCCGGCGACGCTTCCTCGATGATCTGCCCCTCGTCCATCATGACGATGGCGTTGGCGGCCTCATGGGCGAAGCGCATCTCATGGCTGACCACGATCATCGTCATCCCGTCCCGCGCCAGCTCCTCCATCACGTCGATCACCTCCCGCACCAGTTCCGGGTCGAGTGCCGAGGTCGGTTCGTCGAACAGCATCACCTTCGGCCGCAAGGCCAGCGCGCGAGCGATAGCCACCCGCTGTTGCTGACCGCCGGAAAGCTCGTGCGGGTAGCGCTCCGCCTTGTCGCCGAGTCGGACTCGCGCCAGCAGCGCCATGGCCTCGTCCCGTGCCTCCTTCCGGTCGACGCCCCGCACGTGAACCGGCCCGATCATCACGTTCTCCAGCGCGGTGAGATGCGGGAAGAGATTGAAGTGTTGAAAGACCATGCACAGCTGTGAGCGAAACGGCACCAGCGATCGCTCGCCGCGCCCGCCGCGCGCCCGCCAGGCGACATCCTCGCCGTCGAGCACGATGCTCCCCGATTCGATCGGCTCGAGCAGCGCCAGGCAGCGTAGCAGCGTGCTCTTGCCCGAGCCGGAAGGCCCGACAACTACCTTCACCTGACCGCGCTCGACCCCTAGCGAGACCCCTTTCAGCACCTCCAGCCGGCCGTAGTGCTTGGTGATCTCCGACGCGGCGATCATCGTGGTCGACGCGCTCATCGATTACCCACCCCTGCACGAACGAAAGTCGGCATTGTCCGCACGGCGCGCTCTCGTGAGCTCCACTGATACCGCTTCTCCAACTGTGCCTGGAGCACCATGAAGACGCTGACGATCGCCAGATACCAGACCGTCGCCGCGGCATACAGCTCCGCGAAGCGGAAATTCACCGCCACCGTCTGACTGGTGACAGTCAGCAGCTCACGCAGCGAGATGACCGAGGCCAGGGAGGTCAGCTTCAACAGGGTGATGAACTCGTTGCCGGTCGGCGGGATGATGACCCGGATCATCTGCGGCAGCGTGATGAGCCGGAAGATCTGGTCGCTGCGCAGGCCGAGCGTTTTCCCCGCCAGCATCTGACCCCGGTCGACGGAGGCCAGGCCGGAGCGGATGATCTCCGCCATGTACGCCGATTCGTTGAGCGAGAGCGCGAGAAACGCGGCCAGAAAGGGGGTGAACCAGGGGTCGCGCAGACTCGGGATGAGCTGCGGCAGCGCGTTCCAGACGAAGAGCAGCTGCAACAACGTCGGGATCGCCCGAAAGAGCCAGACGTAGGCCGCCGCTGCCCACCGCACCGGCGGCAGCGGCGACCCCCGCAGAAGCGCGATGATGAGACCGATCACGCTGCCCGCCGCCTGCGCGGCGACGGCCAAGCCAATGGTCAGCGCCGCCCCGGCGGCGAAGGTCGGCGAGGTCAGCGCTTCCCAGAAGATTTGGCGATCGAATTCCATCGCTTTGCGCGGCGAGCCGGTAGGGCTGCTTTGCTATGCCGCTGGCGTCGCCTCGGTCGTCGCGCTGGGAACCTCGGTCGAGAAGTTCGCGCCTTCTTCGGGCAAACTCCAGGTCTGCGGCGATCTCGGCCAATGTGCCGTCGTCGCGCATAGCCTCGACCGTCTCCGCCAATGCCGCCGCCAGCGGCTCCGAGCCTTGTTGGAAGTAGATCGCCGAAGGTCTGCGGGTCGGGATAGGTGTAGGCGATCGTGAACTGCCCGGGCTGGGCGGTTTCGCGGAACGCGGCCTCGGTGTCCTGGGTGATGGTGGCATCGGCGCGGCCTACGACCAGTTGCTGGATGGCGTCGGTCTGGTCTGGGTAGGACTGAATGTCCATCGCCGGTTGCCCTTGCTCCTGCAAGGTGGTGTTGAGATCGTTGAGGATCTCGATAGTAGTTCGTCCCGGCTTGCACTGCCACCGTCTTGCCGGCCAGATCGTCTGGGGAGGCGATTTCGGTGTTGTCCGCTCGGGGTCAGGAGCACGATGGACGTGTCGTAATACGGCTGAGCGTCGAAGGTCTCCAGTCGCTCGGCAGTGAGATAGATGCCGCTGGCGACGACGTCGCAGCGCCCGGCGTCGAGCGCCGGCAGTAGCCCGGTGAAATCGGTCGGAATGTGGGTCGACCTCGACTCCGAGGCGCTCGCCGATGGCGTTGATCAAGTCGATGTCGAACCCGATCGGCTCTTGCGCCTCCTGACTCTCGAAGTACTCCATCGGCGGAAACGATGGGTCGACGCAATTGGTGAGCACGCCGTCATCGCCGAACACGTCCGCGCTCGGAGTCCCGTCCTGCGCGGCGCTTGCCGCCACAGTCATTCCTAGCATCACCGGGACCATGGCCATCGCCACGACTCTTCGCCAGACCATTGCACCGGTTCCCATGGTCGACTCCTCTTCCGCGCGTGCATCCAGCATCCGTACGACGACAGGCGCACATTCTATTCAATGGGATAGTATCTGTATACCGTTGCACTATCGGTCATCAGCTAACAACTGACATCAATGGGATAGTATCTGTAGACCGTTACGCTATCCGCCATCGGCTATCAGCTGACAGCTGACAGCTTTCTCACGACTGAAGACTCACGACTGACGACTCGTCTGCCGGCTTGCCGACGTGGCGTCTCCGTCCGATCGCTGATAGCCAACATAGGAGGTCGCGATGGCTGACGATGAGATGGTGCTGCTGGAGGCGCTCTCGTGGTGGGGTATTCCCTCCCTCTTCCGCTGCCCGATCGATCCTGATCCCGCCAACTGTGACATCGCTCTCGTCGGTGTTCCGCACTCCTCTGGCAATGGCTCCACGGAGCGCGATCAGCATTTGGGTCCGCGCGCGGTGCGCAACGTCTCTGCCCACAACCGGCGACTGCACAAGGCCTTCGACTACTTCTCCCCCTGGGACGCCTGTCGCATCCATGATCTGGGGGATGTCCCACTGCCCGAGGCGATGGACAACGAGGCCTGCGTCGAACGCATCAGCGCCTTCTTCCGCCGCATCGCCGACGCGGGCACCCGACCGGTTGCCATCGGCGGCGACCATTCGATCTCGGGGGCGATTCTGCAGGCCATCGCCGGAGCCGGTTCCAGACTCACCGCTGGCAGACCCGTGGCACTCGTTCACCTGGATGCTCACACCGACACCTACGAAAACATCGAGCACTGGATGGGCGCCAGAAAGTCGGCTGCGCACTGGGCGGCCTACACCGTCCGTCAAGGGAACGTCGACGCCAGCCGTGGCACGCAGCTCGGTATCCGCGGCAACACCCGCTCGCGTGACTGGCTCAACACCTCGCGCGACCTCGGCTACGACCTGATCGAGATGGAGCGCTATCGCGAGCTCGGCCCAGCCGCAACGATCGCCCGCATCCGCGAACGTGTCGGCGATGCTCCGGTCTACATCTCCTTCGATCTCGACTGTCTGGACCCTAGCGCGGCGCCGGCCGTTTCCAATATTGAGGCCGGGGTGAATGGCTTCAGCATCGACGAGGCAAACACGCTCTTACGGGGACTACGTGGGCTCGATATCGTTGGCGCCGATGTCGTCTGCCTGATGCCGAGCAAGGATCAACCGAACCAGATCACCTCGATGGTGGCCGCGCATATCATGTTCGAGCTGACCTGTCTCATCGCCGATCGATTGGCGTCGAAACCTGGTTGACGTCGATCGGTTGTAGAGAAGAGGGAGCTACCGACGCCGCCCGAACTGGTCGATAGCGACGGCGAGCAGGAGTACCACCCCACGTACCGTGTCCTGGTAGAAAGTCTCGACGTTCATCAGGCTCAGTCCATTGTTGAGACTGCCCATCAGCAACGCTCCCAGCAAAGCCCCGAAAACGGTGCCACGGCCGCCTGCCAACGCGGTGCCGCCGATGATGGCGGCGGCGATAGCGTCCAGCTCCAGGAACAACCCGGCACTGCCTGGTACGGAGCCGCTGACCCGCGCCGTGAGGGCGATGCCGGTGACCCCGTACGCCAAACCCGCGATGAGGAAGTTGATGAAGATGGCCCGCCGCACGTCGATGCCGGCCAGGCGCGCCGCTTCCGGGTTGCCGCCGATAGCGTAGAGCTGCGCTCCGTAGCGGGTGCGGGTCATCACCAAGTGCGCGGCGGTCGCGAAGAAGGCAACCACCAGCACCAGATTCGGGATGCCCTGGAAGCTCGCCACCCACATCCCGGCCGCGGCTACGATCACCGCCGGGATCGCGGCGCGCAACAGATGCGACCGCATTGTCTCGCTGGAGATGAGCCCGAAGCCGTGCGAGCGTCGGATTTCGACCACGCGGAAGATCACAAATAGCGCCGCGGCGGTGGCAATTAGCACCGTGGAGGCCGTCGCGGGTAGATACCCGGTGGCGAACGCGGTGAGGCTCGATGGGAGCGGCGCGATCGTCGCCCCGTCGGCCACGATCATCGAAAATCCGCGAAAGTAGAGCAGCCCGGCCAGGGTCACGATGAACGAGGAGACGCCCAGTCGCGTCACCCAGAGACCTTGCCAGGCGCCCATTGCCAACCCCACGGCCACCGCCGCGAGGCAGCCGAGGAGAGGATGGACGTCGTGGCGGACGGTCAGAATGGCGAGCACGGTGCCGACCATAGCCACTGCCGAACCGACCGAGAGGTCGAAGTTGCGGGTGACGATCAGCATCACCGCGCTGATCGCGGCGAGGCTGACGATCGACGACTGCAGCGCGAGCAGACCCAGATTCCGGGGGAGAGGAAGATGTTGTCGGTCAGGAACTGAAACGCAATCCAGATGACCGCCAGCACGATCAGCAGCGTGAATTGGCGCAGAGCCAACCGTCGCCGCACGTCGACGAGCATCTCCCACGGCCGCCAGCGCGCCGGCGCGGCCGGCGCGTCCGAAAGGCTCGTCCGGTCATCGCTGGTTACACTCCCGCGGCCGCGTGCAGCAGCCGTCCGACGGTGAGGTCGTCACCGCGATGTTCGCCAACTAACCGGCCGTGGCGCATGACGAGGACGCGATCGCAGACCTCGACGAGTTCCTCGGCTTCCGAGGAGACCAGCAAGAGGGCGAACCCGGACTCCGCCAGTGCCTGCCAGAGCCGGTTGATCTCCGCGCGGGCTCCGACGTCGACGCCGCGGGTGGGGTCGACCAGGAGCAGCACCCGCGATTCCGCGGCCAACCAGCGTGCCACTTGCACCTTTTGCTGATTGCCACCGGAGAGTGTTGCCACCCGGGCGTCAATGGATGCCGTGCGGATCTGCAAGCGCTCGACGTAGTCCGCGGCGACAAGCCGTTTGCGGTCGAGGTCGAGCAGTCCCCGTGATGAGATAGCCGGCAAGCTGGCCAGCACCACGTTGTCAGAAACCGCGTGGTCGTGGATCAGGGTCGCCCGCCGGTCCTGCGGCATCAGGCCAATGCCGTGGGCGATCGCGTCGGCCGGCCGCGCCAGCGTGACCTCTTGACCGGCGACGCGAATGCGTCCCTCGACGCGGCCGGGCCAGGAGCCGAAGAGGGCTTCGGCTGCCGTTCCGCACCCGGCGCCTAACAAGCCGAAAAGCCCGAGAATCTCGCCCTCATGGAGTGCGAAGCCGAGCCTGTCAACGCGCATGCGGTCTGGATCATCGCTGTCGTAGACCCTGAGATCGTCGACTTCGAAGGCCACCGCCGCGCGTGCTCGTCTCTCCGGCGCCAGGGCCGCGACGGCGCCGCCGATCATTTCGGCCACCACCTCATCGCGCGTTGTTTGCCCGGCGGCGTGGTCACCGCGGAGGCGGCCGTCACGCATCACCAGGATGCGGTCGGCGACGGCGAAGACCTCGGCCAGCCGGTGGGAGACGAAGATGCACGCCACTCCCCGGTCGCGCAGGGACCGCATTCGCGCAAAGAGACGCCGCGCTTCGGTTTCCGTCAGGGCGGCGGTTGGCTCGTCGAGGATCAGCAGCCGCGCCTGTTTCGAAAGGGCCCGCGTGATCACCACCAGTTGCTGGGTGGCCAGGTCGAGCGTGCCCATCCGCGCCGCTGGATCAACGTCGATGGCGAAGTCGCGCAGCAGTTCGCCGGCGCGGACATGGAGCATCAGCCGGTCGACGAACCCGAACCGGGTGGGCTCGTCGTTAAGGAACATATTCTCCGCCACCGTGAGGTCGGGGACGATGTTGACTTCCTGTGGGATCAGCACGACCCCGCCCGCCTCCGCGGCGGCCACACTCGCCGGCGCAAACGGACGGCCGTCAAGCGTGATTCCACCGTCATACGAGCCGTGCGGATGGACACCAGCCAGGATCTGAATCACCGTCGATTTGCCGGCGCCGTTCTGCCCCAGAAGCGCGACGATCTCGCCGGGATAGATAACGAGATCGACCGCATCTACCGCAAGCACGCCGGGAAATCGCTTCGTCAGCGCCCTCGTGACGAGCAGCGGTTCTGCCGCCGCGGTCACGGACGGCGATGAGCGGCCCTTCCGGACAGGGCCGCTCATCGCGTTTCGTGGCGAGTCTGTTACAACGAGTTCGCTCAACAGACCGGTTTCTGGTCCGGCACGTTGGCGTAGACCTCGTCGATCGGCTGCCACCATGGGTGCTCGCAGACGAAGTCGGCGATTTCCTCCTGCGTAACGAGGTAGATCGGGGTCAGCGCCCAGGGGATATCGGCCGCCTCATTGTCGATGGTCGTCTCGGTGGTAATTGCCTGGCATTGGGCGAGAGCGATTGCCACTTCCGCTCCGCGCTTGGCCATTTCGTCCGGCGCCGGCCAGAGGCTGCCGTACTGGCGCCCCTCGACAATGGCCTGCATCGCGGAGAGCTCCATATCCTGACCGGTGACCAGAATCTGACCGGCCGGAATTCCCGCCGCCTCGATCGCCTGCAGCACGCCGAGCGACATGCCGTCGTACGAGACGAGGAAGGCCTGGATATCGTTGTTCGCCTTGGTTAGCGCGTTTTCGGCATTGGCCTGCGCGGGTTCGGTTTTCCAGGCCGGGGTGTACTGGTCGGCGACGAGGGTAATCTCTCCCGCTTCAACCAGAGGATCGAGCACAACGTGGTAACCGCTGCTCATCTGCGTTGAGCCGGTCTGCCCCGGGTCGCCGCCGATGATGACGTAGTTGCCGGTGGGTGCCCTGGCGACGACCTCCTTGGCCGCTTCTTCGCCGCCCTGCTTCGGATCGCGGCCGACAAATGCGGCATGCTCGGCGCCGAGAATGAGATCGTCATAGGAGGCGAGCGGAATCCCCGCCTCGGCGGCTTTCTGCGCAATAGCGGCCGCCACGTTGAAGTCCACCGGCTGGATGACGATGGCGTCGACGCCCTGGGTAATAACGTTCTCGGCCTGGGATACCTGGGTCTGGGCGTCGTTTTCCGCGGACTGCACCAGCACCTCGTACCCTGCCGCCTCCGCGGCTTCCTGGAAGAACGGCACGTCGGCGTGGAGATAGCGGTAGGCGGTCTGCTGCTTGAGCATGAACGCGATGCGCTTCGTCGTACCGGGGGTGCACTCTTCCTGGGCCGCGCCCGCGTTGCCGGCCCCGATGCCGGCGATGGGTGACAGGAGCACGAGGGCAATAACCAACGTTGGCAACACGAAACCACGGATGTCACGGCGCGCCATGATCTTCCTCCCACACGTACGCGAGACGCCATTGCTTTCGGCTATGATACCGATAACATGATTTATCATGATTGTCAACGGGGCTGCGCCCGTGAGGTGCAATAGCCGCCATGAAGTCCGCGGGGCGCGGATTGACTGCGGCCGCGGGCCTGAGTACCCTCCGGAGATGGCGGTGACAGCAGCATGAACGGGCGTGAACCGCGCGGTATGCCGCCAACGATCCGCGACGTCGCGGTGCTCTCTGGCGTCTCCCCGATGACCGTCTCGCGCGTCATCAATGGCAGTGCGCGCGTCCGGCCCGATACGCGCCAGCGGGTGCAGGAGGCCATCGCCGCACTCGGTTACGTTCCGAACTATTTGGCGCGCAATCTCACTCGCCAAAAAACCGGCGCCCTTGCCTTGATCGTGCCCGATTTCGCCGATCCCTTTTTCACCCTCATCCTGCGCGGCGCCGAAGACGTGGCCCGGCGCGCGGGCTACCGCGTCATCCTCTGCAATACCGACGGCGATCTGGACCGGGAAGACGCCTATCTGGAAGACATGGTGGCGCACCGGGTCGAGGGGCTGCTGATCGCTCCTGTCAGCGATCGGTCACGGCGTAATCTGCGGCGTTTGGGACCGCAACCGCCCCCGTTTGTACTGGTCGATCGCTCCATTCCTGGTATCGAGAGCGATCTGGTGCAGGGTGACAGCATCGGCGGGGCGAGAGTCTTGATCGATCATCTGCTCAGACTCGGCCACCGGCGCATTGCGCATATCACCGAGTCCCAGGAGGTGTCCACCGCGCGCGACCGCCTGTGCGGATACAAGGAGGCGTTAGCCGCAGCCGGTATCCCGTTCGACCCGGACCTCGTGATAACGGCTCCGGGGGCAAACGCCGATGGAGGCTACCAGGCGGCGCAACGTCTGCTCGACCGCGATTCCCGGCCGGGCGCGATCTTCGCAGTCAACAACCTCTCCGCGGTCGGCGCGGTGACCGCGATCCGCGAGCGTGAGCTGGAGATCCCCGGCGACATCGCCGTCGTTTGCTTCGACGACATCGAACTGGCGGCGCTGCTCTGCCCCTTCCTGACGGTGATGGCCCAACCGGCCGAGACCTTTGGCACGCTTGCGGTCCAGCTCCTGCTCGACCGCATCACCGGACGAGCCACCGAGCGCCGGCGGCGGGTCGTGCTGCCCGCCGATCTCATCGTCCGGGTTTCCTGCGGCGCCGTGCCGCAAGCGGTCGCGTAACCGTCGTTTCGTGCCCGGTAGCTTTCCCACAACAGTTCCACGCGGTCAGATCGGGGATGCGACGAGAGCGGTCATAACTGGTCCGTGCCGCGGCCGCCGACGATAATCAATCAGGACTCGAGATGGTCGGGCATCCATGCCAAACGGAGACGTCACGAGTGAACAGCACGGCCGAGGCCGTCATCATCGGCGCCGGGATCATGGGCTGTGCCATCGCCCACGCGCTTGCCGAGCGCGGTGTCACTGACGTCGTCGTGCTGGAACGTGACCAGATCGGACGCGGCGCTACGGCCGACGCCGCCGGGGGTGTGCGCCAGCAGTTTTCGACCGAGACGAACATCCGCCTCGCCCGGGAGAGCGTCCGTGTCTGGGAGACCTTTCCCGAGCGCTTCGGGCAGGATATCGGCCTCCGCCAGCAGGGGTACCTCTTCCTCATCACCGACCCCGCGGAGGAGCCCGTCTTCCGCGAGAACATCGCGTTGCAGCAAAGCCTCGGTGTGCCCTCTCGCTGGGTGACCCCGGACGAGATCGCCGGGCTCAACCCCCATGTCCTCCTCGACGATGTTGTCGGCGGCGCCTTTTGCCCTGAGGACGGCTGGTGCGACACCTACGGCGCGACGATGGGATTCGCCCAGGCCGCCCGCGCCCTCGGCGTACGCATCGAGGAGGAAACCCCCGTCACCGGCATCACCATCGCGGGCGGCCGCGTTCAGGGCGTGTGCACTCCTCGCGGAGACATGAGTGCTCCGCTGGTGGTCATCGCGGCGGGTCCGCAGACCCGTTCGGTCGGAGCCATGGCCGGCGTCGATCTCCCCATCGATCCCTACCGCCGCATGAGCTTCATCACCGAGCCGTTCGACGACCTGCCACAGAGCCTGCCGATGACCATCGATTTCGCCACCGGGCTCTACTTCCACCCCGAGAGCCGGGGCTTCCTCTTCGGCATGGCGAACCGGGAAGAGCCGAGCACGACCGACAAGACCGTCGACGAGACCTGGCTTGCCGCGACGGTCGAGGCGCTGGTCGAACGCGTCCCGGCGTTCGCTGAGGCGAGCATTCTGCGCGGCTGGGCTGGCTTCTATGAGGTGACCCCCGACGACAATCCGCTCCTCGGCTGGACCGGCGGGCCCGAAGGGCTGGCGGTGGCGGCAGGATTCAGCGGCCACGGCTTCATGCAGGGCCCGGCCATTGGCCGCTGCATCGCCGAGCTCCTCCTCGATGGCGCCGCTACCGGTATCGACATCAGCCCCTTCCGTCCCTCACGCTTTGCCGAAGGCGCCCTGACCCAGGAACACAATGTCATTTGATGGAGTCGGAAAGTCGGTGAGTCGGATAGTCGGTAAGTGGGCGGGAAGGCTTGACAGCTCGCCGGTTTGCCGACCTCCACGCTGACTCCATCTCCTCATGGATCACGCTGGACGGCTTCAATAACCGACTTGCCGACTTGCCGACTCACCGACTCCCGTGACGACTTCACCATCGACCACGGCCACGCCGAGTACTCCGACGCCGAGCTGCTGGAGCAGGCCCGGGTCAACGCCCAGGCCGTCATCCTGGCGACGATAGCGTTTCTGCAAGAGCGCGGTATTCCGCCGGATGAGTGGGCGGCCGCCATCGGCGCCACCTTCGCTCGCGGCTGGGGCGATCCCAGGCCGTGGGACGCCGGCGAGTTCCTCGATGCCATGCTGACGAATCTACGCGCACTCGGCGCGGACGTCGCTACGGTCGAGCTTGGTGTGGACCGCGCCACTGCGACGACCACAGGCTTCCCTGATCCAGAGCTCTGTGCGCTCTTCGCGGTCGATCCGTCGCACGCTGCCGTCTTCCACGATGCCGCGGCCACGATCGCCGCTTCCCGCGGTTTGCGTTGGACCTGGGAGATGAAGCCGGATGGCGTCACGCGCTTCGTCGTCGAGCGGTTGGGCGAGGGCTGAGCCGGTGGCGATGACGGTCGGGGTGGCCCGGGTGACACTTTACCTGGAGGACACTTTCAGTCTCAAAGACAAGCGGCAGGTCACCCGCTCCATTACCCAGAAGGTGCGCAACCAGTTCAATGCCGGCATCGCCGAGGTGGCCGACCTCGACGACCCCCGCGCGGCCACTCTCGCCATCGTCGTCGTCTCCAACGCCGCCAACCACGCTCAGGAGATGCTGCAAACGGTGATCGACTTCATCGAGCGCCGCGTCGAACTGGGCGTGCTGGGCGAGGTCGAGACGGAGCTGATCCCGTACGGGGACTGATACAGCATTCGCCTGAAGAGTGCCGGAACCTGTCACCCGGCATGATCGTTTCCCTCTCCCGGCCGCCGGGAGAGGGGGTGAGGGCAGATCACTCCGGCGCGGGCCTAACGATTGCGGTCCCTGGGATCTGCCCCGGGGTGATGGCCGCGATCACGATCGACATCGGATCCTGACCCTCGTTGCGGATCTCCCCCGCGACCAGCGGCGGTAGAACAAAGTAGTCGCCCTCGCTCAACCTCACTGCCGTGTTGGCATCCTCTTCGTCGCCGCCGGCCTCGTCTGACCGGGAGTCGCTGATCGCGGCATCCATCTGCAACGAGAGCGCACCGAATTCGACGTAGACGAGCGAAATCGCCGGGTCACCGACAAAGGCCAGAGTGGCGCCTGGTGCGAGGCGCAGCCGGTAGAGTGACGGTGGATCCTCGGAGGGCGGCAACAGATCGAATGTCACGCCCGGCGCAATCTCGACTCCATTCGTCTCCGCTGCCGGCGTGCTTTCCTGGGCGACCGTCGAGACCGGACCGAGCATGCCGCACGTGAACGTCAAAATGCCGGCAACGAGAACGGCGATCGCGCCTCGACTCATAGCACCACTCCTTTGCAATCGACCAGCGTCCCGCTTGTGGGACGATCGAGCGCCACATGGTAGTCCCGGCCGGAACCAGGCGGGCAAGATCAATACCCTATACGGCTCGGAGCGCGAAAAGCGTTCGTCGTTGAGCATGAGAACCGCGTGCCCGGACACGTCGACCTGGCAAGAAGAACTGACTGGATGGTTACGTTCCCGGTGGAGCGGCGTCATTGACCAGAAGGGCGAACGTGCACTCGTAGCTTTGGTGCTCGAATTGGCTGAGCGTCGTCGTTTGCACAGGGCAAAGGTAACCGCCGATCATTGGTGCTCGAATTGGTTGAGCGTCGTCGTTTGCAGAGGGAAAAGGTAACCGCCGAGCACCAGTATGGTCGGTGCTCGGCGGCTAGGCAGTCGCCAACACAGTTCCCGGGTGCTCCAGTTCCCGGTACAGGTTGTCCCTACGAGTTGGCTGGCGTTGCCGCGGCGGGTGTTGCGGCGACGACGGCCGCAACTTCGACAAAGACTTCATTCCGCCGGCGGTCTGGTGGAGTCATCGGCGGGTCATAACCAAAGTACCCGGGTTCGGCAATCGGCTGCCAGGCGCTGCCTTGCAGACCCTTCAGCAGTTCGGCCTTTCGCCTGGCGAACTCCGCATCGTCGGCCTCCCCGGAGAACTGGAGCACTGCCAGCGTCTGGGCAGGCACGGTCACGATCCGCACGCGATCGTCGCCGGGCTTGGGAAGTGTTTCCATGGTGTATTCGGCCGGCATGAAGAATCGCATCACCTGACCATCTTCACCCGGTTCCATCGCCACCGGGGCGGTCATAGCGATCGGTTCCGACGCTTGCTCGATGGCCACCGGCGCGGTCATCGCGACCGATGGGCCTTGCCGGTTATTGGCGAAAATGAAATCCGCCAGCACCATGAATGCTGAGTATTGGCCCTCACTGACTCCTGATCCGGGACCCATCTCAGCCTCCGCGGCCAGCCGGGGTCCATACTGCCGGATCTCGATCGGGCCAACCTCACCGATCAAGTCGTACTGTGGTTCCTCGACCTCTTCTGACTGTGCCATCCCGACTCCTGCCGCAAACCCTGATATCGCCATCACCAGCGCGATTGTCACTGCACGAAAACCGACGATGAGTCGTGTCACCATGAAGTCTCCTGATCGGCACCCGGCATGCCTCAACACCGACGATGAGTCGTGTCACCATGCAGACTCCTTCTCGGCGCCCCGCATGCCTCAACTTCGACTGCTGCTCTCGAGCGCGAGTTAACCACGGTCCTAGGTTGGTCGGTGAATTGCGCGCTACACTCTCATGGGTTCCAGGCTACCGTGAGCGCCGCGTCGAGCTGGGCGTGCTGGGCGAGGTTGAGACGGAGCTGATCCCAGACGCGGATTGATACGGAATCCGCCTCCAGAGTGCCGGTAACGGGCATCCTGGATGGTCGTTCCCCCTCTCCCTGATCATGAACGCGGAACGCCAGGACGCCCGGAGGCAATTCGGCCGGGTTCTCTCAGGTCGACAACCCCGCCAAAGCGTCTCTCAGTAATGGAACGCGCACACACTCACAGGAAATCCGTGCCCAGCACTTCAGCGATCGTCGAATCAGGGTACGCCTCTTCAGCGGCACAACGCTCTCGGCGGAACGCTCAGCAGTCGATGGTCGGAGGTCGCCCGCGATGCCCGCCGTTCCCCCGATCCCGGAGCCGTTGGACGCCTAGCGTCACCCACGTCCGACGAGCTGTCAGCCGCGCCAGTCAGCGCCAAGCGTTTCGCCAGACCCTGGCCGGCTCTGCTCCTGCCGGCGAACGCCGCAAGACGCTGACCGCGCTGGCAACGCCGAGCCCAACGTCAGCGCTCAGAACCCCGGCGTGCAGAAGGTGCAGTGGCTCCTCAGCGAGTCGACCTGGAATGCCGCCGCCCTGACGACCCGCCTGCTGGACGCGCCAACGCGCCGAAGCGGCCACCGCGCCAGCAGCGGGCGGAGTGCTCAGCATCGACCAGACCGGGGAAGCGAGGATTGCGACACGACCACTCACGAGGAGCGGCAAAACCTGGGCAACCTGGCAAGATCGAAAACGGGGTGCTCAGTGACGGCAGCATCTGTGCGGATGAGAGCGTCTATTACCCGCTCACTGTCGCACCCTACACTCCCGCACGCTGGTTCGCCAAGGGCCAAGCCGAGCACGCCTTCCCACCAAACGGCATCATTCGCTCCTCGATACCTGGTGGCACGCGCGAGAGAGAGGAGCGCGAGGAGGAGAGTCGTCGGGTCAGAGATGTTGTTGGTGCCGACCGACTGAGATGTGAGTGGAGTGGCATCGTCGCCAGGTTGATCGCCCCGTCGACTGCGTGAGGTCTAGCACTGAGTGTCCGAACCGCCAGTGGCTATCACCCCTAGAGTCCCACGCTTGCGCTTAGCGCTCTTGACGCTCATCACCGCCTACCTATCTGCTAGCCATCCCTGTATTACTCTATACAGATTCTTTTTACCTTTAAAGCCGTTCCGAGCGGTTGGGTTACATCCCCGACTTCGATTCTCTCTAGCCTTGAACATCAACGATGCTTCATCTGCATCAAGGTCTCCAGAAGGCGGTCCAGCCAGATCAGCCTCTGTGCATAGCGGCGACGATGTCATTCGCACCCTTGCACGCTAGGTGCGGAGTTGCCGGTGAGCGCATGTCCGACGTAGGTCTCGATTGACAGCGTAAGACCAGTGGCCTGTCGTCGTTGACCAAGCAGCCGTAAAGCAGAGCCAGTTGCTGAGCAACCAGGCCTTACAACAAAACCGTAGTTGGCGTTCTATCTTGCCCTATCATTCCCTACAGCACCCCTTTGTAGACTGTTGCTGAGCAAAGGCGTTGTTCAGTAGCCAGAGCGCAGCGTTGCTTCTTCCTGTCCGATCCGCTTTGCTAGCTTGTTTCTTGAGTTACTCTTTATTGAACAGAGAACTGCATCACCTACATCCTAACGCTCTTTTACCCAGTTGTAGATCGCCAGACTGAGAGCGCCAACCGCCTCCTCCTTCCTCTTGTGATTCTCACCAGCTAGGTGGATGCCGCACTGTGACGCCGAGGCCGCAGCCACGAGCGCCAGCCAAGTTCGTACGGTGTGATTGCGTTCAATTGGCGCGTGCGCTCAAGCCGCTTGCTCAAGTTTGTGCGTCAGTCGTGATCTGCCTACAGTGCGATGTGGCAACAGTCTTGAAGTTCGTTTCCGCCGGGGTGGTTTCGGTCGACCAGCCAACCAGTGGTTCGTCGAAGAACGCGCGGTAGAGCACGTATCGTCCGCGCTCGCCTCCGGCTACAGTCGCATTCGGATGAGCAATCTCCACGACGCAGCCTTCGCCGGCCCGTTCCGCAACGAGGATGAGCATCAATCCCGCTGGTGGGGTGGAACATCCGCAGCGCTGACGAGCGGTCCTGTCACGTCTGTCATTGCGGCGTTCGGGGCGAGGAATCGCAGGTTGCCCCAACTGTCAGCGAACATGAAGGGCGGACCGGCAAAAAGGATCGGCGGACCTTTGACCCCGTCGACGTCAGCGTTTGCGAGACGCCAGCCCATATCCCAAGCGGTTGAGGTCCTCATGTCGCCATACGTGCTGAATTGCCGATTCTCCGACGCCATCCAGTGAGGTGGGTCACTGCTAGCGCCAGAGATGGCCACCGCAGTCAGAATGCGGCGGATCGCGTTGAGAGCTGGAGATCCTATGCAGGTGAGCCATCGTAGCAGGGCAACGAAACCAGAGCCGGCCGCTAGACACCAGAATGGGACCATGGCGACAAATCGCTGACTCTGGATTGGGGAGGTAATAGCAACACCGAGAGTGAGAACGATCCAAGGAACTCAAAGCCAGGCAGCAGCCTGCCAGTCTGTTCCCGGACGATGCCGGCGATGCAGGTCGCCAGGCCGATCATGATCGCGATGGCAATCGGCCAGCTGAGAAATGGAGCCTGGTGTCGGAAAAACAGGTCGTCGTAACTGATGAAGGGGAACAGGAAGGTCTCCCGCAGATTGTCCAAGAAGAGCCGGATCAACATGCCTGGCTCATTCCGCCAACCGTCAAGAGACAGGAACGAGACTATGGTGAACCGGCTACGGAACTCGTTCGGATTCAAGACGAATGACATGAGCAGCGGCATCGAGATCGCGAGGAATCCGATCGCTGCCCAGCTTCCGAGCCGGATTGCCTCCTTCGGACCCTTGCAGCGATCGATTGCGAAAAGAATCCAACCAGCACAGCGATAATTACCGGAAGATCCGAGCTCCCCAGTAACCCGCAGCCACACAAGCCCGACCATCACACCGCTGAGAAAAGCGTCGCTACGTTGCCAGGCGCGCAGACCGAACCACAGAAAGAGCAGTGCCAATACATCCACGCGTTGTGGATCGGAACAAGATGGTTGAGAGCAGATCGACTAAAAAAGAGGTGAAAAACAGCAACGTTGCCATGATCACCGCTCCAACCATAGCCAGCCATGGTCCGATCACGTGAGTACCGAACCGCCACGTCGCAATGACCCCAAATGAGCGCATCACCGCGCCAAGCATTCGGTGCCCAGCGACGTCGGTGCCAACGACATTGGTCAGCCAGCCTTGAACCGCGAGATAGAGGTTGAAACCCCGAACCAACCAGTTGCAAAAAGATTCACCATTGTCCCTAGCGCAGTTGCAGCTTTGATAGCTGTCAGCATGGTACATCCCCCTCGTCACCATCGATTACAGTCGAGAACCTATCCAACCGAGGAGCTGAGTATGCGCAGCAATCGCGAACATGCCGGCCGGAGAGCTCCCATTCGCAGAACTTCGGCCGAGCAATTGATGGTCGTCTGTCCGAGTGCTGACTTTGAACCAAACCTTCAGTTCCCCGGAGCCACCAGGTAGCTAAGAGCGGTAACAGCCCCACACCAAGAGTGCCAAAGAACCCCTGATGTTCCAGCCCACAGATTCTCTACCAGCAAGTAATGTTGTGATTGCCGCGAGAGCTGCAGTCGCCAGATAGCGAGGCGTACAGTGAGATGAGCGCCAGTTTCTCCATTGCCGCGTGACTGAGACCAGATCGATGTACTCAAGCTTTCAGTAATCGAAGATCAGAGCGCAGAGAGCAGAGAGGCTGAAGCAACAATACGCAGGCAATGGCCGGTTCTCTCAAGTGACATCGAGGTGGGTGTTTTACTATCCCCAGAATGCCCAGTCCACCTATTGGAGAGTCAGGAGTGCAACCGTGCGTGGACGACGCTGATCATGGTGGCACGCTGGCCACTGCCGGTTGATCCCCGGAGTAGTCATAGATTGTGACTTGGTCGGTCTCATAGAGCACGTCGATCTGGCCGTCGTCCGCCGCCTGTTCGAACTTGGCAAGCCCTTCGGCTGGATAGATGGCTCGCTCCAACGCACCTACGTAGATGAGCCGAACGCCATAACGTTGAAGCAACGGTTCTACGATTGCGAAGGGAACGGCGTCATTATAGATCGCGGTGATATCGGCCTTTCTCTGCTCCACCCATGCACCGTAGCCAGGACGTTGCTGGGACTCATGGAACGACCACCCTAGCACCGTAGGGAGGCCGGTGAAGGTGCTGATCCGGGCTCCCCACTGGTAATCGGGGAGATTGGCTTCCAATATCACCGGCGTGCCGTCGATGGTCCGACGTAACCAGTTGATTGCCTCGAGATCGTGAACGAGAGCGATCTCCACCGGTGGTTGATCGGCAGCGCCGGAATGAATTTTCGCCTGTTCCATGAACGCGAAGCCATCGAGGGTATCAGCCAGGTCGGTGAACTGATCGTCGAGTCGGGGCCCGGTAACCCGCAGCGGATACGTCGCCGCGGCAAGAAAAAGGACGACCAGCATGGCGACCCAGGCGAACTCAATCGTCCGCCGCGGAACCCCTTGGCGGTCGCGTTCTCCGCTAGACCAATGCCATCCCAACGCGACGTGGATCGCGCCGGCCGCCCCGGCAATCCCAAGCAGCAACCAGGCCAGTAGCCAAAGCTTGAAAACGGTGTTCATGCGGCCGACGTCGAACGCCAGCCGTTGCACCTCTCCAAAGAGCTGCAAGCCGAGCCCCACTCCACTCAAGCCAAGCACCAGGAGGTAGCTACGACGAGTCCGGTGGTGCCAGGCGGCCAGTGCCAGGAGAGCAAGGAGACCGAGAATAACCAGTTTCACGGAAGCTGTGACTACCCCACTGGTGACGATCGCCAATCCTAGAAGCAGGGCCAAGCGACTGCTCCAGCGAACGAGCGTCGATGCTCGACGCTGGTCGGACCAGACACGTGTCAGCGCCATCGCCAGGAAGGTTGCGACACCGAAGAGCAGGAATCCATTGATGGCCAGATAGTCGTTGAGGCGTGTGGTTTCGTCCACCGGCGCCAGGCCGCTGGGCGTCTGGCCGTACCTTGCCAGGTATGGCCAGACGAGCAGGCGCCCAATGATGATCAGCAGCGCCGTCCACACTGCCACATCCCGCACAGCGGGCCAACCAGGTAGGGCCGCATTCCTCGGCATGATCGCAATCAGCGCGGCCAAGATCAGCACTGCCGTGGCGGGCGGGTAGTCCCAGGGGTTAGAGACGAGCAGTGATCCGGTCAGTAATCCGCCGATTGCGGCGAAGGCGGTGGCGTGGCGGGCGCCACCGAGCGCAGTGAAGACGCGCGCTGGATCACTGCATACGGGGTGAGCTCCACTGGCAAAGGCGATGGCGACGATTGCCGTAGCAGTCGTCAAGGGCATAGCCAGCAAGTGAGCATGCAGGTCACCAAAGAGGACAGTGAAGAAGGGAAATTCATTGATCGTGCCATTGATCACGCGCGTCGACGCCCAGAAGGCATCGGGCGGGTACTCCAACGGGCTTAGCCAGCCTACTGCTGTCCCCGTGAGGAAGCGAACCATGCCACCAATCAGCGGCACGTCCGCCGGCACGGTGGGGGCGCCATATTCACCTCGACCGAGGCGTCGGGCGAAATCGAGATTGCCTAGCCCAAGAACGATTACTGATCCGGCGATCGCCCACCCCGCCATCCCATGGCCGTACGCACGGCGCCGCGATCGAGGTTCATCGCGGTTCAATCGAGAGAGCAAGGCGGAAATCGCGGACCAGACGTTCAGCGCCAGAGTGCGGCCACAGTCGGTACCGCCAGGTTGTAGGCCACCTCCGGTACGATCCCTGTTATTCGAGTCAGTACTGCATACGGCAGATGCCCAAAATAGTAGTAATGCAGCGTTCCGCCCGCGAACCATGGGTCGTACGGGGGAAATGATGGACTGCGGAGGATCGCGTTGAGGATCGCGAAGTCCATTGGCTTCTCACCGCCCCGGCTCGGATGCCAGAGATCGGGGTTCTGCGCTCGTATCCAAACGACCGTCAGGAAAACGAGAGCGAAGCCGAGCTCGATGTCGAGTAGTTGTCTCCAGCGGCCACGCAGGTGCTCCCGAAAGGCGTCGGTCTGTCCGCGCAAAACCAGCGCTGCCAAGCTGAGGCTCAGGAGCCAGGCTACGCCGATGACCTGCCGCCCAAATGTTAGGAGGTTGAGACTTGCCACCAGCCAGACCAACCAGGCCACAGTGAGCAAGCCCAGCGTTTTCGCGACCGCGTATCCCCGATCGGGAAGGGAGCCGAACAGCCTCCAGGCCACCGGCATCATCGGTAACGCGAGCAGTTGCAACGCCAGATACCACCAGAGGGCTGGCCAGCGATTAAAGAGACTGTCCGGGTGAAAGATGTCGCGCCAGGTTCCGGCTGAGGCATAGGTGTTCTGCTCGTCCGGGCTCAGCATGATCTGGCTGACGCTCGGGTTGATGGGAGAGATCGGCGCTGGCCCGTAGACCGGCGCGTTTAGCGCTTCAGTGAGAAGGGTCCGCGCCGTATCAGGTGACCAACGATCGGTCTTTCGGAAGATACGTACCTGAGGATGGTCGTAAACAGTCAGCTTCCTCGGCTCCGCGATCGTCGAGGCTGATGCCGAGGAACGATGGCGGAGAATTAAAGGATGCGATCAAGTCGAAGCCGATGTCACCATCGACCAGCGCCTGGTAGTACGCGGTGGTCATGGGATAGCGATCGGGCATGCGGGGAATTGAACCGATCAAGCGATCGCTGCTCATCACGATGTAGTCGGAGCTGCCCAGAGTCTCGATGAGGGTCCTCAACTTGTCGGTATCATCGGGGTTATAGAGTTCCAGTTGCACGCCGGTGAACCGATCCTGTTCCCACTCCGGTTTGAGGACCGGTAAGCCGTAATCCCAGTGCTCAGTGGCAATGACACTCCCGGCCGGCACGTTCTCGTAGATCCACTCCGAGGCAGCCTCACGGGTATGCGGGCGGACATAGATCAGGCTGGTCGCGATCGCGTACCAGACAGTGAACAGAACCGCGATGACAGGGACGACAACACCCGCACGGTAACCGAGCCGGCGCCAGCGAGACGTGGCGATCTCTCCGCTTCGGGCGTGATCCCAGCCCCAGACGAACAGTTGAGTCAGTGCCCAGGCGCTAAGGAGGACGAGAAACGGATAGGCGGGCAATTGGTACCGCTGGGCCTGGGCGAAACCACCGCCGTAGAGCAACAGCGTGAACGCCGGCCATCCGAGAAGGGCCAGGTGCCACCATGAGGGCCAACGTTGGGCACGCAGGAGTCGCACTCCTAAGATCGTTGCACCCGCGAGCGCGCTGATCCCAAGCCCTGGCCCCATTCCCCAGCGCACCAGGTTGTCTAAGGTAAAGACGAACGCTGTCCGGTCCGCCCACTGGATGCTCGGCGGCATGGCGGCAGACCAGCCTGCACGTTTCGCCAGTATTGAAGATCGGCGACCCAACGAGGATCGAGCGCGAGCGACCAGGGGTACGGGCCCGCGAAAGCATAGGGTTGGAAGATGCGGAAGCAAACGATGGCCATGACAAAGGCGATCACCGTGCCGATGCCGGTCTGACGCGCCAGATGAGCGGCAGAGGCCAGGGTGACGTCCTAATCAGTTCCAGCATCGGGAGCAACAAGAAGGCCGCGATGATGAGCAGTATTGGGTTTGCTTGCGAAGCGAGGCCCGCGCTTAACCCGGCCAGAGCGAACCAGCGCCAGCGTGGCTGCTGGCTGGCCGCGAGCGGAATGCAAACGTGGCCACGGTGAAGCACGTTGCGACCGCATCAACCGTAAAGAAGTGCGCGGACTGGATATGGAGCATCGTTGCGGCCAGCAGCAATCCGGCCAGTAGCCCGGTGCTGCGCCCGAACAACCTGTAGCCGATCCAGATCGTCAAGGCGACCGTGCCGAGATCGGCCAGAGCGGACATCAAGCGCCCGGGAATATGAGCATCGCCGTACGCCGTCATCCCCATCAGCCCCCCGAGCGCCTTGCCCAGGAAGAGCGGGAACGTGCCGTAGATGAATGTGCCGAAATCTTGTTGTATAGATTCAAGGGGAATGGGCGGAGTCGAACCAAGCGAGGGGACCGGACGGCCACTGGATGCGAGTTGAGACATTTGTCACGAAGAGTTCGTCGGGGTGGAAGTAATAACTTCCACCCCACCGCAGGCCGAGAAAGCGCAAAATCCCGGCGAAAAGCAAAATCGCGCCGACTGCTAATCCTTCAGCCGTGAAGATGAGATCGCCAGCGCGCCGAAGTGCGGAAATGTCGTCGGGCTTTTGTGGATCAGTGTCGTTGCTTGATCCCGTCGGCAGCGTGGATCTGGCGAGCTCGAAGGCGAAGTGTATGAAGCACCCGCGGTTCGTTGTGATCGATTTCGCCGTGCCGGGTTGATCGTGATCGATCGGCTCGGCGTTGTGCTGGGGGGCGTCCTGTTCACCTCTGCCGGACGGCGCGGGATTGTGGCCCGGTGCAGAGAACGGGGAACGTGCTGTCTACGCACGGGCAGACCCGCTGGATGGTCCTTCGGTACAGCGAGCCAAGATAGCTAACGCGACTAAATGGGTGACGCGCGCCACGCGCGGCGAATCGTCGGGTGAGGCGTCGATCGCATTGAGCAGGGCGCGTTCCCTGCCGAACCAACAGGCTTCGTAGTTGGTCAGCTTCATCGACTCGGCCCGCGTGCTTCATGAGGCCGGCCGGTACCCACCCTCGCTGCGGCAGTGGTTTCCCTATCCGGTAAAGCAACATGTGGGCAAAGAGCAGCGTGCGGACGGTCAATGCACGCTGCTCGACGACCTCAAACTCGGCTGACCGAGTTATTGAGGGCAGCCGAGTTCGAGGTCGAAATTGTGACGCGAGAACAGAGACGTCATGCTCGCGGGCGACGAGTCCCGGTCCAGGCACTTGGCATTGATCGTCAATCCGCTGCCAAAGGGGAGCGTAAAAGTAAAGGTCTTGGAGGATTTTCAATTGTCGAAGTTCCAGCGAAATACCTGGGCGAGAATCAGCATCCCCCAGTCCTACGACTGCGTCTCATGTAAGGTGTCGGGCCCCAGAGCCGATCCATTTTGCCATAACGGCGGTACCCTGTCACGAGCGACGGATTCGGTTTCTATTGATAGCTCAAGTGCGCCAGAGAGCGAGAATCACGAGCGATGGCGATCCACAGGGCAACGGTGAGCTGCGTCGGCCGATCACGCAGCAGGATGTCCTCGGGACTGCCACCCATTCCACCTCGATGGCTGAGATACAAGTAACGGAAAATCCCATATAGAAGAATTGGCACGGTTGCCAACATCGCACCGTTTGTCGGGACGTTTGATGCCGTCACCGTATACACCGCATACGACACGACGGTGCTCGCGCTAATGATCATGATCATCTGATCCAGCAACTCCACCGTGTAGTTCGAAAGTGTTGGGCGATGCCGGCCGGCATCCATGTCAAGCATCTTAATTTCATACCTTCGCTTGGTCATGACCAGGAAGAGCGCGCCAAGGAGAGTACACAGGTATAGCCAGGGTGAAATCCCTACGCCGATAGCAACCCCGCCAGCCACGGCCCGTAAAACAAAACCGGACGCCAAAATAAAGAGATCCAAGATAACAACATGTTTGAGTCTGGCACTGTATGCGAGGCTGATTCCACTATACGCTACCAAGGCGAAAGAAACGGCCATCCCAACACACTGCCGAGTCCCAGCCCAATGGCGAGCAATACGCCCGCCGCGGCGATAGCAAAGCGCGGTGAGAGAGCTCCCGACGCTATGGGACGATACTTCTTGACCGGGTGGACACGATCCTGGTCAACATCTATGACGTCATTAATGAGATCGCCCCCGAGCTCACCGCACAAAACGCAAGACTTGCGAGCACAGCACGGGAAAGGAGCGGCAGCCAGGAGCCAGGATCTTGCACGTGCCACGCCTCGCCGACAGAGAAGAAAAATGCGAGGAAGACCAGCCCATTTTGAGCCATTGGCGCGGTCTGGCGCCAATGAAGAGGGGCCACGCGCGTCGCGGCCATATACTACCGGGCGCCACCGCGGCTACCCGTTCTAATGCAATGCCCTGTCCAGGATCACCGCGATCCAAGGTCACCAGGTATCCTCCACCCAGACACCCATGAGTAGTGCCGGCTCACCGCGATCTAGGGTCACCGGGTATCCTCTACCCAAGCACCGATAGCTGTGTCGGATCACCGCGATCTAAGGTCACCAGATATTCCCCACCCAGCCACCATAAACAGTGCCGAATCTCGGTGCTCGGAGATCATCAGGTATCTCTCATCCAGGCACCCATGTGCAGCAGTTGTTTGGAGGCTTCCCCGTCATTGGTTCGCGATCGAGCGACTCTGGCTGAATCAGACGCATCGCTAACCATTGGTCGGCAGATAGAGCCAACTAGCGGCGGTAGTCCGCATGAAGCGCCTCTGGCTCGCTTCTCAACATCAATGCCTTTCACATCTCATGACGTATCGATTGTGTATCGATTGTCGTTTCATGCAGCTAGCGACCGAGTATGTTAACCGGTGCTTCTCTTTGAGGCTGCTTCGATGAAGGCGGATGCAAGGATAAGCCCCGGAGAGCAACGAGGTGTCTGGACTCGCTAGCCGCTGTGGCATAGCGCGTCACTCGCGAAGTACTCAATAGATTGGGGAAGCATCGGCTGAGCCACGAGCATTCCAAGATGCGTGATTTCTTCCTCGAGCGACTTCAGCGGTATCGCCGCGACCCGCACGATCGCACCGTACGTCTTTTCCCACTGGTAGAAGGTCTGCTCGTTCATGGCATGCTGGCGGCACAACGCCGCCAAGCTCCATGCTCCTGCGGCAACAGATTCCCGCCGGGTTCGCGACCCAATGGAGCCCGTCCATCGTGGCCGCGGATCAACCCTACTCGTGGACTAGCGAAGGGGCGTAGACCATTTCCATCGAGAACCTTGATTACCTGTCGAGCGACCGATTCTCCAGGCCCAGGACACCCCCAGGACATCATCCATTGCGGATGTGTGGAGAATTTAGTATTGTGGCCAGCAGTATCTCGTTCCTGCCGTGGGTTGGGGAGCCCCGGCGTCGATCTTGCGAAAACTGCACTGTCGGCGCGTAGTACTGGCATCGCACAGGTCTATTCCTCGGTGTGGGTGGAGGTTCGGCGATGGATCACGACCGGTTCGACCAGCTTGCTAAAACAGTGGCGTCCGGTGGTTGTCACCGCCTGAACATCGATGCCGTGGCGGCCTGAAGGCGGCCTGCTTGGCCTGCTCGGCCTCAGTCGCCTCGCAGACTGAAGCTCAGGACACCGACCAAGACGAGGACGAAACCCAGAGGGGGAATAGGAACGGCAATCGCAACGACAACCAACCTGGGGGTGGAAACGAGAACCAACCGGGAGGCGGCAACGAGAACCCGCTCGGTGGCGGTAACGACAACCAGCCCGGGGGCGGAAACGATGACCCGGCCTGGTAATCAGAACGAGAACGAGAACCAGCCCGGTGGTGGCAACGAGAACCAGCCGGGGGGCGGAAACGACAACCCACCCGGGGGGGGGCAACGAGAACCCCCCTGGTGGCGGCAACGAGAACGAGCCCGGAGGCGGGAATGACAACCCGCCTGGGGGGGACAATGAGAACAAGCCGGGCGGCGGTAGCGAGAACCAGCCCGGTCGCGGCAACGACAACCAGCCCGGCGGCGGGAATGAGAATCGTGGCAACGACAACCAGCCAGGAGGTGGTAACGAGAAAACCGACCCCGGCGGTGGGAATGACAACCCGCGCGGTGGTGGCAACGAGAATCGTGGCAACGACAACCAGCCTGGTGGCGGGGACGGGGAAGACCCGCCGGGCGGCGGGACGCAGATCGTGGTAACGACAACCAGCCAGGAGGTGGCAACGACGATCAGCCTGGTGGTGGTAACGACAACCAACCCGGCGGCGGGAATGAATTCCCGTTCGGGGAAGGAACAGACCAGGGAACGGAAATCAGAACGAGATCCCGCCCGGGCACGGGAATCAGAACGAAACCCCGGTCCCGGATGAACTCCCAGTCCAGGACGAAGGACCAGTCCAACCCTTAATTCCGAACGAGACCCCGCCTGGAAACGGTTGAGCTGCCGCGAGGAAGGTCACCCGTGTGAGGGGAACCAGGTGTGCTGCTCGGGCATATGCGCCATAACCGGGCCGGGCCAAGCCATGCGGTGCGTGGGTGGCGGCGGGCAGGCGACTAACACGCCAGAGGCGACTAACCCCCCAGAGGCGACTAACACGCCAGAATCAGCTTACTAACACCCCAGAGTCGACTAACACCCCAGAGGTGACTAACACGCCGGAGTCGACCAACACGCCAACGACGGCGACCGACACGCCGACCAACACGCCGGGACGCCGACCAATACGCCGACCAACACGCCGACCAACACGCCGGTCGGCGACCAATACCCAACCGACACGCCGACCAACACGCCGGTGCCACGCCGACCAATACGCCGACCGACACGCCGACCAACACGCCGATCCGCCGACCAATACGCCGACCAACACGCCGACCAACACGCCGGTCCGCGACCAATACGCCAACCAACACGCCGACCAACACGCCGGTGCCGGCGACCAATACGCCGACCAACACGCCGACCAACACGCCGGTGCCGCGACCAACACGCCAACCGACACGCCGACCAACACGCCGTGCGGCGACCAATACACCAACCAACACGCCGACCAACACGCCGATGCCGCCGACCAACACGCCAACCGACACGCCGACCAACACGCCGGTGCCGGCGACCAACACGCCGACCAACACGCCGACCAACACGCCGGTGCCGACGACCGACACCCCAACCAACACGCCGACCAACACGCCGGTACCGCCGACCAACACGCCGACCAACACGCCGACCAACACGCCGGTGCCGCCGACCAATACGCCGACCAACACGCCGACCAACACGCCGACGAACACGCCGACCGAATACGCCAACCAACACGCCGACCAACACGCCGACCGACACGCCGACCAACACACCAACCAACACGCCGACCAACACGCCGGTGCCGCCGACCAACACCCCAACAGAGATGGCAACGAATACGCCGACGGCGACGAACACGGCGACAGCGACGAACACGGCGACGCGCAGATGCCTCGCAAGGCACGTTGCCCGGCGCGCGCCGTCTGCAGCGGTATCTGCTGCAAAAACACCCCCAACCGCCAACACTACGCGCCGCAGAAGTCAACCAATGCGCCACTACGCCGCTGCCGACCGCGACCAATACCCCGGTGTCGACGGCGACCAATACCCCGGAACCAACGGCGACCAACACCCCGGAGCCGACCCAGACCGACACCCCGGAGCCGACGGCGACGGATACCCGGCCGACGCGACAATACCCCGGTGTCGACGGACAACACCCGGAGCCGACGGCGACCGATACCGCCAGACAACACCCGGAGCCGACGGCGACCGACACCCCGGAGCCGACGGCGACGGATACCCCGGAGCCGAACGAGACCAACACCCCGGAGCCGACCGAGACCAACACCCCGGAACCGACGGCGACGGATACGCCAGAGCCAACCGCGACCGACACCCGGAGCCGACCCAGACCAACACCCCGGAGCCGACGCCGACGATCACCCCAGAGCCACAGCGACGAACACGGCGACGGCGACGAACACGGCGACGGCGACGAATACGGCGACGCCGCAGATATGCCTCGCAACCGGCACGGTATGCCCCGGCGCGCTACCGTGCTGCAGCGGTATCTGCTGCAAAAACAACGTCAACGCCGCCAACACTACGTGCCGCGCGAATGTCAACCAGTGCGCCACTACGCCGCTGCCGACGGCGACGAATACCCCGGTGTCGACGGCGACCGACTACGCCCTAGGCATAAGCCATGGCGGGCCTTGGACCAGGCTGACACGGCGCTCATAGTGCAGCTCCCGGCCAGCCAGATGTGATTACTCGGCTCCTTCAAGCAACGACAGTTCGATCGCTTGGAGGAGTCGAGCCTGTGGCGAGAGTGCTTTTGGGCCGGATGCCGAGGGCACGCGGCCAGGACAGGAAAGTCGTCTCCCTAAGTAGCCGCGCAGCCATGCCAGACTACCGGGGGCTCAGCACCCTTACAGGCGATGGGCGGCGGATGGCATCGATGACTGCCAATTGATGGGTCGCATCGTCGTCGGTAGCGCCGAAGCGTGATCGGGCGTGGGATGCCACCGAAGGTGATGCCATCACGCAAGCTCCTGGCACCGCGAAAGATGCAGGCCTTTGGCCTCTATCTGGCGATGGCGGAGCGGAATGCCAGCCTGTATTCAACAGGACCGGTAGCAAGCGGCCTCGCCCCATTGAGAGCCGCCCAGAGGAGCGGAAGGCAGGACCAGTAGCCTCCACCATCGACCTCGGAAGGTCGAGAACCGATGGTGTTGCCGCGCGAGCCGTTGAGCAGGTGACCGAACTCGCCTGTTCCCCCAAGTCGGTCGAAACCGTCGTCTCACGCTGGTCAACAGGGCTCTTGCTGGTCTGACTGCTGCCGGTCGTCTTCATCGGGGCGGTTGGCTTCTTTACCGGGCCGTATCAGCGATACCCCTCGTCTCCGCCGATTATTACGGCTGGCAATTTAGAGCCGGTCCGGCAATTGATGTCTTCAAGCAATATTCAGACACCTATGACCGGTATGTCCTCGCCCCGGACTTCAACGAAGCGTTCGTTTTTCTCGACTTCTACCTCATGGACAACCCGGCGCTGCGCCAAAAGGCCATAATTGGTGGAGTGGCGACAGTTGAGCTCCAGCACCGTGTCCTGTACGCCATCCGCGCTCACAAGTACAACGCCCTGATGAGTTTGCCCGAACCTCTGCGACGGTATACCAAGGTGATCGATGTTGTCCGCTACCCCTCGGGAGAGATCGCGCTCTATCTGGGCGAGATAGGCCCCAGCGACTCGGCTCGACCGATACACTTCCCTGACTGACCCCAGCGACTGGGTGGCGTGGATGCTCCTGCTTCCTGCCTCTCTCCAGCTCGTTCACCTCGTTGCTAACTTGGGTCGTCAGTTCCGGGAGCGCCCGAAAGTACCGGCGGCGCATCAGCCGCCTCTCTGTTTCCAATGCCGTGGCCGTCTGGCTGAACCCTGGCTGGATAGGGCGCTTGACGCACCGCACGAACTGGTACGCGCCCGCGGTCGGGCAACGCCTCCTCGTAGTAGCGCCGATACCACCACTCGAATGGCTTCGTCTGTAATGGGTGCAGGATCCATCTCCCGAGGAGCCGTTTTGTGAGGAGAGTCGGTACCCCGAGGTAGTGCGCGAGGTCGAAGGTCCGATGGGCGGCCGGCGAGAAGTAGTACGCATGCTCGACAACGTCCAGCCCAACTGCCGCAAGCCGAGCCCTCCACACCTCGGGTGGATCGACGTGGTAGTGGTGAGAAATCCGGTTAAAGAGAGCCCCGTACCCCCGCGCCACGCCCTCCAAGCCGATACGGCGTGCCAGCGTCGCGCCCATCAGGAACTCGGGATAATGCTCGCTCGGCAGCGTGGTCGCGAACGTCCCGCCTATTCGGAGGACGCGGGCGATCTCACCGAGTGCGCCATCGATGTCCGGGATGTGTTCGAGGCTGCTGTTGCTGACGACCGTGCCGAACGCGCCGTCCGGGAACGGCATCGCCGTCGCGCTGGCCCTGACCACGTCACGATAGACCGCCGGGCGGCGTGCCGCCGCCTCGGTCAGGTTGCGGTCGTCCACGTCGATCCCAACGTCGATCGGCTCATCGTATGTGACCGATGCGAAGTGCCCGTCCCCGCATCCGACGTCGAGGACTGGGTGGACGAGCGGCACGGCGCTCATAAATTTGCACTCGACGGCGCGGAGCAACGCCCGATGTGGGCCATCTCGCGCATGTGTCGTGTGAAGCAGCGTTCGCGGCCCTCAAGAACCTCGGCTCCCGTGGGCTACCGCTGGCAACGCTTGCCGGCCTTCTTCCGTAGCTCTTCGGCGAACAGCCGCTTCGTAGGCGGAACCGTGACGTCAAGGTCGTAGAGACGCTCGACTTCGGCCCGCGGACGGACGTAGCGAGCCCGATCTTCCAGCACCTTTGTGATCCCCTCGACCAGGGCCGCCGGGTCTCCCACCGGCACGATCTCGCCCATGCCGGTCGTGCGGACCGGTTGCCGCACGCCCGGAGGTCGCTGGCGACGACCGGCGTTCCGCAGAGCATCGCCTCGACCTGGACGAGACCGAACGACTCGGTCGAGTTGACGCTGGTGACCAGGAGGCAGTCGAGCGCCCCGTAGAAGGGGAAGCTCCTCCGGACGCAGCGTCCCGAGAAACTCCCAATGCTCGCCGAGCGCCGCGATTCCGGGCGCGAGGCGCTGCCGGTACGTCTCCTCGCCGATCACGTCGTGGTACGGTCCGGCGAAAAGGACCTTCAGGGTCGGAAAGCGCTCCAGCAGGCGGGGCATCGCCTCCACCAGGTACTCGATGCCCTTCTCGGTTGCGAACCGGGTGGCGAATCCGATGTCGGCCGCCCCGTGGTGCCATGCGCTCGCCGGAAGGCGTCGACTTCCTCGGGCTCCGGCGACGGCATCACGACCGGAGGCGGGATCACCGCGAGTTTGCCGCGGAACCGGCGTGGGAGCGGCGAGTGGTCGGCGTAGTCCTGAGTGTAGGCAACGACGCGATCGCTCAACAGCCCGGCACCGTAGTTTGTGGCGGAGACCGCCCAATCGGCCACCCGGTTGAACGCGCCCGGGGGCAACTGTAGGTCGCAGTGGTAGGTCAAGATCGCTGGCCCGCCGAGGAGGCGCCCGCGAGCGGCGATGCCGACCGCGTCGAACTGCGGCAGGTGAAGGCTGATGATGTCGTGCTGGCGCACGAGTCGCGACGCCCAGATGCCCAGGGTCGGCATGATGACGCCCTTGCTGATCCGCATCACCATCGGCACCCGGACGATGCGAACGCCGTCGACGCATTCTCGGCGGCAGAGCTTGCGGGTCGAACCGCGAGGTGAGGATCGTGACGTCGTGGCCGCGCTCCACCAGCGCGCGCGACAGGCGCTCGACGTAAATCGTCAGCCCGCTGACGTGGGGCCGGTAGTAGGTGAGGCACACGAGGATGCGCATCGAGCCCCGATCAAGCGAAGAGTGCGCGGTGCTCTTCCACCCACGCAGCCAGTCGCCGGATTCCCTCCGCCGCCGAGACGGTTGGTGCCCAGCCGAAGTCGCGCCTCGCCTTCGCGGTGTCCGCCACGAAGACGGGCTGGTCACCGACGCGAGCGGCACAAAGGCCGGATCGGGTACCGGGCGGCCGAGCACCTCCTCAGCGATCCGCTTGAACTCCCACCATACCGAGATCGTATTGGCGGGGCCGCCACCCATGTTGTAGATCTGCCCGCGAGTAGTCTCGATCCGGTCGATGGCGAGGTCGAAGGCGCGTAGCAAATCGTCGACGTAGAGCAGGTCGCGCGCCTGCTTACCGTCGCCGAAGATCGTGATTGGCCGTCCCATGATGAGGGCGATCACGAACCAGGCAACCCACCCCTGGTCTTCCACGCCCATTTGTCGAGGCCCGTAGATGCATGACTGGCGGAAAACGATCGTCGGCAGGCCGTAGATACGCGCATAGTCGTGGACATATTGGTCGGCGGCGCCCTTGGAGCAGCCGTAGGGAGAATGGAAGTCGAGCGGGCAGGACTCGTCGACACCGTTCGGCAGGTCACGGTAGGCGTAGCGCGTTGCCAACTCGACCGTCGGCACGTTCGCCATCCCGCCGTAGACCTTGTTGGTCGAGGCGTAGAGGAAGACCGGCCGTGGCCGGCGTACCGCGCCGCCTCGAGGAGGTTGAACGTGCCGGTCGCGTTGACCTCGAAGTCCCGGCGGGGGTCGGCGACGGATGTGGTGACGGCTGTCTGAGCAGCCAGATGGTAAATCACCTCCGCGTTCGCGACCGCCCGTGCACAGACGCCGGGATCAATGACGCTCCCGACGATGAGCTCCCAGCCGTCGCCATGGCGGGAGCGCAGCCAGCGGACGTTCTCGTCGGCGCCGCGGCGCGAGAGGTCATCGAGGATTGTGACGCAGTTTCCGCTGGCTAACGTACGGTCGGCCAGGTTTGTACCGATGAATCCGGCCCCACCGGTGATGAGGACCGACCGTCCTGACCTGAGTTGTCCTGACAACCTTTTCTCCGGCGTGTTCCCGCGCGACCTGGCACGTCGAGGTACTCGACAATGCGGGCGCCGGCTTCTGCAGCTACTACTACAGCCAATGTAGCAACGGACACGGATCCTAGCAAATAACCCCCTCCTGACGTCCTTCCGAGCCAGTGGATGTCAGCTTCGCCGTTGTTCGCACCATTGCTCGGGTGTCGCATTCCACCAAGTACAGCACCAGTGGGGGATGGATCGGGTGAGAGCCCTGAGAGTTCACGGTGAGACGAAATTGCCGGCTCCCCAGGAGTGCAGCTCAACCTAAAGGGGAAAGGAGGTCACCACGTTCGTTCAAACAGCGGTTGGCCTTGCAGAGCGGGAGTCAGTCGGCAAGCGACAGAGCTCTTTTCTAACCTAAACGGCATCGTCGTCTAGATTCAGCGGTTGCACTCAACGCGGCGTAACAGGTCCGCGATTGGGGCAATCGATTGTGTAAGAATGCCGAATGAGGGGAGGAAGCCCCAGTGCGGCAGGGACGACGGGATGCCCGATCACCGACCAGGAATGGTCGCCGGACAGTATCAGGCGTTTCTGGCACAGACAGAGGCCGTGTTGTGCCGATCGTATCGGCTGCTCGCCATTTCTGGCCCAGTGCTTCTCAAGCACGCCTTTCGAAGTTGTGCTCCCGGATGCTCTGGGAGCGCTTACAGGACGCATCTGAACGAGACCCTTGCATGGAAGCCGGCCGATGCCGGCCCTCTGAATGAGTCGGACTGGCTACGCCGGAGTGACGCGACAGCAGCACGGACCCAGCAGCCATTCCCACAAACGAAAACATGGCTCTAGCTTTTCGACGCGTTTCCACGACAACGTGGCGATTTGGTCTTGCCTGTCTACGAGCATTTCGGGCGTAGAAAGAGTCAGGGTATCTCCGGACAGGGTGATGCGCCGAGTCAGTGTCTGACCGACTAAGTTGGGCATGAAACTGAACGTCACAAGGTGCGCGACTTTGTCGTCCCGAATATCATACGTTCCGCAATTAGCAATGCAGAGTCGAGCGGGAAAGGCAATAGTCCCATCAACGTCCTGCCACCGGTTTGGATTCTCTGGGGATGGTCGATTACAGGCATCGAACATGACCGCCACGTGGCTGTCAGCCTCTCACCCGTAGCAGTGGAATTGGCGCGCCGTGGAGACGAGTTGCCATGCCCCAAGCGCCAGTAGAGCATTTCACCGATGATTACTTCGACAAATGGGCCTATGCCGATAGACCCCTGGGCAAATTCAGTATGTATTGGTTTGCACGGCGTTATTTCGCAGCATTGATTCGGCGGTATGCACCAGCAGGAGATAAGACTCGCAAATTGTACGAGATGGGTTGCGGCCTCGGTGATTTGCTCGGTTTGCTGCAAGATGATTTTACCTGTATCGGTGTCGATTTAATCCCGAGAGCCGTTGAAAATACTCGTGAAAAAGCCCTAAGAGCTGAAGTTTACCTTGGCGATGCAACTGATTTCAGCCGATTTAAAGATGGTGAATTGAGCGTCGTCGTCGCGCTGCATGTGGTCGAACATCTGCCTGATCCACAGCAGACCATCCGTGATACTTACGACAAATTGCAGCCGGGTGGACTCTTTTTCTTCGCAACACCCCATCCCGAATACAGTTTGCGCCGCTTTAAAGACCGCGAGACTGATGTGATAGCTAAGGATAAAACCCATATCAATTGTCATGTACCGCAGGTGTGGAGGCAATGGTGTGAAGAAACGGGCTTCACGGTAATCAAGCAATTCGGTGACGGCTTGTGGGATGTTCCATACTTGCCCCTCGTACCGAAATCCGTGCAATTCGCACTCTTCGGTTTCCCGGCGCTCATACAGGTCCTAACTCGCACGACCTTTACACCCGTAGCACTCGGAGTCGATCAGATAAATGTAGTTCGTCGTCCATCCATTCGGTCAGACCACTCTTAGTCAACGCTGAGCCACGCGCCGTTCCCAGATCGACTAGTCGTCTGCTCGATCAGGACCGCACTCGTCGTCGTCAATGTCAAGTACGACTATATGCCCGGCTCATGTCTATCGCCGAGAACTGATCGCGGATCTCGCTATCTTTCTCATCAAGGACCAACTTCGGCCCGTGGGCGCGTCTATGCGCTTCGTGCAGGTCGATGTCGAGCCCGATGAGACCGCCGAACTGATGCTCAGCCTCCACGCACGCATGGAAGGTCTCGTCCGATGTTCTGCCGTTGCCACGTGCCAACGGCTCAAGGTTCCGGCGAAGCCCCAGCATCCTCCGCATCGAGATCTTCTGCGCTCATTGATTCAGGCGGGGTGTACTCCAGCACCGCGTCACGGCCGATATCGCTGAAGAGGACTTCGCCGTCAGGCCCAATGGCCACCCCGATCGGTTGCGCCAGTTGCTCGCTGCCCACCTCGCTGATCTGGTCGATGACGACTCCCTCGCGATCGAAGACGAGGACTTGCCCGGCGTTCGACGCGGTCACGTAGAGATTCCCGCCCCCATCAAAGGCGAGGTAGGGCTGGAAAGCCGGACGGAGACCGCCGGGATCGGCTGCTGGCCAGGCGGCGACCGGCCACTGCGCAACAGGCTCCCCGCTGGGGGTGAAGATCGAGATACGCGCGTTGCCGGAGTCGGCGACGTAAACGTTGCCATCCGGGCCGAGCGTGATGCCAACCGGCTCGATGAGTTGGTCCGGCGCCGAACCGTAGCCACCCCAGGCGTCGACGAACGTGCCGTCCCGGCCAAACTTCTGGACTCGCTCGTTACCGGTATCGACGACGTAGATGGAGTCGTCGCTCACCGCGATACCGCGAGGCCCAAAGAAGCGGCCTCCCGCTTCGTCGACGGCCGCCGGGTCATCGCCGGTATCGACCGTTTCCTCACCGATGGTCTGCACGATCGCGCCATTGGCATCGAGGGCAACCGCACGGTGGCCCCAGGTGTCGGCGACCCAGATGATGCCATCGGGAGCTACGGTGATTCCGGTTGGCCCTAATCCATTGGAGGTCAGGGTAAAAAAGCTGGCCTCGCCCTCGGTCTCACCCCAGATGCTAAGAAACCTGCCATCCCGATCGAAGCGCTGTACCCGGGAATTGCCACTGTCGACGACCGCGATCACGCCGTCTTGTCCCACGGCCACACCAATCGGGTCTTTGAATTGCCCGAGCTCAGACCCCGGTCCACGGCGCTCACTCAGGTCGAAGGGACCGGTTGCCGGCGCCACCCGACCCGCCAGGTCCGGGGTTAATCCCACCGCAACCGTCGTCGCCGGCGGCAGCGGCACACCCTCTCGGAAGAGAAGGTAGCGCCAGACGTCGAGCCAGCGGGTGGGGTTGACCAGCGCCCGCACGATCTCCCCAACATCGGGATCGAGGTACTCCGGGGGGACCGTCGTCAGCCAGGGCCAGGACTCGGTCGCGTAGCCAGCTTCGACCATACCCGTGTCGCTGGCGGCGATGGCAACCTGAGCGCCGGCCGCCGCGGCGGCTCCCGGCACGACGACGGTGAGCTCCGGGAACTCGCGGAAGTACCAGACGTACGGCCATTGCACGTCCCGCTCGAGCGCGATGCTGAGACTGTGGCTTCCGGTCGGGTCGCGCGCTGATCCCTCGCTGATTCCGGCGTCACGTGCCAGGCGCAAAAAGCCCTCGATACTCGGCAGGGTTCCGAGCGCGGCGGTGCGCTGCGCGAGGAGCTCGGTTCCAATATTGGCACGGGTGAAGGCCAGCAGATTCGCGGAGCGCAGCCCGAATGCCCCGAGCAGGAGCGCGACGACGAGGAGCGCGATCAAGACCGGCTGGCTTTTCTGGTCTGACTTGGCTTCGTCACCACTGATGTGCCTGATCAGATAGGCCATTGGCACGACGACCAAGCAGAGCACGGCCACTGCCGGCAGCGCGCCTACCGCTCCGCCTCCCCCGTCGTCCATCCGGGTGAGGAGCACACCGACCGCGGCCAGGCCGACCACGATGCCGAGCATGAGCAGCACCAGGAGACCGCCGCTGCCATGCCAGATATGCCTCCAGTCGATATCTTGCAGGACGCGCCCGAGAGCAATTCCCCCCAGCATGATCAACGGCAGCACGACGTGGACAGCGTGTTCAGGACCACGACCAGCAGAAAAACTCCAGACCCCGAAGGCCGCAACCGACCAGCCGGCGAACAACGCGATGGCGTCGCCTCGGTTATTCCGCCGGCCCGCCAAGACGGCAATGGCCACGGCAACAGGTTCGTAGATGAGGAGCGCAACGAGGAAGAGCTGCACCGGTTGATCACTGCTTTCAGTCAGGAGCCGGCCCCAGGCGCCAAGCGTCTCACCGGCCCCGGCGATCCCCGGTGGGTGTGAGAGAAAGCGGGTAAAGCAAAAAACGGCGGTCACCACGGCGGCGAGCAGAAACGCGGGCAACTCCCGCCGCAGCGCGCCAATCCCGCGCCGGATCGTCCCCTCTGGCATAGCCAGTGAGGCAAGAGCGATGCCGGCGATCAGTGTGACCAGGACAGTGACTGCGCTCGGCCCGGTGCCGTAGGCCGCCCCGGCGGTGATGCCGAGGGCTATGGCCGGACGACGAGTACCGCGAAGAATTCCGGATTCGCCGAGGCGGACGAGGCAGGCGATGGCTGCCAGGCTGAGCATGGCAACGACGATCTCGGGGGAGACGACGCGCGAAGCGTAGACGAGCGTCGGCGAGATGGCGGCCAATGCGGCCATCCCTAGTGCGGCGGGACCGCCGACCCAACTCCGGAACGCCAGCGGCAGCGCGACCAGCGCTAGTCCCGCCAGCGCGGGGACGATGCGCGCGACCACATCGCTCGTTCCAAAGAGGAAGAATCCGGTCCCTTCCAAGAGAAGAAGAAGTGACCCGGTATTTGAGAGTGAGTCGCCGGTAATTGGTGGCTGGCCGCGAAAGAGGACCCAGGCGTCGTAGGCGCGTGCCGATTCGTTCGCGTCGAGTGCCCAGCCGTCGAGGCGCAGGAGGCGTAGGGCCGCGGCGACCGACAGCGTGATGATCCAGCCGAGCGTCTGCCACGGGTGCGATCCGAAGAGAGGGATCACCCGGTCAAGAGCATCCGGGGCCATGACCTCAGCAGTCTTCACATCCGGTGTGGTCGTTTCACCTCGCCGGTCCGCACCCTCATCGTCTGGCGTGTGGACATCCCACGGCGTGATTCCACTCTCCAACACCGGTCCTGGCCCTGGCCTCTTGCTCATGCTCTTGCTCAATACCGGATCTGGTTGTAGAGCGGGATGAGATCATTGCGAACATACAGGGTGTAATTGTACGAACTGATATTGACGGGCAGATCGCGATACATCACCAGGCGGTAGAGTCCTTGTTGTCCCTCCACCGTCAGCAGATGCGACAAGCTCTCACCGATGGAGGCAGCGATATCGAGCAGCCCATGCGGCTGCTCCGATGATTCCCACGCCGAGCGCCCCGGCGGCAGCTCCGGAGCGATGGCGAAGTCGCGGTAAACCGGATCCTCCGGAAACCACCAGCGCAGTACGTACTCCTGGGCGGTGTACCCATCCAGGTACGGCTCGACCGAGCCACGGTTGTCACCGCCGACGAGCACAACCGGCACGTCATCGGGAGGACCAGCGAACGTGCCACCGTAGAGATGCCGGTTCGGGAAGTCGCGCAGATACCACTGCATTGGCCAGGAGACGCCGTTGTTGTCGTCGTACCAGATCTCGAGGTCGCGGCCTCCCGTCGTCAGGGCCGATAGCGTCGTCAGCTCGCCGACCATGCGGTGCATGTCGGGGGAGGTCTGGGTGTAGACCAGCATGTCCTTGGGCACGTCGCCCTCCTGGTAGACCAGGCGCCACCCGGCGTGAATTTGGGCCAGGGCCAACCCGAGAACCAGCGCGGCCAGCGCCGGCTGCGCCGCGAGACGAGCGCCACGCCGGATCCACACCAGGGCCACCGCGGCAATCCCGGCAAGCGGCGGTAACGCCAGCAGCCACCACCGCTCCCGTGCCCACGGCGTCAGCACTCGCTCCCAGCCGCCGCCGACCGTGGCGGAAACGAATTCGCCGTAGGTCATGGGGGCGGCGACCAGAAACCAACAGACCCCGAGTGCCAACACCGATCCAAAAAGCGTCCATTGAAGCGCTGCCCACCCCGGTGCGGGAATGACTCGATTATCGACAGACGCGACGGGCCGCCACCTCTCCCAGGCCTCGCCCAGCAGAGCCGCGGCGAGAATCGTGGCCGGCAGCGCGATGTGGATGATCAGCCAGGGCATCTTCTCGCCCGCCCAGGAGAGGGCCAGGAAGATACCGCTGAACCAGATGGCAAGGAACGTCTGGAAGACGAAGCGTGGTCCGGGCGTCGCCCGGCCGATCCCGACGAGCAGCGCCCGCACGCCGGCAACGATCGTCGCCGCGACGCCGAAGAGCACGGCGATGTACTCATACTGCGGGAAAAGCAGCAGATAGTAGAACCAGGGCTGCTCGCCACGTCGGAAGTCGTGCTGGCCAACCCAGTACAGAAGCGTGCCATCGGTGGCGATGGTGCCCGAGGCCAGCCCGTAGAGATTTGTAAAGAGCGTCGTGAACAGCACCGCGAAGATCACCAGACCGGCAATGAGCGCCGCCGAGAGTCCGGCGCGATCGCCCCAGGCCGCGCGCACTGCCGCCGCGATGCTGCCCCGCGGTGAGTTCCCAAGAAGGGCTTTCGCCCACCCCTCGCCGATATGATCGGGGTCGCGCTGCCGGCGCAGCAGCAGCGCTGCTGCGGCGAGCGTCACGATCGCCAGCAAGATCAGCGCAATCGTCAGGGGATGCGTGAGCAAATCCTGATAGAAACGGAACTGCTCGTCCTGCGAGGGCGATTGCCAGGGAATCTCCGGAAGTGAACGGCCGGCGGCGTCCGGTAAGAGCGCCACCAGCGCGATCGCGGCGACGCCGGCGACCAGCAGCACGGGCGCCACGACGCGCAAAGGCCCCCAGAGCAGTGCCCCGGCGATGACCCCGAAGAAGATGGCGGCGATGCCGAAGACGATCTCGTGATTGGTCAGCAGGAAGCCGAGCGATGCACCGATGGCGACGAGCCAGCCGCGGGCAGGCCGCTCGATGTAGCGCATGATGGCGATGAAGAGGAAGAGCGACCCCACCACGGTGAAGATGTCGTGCCGGATGTAGCGGCTCTGATAGAGCAACGCCGGCGAGATGACGAAGAGGGTGGATGCAGTCAATGCGCCCCAGCGCCCCAGGTGCCGTTCGCCGCGCAAAAGGATCGGCAGTGCGACCAGGATCACCCCGAAGAGCGCCGCCGAGTAGCGGCTGGAGGCATCGGAGTCGCCAAGGAGCGCGTAGACCAGCGCATTCATATGGAAGAGGAAGGGCCCGTGCATCAGCGGATCGTGGGCGTAGTTCTGCCCGGTGGCGAGGAGCCAGGAGAAGTAGGCGTGCAGGCTCTCGTCGTGATGCAGGGCGCGCGAACCGAGATCCCAGAAGCGGGTCAACACCGCCGCCACGAGGATCAGCGCATAGAGCGCCATCTCGACGGTGATCCCGAACGGTGCTGCCACCCGTGTCGTGGTGGCGGGAGATGGCGCGGGGGCAGCGCTGCCGGGCAACGCGAACGACCGGCGGCCATTGCCGTCGGTGGAGTCATCGCCAGGAGGGGATGAGGTTGGATGGTGGCGCTCCGCACCCTGCTCGGTCGGTCGCACATGCTGCAAGTGCAAGTGGAGCGTTTCCTTCGCCGGCGGTCTCGCCTGTCCCACGCGGGCGTTCCTCAATATGACGAACGCGCCCCGCGGGCCGGCGAGGCGCCCGGCGAGTATACGACGCCCGATGGAGGCTGGTTCCCCGAATCTGCCCCTACGATAGTCGCTACCACCCCAACGTTCGCGGCATCATCATCGCGGGCGAGATCGGGAGCGCATGTGCGATCGGCCCGTTCGATTAGTGAGCCAACCGGCCAGGATGCCGGGGATTCGCCACAGTCAGTATGAGGAGAATCTGGCGATGACCCGGTTGATGGTTGATCCGGACGATCTGGCGATCGTCGTCATCGACGGGCAGCCGTGCTTCTTGGATGGTTGGATGTCCGGTGAGACCGAGCCGTTGCTGACGCGGCTGGAGTTATCTTCGCGCTGGCGACCGACTACGACACGCCGCTCCTGGCCACCTTTGAGCAGCCGGTCGAAACCAAGGGCTGGCTGCCGCAACGGCTGGATCCGTTCTTTCCGGCCCACGGGCAGCGCCACACCAAGCAGACCATCAATTGCTGCGGCGAGACGCCGATCGTGGAGGCGATCGAAGGCCTCGCGGGCGGCCAGATCGCCGTGGCTGGTGGCGAGACCGATGATTGTGTGTTGCAGTCGGTGCTCGAGTTGATCGAAACCGGGCAACAGGTTTTCCTGCTCGAGGATGCGCTCTTCAGTTCCGAGCCCAACGTCGGCCCGGCCATCCGCCGCATGGAGAGCGCTGGAGCCATTCCCGCGACGGTGAAAACGCTCAACAACGAGTTGCGACGGTCGGTAGCCGAGCCGCGCGCGGAGCAGGTGTTCCCGGGCTACGTGCCTGGGATCGTGCTGACAGAGCCGGAGAAACGCCCCCACTGGCTGCCCGGCTGGTGAACCCGAGCTCCGAGCTGATGCAGCGTCGCCGCACGGCCGAGCTCATCCCCAGTTGTTCTCGGCGCACAAACTCATGCGAATGCTGACGCGATCCCCCGCTCGTCTTGCCAAGTATTGTGCAAAATGCACCAAACCCATTGGAAAATTCGTCCACGCCGCACGTATCCGCGGTGATACCGCGTCCATAGACTCTCCTTAACGGGTCCGTCGCGGCCCGGCGAGTGGGTGTCGCCTGGCGCGGCGTGTGTGAGGAGGGAACGTTGGATACCGGCGATACCGCTTGGGTCCTGATGTCGACAGCGCTGGTGATGCTGATGACACCGGCCCTGGGCTTCTTCTACGGCGGGTTGGTGCAGCGCAAGAACGTGCTCTCCACCATCATGCACAGCTTCTTCATCCTGGCGCTGATCAGCGTGCAGTGGGTGCTGTGGGGCTATTCGCTGGCGTTTGCTCCCGGCGGGAGTCTCATCGGCGGCATCGACTGGCTGGCGCTGCGCGGAGTCGGGCAGGAGCCGAACGCCGACTACGCGGCGACGATCCCGGCGCTCTCGTTCATGGCCTTCCAGATGATGTTCGCCATCATCACCCCGGCGCTCATCTCCGGCGCGTTCGCCGAGCGCAAGCGCTTCAAGGCGATGGCAATCTTCAGCCTGCTCTGGGCGACGCTCGTATACGCGCCGGTGGCGCACTGGGTCTGGGGCGTCGGCGGCTGGCTGCGCACCTACGGCGCGCTCGACTTCGCCGGTGGCACCGTGGTCCACATCACCGCCGGTGTGGCTGCTCTCGTCGCGGCCAGCATGCTCGGCAAGCGAATCGGGTTCGGGCAGGGCTCTACGGAGCCGCACAACCTGACCTACACCGTCCTCGGCGCCGGGCTGCTCTGGTTCGGCTGGTTCGGGTTCAACGGCGGCAGCGCCCTCGGCGCGAACGGTCTGGCGGCGAACGCCCTGGTGGTCACCAACACCGCCGCGGCGATGGGCGGTCTCGCCTGGATGACTGCCTCCTGGATTCGCCATGGACACCCAAGCGTGCTCGGTCTCGCGGCCGGCGCGGTTTCGGGGTTGGTCGCCATCACCCCGGCCGCCGGCTTCGTCGATACTCCGGCCTCGATCCTGATCGGCCTTGGCGCGGGCGTCTTCTGCTTCTTCGCGGTCGACATCCTCAAGCGCAACGTCGGGGTTGACGACGCGCTCGACGTCTTCGCGGTCCACGGTGTGGGTGGCATCTGGGGCGCCCTGGCGACCGGGCTGTTCGCCACCACGACGGTCAACGCCGCTGGCGCGGACGGCCTCTTCTACGGAAACCCGGGGCAATTGCTGAAGCAGGCGGTGGCCGTGGCCGCGGTGGCGGTCTTCACGGCCGCGGTGACCTGGATCATCCTCAAGGTCGTCGATGTGACCGTCGGTCTGCGCGTGCCGGAGCAGGAAGAAGTCCTCGGCCTCGACACGACGACGCACGGCGAGGTGGCGTACCAGTTGTAGTCGGCAAGACGGCAAGACGGTGAGTAGGGGCGACGGCCGCGTCGCCCGGGAACCGCGAAGGCGGATAGACGGAGGAGGAAACGACATGGACCTGATGACGATTGCGGCATTCGCGGCGTTCCTGGTGTTGGTGGTGGCCTGGATGATGGCGCCAACCGATGCCAAGCGGGTGGTGGCGACGATCGAGCCCGGCATGGTGGGCGCTGACTAGATTCGAGTCGAGCAGTCGAGGAGTCGAGCAGTCGAGAAGCACACGGTTACTCGGCCTTCGTCCTCACTCCCAACCCCCTTCTCCTGTCTTTGACCGGGGGAGGGGGTTTTTATCGTCTCTCCTATCACCCCATCACCCTAACACTCCGCCACCCTGCCACCCACGACAAGCGATACTCTCCCAAACGAGCGCCGCGGTGCGGCGGAATTGAGCAGGCAATTGCCCGGATCAGAGGCGGGTGGAAAATGGGGGCGCCGGAATGGACAAGGATCCAGCGGAGCAGGAGATGCTCGCCCGTGGGATCGGCAATGAGCTGACAGAGATCTTCGTTCGCTACGTGCATGGCGAGGTCGACTTCGCGGAGGCGACCTTTGCCGCCTATGACGTCCTCGAGGACCTTCACGTCATCGCCTCTGGCGAGTACGAGCTGGAGGAGGATGGCGACATCGACGACGAGTACATCGAGGAAGCTGCAACCGAGGAGCAGGAAGATCTCGCCCAGGAGCCGTCCCGGGGGTAATCGCGCGCCGGGTTTCCGAAGCTCGGTCTGTCAGGGCGATATCCGGGACCTCCGCTGAACATCTGACGAACCGGCGCACGGCGTTCGGATTCGGGTGGGCCGACCGCGGCGCCTAACCGGAAGGTATCGATAGTTCAGGTTCTGGATAGTGCGCGTCAGCTTAGCGGAGGGACTGCTGGCCCTGCTAACCACACGCGGCGCGCCGGTGAATCTGGCGTGCCGCGCTCGACGATGTGGAGGACCCCCGGTCAGCGGGTCGCGACCGGCTCCGGCCAGAGCTCGCGGACGGGCTCCGGCAGCACATGCCGGACTTGCTCCACTTCCCCGGAAGAGATGCGATCGGAAAGGACACGCAGGACTGCCCGCGCCGCCGTTTCCGTGTCGATCTGGTGATCCTCATTCCATAGAGCCCGCTCCAGGGCGCGCTCGGTGCGACTGAGGAAGCTTTCGCGAGAGCGGTCCTTTTCCGGTGCGTTGGTCGGGTTCCAACCCTCGAAATAGATGCCGCGCACCAGCATGGGCAGCTGAGCGGAAAGGTGGGCCGACTCTTCGATTGGCAGGAAATCGCGCACGGCGTGTAGCGTGCCACGCAGGGCGAGATAGGCGTGGCGCCGATTGTCGTCGCCAAGCTGCTTACCGATATCTCGTAGCCATTCGTTGGTCTTCTGAACGGTGGAATCGAAAGCCTCGACGCTGTTTATAGACATAATGCGCCTCTCGGGATGTAACGCGGATGCCTTCTGTTCACGCTGCAATCAGCGTGCCATCATGCCCATGGAGAGGGGCGCCACTTCGCTCGGGGAGTCGATGGCTTCGCACATCTCCAGCCGACATGGAATCGAAGCCATCGCGGCGTCGCTCTGCCAAGAGTGCCCTCGTCACGTTCCAGGATTCCGGACAAAACCGATCAACCGCGGCGTGCATTGCGCTGTCATAATCCTTGACCTGAATGTAACGATTTCTTCCCTTCTGAGTCGCGTGTCAGATAGCTCTTGGCCATAGCGCAAAATATGATGTTTTTCTCCTTGCGAGTCGCGTGTCAGATAGCTCTTGGTAGCGCAAGGGGTTGGTTGAGATGGTGGGTCGTGGGGTCAGTGTGCAGGAAGGGATGCCATGGGAGTCGAAGTGACATCGGACGTTCAACGCGAGACGGTGATCGCCGCCATCGAGCGGGAATTCGCGGACTTTCCGGGAACGGGCGGAGTCGCGGCGAAGCAGCTCGATACCGGTGAGGAGATTCGAGTCAACGCCGACGAGACGACAGCGACGGCAAGCACGATCAAGGTGCCGATTCTGATCGAGCTGTATCGTCAGGTGGAGGCCGGCGAGGTCGACCTCGAGCAACGGCTCACCGTGACCGAGGAGGTGCGCACCGTCGGCTCCGGCATCCTCCGTGAGCTGTCACCCGGTCTCGAGCTTTCCATCCGTGACCATGCCACCCTGATGATCGTCGTCAGCGACAACATCTCGACCAATGTCCTGATCGACCTCCTCGGCATCGATCGCATCAATCAGACGATGGCCGACCTCGGGTTTGCGCACACCAGGCTGCTGGAACGGCTCGATTTCCCGAAATTGGGACGAGACGCCCGCAATCTGGCTGTCACAACCCCCTCTGATCTGGCTGCCATCATGGCCTCCTTGGCGCAGGGAACCATTCTCAACGAATCGAGTCGCTCGGCAATTCTCGAGATCCTGGGACGGCAACACTACCTGAGTTTGGTCCCGCGCTATCTACCGTTCTACCCGCATCCCGAGGAGTTGGGTCATCCCGACAACGGCCTGCGCATCGCCAACAAGACCGGCGGTTGGACGGGAATGCGTGCGGACATGGCCCTCGTCGAGTGGCCAGGCGTCCGCTACGTCGTCGGCATCGTCACCGAGGGTGACCCCGACACGCGATTCTGGGCCGAGAACGCGGGGGATCGTGTTATCGGGCGGGTGTCGCGCCTGATCTTCGATTACTTCGGAGGTGGCGCACTCGATGCCAGTCCAGAAGTAACCGCCGAAGGCTGATACGCTGGGCTGGTTGAGACCACGTCAACGGAACGGATGCCGGCTCCAGCGTTTCTTGCCCCCCGAACGTATGATATGAGATGTCGCTGAACGGCTCGTGAGCAACAAGTTCGTCCAGAGTGGAGGAAGCGGAATGAACGTCCCTCGCATCGTTCGTGCTGTCGTCATCCTCGCGCTGTTGATAACGACGTCCGCGGGACTCACGCTTGGCTCCCTCACACAACCGGTGGCGGCCCTCGGTCAAGGGGAAGGGGAGCCGGTGCAGGGAGGTGTCTTGCGCCTCTCCCTCGGCGAGGATCCCGACCAGCTCGACCCGGCCCGAACGATCGAGCTCACCGCCGGTCAGGTCATGGAGGTTGTCTACGACCGGTTGGTCTACATCGATGATGAAGGGCTTCCCAGCCGTGGATTGCGGAGTCCTGGGAGATCAGTGACGATGGGAAGGTCATAACCTTCAAGATCCGGCAGGGTATGAAATTCCACGACGGCACGAATGTCGACGCCAACGCCGTCAAGTTCAGCTACGACCGTATTCTCGACCCCGAGATGGCCGCGCCCTACAAGTCGTTTGTCGAGACCTTGGAGTCGGTCGACGCACCGGATGCGACGACGGCGGTCTTCAACTTCAGCGAACCGTACGCCCCATTCTTCACCAACAGCACCATCATCGGCATCGTTTCACCGGCGGCGGTCGAACAGTTCGGAGATGACTTCGGGCACAACCCCGTCGGCTCCGGTCCGTTCATGTTCAAGGAGTGGCAGCCGGGCACAAAGATCATCTTCGAGCGCTTCCCCGACTACGTCAACTACCGTGAGGACGACACCAACAAGGGCCCGGCGTACGTCGACAGCCTCGAGTACAACATCATCGGCGAGGCGGCCACCCGAACTGCGGCCTTCGAGAGTCAGGAGCTCGACTTGCTCGACGTCGAGTTCGAGGACGTGGAGCGATTCTCGCAGACGCCGGGACTCACCATCGTCTCGCTCGAGAATTCGAACAATATCAACTTCGTCGAGTTCGCCGATCGCCCGCCGTTCAACAATGTCGCCTTCCGCAAAGCGATCAATTACGCAATTGACCGCGATGCCATCGTGGAGCTGACCTATCTCGGGAACGCTACGGTCAATCCATGCCCGCTGCCCGTTGGTAATGCCGCCTTCGACGCCGACCTTTGCGCCGAACACGGGTACACCTTTGACCCGGAGCGGGCCAGGGAGATGCTGGCCGAGGCCGGGCTGACCGATGGTGACGGCAACGGGTTTGTCGAGATGGACGGCGAGGAGTTGGCGGTCACGCTCTGGACCTACACCGGGTTTCCTGAGCGAGAGAAGGCCGTGGAGATCATGCAGGCGGACTTCAACGAAATCGGGCTCAAGACCGATATTCAGGCGGTCGATTTCGGCGCGCTGCAGCCGATGTTGGAGAGTGGTGAGACCGGCATGGACTACATGCGCTGGACGCTGGTCGATCAGTCCATCCTCTCGGCGATGTTCAAGTCGCCGGGCTGGACGCAGCAGACAAGTGATCCGGAGCTCGATGCCCTGCTTGACGTGGCCGACACGACCGTCGATCCGGCGGCGCGCCTGGAGGCTTCGCACGCGGCGATGGTCTACATCCTCGACAATGCCATCATCGCCCCGATCGCCAGCGACTGGATCAACGTCGCCGCGCACGACTACGTTCAGAACTACCACTGGGACGCACTGAACACTCCGCGGCTGAACGACGTCTGGCTCACCCGAGAGTAACGCGGCGGTTGGCTATCGACCGTTGACTATCGGCTATCGGCTTCAGATGGGTGATCGGTGATTACTCGCTGGGCGCAAGTGGTCGCATGTGGTGATAGGGTGCTCAGGAAACCGCCTCTTGTTCTCCCTATCACCCATCACCCTATGACCCTCGTCGCAGATAGCCAACGACCGTTACCGCAAAGGTGCCACACTCCGTGACTGCCTATGTGATCCGTCGGTTGCTCCTGACCATCCCGGTCCTGTTCGCGATCGTGACCCTCGTCTTCGCCATCCGTCCCCTGGTTCCCGGGGATCCGGTCGAGATCATGTTCTTCGGTCAGTCGGCAAATCAAGAGGTCATCGCGAATATCCGGGCGCAGCTTGGGCTCGACAAGTCGATCCCGGAGCAATACCTCCTCTATGTGGGCAACGTGTTGCGAGGTGACCTGGGAACGAGCATCACCACCCGGCAACCGGTGATCGAGGAGATCACCAACCGCTATCCGGCAACATTGCAGCTCGCGATCGGCGCATTTCTCGTCTCGGCCATCGTTGGCCTCGGCTCCGGTATTCTGGCGGCGGTCTACAAGGATTCTCCGATCGACACCGTCGCCATGATCGTGGCGACCACCGGTATCTCCATGCCCGCGTTCTGGTTTGGACTCCTGGCCATCTACCTCTTTTCCGTCAACCTCGGCTGGTTCTCGGTCATCCCCGATGGGTCGCTCAAGTCGCTGGTCCTGCCGGCGCTGACCCTCGGCCTGATTGCGTCCTCAATTGTTGCCCGGCTCGTGCGCTCGGCTATGTTGGAGGTCCTTGGTCAGGAGTATGTGCAGACGGCTCGCGCGAAGGGACTGACCGAGCGCCGAGTCGTAATGCACCATGCCCTGCGTAATGCTGCGATTCCGGTTGTCACCATCGTCGGACTCCAGTTTGGGGGACTTCTAACCGGGGCCTTCATCATCGAGGCGGTGTTTGCCTGGCATGGTATTGGTGAACTGGCGGTGCAGGCGTTTGCCAAGCGGGATTTCCCCATGATCCAGGGCATCACCCTCGTCGTGGCCACCACCTATGTCCTGGTCAACCTCGTCGTCGACATCATCTACGCGGCCCTCGATCCCCGGATCACCTATTCATGACCGCCTCGACGCTGACCACCCCATTGCCGTTGCGGACGGCGGCGAACCGCTTCGGTCCGTTTGAATTCCTGCGGCGCCTCTTCCGCACCACGCAAGCCCAGATCGGGGGCGCCATCGTTCTGTTGCTGCTGCTCACGGCGATGTTCGCCCCGCTCGTCGCCCCTTATGACCCCTACGAGCTGCGCGTCGGGAGCGCCAAAGGATCCGCCCTCGCAAGAGTTTCCCTTTGGCACTGACGATCTCGGCCGCGACATGCTGAGCCGGATCATGCATGGCGCGCGGATCACGGTCCAGATTGGAACGATCAGCGTCGCGCTCGCGCTCGGCATTGGCGTGACGATCGGGCTTGTGGCCGGATTCTACGGCGGCTGGATCGATTCGCTCCTGATGCGCTTCACCGACATCATGCTTGCCTTTCCGGGCTTCCTGCTGACCCTGGCCATCGTGGCCGTCCTGGGACCCGGCCTCACCAACGCCATGATTGCCGTCGGGATTGGGGCATTTCCCGGGTTCGCCCGGCTGGTGCGCGGTTCAGTGCTCTCGATCCGGGAGACGGAGTACGTCACCGCGGAGCGCGTGCTGGGGGCGACTCCTGTCCGCATCATGCAGCGCTCGATCCTGCCCAACGTCCTGGCGCCGATCATCGTCCTCGCCACTCTCGCCTTCCCACTGGCGGTGCTCGATGCCGCGGCGCTCTCCTTTCTCGGTCTCGGCGCGCAGCCACCAACACCCGAGTGGGGCGCCCTGCTCGTCGATGGACGCAACTACCTCCGCACCGCGCCCCATCTCGTCAACATCCCCGGTCTGGCGATTTTCTTGACCGTGTTGGGCTTCAACCTCATCGGCAACAACCTGCGCGACGTGCTCGACCCCCGGCTTCGCACTAGGTAGATTGGCGACAAAACTCCCAGCAGGCGCTGCTTCTCAGCGCTGATTGCGTGTGGCGATCCATTGTCTGCAAAGGCATGGCCAGGCGATTCTGGTGTGTCCAGGGAGTGAGTGGCCGTAGGGGCGACGCCCGCGTCGCCCGGACCTTGAGAGCCGCGCATCCACTGAGCATCCACTCGGCTGCCCTGAGACGACCGTGCTGGTTTCCCACATCCACTGAGCATCCACTCGGCGACCGAGCAATCGCTACCCGGCGTGTCGGAAGCCAGCCTCGCGCATCTCCAGTGGCGGCGCATCGGAGAAGGAGCGCGCTTCGACCACCTCCGCGATGAAGACCACCGAGTCCCCCGCCGGAGATTCCGATTGCACTTCGCAGACGACATAGCCGAGGCTGTCGGCGAGGGCAGGCACGTTGCTTTCGGTGTTGACGGTAGCGAGTTCGAGGGTGGCGTACTTGTCGCCAGCGCGCGCCTTGGGACGGCCAAGTGCACCCGCCAGTGCCTTCTGGCTTTCGTCGAGGGGGCAGATCCCAAAGCGACCGCTGGCCCGAATGAGGGGCAGGGTGGAGCTGTCGTTCTCGACGGAGAGCATCACCAGCGGCGGCTCGAACGACGCCTGGCTCAGCCAGTTGGCGGTGAAGACGCCGCGCTCGCCGTTGTGGGCGGCGGTCACCGCATAGAGCCCGTAGGTGAAATCGCGCAGGACTTTCTTCTTCGCCGCCTGGTCCAGTTCCATCGCTTCAATCCTCGTCGAGTCGAACATCCGTACCCGTCAAGCCTACCGCGTCGACCGATCTGGACTCGGCAGTGCAGACGAAGTCAGCCCCGTTGCTAGTGACGGATCGTGTGATCCCCTGTGGAGCGACTCGAAGCGCTGGAGCGCCGCCATCAACACGCCACCGATGAAAACGAAGACGGATGCTACCGCCAGGGCCGGAGTGAAATCCTGAGCGCGACTGGCGATGAGCCCGGCCAGCACCGGCCCGATCATCTGGCCGACACCGAAGACGGCGGTGAGCAGCCCGATGAGTTGGGCGGAACCCCCGGGGGCAAGGCTTCCCGCCAGCGTCAGGGTGAGGACCGTGATCCCCGCGAACGTGCCGCCGAAAAAGACCGCCGAGGCGAATGCCGCCCCAGCACCTCCCAGAATGGGCAGCACGATCCCCACGGCTTGCACCAAATACGCGCACGTCAGCGCCCGGGTGTATCCCACACGCCCGGCTAGCGTGCCCCACAGAACCGCGGATGGGATGACCGCCAGGCCGACGACGATCCAGACGTCGGCTCCGATCCCCCGCAACCCTGGCGTGCGATCGACGATCGCCACCAGAAAGGTGCCGGTGACGATATAGCCAATCCCTTCCAGAAAATAGGCCGCGAAGAGCAGGGCCAACGCTATCGGGATAGGGTTGCCTCGCGTCGGCCCGGACCTGACTGGCGGAGCCGGCTCAGGTCCGGGTCGAGGCAACCAACGCCAGCAGGGGTAGATCGCAACGGTGGCCAGTAGGGCCAGCGCGAGCCAGTCCCCGCGCCAACCCAGTCTCTCGCCGGTCGCGCGCACCACGAAACCGGAAGTGACGATGCCTAGACCAACTCCGCTGAAGAGCCAGCCGGAGAGCGATGCTCGACCCTGGCGTCGCAGGTCATCCAGCACCAGACCGGAGGCGAGCACGAGAACTCCCGCGCTGGCGAGTCCGGAGAGAAAGCGGACGACGCTCCAGGCGGCGAGGCCGGTGGTCACCGCCATCATGGCGGTGGTCACGGCGACCGCGACAGCAGAGATACGGAGCACGCGTGGTCTCGCTGCCCCAGGCACAGCAACCGCGACCAGGATCGCCCCGACCAGATAGCCTCCGTAATTGGCGGCGGCGAGCAGTCCGGCCTGGGTGGCGTCGAGCCCCTCAGCCTCCTGCATCATGGGCAGGATCGGCGTGTAGGCGAAGCGGCCAATACCCATCGCCGCCGCGAGGGCCAGAATGCCGCCGAGCAACGGGCGGAGAGGAAGTAGCTGCCAATTCACGGTCGGCATGGGCGTTTTCCCGGAATGCCAATGTGATGACGTTGCGTGCGGCGCCAGTCGCTGCCGGCTGCGTCTCGGCGTGCGCGCGGTGGCGATTCCGCTACTCCGCGGCCAGGACCAGCAGGACACCAGCTGATCCCCCGAGCACGATCGACATCAGCACGCTTCCCCAGTCGTTGTCCGATCTTTTCCCGAACAAGAACTCCATGACGCCGCGACTCGTCGCCGTCCACGGCAACACCGCGTCTCGCATCAGGGCACTCCGCCTCACGGTCGCCCGCTATCCTTGACAGATACGATCCGGATTCTCCCGGATCTCTGATTCTACAATACTGGAGAAATCTCATTTATGGTATCAGACTTGGCCGAAGCGGCCGAAGCACCGCATCTCACCGTGGCCGCACGCTTCGGTGCCCGCGTGCGCACGGTGCGGCAGCGCCAGGGGTTGACTCTGGAAGCACTAGCGACGGCGGCGGGGATCAGCCGGGCAGCGCTCTCCAATCTGGAGCGTGGCGAGCACAGCCCATCACTAACTGCCGCCACCAATGTCGCCCGGTCGCTCGGCGTCAGTCTGGCCGAGTTGTTGGGAGATGAGGACCGCCGGCCGGTGGTGACTATTCCCCGTGCAGAGCGCCTGGTCTTTCATGACCCGGCGACGGGAATGGAGCGGCAACTCCTCTCTCCCGCCTTCGCCGGTCGCGGCATCGAGTTCATCCGCGTCACGCTCCCGCCGCACGCGGCGACTGACGATCTGCGCCCGTATCACCCCGCGATCGACAAATACGTCCTGGTGGAGGAGGGTACCCTCCAGGTTGTCATCGGCGGTGAGGATCACCTGCTGGAAGAGGGCGACGCGTTCTACTTCCGGGCCAGCCTCCCGCACCGCTTCGAGAATGCTGGTCCGCACCGTTGCAGCTACCTCGCGATCCTCGACTATGCGCCGCTCGGTTGATGCGCCAGCGATCGTTTTGCCTCGTGCTTCGTCGCACGGTGGCGCCTGGGCTGGGTAGTCGCGTCGGTTTCGAAATGCGCGAAATGCTCATCGCTCCGAAAAGTGATTGTTCAGAGCTTGGTCAGTGAGGAGGGGCGGGGCGGTGCTGCCCCTCTCCCCGCGAGCACTAGGCGATGACCTCGGCGAGGACGAAGCCCGGGCCATCGAGGGCATTGCCCATCGCCGCGATAAGGCGGCTGACGTGGAGGACGGAGGCGGGTCGCTTATAGGCGCGCATGCTGCGGTAGCGCTCTTTGACCCACCAGCCGAGGCCCGCTCGCACCCGTTGTTGGTCCCGTCCAACGTCTCCCCACCTGGCCCTGTCCACCTCCGGTAGCGCGTCAAGCGTCTCCACAGGTTCCAGCGGTCCAGACTGAACAGGCGCAGCCGGTAGGCTAGCGACATCGCCTCGCCTGCGGCCGGCTTGGTGGCCCCCAGGTAGCGGCGGTGGATGGTGGCCAAGGTTGCGCTGGCCTCCGCGCTCGGCTGTCGTTCGGTCATCAGGCGCAGGAGTTCCCAACAGTCCACCACGGCTTGGGCAGCGAGACACGGCGACCAGGGCCAGCGACCCATCGGCATCGTTGGACAGCCCCGGCCTGATCGCCTCCACCCACGCCTCGGTGTTGCGCAGCACGTGGGCCTTGCAAACTTGGTGGGTCAGCCCGCTCGCATCGGCCGCGATCTTGAACGGATCGGCATCATCGCTGACCAGGATCTCTGCTCCCAGCACCTGCTGCCAACTCCTGCACCCAGGCCGTCAGGGTTGCCGCCTCGCCGTTGGGCAGCAGATCGAGACTCAGCACCGTGCCGCGCACCGCATCAATGCCGACGCCGACGGTGAGCCACCGCCCGGCACAGCGTACGGCGGTCAGGTCCACCCCCAGCGCGGCCACCCAGGCGGCCCTGCCCCCACCGTGGCGCATTGCCTCGCGGCGCAGCCCGGCCACCGCCGCTCCGGCCTCCTGTACGACGTAGTATACGGCCACCTTGCTCAGCGACCAGCCTAGCGCCCCGAGCGCGGTGGCCACCGCCCCGTAGCTCATGCCCAACACGTAGAACATCACGGCCACGCCCTTGAGCCGCGCACTCGTCTGGTCGTGACTGACCCCGACCGGGTAGAGGCGAAAGGTCCGTCCACAGCGCAGACAGCGATAGCGCTGGGCGACGACTTCGTCGAACTGCGTGTCACGTAGCGGCTTGGGCACCGCTTGCCAGTGTTGGAAATGCTCTCCGCTCGCAGCCGGCATAGGGGCAGCGTTCCACCGCTGGATAGACCTCGCGGCTGGACGGGGGGAAGGATCAAGGACAGGCGCATGGCGGGCCTCCGGGAAAGTCGGGGTAGATCCGACCGGCATCCTACCGCGTTTTTACCAGCCCATGAACAATCACCCTGAAAAAGGGGTATTGACAAAGCGGCATGGAGGGTGTACGTTCACTGTAAGCCAAACGGGGACGGAAGCAATTCCGGAAGCGGGCGGCGAGCAAACGCCGATGGGGCTGGCGCGCAAGCGCAAGACTTGTCGGCGTTTTGCTATGTCCTTCATAGGCTCCCTGATTAGTGCCTGCCTGAATCGAACTCCTTTCGCCGCGCGTCCCCACCACTTTTGGCTCGATCGCTGCCAGGGGAGGTATGTTCGGCTCGGGTCATGCTACGGTGTTCTACGTGGCCGGGGAGAGCGAGAGTAGCCAGGGGACGAGACCGACAATTGAAAGAATGTGTCGCGGAATCTCTCCTTTCACATGTCTAGGAGCTCCACTCCACGCGGATTCCAGCCTCCGGCAAGTCGTGGCGCCATTGCTACGGCGATCCTGGGACACGAGCACTCGTCGCTGAGCGCACCCGTGGTGACAGCCTACGAAAAATGAGTAGCGCGGAATCTCTGCGTCCGTTCCCTGTTGCCGCCAGTAGCGGAGGGGGTGCATCCGAGATCGGGTCGCCGTCGTAGCCGTCATGGATGACGAACGCACGGTTTTGTCGATTCGGGCGGGGGCATTATCGCAATGGATGAGCCGCGCAAGCGCCTGGAGCGCTTCATCGGCGAGTGGACCATGCACGTCGCGTTTCCGGGTGTGCCGCCCGTCGCCGGCGGACGGGTGGTGTTTGAGTGGATGCCGGGCGAGCGGTTCCTCATCCAGCGCTGGGAGGTGCCCGTGCCCGAGGCGCCGGACGGCCTGGCGATCATCGGCTTCGACGACGACCGCGGGACCTTCCAGCAGCACTACTTCGACTCGCGTGGCATCGCCCGTGTGTATAGGATGAGCTTGGAGGACGGGGTCTGGACGCTGGGGCGAGAGGCGCCGGACTTCTCACCTCTGGACTTCGCGCAGCGCTTCACCGGGACGTTCAGCGATGACGGCACGTCGATCGTGGGCCGCTGGGAGATCGCTCATGATGGCGCCACCTGGGAACACGACTTCGACCTGACCTACGTGCGGCTCGGCTGACGCGTTCTGGTCGCTTTCTGCTGACCGATCGCCATCACCTCCCGAGCATTCAATCAGCTCGAGCGAAACCGTCTGGCACTGCTCAGCGGACTTCCCCCCTAACTCGTGGGCATCGAATCGGACCTGATAGAGCGGCTGCGGATTTTCGCCAAGCCCAACAGCGTTGGTGCCGGGAAAGATTTGCGGAACGCATCGACCGTGACGTAGCGATCGTCCATAAGGAGCTCGCCGATCGTGTGCACGTGCTCTTCCCACGCCGTGCGAAAGAGCGGCTCGTTCGGATCGCGCACGATGGGGCCAAAGCCATGGATTCCGTCGAGATCGTGAACGCCGTTGATCGCCCGCCTCTGATTGTGTCGCCGGCTCCAGCCTATCGCGCGTTTGAGATGTCCTGAGCTCGTGGTCGGCGGAAGGTCTACTACCTGGTCGGTCCAATACCATGCGGGATCGAAGCGGTAACGCCACGAACCCGGAGGCGCCTCAGGAAGGTGAATCGAGATGAGGCTAGGCATCACCGAGCCGCGCAATTGCGGCCAGCGCGGTGCCGATCCGTCCCCGCAACGCCGCCGCTTCTTCTGGAGTCCACTCGTAGAAGCCCTTCCCGGTCTTCAAACCAAGTTCTCCCCGCGCCACCTTCTCGCGTAAGCTCAGCGGCGGCTCGGTGGAGCGGTCGATAGCGGGAAAGAGCTGGTCGGCAACCGCCAGGGTCAGATCCCAACCCGCGGCTTCGAAGACCTCGAACACGCCGGCCACCGCCAGGCGTCGGCCAAAGCTGGTCCTGATGATCGTATCCACATCCTGCGGGCTGGCGATGCCGGAGTCGACTATAGCCAGCGCCTCTCGCAAGAGCGCCATCTGGAGACGATTGCCCACGAACCCGGGCGCTTCCCGTTGCACGACGGCTGGACTCTTGCCGATCCCTTCGTAGAGGGTGCGCATGGTGGCCACGGTTTCGTCACTGGTCACGGCGCCCCGCACCAGTTCGACCAGCGGCAGAAGGTACGGCGGGTTGAAGTAGTGAGCCACAAGCACTCGTTCCGGCCGGGTGGTGGCCGCTGCTAGCAGGCTAGGCATGAAGGTCGAGGTGTTGGAGGCGAGGATGGCGTGCCGCGGCGCCCAGGCGTCGATGTCGCGGAAGACCGTCCGCTTGAGCTCGATGTCCTCACTGACCGCCTCGATCACCAGGTCCACATCGGCGACGGTCGATCGGAGATCGGTCCCCATGGCGATGCGCGCGGGAGACGCGGCGGCGTCCTCGGCAGTAATGCGGCCAATTTCGACGAGTCGCGCCACCCCTTCGGCAATACCGCCTCTCGCCCGCTCCAGCTGGGACTGGTCGCGGTCGTGCAGGGTGATGTCGTATCCGTACGCGGCGAATTCGAGGGCGATGCCGTGGCCCATCAGCCCGGCGCCAACGACCGCGATGTGCTGGATGCTGCTCGTCGTCATCCCTGGCTGCATCCTCTCTCCCAAACATCGGCAACACGGCAGTGAACAGGATCGGTCACAGACAATCCGCATGACAACACACGCGGCATTCCAGACCGCGGTGGCACTGGCAACGCCACTGAACCGTTCCAACCTTCGTTGACGCAACTGTTCTAGCGGGTTGGACTGCTCAGCTGTGTCTCGGTACAACTTGGCAGAGGGGCGTGCCAGGCGGCGTCGCCGGTTGAGCTAGGACGAGAGCATCGACGCCGCGGTGCGATGAAAACCACCGTCAACTACGGTCCGTTCACGAGGAACTGGCATGCGGGAGCATGAGCGGATGGCGCCGGAACATGAGGGATTTGATGCGCTGCTGCGCCAGGCACGGGAGGACCCTGATGTGCTGGGAGTCGTGCTGACCGGATCCCATGCCCAGGGACTGGCTACCCCGTGGTCCGACTATGACGTTCGGGTGATTCTGCGTGACGAGGCGGAAGACGGCACGCCGACGCGGTATCGGGCCGACGCGTTCCCGAACGTCGATCTGCACGTGATGTCTCTTCGCGACTTCGCGGCCTACGCCGGGTGGGACACGCCCTTCGCCTGGGACCGCTACAGCTTCGCCCACGCCAAAGTCATGGCGGATCGCACCGGCATCGTCACCGCACTCGTGGAGGAGAAGGGACGCATCGCGGCGGAGCACCAATCCCCGTTCGTGCGGAGCTCGCTTGATGCCTTCATCAACAGTGTCTACCGCTCGCTGAAGTGCACACGAAAAGGGAATACGCTCTGTGCGCGGCTAGAAGCGAGCGAGGCCGTACAGCACGGGCTGGCGGTCATCTTTGCCCTCGAGGGACGCATCAGACCCTATCCCGTCGTGCTCGCGCACGAGCTCCGTGAGTACCCGCTGCAAACCTTCCCGATCACCGGCGACGATTGCTCCAGCTGATCGCGGCGATTGTCGAGCATGGTGATAGCACCGCGTTGCAACGACTCTTCTCGGCGATCCTGGATCAAACCCGGTCGCGCGGACATGGTGATGTTATCGACTCCTGGGGGAGCGATATCACCTGGATGCAGACCGCCTCGGAGAACGGCAGTTCGACGCCGAGGTCTAGCCCCGACTCCGGGCGGACGTGATGCGGTAGCACCCTGACGCGAATCAATGGACTGACTTGCGCGCTCGGCCGTGCCCAGCAACTCAAGCACCCGAACACGAATCCATGGCCTGGCTTGCACGCTCGGCCGTGCCCACCAATCCATCTCACATCATGGCGGTCGGCGCGTCATTCTCCCGAAGGGCTGAGAAGAAACTGGTGTCTGGGACTGGATTTGTGTCGCGTAGCCAACTTGCCGGCCCCTCGACCTTAACATTGCGCCAGAGACTTTGCCGGATTGAGGTGTCACACTAGGGCTATCCACGGCATCGGACGCCGGATCGGAACGCGCCGCCGCGACGGGACGTTTTTATTGCGTACGAACGCGGGCGCACGAGATGCCCGGCCGTCGCGGGAACTACTCTTGCAAGTCCATCCTGAACTGGTAGGTGAACGTGTGATCGCACGGGCATTTGCTGGGCGGCGCGGACGCATCCTGGACCCTTCCCTGAGGATCACTGACATGAACGTGAACGCACTGGAACTTATTCTGATCGCCGTCACCCTGGCTCTCTTCTCCCGGGTCTGGGTCCCCTGGGGGGAACGGGCTTCAGGCAACCTGGTCAGTCGGGAGACCCTCTCCGTGCTAGGGAGGTTGCGTATGCATGGCCAGGCGACGCTGCTCATCTTCGTCCTTGCGGTTGTCTTGCTCGCGTTGGGGAAGATCAGCCTGCTGGCTGTCGTGCTCGTGACGGCACTTCTGGCGCTGCTGTTGGCCCTGCCGGTGCGCTACACGATGACCTCGCGCGGGATCCGTGCTGCCTGGACGCCGTTTCGGCGCTGGACCGAGTTCGGCGGGGTCGCGCGGCGGCGCGGCGGGGTGCGGCTGCAAGGCGTCGCGGGCGCCCGGCCGCTCAACGTCTGGCTCTCAGGCGGCCGGGACGATGACGAATTCGTTCTCCTCCTACGTCAGCTTGTGCGCGGTTCGTACAAGGGCCAGTTCGGCCCCGAGGCCGGGATGCCAACGTCCGAGGTGGTCCCAGCCGGCACCGCGGGACCCATCGGCATCGCCGGGGCCGGAGGCGACTAGCCGGCTTCTTTTCGGCGCCTGACGCGTCTCCGCGCGTGCTTGGTTGGGACGCGCGAACAGGGGACGAAACCAGTTTGCCTGGATACGGCGTAGACTCCCTGCCATGATGACACCCATGCCCTTGCAGCACCTGATCTTCGACGCCGACGACACCCTCTGGGAGAACAACATCCACTTCGAGCGGGCGATCGAGGATTTTCTCGATTTTCTCGCCCACTCGACGCTGACGCGGGAGGAGGCGCGGGCCGTCCTGGACGAAATCGAGCGGGCCAACTTCGCGCGTCCACGGCTACGGATCGGCCGCGTTCAGTCAGAATCTCCGTCTCTGCTATGAGCACCTGGCCGAGCGGGACATCGCCGAAGACGACCTGCGTACGGTGATGGCCTTCGGCGAGCGTATCTTGTCCCAACCGATCGAGCTGATCGAAGGGGTGGAAGAGACACTCGCGCTCCTGGCCCCAGCGGCACGACCTCACGCTGATGACGAAGGGACATCCCGAGGAGCAGCGGTTGAAGATCGACCGCTCAGGGCTGGGGAGCTATTTCCGGCATGCCGCTGTCGTGCCTGAGAAGGACGCCGCGGCCTACCGCGCGCTCGTGGCGGAGCTGGAGGTCGATCCCGCTCGGACCTGGATGATCGGCAACTCGCCAAAATCGGACATCAACCCGGCGCTGGGCATTGGGCTCAACGCGGTGTTCATCCCGCACCCCGCCACCTGGCGGCTCGAGCATCAAGACGTCAATGGTGACGGTCCGGGAACTCTGCTCGTCCTTGAGCGCTTCCGGGACCTGGGGCAGCATTTTCTGGACTGAGGCAACGCTCAGTCCGAATGAACCGTCTCCTTCGGCACGGCCCGCGTCCTGCTATACAACCCGCATGAATTCGTCCTCACCCGATTAAGAGGGAGTCGCCATGCCTGTGGAAACCGTCCGCACGCTCGCCGAGGGGATTATGGCGGACGTGACCGAGGATCTCGCCGCCCTGGTCCGCATACCCTCCTGTGCTTTTCCCGGGTTCCCGGCAGAGCCGGTGCTGGCAACGGCGGACGCGATCGTCGATCTCCTCGAGCGCTACGGAGTCCCCGGCGCGCGGCTGCTCGATGTCCCCGGCGGCTACCCGGCCGTCTTTGCTGAGATCGCGGCGCCTCCGGGCGCGCCCACCATCCTCATGTACGCCCACTACGACATCCAGCCCGCGCCCATGGAGCAGGGGTGGGACATGGAGCCGTTCGAGCCGGAGATCCGCGGCGAGAGGATCTACGGCCGCGGGGCTGCCGACGACAAGTCGGGGGTGATGATCATCGCCGCCGCGCTGCGCCTCTTTGGTGGGCAACCCCCCGTCGGGGTCAAGGTGTTGATGGAGGGGGAAGAGGAGACGGGGAGCAACCTGGAGACCCTCATCGCCGCCAATCCCGGCCTGGTTCGCTGCGATGCTTTCGTCATCAACGACGGCGGCAATTTGAAGGCGGGCGAGCCGGAGCTAACGGCGGCGCTCCGCGGTATTGCCGCCTGCGACGTTACCGTGCGCACACTCAAAGGCATGGCCCACTCCGGGAGCTATGGCGGCGCCGCGCCTGATGCCCTCATGGCGCTCATCCGTATTCTGGACAGTCTCCTCGACGAGCACGGCGACGTGGCCATCCCCGGTCTCACCCGGTTCGAGTGGGAGGGCGGCGGTATCCCCGAGGATGATTACCGGGCAGCGGCCGGGGTGCTGCCGGGGGTCAAGCTGATGGGCACCGGCACGCTCGCCTCGCGTCTCTGGTCCAAACCGTCGGTGACCGCTATCGGTCTCGATGCCACCCCGACCGAGGGTGCCTCCAACAGCCTCATGCCCGAGGCCAAGGCGCGGGTGTCACTGCGTATCGCTCCGGGCTCAGATCCCGACGAATCGCTCCGGCTGCTGATGGAGCATCTGCACGCCTCCGCGCCGTGGGGCGTCGAGGTCATTACTGCCCCGGTGCACACCGGCAACGCCTTCATGGGCAGGACGGCGGGCCCGATCTTCGCCGCTGCCCGGGAGGCAGCTGCCGAGGCTTTCGAGACGGAGCCGAAAGTGACCGGCTCCGGTGGCACCATCCCACTTCTGACCACCCTGCAGAAGCTGGCTCCTGACGCTGAGTTTGTCGTCTGGGGACCCGGCGACCAACATTCCCAGGTCCATGCCGCCAATGAAAGCCTCGACCTGGGCGAGCTCGAGCGCATGATCGTCGCCGAGACGCTGCTGTTGGAAAAGCTGGGAGAGATGGGGAGGTCGTGAGGCATACCCCTTCGCTACTTTTCCGCGAGCATCACGAAGCGAGTCGGGAGTGGCTGTTCCGCGACCCGCAAATTCCTGAAACCCGCGTCCGAGAGGAGGGTCCGCAGCTCGTTCTGGGTGATCGTCCCACAGCCGACCTGCGCTTCGTGGATCTGCACTCCGGCCAACGCTTTGTAGACCGGGTTCTCGCGGTATGCGTCTGGCGAGTCGGGATAGGGAAGCTCTGAAACGAGAATTGTTCCGCCGGGTTTAAGGGCGTGGCGCGACCGCTGCAGCACGTTCAGGTATTCAGGTGATCCTCCCGTCTCGTGGAGCGTAATGTTCATGACCACGAGGTCGAAGGTTTCTTGCTCATCGAGGAGATTGGCGTCTCCGTGCCGAATTTCGACGCGCTCCGTGACGCCAGCCTCGGCCACGGTTTGCCGCGCCAGGTCAACACTGGGCGCGTCGAACTCCAGACCCACGACGCGGGCAGTCGGAAATCGCCCGGCATAGTGAGTCAGAGCGAATCCTCCTCCAGGGCCGATCTCCAGCATCGCTCCACCATCCTCCAGGCGAGCGAGGGTTTCCGGGGCCTGTGGTAGGACATGGTTGGTGAGCACGACGGCGTCGGGCCGAGTCATGTTCTTCAAGGCTTCGAGAAGCCACGGATCATGCTCGCTACGAGGCCAAACTCGACCAGTGCGCAGCGACTCCGGGAAGGCCAGATAGTCCTCGTAAAGCGCGGTATAGAACTGGAGTCGCCCACCGATGTACTGCGGATCGGTGGGATCGAGCAACAACCGTTCCATATGGGGTGCCAGGCGGTATCCTGCTGACTCATCCCAGTCGAGGAGCTCAAATGCGTATGCTGCACGGCACCAGACAGCAACGTAGCGCGGCTGGAAACCGAGCCCCTCTGCGAGTGCAGAGTCGGTGATGCCTTCAGGGGCCGCGTTGGCGATCGCCGCGAATATTCCGGCTTTAAGACCTACATCGATGACCCACGTCGCCTGATTGCCCAGGGCATAGCCAAACAACTTCTGCCATTGATCCTGCTTCGTGTTCGCCGTGGACATACGAACCTCCTCGATCGCTGGAATCCGCGTGTTGCGACCTGGGACGAGGAGGCCAATCGTCTCATAGAGGTGGTTCTATAAGCTTTCGTCTATGTCGCTAGTTCCTCCAATTGATCGACATACCTGCTCATCAATGCAAATGCGCGCTCGATCGGTTCGGGGGAGGACATATCGATGCCCGCATCGCGGAGGGCGACGATAGGATCGACGGAGCCGCCGGCACGGAGGAAGGTGAGATAGCGCTCCCGCGCCGGCTCGCCCTCGGTAAGGATTGCGTCGGCGAGCGCGCCCGCGGCGGCGATGCCGATGCCGTACTGGAACACATAGAAGTTCATGAACAAGTGTGAAAATCGCGCCCAGGTGATCCCCATCCGTGCCGAATCGATGACCACCTCTGGTCCGTAACCCTCGCGATAGAACCCGAGCAACGTCCGGCTCATCCAGTCGGCGGACAGCGCTTCTCCAGCCTCCACCCGGTCGTGTGCGGCCAATTCGAAGCGGGCCAGAATTGGCATGGTGAAGAGGTAGCGCATGAAATTCGCCATCCGTTCCTCGATCACCGCGATCGTCCAGTCCCTGTCCTGTCGCTCCGCCAGCAAGTGGGCGCCCATTAGCGCCTGGTTGAGGTTGGAGGCCGTCTCCGCCGCCGACATCCCGTACCGGGCATAGGTCACCGGTTGGTGCCTCCAGGTCAGCAGCGAGTGCATGGAGTGGCCGATCTCGTGCGCCAGCGTAGAGACGCTGGTGAGGTTGTCCTGCCAGGTCATGGAGATGAACGGCTCAGTGCCGAAGGTTCCCCCGGAGAAGGCACCGCCCCCCTTGCCAACGTTGGCGCAACGGTCGGTCCAACGCTCAGCCATGCCGCGGCGGACTTCGCCGACGTACTCCGGACCCAGCGGCGCCAGTGATGCGAGGATGGTCTCCACACCCTGCTCCCACGGGAAATGCAACTCCCCGGCGAGGGGCGCCTCGAGGTCGTAGCCGTGCAGTTCGCCCTCTGGCAGCCCGAGCAAGCGACGGCGAACGTTGAAGTAGCGATGCCAGACCGGGAAGTGCTTCCAGACGGTGTCGAGGAGGTTGTGGAAGACCGCTAGCGGGATATTGTCTCCCGCCAGCGCCGCGTGCAGCGACGAGTCATAGCCGCGGGCGCGGGCATAGAACACGTCGCGCTTGACGGCGCCGGCCAGGGTGGCGCCGAAGGTGTTGCGGAAGGCGAGGTAGGCATCGGCCGACTGCTCCCAGGCTTCCTGCCGTACGCGCCGGTTGGTTGAGTCGAGAAAGCGCTGCAGATTCCCCTGCGCCAGCCGCACCGTCTGCCCGGACTCGTCGGTGATCTGACCCAGGGGCAATTCCCCGTCTTCGAGCACGCTCTGCGTGATCTCGGAGGCAGCGGCCATCTGGCCGGCGTGCGCTAGCAGTTCTTCGACTTCTACGGAGCGGATGTGATCGCGCTCCCGCGCGATCCGTCTCAGTGCGTGGCGGTACGGCTCCAGACCCGGCTCCTGAGCAATCCAGTCGGCGATGGTCTCATTGGAGAGGTCGGCGATCTCCGGCGCCAGAAAAGACGCGGCCGCTTGAGCGCGGGACGCCAACCCGATGGCACGATCGGCCATCTCACCGGAGGTCGTATTCGTGGCATCCTCGGCTCGGCGCAGCAGGGCATAGACGAGCACCTTCGAGACGGCCTCGGTCAGATCGTCCGCCGCTCGCAGGGCCGCGAGCAGCGTAGTCGCACTCTCGGCAATGCGGCCGCGGAAGGCTTGCAGCGTACGCAACGGCTCGCCGCTCGCGGCGAAGGCATCGTCCCAAGCGTTGTTGCTCGCAAAAATGGTCTCCAGCGCCCACGTCTCCTCGACGGGAACCTCGGCGCGGGGCAGAACGGCGGTCGCTGTGGCGGTCACGTTTTCGCTCACTCCTTCAGATTGGCACGCACTTTGCGCACCAGAACCGGTCAATCAGATACGCCGGAGGATTACAGGTCCGACGGTGCGCGGTCAGAATCAGCGATGTCGATTTCTCACCGTGGCAGAGTCTCGTTGGCATATCTTGAGCGGTCGGGGTGATTGCTCCAACCGGCCGTCTTGCCGTCTCACGACTCTGGGCTACTCACTCAAGCGCGGATCGAACGCGTCGCGCAGTCCGCTACCCACCAGGTACATCGTCAGCGAGGTGATGTAGATCATCAGACCGGGGATGATCACGTTGCTCACGTTCGTGCGGAAGAACTGTTGGGCGTCGCCGAGCATGTTGCCCCAGGACGGGGTTGGCACCTGCACCCCGATACCGAGGAAAGAGAGCCCAGTTTCGGCCAGAATCAGGCCCGGGATGATGAGCGAGATGTAGACCACCATCAACGGCATGATGTTCGGCAGGATGTGCCGTAGTACGATCCGGGTCGACGATGCGCCGAGCGTGCGTGCCGCATCCACATACTCACGCCCGCGCAAAGAGAGGACTTCACCCCGTACGATGCGGGCGATTCCCGGCCACGAGACAAACGCCAAGACGAGCGCCAGTCCGACTGGTCCCGGTCGGAAGAGCGTGGAGATCAGGATCAGCAAGGGCAGTCCGGGGATAGAGAGTAGGACGTCGACGAGGCGCATGATCACGGTGTCGACTTTTCCGCCCGCATACCCGGACAGGAGACCGATCGCGCCTCCGAGGAAGAAGGTCGCGAGCGCCGAGAGAACGGCGATCATGATCGAGATGCGGCCTCCATATGCCAGCCGGGTGAGAATGTCGCGGCCGTTGCCATCGCTGCCGAGGACGTACCCATCGGTCATCGGCGGCTTCAGCTTGTCGGCGAGGTGGTTCTCCTGAGGTGTAAACCCGGTCACATAGGTCGAGATCAACCCCGCACTGAGAACGAACACCACGATCACGCTGAGGATCACAAGCGCGGTCATGGCGACGCGGTTGTCGCGGAACCGGCGCCAGGCGCGGATGTAGAGGCCCAGGGGTTTTGCGCAGTGAGCGGCGGTCGAGCACGCCATCATAGGCCTCGGCGGCAGCGTGCGCGGAGAGGCTCGGCGTACCCCGAAACGGGGCGGTGTTTGCCGGTGGATCCGTCGTTGCGGTGAGTTCAGAACTGCTTTCGCGTTCCTCAGAGGCGACGTCGATCATCTTAGACGCCCTGGTCTAGCCGGATGCGTGGGTCGAGAACCGCGTAGAGCACGTCGGCGATGAGGTTGCTGACCATCGTCAGCACGGAAAACATCAGTGTCGTGGCCATGATCATCGTGTAGTCGCGGCGGCCAACCGCCTCGAAGGTGAGCCGGCCCATTCCCGGCCAGGCAAAGATCACCTCGATGAAGAAGGCGCCGCCGAGCAGCCCCGGTAGCGCCAGACCGACAATGGTGATCAGCGGCAGGAACGCATTCTTGAAGGCGTGGACGTAGAGAATAGTCCGGCTGGGAAGCCCCTTCCCCTTGGCGGTGCGCACGTATTCCTGACTCAACGTCTCTAGCATTGACGACCGGAAAAACGCCGACCACGAGCCGATCTGGACCATGGCCAGCGCCAGCACCGGCAGAATGAGATGTTCGACCCGGTCCAGGAATCCACCGCCGCCGCGGGGGTCGACCATGCCGCCGACGGGTAATGAGGGCAGACCCCATTCCCTGAATTTGAGCGAGAAGAGGATCACCAGGAGTAGCGCCAGCCAGAAGTCGGGCATGGCGTACATGGCGACCGCGCCGACGCTGGCCGAGCGATCGAAGAGCGTGCCATGTCGCACGGCCGAATACACACCCAGCGGCACCGCCACCAGAAGCGCCAGCGTCAGAGCGAGAACCGCCAGCAGCAGCGTGTTGGGGATCACGGCCCAGATGCGGTCGGCCACCGGCAGCCGGTTGTAGAGGGAAACTCCAAGATCACCGTGCGCCAGGTCGCCCAGCCAGCGGACATACCGTTCCGGCCAGGGCTTGTCCAGCCCCAGTTGCCGCTCCAGCTCGATCGCGGCCTCGGGCCGGATCTTCGGGTTGTCGCGCAACCGCGCCACCGGGCTCCCCGGAATGAGGTTGATCAAGGCGAACGTGAGAAACGTGACCCCGAAAATGAGTGGGATCATTTGCAGGAGGCGGCGAATGATGTAGGCAGTCACCGCCAGCCTCCATCCGGAAGCGCTTGGATAGAGATGGTCACGGGCACAAGGAGGACGCTCATAGCCTGATCACCAATTGAACTGGGCAACCGAGCCCAAACGGAGGCGGGTCTTCGCGAATCGTCTGAGTATACATAATGGAGCGTTCTCGTTCTCTCCAGTCCTTCTCTTAACGTCTGGGGAGACGGGAGAACTGCTCGTGTCGGGACCGAAAAGCCCCTCTCCCATCGAAATGGGAGAGGGGTTGGGGTGAGGGCAAACACCCATCACCCTTGACTACTGCTGGATCCAGACCTAGCGTGAGGTCGACGCCCCAGGCGCTCGGGTTGTAATTCTGCAGACGGTCGCTGTATCCATAGATGTCTCGTCCGGAAGTGCATGACGCCAACCGGCTGCTCCTCATTGACGATGTTGCTCGCTTGGATCAGCAGATCCCGACGTGTGTCCTCATCGAACGTACGCTTGGCCTCCTCGTTGATCGCATCCAGTTCCGGATTGCAATACTTCATGTCATTGAAGCCGACCTGGTACTGGTCGCACCCGAACATGGCTACCTGCAGAAACGAGGCGTCCCACCCAAAACTGTAGAGCGCGACTTCCCAGTCCAAATTTGTCGTTGTCGCCTCGATCAGCGCCGCGAATTCCAGCGCGCGTGGGGTCATCTCAACGCCGATCGCCCGCCAAGCATCTTGCATGTAGGCGGCCGTCTGATCGTTAGTCGTTGTACCACCGGCATACAGCAATTCGAAGGAGAGGCGTTGCCCATCCTTGTCAACAATGCCGTCACCATCGGTGTCACCCCAGCCGGCCTCAGCGAGTAGCGCCTTGGCCTTCTCCGGATCGTAGTTGTAGACCGTGGTGATCTGGTCGGGGGCGTAGGCGTAGGAGATGACCGGTTGCGTACCCTGGGCCACCTCAGCGTAGCCGAGTTGGATGTCGTTGACGATCGCCTCCCGGTCGAGAGCATACAGAAATGCCTGTCGCACCCGCTGGTCTTGCCAGAGGGTGGTCACGTCGCTGTTGAGATTGAACTCGTAGTACGTAAAGTTGGGCGTCGGGTAGTCCGTGACAACGATGCCTGGCACTCCCTCGACGCTGGCAACGTCGGGCGCGGTGAGCTCGACCGCGTCGGTCTCGCCGTTCAGCAACGCGTTGACGGCGGTCGTCTGCTCTGGCCAGATCGTCAGCACATAGCTGTCGATGTACGGCACCTTGCCGTAGTAGTCGTCATTGCGAACGAGGGTGACGCTCTGACCCTGCTGCCATTCCTGGAACTTGAACGGGCCCGAGCCGATGACGCGCGAGGGATCGGCGCCGGTAGCTCCAGGGTCGTTTCTCCACTCCGCGACCGGGACGCTCTCCCAGATGTGCTTGGGGATGATCCAGGCAACGATGTCGTAGAGGAACGTAAAGAGGGGCTCTTTGGCGACGACCTCGAAGGTGTCGTCATCGATGGCGCGCCATGATTCGACCGAGTCGAGAAACGTTCCGGTGTAAACGCTGCCAGCGTCCGGGTTGGCTAGGGCATCGAAAGAGAACTGGACGTCGGCGGCTGTCACATCGACGCCGTCATGCCACTTGGCGTCTTTGTTGAGGTGAAACGTGTAAGTCACCCCATCCGGGGCGATCTCCCAGGAGTCCGCCAGACCCGTCGGGGCCGGTTGTCCGGTGCGCACATCGCCGCCGATCAGTTGCTCGAATACCAAGCCGGCGATGGCGATTGACGTCTCCTCCTCTGCCAAGAAAGGATGCACGGTCTGGATGTCGGACATGGTGGAATCGATAAATGTGCCGCCCGGGGTTGCGGCATCCGAATATTCAAGATCCTCGACGACTTGGGTCGTGAACTCCTCGCGCGTAAGGGAACGGGTCGGCTCACCTGTAGCGGCTGGAGTCGCATCCTGCGCCAGGGCCGGCCAGGGAACAATGAGGGTGGTCCCAACCACAAAGATGGTCGCGAGCCAGCCGAGAGAACGGGATCGGTGTCCGCGCATCCGATGCTCCTTGCACTTGCACACAAAGTAATAGGTAGATGACGCCGCGACTGGCACGGGTTGCCAGCGCACTTCGAGCGTGCACGGCACGAGATGTGTGAAGGATACCGTACGCTACCTGAAGAAAACCTGAGCAACGACCACCTGTGTCCTCCACTTGCGGCAGCCGCGTCATCTCACGGAACTGCCCCTCGAGTGACACGAAATGCTTTCATCGAAAGCCGTGAATCGAGCACTTGCCGGTTCAGGTTGGCACGTACTCGACGCGGGTGGCTGCGCTAGAATCGATGCTCGCCAGAACGATCGTGGTCTCGAAGGAGAACGGCCCCCATGTCTTCCCTCGCCGCTCCCGCTCAGGATGCCCGAGCCGCTTCTGTCCCGTACGCCGAACGCCTGCGGCGCGCGCAAGGGGAGATGGCGCGACAGGGGATCGATCTCCTCGTCGTCGGCGCCTCCGCCGACCTCCTCTATTTGATCGGTTACGAGGGGCACGAATCGGAGCGGATGAGCGTGCTCGTCCTACCGCGCGACGGCGTGCCGCACTTCGTCGTGCCGGGACTGGAAGCGCCGCTGCCTCACAAACCCACACGACCTACTGCAGGATCGTTCCCTGGGAGGAGACGGACGATCCAGCGGCGAAGGTGGCCGAGGTTGCCGGCGCGGCAGCCCAAGGGCACTATCGCCGCCGGAGATGAGCTATGGAGTGTCTTCACCCTCCGGCTCCAGCGGGCCATGCCCCGTGCTCGCTGGGCCGAGGGTGGCCAACTCCTGCGGCCATTGCGGATGATCAAGGACGATCGCGAAATTGCGCTCCTGGCCGAAGCCGCGCGGCGCACCGATGACTCCTGGGAGGAGTTCCTCACGATCCCACTGAGCGGACTGACCGAGTGGGACGCGCGTGACCGCCTGATGGGACTGCTGGCGGCGCGGGGTCTGCAACCGGTCTTCTGCAACGTTGGCAGTGGGCCGAATGGGGCGTCCCCACACCAGACCGCGAGTGACCGGATCATTGGCCCGGGTGATGCCGTCGTTTGCGATTGGGGGGGCAAACTGGAGGGGTACAACTCCGATGTCACCCGCACGGTCCACGTCGGGGAGCCGTCGCCCGAGTTCGTCCGCGCCTACGAGGCGGTGCTGGCCGCCAATCAGGCGGCGTTCGAGGCCGTGCGTCCCGGCGTGCCCTGCCAGGAGATAGACCGTGCCGCCAGGACCGTCCTCACTGACGCCGGGTATGGCGACGCCTTCATCCACCGAATTGGGCACGGGCTGGGGCTCTCCCTGCACGAGGAGCCGTACCTCCTGGAAGGAAACACCCTCCCGCTGGCGGAGGGGATGGTCTTCAGTGATGAGCCCGGGGTCTACTTCCCGGGTCAGTTCGGGATACGGATCGAAGACACCGTCGTCTGCACTGCCGACGGCGGCCGTCGCCTTAACGAGGCAACCCGCGAACTAAGGGTGATGGGGTGAGACGACGGTAGCGGTGTCGCGGGTCGTTGGTGGCGGGGTCACGGGGTACGACAGGCTAACCCGAGACCCGCTCCATCCTACCTGCCACCCTGCCACCCCACCACCCCGACACCCACCGGAGGATCGTCATGCGCATCAACGCCCACCGGCTGCACGAGAGCATTCGCCAGCTTGCCCGGATCGGGGCGACTCCGGGTGGGGGCGTCACCCGGCTTGCCTTATCTTCCGAGGACCGCTCCGCGCGTGATCTTCTCCGCCGCTGGATGGAGGAAGCTGGCCTGCGTGTGCGCATCGATGACTTCGGCAATATCACCGGACGCCGCGCCGGTTCGGAGAGCGGCAAGGCAGTGCTGATGGCGTCGCACATTGACACCGTGCGGCGTGGCGGCTGCTATGACGGCGCCTACGGCGTCCTCGCCGGGTTGGAGGTCATGCGCACCCTCAATGACGCTGGCGTCACGACTCGGCGTCCGCTAGAGCTGGTCAACTGGACGAACGAGGAGGGGGTCCGCTTCGAACCGGCCATGCTCGCCTCCGGTGCCGTCGCCGGCCGCTTCACACCTGAGTACGTCTACGGGCGGACCGACCGGGATGGCGCCACTTTCGGCGACGAGCTGGAGCGGATTGGCTATAAGGGGGATCGCGACCACCGTCCCGGTCCCGTGGCCGCTTACCTGGAGTTGCACGTCGAACAGGGCCCGGTGCTGGAAGACGCCGGGATTCCGGTCGGCGTCGTCGATGGCATCGTCGGCATTACCTGGAGTGAGATCACCATCGAAGGACGGGCAGACCACGCCGGGCCGTCACCGATGCCCCTGCGCCGCGATGCCCTCGTTGCCGCCGCCCGCATGATCTCCGGGGTCGACGACATCGCGCGGGCCGTTGAGGGCGCGGTTGGTACCGTTGGCCGTATTGCCGCGGAGCCGAATGTTATCAACACGATCCCTGGCAAGGTGACCATGAGCGTCGATCTACGCCACCCCGATTCTGCCACTCTCGACCGGCTCGTCGCCGGGCTGGAGCGCCTGGCCAGCGACGTCGCGGTGCTGACCGGGGTGACCATAGCCGTCAATCGCTTCTGGACTAGCGAGCCGACGCCCTTTGCCGCCGAGATCGTCAATGCGGTGGAGACGGCGGCGGCGGGGATGAGCATCACCACGCGACGGTTCTGGTCTGGCGCCGGTCACGACGCGAAGTACATGCAGGAGATCGCGCCGAGCGCGATGATCTTCGCCCGTTCCATCAACGGCCTCAGCCACTGCGAGCAGGAATACTCCACGCCGGAGGATCTGGAAGCGGGCGCCAACGTACTGCTGCGCACGGCGCTAGATTTGGCCGGCATCGAGGGCGAGCGCACCAGTCATAAGCGAGGGTAGCGAGTTGGCGATGTCCGTCAAGCGATTGACCTACGACGATTTGGCAGCGATCTCGCAAGAGCACGAGGGCGACCAGCACCAGATCATCGATGGGGAGTTGGTTGTGACGCAATCGCCATTACCAGCGGTTCGGTGAACAGGAGTACTGGATGGTCGACCCGGACGCCCGCACCGGGACCGTGCTGGCGCTGCCAGGGAACAAGCTTGTAATCGTCCCTCTCGCGCATGACGGCACGATTCAGCCTCGCGTCCAGGAGGGTCTCTCACTGGGTCTGACTGCCGTTTTTATGGGAATTACCGGATTATGAAGGGCGGCGGTTAAGCAGGCCTTTACCCATTAAAGAGGATTCGTCGGCAGAGCTGAATCGACGAGTGAAGTCCTCTCTGGATCCCCTCGCCGCGGGTTGTCACCGTTGTTGACAACCTCTCCGGCGTGTCAGTAGGATCGCCCGCCAGAGGGCTACTTCGGTAATGAGTCTCCAGTTCCCTTCCACGGAAATGGGGTCTGGTTTAGCCCTCTTGCAGCCGGAACAGTTGGGTCCGTCGCACGTGTATATGGGCCCACCCGCGATCGTCATTCCTGGATGTTGGCGGGCGCCCATCGGCCCTGGAATGTTGATTTCCGGGCATTCGCTAGAAGGGAGTTCCAACGTGGTGATACGCGCACTGCTTGTTCTTGCCCTGTTTACTATCGGACTCGGCACTGTTGGTCCGGGGCCAGTCGCCAACGCCCAGGACGCAACACCAGGCGCCGAAGCGCAAGGTGATCCGATCATCATCGGTGCAGCGATACACCAGAGCGAGTGGATGGCGGCTTACGACCTGCCTTCATTGGAGGGCGGCACGTGTCGCTGATCGAGCAAATCAATGCCAACGGGGGAGTCCTCGGACGCCCACTCCAGCTCATCGATGGCGACGGCCGGACCGATCCAGCGACGGTTGGCAATGTGGCGATCGAGTTGATCGACGCCGGGGCGGAGGTCCTGATCGCCCCGAACGATTTCGACTATGGGGCGCCGGTTAGCCAGGCGGCTCAGGAGGCGGGAATCGTCGGGATCTCGCCCGCCGCCTCCTCTCCGCTGTACGGATCGAAGGCACTCGGCGACAAGCAGTTCACCCTCTCGATGTGGAACCAGACGATGTCCGCGGCGGCGGCTCAGTTCGCGATCGACCAGGGCTGGACGAACGCGGCAACGATCATCGACAACTCAACCGAGTACACCCAGTCCCTCGGCGAGTACTTCGTCGAGACCTTCAACCATCTCGGCGGCACCGTCGTCAGTGAAGACACCTACACGATGGGCGACATGCAGATCAATGCCCAGATCCAGCGCCTCCAGAACCTTCCCGAGCCGCCGGACGCAATCTTCCTGTCGACCAACATGCCCGACTACGCGATGATGGTGCGCGAACTGCGCGCCGCCGGGTTCGAGCAGCCGCTGATGGGCGGCGACGCGATGGACACCGCCGACTTCTACCCGGCCGTCGGGCCGGAGCTCGGCAACAACATCTTCATTTCCACCCATAGCTTCCTCGGGGAAGAAATCGGTCCGGAGATGGCGGAATTCCTCAGGCTCTACCAGGAGGAGTACGGCAGGGATCCGGAGACCGTCTTCGCCGTCATGGGTTGGGATGTGATCCATGTCCTGGCTCGTGCCATCGAGCAGGCTGGCACCACCGAGGGAGTTGCCCTCGCGCAGGCATTGGAAGAGCTCGAGTTCGACATGCTGAGCGGCCAGCTCGACTGGGCTGACGCGGAGGGTGGGCACGCCCCCGACAAGGAGGCGTTCATCCTCGAAGTCGTGAACGGCGAGCCAACGTTCGTCCAGCGGCTGCGCCCGGAGTGGGCGCCTCCGGCCGAGTAAGCGAGCCTTGGCGGCAACGGGGTGGACAACGCTGTCCACCCCGTTGCTGGGTTGCCAGCTCCACACCGGAAGAAAAGGCACCGAGATTCAATGGCAGTTCCGCCGCCAGCTTCCCCCGAGGATCGGCTAGAGGTCCGTGACCTGACCAAGGACTTTGGCGGACTGCGGGCCGTCAACGAGGTCAGCTTCGCCCTTCGCCGTGGCGAGATTCTCGGATTGATCGGCCCGAATGGCTCCGGCAAGACGACAACAATCAACTTGATTACCGGTCTGCTGACCATCACCAGCGGCAGCGTGATGGCCGGGGGGCGCGAAATGGCGGGGTGGCCGCCATACCAGATTGCTCGCTCCGGGTTAGCCCGCACATTCCAGGTCGTCAAGTTGTTCAAGGACTTCACTGTCGCTGAGAACGTCGAGGTGGCGGCCATGAGCGCCAGGCAGGTCCGGCGGGCGAAGGCGCGCACCGCTGCCGAGGCGGCGCTGGATCTGGTTGGCATCACCCACCTGGCCGATCTCCCCGCCAACATCCTGCCGCAGGGGGAGGAGCGACGAGTCGAGATTGCGCGTGCCCTGGCCACCGATCCGAGTTTCTTGCTGCTTGACGAGCCAGGGGCCGGGCTCAACGACGCCGAAATCGAGGTCTTGCTGCCGACGCTCCACCGTATCCGCGAGCAGCGCGGCTGCGGCATCCTGATCGTCGACCATGACATGCGCCTGATCATGAGACTCTGCGACCGCATCCATGTCCTCAACTATGGCCGGACTATCGCCGAGGGCCGTCCCGACCAGGTTCGTCGGGAGCCGGCCGTGATCGAGGCCTACCTGGGCGCGGAGGAGGGTGGGCATGGCGTTGCTGCTGGTTGAGGACCTCCACGTACGCTACGGCGCCATCGTCGCCCTGCGCGGCATGTCCCTGACGGTGAACGAAGGGGAAATCGTCGGGCTGATCGGCGTGAATGGAGCCGGCAAGAGCACGACGATGAACGCGATCATGCAGATCGTCCGCTCAGAGCGAGGTCGCGTCGAGTACAACGGCCAGTCCCTGATCGGGCTGGCCCCGGAGGCAATCATCCGCCGCGGTGTCGCCCCGGTGATGGAGGGCCGGCGGATCTTTCCCGGGTTGACGGTCGAGGAGAACTTACGTCTCGGGGCGGCGGTCCGGAACGACCGTGATGCCATCCGGACTGACATCGAGCGTTGGTGCCAATTCTTCCCCATTCTCGGTGAGCGCTTGCAGCAACCGGCGGGCAATCTCTCCGGCGGTCAGCAGCAGATGCTGGCGGTGGCACGAGCTCTGATGTCGCGACCGAAAATGCTCCTTATGGACGAGCCGTCGCTCGGGCTCGCGCCAAAGCTCGTCTCGGAGGTCTTCGGGCTGATCGCCGAGCTCCGTGATCTCGGGATGACGATCCTGCTCGTCGAGCAGAACGTGCGCATGACGCTCGACATCGTCGACCGCGCCTACCTCGTGAACACCGGCCGCGTCGAGTTTGTCGGCACTCCAGAAGAGATCCGCCAGCACGCCGACCTGGAGCAGACCTATCTCGGCGGGAGGCGGGAGGCGGGAGGTGACTCGCTCCTCGCGCCTCCCGCCAGCAACCGGACGGCGACCGGTGGATAACCTCATTCAGTACATCATCTCGTCGCTCTCGTTGGGCGGACTCTACGCGCTGATGACGCTTGGCCTCGTCGTCGTCTACGGCATCTTGCGCCTGATTAACTTTGCCTATGGCGAGTTGGTCATGGTGGCCGGCTACGGGTTGTTCCTCTTTGGGCAGACTGCCATGCCGTGGCCGCTTGTCGCCCTACTCAGCGTCGCCGTCGCAATCCTCGTGGCGGTACTCATGGAGCGGGTCGCCTTTCGTCCGGTTCGCTTCGGCTCAGCCAGTACGATGTTGATAACCTCGTTTGCGGTCAGCACCCTGCTCCAGAACACCGCCCTCCTCGCGATTTCACCGCGACCCCAGGCGGTGCGGCTGCCGGAGTTCTTCGTCGAGAGCGTCACCGTGGGCGGTCTCCGGCTCCGAGTTGTGGACCTCGCCAGCCTGATCGTTAGCATCCTTGCGCTCGTGATTCTCTCGATCTTATTGCGACGTACCATCATCGGGATCGCCCTACGCGCCGCCGCCGACGACTTCACCATGACCCGCCTCCTCGGCGTCCGCGCCAACCTGATCATCAGCGTTGCCTTCGCGGTAAGTGGTCTCCTCGCCGGCATCGTGGCCATCTTCTGGGTCGGCCGCTCCTCACTCGTCGAGCCGGCGATCGGCTTGCAACCGGTTCTGATCGCCTTCATCGCCTCGGTCGTCGGTGGCATGGAGAGTCTCAAGGGAGCGGTCCTGGGCGGATACCTGCTCGGGTTCCTGACTGTCGGCTTGCAGATGTGGCTGCCGCAGGCGTTGCTCGACTACCGCAACGCCATTCTCTTTGGCATCGTGATCGTCATCCTCCTCCTGCGGCCGGAAGGCCTGATCGGCCCCGCCTACTCCCGAGAACGGCGATGAGGTCAACTTCACGACCATCCCCGTTAGCGCAGGCCGGCCTGACAGCGTCGATCCTGAGCGCGGTCTTGATCGCCATCACGGTCCTGACCAACGTCGCCGGTGAACGGGTCTTCGGACGCGTGGTGACGGTCATGCTCATCAGCGTAGTGCTGACCGTGGCCCTCCAGATGTTCATGGGTAACTCCGGTCTCAGCTCTTTCGGCCACGTCGCCTTCATGGCTATCGGCGCCTATTCCTCCCTCTGGTTCACGTTGACCCCTGATGAGAAGCGGGTCACGTTGCCTGACATGCCGACGGAATGGCTGATCTACGGTTTCCACACTCCCTTTCTCCCGGCCGTGCTCCTGGCTGGTGGGGTGGCTGCGGTCGTCGGCGGGCTGCTCGGCGTAGCACTGGTGCGGCTGCGGGGAGCCTCGTTCACCATCGCCACGTTCGCCTTCCTGATCATCGTCCACAGCGTCTTCCTGCAGTGGGAGGCGATGACCCGAGGCTCGCGCACGGTCTTCGGCATCCCCAACCTGACCGATCTCTGGTGGGCACTGGGCGCGGCAGTGATCACGATCGTCGTTGCCCTCCTCTTCCGTGAGTCGTCGCTTGGACTCCGCCTGCGGGCGGCGCGGGACGACGAGGATGCCGCCGCCAGCCTCGGCGTCCACATTGCCTGGGTGCGCTGGGTCGCCTGGGTCCTGAGTGTGTTCATCACCGGGGCGGCGGGCGCGCTCTGGGCGCACTTCATCACCACCTTCTCGCCCTCAGCCTTTTACATCGCCCAGACGTTCCTCATCGTGGCCATGCTGATCATCGGTGGCGCCGGCAGCGTCAGCGGCGCGGTGACCGGCGCCGTCGTCGTCTCCCTCAGCTCGGAGGCGCTCCGCCGATTGGAGGGCTGGCTCAACACGCAGCGGGCTGACCAGACGGCTTTAGGCCAGTTGATCCCCATCGAGCTGCGCGGCTTTGCCGAGATCGTGATCGCCATCGCCATGATCCTGGTCCTGATCCTGCGACCGTCGGGGATCATGGGGGGCCGCGAGATCGGCTGGAGACGGTTGCGGCGTCGATCCGGGGCTGGGCAGCAGTTCGCCGCGACGACAGAGGCGGGAACCAAAGGTGACTGACATACATCCCACCATCACCGCGACCGACCTGGCACAGCGCGACGACCGCGCCATCGCCAACGCGCTCAAGATTCGCTACACGCCGTTCGTGGTCGGCGGCGGGGAAGGGGGACGTCTCGTCGACGCCGACGGCCGCTCCTATCTCGACTTCGGCGCCGCCTGGTCCCTGGCTGGCCTGGGCTACAGCAACGACCGTGTCCGGTCCGCCGTGACCGCCGAGCTCGGGCGAACCACCTTCGGTGGGCTCGTCTCCGGAATCAACCGGCCGGCGGTCGAGCTGGCCGAGCGGCTGATCGACCTCGTCCCGGGCGACTGGGAGAAAAAGGTCTGGTATGGGCTCTCCGGCTCGGACGCCAGCGAGGCGGCGATGCGTCTCTTGCCGCAGGCCACGGGACGGAGCCGCCTGGTCTCGTTCGTCGGGAGCTGGCATGGCACTCATGATGGAACCATGGGGTTGTCGGCGCACCCGTCGTTGACGGGAGTGATCGGAGGAGCGAACGTCGTCAAGGCGCCCTACCCCGACCCGTACCACCCACCCTTTCTCGGCACGACGGAGAACCTCACCGACCAGTGTCTCCACTACCTGGAGCACTACCTATTCCGCACGATCTGCGAGCCCCGAGATGTCGCCGCTATCTTCGTCGAAGCGGTGCAGAGCGACGGTGGCGATGTCGTGCCGCCCCCCGATTTCATGCCGAAGTTGCGGGCGCTTTGCGATCGCTACGGGATCTTGCTCGCCGTCGATGAGATCAAGGTGGGCCTGGCCCGCACCGGTGAGATGTTTGCTTTCGAGCATGGTGGCGTCGAAGCCGACATCGTCCTGCTCGGCAAGTCGCTCGGCGGCGGGATGCCCTTAAGTGCGGTCGTTGCCCGGCGAGAGGTGCTCGATGCCGCAACCGGTTCGGCACTTTTTACCGCCTCTGGCAACGCCACCGGCTGCGCGGCCGGTCTGGCGGTACTGGACGAGATCGAGCGACTGGACCTCGTCCAGAGCTCGGCAGAGCTTGGAAGGTACCTGCATGAGTGCCTGGTCCAGGCCCTCGGCGACCTCGAGATCGTCGGTGATATCCGCGGGCTGGGCATGATCCAGGGCGTCGAGCTTGTCAAGGACGGTACCTCGCGGGAGCCGCACCAACCTGCCGCCGCCAAAGTGGTCTACCGTGCTTGGGAGCTGGGCCTGATCCTCTACTACGCGGGAAACTGGGGGAACGTGCTGGAGATCACGCCACCGCTGATCCTGACTCGAGAGGAGATCGATGAGGGTGTCGATATCCTGCGGCAGGCGGTAGTGGACGTTCTCAACGGTAAGGTCAGTGACGAGGCGGTCGCGCCGTATGCGGGATGGTGACGACGCGAATCACTTCCACCAGGTTCACCCCCGTCCCACGAGGCTTGTCGGAGGAGGCAGCCAGATGCTTTAGCATCTGGAAGTCATGAGCGATCCCATTCTGACCTATCTCCAGCAGCACGTCGACGAGTACGTGGACGACCTGCGCCACCTTTCCGGCATCGATTCCGGAACCGACGACAAGGCGGGGGTCGACGCCGTCCAGGACTGGTTGCAGGCGCGGCTGCAAGCGCTTGGCCTTTCAGTCGAGCGGCGTCCCCAGGAGCGTTGGGGTGACGATCTGGTCGCCCGGGGAGAAGGTGAGGGTCGCGCCCGAATTCTGCTGCTCGGTCACGCTGACACGGTCTACCCTCGCGGAACCGCCGCGCTGCGCCCGGTCACCATGGCAGGCGACAAGCTGATCGGCCCGGGTACCTGTGACATGAAAGCCGGATTGCTGACCGGTCTCTACGCCCTGCGCGCCCTCGACCACCTCGGATGGAGAGACTACGGAACAATCACCTTCATAGTCGTCTCTGACGAGGAGATCGAGGAGCGCCATTCTGTCGATCTGCTGACCACGGAGGGGCCCCGCCATCACGCGGTGATGACCCTTGAGGCTGCCCGTGAGAATGGCGACATCGTCTCCGCCCGGAAAGCGACGCGCTGGTACGCCGTCGAGGCGATGGGCAAGGCAGCCCATGCCGGCGTCGAGCCGGAGAAGGGGCGCAGCGCGACCCTCGCCCTGGCCCATGTCATCGTCGAGACGTACAAGCTGAACGGGATGAAGGAAGGGATGACGGTCAATCCGGGCCGCATCGAGGGCGGCTCCAACCCGAATGTCGTCGCCGATCGCGCACGGGCCATGTTCGATCTTCGCGCCTGGTCGGCCGCCGATCTCGCCGAGCTGAGCGCGGCATTCGAACGAGCTGCCGCGACGCTGTGGGTTCCTGGCGTCGAGATGCGTGTCGATCCGCTCGGCTCGGGAACGCCTGCAATGGAGCGTACGGCTGGGACGATGCGGCTGGAGGAGCACGCGATTCGCATCGCCACGACGCTCGGCTTTCCCCTCCGCGGCGCCCGTACCGGCGGCGGTTCGGATGTGAGCTACGCCTGCCACGCCCGTACCCCGGGTTTGGATGGACTTGGTCCGATCGGCGGGCTCGACCACGGACCGGACGAGTACATCCTGCGCAGCAGCATCGTTCCCCGCACCGCACTGCTAGCCAAGCTCATGCAGGCGATCGCCGCCGACGAGGAGCTGATCGATGACTGACCGGCCGAGCGATAGTGCGTCGCTGCTGGCGCGTCTCGATGCCGACGCGATCGAGCACTTCTGGGTCGCCTACCACGATTATGGAGGGCGCGCTCAGGCCAAGACCCTCCCGCCGGAGAGCTTCCGCGGCGCCGTCAATGATGGCGTCGTCTTCGCCCTGGCGAACCTGAATATGGTCGCCGACGACCATCAGGCGACTGGCGCCACGTTGCTGGCCGACGCCGGCGACTTCCTCGCCGTTCCCGATCCTCGCTCGTACGCGGTATTACCACGGTATCCGGGGACGGCCCGATGCCATGCCTGGATGCGAGCCACTGACGGCTCCGTCTGGGAGGGCTGCCCTCGGACCCGATTAGCGGCCGCAATTGACGAGCTACGGGACCTCGGGTACTCGGCGCAGGTGGCCCTCGAACCGGAGTTCTACCTGCTCCGTCGCGGCGACGGAAGCGAGCGCGAGTACGAGCCGGTCAATACGACGCGGATGTTCAGCCAGGCCGGTCTCGCCGCGGAACGGGTCTTCGTCGAGCGCGTCGTCGCGGAGCTGCGCGGGATGGGTGTGACGGTCGCCCAGCTTGGCAAGGAGTACGGTCCCGGCCAGTACGAGATGTCGGTCCATCATGCGGATCCGATCAGGGCGGTCGACGACTACTTCTCGCTCAAGGACGCCGTCCGTGATCTGGCCCGCGATCAAGGGTATGTCGCCACCTTCATGCCGAAGCCGTATAGCCATTGGTCCGGGTGTAGTCTCCACGTCCACCTCAGTCTCTGGGACGCCGCCGGCGAGCGGGATCTGACCGCCTCCGATCAGGACGAAGTCTCGCTCTCCGACGTCGGAGGCTGGTTCCTGGGCGGCATCCTGGCGCATCTCGACGCGCTCACCGGGCTTGGGTCGCCGACGGTCAATTCCTACAAGCGGTTGCAGCCCGGCTCCTGGGCGCCGGCCAACACCTACTGGGGCTACGGAAACCGCTCCGGCGTGGTCCGCATCCCGGGGGTCGGCAAGCGACGTCACCTGGAGTTCCGCTCGCCTGACAACAGCGCTCAGCCCTACCTCCTGCTGGCCGGGTTACTCGCAGCGGGCGCCGACGGCATCCGCCGCCAGCTCGCACCCCCGCCGCCATTCCAGGGCGATATCGGGCACCTCACCGAGGAGGAGATCGCGCGTTACGGCATCGGCTACCTGCCCCGGACCCTGCCCGAGGCGCTGGCCGCGCTGGAGCGGGACGAGGTCGTGGCCGCGGCTGTAGGAGAGACCGCGCTCGAGCACTTCCTGACGGTCAAGCGGAGCGAGTTGGCCACCTACGAGACGCATGTTCACCCGTGGGAACGCGAGACGTATCTGGAGATTGTCTAATCATGATCGAGGTCGCCCACCTGCCCGTCGTCGACGTTCATGCCCACCCGTTCCTCAATCGCGGTGCCGTCACGGCGGAGGAATTCACCGATCTGACGGCCTTCGGCGGCGGCTCCCGTGCCTACCTGGAGGCAGGCGGGGTTGCCTGGTCGGATGAGGTCCGCGACGAGCTGCAGCGGGGCAAGCGCAATACCCTCTACTTCAAGCGCATGATCCTGGACCTTGCCCGGTTCTTCGGCGTGGAGCCGGACGTCGACGCAGTCATGTCCGCGCGGAACGAGGCCGTCGCCGCTGGCTACACCGAGTACGTCTCCAGACTCTACGGCGATGCCGGCCTCGACACCCTGGTTTTCGATTTTGGCATCCCGCTGCCGATGCTCGATGTCGCCGCGGTGCGATCTGAGCTGCCGGTCGAGGTAGTGCCCGTTTTTCGCATCGAGCCGCTGATCGCCGAACTCCTGAAGACCGACATCGGGTGGGCGGAGTTTCAGCGGCGCTACGACGACACCATCGCCGACGCCCTGACCAACCAGGGGTTCAAGGGAGTCAAGTCGATCATCGCCTACCGGACCGGTCTCGACGTCTCTCCGCTCAGCCGCACACCGGACCAGGGGTTGCAGGCGCTGGACGCGATCCGGCGTGGCCTCGGCGGCGGCAGCATGAAGCTCCTTCGCGACCATCTGCTCTGCCGGGCTCTCGACCTCTGCCTGGAGCACGACGTTCCGATGCAGATCCACACCGGCATGGGCGACTTCGAGGTCAATCTGGTTCTCTGCCGGCCCGCCTATCTGATGGATCTGCTGCGATTCCCCGCCTACCGCGGCTGCCGTGTTCTCCTCGTGCACGGGGGCTATCCCTACCACCGGGAGGCGGCCTACATGGCGAATGTGCTGCCGCGCGTCTGGTGCGATCTCAGCGAAGGCATCCCGTTCGCCGGCAACGCGGCGTGGGAGATCCTGCGCGGCGTCTTGGCGATGGCTCCCTTATCGAAAATCTGCTACGGCTCCGACGGCTACACGCTCCCCGAAATCAATTACACGAGCGCGAAGCTCGGTAAGCAGGCGGTGGCCGAAGTCCTCGCCGAGCTCGTGAACGACGGCATGCTCACCCAATGTGACGCGGAAGCGGCAGCCGGCCTCATCCTCTCCGGCAACGCCCGCGAGTTGTACCGGATCTAAATACGGAATCCGGCTGATCGCTGCGCTGGGTGGCGGGTGAGGTGCACCCCGCGACCAGACGACCGTTATGGAAAGTTGCGAAGATTGCGAAGGCTACGGGAGGCAGGACAGGGGAACGGGCGCAGTCGATGCCCGTTCCCGCCGGTCATCAACCCGATCTCGTAGACGTGGGTAATCATGGGCCCGTGGACTAGCGCGGCACGGAAATCACTCGTGTAGGGGCGACGCCTGCGTCGCCCGTATCTCAGGTATCCACGCCGCGGTTGCCAATTCCCGGTGTCCATCTACTTTGGGAGAACGCTGCGCTCCGTTCCCAACCCACGAACGACCGTTTTCAAATGATCCCGTGTGAAATCCGAGGATCGATTCTCAGGTGCCGCCGGCGACCTTGCCAGGGGGCAGGGGCTCGTTGTCGACCGCGGGGATGGCGTCGGGGGCGAGGATGACGTCGACGGCGCGCAGGTGCTCATCGGGCCGGTCTCCCTCGCCTTCTGTCACCTGGAAGATTACCGAGACGCCGGGCCCGAGCTCTTCCCACTCAACCCCCTTCAGCGCGGTACGATGGAAGAAGTACTCCTCGCCGTTCGGCCCGATGATGAAACCGAACCCCTCATTTGCGACGACCCTATCGACGGTTCCCTGCATCGTAGCCCTCCGCTAGGTGGTGCGTGGTGACTTACAGCGGGCGGGGAAAGTCGTGTCATCCTGAGGAACGAAGGATCTCGTCAGAGGGTTGCGTCCGTTCCTGAAGAAATAAGACTCTTCGCTGGCGCTCAGAGTGACACCTGTTTGGCCAACCGCTCTAAGTCCCAGTCCCGCGCTCGATTCTCACTGTCATAGATCGTTGCAGAGGGCGTGCCATCGAGTTGGCACTGCGGTCACCTGGCACATGCCATGCAGGATCATTTGGGTAACCAACGTCCCGGAAGGAGGCGCCACGATGACAGACGTCAGGCAACGCACCGAAGGCGAAGGGAAGGAACCAGAGCATACGCACCCGGCGATCGAGCATGGCCACGACCATTGGCATGTCAGCCATCACCACACCGGAGGTCTCGGTGACGACTTCGAGCACCGCGCCTCCTGGCACACGCACGTTCACAATCACGCCCCGCTGACCCACAGTCACGACTACAGCCGCGAGGACGAGGAGCGGGACCATGCCAAGGAGGCCCATGTCCACGACCACACGGCGCCAACCGAATCGCCAGCGTAGTGGCAGGCGGCCTTGACCCTTGGCAGTGATGGACGAGCGGAGCAGGGAGGCGAGCATGGCCGAGTACGAACGGTCCAGATTAGTGCAGGCGTCACCTGAGGACGTGTTCGCGTTCGTGTCGGACGCGAGCAACCTGGCGACATTCTTGCCCACGGTGGACACGGTAGAGCCAAAAACAGACGGTCGTGTTGAAGTTCACGGAGAGATCCGGGGCCGGGCCTATGACGACGACGGCTGGTTTCGGGTCGATGAGAACCGGCGCCGCATCGAGTGGGGCGCCGACGAGCGCACTTATTCAGGCTGGCTGACCGTCGCCGCGGAGGACGGCGGCGCTCAGGTAGTGGCGCACCTCTCGTTCGCGCCATACGTCACGCCGTCAGGGCGTCCTATCAGCGGCGAGCCGGCGGAAGAGCCTGACCCCATCGAGCAGAGTTTGGAGGCGGCCCTCGACTCGCTCCGCAATCTGATGGAAGGACAGGGCGGCAAGGAGGAGCCGGCAGCAGTCCGCTGACGTGCCACACCCTGCCGATACGCGTTCCCACGCGTTGCCGGGAAATGAAGGAACAAACTATGGAAGAGCGCACGGTGCGGGTGCACGCGGGCGAGGTTGTCCTGGATGGAGACCTGGCCGTACCGCCTGGCGCGAGTGGGATTGTCCTCTTCGCGCATGGGAGCGGCAGCAGCCGGCACAGCCCGCGCAACCGCTACGTCGCCGGGCTCCTTCAGGCCGGCGGGCTGGCAACACTGCTGGTCGATCTGCTCACGCCGGATGAGGAGGCCGTTGACCTGCGGACCGCTCACTTGCGCTTCGACATCGGGATGCTGGCCGAACGGCTGGTCGGCGCTACCGACTGGCTGGCCGCGCAGCCGGCGACAAGCGCCCTGCGCGTCGGCTACTTCGGCGCCAGCACCGGCGGCGGGGCGGCCTTGGTGGCGGCTGCCGAACGGCCGCGGGCCGTTCACGCGGTCGTCTCTCGCGGCGGTCGGCCCGATCTCGCAGGCGCGGCCTTGCCGCGAGTGCTGGCGCCGACGCTGCTCATCGTCGGGGAGCGCGACACCCCGGTGATCGGGATGAACGAGGCAGCGCTGGAGCGGCTCGAATGTGTCAAGCGACTCGAGATCGTCCCTGGAGCAACGCACCTGTTCGAGGAGCCAGGGGCGCTGGAGGTTGTGGCGCGGCTGGCTCGGGACTGGTTCGAGCGCTACCTCTCACCAACAAGTGAGACCGCTGCGGCGGTGCGCCACTCGGACGAATTGGATTCCCTGGAGCCCGGATGACGAGGACGCGCTGCCTCCTCGGGTGACCCGATCTGATCGATCACGACCGGGGTTGCCTCTCCTTCTTTGCCCCGCTAAGCGTCGCGCCCTCCTGTGACCGAGAGGCCCGGCGATTTACCATGGCATCGTACGCGTCTCTGCCCCGAGACCCAAGGAGTGCCCTCAGATGAGCGCAACGATCGAGCGTCCCAGTGGCGGCGCAGTGCTGGCCTCGCCGCCCGACCAGGGTGGGCTTTCCCCGGAGACCCTGGAAACCCTTGAATCGATCGAGCGTCGCCTGCTGTGGCTCTCGACCCAGATCATCCATCACGCCAACAACGTGCGTCCCAATCCCGACAAGAGCAAGGTCGGCGGCCACCAGGCGTCGTCGGCCTCGGTGGCCACGATCCTCACCGCGCTCTATTTCTCCTTCTTGCGGCCCGGGGACCGCGTCTCGATCAAGCCGCACGCCTCCCCTGTCTTCCACGCGGCGCAGTACCTCCTCGGCCGCCTCGATCGCTCGTACCTGACAACGCTGCGAGAGTTCGGCGGTCTGCAGGCCTATCCATCGCGCACCAAGGATCCGGATCAGGTGGATTTCTCCACCGGCTCGGTCGGGCTGGGTGCGGTGGCCCCGGTCTTCGCCGCTCAAGCAGCGAGGTATGCCAGCGCGCACTTCGGCAACGTCAGTTCCGACCGCTTCGTCGCGCTCATTGGCGACGCCGAGTTGGACGAGGGGAATGTCTGGGAAGCGGTTGCCGAAGAGTCGATCCAAGGACTAGGCAACGTCATCTGGATCATCGACCTCAACCGGCAGAGTCTCGACCGGGTCATCCCCGGTGTCCGCGCGGCGCGACTGAAGGCGCTCTTTGCCAGCGCGGGCTGGAAGGTCTTTGAGGCGAAATATGGGTCCCGGCTCGAGGCCGCGATGCGCGGCCCGGGAGGCGATGCCTTGCGCCGGCGCATCGACGAGATGAGCAATGAGGAGTATCAGGCCCTCATTCGCCAGCGCGACCCCGCCGCGTTGCGCCGCCGCCTGGCTGACGTGCCCGACCCGACGCAGGCGCAGGAGATCCTGCTCTCCGTTGCGGAGACCGCCGACGAGGACCTGGCCCGCGTCGTCTCGAATCTCGCCGGGCATGACTTGCCGCGCCTGGTGGAGGTGCTGGCCGAAGCTGATGCGGTCGACGACGCGCCGGTGGTCGTCTTCGCCTACACCATCAAAGGATTCGGGCTGCCACTGGCCGGCGATCCGCTCAACCACTCGATGCTGTTGACGCAGTCCCAGATGGACGAGTTGCGGGTGCACCTGGGTGTACCCGAGGAGGACGTCTGGGCCGCGTTTCCGCCTGATTCAGAGGAAGGTCACTTGAGCGCGAAGCGGGGTGCCTCATTCTCTGAAGCGCCAACGGTAATTGCGCCTCCCCTCCCGATCTCGGCCATCCCGGAGCGCCTCGGCGCCACCCATCCTGCCGTGACCTCGACCCAGGAGGCGATGGGGCGGGCTCTGGTACGGCTGGCGGAAGCGCCGGAGGTAGGGGAGCGAGTCGTGACGCTCTCTCCGGACGTAGCGACCTCGACGCATCTGGCCGGCTGGATCAACAAGGTTGGCGTTTTCGCGCCGCAGACGTCGGCGGATTACGAGGAAGGCGCCCAGCGCATGCTGCGCTGGCTGCCGGGACCCGAGGGGCGGCACATCGAGCTCGGCATTTCCGAGATGAACTTGTTCATGGCGCTGGGGCAGTTTGGCCTCTCCTACGAGTTGACCGGCCAGCACCTGATTCCTATCGGCACGGTCTATGACCCGTTCGTCTGTCGTGGCCTCGACGCCCTCATCTACGGGCTCTACGGCGGGGCGAAGATGATCTTCGCCGGGACACCCTCGGGGGTATCCCTGTCTCCGGAGGGAGGAGCCCATCAGAGTACGGTGACCCCTTCGCTCGGGGTCGAGCTTCCCGGGCTCGATTTCTATGAGCCGGCATTCGCGCGGGAAGTCGAATGGGCGCTGCTGGAAGCGCTCCGCCAGTGCTGCGACCGCGAGCATGGCCTCTCGACCTACTTCCGGCTTTCGACCAAGCCGATCGATCAGACACTGATGGACGAAGCCTTCTCGCGATTGGGCGAGGAGGAGTTGCGACGACAAACGTTGCTGGGCGGCTACCGGATCGTCGACCGGCGTGTCGCGGCGCCGGACCTGCCCGCCCGCGACACCGTGCAAATCGCTGCCGGAGGCATCATGGTACCGGAGGCGATTGCGGCGGCGCACCGGCTGCATGAAGAGGGTGTCGCGGCGAATGTCATCAACGTCACCAGCGCGCGCCGTCTCTACCGCACCCTGCGTGAGGCGCGCGGTCAGCAACTGGCGAATGCATGGCGCGAGGCCGATCTCGGACACCTGGCCACGCTGCTACCAGCAGACGAGCGTCGCGCCCCCATCGTCACCGTGCAGGACGGCGCCTCGCACGGTCTGGCCTTCCTGGGGAGCATCTACGGCGCCCCAACTGTTCCCCTCGGCATGGACCAGTGGGGCCAGTCCGGCTCCCGCGCGGAGTTGTACGACTACGCGGGGATCGATGCAGACGAGATCGTCAACGCGGCAATGCTGGCGCTGGAGTTGAACGAGCAATAGGGCGGGGCCGGCGCGAGCGGTTCACGTGAGCTAGCGAGATCCCTGATCTCCGACAGCGATTCGAAGGTGCATGGCGCGCTTGGCAGGAGCCTCGGACGACGAGGAGCACATCGCGGAGTCAGGGTCGATCTTTGCCATGGTAGCGCTTCATGTCGGTGTGCAAGAATCTCACCCATCAAGGGCCAGAAATTGTGCTAAAGAGAGACTTTTCGGTCGTGCCGGCTTGGCAAACGCGACCGCCCCCACTACGCTGCATCCGAACAGACGTTCGGTGTACGTACGGAGGTCAGTGTGGGTGAGTGGCTGCAAGTCGGGCCGACGGGCAATCGCGCGTATCTGGCGGTGCCGGAAGTTGGTGCGGGCGCCGGTGTGTTGGTGCTGCACGCCTGGTGGGGACTGACGTCCGACTTCATCGACGTGTGCGACTGGCTGGCGGCAGAAGGCTTCGTGGCGCTGGCGCCGAGTTTGTATGCCGGCGAGGCGACTGCCGCAACCATCGCCGAGGCTGAGATATTGCGCGATGAGCACGACCGGGCGGCGGCCGACGTGGAGGCGATCGTGCGGGCCGCGGTCGATCAGCTGCGCGGGTTACCGGCAGTGACCGGTGCACAGATTGGGGTAATCGGCTTCTCGCTGGGCGCCTACTGGGCGCTGCATCTGTCGCAGGTGCGGCCGGCCGACGTCAGCGCTGTCGTGGTGATCTACGGCACGGACGACGGCGATTACCGCATGGCGCGGGCGGCCTATCTCGGTCACTTCGCGGAAGACGACGCCTTCGAGCCGGTGGAGGCGGTGCGCGCGCTGGAGGCGAGGATTCGCGCGGAGGGGCGCGAGGTAACGTTCCACGTCTATCCCGGCACTGGCCACTGGTTCGCCGAGCCCAACCGGCCGGAGTACAACGCGGCGGCGGCGGACCTGCTCTGGGAACGAACGCTGGCCTTCCTGAGCGCTCGACTCACGTGAGCGCTCCACTGGCCTGACAGGCTAATAGCCCCGCCTCTTAAAATCCCAGAGTCCATGATCGACTTCGGGCAGGTCGGGTACACCGAGGCGTTCGAGGATATGCAGCACTTCGGTGCGGTGCTCCGCGTTGTGGAGGACGACGTGCAGGATCGCACCGCCGAATGTCATGTGCGTGTCGAAGTGGTCAACGAAGGTGTCGTCCAGGCGCTGCTCGTCACGCACTCGCCGGGCAAAGGTTGCGAAGGTCGCGTAGGAGCACTCGTGGCGATCGATCAGCGCGGCCGGTGAGCGGTTGTCGCGCTGTGCATCGACTGGCTGCCCGGCCATTAATCCGGTCCAGAACGCGACGTTGAAGATCATGTGCTCGAAGGTGGTCCGCAGCGTCTGATGTCCGATATCGAACGCCTGATCGAGTTGCTCGTCGGTCAGGCCGCGGCTCAGATCGAGGAGCTGATCCGTGGACCACTGGTCATGCTCCAAAAGTCGATCAAGCAAATCCATCCAATACCCCGGTTTTCTCAATGTTCTGCTACGGCACAACCAGCAGCGTCGTCTCCATCCCTTCTTCCCGGTGCTCACCATCGCCGAGTGGGCAGTAGACGACGTACTCGCCGGCCGGGAGATCGGCGGAGAGGATAGTCGACTCGCCGGGATCGAGCGGGGCCGGCAGTTCTGCGACGACTACCCCGCCGCTCTCGATGACCACGCTGTGCGCTTCGGAGCCCTCGTTGGTGACCACGAAGTTCACCGCCCCGGCCCGGGTCTCGGTCGGCATGTCGATCAGCCACTCCAGGAGGGCGAGATCGACGACCTGGACCGGTTCCGCCGTTGGGGTCGGCTCGGGGATCGGCTCCAGCGGCACTTCTGGGGTCGCGGCGGCCGTCAGCTCTCGGGTCTCGGCGACAGTGAGTTGGCCGGCCAGGAAGACCGACGCGCCGGTCGTGCCGGGGTCGCCTGGTGCCAGGAAGGCGATGCCGGTGAACCCGGAGCCGTTGCGCTCAGAGAGCTTGATCACCAGTGATCCGCCCTCGCCGGGAACACCCCCGATCTCGCCGCAGGCGATCACGGTTTCCGCCTCTACATCGGATAGCAGGACGCTGATACTCGTTTGCCCGTCCAGGAGCGATTCGATGGGAATGGGCAGGGTGGTGTAGGAGCTTTCGGCTTCGATCGCGGACCCCTGTCCCTGGGCTTCACCCTCCGAGGTCTCCAACGGGGTCATCGCCGCGAGAGTTTCGCCTGGTTCATCGCAGGAACCCGCGTGAACCTCCATAGGACGCTGCGCGACAAGCTGCCCAAAGTCGATGGCAATCGGTGTGCCAGGCGTGGCGGCGGGGGGTGGCGTTGCGGGAGTCGCTGCTCCCTCCTGGGCCAGTGAGTTGCTGCCGCGGTGTCCGCCGAGGCTCGCGCCGAGCAGGAGACAAAGTCCGGCAACGACGAGCGCTGGTCGTACTGGCCTGTTTCGCATGCGGTCTTTGGAATCCAACCCAGTCCCTCGCTCCCCGTCTTCCCGGCCGGAGAGTGACGGTACCAGAGGGCTCGCCTTGGGGGCAACGAGACCGGCTCACCTCACTTTCGTTGGCGTGCGCCGCCAGGAGCCTAGTGATCCCCAGAGAGTGCATCGCACCAGGCCGCTGGCTCTGCATGGAGCCTGGTGTCGGTGAAGATGATGCTTCTCCCGGCTCCTGAGATGTTCAACACCTTCAACACCTTCAACATCTTCACCGGCGATCCCAGCCAACCACCCGCTCCACTTTACTTTTCGCCCCATACATTGGGTTGTGTACCTGCGGAGTGGGTGACGGCCGGCCATTCCTTGGTAACTGATACGGACTCCGCCTCAAGAGTGCCGGATACGGACATTCGTCATGGTCGGCCTCCCTCTCCTTGCCCCAGGGAGACGGGGCAGGCGGTGAGGGCAACGCGCCACTGGCAACGACGATGGCGGCTGGGCCTCATGCCCAGCCGCCATTGCTTTCCCCTCTATTGGCGCCATCAGGCGCCTGGTTCGTTCTCGTTCAGCCTACTGCTGCTTGCGCGCGGAGCCGGCCTCGATCGCCTCCTGCTGGCCGTTCGCAGCTTTGATGGCAATCTTGTGCGGCTTTGCTCGCTCGGCCTTTGGCAGCGTGATCCGTACGATGCCATTCTCGAACGTGGCGTCAGCCTGTCCGGCGTCGACCTCGAACGGGAGCGTTACGCTGCGCCGGAACTGCCCGTGCCAGAGCTCGTGCAGGTACCAGGTCGCGCCTTTGCCCTGCTCGCTTTCAGCGGCGGTGGGAACCGTGCCGGACAGCGTCACGACGTTCTGGTCGATCGTGACTTCCAGGTCCTGCGGACCCATGCCCGGGACCGCGGCGATGACAACTGCCTCGTCCTGGGTGGCATAGACGTCCAGCGGAAGAGGCCGCACCGTCGTGCCATTGCTGCCACTCGCGCCTCGAGACCCCCGGCTGGGAACGAAGCTTTCTTCGAGCAACTGGTTCATCGCGTCGCGGAGAACGACGAAATCCTGACCGAAGGGGAACTGACTGACCATTTTCTCCTACCTCCATCGCGCAATCCAAGCGCGCAATGCGAACCTGAACCGAACGACAGTGGCCGCAATGTGGCCGATCCGTCTGCACACAAGATAGCATTGCTCCTGGGTTGGTGTCAAGGGGTTTTATGCAGATCGTATCAACTCTTCTTCAAAACCGGCTCCGTTCCATGCAACGGTTGCACACCCGGGCGGGTGGGTTGAACCAGTTGGTCTACCAGTACTGGAAGATGCCATGTGCTCCGTGGTGCTCCGTCGCAGTGCGACGTTATGCTCGGTCGAGCTGGTGGTGCAACCACTGGCGCCAGTCAGGGGCCAGGGCGTCGACGCGCGCCACGGCTTCGACTTCGGATGGTTCGAGCGCGCCGGGCACGCTCGCACGGTGCGCGAGCAGGACGCTGACACCCGCGGGGTCGCGCTCGATCACCTGGATCGGACCGGCCACATGGACCGTCGCCGGCCGCAAAACCCGCAGATACCATCCTGTCCGGCCGGTGCGGACGAGGCGTTTGAGCAGGTCACGCCGGCCGGTGACCGTCGCCAGCTTGTAACACGGAGAACGGGGCTGGGACACCTGGAGTCGCGCCTCGCCCCACGCCCAGACGTCGCCGATGCGGACCTCGTCTTCCAGCCATCCCACCGTGGTTAGATTTTCGCCAAACGTGCCCGGTCCGAAGTTGGTCCCGAGCTCGTCGTTCCACAGCGGGAGGTGTTCGCTGGGGTAGGCGTAGACAGCCTTATCGCGTCCACCGTGCACCGTCAGATCGGCCTGCCGGTCACCGTCGAGATTCAGCGTGTCGAGATAGACAGAAGCGGCAGTGACCGGTTGCTTGACGATCCCGCTTCGGATCGGCTTTCCCCACCGGGTGTCGCCGATCACCTGTGGCAGCCCGACGTTGACCGAAACGAGACGGACCTCGCTCTCACTCGGCGCCTGATCACCGAGGTGGCGCGGCGCATCCTGGGTTCGAACCATCGCGGGATTCCTTGGAGCTACCATGCGTTGGTCCTTGTCATAACGAGACGCCGGAGTGAAAGCGGCGGGGGTAGAGTAGCCGCCATTCAGGATGGGGGAGTTCCCAGATCCGGAATACGCAACCGCATAGCGGCGACATGGAGCGCCGAAGATCCATCCGCGAGCGTGTCGGTTGCTCGCGCCACCCGGTCAAAATCAAAGCGCAGGAGGCCGGCCTGTGCTTCGTCCATTGCGGCGCGGATCGCCTTTGCGCCATCACGGTATCCCGCTGCCGTGGGCACCAGTGCCGGCGGTGGAGGGTTCGCTGCGAGCCAGGTATCGGCGGCGGCGAGACTTTCCAGCATCACCTCCTGCTGGCGGCGAATGCGGAGAAGGTTGCGTTCCCGGTCCTTTCCCATGGCGACCAGTACCCGGGCTTCCGCGGCGACTCGCTCCACGAGTGGCAGGAACCCGGCACGAAAGGCGGCGTCCGCGGTGACCGCGGCGGGGGTGCCGGCCACGGCAATGTCGTGCTCAGGTGCGCGACCGTCGCGGACGACGATTGCTCCCGCGACCGCGATCAGCAACACAAACGCCACCAGGATCCCGACCATCTGGGACCGAGCCGGAGCATTGTTCACTCAGGCGCCGCGGCGGATAGCACCGCGAGATAGGCAGAGGTTGTCTCCTCGACGACGACCGCGCGCACGACCGTTTCGTCCAGCACAGCATCAAACGGCGCGAGGCTTGCCGCCAGTGCCACCGCATCTTCCGCGTACGCTACCGCGCCCATCGGTCCCACGCCCATTCGCGCAAAGTGCGCGGCGTAGGAGGGGATGGCCGCGTAATGCTCGGCTTCCTCCCGCAGCTTCGCTATCCCGGGGCTTCCAACCGCGGTGAAGACGTAGCCACCGATCCACGGTTGCGGCCGGCTAGCCTCGGCCGCGGCTCGCGCGACCAACTCGCCGGCGCCCTCGACGTATGCGGGCGCCGGCCAATCGAGCAGCACACCGTCGGCGATCTCGCCGGCGAGGGAAAGCATTCGCGGTCCGATCGCGGCCACGACCAGAGTCGTATCGGTTGCGCCGCGCAGGGCGGCCACGCCATTTCGCACGCGTTGCAGTGCGCCGATGGGGCGCCCGGAGCCAACTCCAACTGTCAGCCGGGCCACGGGCAGCGCGAGCTCGTTGACGCGCGCGGTTATTCGCTCCGGCCCCTGCCGGTCGAGCGGGATCACCCCGACTCCGAGCCGGATGGTGGTCGTGACCGCCGCGGCCTCGCGGAGCGCGGCCAGTCCATCGCCGTGCGCCTCATCATTGACCCAGAAGGTGTGATAACCAGCGCGCTCGGCGGCCGACGCCAGCTCGCGGACGATGTCGTGAGCCAGTGCCCCCTCCACCCCGAACCCCCGGCGTTGGTGGCTGCTCCTTCCGTCTTGAGTTTGGTTTCGTTCCATCCGATGCACCACTCACGCGAAATCCGCCTCACGAATGCCGGAAACCGTCATCCGGCATTGCTGTTCCCCCTCTCCCTGCCGTCTTTCCTTCGACCAGACGCCAGGCTGCGGCCGCCCCGAGGAGCGCCATCGCTGCCCCGATGACCATGGCCACCCGGAAGCCGCTGATGAACGACGCGTCAATGGCGGCGGCGATCGCCACCGCCGTATCTGGATCGGTCCCCTGGGGAGGAAGAGCGGCCGCCAGGTCCGGTCGTTGCGCATCCACCGCCTCCCGCGTTGCCGGGGAAAGGGTCGGCATGGCGTCAAGCTGGCCGGTCAGCTCTCGGTTGAACACTGTAGTCACGATGACGCCGAAAACGGCTATCGCGATCAGGCCGGCAGTGCGGGCGACGGCGTTGTTGATGCCTGAGGCCGTTCCCGCCTGTTGTCGAGGAACCGCGCTCATGACCGCTGTGGTCAGGGGCGGGACCGTGATCGCCATACCGATGCCGAGCACGACTGCCGCCGGAAAGAAGGTCGTCCAATAGCTTCCGCCGACGCCGGGTAGGGTAAAGAGGAGGAAGGCGAGCGCCACGATACCAGGCCCGATGGTCAATGGCAGTCGCGCTCCGTAGCGGCCGATAAGCGCACCAGTCCAGCGCGAGAGGGCAAAGAGAATCAAGATTGCCGGTAGAAGCGCGGCGCCGGCCTCGGTCGCGGAATACTCCTGGACCTGGATGAGGTTAAAGGGCAGCCAGAAGAGCGCGCCACCGAATGCGCCGTAGAGCAGCAGCGTCAGCAGATTAGCCCCGGCGAAAGTTGACGAGCGAAATAGTCCGAGCGGCATCATCGGCGACGACACCCGCGTCTCAGCGAAGACGAACGCCGCGAGCCCGGTGACGCCAATGACCAAGCTGACGAGGACGAGCGGGTTGCCCCAGCCGCGCGCAGGCGCCTCGATCAGACCGAAGACGAGCGCGCCGAGACCGATCGTCGCTAGTACGGCGCCAATGACGTCGAGCCGCCCCGCTCCTTCATCTCGGCTCTCGGGGACCCCGTGCAGGGTTACGGCGACAACGATGATCGCCAGCGGCAAATTGATAAAGAAGACCCAGCGCCAGGTGACGTTCTCGACCAGCCATCCCCCGAGTACCGGGCCGGATGCGGCGGTGATAGCAGTGAACCCGGACCAGGTGCCGATGGCCCGGCCGCGTTCCGTCTCGTCTCTGAAGGCCGCGCTGATGATGGCCAGGCTGGCGGGTGTGAGCAATGCTCCGGCGACGCCCTGAGCGGCTCGCGCGGCGATCAGCATCTCAATACTTGGAGAGAGACCGCACCAGACCGAGGTGGTAGCGAAGAGCACCGTGCCGATGAGGAAGATCCGTTTCCGCCCATAGCGGTCGCCGAGCACGCCGCCGACCAGGAGCAAGGCGGCCAGAAAGAGCGCGTAGCTCTCGACCACCCACTGCGCCTGTGCCGCACTGGCGTCGAGCTCGCGCTGGATCGTTGGCAGCGCGACATTGACTGCCGAACTGTCGATGAAGACCATGCTGGAGGCGAGGATGGTCGCGATCAGCACCGCGCGGCTGACATCCGTCGGGCAGGGAACCGCTCGCGTTGGTTCCTTGGTGGCGATGAACTGCTCGTCGCAGGGAGCTCTGGGGAGCGCTACCATCAGGTCCTCTGGCATTGCTGGCATCAGGCAACCGCGCGAGCGGTTGCCGGCCGCTTCAGGAGGCGATCGAGCCGGTCTTGACGCTCAGTTTGCGAATGGCCCTCAGTGCGCGATCGAGGATGATGCTACTTCAGCCAATCCGGACCCGCATCCACCAATCGGGTGATTCAATTGCCTCGCCACCCGTACAGGGAGATCCTCGTCCACGAGGGAAGCGCCGCCTCTTCGGCAAGTGGTTTTGAGCCACGTGAACGCCGCGCAGATCGTGGTCGCCCCGGCCGGTGTCCGGACTGGAGCCTTCTCTGGTTGTCCCGGCACGGGACATGCTCGTACGCTCATGAGGGGCGGCGCCAGCCCGGAACCGCCCGTGCTGATGCATGTGAGGAGGCCGCATGACGATTTCAGACCTTGCCCTGCCCCTATCTGTGCCGTTGCCTGATGTCTTCGAGGCGCCCAGCAGCATCATTATCGAGCGAGTGCAGCCGGAGATCGACGCCGGCCGCTATCCGGTGAAGCGAGTCGCCGGGGACATCCTGGAAGTCTCCGCCGACATCTTCAAAGACGGTCACGACAAGATCGCCGCCGTTGTGAGATACCGGCGCGCAGCCGACGATGACTGGCAGGAAGCGGAGATGCGGCTGGTCGAGAACGACCGCTGGGCCGGTCAGGTCCTCCTGCCGGACAACACCCGCTACGTCTACACCATCGAGGCGTTTCCCGATCGGTGGGCGACCTGGCAGGACGAGGTCGAGAAGAAGTTCGAGGCCGGGCAGGACGTAGCCTTGGAGTTGCTGGAGGGTCGTTCCATCCTTGCCGAGGCACGACCCCGTGCCGAGGATGCGGACCGGGAGGTCCTGGAAGCGGCGATCGCCGCCATCGATGATGAGAAGACCCAGGCGGCAACTGTCCGCATCCTCCTCGCCCCAGAGGTCGAGGCCGCAATGCGCCGCGCTCGCTCCCGGCGTGGAGGGACAGTTTATGACCGGGAGCTGGAGGTCGTCGTCGATCGCCCCGCGGCCCGCTTCGCTGCCTGGTACGAGATGTTCCCTCGTTCGGCGGGCGCCGATCCAACCCGTAGCGCGACCTTCGCCGAAGCGGGGGAGCGGCTGCTGGCCATCGCCGAGATGGGGTTCGACGTTGTCTACCTGACCCCCATCCACCCCATCGGTCGTTCGTTCCGCAAAGGGAAGAACAACACGCTGGAGGCTGGGCCGGACGACCCCGGCGTACCCTACGGCATCGGCAGCGACGAGGGCGGACACGATGCCATCGAGCCGGGGTTGGGCACCCTCGACGATTTTCGCGCGTTCGTCACGCGCGCCGAGGCGCTCGGCATGGAGGTCGCCCTCGACGTCGCCTTCCAGGCCTCACCGGATCACCCCTGGGCCAGGGAACACCCGGAGTGGTTCACCATCCGCCCCGACGGCACCATCCGCTACGCGGAGAACCCGCCCAAGAAGTACCAGGACATCTACCCGATCAATTTCGACTCCTCGGGCTGGCGGGAGTTGTGGCTGGAGCTACGGCGGGTGATCCTCTTCTGGGTCGAGCAGGGGGTGACGACCTTCCGCGTCGACAACCCGCACACGAAACCGACTGTCTTCTGGGAGTGGCTGATCGCCGACGTGCAGCGGACGCACCCGGAGGTGATCTTCCTCTCCGAGGCATTCACCCGGCCGAAGGTGATGAAGTCGCTGGCCAAGGCCGGCTTTACGCAGAGCTACACCTACTTTACCTGGCGCAATTTCAAAGCGGAGTTGGAGGAATACTTCACCGAGCTGACGCAGAGCGAGATGAAGGAGTATTACCGGGGTAATCTCTTCCCCAACACCCACGATATCCTGCCGTTCATCCTGCAGGAGGGTGGCCGCCCGGCGTTCAAGATGCGCTTCGCCCTGGCCTCCACGCTCTCCTCCGTCTACGGCATCTACTCCAGCTACGAGCTGTGCGAGAACACCCCGGTTCCGGGACGGGAGGAGTACCTCAACTCCGAGAAATACGAGTACAAGGTCTGGGACTGGAACCGGCCGGGGAACATCATCCCCTATATCACCCGCCTCAACGCCATCCGCCGCGAGCATCCCGCCCTGCACCTCTACGACAATCTGCGCTTCTTCCCAAGTGACGACGAGAACATCACCGCCTACGGCAAAGCCACGCCTGATGGCGCGGACCGGGTGCTGGTGGTCGTCAATCTCGACCCCTTTGATGCGCACGAGACCATGATCCATCTGCCACTGGCGGAGTGGGGTATGGAACCCGGCGAGCCGTTCCAGGTGGAAGACCTGCTCACCGGTGAGACGCATCTCTGGCACGAGCACCAGCACATCCGCCTCGATCCCCACGACGAACCGGCACGCCTCTACGCCGTGCGCCCGATCCGGCGGGTGAGCTACGTCGAGGGGTGCGGTTAGGGACGGAGTCGGTAAGATCGGTGAGTCGGTATGTCGGCCAGTAGGGGCGACGCCTGCGTCGCCCGTGCTCGCTACAACCCTCGTCGCCCCGTCAACTTGGCGGTCCATGAACGTTTCACTCCCGTCGCACTGTCGCGTACCATGTTCCCTCCCGCGCCCGCGCTTGAATTCCGACGCATCGAGGAGCGCGGTCGTGTTCTGTCAGCGGATACGTGCTTACGCTCTAATCGCCATTTCGACCTGGGCGCTGTTGCTTCCCGTCATGGCAGCAAGAGCGCAGACGCCGCCTCTCGAGACCGACGAACCCTCTCCGGCCACCCGGCATGCACAGGTGATCGCCCATGGGGTGGCGGGCATGCCGGCGGACGAGATCGGCTGGCGGCTCAGCGTCGTCCGGGCCGTCCCCCCAACCCGTGCGGACGCCGAGGAACGGCCGGCCGGCTTCATCCTCGCCGATAAAGGCGTCGTTGCCCTGGTCGACCAGGACGGCACGCGTCTCGCCCGGATCGCGCCGGGCGAAGCGATATGGAACGAGCCAGGCGCAATGCGAGCTATCGTGGGCCTCGAACGGAAAGCGCCCGACTATTACGACATCGCCCTCGTCGCGGCTTCAGAAATGCCAGCCGAAGGCACAGGGGTCATCGGCGGTGCGGCGTTCGTCGCACCCACCGGTGACGCCTTCGACGTCGACCTCATCCGGGATGTGCTCAATCGCGCCGAGGAGAGCATCGTCTCGACCGGACCATCCCCCGCGCTGCTCCTCGTCACGAGTGGCACAGTCTTTGTGGAATCGACCAGTACCGGACTTGTCGAGATGACGGCCGGTGAGGCCGCTCAAGTGACCGGCGACGTAGTCATTGCCGGCGCCAGCCGCGCCCCTGCCACCTTCGTAGTAGCGCGCATCGGGCCCGAAGTCCCTTCTCGGATCGGCTCGGAAGACGCGACCCCCGGTGCGACGCCAGTTTCCATCGCTACCCCTGTGATCACCGTCGAGCCTGCGACTGTTGCGATATCGGCGGTGCTCTGCCCAGTCGGGTACGCGGGCGGGATCGACGTCGTGGACTGCGCCGCTCCCGCCAACGGCGTCGGGTTCAGCCTGATGTCCAATGATGAGGCCGCCACTGCAGGCGTAACGAACGAAGATGGCGAAATCTCCTTTACCGGTATCGAGCCCGGTCACTTCACCCTCAGCCCTGAACCGCCGGCGAATTTCGCGACCTCCCGGGTTCGTTGCCGGAATACCGCGGGTGATGAGTTCGCCGCGCGCACGGCGGCCAATCGCATCGCGACGCTGCTTGCTGCCGGGGATGAGGTCAGCTGCACCTGGTACCTCGTTCCGAACGAAGCCATGGGCGCAGGGGAGCCAGACCAGTCGGTTCCTTCGCCTACGGTTCCCGCGGCGGAGGAGACCGATTCCGATGGCGACGGGTTGACCGACGCGTTGGAGACAGCGCTCGGCGTCGATCCCTTGCTCCCCGACAGCGACGCCGACGGCGTCAGTGATAGCGATGAGATCGACTTCTACAGCACCGATGCCCTCGATCCCGATACCGATGACGATGGCCTTGACGACGCGGAGGAGTTGCTCACGTCCGGCGCCAACCCGCTCCTGGCCGACACCGACGGCGACGACGTCTCGGACGGTGAGGAGGTCACTGCCGGGTCCGACCCACTCGATGCGTCGAGCATGCCCGCGACGCCAACGCCGATTCCCACGCTTACGCCAGTTCCCACTCCGACGCTCGAGCCCACCCTCGAACCAAAGCTCGAAACGCCTGAACCGGCGCCCGATTCGACACCAACGTTTCAGGCGAAGCCGGACCTGGAAGGGGAATTGGATTCGCAACTGGAGCCAGAGACAGAACCGGAATCCGAAGCGGACCCTGAACCGGCGGACGACCTCGATGGGGATGGGCTCTCCACCGCCGATGAGATCAGCATCCATGGCACGAATGTCGCCGTCGCGGATAGCGATGGCGATGGCCTCAGCGACGGCGAGGAAGTTGCTGCCGGCACGGATCCGCTCGACCCATCAGACGCATAGAGGGCTCGCCGTTCCGCGACCTACCCGCCGCCGACCGCATGCACGACTTCGAGGCGGTCTCCGGCCAGGAGTTGCGTATCGCCATAGTTGCCCCGCGGCACGATCTCGCCGTTGCGCTCGACGATGGCCATGGCGTCGGTCATCCGTTTGCTGACGAGAAAATCGTGGACCGTCGCATCTGATGGGACGGCGGTGACCTTTCCGTTGACGATGATTTCGATGCCAGAGCTTGCGCTCACGGTGTTCACACCTGGGCTCATGGATGTTTCCTCCTGGTTCTTCCGCAAAGCACGATCGACAGCAACGCGCAAAGTCCTTGCGGTGGCGCTCGGGTTTTCCACCTCGGCGATAGCCCCGATAACCGCGACTCCTTGCGCACCGGTCTGGATGACCTCACACACGCGCTCTGGTGAAATGCCACCGATGGCGATCACCGGGCAGGGGGCGACGGCGACGATGGTGGCGAGTCCTTCCAGACCAAGGGGCGGGATGCCCGGCTTGCTTGCCGAGGGATAGACATGGCCTGCCAGCACGTAATCAGCTCCCGCCGCGGTACTGGCTCCATCGGGAGAGTGCACCGATCGCCCAATGAGCACCTCAGTGCCGAGGGCATCGCGCGCGGCGGCCGGCGTCATATCTCGCTCGCGGAGGTGGAGACCACTTCCTGTCGCCCGGGCTACCTCCAGCCCGCCGTTGACCAGCAGCGCCACGTCATCGCCGATCCTCATCCGTATGCTCTGCACGAGCAGCGGAAGGTCGTCACCAGACCTACCGCCGTCGCGTAGGTAGACGGAGTCGATCCCGCCCACCGTGGCCTGCGAAACAAGATCGAGAAGCGGCAGCCGCGCTCGAGACGCGTCGGTCACCAGCATCAAACGTGGCACCCGGCGGCGTGCCGTCACCAGATCAGGCGGCTCCAACGACGCCCACCAGCGGGCTGCTGGCCGAGGCGTAGGCCAGGCGCGGAATGCGCCCTGCCAGGAACGATTTGCGTCCCGCGCGCACGCCGTCCGCGATCGCTTCCGCCATCATCGCCGGGTCGTGCGCCAGCGCGACGGCGGTGTTGACGAGGCAGGCGTCCGCGCCCTGCTCCATTGCCAGCGCCGCGTCTGAGGGCGCGCCGATACCGGCATCGACGACGACCGGCACCGTCGCTTGCTCGATGATGATGCGGATGGCCTCCAGATTGACGAGACCCTGCCCCGAGCCAATCGGCGAGCCGAGCGGCATCACCGTCGCGCAGCCAATCTCGGCCAGGTGTCGCGCCAGGGGCGGGTCTGCCCCGATGTAGGGCAGCACCGCGAACCCCTCGCCCACAAGCGTCCGTGCCGCCTCCAGGGTCCCGATGGGATCGGGTAGCAGGTACTTCGCGTCGGGGATCACCTCCAGCTTGACCCACTTGCCGAGGCCCATAGCATCAGCCATCCGCGCGATTCGCACCGCCTCCTCCGCGGTCTTGCAACCGGCGGTGTTGGGAAGGATGGCGAACCGGGTGCTGTCGATATCCTCGAGGATCGAGCGACTGGCCGGATCGTCGAAGTCGATGCGACGCAGGGCGACGGTGATGATCTCCGCGCCCGAAGCGTCAAGCGCGGCCAGCATCTCCTCGCGCGTGCGGTACTTGCCGGTGCCGAGCATCAGCCGGCTCCGGAACTCCCGCCCCCCAAGGGTCAACCAGGGTGATAGGGAGTCATGCGTCGCCAGGGTATCGGTAGAAAGGTTCATGATTTTGACCTCCGGATGCAGAGTTTCGCGGAAGATGCTTCACGCCGCGTACGAAATAGGCCAGCAAACTAGAACGCGCACCTCCGGGTAGAAGGTGCGCGTCCGAGAAGGCGGTCGACATTCCTGCGCGGGCATTACCCCGATCAGGTTCGACGGTCGGCGGCGGTTTCGGCCACCCTCTCAGCCCGGCTCCCCGAGCTCCCGTTGCGGTGCTATCCAGTTGTCAAGAAGAGCCTACGTCCGGCGGGCGACGGCGTCAAGCGAACGCAGTCTTGCTGACCGTGATTGATTCGCTTCTCCGGAGTAACTCATACGAGCTCCGCATAATGAGCGCCGGCACCGCGCCTCAGACGTTGCCGTGCCCCGGCCTGCCTCTCGTAGCCTTCGTAGTCTTCGGAGCCTTCCATAACACTCATCCGGTCTCGGGATGCCCCACACCCGGCACACAGCGACGGCATCCCCCGGATGCCGTATCACCTATGCCGTAGCCGCTCTCGTGAGGCGCGGGAACTCTCCACGTAAGGCGCTTGTATGCCCGGTTCACTCCGTCGCGGCGAGAAGTCGTCGTGACCGCGCAGCCGGTGGTGCAATGTCCGTCTTCGCGGCGCCAAGATCGTCGATGGCCCATACCTTGACTTCGTCGATGTGCCGGCCCAGTTCCTCCATCGCCCGATCCACATCACCCTCGAGCATCGCCGCGATGATCGATCGATGCCGGGAAATGGCCGCCGCGGTCCAGTGGTCGCGGAAGCCACCGGCCCACTGAAAGACCGCGATCTGAGCCCATAGGCCCTCGACCACGTTTCGCAGCCGGGAGTTCCCGGCCAGGTCCACCAGCAACCGGTGAAAGCTGCGATCGACCTCGAGAAATGCCGTGAAGGCTTCCAGCTTCTCCGACTCTGTTGACGCCACCTTTAACCGTGCCTCGACATTGTCGAGGGCGGTCTGCGCCTGCCTCAGGACTTCTGGAGTCAAACGCGGCGCGGCAGAGCGGAGGGCCATGGTTTCGAGGGTTGCCCGCAGATCGTAGATCTCTGCGATGTCGCTCGCGGAGAATGAGGCGACAAAGAACCCACGGTTCCGCTCCGCACGGACGATGCCATCGCTCACCAGGCGCCGCAGCGCCTCTCGCAAGGGAGTACGGCTGACGCCAAGTTCGTGACTGAGGCGAAGGTCGGAGAGTTTATCGCCCGGCCGGAGACCGTGATCGAGAATGCGATTCCAGAGCAGGCGATAGACCTCATCACCGAGGCCGCTGTGCGGGAGCGGTTCTGGTCCGGCCACATCGATCACGACGTCGTGCCCCGCCGCAGACGGTCGATGAGCACCGCCAGGATGATCACCGCGCCGATGACGATCTGCTGGTAGAACGCCGTGACATGCATCAGGGTCAGGCCATTGCGGATGACGGCCATCAGCAAGGCGCCGATGATGGTCCCCACGATCGTGCCCTCTCCACCGAAGAGACTCGTGCCCCCGATAACGACCGCCGCGATGGCGTCGAGCTCAGCGCCGTTGGCGACGTTCGGTTGGGCGGAGTTGAGCCGGGACGTAAGCATGACCCCGGCGATCCCGGCGGCTAGGCCCATCAGGGTATAGACGCTGAGCTTGTACCGGTTGATGTTGACCCCGGAGAAGCGGGTCGCTTGCTCATTGCCGCCGATCGAGTAGGTGTAGAGCCCGAGTCGCGTGTAGCGCAAGATAAGGAATCCGATAACGAACACAACGGCGGTGATGATGACCGGGGAGGGGACGCCTGCGAAGTTCCGGGTGCCCCAGATATCGAAATTCGGCTGCACCTTGGTAATGTCGAAGATTGGCTGACCGTTGGTCAGTTGCAGGGCAACGCCCCGAAAGACCTGCATGGTGCCAAGGGTGACGATGAAAGGGGGAATGCGCCCTAGCGTGATGATCAATCCGTTCGCCAGCCCGCACAGCCCGCCGGCAAGGATCATGGCCAGGACGACCGGCCACATCGACCACCCCTGATTGAAAATGAGCAAGCCCCCGACGACGGAGCTGACTGCGACCATCGATCCCACCGACAGATCGATGCCGCCGGTGAGGATGACGAAGGTCATCCCGATCCCGAGAATGGCGTTGAACGAGGCCTGGCGGGCGATGTTGAGCCAGTTGTTCGAGGTCATGAAGACGTCCTGCTGACTCCAGATCAGCAGGGATAGGATGATGAGGCTGGCAAGGGGGCCTAGCGTCTGCGAAATCGTGCCGAGCTTGATGCCCGGAAAAATCCGTCGCCCCGCGGCGGGACTCGCGACAAGGCTTTCCGACTCACCCATTTCCGCCGGTGCGCTCATGCCACCTCCTCATCCGCCGCTGCCGCGAGGGTCATAACGCCTTCCTGAGTGGCGGTCGCGCCATCGAGTTCGGCAACCATGCGGCCTTCGCGCATCACCAGGATGCGATCGCTCATTCCCAGCACCTCGGGCAACTCAGATGAGATCATGACGATCGCCGCGCCCCTCGCGAGAAGCTCGTTCATCAGACGATAGACCTCGACCTTAGCGCCAACGTCGATGCCCCGTGTTGGTTCATCAAAGAAAAAGATATCCGCCTCCGTCAACAGCCACTTCGCAAGCACGACCTTTTGCTGGTTGCCGCCTGAGAGATTGACGACACGTTGGCGTGAGCTTGGCGTGCGAATGCGCAGAGCCTGAATGAAGCGATCGGCAACGCGGGCACGACGGCCCGGCGGCACAAGGCCTGGCGGTGATGGCAGCTTGTCCGGCGCGGCCATGGCGATGTTGTCGGCAACGGAGAGCGGGAGGACCAGTCCCTGCTGCTTGCGGTCCTCCGGCAGCAACGCCAGCCGGTTGCGAATTGCCTCGCTTGGGCTGTCGATCCGCGCGGCGCGGCCGTGAATCTCGATCTGGCCACTATCGATGCGGTCGATCCCAAAGATGGCCCGCGCCACCTCTGTCCGCCCCGCGCCGACGAGTCCCGCGATGCCGATGATTTCTCCGCGTCTGACGTGGAAGGAGATGTCACTGAGCACTCTCTCTCGGCTCAACCCGGTCACCTTCAGGGCGACCGGGCCTGGCTCGTGCGATCGCTCAGGGAACTGCTGCGTCAGATCCCGGCCCACCATCAATCGGATCAACTCCCGTTGCGTGGTTCCCGCCATCGGCTGGGTTGCCACGAGTTTGCCGTCACGCAGGACGGTGACCCGATCACCGATGCGGGTCGCGTCTTCCAGGTGATGGGAGATGAAGATGATCGCTGCTCCCTGGTCACGTAGCGCGGCGACGATCGCAAAGAGCTGGTTGGCTTCGTCGGCGGTGATAGCGGCGGTCGGTTCGTCCAGGATCAAGACTCTCGCTTTGGCAATCAGCGCCTTGGCGATCTCCGTCATCTGCTGCAGCGCGACGCCGAGGCTACGAACCTGGGTATGGGGATCGAACGACATGCCGAGGGCGGCGAGCTGGGCGGAGGCTCCCTGATAGAGTGCCGGCCAGTCGATGATCCCCACGCCTCGTAGCGGCTCGCGACCGAGATACATGTTGCGACCGACGTCGAGATGGGGCACGAGATTGAGCTCTTGATGGACGGTGCTGATCCCGAGCTGCTGCGCCGCGTGGGGATCGGGGAGCGTAACCGGCGTACCGTCGAGAAGAATTTCCCCGGACGTCAGGCTGGTAGATCCCGGAGAGGATCTTGACCAGCGTCGATTTTCCCGCGCCATTCTCACCGACCAGGACATGCACTTCGCCCGCCCGGAGGTCGAACGCAACGTCATCCAGGGCGATCACGCCTGGAAACCGTTTCGATATCCCACGCAGCTCGAGAACCGGGACTGGTGCCGGGACAGGGTCGGACGTCATCGCTCCGTTCGAAGGTTGCTGCATCCCGATCGTCCCTAACGTGAAATAGGTGAACTCATACAAAATGCCGTTGCGATCGGAGAGATCCTTCGACGTTGCCCGTACGACGCGGCGCGACGAAGGATCTCTCCGATGTGACAAGCCGAGCGAAATACTTCTGATCTCGGCTCCTACTTACTACCCCAGGTACTGGTCGACGTTCTCCGCCGTGGCCAGCCCGGAGCCAGAATCGACCCTCTCCGGGACCTCCTCACCGTTGAGATGGCGGACGATCAGGTCAACACCAATGATCCCCATCGCATCCGGAAACTGCAGCACGTCGGCAGCAAAGTCGCCGTCCTTGACGGCTTGCAACCCGTCCTTTGTACCGTCGAATCCGACGATGAGGACATCATCTCTTCCGGCAGCCTTTAGCGCCTGGAGGGCACCAAGTCCTGCCGGGTCATTGGCCGCAAAGATGGCCACGATGTCTGGATCGGAGGTGAGGATGTTCTCCGTGACCGCCAGCCCATTCGCCTGTTGCCACATTGCGCTCTGATCGATGACCTGGATATCGGGGTAGGCATCGAGCGCCAGATGCAGCCCTTCGTTGCGAGCCTGACCGGTCTGGTTGGCGAGATCACCCTGGAGATTGAGCACTTTTCCTTTGCCGCCAATCTGCTCGGCAATGAACTCGCCGCCGAGCCGCGCCGCGGCAACGTTGTCGGTCTGGATCAAGCTGATGAAGTCTCCGCCAGCCGGTGCGGTGTCGACGGCGATGACCGGTATTCCGGCGTTATTCGCCGCCTCGATGCCGGGCACGATGCCGGCCGCGTCAACCGTGCCCAGAATGATGCCGACATACTGTTGGGTGACGGCATTTTCCATCAGACTGACCTGATCGGCTACGCCACTGGCGGTCGGCAGCGCGAACGTGTCGACAGTAACGCCGTTCTCCTCGGCCCGAGCTTCGACCGCCTCCTTCATCGTCTGCCAAAACGGAATTTCAGGGAAGACCTGCATGAACGCAAGCTTGTAGGGACTATTCCCCTGGACCGGACCGTACATGGTCGCTGGGTCCGCCACCGGGCTAGCCGAAGGGGTCGCGTCTTGGGCGAGGGCAGCGGTCCAGCGGAGCGACGGAATCGCGGCAACGCCACCGGACAAGACAAGGAATCTGCGGCGATCCATGTTCACGGAGATCCTCCTCCAGCACTTAGAGTCGCTCGCGGTGAGCGGCTCAGGTCATTCAATCGGGTCGACAGTTGACCATTCACGTTAGACGCTCCGTGCCCGCACCTCCTTCTTGTACATTGCTTCTCGAGCCGCGGCGGTACTGTTGCACGGTACCTGTACCACCTGGCCGGTTTTCGGCGACCGTGCTCTATAGGGTTCAGCGACTGCGTCGTAGGGATTGTATACAAAAACGTACGCCGACTTGATCCATGACGTGTGGAAGAGGGTGCCACGTTGTTCAGGGGATGCAGGAGACCGAGAGAGGGAGTTTCCGTCTTCCTGTCTCCCTTTTCAGCTCTCGAGTTCAGCTCTCGAGGCGGCACAGCCGTCGGCACCCCTGAAGCTGCGCTGGTGACCGACACCCCCTGAACAATGTGGCTCCCCCTTCGCTGCTGTTACCTTTCGATTGCCATTGCGAACGACGTGCCTTCACCCTCCGCGAGGGCGGCCTGGTAGACCAGCGTGGCGGTGACGACATCTTCCACGGCATGACCCATCGACTTGTAGACGGTGATGTCCTCGGCGGACTGCCGACCGGGGTGTCGCCCCAGGATTACTTCGCCCAGCTCCGTTCCAGTTGAGGGATCAAGCCCTTGCAGCTCCGCGGACCCTATCGGAGGCGGCGCGAAGGCATCGTAGCTTTCAACGAAGAGACTGCCGCGATCGATGAGCGCCCGATCCAGTTCTCCTCCCGGCGGATTGAACCCGACCGAGGTTACGTGCGCGCCTGGGGCGATCCACTCGGCACGGACAGGCGGTTCCTGGGCTGTCGTGCAGAGGCAGACGATATCGGCGTCGTGGACAGCCTCTTCCGGCGTCTCGACGATCTGCGAGCGGGTGGCGACGGCGGCCACTCGCCGCGCGCTCTCTGGAGAACGCGACCAGACCCGAATATCGATGACATCGCGCACCAACGGCATGAGGTGGGCGTGCGCAAGCCCTTGGACGCCGCCGCCGATGATCGCCAGCGTGTGCGAATCGCGGCGGGCCAGCAGCCGCGCCGACAACGTGGCGCCGCCGGCGGTGCGTAGGGCAGTGATGTGGGTACCGTCCATGATGACCAGCGGCGTCCCTGTCTCGGGGTCGAAAAGGCAGATGAGTGCTTGATGCCCTGGCAGCCCACGCGCGGGGTTCCCGTGGAAGGCCGTGACCAGTTTCACCCCCATCGGTCCGCCGGGGAGCCAGCCGGGCATGGTTCCCAGGAAGCCGTCCGGTGTGTTGACGCCGGTGCGGCCCGGAGCGACCACATTACCCGCGCTCAGCTCCGCGAACCCTTGTGCGAGGGCCTCCAACATCGCCGCGGGATCGAGAAGGCGCTCGACATCTTCCTGGCTCAGGAGCAGCAGTGGCATATTGGCCCATCTCCATTCAAGTCGAGGCGTCGAGGCGAGGGCGACAGAGTCTGAGGATGAAAGGACGGTTGGCGCCGGAGGGGCAATGCACGCTTTGCGCCGCTTCGTCTCCCATTGACTCACAATCTCTGGTGCACCTCATTGCCCCGCGGATGTTCGCTTCATTCGACAAGCCTACCAAGTTCATCACTGCTCTCAAGCCAGAGGCTAGCGACCGACCCCATTACCGTTCTGTCGAGCACGTGCAAGCGCCGTCTGAACGCTCGGGCTATCTACCCCGGACTATGTGCCGATGAAGAGTTGAGCGCGCTCAATTTGAACGCTCGGGCTACCTACCTTAAACTTTGGGCCGAGTTGATGAGGTCCGCTGACATGCAGAACCTCTTCGGCACTGTACGAGTCGACGCCATCCACCTCGGGAAGGAACTGTTTATGCACACCGCAGCCACTGTTCTTCGCTCGAGCGCCGCGACGGCGGTTGGGATGGCTCACTAGCCTTCGTTCCCCTTCCTTAGCCGAGCGCACTGTCACCGTTCTGGTCGGTTCCGGTGGTTTGCCCCACGGACCGAGCCGCGGGTTAATGGTGCGCGGCTGATTGCCTCGGGTTTCGGGCCTGGCTATGCCTACCGCGCTGCCGCGCGGCGTTCGAGCTTGCCGTTCCGGTGAGCCGGAGGGCCGTGTCCGAAAGTCTGTTGTTTCAGACACTTCCATCCCTTTGCCTCACCGGCGTCAATCGCGGCGCGGGGTCATCCTGCGCTGCTCGCCGTGAGCCTGAAGGGAGTTTTGTGAAGACCGCGCTTGTTCCTCGATCGATCCACGCTGCCCATCGTTCAGCACCGATCGGAGGACATTCTCATGCCACGTTTGACGCCAGACGACCTGGCGCATCTCATGAACGACGACGAGCCGATGCCGGATCGGAGAACAGAACGCGCTCCCCGACACCGGCCACCGCGGAGAAATCGGCAAGAGCGGCACGATGTGCCCTTCCGACCGCAGGTCCGGCGGAACGAGCGGAACCCGTTCAAATGCGGCCGCTGCCGCACCTTTGTGGGGCCGACCGTCTCAGGCGGTCGTCATCGCAATCACTGCCCTATGTGCCTGACCTCCCGCCACGTCGATCTGCGGCGGCCAGGAGATCGGTCCAGTCCGTGCCGGGCGCTGATGGCCCCGGTCGGTGTTGCGTTTCGGCCTGATGGGGAGCAGATGGTGGTCCACCACTGCAACGGTTGCGGCATCGAGCGTCAGAACCGGGTTGCCGCAGATGACAACCCGATTGCCTTGCTGCGGCTCCCGCCGGTCACCCCAGTCCCGGCGCTCTGCGTCCGCTGAAGAGGCGATAGCGTAGGGTCGGTGATTGGGAGATAGGGTGATGGGTGATGAGCAATGAGAAATGGCGAGTAATGCTTGCGTATCTCAGGGCTCTATCTTCCCATCACCCCTCTCCACCGTCATTTGGTGACCCCGAAACCGGCCATGGAACGCTACCCAATACGATCGTCCCGGCCGGGCCGCCCAGGGTGAGATCGCCTCGGGCCGAGATGAGGGTGTACGCCTCCCGGGGCGTGAGGCCTGCTTCTCGGGTCAGGAGCTCGTAGAGAAGGCGCGCCGCCTGAAGCCGGGCCGCGCCGTAGTCGCCGCAGGAGCTCAAACCGGTGACGAATAGGCGATCAGCAGTCTCGATGCGCGGTGACTCCAGGTTCATCCCGGGCCGCACGTCCAGCCGGACCGTCGCCGATCCGGCGCACTCGATGGCGACAAAGGTCGCCTCGTGCTCGCCCATCGCGGCGTGGAGATCTCCAAGTGAGAAGAGCCCGCCCGGAACCTGAGCTGGAAAAAGCACGGTTGCGCCGGGAGCGATCTGGGTGAGATCGTAATTGCCGGCCCACGGCATCACGGGGGAGAGGGTCGAGGTCTCGCCCTGCGCCGGTGCGAGCCCAAGGCAACCGATCATCGGGCGTAGAGGAATGCGGACCCGCTCCGAGACGATCACCTCGCCATCCCGGATGGGCAGACGCTCCAGCATCGGCTCCGGAATGAGACCGTCAAGGAGCCCAAATCCGGGAATCGCCGCATTCCACCCCCAGTCACGCGGCTCGACGGCGAGCACCTCGACCGAAATGGCGTCGCCGGGTATCACCCCTTCGATGAAAACCGGACCGGTCACGGCATTGACGGCTCGAAGATCGATTGCATCGATCCAGCCTGGTCCTGCGGCGAAGAGGCGTTCGACCGGCTCGGAAGACGTCTCGAAGCGAACGATCTCGCCAGGGCGCACCCGCAGAACCGGCTCGACATCCGGCCGAAAGGCGAAGGTGGATTGGTCGGCCGCCAGACAATGCATTCGTTGCCTCCTGTGACAGATTGTCGCACCCTGCGCGGCGACTGATGCCATAATGTGTACGTACATATCTGAGCGAAATAACCGCGGCTGGGGGTCTGACGTGTGGGAGGCGGCGCCAGGAACATTCGAGGGTGGCACCGCCATGCAAGTTGCCGAGCGCATCTGGGCGATCGATCTCGGCTTCCAGGGCTGGGATCAGGTCGTCTACGCCTACCTGCTGACCGCTCCCGACGAGTTGGCTCTGATCGAGACCGGACCGACATCGACATTGCCGGCCCTCCGTACCGGAATCAAGGCGGCGGGATTCGATCCTGCGCGGCTCACCAAGATCTTCGTGTCCCACATCCATCTCGATCACTCGGGGGGCGCCGGGGCAATTGTTCGCGAGCAGCCGGACGTCCAGGTCTTCGTCCATCCGGTCGGCGCGCCACACCTGATCGATCCCGCGCGCCTGGTGAGCTCTGCTGGCCGCCTTTACGGCGAGCGCATGGACGCGCTTTGGGGTGAGGTCGTGGCGGTGCCGCAAGATCGGGTCGTGACCCTCTCGGATGGTGAGACGCTGGAGGCGGCGGGGCACGTGCTGAGCGTCCTCTTCTCGCCCGGTCATGCGTCGCACCACGTCGCCTTCTGGGAGCCGGAGCTGGGCGCGGTCTTCACCGGCGACGTCGGCGGGGTGCGGATGCCGGGTTCGGGTTACGTGCTGCCCCCGGCCCCGCCGCCTGACCTGGCGCCGGACGATTGGGCCATCTCGATGGAACGGCTGCGCCAGGCTGGACCGCGGCGCCTCTATCTGACCCACGGCGGGCCGTTCGACGACGTATCGGAGCATCTCGAGCAACTCATGCCGAACCTGGCTGAGGTCGAGGAGATCTGCCGGGCGGCGATGGTTGGTGCCGCCACCGATGAAGACGTCACGGCGCTGATCCAGACCCACACCGAAGAACGCCTCGGGATGGCCGCGACCGAGGATCCGGGGATCATCCAGCGCTACGGCTGGGCCTCGCCGAGCTTTCTCTCGGCACTCGGGTTCCGACGGTTGCTCTCGCGCCGCGGAGAGATACCCAAGCAGGATCGTCCGCAGCTACGGGGTAACGACAGCGGAGGAGCGGAGAGATTCCCAGGCAGGATCGTGCATCGAGCTAAGGGGTAACGACAGCGGAGGAGCGGAGAGATTCCCAGACTCGATCGTGCATTGAGCTAAAGGGTAACGACAGCGGAGGAAGCGCGTGGTCGCCGGGTCACAATCAGGGAGTGAGCGCGTTCTTGGACGTGAAGATGGCCGGGTTCTCCCGGTCTCATCTCACGCTGTGCGTGCCTGGTTCCGGCAGTTGGCTTTGCAGTGGCAACGCGTTGGAGACTGGCCCGCGTTAGCCGCGCTCTATCTTATCGCGGTGGCCGCGCTGCTTCTGCCCTGGCCGTTCGGGACGCACCCAACCTGGGCGTACAACTGGGAGGGGTACACCGCCTGGCGCTGGGAGACGTACTGGGCGGCGCCGGCCGGTCCGGTAGTCGAGATCTGGGCGCCGACCGACGGGTTGATGACCGATAGCGGGCAGGGGCCGCTCGTGGGTCTGCCTGTGGCGATCGGAACAGCGGTGGCAGGGGTCGAGCTGCACGCCATGCGCCTGCCGGTGTCGCTCCTGGCCGCCCTTTCCGTGCCGGTGCTGTGGCTCCTGGGCCGGCGGCTCTGCGGAGCCGGGCCGGCAACGCTCGCAACGCTGCTGCTGGCGACGTCGCCAGTCTTCCTGCTCTACGGCCGCACCGCAACGCTGGTGGGGGTATCGCTCCTGCCGCTGCTGCTCTCTGCGCTGGCGCTGGTGCGCGTGCTGGACGCTGGGAAAGACGATGGTTGGCGATGGCGGCGAGAAGGTCTGATGGCCGGATCACTCCTACTTGGCATCTATGCCTATGCTCCGGTGCGCCTGCTCTGGCCCCTCGCGGTGGGGCTGCTCACGCTGGCGGCGGTTCGCCACCAGTGCGCGACGCCGCGTTTTGATGCAGTCGGCGCTTCTCTGTGCGCTCATCGTCCCGTCGGCAGTGATGATTCTGGAGCAGCTAGCCGGGCCGGACCCCAACCCGGTGGACGCGGCGATGGGCTATTTCCACGCTCGGGGCGAGCAGCTGGTGGCCATGGATGATCTGGCGGACGCGGGGCAGTATCTCCGAGCGGAAGAAGCGGCCGCGGAGGCGGGCTGGGACGCCGCCGTGCGGCTGGTTGGACAGAACACGACCGATATTGCCAGGCTTCTGCTCGACCGTGATACGGGGCCGGCGCTGGTCGAGTACTGGAACGAACGAGGGCGCTTCTGGCCCTGGTTCCTGCTCCCGTTTGCGGTCATTGGCGCAATCTCAGCGGTGGACCGGTGGGTGCGCGGACGTGGTGGCCAACTCGCTCCCCTGGTGCCTCTGGCGCTTTTTCTGGGATTGGCGCTGCCGCTGCTGCTGACGTCCCGGGTCCACATCGGCAGGCTGCTCCCAGCCCTGCCCTTTGCGTTGTTGCTCGTAGCCGTTGGGGCCTGGATTGCCGCCGGTTGGATGTCCGAGTTGGCTCGTCGCGCGGGATGGGGAGACGCGAGGGAGTTGGGTTGGATCGCCCCGGTTCTTGCGGGAACGCTCCTCGTCCCAGCGGCCGCCGGCGCGCGGTTCGATATGGAGACGCCACTCTCCCCGACACGTGAATCGCTCACAGCGGCGACACTGGCGGACTGGCAAGAAGATGCGCGCGAGCGGGGAGGGGTGGTGCTGGTCGAAGATCCGGCCCTCGGCGACGACATCGAGCGTGTCCACGCCGCCACGTATCGCCTCGATCTCGACCGAATCTACCGCTTCGTCGACATCCAGCAATCCGGGGCGATGCTCGAAGGTGAGGCAGCGGGTGATCCGCGGCCCGCGCTGCTGTGGCGGGGTGCGCTGAAGGCGTTGCAGGCGGGCGAGATCGCGGGCCCTTGCGAGCGCCTCTGGTTCGTGGCTCCTGAGATTGCGGGCGAATTCTTCATGGCTTGGCATGAGGCCGGCTGCGCGGGCGCCCCGGACAGCGTCATCCTGCCATAGCCGCAATGGCAAACGTTTCTCCAGCATGCAGCTGGGTTAGTGTCACATGCTTCTCCAGCACGCCGCTGATCTTATTGAAGGGAAAGGTCCGCGCCGTACAGGACGAGACCCAGTTTGCGCTGCAACGGACCGGGACGCCACGTTGTCCCATGAGGTGCTGTAGAGCGGGATGCGACCGTCCTGCCGAACAGCACGCGCCCAGGCCGCGGCGACGGCTGGCGCGTAGCCCCGGCCCCGGAACGCCTCGATGGTTTCCACCCCCGCCTCGGCGGCGGTGGGAGTGTTCCGTGAGCTGAAGCAGAGGGAAGCGAGTTGGCCGTCCTCCACAATCGCGAGGCAGGGCTGGCGCCAGGGAAGATCCTCGGCGAGGATGGGAAAGATCGAGCGGACGAGATCGTCATCCTCGGGCGTGACCTGAATGACGTCGTGTGGGAACGAAGGCAAGTCGTCAGGGAATCGCCATGCGGGGCCGCTCCACGTTCCCGAGAGCGGGGCGTGCCGTGTCAGCACCACCTCCAAATCCGCAAGGCATCGCGGCGGATGAGAGAGATCGTCCGTGACTGATTCATTGAGGAGTAGCGCCTCGAGCTCGTCGACTAACGGCTGGGGGAGGTCGTGACGGAAGCGCCAGAGATGACCCTCACGTGTGCGGCCGAAGAACAGCCGTGGTGGCTCCTGGTGGTCGCCCGGCTCCTTCACCGCGTGCAAGCGATTCCGCGCGTCGTGCTGATACAACGCGCTTACGTGAATCTCCATCAGGGCGCGGTCGGAGATCATCTAAGCCCTGATGGGGGTCGACCTACCGTGCTGTCTGGGTTCAGCGGGTTGGCTTGCGGTCGGCGACCACCGCGTCAGCCAGTTCGGTGAGAGTCTTCACGGTCGGGACGTCGGCGTCGTCGTGGCGATCATAGCGGTCGATGAGCACCGCGCTCATGCCGACGCCCAGCGCCCCAACCACGTCTGACTTGGGCTGGTCGCCAACATGGACCGCGAACTCCGGATCGATGCCGAGCGGCTCCAGAGCAGCGTGATAGGTGCGGGGATCGGGTTTTTCATAGCCGACGAGCGCCGAGGTGACGATGAGATCCATCAGCGGCGCGAAGGCGAAGTGCGTGCAGACGACGGTGACGTCATCGTCGGCGTTGGAGATGACCGCGGTCAGTACGCCAGCGCGACGCAGGGTGCGCAGCGCGGGCAGAACATCGTCAAAGAGCCGGTAGTGGTGGTGATCTGGCACCTCGTCGAACTCGGAGATATAGGCGCGGCGCATCTGGCGCGTCGTCTCCGGGTCGTGGGGGAGCCCGGCGGCCTCCAGCCAACGGCGCATCAACTCCAGGCGGAAAAGTTCCCGCTCCTCCGGAGCCCGGTCCCGGACTGGGAGCTGGCCGTTCTCGGTGGTGAAGTAATCCTCGGCGATGCGGTCCGCTTCTCGCAGGGTCATCGGATCGGCATCGATGCCCTGTTTGCGCGCTGCCTCCGCCAGCCGCTCCCAGCGTGGTGGATTCAGCTCGATCAGCGTGTCATAGAGGTCAAACGTGACGAGGTCAATTGGTCCGTTCGTGGCAAATGTTCCCATGGCGGGGAGGGTAGCACGAGCAGAACTGAGGGCTCGCCTTACGACGAGCCCTCAAACCATCTTCCCAGGAACCGTGCGGGTTACGTCCCGTACCTGGGAGTTAGCAACCCATCATCGTGAATTCGGTCGCCGATGGCCGAAGCCTGGTCGGCACTATAGCGACGACGATGCTCCCGACCCACTTGACGATGCCCCAGAGCCGCTGCCGCTCTTCTGCGTACCGCCGCCCTGCTGCATGCCGCCGCTGCCCTGCTGGGAGTTCGCCTCGTCCATCGCGGCCTGACCGGCTTCCATCGCCGCACTGCCGGCTTCCGTGGCGACACGCTGCACCATGTTCATGGTCTGTCCCGCCATCTCCTGGACGCTGCCGATCACCTGGTCGCGTCGTTCTCCAAGCAGCTGGTTCTCCTTTTCCGTCTCCGGAATGAGAAGCCCCGCCACCCCGCCGAGCACGCCACCAAGGGCGGCGACCGCCACCGGGTTCGCCTCGACCATCTGCCAGAAGCCCTGGGCCTGCTGCTGCACCTGCCCGGCCCGCTCCCGCATCTGATGCGGCACCTGGCCGACGACTTGGCTTGCTTGGCCCACGACCTGGCCGGCCGCCTCCTGCACCTGGCCGGCTCGCTCCTGGACCTGTCCAATGACCTGCCCGCCCATCTGCTGACCTTGACCGTCCTGCTGGCCGAAGCGGCCGCTGTCAGACCCGGAAACACCATATCCACCGTGGGTTCCAGACGAGCCATAGCCACCGATGGTATCGGACGAACCATATCCACCCGCGGTGCCGTAGGAACCGTAGTAGGGCGAGCCAGTGCTGGACGATTGGTAGCTCCAATCCGAAGACATCCCGCTCCGATCACGGCCGTAACGGGCATAACTGGAGCTCTGTGAGCCACCCGATCGGTTCGACCAGAGCCAGCCGATCCCGATCGCCGCCAGCGCGGCCGGCACCGGGTTCCGCTTGATGGTGGTAAAGAGATCGCCTTTTACGTTCTCGGCGGTATCTCGGGTGTACATTGCCATATGCTCTACCCTCCCAATGGTCGCGTCACGGACCGAGGCCTTTGCCTGGCCTGTGATCTCGTTGATCGCGGTCTTTGCCTCGTCGATGGCGAACTTCGCCACCTCCTTGGCCGCTTCTTTGGCCTGCTCGGTGATCTCGGTCGCGGCGGTGACCGCTTGCTCCGAGACCTCGGTGGCGGTACTGACCGCTTGTTGCTGGAGCCGTTCCGGGTCGAGCCGCTCCTGAATTGCCTCGATCGTCGAGCTCATCTCGTCGCGGGTTTGTTCGATATCGGCGGCGATCACCTCCGGGTCCGCATCGGACTCCGGAACCAGACCCACCACTGCTTCCGGCACCGTCCCGCACGTGGGATGTGCCTACGTAATCTGTTCTTTCGCCCACTCCTGGTCCTCCTTCAGTGTTTCGACAGTTCGTCGTGGTGCGAGATTGGCCGGTTTGAGAGCCTCGCGAGCGCGCATGACCAGGAAGGCCCCAATAGCCACCACCACGAGACCGACGATGAGTGCCGACTAGCCAGGGTTCGAGGCCGGCATCCCAGAGCGCGAGAACCGCCGCCAGCAGCAGGAAGAGCAATCCGGCATAGGCGATGGCTCCACCGGCGACCAGCGAGGCGATACCGCGGCCGGCCTCGCTGGCGCTTTGCGTCAGCTCGGCCTTCGCCAGCTGCACCTCCTGGCGAACCAGGGTGCTGGTCTCCCGCGCGAGCTCAGCGAAGAGTTCCCCGAGCGAGCGCTCGTCGCGGAGTTGCGCCATCATTGGCCCCCAGTACCCGAGCCGGCGTTCGACCCGGATTGGCCTCCGCTCCTCGAGCGCGAGCCACTCCCGGACGTCGATCCAGACTCGCTACTAGAGCCCATTGATCCACTGGATCCGCTGGAGCCACCCGATGCGCTGGAGCTACCTGATCCACTGGAGCCGCTCGCGCCGGCTGAGCCGCTGGAGCCGCTCGATCCGGATGATCCACTGGACCCGCCGACATCACTCGATCCCAACGTCCCGGACGATCCCATGCTGCCGCTGGAGCCACCGATCCCGGACGACCCTATACCGCTGCCAGATCCTCCGGTCCCCGTGGAGCCTATGCCGCTACCAGCAACTCCGGTTCCGGCAGCGCCTATGCCGCTCCCGGTTCCTTGAGATCCGGAAGATCCTATATCGCCACTGGAGCCTGCGGTTGAGGAAACACCCATGCGGTCAGTCAAGCCAGAGGACGCGCCGTAGCCGAGGTCGCTCACGCTGCCCGCAGACCCGTATCCCGACCCGTACGAGCCATACGAGCCGTACGTGCCACTGTCGAACCCTTCCGGACGGTCGTACCACAGCCCCGAGTCCCGGGAGCTCATCTGCCCGCTGGTTTGTGATGAGCTCTTGAGGAAGCGGGTGGCGGCGAAGCCGAGGGCAAACGCAGCTCCGAGGAAGAGCGCCGGCTGGCGCCGAGCGAATTGTGCCGTCGTGTTCATCAACTGCTGGAGGTCTTGCTCGCGCAGCGTATTGGCGAGATGCTCGACCTGGCTCGCGGCCGAGTCGACGTATCCCGCAACCATCGCTTCGTCCTGGTTGCGCATCTCGCGGCTGGCGTCATGGAGCGCCGTCGCCACCGTATTGAGGGTGCTCGCCAGACGTTGCTGCTGCGTTGTGAACTGTGAGGTCGCCTGCTCGCGCGCCGTGTCGACGAGCTTCATTGCCTGGTCCTGGGCCTGGCCGATGATCTCCGTTCCCTGGCTGGCCAGATTGTTGCCGCTCGTGCCGCCACCAGAACCTGACCCAGACATGCCGGAGCTGGATGCACCGGTTCCAGACTGCTCGCTGCTTGTCGATTCCCGTGATTGGGCCATTGACCACTCCTTTTACGTGGAAAGCGGAACGACCCGTTAGTCGTCCACTCTTGCCTTTGAGCCCGCTCGCGTGGCATCGTCGTGCCAGTGCTGACCGCTAGGGCTCGTTACGAGCTATTTCGCATAACCCGTGCCTGTGGAGAATCGCTGGTGCTCTTGAGGTAGGGGAGGGCAAGTTTGTGGCACGATGACGCTCTTCCGAACCCGTTCGACACCTATGTTGCCGCTGCAGCGTCGACGATTGTGCAGCCACGTGGGATCTCCCACGGATGACGACGCTGTGCCAGCATGGCATACAGTGTGTGCCTGACAGGCCATGAGCAATGGGAACCATTCCTCATGTGGCGTCGTTGCACTTACATACGAGGAGACCAGGTTTCCCCTTCCCTCCCCTGGCCCTCGTCCCCAACGGGGCCCCGGCTGCCATCCCGGCCGGGGCCTCACCTTGTCGGGGCGATGACAGGTCCCTGCTGTGATTCCATCTTGCGCAGTGTCCCATTGGTGTAGCGCGGTATCCTCCTCCGGACGCGTCGGTCTGTGTGAGGCGTCATCGCACCGGAGGGCCGCGAGCTCATGACAAATTCACGCCTGTTCCGCGCTCCGCTCCTGGCGCTCGTACTGCTGCTGTCGCTCCTCCCCGCAGCACTACCGGTTCTGGCTCAGAGCACTCCGGTTGCCACACCGCAGGTGGCATCCGTTCACGGCATCGACCTCGCGGACATGGACCTCGCAGTTGCACCGGAGGTCGATTTCTACACGTTCGCCAATGGCGGTTGGCTCGACCGGGCCGTGATCCCGGGCGATCGTCCGGCCTATGATGTCTTTACCGCGCTCACCGACCGCACGATTGCTCAGCAGCTCAGCCTGCTCCGCGGCGCGAGCGGACCTGACAGCGCGGTCCCCGGTTCCGACGAAGCGAAAGCGGCCACGCTTTTCACCCAGGGTATGGACATGGTCGAGCGCGACCGCCAGGGTCTGGAGCCAATTCGGGACATCCTCGACCGTATCGGCGCCATTGACTCCAAGAACGCCTATCACGATTACCTGGAGCGAGCCGCATTCGACGGAGTCAGCGCCACGCTGCCGCTCGGCGTGCTGCCTGACCTGAATGAGAGCACGACCAACGCGCTCTACCTCGGGGGACCGTCCCTCGGGTTGCCCAACCGCGACTATTACCTGGAGGATGACTCGTCACTCGTGGCAGTCCGCGACGCATATGTGGAGACCGGTGCCGCGCTGTTAGCTGCTGCCGGGTATGCGCCCGACGATGCGGAGGCGGCCGCGCAAGCGGTCTATGATTTGGAGAAAGCGCTGGCCGCGGAAACGCTGACCCGCGCGCAGCAGCAGGACTTTTCCCTCCTGAACAACCCGATGACGCTGGATGAACTGGCCACGGTCTATCCGGACATGGACTGGCCGAGGTATTTGCAATCTCTAGGCGTTACCGGAATCAATCAGGTCATCGTCAGCGAGACCAGCTACCTGGAGGCGCTGCCGGGGATCATGGCCGCGACTCCGGTCGAGACGCTGCGCGCCTATCTCACCCTGAGACTGGTTTCGAACTGGGCCGAAGCGTTGAGCGACGATCTCGGCGAGACGGCATTCGCCTTCAGTCAGGCGCTGACAGGGCTGGAAGCGCGGCCAAAGTTGGAGGAGCGCGTGCTCGACCAGGTCAACGGTGCACTGCCGGATGCCGTCGGCAAGCTCTACGTGGCGGCGTACTTCCCCCCGGAGGCCAAGGCGACCATCGAGGAGTTGACCCAAGACGTATTGACCGCCTTCCGCGACCGGCTCGAGACCAATATTTGGATGACTCCCGAGACCAGGGCGAAGGCGGTCGAAAAGCTTGACGCCGTTACAGTGAAGGTTGGCTACCCCGAGGAGTGGGAAACCTACGAAACGGTCGAGTTGGGCGAATCATTTGCCGCTTCGCTGCGGAGCGCCCATGAGGCGCATCTACGGAAGGACTACACCAAGGCGGGGAATCCAGTCGACCGCACCGAATGGGATCTCCCGGCCCAGATCGTCAATGCGCAATACAATCCGTTCGCCAACGAGATCGTCTTCCCAGCCGGCATCCTGCAGCCGCCCTTTTTCGACTACGAGGCTGATCCAGCTTCCAATTACGGCGCCATCGGCTACGTCATCGGCCATGAGATCACTCACGGCTTCGATCTCATGGGTTCCCAGTTCGATAGTGACGGGAATCTTGCCAATTGGTGGACGGAGGAGGACCAGGAGGACTTTCTGGCCTTGAACGAGGCACTTGCGGAGCAGTATTCGGCCATTGAAGTAGCACCCGGGCTCTTCGTCGACGGCCAGATCACGGTTGGCGAGAACGCTGCCGATCTAGGCGGGATCCAGAACGCCTATGCCGCGCTGCTAGCCCGGCTGGCCGAGGAGACGGCGCCAGGTGCTACGACTGCTGCCGGAGCGACTCCAGTTGCTGGCGACATGATCGAGCCCCCATTCACCCCAGAGCAGCGCTTCTTCATTGCCGCCGCGTCCGTCTGGCGGAACAAGACGCGGCCGGAGTTCCTGGAGCTCCTCGTCCGCAGCGACACGCACGCGCCCGGCTCCGTGAGGGCGACGCAGCCGTTACGCAACGCCGATCCCTTCTTCCCAGCCTTCGGCATCGAGCCGGGCGATCCGATGTGGTTGGCGCCGGAGGAGCGGATCATCATCTGGTAGGCCCTCACTACTTGCCTCACCGTTGGGTCCGCTCAGCTCCCCTGGAGCGAGCGGAAAGGCTGATTACCGATGCCGAAGATGTCCAGCAGGCAAGCCCGCATCCTTCGTCGGGACTCGAACCGGATCTCGCGCCGAGCCCTGTTTTCCGCACCCATTGCTTTCACCGAAGGAATGCCGCGGTCACGCGGTCTCGGCGGTGCGCAATCGGTCGAGCCAGTGGTTGCCGTCTCCGTCAAATCAGAAGGCATGGGTAGTCGCGGCTTCGAGCGCCGGGACTTCGGTACGGTCGGCATCTTCGACGTCGATTGGTTCGTTCAGCCTCAGTTCACCCAATTACTCGACAATCTGGCTGCTTCTCCCGGCGCGTTCCACGGGGTGCGCTTCTTCGGTACCTTCACCTCCGGCCAGCGAGAAGCCTTCATCCCCGAGAGCGGGGGAGATGTGTGGACGCGAGCCGACCGGCCGATCGATTTTTCCGCGACGTTCCGTGCCCTCGAGGCCCTCACCACGCGTGGCCTCGTCCCGTTCCTCGTGCTCGGGTTCTTCCCACCGGCGGTCTCCCCGTCACCAATTCGTCCACCAAGTACGTGGGACCGTTGGAAGACGCTCGTCCGCACGTTCTTCCGCGAGCTCGCGGACGACCCACGCTTCGGCCCCGAGGCGATCGCCGACTGGTGGTTTGAAGCCTGGAATGAGCCGAACGAGGGGCGGTTCTGGCAGGGAACGTCCGATAGCTTCCTCGACCTCTACCGGGCGACCGCGGAGGCAATCGACGAGGCCGGAGTCCGGATTCGGCTCGGTGGACCGGCCATCGCCTACAAACCCGAGGCGACGCCGGACGATGGCCCTCCCTGGATGGAGCGTTTTCTCCGGTTCATCGCGGAAAATCCCGAGATTCGCTGCGACTTCATTTCCTTGCACCGCAAGGGCACTGTTGATACGAGCCCTCCCGACCCCAGCCGCCTCGACATAGCCGCGACTGAAACAGCGAGTCAGGCCGTTGCCATCGACGCGCGGCGATTCGCCGGGCTCACCATCTGGAACAACGAGGCGGACGAGAAGGTCGGTTTCGAAGTGCCCTACGCACCGAGGATCGACGAACGAGGGACCGCCTGGCTGGCCGCGGTTGCCGTCATCCACGATGCGCTCGGCGAGCGCTACCACGAGGCGGGACTTCGATTCGCCGCTGCCGCGGACAACGCCAACTTGCAGCTCGTGGAGGCGCCGTTTGACGGCCGGCGGTCCATAATGACCCGCGCCGGAACAGCCGAGACCGACCTCCTCAAGGTCCCGGCCTACGGTTTTTATGAGTTGCTACGCTTGCTCGGTGACCGGCATGGGACGATCGTCTCCGGGTCGGACCAGCTCTTTCCCCACACCGATCTCTACCACCTGGCCACCGCCGCGGACACCCACGTTGCCTCGCTGCTGACCTACTACCCCGACCCGGCAGTGGGGGCGCACCCTCCGCGCACAGTCGAATACGTCATCGGCGATCTCCCGTGGCCGCGAATCAACATCGCGCGGTTTCAGATTGACCGTATCCGTTCGAACGCCTACACGGAGGCCGGCGGCTCGGCGTCCGACCCCTTTCCGATTCCGACCCCGGCGCAGATTCCGAACATTCGGCAGCATCAGGAGGTAGCTCTGGTGAGGCCGATTGCGCGAGATATAGCCGTGCCGGATGGGACGTACGCTGAAATGCTGATACTCGAGCCGTTCACTACGCTTTGCCTGTGGATCACGCCGGTGGAGGAGTCAGCGCCGCGGGCGCCGGCATGGCTCGAGACCACGCAGCGAGACGGGAGTGCGGTACTGCGCTGGACTCCGAACCAGGAACCGTTCTTCTACAGCTACGAGGTGTTCCGACTCCGCGACGGCGTTCCGGAGAAGCGCCTCACGCCCGACCCCTTACGCTCCGCGCTCTGGATCGACACGGCGCCCGCCCCGGACCGCCCGACCTACGGAGTGCACGCCATCAGCGCGTCTGGCGTCGCCAGCCCCGTCGTGGCGAGTGGGGAGCGCCGCCGCTATTGATGCTGGGTTGTCGCATATGATGTGTACCGATATATCAATTGGCAACGGCACGCGTCTGTCCCAATGTTTGTGCAATCCGTCGTTCCAATGCAGCCCGGATCACACGTCCGTTGGCATCTGTACATCGGATCCACGGTGAAACGACCTGGCAACACTGATGTCATAGCGGTCAGCTCGGGTCCCGGGTCAGTGAAATAAAGGCTCGCCAGCTTTCCGCCTCGCGAGCCTTTCCCGCCTCCTTGGGCAACCATCACCACGACCTCTGATACGCTCACGCTCCTAAACAGGCCTGCTGGTGTCGCCTGGCACTAAACATGCACCGTCAACGGAGTTTCTCGGAGTGTCCCCTGCCTAAGAATCAGGTTTCAGCGAAAGGTAAAGTAGTGATACGCATGGTTCTCCTGAGTGTCGTCCTTGTTGCCTTAGTTGGGGGCCGACTCCTCATTCCTGTGGGGGCGCAAGATGCAGACTCCGCGGGGTACTCGCCCTTCAGCGAAGCGGTGGCACGACCCGGAGGAACGCTCCCCGGCAATGCCGCCATCCAGCTCGTCAAGGTCGTCGGCGGACTCGTTGACCCGGTCAATCTGGTAAACGCGGGCGACGGCAGCGGTCGCATGTTCGTCGTGCAGCGAACCGGACAGATCCTGATCATCGACCAGGACGGGACGCTCCTCGAGGAGCCGTTCCTCGATATCTCGGCGTTGGTCAAGATTGATCACCAGGAGCAAGGGCTGCTTGGCCTGGCGTTTCATCCGGACTACGCCAACAACGGGCTCTTCTACATCTATTACAGCGACTTCCGGACGAACGGGGACCACTTCCTCGTCGAGCGCCAGGTCTCGGCCGACGATCCGAACAGAGCGGATCCGGAAAGCGCGCGCGTCCTCCTGAGCGAGGAGGATCCATTCACCAACCACAACGGTGGGACGCTGCACTTCGGGCCCGACGGGTATCTCTACTTGTCGATCGGCGACGGCGGCTCCGCCGGAGACCCGTATGACAACGCACAGGATCTCTCTACTATTCTCGGCAAGATCCTGCGGATCGATGTGAACAGGCAAGGCGAGGAGCCGTACACGATCCCGGCCGACAATCCATTCGCTGGCGGGGGGATCATCGCGGAGCCAGCCGCCGGCCAGTTGGCCCAGACCGGGGAGTATCGTCCAGACGCTCGGCGGGAGATCTGGGCGTACGGTCTACGCAACCCCTGGCAGTTCGCCTTCGACCGGGCCACGGGCGATCTCTACGTCACCGACGTGGGTCAGAACCGTTGGGAAGAGGTCAACTTCCAGCCCGCTGGTGACCCAGGCGGTCAAAATTATGGTTGGGACCCCCTTGAGTCGGCTCACTGCTACCCGCCCGCGGCGTTCGCTCCTCCCGGCACCCCGGTGCCGGTCGACGAGGCAACGACCTGCGACCCGTTGGGCGTGCCGCCGGTGGCTGAATATAACCATGACGACGGGAGCTGCTCGATCACCGGGTTGGGTGTCTACCGCGGGTCCGCCTCCCCGGCGCTCGATGGCATCTACTTCAATGCCGATTACTGCTCCGGCAAGTTCTGGGGCCTGCAGCGCGACGAGGCGGGCCAATGGGTCTACCAGGAGCTCTTGCATACGGCCCTGCGCCCGACTGGGGCCGGTCAGGACGAGGCCGGCGAACTGTATGTGACGAGCTGCGCGACGTGTGGCTCTGGCGGTCGCATGTACAACCCCTACGCCGATCCGCAGGGCGAAATCTGGCGGCTCGTCGCAGCCGATCAGGTCCCAGAAGGCGCTGAGGTTGCGCCAACGCCAGCGCCCGAAGGGACAACGGCCGAGTCCACACAGGCGACCCCGGTTCCCCCCGATATGGAAGCCCCGACACCGGTTAGTCCCGATGGGGAATCCGCGACCCCAGCTGCTGAGGGTGCGGCCGCGCCGGCCGGTCCGGTTTCTATCGAGGCGGTCGACATCGACTGGAACCCGAACGAGATGACCATCCCGGCGAACACCGATGTCACGGTGACGATTCCCAACCACGGCGCGGCTGTGCACACCTTTGTCATCGAGGAGCTTGGGATCGACGTCGAGATGGGACCAGGAGAAACCCAGGAGGTCGTCATCAACGCGCCGGCAGGGAGGTACGCCTACATCTGTGACGTGCCGGGTCACGAAGAGGCCGGCATGGTGGGAACATTGAGGGTGGAATAGCTCGCGAGTGACAAATGAGACGAGGACGAGGGGCGGTCAACGACCGCCCCTCAAATGTTCGCTGGCAGACCAATCCTGCTTGCGCTGAACAAGTTCGTTCATGCCAAGTCACAGCAGAAATGCGCGAGGGGGCATGTATCACCGAAATTCGGAATCCGGATGATCACTGCGCTGGGAGGTAGGTGCGGAATACCCTACGCCCGAATCCGCGTTATTGAAGACCGCGAAGGCTACGCGAGGCAGGGGCGCTAAACGCGCCTCTGCGCCGGTCATCACCCGGATGTCGTAGAAGTCATCAGCGGCTCTGGACGGCATCTCCTTCACCAGCGACTTCTGCTCTGGCCGCGTCTGGAGATTGACGCTTGACGACGTGGATGCCTGGGTCTACCAGAAGCTCCTGCATACGGCGTAGCGCCGAATCGCGGCCGGTCATGACGAGGCCGGTGAGGTCTACCTGACCGCATGCGAGTGCGTCTTCGAGGGCGACTACAACCCTTTCGACACTCCGACTGGGACTGTCTAGCGGGTAGTTGCGCCTGATCAAGTGCCGGAGGGTGCTGAAACAGTGCCGTTGGAGGAAGCAGGCGAGCCGGAAGCCACACCGGCCCCAGAAGGGCAAGAGATGGTCGGGACCCCAGTCGGGGGATATTAACAATGTGATGGGCCGCGGCGCCGAGGATGGCGCCGGGGCTCGTCCAGCCCGTCGTGCGTCCAGGATGAGCCGATACTCAACCGATTGAACCCCGTCTTGCCGTGGGAGTTAAAGGATGCCGGCGCGTCGACCGGAGAGCGCCAAACCAATGGCGAGGACGGCGTTGACGATCACCTTCGCGTAGAAGTCGATCTCGCTCAAGCCGAGAAGCGGAATGTAGACGAGGTCGGTCAGCGTCCACAGACCGTTGAGGAAGATCATCAGCAGCAGGACATCGCGGGAGCGGTATGGCGCGCGCCAAACCAGAATGGCTCCGAAGACGAGCATCATGTGCGCGGCGCCCTCCATCGCAATCTTCTCGATGTGGGGGCCGTCCGGCGTACCGAGCACGATCTGGCGGGCGAAGAAGAGCATCGAGACGCCCCACAACAGACCCAGAGCCACCTGCAACCCCAGCATGACGCGGAGGAATCGGAGATCACCCCGCGGGACAGCACCGAAGTCAGACCGATCATCCGCGAGCACAGCGTTCATGTCCTATCTCCTGTCAGGTGTTCGTCGCTTCGGCAAGATGCCAACCGACGTGTGGACACCTCCAATTATCTCTCAGTCGCTCACATTTCCGATAGCGTCCAGTGCAAGAGCGAACGAAGCCGGCATCACGATGAGCGGAAACTGGCGACGCCGACCGTGAGTTCCCCGGCCGATGGATCTGTGGAGAAAACCACGGTTCCTTCCGCCGTCTCACCGCCGGCGAGGAAATCGATGGCGAACTCGGTCACCTCTGGCGCTCCCTCGCCGGTGCTCAGCTCGGCCTGAATCACCACGTCCTCCGCGGTCTCGCCTCCCTGGTTGGTAACCTCGATTGGCACGTAGTACGCGCTCTCCTCGCGCCGGATCTCCAGAGCCAACGGCGTCGCCTCGACGACCGGCGGTCGGTTGTCACCCGAGACGTACAGATAGGTCACGAGACCCACCAGTGCCAGGATGAGGACCGCTCCGATAACGAGGGTGGTCCACTCCGCTACGGAGCGGCCGCTTCGCTCCCGCGACTCCTGTCGGCCCGACTCCTGGGCGTGGTTCCGCTGTAGCTCGCCATCGCCGCCGGGCCTCATACGACCAACCTTCCCGCCGCGCCACCGATGGTCGCCGGGAGTCCAAGGACGAGGACCAGCGAGACCGTGCGGCCGAGGGGGTCATCGAGCTCGATCTGGTCGAAGAGGTAGAGGGAGAGCAGCGCGACGAGGAGAGACACCAGATAGGCCATGACTGTTTCGGTGAGTGGGCTCTGGAAGGGACCTGGCTGCGTTCCCTGCCCGGTGCCGAACTCGCTGGCGAAGACGATGATGTAGCTCAGCAGGAGCGAGAGGCCGATCAGGGCCAGCAGGTGGGCGTAGTCGAGCTCGGCAGCGAGCATTGGAATCTCCTCGGTCGGGGCGATCGAAGCGGCGAGAAAGATAGCGCCGATGACCGTTGCTCCAAAGTCAGCGACAAATGCGTGGACGGCATCCTGCTCTTCTCCGGCTTGTTCGTCACCCTGGCGACTCCGCTCGCCGCGCCGCCCGAAGATTGCGTTGGCGACCGCGGCGCCGATGCTGAGTGGGACCGCCTGGACCACGACCTTGCCGAGGACGCTGTCGAGCGGTTCGCCCAGGTGGATGCGATTGAGCACCGCCAGGACGATGACCGCTCCGACGAGTCCCACGGCGACAACGTCGACGGCTTGTTCGATGGTGACGAACCACCCGGTGTCCTCTTTGAATCCTCCCGTGCGAGAGTGAGCGAGACCGAGACTGATCAGGAAGGCAAATCCGAGGAGGAGTAGCAACTTCCAGAGCTCGGCGGTGGTCCCGATCCACCACATCTCCATCGTGTAGAGAAGCGGGGTAGCGAAGATGAAGCCGCCACTGACGGCGCGGAGGATGTCGTGGAGCTCGCCCCGCCAGGAGCCTGAGCGGCGTCCGGGCTGACTCCTCCCTGTGCCCGGTATCGCGTCCTGGCGCTCGGGTCGGGGCCGACCCGCGGTCATCGTCTCGCCTCCTCGAGCCGAGACGATTTCGTCGTTCGTCGCGAGCCGGCACGGCCACGAATCCTGGGTCTCTCGTCAGGCACTCATCGGACGCGTCCACCGTTCCCCGTGCTCTTGACCAGGCACTCATCTCGTCGCCTTGCCTGCGCTGCGAGCTGACGGACGCGGAAAGATAGCGTGTGATCGCGACTACGCCGGTGTTGCTGCAGCCTTCAGGTTTTGCTGATCTACTGCTCACCGAGGAATTGTCTCGAACTTCATGACTTGCGTTGCTCTGGTGGCAATGTCTTCACCGAGAGCAAACGTGGCTTAGCCGCGATCACCTACGTTACCGACGGGTACGAGATTGATGGAGGACGATTCCTCATCCGGTACATCGCCGGAACCGCCGCACGGTTTGCTGCGCCGATCATTGATGGTAGGCAAAGGCATGTTTCGAATTCCGATGGGGAACAGCGGCGCTCTGCTACGGTTCGCCAGCAACGTCAGGAATCGCTACTGCAAGTGCAAGATATGGCAGGCCGGTGCAACGCTGGTACATCACCTTCCACGGCGGCGACAACGCGCACCAGTGGAACAACATTCACGTCTACGGGCTCGACGGCACGCCTCTCGGAAAGGCGCTGGATACGCACACGCTCCCGGATGATTTGGAGCTGCGCGAGTTGAGAGGATTCGCGTTCGGGCCGGACGGAGATCTTTTCGTCGCCAACGCTTACAAGGATGCGTCCCAGGTGCTCCGCTTCGCCGGGAAACCGGGGCCGGAGGGGAAGCACGCCTTCCGGGAGGTCTTTGCCGAGCAGCACAAGACGAACCCGGGTCTGGCTCACCCCTTCGACGTCGCGTTCGGCCCGGATGGCCATCTCTACGTGCCCAGCCAGGACACCAACGTCGTCGGCCGCTATTACGGTCCACAGGCGAACGGCGGGAAGCCGGGGGAGCCGATGCCGCATCCCGTTGCGCTACGGGACGTGGATGCCAAACATCTCCTCCCGGGGACGTTTGTCCCATCGCAAAAGCAAGCCCCGGCCGGCGTGCGTGCGGTGCGACGAGCGATCTTCGGACCGGACGGCGACCTCTATGTCGCGGACCGGGACGCGGACAGCGTCAAGCGCTTCGACGGCGGTAGCGGTGCATTCAAACGAGAGTACCGGCATCAGCATCTCACCACACCGGTGCATCTGGCGTTCCGCGCCGACGACGGTATGCTCCTGGCTGGTAGCCGCGACCGGCACACGATCTTCACCATCGATACCGCAACGGGCGAGATAGTGGCCCTTGTCGCTCCCGGCGCGGGCGGGCTTCTCGCCCCGGCCGGCTTAGCCTTCGGCGCCGATGGCAAGCTCTACGTCTGCAGCCGTGAGACCAAGCAGATTCTGCGCTACGACGCGGAAAGTGGCGAGCCCGAGCAAACGCCCTTCATCGCCGGCCTCGAGGATTTCCCGGAGTTCATCTCGCTCGTAGGATGATGAGGTGTTAGGGTGATGGGTGATCGGGAGTTACGAGTTCGATTTGCACCCAAAGTCTCTGACTCCCGGCTAGGCTCATCTTTACCGACTTACCGACCTACCGACTTCCTACCACCCCATCACCCATCACCCGATCACCCTCGTCTCACAACCCACCCAGGATCTCCAGCACCCCATCTTCGTGGGCTGCATCATCCTCGGTGCGGAGGGGGTTGACCATCAGCACGTCGAAGCCGAGGTCGAGGCGATGGCGAAGCTGCGCGGCGATCTCGTCGGGAGTGCCGCTGACGACGAGGTCGTCGATCAGCTCGGGGCTTACCGTGCCGTCGGGCAGCAGCGGATAGCCGGCGTCGGCGAACATGCGGGCGTAGAACGGTGCGGCGGCGTAATAGCGAAGCTGCTCGCCGGCCTTGCGATGAACCTCGTCGCGGTCGGAGGTAACCATCACCGGGACGTGGACCATCAGCCGCGGCCGGTCACGACCCGCGCTGTCGGCCCCTTCCTGGAGCGCGGGCAATGCGACCTGCTGGATGTAGGCCGTCGGGCAGTTCCAGCTCATGGCGCCGTCGGCGAGACGCCCCGCGACTCGAAAGGCGGGGGCGCGTAACGCGGCCATGGGCACCGGGGTGCCCGGCGCGTGCGGGAAGCTGGCGTCCGCCCGGTAGAACTCGCCTTCGAAGTGAACGGAGCCAGTCTTCAACATCGGCTGGACGATGTTGAGGTACTCGGTCAAGCGGCGAAGAGGCCAATCGAAGTCGATATGATAGACGTCGACCATCGTCCTCGCATGGGCGCTGCCGATGCCGAGATCGAAGCGACCGGGAGCCAGACCCTCCAGGGCCAGCGCCTGAGTGACGAAGGCGAGGGGATGCCGGGTGAAGGCGGGGACGATGGCTGTACCTAGAGTGATGCGCTCGGTCTTCACCGCTGCCGCGGCGAGGATGGTGAGGGTGTCGAGAGCGGTGGCCGGCATCACCATCCAAGCGTTGTTGACACTCGCCCGCTCAGCGCGGACGCAGAGATCGACCACTGCCTCCGCCGTGCGCGGAAAGATCGCGATGCCGACCCGATCCCGGTAGCTAGTCATGCCGGTGTCACTCCCTTGGAGGGTCACTGGCTATCAGCTATCAGACGGCAAGCCGGCCATTCGGCAAGTCACCGACGACGAGAACTGACTGATAGCCGATAGCCGATCGCCGATAGCCGTCTCTAATCTGCGGCCGCGACTCTCAGCGGGATGCCGTGTTCCCTGCGTGCCTCGTTCCCCTCGAAATCGAACGAGGTCTTGAAGGGTTCGTGCTGTCCGGCCCAGGCATGGTGGAAAACCTTGTCGACGGCCGCAGACTGCTCCGCGGCCGTCATCGGCACGAAATCGCGCGCGATGCGCAGGTTCTGCTCGAGGATGGCCATGCTGTCGATCCCCGTGCAGAGGGAGGAGATCGGCTGCGAGAGGGCGTAGCGGATAGCTTCCTCGGCAGTGATGTCGATCGTTGGGTCAGCGAAGATGTGCCCGGCAGCGAGGCTCTTCATACCGATGACGCCGACCCCCTGTTCCTGAGCAAGGGGAATGATCTCCTTCTGGAACGAATTGAAATTGGCATCGAGGACGCTGACCGGCATTTGCAACGTATCCCAGGGAAAGCCCTGCGAAAGCATGCGACGGAAAATCGACGGGCTCTTGTGCCCGGTGAAGCCGATGAAGCGGACCTTGCCTTCCTCTTTCGCCTTCAGCATTGCCTCCGCCGCGCCGCCGGGGGCGAAGATGCGGTCCGGGTCGTCCGGGAAGGTCACCTCGTGGATTTGCCAGAGGTCGAGGTGATCAGTCTGAAGCCGGCGGAGACTCTCTTCGAGTTTGACCATCGAATTGACCGCCGTGCGGTCGTGGGCGCAGTTCTTCGTCATCAGAAAGACTTTGTCGCGGTAGCCGTCTTGCGCCAGCGCGTTACCCATGCGCCGCTCTGACTCGTGGTCGGCGTACTCCCAGGCGTTGTCCATGAAGGTCATGCCGTTGTCGATGGCGGTGTGGATGATGCGGGTCGCCTCGTCTTCCGGCGGCACACTAAGGTGAAAGCCACCGAGGCAGAGCATCGAAACACTGACCCCGGTTGTACCCAGGGGTCGTAGGGGTATGGCATTCGTTCCGGTGCTTGACATAGCTCTTGCAGCTCCTTCACCTCGCGCGGCGGTCGTGAGACAGGATTCCTGACTGGTACCGTGAGGGTACGATAGCGGCGGTCAACCAACCGAGCAACCGGGACGTCGATGAGCGAGGGAGGGCGTGGTGGCGGCGAGGCGGCAATTGGTAAGCTCGGGCGGGCCGTTCGAGGCCAGATTTGGCTACAGCCGGGCCGTGCGGGTCGGCAATCACGTGGCGGTAGCCGGAACCACGGCGATCAAGGACGGCGCCCCGTTCGCGCCGGGAGACGCCGCGGCGCAGACCCGCTTCATCCTGGAAGTCATCGAGCAGGCGCTGGCGGAAGCGGGCGCGGCATTGGGCGACGTCATTCGCTACCGGGTCTTTGTCACCGACATCGCCGACTACGCGGCGGTCGGCGCGGAGCTGGGGCGGGTCTTCGGCGCCATCCGTCCGGCCGGGACGCTCGTCGGCAATAGCACACTGGTCAACCCGGACCTGCGGGTCGAGATCGAGGTCGATGCAATTGTCGGTAGCGCATCGGCCCTGACGACTCGCCTTGCGGAGCCTGAACCGGTCATCCTGGATCAGACCAGCTCGTAGGGACGATGGGGCCAACCCTGGCAGTGGCCGGGTCCCCGCTCCCGCACAAGGTGGAATACGAAAGTGGAAATGGACGATCGCGAGCCGCGGCAGGTGGCTCTTCGCACAATTACCCTGGATGGGGGGCGCTGGTCAGACGAAGCGCCGGGCGACATCGAGCTCGCTATCGGCGACATGATCCGCACCGCTGTCAGAGGGAGCCTGTTTGGCGGACTGCTCGTCCGCGTCCATCCTGACGCCTGGCACGAGCTTCAGGTTCGGGTTGCCAACGCCCGCCTTCGCTGGCCGGCGATCGCCGTTGTCCCGGTGATGTGCAATCGTGACCAGGATCCGAATTCCATCTCCCTCTCCAACGTGCGGCTGGGGTCGGATGTCATCTGCATGGTGGGAACGGAATAGGCGCGGGTGATGCCGACGGATTGCCCTGGCTGGCTTCTGGCCGAGTGAGAGCTGGGGGCGTGCTCTTGACGCGCCTATTACCCCAAGCCATCACGCGGTAGCCACAAGCGCATCAAGAGCGAATTGATTCCACCCAGGCCCCCGTTGTCGTGACCTAACTCACGCGAGTTGACCACGATCGCTGACCGCCAAGACGCCTCAGATGGCGATGTCTTGGCATGATGATGGATCCCTGACGTTGGCAGATTTCATCGCCTCTGGCCGGTTGCCGAGATGATACGGAAACCGGGTGATCCATTCGTTAGATTGGCAGGTGCCGGACACCCCTTAACCGAATGATCGTTATGGAAGGTTGCGAAGATTCCGAAGGCTACGAAGGCTGGGAGACGCAGGACGGGTCCGGACGCGGCCGGGGTGCAGTGCTGGCGGGCATCACCCGGATCTCGTAAGGGTCGTCGGCCCCGACAAGCTCGTGGGGGGCAATTGTCGATCCTGGGCGCCCCGAACGACTATCGAGTGTCACAAAGGCGTCTTGCGACAAGCCGATGTCTGACGGATTGGAACTTCCTCACGTTTGAGGATTGACCCGAAAGCGGAATCCTGAGCGCGTGCCCAATCGGAGCGAGACGCGGTCGGTATGCGTGGCGCTAGCTAATCTCAGAACGGGCAACATGAACGGAGCAGGTGGATGGGGAACGTCTTCAGAGACCGCTTGAAGTCGCCGGACGATTGTATTCGGGGAGCGAACGATAGTCGCGAATCCCAAGTGACATAACACGTAGGACATCAATCACCCGTATCGTAACCAGCGGAATATTCCTGGTTGCACCGAAAGGAGAGGGCTTCAGATGAGCGTTCATACACGATCCACCGCACCTCTACATCGATTGTCCAGCACGCGCCGAACCCTGCTGAAATCCGCCGCGGTCGGCGCCGCCGGAGTGACGACGCCCTGGCTCGCCGCTCCCGTTGGAGCGATGCCGGCATCGCCTGAGGTGGAGCCCATACAGACCGGATGGCGCTACCAGGCGACGACTGGCGGAGGATTGTCCGCTGAGCGGCTCGAACGTATGAACGAGATCATGGCCGGCCACGTCGAGCGAGGGGCGGCTCCGGGTCTTGTCACCGTGGTCAGCCGGCGAGGCGAGACCCATGTCGATGCCGTCGGTACGATGGCGATCGATGGCGGCGAGCCGATGCAGCGCGACACCATCTTCCGTATCGCCTCGGTCACCAAGCCGATTGTGGCCGCGGCGGCGATGATCCTGGTCGAGGAGACGGTGCTGCGCCTTGACGATCCTGTAGATCCCTTGTTGCCCGAGCTCGCCGACCGCCAGGTCCTGCGTACTCTGGATAGCCCCGTCGACGACACCGTGCCCGCCAACCGGCCGATCACCCTGCGCGATCTGCTCACCTTCCGCCTCGGTTACGGCCTCATATTCGCTCCTCCGGGCACCTATCCGATCCAGCAAGCGATGGACGAGTCCGGTGTCTTCCCGAACATCAACGCTGGCGGGATCATGCCCTCGCTGCCACCCGATGAGTTCATGGCAGGCTATGGCCGCCTGCCGCTGCTGAGCCAGCCGGGCGAGCAGTACTGGTACAACAGCGGCTCCGACATTCTGGGGGTGCTCATCGCTCGCGCGACCGGGATGAGCCTGGGCGAGTTTCTACAAGAGCGGCTCTTTGCCCCGCTCGGGATGAAGGACACCGGTTTCAGTGTGCCGGCCGAGAAGTTGAATCGACTGGCGACCAGCTACTTCACCAACCCGGAGACCGGAACGCTGCAGGTCTTCGATGGGGTCGAGGATAGTCGGTGGGCAAGCCCGCCGGACTTTGAGTCCGCTGGCGGAGGGTTGGTCTCGACAGCCGACGATCTGCTTGCCTTTGGCGAGATGATGCTCAACAACGGGAAATATGGAAACGAACGAATCCTCTCGCGGCCCTCGGTCGAGTTGATGACGACCGACCAAATCACACCCGAACAGAAGGCGGCGTCTCCTTTCTTCCCCGCGTCCTGGGAGAACCGTGGCTGGGGCTTTGGCGTCGCCATCGTCACCCGCCGCGATGACCTGGCCACCCCTGGTCGCTACGGCTGGTGGGGCGGTTACGGCACGTCGTGGGAAGTGGACCCAAGGGAGCAGTTGATCGGGATCCTGCTGACCCAGTCCGTCGACATCCTGTTCACGGGAGGGCTGCAGGACTTTTGGACCGCGACCTATGCAGCAATTGACGACTAGGCTGGTCCTGCGAGAGGGAATCGCAATGCTGTTGCTTGTCAGGGCTTAGGTAACGATGAGGAGATCCTCAGGGGGATAAACTAGGGGCGGGGTCCCATCGGGAGCGAGACGGCCGAGCAGGTCTGTGATCTGTTCCACCGCAACCGCCGTGGCATTCTGGTTGGGATGCAGGCGCTGGACATCGAGCGGGGCGGTCCAGTTGTCCGGTCTACCGTTGAGCTGGGTCCGCCACTGGTACGCCCATCCAGCGACAATCGGTTGCCCAGCGGAGTGGCGCGACGGATGGTAGTAGTAGCCGCGCTCGGGACTCGCTTCAGCGTCGCAGCGCGGCCAGACGCCCAGCTCGATGGCGTAGACCGGATGCTCGGCGGACGCCATGTGCCGCGTCAGCAACCTGCGCAGAGCCGCCACGTCGAGGTGCCCCTCGGCTCAGGCGTAGTAGAGGCTGCCCCACCTACGCCGGTGCACAGCCTGCAGGCTGAAGTGGGGCAGCGAGGGGACCGTCTCGGCCGCCAAGCGGGCATCACCCAACGCGAACAGCGCATCAGCGCGTCGATGGACGCACCGGTGCAGGTCGGAGCGAAACGTGCGCAGCGTGCCGAGGGCAGTAGCGAGCATGCTGCCCAGGTTGCCAGAAGGTCAGCTGATTGGCTAGACCAGGTGCCTGCTCCTTCATCTCGGGTTAAATCACAAGCCGAGAACCGGTTCCATAAGTCGTCGGAGGCACGCAGCGGGTAGGGTCACCTGCCATACGGAGGAACTCACCCTATCCCGAGCCTACCCCTCCTGTGGGAGGACCGACTCCGGCCCCCGGAACGCGACCAAGGGTCGGCGTGGCGCAGGACGACTTTCCATTCGCCGCCCTCGCGGCGAAAGACGTGGGTTACCCGGTAGGCGGTGATCGTCGGAGCACTCCCGGCTAGCTGCACCCCGAGGTGCCGCTCCAGCTCGACGATGCAGGCCAGGTCCGTTCCGACCCAGGTCCCGAGCGTTTCGTAGTCGCCTCGTCCACCCCCATAGGCACTCGCGGTCTGGTCGAAGCGTGCGTCGACGTCGGCCCGGTCCTCGAGGTGGCTGCCGAAGGCTCCCAGCAGGACCACATCGTCACGGGGCGAGTGCAGCGCCTTCGCTGAAGGTGATCATTCGACACTCGGGCGACTCCCCCCCGAAGCGTACGACCACGAGTCGGCGGTTTTCATCTGTCGGCAGTGGTCTGTGAAGAACCCGGGCACGTGTTGAAAAAGTGGCTGGAGCGGTCAGGAAGGGGTATTGATCCAGGCGACGCGTGCGGCCACGGCACCATCGGTCACGTCGGTCGCGGTAGCCTCGCCCCTGACCGGAAAGCCTTAGCCCTGCAGAAGCTCGACGATCGGCTCGGCATCCCGCGCTCCCTGGGGTCGGTAGGCACAGACAATGAGGTGACCGCCTGATGTGATCACACATTGGACAGACGGGCGACGAGCTCCGGTTGCCGTGGATCCGGCACATAGACCAGGTGGGTGCGTACGCAATCGAACCGGCACGGGGGATCCCAGTCCAGGCCGTTGCCGACGTAGATGCGATCCGTCCACTTCGGGAGACGGGTGCGGGCAAGCGCTGCCAGCTTCGGGGAGATGTCCAGCCCATACGGCTCGAGGTGGCGACCGCGCGTAAGCCCACGCGGCCATGGTCTCCATCAACAGGCCGTTGGCCCACCCAAAATCATGGAATCGCTGTGATCTTTAGCCGCGCAGGGGTTCCTCCTTAGGTGCCCGTCGAGGCCGACGCCGATTCGCGCGAGACGGCACTGTGGGGGACGTCCGCGAGGCGGTCGCCAGCGCGAATCAACGCCGTGCCGATTGCCTGCCGCAGCCTCGAAACGAGTAAAGCATTCGCCTGCGGCGTGACGCCGTGCTGCTTCAGCAGCCAGTCCACCTCGACTTCGGCTTGGCACGCGCGCTGCCGCTCGAGTCCGGCCAGGGAGGCCCCGGCCATGAACCGATTCGCGCGAAGGACGGCCGAAAAGTCGCGCGGCTGAATCCTGGCCTGGCCCTTCGTGGTATAGGCGTTCATGCGCGGTCTCCTCCGGTGCTGTCTTCCCATTGTCCGGGGGTGCCGGCGATCGTGGGTGATGGCGTGGCTCGTCCCGCGCCGGGCAGTGGCCCCCGAATCGGTCCGTACGGGGTGATGGAAGACGCGTCCGGCTTCGGCCTTGCGCTGGGTGCGGCGTGCCGCGACCGCATCCTCCCCGGGAAGGGAACGACCGCGAGATGGGCCGACTCCTCGCGCTGACCGATGGCGAGTGCTGCCGGGATGTAGTCAGGATTGGTCGCGTGGCTCGTCTCGACCGGAGCCTCGGCGCGATCGTGCCTGCTGGGGCCTAGCGAACATCACTCGAGACCTGGGTCGTGCTGGTGGCCGGATGTCCGATCGTTGCGCGGCTGGCCTCAACTGATCCATACCCGCTCGTCTCGTCCCATGATGAGCCCGCGGCCACGACGGCGAACAGGGCTTCCTCCTGCAGGCTGCCCAGGTCGGGGGACTGCAATGCCTGCTGCGCGGCCAGCACCCGGTCGCCTCGACGGTCGTGCTGGCGGCCGGCGCTGCCGGATTGCGTTGGCCGCCCGACTGGCCTCCACCGCGCCATAGCCACTCGTCTCGTCCCAGGAGGGTGCAGCGGCCACGATGGCGAGCAGACTTCCTCCTGCATGCTGCCGATGTCGCCGCTCCAGCAAGGCGCGCTCCGCGGCGAGGGCGCGCGCAGCCCGCACGTCGTCGCCACTGGTGCCAGCCACCGCTGGAGCGGCGACCGGGCTAGGGCCGCGACATCCTCCGCATCGCTCCGCCGTGACTGTCCCACTGGGGCGAGCAGGGTGAACGCGAGGACGACGGCGCTGCCGAGGAGTAGACTGCGAGAACGACAGATCGTGACCATGGCTGATTCCCTTCTATGCGTGCAATTGCATGACTGCGACGCGAGTCCTTGTCGGGTCGTGGCCTGATGACCAGGTCCTGACGTGCTGCCAGCGTGCGCCTCGTCCCAGGGCAACACCAGACGCAGCGCGCACGCATCGCGCCCAGTTTGTGCCCAGATGCGATCACAGCACGTGCTCATGGCGAGCTGCGCCACCACCGGGGATGAAAAGTGCGGCTGGCCGGGGCTTGGGGCGCTATTTTCATACCACGGCCCAGTCCCTCTGCTAGACTGCAGGCGCACATGGAAATCACGCCCCAGATCAGCCAGCGCGGGGAACCAGAGGGCGGCGATGCAAGAGGATCGAACCTCGTTCGGCGATCTGCTACGTCAATTGCGTACTGCGGCCTCTTTGTCCCAAGAGGATCTGGCCGAGCGTACCGGGCTCAGCCGGCGCGGTATCAGTGACCTAGAGCGTGGTCTGCGCCAGGCCCCCCGGCTGGAGACCGTGCGCCTCCTGGCCGATGCCCTCGTGCTCAGTGCGGCCAGACCGGACGGCCCTGCTGGCCGCGGCGCGTCCGGCCCTCTTGCGGGGTGACCATGCTGCTACCGTCGCCATAGCCCCCACCTCCTTGCCGGTGCCGCTAACACGGCTCATCGGCCGTGAGGCGGAATTCGCGGCGCTTCGAACGGCACTGCAGGACGACGAGGTCCGGCTGCTGACGCTGACTGGTCCCGGCGGCGTGGGCAAGACACGATTGGCTATCGCACTGGCCAGTGGGTTGCACGACACTTTTCCTGGTGGTGTCATCTTCGTACCGCTGGCCCCGATCCGCGATCCCGGACTCGTTGGTTCGGCGATTGCGCATGCTGTCGGCCTTCGCGCGCTTGGGTCACGGTCCGTCTGGGAACTCCTGGTGACCCACCTCCAGCCCCGGCGCGTGCTGCTTGTCCTGGATAATCTCGAACAGGTGCTTGATGCCGCTCCGCTCGTCGCCGACCTGCTCGCCACCTGCCCTCACCTCACGGTGCTGGCTACCAGTCGGGCAATTCTGCGTCTCTCCGGGGAGCACGGCTTTCAGGTTCCGCCCCTGCCCGTGCCTGCAATGAATCATCTGGTCACGCTTGACGACCTGGCCGGGGTCGCGGCAGTTCAGCTCTTCGTGGAGCGGGCCCGGGCGGCCGATCCGGCCTTTGCGCTCGATGACACCAACGCGACTGCCGTCATCGAGATCGTCCGGCGGCTCGACGGGCTGCCTCTTGCCATCGAGTTGGCGGCGGCGAAGATCACGCTGCTATCGCCGCAGACCATGCTCGCGCGCCTCGACCCGCGGCTGCCATTGCTTGCGGGCGGGTCACGAGATCTCCCGGCCCGGTTGCAAACGATGCGCGATGCCATTGCCTGGTCGTACGATCTCCTCACCCCGTCTGAACAGGCGCTGTTCCGACGGCTATCTGTCTTCACCGGCGGCTTCACGTTAGAGGCGGCAGAGGCGGTGGGAGGCCGACCTCGACGCCGACGTTCTGGTCACGCTCATGGGCCTCGTCGACCAAACCCTGGTGCGGCAGCTGGCCCCAAAGGGGAGCGAGTACCGCTTCGCCATGCTGGAGACGGTCCGCGAGTTTGCGTTGGAGTGGCTGGAAGCACACGGAGAGGGCGAGGCCGCGCGAGCGGCGCATGCGGCCCATTTCCTGCATCTGGCAGAGCAAGCCGCTGCGGCGAACTTCGGACCTGAGGAGTCAACATGGCTGGACCGATTGGAGGCCGAGCGATCCAACCTGCGGGCTGCACAGGACTGGTTCGAGCAACGCACCCCAGGCCGATCTCGCGCTACGGCTGGTCGCGGCCTGCTTCCGATTTTGGCGGGTGCGCGGCCCAGTGGTGGAGGGGCGCGCCGCGATGGAGCGTGCCCTGACTCTGCCTGGCCGCTCCCCGGCCGATGTCCGCGTCCTCGTGACGCTCTTCGCCGGCGAGCTTGCCTATGTCCAGGGGAACCGTGCGGCAGATCGCGAGCGTCTGGAGGAGGCTCTCGCACAGGCACGGCAACTTAACGACCCGGCAGTCCTTGCCTTCGCCTTGCAGTCCAACGCTCGCGTAATGCTTGAACAGGGCAATGAGGCCGAAGCGGAGACCCTTTGGGAGCAGGCGGTTTCCCTGGCCCGCTCGCTGGACGAGCGGAGCATCGTATTCCACTATGTCCCCTCGATGCTCGAGCACCTTGGCTTCCTCGCGCGTCTCCGCGGGGATCTTGGCCGGGCAGCCGTCCTGACCGAGGAGGCCTTGGCCTGGACCGAGCGCATGGACTTCGAGTGGTCCGCCGCCATGACTGTCGGGAGTCTGGCGGCCGTGGCGCGCGAGCAGGGCGAGCGCGGGCGGGCCGTGAGCCTCTACCGCGACAGCCTTCGGCGCACCTGGGCACAGCGTGACCGCCGGAACTTCGCGAGCCTCCTCTTCGGCTTCGCCCTGACCGTCGCCGAGTGCGGACACCCCGAGCCGGCGGCTCAGCTCTGCGGCACCGCAGAGGCGCTCCTCGACGCTGACGCGACCTCCCTTCCAATCGTCGGCCGCCCTGACCGCCGCCGAGTTGTCGCCCTATTGCGCGCGACCTTGGGCGAGGAGCGGTTCGCAGCAGAGCAGGCGGCGGGGCAGGGGCTGTCGGCGGAGCAGGCTCTGGCGCTAGCCGAGGGAATCGATACGTGAGCAGTCGTCACGATTGTGAGCATGGAAACCCCAAGCAGGGACGGCGATCCCTCGGCCACCAACCGCGGTTGGTCGCCGGCGAACCTCTGAACGAGGAACACGCGCTGCGCCGTCCTGTGTTCCTGGTCACGACGGGGACAGTCCTGTTCTTCCGTAGCGGATGGCGTCATCGCAGCATTCGTCCTCATGGAGCCGGTCCCGGCAGAGGGACAAGCACCTGAGAACGTAGATGTCGTTCGCGTGTTTTACGCAGCGGCCAATGGCGCGATTGCGGCGGAAGGGGCGTAGGCACGCGAGGTCATAGGCGGGCATGCCGCGCCGCTTGCCAGAATGTCGAGCAGTTGGCTCACTCGGCCAACCGCCCTCCACTTCGGGTGAAATCACAAGCTAAGACGGCAGTATGGCGGCCTTCCTGGCGTTCCCGAACCGGCACGATCGCGCGATGCGGGTGCGTTTCCTCAGCGCTAGTCAGACCCCGGCGGGAGATCGGATGCGGGACCGCGGTGCCAACGGATCGAAATCGCCATGTCCATCAGGTCGACCCGCAGGTCGTCGCTCCCATCCAGACCCACCGGGCCAATCGTCTCCCTCAGCTTGGCAGAGAACCGGTCCAGCAGCCGGCGATGGTCGCGATGCGAGGCCGCACGTGAGCGTCTGCCTGGAGTTGTCCATGTGCCGGTAGGGTGGGTGCCTCCTGACGAGCGAGCGCGCGTACTCGCCTCTGAGAGCGACTGAGCCTCTGCGCCACGTACGGGAACCGGTGCGAGTGGTCGATCCGCCATCCCGGTCAATATGACGACGCACCAGAAGATGGCGAGTAGGAGACCGACAGATGCGACCAGCGCCACCACGCGGGCGATGCGTCGCGGCGGCGGATGCACGACGAACTCCTCTCAGTCACGCGCCCGGTAAACGATCATCGGGCGAACGTCTCCGTCGGCGGCTGCCGTTCAGCCCGCCGAGGTTCCCGTGATATTGGAACCGGGCGGGAGATCGGGTGAGACCTACTCGGTCGTACTCGTGGCTGGGTGCCCGATCATCGCGCGGCTGGCCTCGACCGAGGCATAGCCGCTCGTCTCATCCCACGAGGGAGCGGCGGCCACGATGGCGAACAGGGCTTCCTCCTGCATGCTGCCGATGCCGCCGCTCAGCAAGGCGCGCTCGGCGGCGATGGCCCGCCCGTCCTCGCCACTGGTGCTGACCACCGCGGGAGCGGTGACTGGGGCTAGGACCGGGACTTCCTGCTGGGTGGTGTCGGCCACCTCCTCCTGCGCGCTGACCGCGACCGGGGCCAACAGCGTGAACGCGAACATGGTGGCGATACCGAAGACTCGCCTCCGAGACTGATGCATTTGGGACATCGCTGGTTCCTTTCTATCCGGCTGACTCGTGACGCGTGGCCCGGATCGCCTGCCGCCGTGTGGCGACCTGCGACTCGAGAGCGACAGTGCTCACCTGGAGGTGCGCTCGGCCGGGTTGTGGCCTGGTGACCATGTCCTGACGTGCTGCCAGCATGCCCCTCGTCCCAGGGCGGCGCCAGACGCAGCGCGCACGCATCGCGCCCAGTTTGTGTCCACATTCCGCCCATTTCGTATGGTTGCCGTCTGCTACGCTTGCGCGGCACACCACAGCACGCCCCTGATCAACCAGCAGATGGAATCAGGGAGGGCGACGATGAGCGGGACCAGGATGGCGTTCGGGCAATTGCTGCGTCAGTTGCGCACTGCCGCGGCGCTGTCCCAGGAGGACCTGGCCGACCGCTCAGGGCTGAGTCGAAATGGCATAAGCAACCTGGAACGCGGGCTGCACCCAGAACCTCACCTGGAGTCTGTGCGCATGCTGGCCGACGCCCTGGCGCTCGGGGATGACGAGCGGGCAGCGCTGCTGGCCGCAGCACGTCCGACGGTGTGGGCGGAGGCTCCCGCCGACCGCAGACGACTCCCTCTCGTCGTCCTTGCCGATCCGCTGACCCGGCTCATCGGGCGCGAGGCGGAGTTGACGGCGCTGAGAACCGCGCTGCAAGACGAGGAGATCCGATGGCTGACCCTCACCGGACCCGGGGGCGTGGGCAAGACACGGCTGGCGGTCGCGGTCGCCAGCGGGCTGCACGCGACCTTTCCCGACGGGGTGGTCTTCGTCGACCTGGCTCCCCTGACGGATCCGGCCCTCGTAGTTCCCACGGTGGCCGCCGCACCCGGCGTCCGGGAATCCGCCGAGCAGAGCCTCATCGCCACGCTCTCCACGTTCCTGGCGCCCAAGCGACTCCTGCTCGTCCTGGACAACTGCGAGCAGGTCCTCGCGGCCGCGCCGGAGATCCTCAGGCTCCTGGGGGCCAATCCCGGCGTGACCATCTTCGCCACCAGTCGCGAGCCATTCCGTGTGCGCGGGGAGCACCAGGTTCCATTGCTGCCGCTGCCGCTGCCCGCTGTCGATCGGCTGTCGACGCTCGAGGAACTGACCCAAGCCCCTGTGGTGAGGCTCTTCCTGGAGCGGGCACAGGCGGTGAGCGAGGGCTTCGTCCTCACACCGGAAAATGCTCCTACGGTTGCCGACATTTGTCGCCGCCTGGACGGGCTGCCGCTCGCCATCGAGCTTGCCGCCGCCCGGGTGAAGGTCCTGCCGCCGCATGCGTTGCGGGGTCGGCTAGAGCGTCGGCTACCGATGCTCACCGGCGGTGGGCGTGATCTGCCGGCACGGCAGCGCACCATGCGCGACGCGATCGCCTGGAGCTATGACCTCCTCACGCTGGAAGAACAGCAGCTCTTTCGCCGCCTCGCGGTCTTCGCCGGGGGGTTCACCCTGGCGGCGGCAGAAGCAGTGTCCGCTCCGGACGGGACGCTCGCTTTCGTGGCCAGCATCGCTGCACTTCTCGATTCCAGCCTGCTGAGTCAGGATGAAGACCGCGCGGGCGAACCGTGCTACCGGATGTTGGAGACCGTTCGCGAGTATGGCCTCGAGCAACTTTCGATTGCGGAAGCGTCGGATGACGCTCGACACCGATTCACGGCTGGCGGCGAGGATGTAGCCATCCGTCGCCGCTACCTCGGCTTTTACCTGGAGCTTGCCGAAGAGGCCGATTCACATCTGATCCGCGACGTCGAGTCCGTCTGGATCAACCGCATCGAATCTGAGCACGACAATATGCGCGCGGCCTTGGCCTGGGCGCTCACTCCCGAGCGCGAACCAGCCGATCGCGTCGGCGCGCTGCGGCTCGCTAGCGCGCTCTGGCTTTTCTGGTATTACCACAGTCACCTGAGCGAAGGTCGACAGTGGCTCGCCCGAGCACTTGCGGCTACGGAGGGAGGTCCGGGCCTTGATCACGCGCGCGGCAAGGCGCTCGTCGGTCTTGGCACCCTCGCCCATTTTCAGGGTGACAACGAGATCGCGGCGCCGTGTCTGGAGGAGGCCATTTTCCTCTGGCGGGCGTTGGGTGATCCCGTCGGTCTCGCCTACGCCCTCACAGTGGGAGGCAACGTTGCGGAAGATTCCGGCAACTACAGCGAGGCTGAGCATCTGTTTGTTGAAGCCCACGACTTGTTCGCTCAGGTCGACGACCAAGTCAATGTCGCGGTCACCCTCTATCATCTAGGGGTTGTGAAATATGGTTCGGGCGATCTTCCAACCGCTGCACGGCTCTGTGAGGAAGCGCTCGCCCTCGGACGCCAGTCCAGTGATCCGTGGACGACGGCTACGGCACAAGCCTACCTCGGACTGATTTATGCGGAAAGCGGAGCTCCCCAGAAAGCGGCATGGTCACTCTCCGAGGCGCTAATGCTTTTTCAGGAGATTGGGACGACGGAACGCATCGCTGAGGTTCTCCGCCGAATAGCCGTTCTCGCGGAATCTACCGGCGCTCCGGTGACGGCCCTCCGGCTTCTCGCCGCAGCCGACTATATCGCCGAGGAGATCGGCACCGCGTTAGCTCTCCCGGAACGGACAGCCTACGAGCGCACGTGGGCAGCGGCCGAAGGAGTGCTGGGCGCCACAAGCGCTGAGAGCGTGAAGGCTGGCCGGGAAATGTCTCACGACGAGGCGCACGCAGAAGCGGAGTCTTTCCTCAGAGACGTCGATCGCCATTTCTCGACTTGAGAGCCCGCAGGGTGATCACTTGAGGTGCGGATTGCCTGCGGCGTCCTAGCCGGCGACCGGCATGGCGGGGGCGCAGGCGGTCGCCACGCAAGTAGAACGCCAAGGTTCTCAGTCGACGGTGACGGGGGGAGCTCGCGGGAATCTGTGCATGGGGAGTGACCGAGGCGTCCGTTAACTTCGAACGGCGATCGATCCAGAACGATTGTCAACCTGCCTAGTCCGAAATCGCCGCAGCACCCCTTCCCGGTCTTCCCACTCTTCCCGGTTCTCGAGAGGGGGGAGGCGATCCACACAACTGCGAAAGCGACTCCCTCTCTCAGCGTTGTCCCGCAACGCTCACCCGGCTGCCGGGTGGTTCTGTTGCACCACCGCTCAGATCGTCTCATGGCTCACTCCGAAGCCGGCCGCCGGCGAGCGGAGACTCCTGATCCCGGCCAGGGCGCGAATCGTGGTCTCTGGCTTCGGAGTGAGCTTGCGAGCACGAGAACGAAATCGTAGCGGTGATGACACTTTTCGCGGCGGTGGCCACCGAGGCGTGATTGACGATCTCATGCGCAGGTCTGGGACGGCAACAGGACGCGGAGTGACAAGCTCTAGCGTGCGAAGCCGCTCACCATCGAACCCGCGATCTCACCCTTGACAGATCTGCTTTTCCACTTGCGTCCTTGCCCTTAGGCATGGTCCCAAGTTGACGGCATTATCAAGAGGCTACGGGCAGGGGGCGCGACTTTGAGGCATAGCGCGCCACGGCGTCATTGACCGCGCCGAGATCCGCTATGGCCTGCTTCAGGGTGAGAATGCGGCGCGTGTAGCGATAGTTCTACGTCACCATCCTCCGCACGCCCGCGACCTGCAGGGCTCGCGCGATGGCGCCACACGCCTCCAGGGTATCGGCGATCGGTTTCTCCGAGAGGATGTCCATGCCGCGGTCGCAGGCCAGATCAACCGCCTCGCGGTGATGGTTCGGAGGCGTGGCGATACAGCAGAAGTCGGCGTCAACTGTGGCGAACGCCTCGCGAGCATCGCCAAAGCGCGCAGTTGGAGGCAGCCCGAGCCAGTCGCCTGCCTCATGCAGCGCGGCGGGATTGGGGTCGACCAATTCGGCGAACTCCATCCGGTCGCGAAATGGCTGCCAGATCTCGCGAATCCAACGACTGCCCATCCCACCGGCGCCAAGCATCAGACAGCGTTACGTGGCTCCCATCCTCGCCTTGGAGGCCATCGAGTATTTGCTCCGATTGCGGGCGTCAGGCGATCGGCAAAAAGCGATCGCGACATCTTGCACTCTTCGGCAACCCAATCAGATGCGCTCTGAGCTAGGGCGTGTCCGCAGGTACTGTCTCAATCGGCGGAGCCGCTTGGTCTATCAGTTCGACCCACTGTGCGCGCCAGGCGGGTGGCTCCCAGGGGTCTCCGAAGTAGATCGTCTCATGCGTCAACCTTGCCGTCCCGGAACTCCATGATAGTCACCGTGTTCATCGGCTTCCCGTCGTAGGTGATGACTCCCTCGATGACCCACAGCTCCCCGCCACCCCGGATGCGCTTAATAGTGAAGGTCGGCTCAGCGGGATAGGCGTCCCGCATCGCTCGCACATTGGCCCGACCAACCAGCCGCTCCCCCCCTTGAGGGAACTCCAGCACCACGTCATCGTGGTAGATCTCGTGGACCACGTCCTGGTCGTTGATGTCCGTCCAGTGCCGCTCCAACGCCGACCGAATCTCCCGATCGTCCATTGCCCACCTCCTGATGCAACGTGAATGAAGGAATCAGGCGCTCGATTGATGACGCATGGCATCGTGACCCTGGAGTACGTGATCGGGTTGTTTACCGAGTCGCGGACCCGCTCTAGCCTCGATCGTAGGCCTCGATCACCTTCGCGAACTGCTCTAGCGTTTCGATTGTGCAGGGGTCCGGAGCGCAGAGATAGTGAACGAGACCGACGTCGCGGAAGGTGTACATGGCGGCCACCATGTCGCCGATACTGCCGCGGATCGGATACCAGCGATCCTGACATCCTTCCATGGCGAACTGACTGCCGCCCGTGCGGACCAGCCCTGCTGGGTCGCGGCCGACCGCGAGGCAGGCCTCGTCCAGGGCTTTCATGCGGGTGGCGACGATCTCCGCGTTGTCTTGCCAGTCGGCGTTCCAGGCGTCGGCGTAGAGCGCGGTGAGTCGCATCATGCGCGGCTTGTTGGCACCGAAGAGGATAGGCGGACCGCCCTCCCGCCAGCGGGGACCGCGCGGGAAGTTGATCGCATCCCGTGCCTGGTAGTACTGGCCCTCGAAGGTCGCGCGTCCCGTGCGCACCAGCGGCGAGATGATCTGCAACGCCTCCTCGAAACGATCGACGCGATGATCGAAGGGAAGGCCGTACATGTGGTATTCGTCAGCGTGCCAGCCGCAGCCAAGCCCGAGCACGAAGTTGCCTCGGCTGATGTCATCGATGGTCTCCGCCATCTTCGCGATCGAGCCGGGATTGTGGAACGAGGTGCAGGCCACCATCGTGCCGATCGGAATCCCCGGCAGCGCGGCCGCCACGCCAGCAGCCGTCGTCCAACACTCCCAGACGCCGCGCGCTTCACCCCCTTGCCGCTCCAGCTTCAGCATGAAGTGATCCGGCAGCCAGAGCATGTCGAACCCGATCTCGACGGCGAGCCGGGCCATGGCGACGATGTCCCAGAAACCGTCCGCCGGCGAGTCGTTGGTGACCGCGTTCTGCTCGGCGATGGGCAGCATCAGCCCAAGGCTCATCGGTCGTTTACTTTCCGGCCAGCGCCCATGCTGGATCACCGGCCGCACCGCGGCTCCCGGCTCGCGTGTCTCGACAGCCATGCTCCCTCGCTCCTCTCGCCTCATTCCCGGGACGATGTCCCGTCACGTGAGATCGATTATTCCCATCTTCGAGCTTATCGGCATCATCGCGCATTGGCGGCCGCTGCGCGCGGGTCGTCTGGGGTCAGCTCCAGGTCGAACCAGATCATGTCCCGATGGCGCAGGCCGTTCTCACGCTCATCCGGGTCGTAACCCTTCTCTCGCGTGAAGTAATCGCGTTCGATGCGCCAGAGGCGGAATCCCGCTTTCTGATAGAAGGCGATCTGTCCGATGCCTGCGTTGCTGGTGCCGACGATCACCCGCCGCGTGCCCCGCGATCGGAGATCGGCCAGCACGCGGGCCAACATCTGGCGCCCCAGTCCCTGATTGTGCCGGGTCTGGTCGACGGCCACCGCGCGGAGCTCGACCGTCCCTTCCTCCCCGGCATATGGCAGCACGAACGTCACCCCCAGCGGCTGGCCGCCCCCATGACGCAGGACGTAGAGGTCGCTTTCAGGCGCCTGCAAATAGCCGCGTACCGGCTCCGGCTCATCGGCCAGGTGGAGGAGCGGCAGATACGCCTCCCGCTCGGGACCAGGACCGACCCGTTCCAGTCGTGGATCGTTCGCCATGAACCGTCCTTTCTCCTCTCAGTGTTGCGCATCCGGCTCGGCCCAAACCGCGGTCGCCCCGTAGTTTTGTGCCATGCGGCCACGGATTCGATCCACCGCGCCTCACGTTTCGGGTATGCTATTTCCATCGCGTAGCCAATAGTGCCTAGCTCGACGTTGTTCCATACGCCGGATCCCGACGGGTTGCCACTTCCTCCCTCTTGCCAGACCCGCTCCGGTCGTGCCCAAACTGTCGATGTTGGCGCCTCGCTGCAAGGCCGGTGTTATGGCCGCTATTGCACAGGAACGATTCGCACCGGCGCGCCTCGGCGTTCGGAACGTCTTCCGCCGGCTCAGGTCGAATTTCCTCCTCCGTTGCATCGGCAAAGCGCTCTTCACAATCTTTTTCGTCAGCAGCTTGATCTTCTTTCTGGTGCGCCTATTGCCCGGCAGTCCGGTCGAGGTGCTCATCGCCCAATTGACCGGCGAATACGGCTATTCCTACGAGATGGCCGCCAGCCAGGCGCGATCGCTTTTCGCGATCGACCCGAACCAACCCCTTTCCCTCCAATATGTTGACTACCTGAGAAACTTAGCCCGTGGCGATCTCGGGCAATCGCTGCTCTCCCCCGGGGTGCCGGTGACCGAGATCATCTTGAAGTTCCTCCCCTGGACACTGCTCAGCGTCGGTCTCGGGTTGCTGCTGGCGTTCGCTGGCGGCGTCTTTCTCGGGATGGTGATGGCCTACCGCCGGAACTCCGCGCTCGACCATCTCCTCTCGATCACCGGGTCGCTGTTCTATTCCGTTCCGAGCTACCTGTTCGGCATCATGGTGATCGTCTTTTTTGGCATCCGAATGGGCTGGCTGCCGATCGCGGACATGCGCGGCACCCTCTCCTCGGGCCAGAACGTGGAGTTGAGTTTCGCCTTCGTCAAAGATGCGCTCTTCCACGCCGCGCTGCCAATTCTGACCTATGCAATCACCGGTCTCGGCGCGTGGATGCTCCTGATGAAAAGCAGCACCGTTTCCGCCTTAGAGGAGGACTTCGTCACCGCGGCCCGAGCGCGCGGTCTTCCTGAGCACCGCATCGCCATCCTCTACGTCGGCCGCAACGCCATACTGCCGCTCTTCACCCAGTTGACGATTTCCATCGGCTTCATTGTCGGCGGCTCCTTTCTGGTCGAGCCGATCTTTCAGTATCAGGGAATCGGCTACACCCTGTTCAAGGGCGTTCAATCGCGCGATTACCCGTTGCTGCAGGGTGTCTTCTTGATGATCACGATATCCGTCGTGACCGCGAATCTGGTCGCCGATCTGCTCTACAGCCGGCTCGATCCGCGGATCCACAGCCCGGGGAGGATCGACTAAATCATGGTCCAGACGACGGCTGACCTCACCCATACGCTCCCCGAGCCCCCCTCCACTGGAAGGGAGAGTCTCCCCAGCGTCGAGGCGTCAGTAGGCCACCATCGTGTCGGTTGGGGTCAGGCGCTTTTGCGATTCGTTCGTCGCAACAAGATCGGTGCTGCTGCCTTCGTGGTCTTCGGTTGCTTCGTCTTCCTCGCCATTTTCGGACCGCTTCTCACCTCCACCGAAAAAGTCACCGACCTCACCCAACTCTATAGCCAGCCCTCACGCGACCACATCCTCGGCACCGATTACGCCGGCCACGACACCTTCACTCAGATCGTCCGCGGCGCCCGTAGCGTGTTGGTCGTTGGAGCGCTGGCGGCAGCGATGTCGACCTTTTTCGCGGTGACGCTGGGATCCATCAGCGCACTTATCGGAGGGCCCTTCCGACTCCGGTGTTCTCTTGCTCACCGATGTGGTGCTGACGATTCCCTATATCGTCTTTCTCGGTGTCCTGGCGACCTTCGTCAAGCTCGACAGTCCGATTCTTCTCGCGTTCATCATCGCCGCCGTCTCGTGGCCAACGCTCCTGCGGGCGGTTCGAGCCCAGGTGCTCTCGCTCAAGGAGCGGGAGTACGTCGAGGCGGCTCGCGTCCTTGATCTCGGCACCCCGCACATCCTCTTCCGCGAAGTCCTGCCGAACATGACCAGCTACATCGTCATCAGCTTCGTCATCGCCATGACGAACGCCATCTACGGTCAGATCATCCTTTACTTCTTTGGTCTGGTACCCCTCTCGGGCGACAACTGGGGCCTGATGATTCAGTTCGCCTTTACGAAGGGGGCGATCTACTTCACGGACAGTCTCTGGTACATCATGTCGCCGATCGCCGCTATCTGCCTCCTGCAGCTCTCGCTGGTCCTGATCTCCCGCTCGCTGGAGGAACTCTTCAATCCACGATTGCGAGAAGGATGACGTGGGTGATAGGTGAGTAGCGTGGGGAGAGCCGCCTCCGTGATTGACGAACGGCGCCGGCGGAAATGGCCATCTGCCGGACGATGTCGTACTCTCGATCGAGGATCTCTGGGTCGAGTACAAGACGCCGGCCGGTCAGATGCAGGCTGTGCGTGGCGCGACGCTGGAGATTCGCGCTGGCGAGGCTGTGGCCCTGATCGGCGAGAGCGGGTCCGGCAAAACGACGCTAGGTCTCTCCCTGCTTCGACTCCTGGCCCGGACCGCGCGGGTCTCCAGGGGTCGCGCCCGCTTCCGCGCCACTGACGGCCGCACAATCGACCTGTTTTCCCTCGGCAATGGCGACCTGCGGCGGTATCGCTGGCAGGAATGCGCCATGGTCTTCCAGGCGGCCCTGAACTCACTCAACCCGGTCCTCAAGGTGGGAGCCCATTTCGTCGAGACGGCCCGCGCGCACGGCAAGAAGGACGATCGACAGACAAGCGAGCGAGCGCTCGAGCTGTTGCGCATGGTCCAACTCGACGGCGAGCGGGTCTTTGACTCCTATCCGCATGAGCTCAGCGGGGGGATGCGGCAACGGGTTTCGATAGCGCTCAGCCTCCTCCTGGAACCCCAGCTGATCATTCTCGACGAGCCAACGACGGCGCTCGATATCCTGACCCAGCGGGCCATCATCGACGTGATTCGCTCGCTCCGGGAGCGGTTGGATTTCACCATGATGTTCATCTCGCACGACCTGTCGCTCGCCGCCGAGCTGGCCGACCGCGTCGCGACGATGTACGCCGGCGAGCTGGTCGAAGTTGGCAACGTGCGGGACGTCTTCTACAACCCGAAACACCCCTATACGGTTGGCCTGCTCAACGCGGTGCCGCCGATCGCGGGCGAGGAGTTCACTCCGTTGACCGCAATTCCTGGTTCACCGCCAAACTTGCTGAGAATGCCCTCTGGCTGCTCATTCCATCCGCGTTGTCCCTATGCTACCGAGCTGTGCGCGCGGCAGGCGCCTCCCTTGTTCACAATCAGCAACGGTCACCAGACCGCGTGTTTTCACCGGGATCGAGTGACGCGCAGACAGGATGTGTGGGAGGAGACTCCCCCCTCCAGTGGAGGGGGGCATGGGGGGGAGGAAACGGCAACGTGACCCGGAGAATCCGCTCTTGACACTCGATCACGTCAGCCGCGAGTTCAGCACGCGGCGCGGGCGCATCACCGCCGTGGACGACGTCTCGTTGGAGATCTGCCCCGGGGATATCCTCTGCCTGGTCGGCGAGAGCGGCAGCGGCAAGACGACCGTGGCACGAATGGCTGCCGGTCTCCTGGAACCGACGCGGGGAACCGTCCGCTTCGAGGGGCATGACCTTCACCAGACATCAAAAGACGAGTTCAAGGCGTATCGCCGGGCGGTTCAACTCGTCCACCAGGATCCCTACTCCTCGCTCAACCCGGTGCGCACGATCGGCGACACCTTACGCGCGCCGCTTCTCCACCACAAGCTGGTGCGCGGTCGGCGCGAGGCGACCGAGCGGGCGGCCCACTTGCTGACCCAGGTCGATCTCACCCCACCGCAGAACTTCCTGAGCAAGTACCCGCATCAGCTCAGCGGCGGTCAGCGCCAGCGCGTGGCTGTGGCGCGGGCACTGGCGCTCAACCCACGGCTGATCATCGCCGACGAGGCGGTCTCGATGGTCGACGTCTCGATCCGGGTCAGCATCCTCAACACCATGCTCAAGCTGCGTGACGAGCTCGGCGTCGCTTTCCTCTTCATCACTCACGATCTGGCCGTGGTGAAGTACTTTGGGTGGGAAGGCCACGTCGGTGTCATGTACGTCGGAAAGTTGGTCGAGTTTGGCCGCACCCCGCGGATCATCGGCCGGCCACTCCATCCCTACGGGAGGGCGCTGGCGGCGGCGATTCCCGAAGCCGATCCCGATCTGACCCGCAGCAAGGACAAGCTCCAATTGCGGAGCCTGGATATCCCGAATCTGACGGCTCTGCCCAGCGGTTGCGTGTTCCACCCTCGCTGCCCCTATTTCGTGGCCGGTCTCTGCGACGAAGTCGTACCGCCGTTGGCAGACGTTGGCGACGACCGCCAAGTCGCCTGCCACGTCGTCGCTCGCGAGCATGGCGCGGGTGGAGGGGGCGGCAAGGACGTCGCGGCGTGAGAAAGGAGGTCGCCGAGCACGCCCGGGAATCACGACCCCATCGGCCACAGTGGTTTTGCGCCCTGCAATGGTGCAGGGGGCAAAGAAACGAAGCACGTAAGGAGATACCGATGGCTATCGACCGGACATTCGATGAAATCGTGCTCAACCGCCGCCGCCTGCTTGGCACGGCCGCTGGCGCCGCTGGCGCGATGTTCGCCACTGGATCTCTGCCCGAACTTGGGGGTCGCGCCGTTCTCGCCCAGGATGGGGCGAAGGAGTTCCATACTGCCTGGCCCTGGGCTCCTCTTCCGCAGGGGCACTTCAACCTGATGCAAGGCGTCGTGAACGCCATCTTTACGCCGCCAAACATCTACGCCGACCTGATTATCCAGCCGATGGCAATGTATTACTGGGCGTCGAAAGAGTGGCTCCCGTTGCTGGCAACAGAATGGAGCTTTGAAAACGGGGACACCTTCCAGGTCAAGCTCCGCCAGGGCGCCAAATGGAGCGACGGCAACGAGATCACCGCGAATGACGTACTGGCGACCTTCTCGTGCGCCCGGCTCATGGCGGTGACGGTGTGGGACTACATTGACGAGGTCACCGCTGTCGACGAGTACACGGTCAACTTCCACATGAGTGTGCCCTCGACGGTGGTCGAGCGCTACGTGCTCAAATTCAACACCCTCTCCGCCGTTGATTACGGCGAGTGGGCCGCGAAGGCGGATGACTTATTCGGCAGCGGTAAGACGCTGGACGACCCGGAGGGCAAGCAACTCCTCGACCAGTTCGTCAAATTCCGGCCGGACAACGTCATCGCCAGCGGCCCGTTCATGTTTGACGTCAACAGCTTCACCGTTTCCCAGAATACGCTCCTGAAAAACGAGCAATGCTGGAACGCAAACGACGTCAAGTTTGACCGGATCATCAATTACCAGGGTGAGACGTCCGACATCACCCCGGTCGTGCTCTCCGGGGATGTCGACTACGCCACCCACGGCTTCCCGCCGGCGACCGTGCAACAGTTCCTGGAGACGCCGAACATGCGTGTCCTGCGGCCGCCGACATACAACGGCAACTGCCTCTATATCAATTACAACACGCTCAACGACGTCTTCGGCGACAAGCGGGTACGCCAGGCGCTCGCGCACGCGATCAACCGCGAACAGAATGGGGCGATCGCCCTGGGGGATTCGGGCGTCGCGATCAAATACATGTCCGGGATGAGCGACCTCATGATTCCGGACTGGTTGAGCGAAGAGGACGCCGCCTCGCTGAACCAGTATGAGTACGACGTCGAAAAGGCCGCCGCCCTCCTGGAGGAGGTTGGCTGGACAAAGGACGGCGATACCTGGAAGACACCGGACGGCCAGGACGCCGCGTGGGAGATCGTCTTCCCAGCCGAGTACGTCGACTCGGCTGGCTGCGCACTCGACATCGTCGAGCAGTTGGGGAACTTTCGGCATCAAGCTGGAACCGCGCGCCATCACGTACACGCAATTGATCCCTGACTTCGATCAGGGCAAGTTCGATTTCCTGGTCGAGCTCTGGGGAGCGACGGAGAACCCCCACCCGCACTTTGCGTTTGCCCACGACCTCTTGTTGCACAACACGCAGGCAATCCGCAACGGCGGCAAAGGCTACGGCTATCCGCTGACGCAGCAGACCGACGCCCTGGGCGAGGTCGACCTCGAACAACTCGTGATCGACTCCGCCCTCGGGCTCGACGAGGAGGCGCAGAAGGCGAACATCGGCCAGATCGCCAGGGCCTTCAACGAGCTGCTGCCGGCGATCCCCATGTATGAGCGCTACGGCGCTAACCCCGCTTGGGAAGGGGTGCGGGTCAAGGCGTGGCCGGCCGAAGACGACCCGATCCTGAAGAATAGCCCGTATGGCGACGGCATCCCGACGATGCTGCTCTACACCGGCAAGCTGGAGCCTGTGTAAGTAAGACGCAAGTCCCTTTGCCCCAGCTCCCTTTCGCTCCAGAGTCGGGGAATGGGGAACGTTGGTCACACACCCATTGCAAGCCCCTCCCTCGAAATTCGGGGGAGGGTGGGGGAGGGCTTGCCACCGGATGCCACCGTTCACCAACGGTACCGCGACCTCCATTTCGAGCCTCGTGGACATAGCCTAACCAACAATCCCACCGGGAGTGAGTCGAGAAGTTGAGAAGCAGCGTCTGGGCGTAACCCTGGACTCACAGTGCCTTTCACCCAAACACCCATCACCCTGTCGCCTTTCCTGGCACGGAACCCGGGAGCGGCGTAGGACGTATCTTTCGTGCTATGGAGACTGACACGACCCCGAATCAGGCTAATGGGAAGGCGCGCAAGGTAAGCCCGCGCCAGCGGATCCCGCGTTACATGCTCTCGCTGCCGGAGCGGTCGGCGCGCGCCGCGATCGCCATCGCCGGCGGGGTGGTCTACGAAACGAGCAACGTGGCGCTGCCGCGGGTGCTCCGCGAGTCGAAGCTCTATCAAGTGACCATCGATCGCCTGCTGCGCATCCTGATCGAGTGGGTCGGTGATGTGCGGGACGTCTACCGGGACGAGGCGACCTCGGTCGAGGAGCTGGCCGCACGCAAGTTCACCGGCAATGTGCTGGAGGTTGCCAGCATCTTCGCCGTCGGTTTCTCACCGCTGTGGCTGCTGGCTGCCGCCTCCGACGTAATGGGTGGGTCCAAGACCTATCTGCGGGCACTGGTCGCCGAGTTGGAAGCGGCGGGTCAACTACCGCGGGACACAGACGTGTCATCCTACGATGATCTGCTAAGCCGCCTCGAAACCGGGTCCGGCGTCCTGGCAGATGCCATCGACATCCCCCCGATGTCGCTACAGGAAGCTCGTGCCTCGTTCGAGGCCCTGCGCCGGCAGGCGAGCGATCTGCCCCCCGCTGAGGATTTGGCCATCCTCTTCCATGAGTTGCAGGCAACGGCGCAGAGAGAAGGCCGCTCGCTGGCCGATGTCTCCGCCGCGCTCGGTCTCGCCGCCGCGAAGGCGGGTGTGGAGCTGGGAAGCATCCACGTATTCGACTTCTACCGGAATGCACTCGGCGCCATCCGCGAAGAGGGGCTGCTGCGGTTCTTGCACCGGGTGGCCTCCCCATATTTGTCACGTGCGGGGCGACATTTCGACCCCCATGCCGGTACCTACACCGAGCGGTTCTTGCACTGGCTGGACGGTAGACGCGATCAGGCCCGGGCGCAACACATCCCATAAGCGGAAATTCGACGTAAATCTGAGCAAACCCTGCGTAATGGGTGGGGAGAGCGGGTACATATGGGACCGGCGAAGGGACCGAATGGGTACCAATGAAGCCTTTGCGGTAACCGATCATTAACTGTCGTCCTGACCGCCGGCCGCCCACGGAGTGACGGATTTGCCGCGACGCCTGTCGCTAAGGAATCGCCTGATCCTGTTTGCGGCGGCGTGCATGCTGCCGCTGCTCGTGGTGATCACGATCATCATCGCCGAGGCGGCCGACGCCGGCCGCGATCAGGTTCTGGACGCGCAGGCCGCGACCGCCGAGGTCGTGGCAAGCGTGCTGAGCGCCACACTCTCCGATAACCAGAAAGTGCTGCAGGAGCTGGCGAGCATCGATCGCGTGCGGCGCATCGAGCCGGAGTCGGCCAAAGACGCGCTCGACCAGTTCAGCCGGGCGCATCCGAATCTGTATGGCCTGTTTCTGCTGGGTCCGCAAGGCAACCTGGTTGCCAGCACCGGTCTCGATCCGGCCCAGTTTCAGCTTCATTCCCCGTTCCTCGACGCGGTAGATCGGTCTCTCAAGCTCGGTGAGCCTGGCGTCTCGAATGCTCTCACCGCTCCCGACGCGCGAGTGATCACGCTGACGATGCCAGTACGGACAAAGGATCAGGCTGAGGGAGAGCCGATCGGGGTCATCGGCTCCCTGCTTTCCGTGGAGCGGCTGGTCGCGGCGGTGACGCCCTTCGCGCGCGGCGACACGCTGATCGCCGTGGTCGCAGACGGCATGGTCATTGCCGCGCAGGGTGCCGATCCCGCGGTCAATGCCCTGGCTTCAATGACGGTGCCGACGCTGTCGACGAGCGGCCGGGGGATTCAGTCCTACGTGGATCAGGACGGTAAGGAGCGTATCGCGGTCTACGCGCCGGTGCCGGGATCGACCTGGGGGGTCTTGGTCACCAATCCGTCACCAGCTGCCTCTGGCGCCAATCAGGCCATGGTCTCCCGTTCGATTGTTGCGGTCGCCGCGGCGGCCTTGATGACCCTGGCTCTGGGGGCCCTCGCCGCCGAGTTACTGGCACGTCCACTGCGCGAATTGCGTATCCAGGCTGACGCGCTCGCGCAAGGTGATTTCTCCCCGCGTGAGCCGGTGCAGAGTGGAAGCAGCGAGATCGCACGACTGAGCGAAGCATTGGGCGCAACCGCGAGCCATCTCGGCGAGCAGGTGCGCCATCTGGAGGAGGCGAGAGAGGCGGGAATTGCTCAGGCCGGTCAATTGCGCGACCTGAACCGGCGTACCGTGCGCCTGCAAGAGGACGAGCGGCGTCGAATCGCTGGCGAGATCCACGATGCCGTTTCCCCCTGATCACCGGGGCGCTCTACCAGGCACGCGCGTTGCGTTTGGGGACTCCGGACGATCCCGGCCGCTCGCTCGTTCGGCGTGACTCGGCTCTGGACGGAATCAGCGATCTGCTTTCCAAAGCAATGGAAGAGCTGCACGGTGTGGTCTTCGCGCTACGTCCGCCCGACCTCGACGATATTGGTGTCGTTGCGGCGATCGAACGGTATATTGGGCAAGTGCAGCGCTCGGGGCTCAATGTGCATATCGAGGCCGAGGAGGAGCTGCCGACGCTGACTCCTGAGGTGCGTCTCGCGATCTACCGCATCGTTCAGGAGGCATTGCACAATGCCTTGCGCCACGCCGCCGCGGACGAAGCCGTGGTCCGCTTCGAGATCATCGATGACACCCTGCGTGTAACGATCCGCGACAATGGGGCCGGATTCAATCCGCAGCACAGCGCGCGGCCGACGGCCTTGGGACTGCTCAGCATGCGTGAGCGCGCGGCAGCGATCGGCGCAACCTTCGCGGTCATGTCTCGCCCGGGTGATGGAACGACGGTGATGATTGAGCGGCAAATCGATCCCGAGCTGGCAACGGTGCCGGAGCTGGTGCCCGCCGACGATCTGGCGGAGTTGGCGGCCGGCCCGCCCAGAAGGATTCCCGCGTGATTTCCGTGCTTTTGGTCGACGATCATCCGGTCGTCATTGAAGGGCTGCGCAAAGTGCTGGCCACGGCCGGCGATTTGATGGTCACCGGCGAAGCGCACGATGCCTCAGGCGCGATCGAGAAGACGCGCGCCCTCCACCCGGATGTCGTGCTGCTCGATCTGCGGATGCCCGGCGCCAGCGGGGTGCAGGCGACGCGCCGGTTGCGCGAAGTGGACGACGATGTGGCGGTCATCATTCTTACCTCGTATGGCGATCAGGCCTACGTGCGGCAGGCGCTGGAAGCGGGGGCTGACGGCTACCTGCTCAAGAGCACCCCTCCCGAGAAGCTGATCGCCGCAATCCGCTCCGCCGCGCGAGGCCGGCGCCAGCTCAGCCCGGAACTGTTGGACGGCGTGCTGTTGGAGTTCGGCGGCCTGGCACGGGAGCAGACTCAACGCAGCATTGATCTCTCTGAGGACGACCTGGAGATCCTGCGCCGGGCCAGTAAAGGCGCCACCAACCGGGAGATCGGTCTCGCTACCGGGCGCACCGAAGTTGCGGTGAAGAAGCGGCTTCAAGTGATCTTTCAGAAGCTGGGCGCGGTCGACCGGGCACACGCTGTCGCCGAGTCGATCCGGCGCGGGCTCATCTGAGAAGAGGCTGACGGCCAGATGGCTATCGGCTTTCAATCTCTTCTCGTTCTTGCTGACTTGCTGATTTGCCGTCCTCGGCGCGAACGTGCGGATAACGGTATCCGTTTGAGTATCTAGCCGACGCGACCCGTCTTTACAATGCTGGGAAGGAGCGACGTCCCTGTGATGTCGCTCCTGGGGCGACCAAAGGTTCGCTCTAGCCCGCGATGAGGCATTGATGCGGGCAATGGAAACGGGATCGCCTTTGCGTCGCCAGCCACGACGTGAGGCATCCATTCCCTCTCGAGGCGTTGGTCGCGTGGTCCCATCCAGCCGCGCGACCTCTCCTCACCGAGATGACCTCCATCCCAGTGCTTGCGGCCATCCAATCGCCGGGTACCTCATTTCACATCGAGAAAGCTCGCTGGTGATCTGCGCTCGTTGGGTTTGGCTGCAATGCCTCCCCTAGTCTGCGCCGGGGCGTGCGATTGCGTCGCTGCGCGATGATGCACTCTCAGCAGGCGCCGTCGCTGACGTTGAGCGGGTGCCCCATCGTTGTCCTCCCTGCCGAGGTGGCGAGATTCCGCATACGCCCGGTACGCCGTTCGCCTTTGTCTCGGTGCTTCTGCCGCTTGAGCACGGGCTCGCGTGCATCGCGAGCCCCTGCACGATCCGGTTTCTCGTGGCTCGTGTCTCAGGCAGCTTGGCCCGGGACCGGGACACCAAACCGGCTATGGGAACCCGAACCCGGCCTCGATCTCCGCCGCCGTGGGTTCAAAATCCACCTCGAGATCTAATGGGAAGCGCAGTTCGCCCTCCTCGAAGAATATCTCCGGGCCGGCTACGAGCTGGACTCCCTCCTCGACCGCGTTCCCGAGTCGCGGGGTCTCGCACGGTGACGGCCACACCTGTTGCCGCGTCCCGTGCCTCGCCAAAGACTTGGTCTCCCTCTATGAGGCGGGCGGCGAGGGCGTTGGCCCGATCAGGAACGGTAAGCACGATGCCTGACTGGAGTTGCTCGTCAGTGAAGGCGCCGCGCGCGATCGTCACCGGCAGCAACTGGTCGAAGTCCGGCGCGGCGGTGACGCGGTGGGCAAGGAACAGTTGCTCCCCGGCGCCGAACAGGACGTACTCGAGCCGCTCCAGCGGCTGCGGGTGGAATGCGAACTCGTGAGCGTAGACGACCCGCTCGACCGTGACTGGCACTTCGTGCACCACCTCAGCCCACGTGATGCCGAACGGTTGCCTCTCCCGTTGCCGCTCCCAATGCCCGCGGACGATGGTCGCGGGGAACGTCTCGACCGGAGTTGCGCTCAGCGTCGGCTGGATGAGATCGAGCATCCGAAAGGCGACATCTGGTCGCACCGTATAGAGCGGTGCCTCGGTGGCTTGGCGGTCGTTGCGGTACGCCTCCAAGGCGTCCTCGGGGAGGGCGACCTCCAGGACGACCTGGTAATGGTGAGGGTGGCTATCGGGCGTGTCGAACATGAACATCGGGAGGTGGGAGAGGTAGACCGGGCCGTCGCCGACGAGAAGTTGGCCATGGCGGCCGCAGGTGGCGTCGTCGCCGACGACGCCACCACGCTCATTAAGCTCACACACGGCGTCAGTTGTGAACCAGTCCGAAGGAGGGCCGTCTGATTGAGCGGCAGTGCCTGACCTGGATCCGATCGCGCCAAGGAGCGGGGCCGAGGCTCCGGCGAAGCTCATCGTCTGCAGCGCCGTTCGCCGCGAGATCTTGATCGCCAGGGCTTCCGAGAAACGGCCGGGGGAGCGCATGTCCATCGTAGCCTCCATGTTGGGTGAATCGGACAGCTTTCCGGGTTCGGTTCAGAGTGGCACGAGGTCTCATTCTATACCTGTAATTTCAATTACACAACAGTGACGATTTAGTGAATATCCGGAAGAATTCCAGACCACCGGTTGGACCACTCTCGTTCTAACGGTCGCAAAGTCGGCACAGCTACGCAGCACTGTCGACCCGGCTCATGGCGACTCCTTTCAACCGAGCAGACCCGCTGTTTGTTCTTTGCATGAGAACCGGGTGATGAGCGCCGGCACCGCGCCCCAGCCGCGACCGATCCCCGCCCTGCCGCTCGTAACCTTTGCATTCTTCGCGGCCTTCGCGGCCTTCCATAACGCTCATCCGGCATCGGGATGCCCCTCCCCCGTCACCCAGCGCCTGGATCACCTGAATTCCGTATGAGGGCTGTGTCCGGTTCATCGGGTTGGACACGGGGCCACTGCCCGGACAACAGGTGAGGTTCCGGGCCCGAATCGCGCGGAGAGCGCTGTAGTGGACTCGTGGGTCAGACGGGGCGGCGGCGGACCACCATGCTCGCGAACCCCGCGGTCAGAGACATGAGGGTTGCCGCGCCTGCGCCAATCCCGCCAATGGTGCCGATGCCTGTGCTGGGGAGTCTCGTGACGACGACAACCTTGCCGGGAGGTGTTGGGCCGGGCACAGGTGCCGAAGTGGGCTTGCCGGGAGCCGGCGAGTAGGAGGGCGGCGAGTACGCAGGCGGCGAGTACGCAGGCGGCTCGCAGCAAATCGGCACAGGTCCCGCGACCGTATCCCCGACCCCAATGGCGTTGCCGGCATTGCCGCCCGAATTGATGTCGCCAATTGAGATCGCGCCGCCGTTAGCCGACGCGTTGACGACCCCACCGTTGCCGGCGCTGCTCATGATCGTCCCGCCGTTCCCGGCATCGCCACCCGTGGAGGCAATGTTGCCATCGCCGCCCGAGGCGTCGGCGATTGCCGTGCCGCCGTCGGCGCTGACCGTGATAGTCGTCTCGTTCACGACATCGCCGCCGTCGATGTACACGCCGCCGACCGCATTGCCGCAGGAGTCGTACCCTCCACCCCACGTATCGCCGACCGCGATGGCGCTGCCGACATTCCCCCCAGAATTGACATTCTCGACGGCAATCGCTCCACCGTCGGCTCCGGCATCGGACACGCCACCGTTACCCGCGGAGGCGACCTCCGCGGCTTCATCACGATCCTTCTTGTCCCTGTCCCGGTCCTTGTTGTTGTTGTTTCGGTTCTTGTTGTCGTTCTTGCTGTCGTTAGGGTCGTCTTCGCCGGTTGTGGCCAGGTTGTCATCGCCTCCGGAGGAATCTCCGATGGCCGTGCCCCCGTCAGCACTGAGATCGAGGGTGGTGGTGTTGGTGACAGTGCCGGCATCAATGAAGACGGTCGCGAGGGCACTTCCCTCGCAGACCGGGGCTACGTACCCAACCGGTTCGTCCGGGTAGGCGTTGGCGAGTGTGCTGGGGGTCCAGACAAGGAGTCCAACCGCCAGTACCGTCGTCACTGTTAATTGGGAGCCGATGAAATGACTTCTCGGGCGATCTCCCAGCCGCGGGATAAACATGTCGGGCCTCGCTTCTCGGGGCGGCCGTGCGGGCGACCGCGTGGCGGGATGGCCCGCGGGGCCATCCCATCCCGTCCCGGCGCATCGTCATGACTGTGCCGGTTTGTCAGCCATGACGCGCGATTGAGGCCGATGGTTACGCGTTGCGGATCGAGTCGCTACCCAGCCCGGAGCTTGCCCTGCTGGGCGAACTGCTCCAGTTGTTGCATCAGTCGCCGCACCGCCTGCTCGTCTTGCTGCCGGAGCTCCCGCCAAATTGGATCGTTGGCCTGGCCGTCCTGCTCGTACTTCTGGTAGGCCGCGATCCCCTCCAGCTTGGACGAAATGGTCGTGATGAGGTTGTAGACCTCGTTGTCGACCAGGGTCGTTTCCCGGCCTGAGCTCTGATCCCCGCTGCTCATGCTCTACCTCCCTGCATCGTGAGCCGCTCCGTCTCATGACGTCGCCTCTCTTCATCCAGCACGCGGCATGCCACCCTGCGCTGGCCCGTATACGCCTACGCGACAGAAGCCGGCTTGCTAGACTCGAGACAAGTGAGGAGGGTGGCTTACAGCTGGTGTGGTACGGTCTGGGCGCGTTCGCTCCCAAGCAGCACGCGTTACGCCTCGTCCGTTCCCACCGGCGCGGGGCGTTTTATCTGGATGGACACGATGCCACTGCCACCGATCGTTTCCCCTCCGAGGAGGGTGCGCGCTCTGCGCTACCAGACCCCGCTGCGGGAGGGTGGGTCGTTACCGGCCATCATGGAGGCAGACGACGACGGGCTCTACGTCGTCAAATTCCACGGCGCTGGCCAGGGACCGAAAGCGCTGGTCGCGGAGTTGATCGCCGCCGGGATCGGTCGCGCGCTGGGGCTGCCGGTACCGGAGACGGTTCTCGTCGAACTCGATCCGGCGCTCGGGATGGCGGAGCCGGACCCTGAGATCCAGGAGCTACTGGAGCGGAGCGCAGGGCTCAATGTCGGGCTCGATTACCTGCCGGGGTCCCTCCCGATAGGGGCTCCGCTTGGCTCCGGTGTGTCGCCGGAGCTTGCCGCCGACGTCGTCTGGTTCGATGCGTTCCTCATGAACGTCGATCGGACACCGCGCAATCCGAACCTGTTGCTCTGGCATCGCCAGCTCTGGCTGATCGATCACGGCGCCGCGCTCTACACCCAGCATGGCTGGAACGATAATCTCGACCTTATCGGCGCGGGGGCCGGGGCGCGCTTTGCGGTCATCCGGGATCACGTCCTGCTACCTATAGCGGGGGCGATTCGGGATGCCGACACTCGTCTCGCGCCTCGCCTGACCCAGGATCTCGTGCGCGAGGTAGTTGACGCGATTCCGGACGAGTTCTTGGAGAACATGCCGCCGTTCCCCACGCCGGAGAGGCACCGCGAGGCCTACGCGACGCATCTCACTGGCCGCATGTCCGCGCCCCGAAGTTGGGTCGACGAGGCAGAGGAGGCGCGCGATGCCGCGGCGTGAGGAATCCGTCGCGGCCAAGCGGGCGCCGTTCGCCTACACAGTCATCAGGGTGGTGCCCCGCGTCGAGCGGGAAGAGTTCGTCAATGTCGGCGTCGTGCTCTTTTCCCGTCCGCGCAAGTTCCTTGGCGTGCGGGCGCGGATCGACGCCGACCGGCTGCGCGCCTTGTGGCCGGAAATCGACGTCGACGCCATCGCGCGGCAACTCGAAGTCATCCGGCTGGTTACGGTGGGCGATCCCGCGGGCGGAGCGATCGCCTCGCTGCCGCCCGCCGAGCGGTTCGGTTGGCTTTCCGCACCGGCCAGCACCGTTGTGCAACCGGGTCCGGTCCACGCCGGGCTGGCGGAGGATCCGGAGGAGGCCCTCACCGGCCTCTTTACCGATCTGGTGGGCGACGCTACCCGAAATTGAAGGGCAGACCGCGTGGCATCTTGCCCTTCTTGGCCATGCGGCCCATCTGCGTCATCATCTTCTGCATCTCCCCGAACTGCTTGAGGAGCTGCTTCACCTCCTGGATCGAGGTGCCGCTCCCTTTGGCGATGCGCGCCGTCCGCCGTCGCCCAATAACATCGGGATTGCGGCGCTCGTCGGGGGTCATGGAGTAGATGATGGCTTCGAGCCGCTTGTAGTCGTCGTCCGAGATCTCGGCTTTGGCTTGCCGCATCTGGGCGCCCAGTCCGGGGATCATCTCCAGCAGTTGGCTGAGCGGCCCCATCTGCTTGACCTTCTGCAACTGCTCCAGGAAATCCTCCAGGTTGAACTGGCCCTTGAGCATCCGCTCCTGCAGCTCGACCGCGTCCTCTTCGGTCGTCGTCTCCTGGGCGCGCTCGATCAGGGAGAGGATGTCGCCCATGCCCAGGATACGCCCGGCCAGTCGGTTGGCGTGGAACTGTTCCAGCGCGTCGAGTTTTTCCCCGGTACCGATGAACTTGATCGGTACGCCGGTCACGGCGCGAATCGAGAGCGCCGCGCCGCCGCGCGCATCGCCGTCCATTTTGGTGAGGATCAGCCCGCTGGCTCCGACGCGCTCGTTGAACGTCTGCGCGACGCTCACCGCCTCCTGGCCGGTCATCGCGTCGGCGACGAGAAGAATTTCGGTCGGACGCACGCGGTCCCGGATATCGACCAACTCCTGCATCAACCGGTCGTCGATCTGCAATCGGCCGGCAGTGTCGATGATGATCGGGTTGTAGCCGCGCTCACGGGCGTACTGCAATGCGTTAGTCGCGATATCGACCGGGTTGCGGGCAGTACCTTCCTCGTAGACGGGGATACTGATCTGCTTTCCGAGCGCCTGGAGTTGGTTGATGGCGGCCGGGCGGTAAACATCGGCGGCGACCAGCAGTGGATTGCGCCCCTGCTTGCGCAGATGGACGGCGAGCTTGGCGGCGTGCGTCGTCTTGCCGCTCCCCTGAAGGCCGACGAGCATCAGGATCTGGGGCGGCCGGTCGGGCGGGATCAACCCCTGCCCGTCCTCACCCAGGACGCGAATCAGCTCCTCGTTGGCGATGCCGATGACCGTTTGGGCCGGGGTGAGCGAATGCAGGACATCCTGTCCGACGGCACGCTCCCGCACGGCGGCGACAAAGTCCTTGGCGACCTTGAAGTTGACGTCCGCCTCGAGCAACGCGCGTCGCACCTCGCGCATGGCGTCCTCGACGTCCTGCTCGGTGAGACGCCCCTTTCGCCCGAGCCGGGCAAAGGTTTCATTGAGACGATCGGTGAGTGTTTCGAACATGTTGGTCCTCATTGCATGAAAGGTGCATAAGGTGATGGGGTGATAGGTTGAACACCGTCTAGTTTAGGCGAGCGCGCAGGAAATCACGAAGCATCGGGTCGAAGGACGCGGTGTCGGCGTGATCATTGACCCAATGGTCCGAATCGGAGAATACCGCCGCACTCGCTGTTCCTGATCCGGTAGGGCGGCACGGATTGTGTATAGAGAGCTACAGAAGTTCGTCGTTCTACAGGTTTCGATCAGGATGGAAACAGATCAGACGGAAGAGATCATGGACGAGTCCCCGCGGCATCCACAGAATCCCCAGGTGACGCCACCGACGGTGCTCGTCGTCGACGATGAGCCGGCGATTCGAGAGGTCGTGGCGTGTATGCTCGAGGATGAAGGCTACGCCGTACGGCAGGCCACCGACGGGCTGGAAGCCCTGCGGGAGATGGAAGCGGAGGAGATCGATCTGGTGCTCTCAGACTTGAAGATGCCCGGTCTCGATGGCGCCGAGCTCGTTCAAGGTCTGCGACGCCGCAGGCTCGCCGTTCCGGTCGTACTCATGAGCGCAGTCTCTAGCGCGGTCGACCTGCCGGGTGTGCCGTTTCTGCCGAAGCCCTTTGAGCCCGAGCGTCTCCTGAACACGGTCGCTGCCGCGATCGCTGCGAACAACCGGTCGGTGCGTTCTGAACCAGGGGCCTGGTCGTCACCGCAGTAGGTCTCCTCAGTCAGTTTCGCTCGTTGACGACCTGAATCGCGGGCCACCGCAGCCCCTTCTCTCACTCCATCGGTGATCACGGGAGTCAGCCACGTTCGCTCGTGCCTCTCGCACCAGCTTGCCTGCATCTCTACGATCAGGCACGACGCCCTGGAGTGTTGATGTCGACGGGACAGTACCGTCGGTCAAGGCCCGGGGGCGTACCTGCACCCGCGGTCCACCATTTATTGTCGAAATGCCGTATAGTGGGCGCACCTCAGACAGTTATGCATCCGGCGCACAGATACCGCCTGGTCGCCCGTGCTGTGATGTCGGACCCTGCGCTCCCGGCCTGAGCGGAGCTTTCCGTGTGACGGCGTCTGTTTGCGCCGGCACGTGCCAAGGAGCGCGCCATGTGTCGGATTGCCGCCCATGTGATCGTCATCGTGATGGTCGCGCAGCTTGCCATCGGTGCTCCGGCGGTCGCTCGCGCGCAGGACATGAGTACACCGGCGAACGCCGCAGAGCTTCCTGCCACTCCGGTCGGGGAGGCGTTGGCCTGGATACTCATGCTCCTCAATGACGGAGGCGCGTCCCTCACTCCCGAAGAGATGACCGCGCGGTTTACACCCGACGTTCCTGGAAGCGGTCCCCCCAGAGATCATGGTGGGGCTGACACAGCAGATCGCCGCAGGCGGCCCGTACACGTTCCAGGGTTTTACGCGCCCGCCGACGGCCAATCAGGTCAACGCGCTCCTGATCGGCCGTTCCGGCACGCCCCTCGTCGTGCCGTTAGCGGTTGAGGCCGATACACCGCACCGCATTACAGGCGTGAACTTCGCCCCGGTGCCACCGCCACCAGGTGTCCACCTGCCCGTCATTGCGGCTGACGAGGCGACCCTGACAGAGGGCGAGCCGCGAACGACCGAGCCGGGACGCCTCGATGGGCTCTTCGAGGTGAACGGCCACCGGCTGTACCTCTCGTGTGTGGGCACGGGCAGTCCGACCGTGGTGCTGGAATCGGGCGGCAACGATCCGGCGGCTCCCTGGTTCGCCATTGAACGTGCTGTCGCGCCCTTCACGCGAGTCTGCACCTACGACCGGCCGAACACCGCTGGCGGGGCGAGCGATCCTGTCCCCACGCCAATCACGGTCCGGGATGCCGTCGATGATCTTCATGGTCTGCTCGCCGAGGCGAACGTCCCCGGTCCCTACGTCCTGGTCGGCCACTCGCTCGGCGGACTCATCAATCGGTTGTACGCCAGCACCTACCCAGACGAGGTGGTGGGACTCGTGCTGGTCGACGCCTCGCATGAGGAGCAGGATGCCCGGCTCGAAGCATTGGTCTCGCCAGAGTTATGGCAGGCCTACCAAGCCATGACGGTAAACATCCTGAACATTGAGAGGGTCGACTTCGCCGCCAGCTTTGCCCAGGTGCGGGAGGCAAGGGGGAATACTGCGCTCCGCCCGATGCCGCTGGTCGTCGTCAGTGCCGGAGCAGCCGAGGACCCCTCAGTGATACCGACGTTTTTCCCGCCCGGATGGCCGGTCGAGGCGATGCCAAAGCTCCACCACGAACTGCAAGCTGACCTTGCGGGGCTGGTGCCGGATGGGCGCCTGATCATTGCCGAGCGGAGCGGGCACTACGTCCACCAGGGCGAGCCCGAGCTGGTGGTCGAAGCGATCCAGCAGGTGGTTGAAGCCGTGCGTGACCCGCGCACGTGGGATGCGTCTGTCTCAGGCACTCCACCCTCCGCGGCGTCACCGGTTACTAGTCTCAATACTCTCCTGGAGGAGAGTCTGGGGCGAGGACTGACCGGCGTCGCGCTTGCGGTGGAACAGGACGGCCAGATGCTCTTCGACGGAGCGGCGGGCCTCGCGAACATCGAGGAACAGACGCCGCTGGTGCCGACTGACCAGTTTCGCATCTACAGCATCACCAAGACCTTCACCGCGGTCCTCATCCTGCAACTTGTCGACGAAGGCGTCCTCTCCCTGGACGATACAGTCGCCGATTGGCTCGATGACCCGGCGGTCGCGCGCATTCCCAACGTCGAGCAGATCACGCTGCGCCAGCTGCTCACCCACACCAGTGGGGTCTACGACTACTTCGCCGAAGACAGCCCCTTCTGGCAGGACGCCTACCTGGGCGAGGACGCGGACTGGTCGCGGGTCTGGACTCCTGAAGAGCTCCTTGCCTATGCCGACGGCGCCAACCATGCGCCCGACTTTGCCCCCGGCGAAGGGGTCCACTACTCCAACACCGGCTACATCCTGCTCGGGCTGATCGTGGAGGAGGCAACCGGTCAAACCTTTGCCGACCGCCTGCAGCAGCAGATCCTGGATCCCCTCGGGCTTACCGACACCGTCTTCGCCGCCACGGAACCGATTCCGGGAGAGACCGTGCAGGGCTATCACCTCTTCGGAGATGAACTGGTGAACGTGAGCGCAACCCATCTCTCGGCGCAATGGACCGAAGGCGGGATGGTCTCCAGCACGCGTGACTTGCTGCGCTTCGCCGATGCCCTCTTCGGTGACGAGCTGCTGCAGCCAACCTCAATGGAGGAGATGGTCACCTTCGTGCCGTCAGAGAGGCCGGGAATCGCCTGGGGCATGGGGTTGGCCCAGATGCAGACATCGAGCGGCGAGCTTGTAGGGATGGGCGGAGCCGGTCCCGGGTTCGCCGCTCGCCTGTTTCAGCACCCTGAGGCGGACCTGACTGTCGTGCTGCTGACCAACACGAACCGGGATGACGAGACTGTTGACGTCCTCTTCGAGCAGGCCGTGCAGACGGCGCTCGGGTCAGCCGCGCCACCGGCCGTCGCGATTGCCCCGGCCGGAACGCCGGTCCCCTAGCTTGTGATTTCGCAGCTCGTTCCTGGCTCTATGGAGCTACGGCTTCTTGGACAACGGTCGCCCTGGTATGCGAGGCGCGGACGTGACCGCGACCCCGCTGTTTGGGATGACGAATACCGGAGTTGGCATCCGGAGGAGAAGCTATGAACCGCTCGCACCTCGATCCGCTCTCCCAGACACTCTACGCTTCTCTCTCCCGGCGCGCCTTGGTGCGGAGTGCAGCAGTTGGCGGCGCGGCTCTGCTCGGGACCGCCGCGCCGGGAGGACGACGCGCTGGAGCCCAGGACGCCACGCCGGTTGGCTCCCCTGATCTCGGCGGCGCCGAACTCCTCTGGGACACCTGGGGCGTGCCTCACATCTTCGCCGATGACACCGTCAATCTCTTCTTCGCCTTCGGCTGGGCACAAATGCACGCCCACGGCGATCTTCTTCTGCGCCTCTACGGCCAGGCCCGGGGGCGCGCGGCCGAGTACTGGGGGGAGCGCTACCTGGAGTCGGATCGTTGGCTGCGAACCATGGGTACCCCGGGACGGGCCGGCGAGTGGTACGCGGCGCAGAGTCTGGACTTCCGTGCCAACCTGGACGCCTTCGCGGCCGGGATCAACGCCTACGCCGGGCAGCACCCGGAGCGGCTCGCCGTCGAGACCCGAGTCGTGCTCCCGGTCACTGCCGAGGACGTGCTCGCCCACACCCTGCGCTTCTGGCTGTTCTTCTTGTGGACCGGGGAACAAGGCAATGACGTTGTTGCGTTTGAGCAGTTCGGGATCCAGTTCCCGGGCGGCTCCAACGGCTGGGCGATAGCCCCGCAACGCTCGGCCAGCGGGAACGCGCTGCTTCTGGCGAACCCGCATCTCTTCTGGGCGGAGTTCATCTTCTTCGAGGCGCAACTCGCCGCGCCGGGGTATGACGCCTATGGCGCGACGCCGGTGGGCCTGCCCGTCCTCGGCATTGCCTTCAACGATGCTCTCGGCTGGACGCTTACGGTCAACACTTTCGACGGCTGGGACGCCTATGAGCTCACCCCGGCCGACGGTGGCTACCGCTTCGATGGCGAGGTGCGCGCCTTTGAGGCCGAGACTCAAACGTTATCGATCCGGCAGGAGGACGGCACCCTGAGGCAGGAGGAGCTCGTCGTACGCCGCTCCGTCCACGGTCCGATCGTTGCCGAGCGGAACGGCTCGCCCATCGCATTGCGGGTCGTCGCGGTGGACCGCTGGGTCTCCGCCGCCGGTGTGCTGGAGCAGTGGTGGGAGATGGGCCGGGCCGGAAGCCTGGAGGAGTTCGAGACAGCCCTCCGTCGAATGCAATTGCCGATGACCAACGTGCTCTACGCCGACCGCGACGGACACGTGCTCCTCGTTTTCACCGGCCAGGTGCCGGTTCGCTCCTCCGGTGATTGGGAGTTCTGGTCAGGCGTCGTCCCCGGCGACACCTCAGCGACGCTCTGGTCCGCGATCCATCCGTACGAGGACCTGCCTCGGGTGATCGACCCGCCGGGCGGCTGGGTGCAGAACGCCAACGAGCCGCCATGGACGGCGACCCTTCCTTTCCAGCTCCGGCCGGAAGACTTTCCACCGTACCTGGCGCCACCCCTGGACTTCCCCGGGTTCCGCGCTCAACGGTCGATGCGGATGCTGACCGAAGACCCGGCGATGACGTTGGACGAACTGATCGAGAACACGAACGCGACAGAGGTGGAGTTTGCCCTGCGCATCCTGGACGACCTGATTGACGCCGCGCGGCAGGGCAGCGCGATGGCCAACCGAGCGGCAGAGGTGCTCGCGGCCTGGGACCGGCGGGTCGACGCCAGCAGTCGCGGCGCGCTCCTCTTCGCTGGCCTGGATCCAGGCGCTGGCGGAGAGCAACGCGCTCGGCCCCTTCCTCTTCGTCACCCCGTGGAGCGCCGATGCGCCGCTTGACACGCCCCACGGGCTAGCCGATCCGGGAGCCGCCGTGGCGGCGCTGGAGGTTGCGGCCGAGCAGGTCGAGGCTGCCTATGGGGCGCTCGACGTCGCCTGGGGTGACGTTGCCCGGCTGCGCTACGGTGCGGTCGACCTGCCGGCCAGTGGAGGTCCGGGCGACCCTCACGGCATCTTTCGGGTCATCGACTTCGCTCCGGCGCCGGACGGCCGCCTGGCCTCGGTCTTCGGCGATACCTACATCGCGGCGGTCGAGTTCTCCCAGCCGGTCCGGGCACAGGTACTCACCACCTACGGCAACGCGTCGCAGCCGGGCTCGCCGCATGTCGGCGACCAGCTGGAGCTCTTCGCCCGCAATGAGATGAGACCGGCTTGGCGCACCCGGGAGGAGATCGAGGCCCATCTCGAGGCCCGGGAAGTACTGACAGCGGGGGACGTTGCGCTAGTGGGATCACCCACCCCGTAGCGTCGGTCCCAATCGTCTCGCTGATTGAGCAGGAGGGAGGTGTTCATGAATAGCCACCGTTTATGGTGCGTTGTTCTCCTGCTTGGGGTCGCCCTCACGCTCGCTCCCCCCGTGAATGCGATCGCTCAGGAGGGCGCCGCGACTGATGCGGCGGCCACTCCCGGGCTACCAGGGGACCGCGTCGACATCGGCGGCCGCGCGCTCTTCCTCTCACTGTGCGGGCACAGGTGCTCCAACCGTCGTGCTCGAGGCGGGGGGTGGGAACACCGCCGCTACGTGGGCAGGAGTCCAGCCCGAGATCGCCCGTTTCACGCGCGTCTGTAGCTACGATCGGGCCGGGCTTGGGCAGAGCGATCCCGCTCCCGCTGGTGTGCGGACCGTCCAGGACAGCGTCGAGGATCTCCACGCCCTGCTGGGTGCGGCCGGGATCTCCGGGCCGTTCGTCCTTGCCGGTCACTCGCTCGGCGGTCTGATCGTGCGGCTCTATGCCAGCCAGTACCCGGACGAGGTGGTCGGGCTGGTGCTTGTCGATGGGATGCCGCCTGACCTCCTCGCTCCCGGGATGGCGCTGCTGCCGCCGGCGGAGCGGCAAGAGACCTTCACCATCATGCGCGGGCTGCACCCGCAGGACCCCGAGCATCTCGATATCATCGCCAGCGGGGTCTGGGTGATGGCCCATCCGCCAGCGGCAGTCCCGACGGTCGTGCTCGCCGCCGGTTTCCATGGCGCGGCCGACGCTCCATCTGATCCGGCCTTCGAGGAGCTTTGGAACGAGCTGCAGCGGAAGCAAGCGCGGGAGCTGACGGCACACTTCGTCCCGGTCCCGGAGGCCGATCACTTTCTGCAGCAGGATCATCCTGAACTGGTGATCGAGGCAATCCGTCAGGTGGTGGAGGCGGTGCGAGATCCGGGAACCTGGATTCCGCCAACGTCGGGGATGGGGCCGAGCGGTACACCCTTGGCCCAAGTCGGACCTCGTCAGGCTACGCCTCGTCCGTGACCGGCTCCGTATCGTAGCGGTAGCCGAGCGCGAGTCCAGCCACTACGCCAATCAGATGGCGCGTGGTCGTTACCTGACCAGACAGCCGAGTCACTTGTCGAACCGCTCATCCGCCGCGGCGTCCTACTCGACCACCTCAACGACGCCCATCATGCCCTGATCCTCATGGTCGAGAATGTGGCAGTGGTAGACAAACGTGCCGGGAGACTCGAGGAAGCGCGTGCGGATAACGATCTCCCCATAGGTGGAGACCGACGACATGGTCCTCATCGCGACCCCGGGGCAGCGTACCGAGGCACGACAGGCGACTTGTAGATACGGATTCCGGCGAGGAGTGATGGAAGGCCCCACCAGTGCCCTGAGGTTGCCCGCCCTCAGCGCATCAGAACCCTTCGCCCTCGCCGAAGAAGAGGGAGTCGACATACGTGTCCGGCCGGAACTCGGCGAGGTCGCTGGCCTTCTCACCGGTCCCCACATACGAGATCGGCGTACCCAGCTCTTTCGCCACGGAGAAGGCGATGCCCCCTTTGGCGGTGCCGTCGAGCTTGGCGATCAGGATATCGGAGATATCGACGGCGCTGGCGAACTCCTTCGCCTGCACCAGACCGTTCTGGCCGGTCGTGGCGTCGATGACCAGGATCGTCTCCTGTGGCGCCTCGGGCACGGTCTTCTGCATGATGCGGCGCAGTTTTGACAGCTCCGCCATCAGGTTGTGCTTGGTGTGCAGCCGCCCGGCCGTGTCGACGATCAGCACGTCCACACCGCGAGCGTGTGCCGCCTGCATGGCGTCAAAGACGATGGCGCCGGGGTCGGATCCCTGCTCATGGGCGATCACCGGCGCGCCAACTCGCTCGCCCCAGACTTTCAACTGGTCGATGGCCGCGGCGCGAAAGGTGTCACCCGCCGCGATGAGGACGTTACGTCCGAATCCCTGGTGATAAGCGGCCAGCTTGGCAATCGAGGTCGTCTTGCCGACACCATTGACGCCGACGACCATGATCACGAAAGGGACGCCGCGCTGCAAGATCTTCACCCGGCGGTTGCGACTGGCACTTTCGAGAAGCGAGATCATCTCCTCGCGCAAGATCTCGCGGGCCAGTAACGGATCGGTGATGCCGTCCTGCCGGACCCGCGCTTGCAGATCGCGCACCAGCTTCTGGCTGACGTCCCAACCGACGTCGGCCTGGATGAGGAGCATCTCCAGCTCCTCGTAGAGATCGTCGTCGAGCGCGTCGCGCTCGAACAGGCGGGTGATCTCCAGGAAGACGCCGCGCCGGGTCTTCTCCAGACCCTGCTCCATCTGCACATCGGGTTCGCTCTTGCGGCGGAAAAACTTCAGGATCACGGGGGTCCCCTTAGGGCTATCTGCTGTCGGCTATCAGCTATCGGTGTTCAGTGATGAATTCGTGGATCCGACACCTGGCGCATGGCACGAAAAAATTGCGCCGCGGGTGCGGCGCGGCCGGAGTATACCATTGGGTTGCGGCCGCTCCCTGTTACGAGCGGCCAACAGCCGATAGCCACGCGATAGCTCGATAGCCGATAGCCGACATCCATCCACCACCCCGGAGGAAGTCTCTGGCGGACCACGCACTCCCCGCCTACCGCTCGCCACTCCTCGTCGCCGTCTACGTGCCGACGCTGCTCCTGGCGTTTTCTGAGGGGCTGTTGATCGCCATTCTGCCGCTGTATGCCGCGGGGTTTGGCGTCGGCTACGGGCTGGTCGGGTTTGCCTCAAGCGCCGCCGCCATTGGCACGCTGCTGACCGACGTCCCTGCTGGCGCGGTCATCGGGCGCGTCGGGTTGCGACCGACGATGATCGCCGGTTCCGGCCTGGTCACGCTGAGCACGCTCGGTCTTGTCTGGAGTGACCAGTTTCCGGGGCTCGTGCTGCTGCGCTTCCTGGCGGGGATCGGCATCGCGCTCTGGGGGCTGTCGCGGCATGCCTACATCGCCGAAGTAATCGCGCCCGCGCAGCGGGGGCAAGCGCTCTCCGTCTTTGGCGGGATCAACCGCCTCGGCATCTTCGGCGGACCGGCCGTCGGTGGCCTGCTCGCCGATCAGGCCGGGATTCACGCCGCCTTCGGACTCTCGGCGGCGCTGGCCGGGATGGCGCTGGCCATGTCAGCTGTCCTCCTCAAGCCCTTGGCACGGGCCGCCACCGCGTTGCGGGCATCCCAGCGCTGGCGTCTGGTTGGCGCCGGCGTGCGTCGTAACGCGCGCGACCTCTCGGCGGCGGCGACAGCACAGACCCTCGGTCAGATGATCCGCGCCGGACGCTTTCTGATCATCCCCTTGTGGGGAGTGGAGCAGCTGGGACTTGACGCGGCGCAGGTCGGCGTCATCGTCACCGCGGGAGCCGTTCTCGACGTCTCGATGTTCATCCCGGCCGGGATGCTGATGGACCGCTTCGGACGCAAGGTTGCCGCCGTCCCGAGTTTCTCTCTCATGGCGCTCGGGATCGGCCTGATCCCCTTTACGCATGATTTCGTGACCCTCTTGCTGGCTGCGATGCTGATCGGACTTGGCAACGGGCTCAGCTCCGGTCTGATGATGACGTTGGGAGCCGACCTGGCGCCGCCGGGGGCTACCGGCGAGTTTCTCGGTATCTGGCGGTTGATTGGCGACGTGGGGGCGGTGGCGGGACCGCTTCTCGTCGGCGCCGTAGCCGCCGCGGCCGGTCTCGCCGGCGGCGCCTGGGTACTCTCCGTCGCCGGCTGGCTCGCGGTCTTCACGTTGGCCAGGTTGGTCCGGGAGACCCGGGTGAGCCCGTTGGACGATCGGGGGTGACGCAGGGTGATGGGGTGATAGGGATTCAACGTCGAATTCAGAACTGAGTCGTACCGCGAGATGGAGGCATAACGGCATGCTCGAGAATGTCACGGACTCGTCCCACCTGGCTCTCCGAAATGCCGATAAGCGCCAGGATCTTGCCGCGCAAAATACTGATCATGTTCGCCATTTCACCGGCGGTGTGCTGCATCTGCGCCACCTCCCCCGGAGATCGTCGCCCCATGGTCTGCGCTTCGTTGGTCAACAACACCCAGTCGTTGTACTTGCTGATCATTTGCTCTAACACGATGAGATGATCCAGGAGCGTTCCGTGCTCCCGGTATCCGAGCAAATCGCCATCCAGCAAGCGAGGAAGCACGTTGACGCGTAGCGGCACCCGCAGACTGAGAGCCTGTTGATCCGCGGGAGCAGCATTCTCTCCGAGGAGACTCAGCTCTCGTGCCAGGTGCGTGAGGAGCACCTCCTGCTTGATCTTGTGTTCCTTCTGAACCTGGTCAACCACGACGACAACGGCTCTACCGCGAGCGCGATTCGCGCTCACCAGCCCCGCTCATCTGGAAAGCAGCGTAGGAGGGATGGACGAAGAGGCGACCGGTGCCGATGGCGATCTCACGCGGGGGAGAGTCAGCGGATGGGTGGATGTCGGGGACGTCTTTCGTCAGGCGGGTGAAGAGCGAGGCGAGGGGATTGGCGTCGGTGGCTCGCAACGGCTGTCCATCGAGCAGGCGTAGGAGCTGCGGCCAGGTACCCCAGGCGGCGCGACGGTCCGGCTCGGGGCCGTCGCTGAAGTGCGCGAGGTAGCGGCCAAGCACGAAGGGATAGACCTTCTGCACCCGGAATGTCCTGGCGGTTCGGGTGTCGATGCGGCCGAGGAGCGCGTCGGCGCCATGCCGCTTCAGCCAGGTCGAGCACACCGGAGATCTGGCGGTTGGCGTAGAGAATGTTGTCGCGCTGGCGCGTCAGCTCGGCGGTCGAGCGGGCGAAGGGGTCCTGCGACTTCAACTCGAAGACGCCGAGGGTGCCGGTCTTGCGATCGAAGACGGCGGCGTCGATATCGGTGCGAACGTCACCACCGTCTCGCCGCAGCTCGATCCTGCCGGTACTGGTCACGAACCGCTTGTCCCTGAAGAGCGCGTAGAGATCCTGGCGGAAGACCACCTCACGGAGATGAGCCGCGTTGTGATACTCCTGCGCGGCGCGTCGTTTGAGCTCGCGGGTCAGGAAGAGCAACGGCTCCGTTGTCAGCCCGTGGATCGACCAGGCGAGCCGGTCCGGGGCGATCCGCACGAGCGGCGCCGCCGCGACGCCGGGCACGGCGGCGTGAAAGGCCGCGCTCTCATGATCGAGCGTGAAGGCGGCCACCGCCTGGCCGATGACAGCGGGATCGACGGCCAGGGCAGAAGCAAGTGCTGCTACCAGAGAGACCTCGGATCGCGCCTGCGCCGCTTCCCCGCGATCGTGCGACTGGAGCGCCCAACCGATGAGCCGACCCAGGACGTCGCGATAGGTCTGGATGGTGCAGCCGCCGATGACAGTGTCCGGTGGATAGCTGAGTTGATACGCCATCATCTTCAAGTACACGCTGGCTAACTGGTGATAAAACGCGTCGTGGGCGGGATTCCTGCTCTCCGTGTTCGGGCACTCAGAAAGCAGGGCACGCAGCTCGGAATCATGATGTCTGGCTAGCCACGAGGCCCACCAGTCGATATCCGCCCGCTCCCGCCAACTCGTCGGTGCTCGCTTCGTCGCGATCCAGGCGTCGAACGTCTCATTACGATCATCGACCATCCGCATGAAGCCGGTCTCGCAGTGCGCCAGGACCAGTTCCGCCTGGGCTAGCCGCTCGCACTCCTCGAGAAAGCGTTTTCCCCAGCCGTCCAACCCATCGCCGGATGGCGCTGGCGCTGCTGGTTCGTCGTCTGCGTTGCGTTCGAGGCAGAGATGAAGCGCCTTGTTCCCGCCCAAGCTGGCGAGGCGATGACCGGTAACGAGGTCTGGCAGTGGGTCAATATCAGGAGAGTGGGGCAACCGGTCCTGGATGCGAAGAAGCGCGAGGATGGCCGCCTGACGGTCGGATGGTATGCCCGTGCGGAGGCGGCTCTGCTGCTGATCGATTGCCTGGCGGAGCCGTTCCTGGGCGTTCATCGGCTGGGGCCGTTCCATGGCAATGGGGAGACAGAAGTCGATCGAGGAGCCATGAGACGTACTCCGGACGATTCCATGACGCCGACCATTTTGCCACCTGTTTCAGCCTGACGGTCCAGGCGCCAAGCTGAGCATCGATGATCGGCACACCCCGATTGATCACGTGTTTGTGTTCGCCGGTGGGTTCGTCCCGAATGAGCATGCCACGGGGCGGCGCTACCAGGGCGTGAAAGACAGAGTTTTTCATGGCAGCTACAACGTTCGCGAGAGGCTCTCGCTTCTGATCGGACTTACGGCTACGATGGCCCAATCATGGTGACGTAGACGAGTCCGACGGCTCGACTTCCACACCAGATTCGGGAACCCGAACCCGGTGTGGACCTCGCACCAGGACGATGAGGTGTTTCGTGAGGACCGTGAAGGCGGAACTCATGGTGCGAACATGAGTGGCGCCGCATCTACCTGGCTGAACCCGGGGCACTCCTTACCAGAATCGCCTATTTGCTCCGACTGTGGGGTCTCCCTCGCCGAGCCATACGGGTGGTGTAGCGGCTGTCGCAAGGCCTACTGCCTTCCCTGCGGGCGCCGCCATTTCTGCACACCCTCATGCCCGGCGAACGGCTGCCACGCCGGGTTGTGCGTTCGCCTCGTCGCGGGCGGTGTGCTCTCGGAGACCTGGGGCGTGTGAGGGGGCGCTTCGCTGAGGGGGGCGGCCGCGAGCGGCCTGAGGGGGGAGAAGGGGGAGAGGAGCCCGACGGATGCCCTCCTCGTCCTTCTCCCTCTTCCCCCCTTGAGCGCAGCGACCCCCCTTAGCCGAAGGCGCCCCCCTTCCCCTCTCTCCGTCAGACGTCACTCACTCCCCGCACATCCAGCGCGTCACGGAGGCCGTCACCGAGCAGGTTGAGAGCCATTACGGTGATGACGATCGCCAAGCCCGGGAAGACGCTGATCCACCATGCCTGGCGCACGAAGTCGCGACCCTCGTTGAGTGCGAGGCCCCAGGTTGGAGTCGCGGGATTGACTCCCAGCCCCAGAAAGGTCAGTGTTGATTCGGTCAGGATGCCGAGACCGACGGCGAACGAAAGTTGCACTGTCAGCGGCGCCACGAGGTTCGGCACGATGTGACGCCTCATGACTTCGTCGTCGCGCGCTCCCAGGGCCCGCGCCGCCATCGCGAAATCCTGCTCCCGCAGGCTTAATGTCTCCCCCCGCACAATCCGCGCGAAATCATCGATATAGGCCACCGCGATCGCGATGACGACATTGCGAAAACCCGCTCCGAAGATGGCGACGAGCGCGACGGCAAGGATGATCACCGGGAAGGCCCAGAGGAGATCGACGGCGCGCGAGATCAGGCTATCGACCCAGCGGCCGTAATATCCAGCCGCCAGTCCCAGCGTGCCGCCGAAGGCGAGGGCGGCCACAGCCGCCAGCACTCCGACCGAGAACGAAACGCGCGTGCCGATAATGATGCGGCTGAACAGGTCACGGCCGAAAGAGTCGGTACCCATCGGGTGTTCGAGGGTGGGGGCCTGCAGGATGCCGAAGTCATCGGCATCCGGGTGATACGGCGCCAGCAGTGGTCCGAAAATAACCAGGAGCGTGAGCAATGCAATGATGACGAGCCCTACGGTCACCTTGCGCTCGCGTTGCAGGCGGTGGAGAAGCCGGAAACCAGAGGACCGCTGGCGACTCGACGTCAATGCCGTAGCGGAATCAACTCCGGCAAGGGGCTCCGTTGCTTCGAAGGCGTCAGTCGCTCCAGCCATACCTGTACCGGCGTTGTTGGCTATCGGCTAGCGGTGACGAGGGTGGTAGGGTGATGGGGAGAAAGAGAAACCGTTTCCTAGCTCCCATCACCCAACATTAGCCGATAGCCGACAGCTCTCTACCTATCGAGCCAGACGCGCTCGTAGTAGCGCTGCTCGGGGACCGGAACGAAGCCTTGCACATCGCTGACAAAGGCCGCGAGGTCGTTCTGGTGGTAGGCGAAGGCGGCCGCGACGTCGCGCTGCAGGACGGCTTGCAGTTCCTGGAAGAGCCGAGCGCGCTCGGCCTCATCGGCGGTCGCCCGTGTCGCCTCGAGCAGCCCATCGGCCTCCTCACTCTTGTAGCCGTAGGTGTTCCAGGGTCCTTCCGAGTAGAAGTGATTCCAGTGCCCGTCGTCCGGATCGGCGTCGACCACACTGCCGTGGATGAAGAGATCGAAATCACCAGCCTGCCAGCGCTCGCTGAACGCGGCAGCCTGCTGAAAGTCGACTTGAGGTTGTAGTCCCAGATCTTCCAGAATGATGCGCAGGACTTCGGTCGGGCGCTGCCCCACCTCATCCGAGGAGAGAAACACTGGCTGCAATCCCACAAGACCAGCCTTCTCAGCCAGGGCCCGCGCTTCTTCCATATTAAACGCTTGCGGATTTTCGACTTCCTCCGCCGGGAGGTACGCCCAGCCAAACGCCGGAGCGATGGCGCCGACCGCTCCAACCGCGCGCCCAAAGAAGGCCTGGTCAACGAACTGCTGGCGGTCCATGGCCTTGGACACGGCCATACGGGCGTCAAGGTTGTCCCAGGGTGGGCGGGAGAAATTGAAAACGACTCCTCGCCAGCTCGTGCTCGGTCCTTCGTAAACCACGACATCGGGGGTTGCTGACAGCTGCTCGAAGAGTGTCGCGGGCGCCGGATCAATGAGGTCAACGTCACCTGCTTCGAGGGCGCTGACGGCGCTCGATGGCTCCGGGACCAACCGTATCTCGATGCCGTCCAGATACGGCCGACCGCCATACCAGCCGTCGAACGCCACGAGGTCCAGACCCGTGCCGACTTCGACGCTCTCCGGAACGACCATGAAGGGACCGGAACCGACCGGCGTGATGCCGAATTGCTCGTCGCCCATCTCTTCCACAACGCTGTTGTGGCACCGGGGTCAGCGCGCGGCCAGGACCGCGGCTGGCGGCGACGGCGAGAAAAGGCGCAAACGGCTCGCTGAGGTTGATGGCCACGGTCTGCTCGTCGGGCGTCTCGAATGACTCGACCAGGGACAGCTTGGGGGCGTGCGGTGATGCGAAGTCGGGGTTCGTCGTGCGCTCGTAGGTGTAGAGAAAGTCCGCGGAGGTCAGAGGATCCCCGTTGTGAAAAGTCACGCCGGGACGCAAATGGAAGATGTATTCGGTGCCATCCTCTGACACTTCCCATGTCTCGGCCAGGTCTGGGATGAGGCCCAGGTTCTCGTCAAATTGCACGAGGCTGGAGAAGATGCTCGGCAGGACCGAACCCGCTACCACCCCTTGTGAGAGTAGTTGCGGATCGAGGGTGACAATTTGACTGAGGACGAAAGCGACCCGGAGGGTGCCTCCGGTCTTCGGCTCCTGGCGCATCGGGGCACGCGCGGTGCTCAGACGCACCGCCGCGGCATGGTGCGTTTCCAGCCTCTGCGCGAATCCGGCCGCACCGCTGGCTGCCGCGAGTTGAAGCAAAGTCCGGCGAGAGACGTGCGGCCCACTGAGTTGGCGCCAATCGATTCTGTTCATGAGGGGCTCCTTCACCACATGTCGGGACAGCCGCGTCCACACTGTCGCCTGTCGTCAGGCGGAACTCTGGAGAATGCCCGGCAGCCTATCAGGGGCATCGCATATTGGCAAACACCATGACACCCTAGCTGTAATGGATCCTTGGGTCGAGGAACGTGTAGACGATGTCGACGATGAGGTTGGCGAGGACGAAGATCACGGCGATCAAGAGAATGACCCCCTGCACCATCGGGTAGTCGCGATCGAAGATCGCGCCAACGAGAATGCGGCCGAGGCCACGGATGGAGAAGACCGTCTCCACGACGACGGTTCCACTCAGCAAGAGTGCGAGCTGGATGCCGATGACGGTGACCACTGGGATCAAGGAATTGCGCAGCGCGTGACGCAGTACGACCGACTGCTCGCGGACTCCTTTGGCGCGAGCGGTCCGCACGTAGTCGCTGCCAAGCACTTCGAGCAGCCCGGCGCGCACGAAACGCATCAGGATCGCCGAGTAGCCTGCTCCGATGGCCAGGCTGGGCAGGATCAACCGCTTGAACCACTCGCCGACCCCATCCTCCGCGATCTCCGAGTAGCCGATCGCGGGGAGCCAGCGGAGGTGCACGGCGAAAACGAGGATGAGGATGATGCCGAACCAGAAGCTCGGCATGCTGACGCCGACAAAGGCCACCACGCTCGCAGCGTAATCAAAAACGCTGTTGCGGCGCAGCGCGGCGATGATCCCGGTGGGCACGGCGATGGTGAGGGCAATCAAGAATGAGAGCGTGGCCAGGCTGAGCGTCTTGGGGAGACCGGAGGCGATCGCTGCCGAGACCGTTTCGCCGGAGGCGATCGAACCGCCCAGGTCACCGGTCAACACGTTGCCGAACCAGCGCACGTACTGGACGTGCAGCGGCTGATCGAGTCCGAGTTTGTGGCGGAGGGCGTCGGCCGCCTCCGGGGTGTACTCGGGTCCTAGCATCTGGATGACAGGATCGCCGGGGATCATGCGCAGCATGAAGAAGACGAGGGTGGCGCACCCCCAGATGATGAAGAGGGACTGGATCAACCGGCGGATGATGTATTGGGTCATGTGGCGCTTCGCTCCGGAAGACGGCTAGACGGCAAGGCGGAAAGACGGCCAGTAAGAACGACGCTGACCTTGCCTGTCGCTCATAGTCCCACGATCCTTGAACTCATCACGCGGTCAACTGGCTCTCATCCAGCTCCCGACTACGCTCATCTTTGCCGTCGTGCCGTCGTGCCGTCTCAGCGATCCAGCCAAACACTCTCCAGGTACCGCATCTCCGGGACGGGGACGTAGCCCTGGACGTCGTTCGAGAACCCGGTGGTATCGATCGTGTGATGGAGGAAGGCGTAGGGCACGTCGGACTGCAGGATCGTCTGCAACTCCTGGAAGAGCGCGGCCCGCTCCTCCATGTCCCCGGTTGAGCGCGTCGCTTCGAGCAGCCTGTCGACCTCCGGGTTGGTGTAGCCGTGCGTGTTCCACGGTCCTTCGGAATGGAAGAAGTTCCAGTGCCCGTCGTCCGGGTCCGCGTCGGCAACGCTCCCATTGGTGAGCCAGTCGAAGTCACCGGCTTGCCAGCGCTCGTTCCAGGCAGCCTGCTGGAGCTGTTCGAACTGGACGTCGAGACCGATATCGCTGAGCTGGTTACGCAGCACTTCGGCAGCGCGCTGAGTGTCGGAGGTCGCCATGATCGTCGGCGTGGCGCCGGCGATGCCCGCCGCCTCGGCCAGCGCCTTGGCCTCGTCGAGGTTGAATGTCTGCGGCGTTTGGATCTCTTCTGGAGGGATGTAAGCCCAGACGAACGCCGGGGCGATCGGGCCGATGCTCGGGTTCGACAGACCAAAGAACGCGGTCTCGATGAGCGCGTCCCGGTTGATCGCCTTGGCAACAGCCATCCGGGCGTCCGGGTTGTCCCACGGCGGCCGGTTGTAGTTCATGGCCAGACCGTTCCAGCTCGTTCCCGGTGTCTGCACGATCGTGAAGTCGGGATTCTCCATGAGCTGCGCGACGCCAATCGTCGGCACAATATCGAGCATATCGACATCGCCGGCCTCCAGTGCGCTGATGCGACTCGATGGTTCGGCAATGATCGTCACCTCGATCGCGTCGAGCAGTGGCCGCCCACCATACCAGCCGTCGAAGGCGACCAGCTCGAACCCGCTGCTGAGATCGGCCGTGTCCGGGACGATGGCGAAGGGACCGCATCCGACCGGCGCCTGGTCGAACGCCTCCTCCCCCATCTCCTCGAACGCCCGTTGCGAGATGGGCGTCAAGGCGCGGCCGGGGCCGCGGCTGCCGGCGACGGCGAGAAATGGCGCGAAAGGTGCGCTCAAGGTGAAGTTGACCGTCAGATCGTCCGGAGTATCGACCGACTCGACCAGGGCCAGCTTGTTCGCGTGCGGCGACGCGAAGTCAGGATCGGTCGTCCGCTCGTAGGTGTAGACGATGTCGGCGGCTTTGAGGGGATCGCCGTTGTGGAAGGTCAGACCGTCGCGCAGCGTGAAGCTATAGCTGAGACCATCTTCGCTGACCGTCCAGTTCTCGGCGAGATCCGGGACGAGACCGAGCTCGACGTCGAATTGGACGAGGCTCGAGAACATGTTCGAGACGAGCTCGCCGGCGACGATACCGAGGTTGACCTTGGCCGGGTCGAGATTCGGGATCTGGCTGATGCCGAACCCGAGCTTGAGGGTGCCACCCGTCTTCGGCTCCTGGGCGAGGGTGCGGCGGACCGCTTGTGCCCTGGGATGTGGGGCGGCGCCAACGGCAGCCAACCGGCTCGCGTAGCCTGTCGCCCCGCTGGCGGCGGCAAGAGAGAGCAGAGTGCGTCTCGAGACGCGCGGTCCGCTCAAAACACTCCAGTCGATCCGTGCCATCGATTTTTCCTCCTTGGGAATGGGCTCGCTTCGGCTCGGTCGATGCTCATCTTGGTCCGATCGCAACGGTGGGACTCCATTGCGTGACTGCCGGATGCCTGGTTCGATCAATTGGTCACGTTGCCCAAGGTCGCAGGAAGATCCGGGCGTGACCGTTGCTGCCTCCTTTCCTTTGCGGCAAAACGAGGAGCATTTGGCCATGGTCGCCTGCGGAGGTGCCGCGGTACCCGAAATGTCGGCTCATGACGGCCGATGATTCGGCGGCTGAACTATCCGGTCGGCTGCCGGATCACCATCCTATCACCCTATTGCCCATCACCCGGACGCCCTCGTCACAGTCCGACGGCCATCCCTTCGGCGCGGGGGTCGGAGCCACCCGCGAGGATGCCCGTTTCGGGATCGCGAGCGATAACCTGCACCGAGCCCCCTGCTCCCCACATGCCAGCGCGCTTGATCGGATAGCCCATCGCCTCCAGTTCGCCAATCGTCTCCTCGCCAAGGCGGTCCTCGACTGTCAGGCTAAAGGCATCACCACACTCGATCGGGTAGGTCGCGGGTTGGAACTGCCAGCGCGGCTGCTCGGCAGCCGCCTGTACGTCGAGTCTGCCGTCGATCAACCCGGTAATCGTCTGGATATTCCACTGCGGCTGGTAGTCACCGCCGGGAGTACCTCCGACCACGACCGGCGTATCGTCTCCGTCAGCGATCATGTAGCAGTTGAGCGTGTGCATCGTACGCTTGCCAGGTGCGTAGATGTTCGGGTGGTCATCCTCCAGCTCAAAGCAATGCCCGGCGCGATTGGTCAGCAGGATGCCGGTGTCACCGGCCACGACCCCAGAGCCGAAGCTGGCTGAGACGGTGAAGATGAGCGAGATCATCAGCCCCTCTGCATCGATGACGCAGAGCGAGGTGGTGTCGCCCACCGCTATCGCCCCGGCGTCGATCGTTGCCGCGAAGTTGGGGTCGATCGTGGAGTATCGCTCTGCCGCCCACTCCTCTGATAGAAGCGTCGCCAGAGGGGTGTCGCTGAAGTTCGGATCGCCGGCGTAAGCCCGGCGGTCGGCGAAGGCGAGTCGCAGAGCCGAGACCTCGGTGTGGACAGCCGCGGTGGAGGTCAGACCCAGTTCCCCGATTGGAGCCTGCTCGCAAATATTGAGCGCTTCGAGGACGACGATTCCCTGCGTCGGCAGGCTGGTCTCATAAATGGTGTATCCCCGGTACGACGTCGTCAGTGGAGGTGAGATAGCCGTCGCGTGGTCCGCGAAATCCTCCTCGGTCAGTGCCCCACCGTTGGCCGCGAGAAACGAGGTAATCGCCTTCGCGATCTCCCCACGATAGAAGGCATCTGGACCACCGTTAGCAATCAGGGAGATCGAGCGGGCCAGGTCAGGCTGGCGCAGGATGTCGCCGGGGCGCGGCGCGGAGCCGTTCGGTAAGAACATCGCGGCACTGGGCGGAAACTGGCGCAGGAGGTCAGCGCTTTGTTCGATATTCTTTGCTTCAGCGGGAGAGATCGGGAAACCATCAGTGGCGTACCTGATGGCCGGTTCTGCCAGCTCGGCGAACGTCCGGGAGCCGAAACGCTCCAGCAGCGCGAAGCAGCCATCGACAAATCCGGGAACGGACGGTGAGAGTGGTCCCCGCTGGGCCATTACGCGCCGGCCATCAGGCGCGTCTTCGCCCTGCTCGCGCATGAACTCGAGCGAAGCGCCACGCGGGGCAATGCCGCTGCCATGGAAGGCAAGCCGCTCGCCTTTGCTCCCGCTGCCAGGTGCATCGGGACTAGCGACGATGGCGAAGAGATCGCCGCCGATGCCGCACTTGGCAGGCATCACGACGGTGCCGACGAGTGCTGCCGCAACCGCGGCGTCGACCGCATTGCCGCCCTCTGCCAGCACACGCAGCCCGGTTGCCGAGACGAGCGGATGCTGCGCGCCGATGATGCCGCCTCGCGCCATAACCGGGCTGATGCGGCGCGTATCGCAACTTGCCGTTTTCGCCGGGTCAAGCGGTCCCGGGAACCCGAGAGTCATTGTTAACCTCCAGTAACGCGCGTATCTGTTGGTCAGCGATCATAGCCGAAAGCCTCTGTCTCGCCGCGTTCGGCGTGGGGGATGATTGAGCCGGGGTCGCCTGGAATCAGGGCAGCGGGACCATGTAGAGAGGGACGGTGATGAAACCATGATCGAGCGACCCCACTCCCAGGGATTACTGCGAGGCGAGGGCGAGCGCGACCATCAGGTCTCCTCGATGGAACTGTTTTTCGACCTCGTCTTCGTCTTCGCGATTACCCAGTTATCCCATCTCCTGCTCACGCATCTCGACGCCGGCGGAGCCTTGCAGACGGCGATGCTGCTGCTGGCGTTGTGGTGGGCCTGGGTGGATACCGCCTGGCTCACCAACTGGTTCGACCCGGACCGGCGACCGGTGCGCCTCATGTTGATCGGCGCTATGGTCGCCACCCTGATCATGGCGGTCGCCTTGCCGGAGGCCTTCGGCGATCGCGGGCTCATGTTTGCGGTCGCTTTCGCAACATTGCAGGTTGGCCGTACCGCCTTCGCAGTTATTGGTCTACGTGACCGCCCGGGGCTGCACCGCAACTTTCAGCGAATTCTGGAGTGGCGGGCGGTGTCCGGGCTGCTCTGGCTCGCTGGAGGTCTCGCGATTGGTCCCGCCCGGACCACCTTCTGGGTTGCGGCTGTGGCGATGGACTCACTCGGACCTGTGCTCGGATTCGTTGCCCCCGGCTTGGGACGATCCACGACGCGCGACTGGAACATCAGCGGCGCCCATTTGGCCGAGCGCTGCAAGCTCTTTCTCATCATCGCGCTCGGCGAGTCGATCCTGGTCATCGGCGGAACGTTCAGCGAGCTCGATATCACGCGGACGACCCTGGCGGCGTTCGTCGTCGCCTTCCTGGGCAGTGTCGCGCTCTGGTGGATCTATTTCGATCTCAGCTTCGACGCCGCGGAGCAAGCGATCGCCTCCTCCAGCGACCCGGGTCGGTTAGGTCGGTTTGCCTACACCTATCTGCACATCCCGATGGTGGCGGGGGTCATCGTGACCGCGGTCGGCGATGAGTTGGTCATTGTCCACCCATTCGAGCACGCCTCTCTGGAGACCATGGCGACGGTGCTTGGCGGACCGGCGCTCTTCCTGGCTGGACACTTGCTCTTCAAGCGCGCGGTGTTCGGAGTCTGGTCGGTCCCACGCCTGTCGGCTATTGGAGCGCTTGCCATCGTCGCGGTTCTTGGCCATGATTGGACTCGACTGGCTCTGTCAAGCGCGGTATTGCTCATCATCGCGGCTGTCTCCTGGTACGACATACGGTCCGTGCGATATGCGGTGTCCGGGACTCCAGCCAGCGACCATTGAGCCGGCGTTCAATGTCCGGGTGTTGATTTCGTCAGCGGGAGGTTCCTGGTCATGCCATTCGTCTTCGCGGCCATTGCGCCGCATGGCTTTCCGCTCATTCCAGACCTCAGCGACGACGCCGACGGTGCGCTGGCCACCCGCGCCGCCATGGACGAGCTGGGCCGGCGTGCCGCGGCCGCGGGCGTCGAGGCGCTGGTCATCGCCGGGCCGCACGGTGTGCGCGTCGAGGGCGCCATCAGCCTGGCCGACACGGCGCGGGCGGCTGGGACGCTGGCGTGGCAGGGTCAGCACGTGGAGCTGAACGTCCCGGTTGACGGGTCGCTGACCGATGCCATTGTGGCGGCGGCCAGGGACCGGGCGATTCCGGTTGCGCTCGTGGGGTACGGAGGGCACCACCGCGACACGAGTGTGCTGCCGCTCGATTGGGGCGTGCTCACCCCGCTCTGGTTTCTCGGTCACCGTCGGAACATGCGCGGTCATGGGGATGTGCTCGCCGATCCACCCGCAGAAGACATTGGGCCGCCGGCGGTGATCGTGACTCCATCGCGAACTCTGCCGCGAGAGTCGTTCGTCGATTTCGGACGGATGGTGGCGAGAGTTGCGGCGGCAGACGCGCGCCGCGTCGGGTTTATCGCATCCTGCGACTGGGGTCATGCCCATGCCAGCGACGGTCCGTACGGCTTTCACGAGGAAGCAGCCAGAGTCGATGCCGAGGTCGTCTCTGCCGTAGCCGAGAACGACCTCATGCGTCTCATCGATCTCGACGAAGGACGCGCCCAGGATGCCTGCATCGACGGCCTCTGGCAGGCGCTGATGCTGGCCGGGGCATTCGAAGAAATTCCCATGAACGTCGATCTCCTCAGCTACGAGGCTCCGACCTATTACGGCATGCTGGTGGCGACCTGGGAGCCGTGAGACGGGCCGCGCCGCGCTAAAGGGCGCGGGATCAATGGAGCGGCATATGTCATGCATTCAGGTTAGGCGCTCGCAGCTGGCTCACAGCTCGATCTCGACGTGGGTTTCCACGTTCAGTCGAGTTGCGCCAGTCGGGTCGAGCAGTCTTATCTGGAGTACGTGGAGGGGAATCGATGAATGATCGCAACATCAACGCCGGGTTGGTCGCCCCTGGCGAGTACGCGCCCGCAGGCGAGGCGCAAGGGGAAGCGGCGCGCTTTTCGGCGGAGCAGATTGCACGGGGGTTCGAGGTCGAGATCGACCGGGTTCACCGCGCGTTGTCCGGCGAATTTGGGCTTGGCGCGGACGGCCGGGTCGACTCACGGCAGGCTCAGCACCTGGTGGAGGTGATCCTCGGCGATCAACCACTGGCCGAGCAGGAAGCCGCGCTGATGCGACTCGGGGCCTTCACCCCGCGCCCTGACCACGACTGGGGGCTTGGCGAGACACCTCCGGGAGAGGAAAGCGACAAGCTCGATCCGCCAGATCCGCCGAAGTGAGCTCGTCGCCACACAATAGGAACTGATCGTGGAGTCACTGACCGGATTGTGCTGCGCCGTCCGGAGTGTCGGCAACCTCCGTCGCTCGCAATGGACAGGTGCTGACAACGCTGGACCATGTCATCGCCGTGGCGAGATCTGGTCCGTTTGAAGAATCTGCCGCAATCGCCTGGTCACACGTTCAAACTCACTAAACCTTTCAAACTCTTCGCCCGGCTAGGTAGCCACACGCCATGCCCAGAATCTCCGCAGGAGGCGCTGCGGCGAGTGCGGCTCCATTTCCTCTCCCATCGATCAGCGATCTTCCTCCCGCACCTGCCCTTGTAGCGCCCGTTGCAGGAGTGCCGTTCCGTAGAACTCGTACGAGGCGGCGGTGTCGGGAACGTCGACGACGTGGACGGTGAAACGGGCGGGGACACCGTTGTCGGGAAGGTGCGTCGCGAAGTAGCCGGCGTAGGCCTCCGCGTACTCCTTGCGCAACCGCGCCTGCTCACGTGCGAAACCTGTCGGATCGACCAATGGATTCGGCGTTTTCGGTTGGCAGCCGAAGGCGTGAATCTCGATGAAATCGACGTCGCGTAGCGAATCCACAGATCCCCGCCTCCTGGAGCCAGTGTTCCCAGCAGGCGAAGACCAGCGGAATCTCTCGCGCGGGATCCATCGTCACCAGCTCGTCCCGGCCCAGAATGCCTTGCGCGGAGTACCCGCCAGTCAGCCCGGCAAACGAAATCTTGAGGTCCCCGTCGGAGAGCTCCTCGGTCACCAGCGAGGAGAGCACCGGCCTCTCCCCCTCGGAGTAATACGTCAGCTTGCCGCGCTTCTTGACCGTGAAGGGCACACGTCGCTCCTTTCCAGAAGGAATTTCAATCGGGGAAGTCCATAGCTTCCCGCACAATCGGCGGCAAGGAATCTCAATGGACGGACCAGGTCCATAGCTTCCCGCACAATCGGCGACTCGGGAAGTCGTGTCAGCATCGGCTGCTTCTGGGCGTCGTTCGTTATGCCACAAGTCGAGGATTTCCCGCGTTGCACCGCGGGCATAGAGGACTCCTTCCGAGTGCTGTTTACGATTGTGGTGGGACACCGCGCAGTGAATGGTGTTCGGCGAGAGTGAGGGCGGCCTCGACGAGCGACAGGTGGGTGAACGCCTGCGGAAAGTTGCCGAGCAGGAGCCCGGTTCGGGGATCGTACTCCTCGCTCAGCAGTCCGACATCGTTGCGGAGGCTGAGCAGCCGGTCGAACAGGGCTTCAGCCTCCTCCAGCCGCCCTTGCAAGGTGAGGACTTCGACCAGCCAGAATGAGCAGGCGAGGAAGACCCCCTCGCCCGGCGGCAACCCATCGACTGCACGGTCACCTTCGTCCTGGCTGCGGTAGCGCAGAAGGAGCCCGTCGACGCTCAGTTCGCGCCGGATGGCCTCGACGGTGGAGACGAACCGTGGGTCATCAGCCGGCAGGAAGCCAACAAGCGGCATCTGCAGGATGCTGGCATCGAGCTCGTCCGATCCGTACGACTGTGCATATGCCTGCTTGCGCTCGCTCCACCCGCATTGCACCACCTGGGCCTTGATCTCATCACGCAGCTCCCGCCAACGGGCGACGGGACAGTCGCGCCCGAACTCCTCGTGCATGCGCACGGCCCGGTCGAAGGCCACCCAGGCCATCATCTTCGAGTGCGTGAAATGCCGCAGCGGCCCGCGCACCTCCCAGATTCCGGCATCTTTCTCCCGCCAATGATCCTCGAGCCAGGCCAGCAGTCGCTTCATCAGGGCCCACCCGGACTCCGAGCCCTCGATGCCGTGCGCGACCGTCTGGTACGCGGCGTCCAAGACCTCGCCGTACACGTCGAGCTGAAGCTGGTGTGACGCCGCGTTGCCCACCCGCACCGGACGAGAATGCGCGAACCCCGGCAACCAGTCGAGCGTACGCTCTTCGAGGCGGCGTTCGCCGGCGACGCCGTACATGATCTGCACCTCAGCCGGCTCGCCGGCGACCGCGCGCAAGAGCCAGTCACGCCAGGCGGATGCCTCGTCGCCGTAGCCCGCGCTGAGCATCGCCAGGAGCGTCAGGCTCGCGTCGCGGAGCCAGCAGTACCGGTAGTCCCAGTTGCGCACACCCCCAATCTGTTCCGGCAGCGATGTCGTCGGCGCCGCGACGATGCCGCCGGTCGGGGCGTAGGTGAGCGCCTTGAGCACGAGCAGTGACTGATGGATCTCCTCATGGTGCGGGCCGTGGTGCCGATCGGCATTCGCCCAGTCGAGCCAGAACGATTCGGTTTCCGCCAGCGCGACCTCAGCGTCCACTGGCTCCGGTAAGGACTGGTGCGATGGAAACCAGGTCAACACGAACGGCAACCGCTCACCCGGCTCGACCACAAACTCCGAAACCGTCGTCAACTCTTCGCCGTGAATCTCGATTGGGGTGCGCAGGCAGAGCGCGTCGGGACCGGCGATCGCGACCCGGCTGTGGTCAACGCGCCGCATCCAGGGGACGATATGGCCGTAATCGAAACGAATGATGAGCTCCGATCTCATCGACACCCGCCCCGTGATCCCTTCTACGATGCGGACGATGTCGGGAGCCTGACCACGGGGTGGCATGAAGTCGATGACGCGGACGCTCCCCTCCGCTGTTTCATGGACCGTTTCCAGAATCAGTGTCCGGGGTCGGTAGCGGCGATCGATGCGGCGAGACTCGGCCATCGGGGCGATGAGCCATCGTCCATGCTCTGGATCGCCAAGGAGTGCGGCGAAACACGCTCCGGAGTCAAAGCGAGGAAAACAGCACCAGTCGACGGAGCCGGTGCGGTGCACGAGTACCGCCGTCTGCAAGTCCCCGAGGAGCGCGTAGTCCGCAATGCGCCGTGCCGTGCTCACGGGACGAAGCGTACACCGCGAACGGTCAATTTTCTTGAATTGCGCTGAGAGTGCGTGGCACCGCCGTTTCACCGGCCGCCTGCTGAACGCCAGTGTGCCGCTATGACCACAATCACTGATCGGTCTCGGCCGCAACAGACGCCGGATTCGGGATGTATGCCGCCGGGGTGGTCCTGGTGAACAGACCGAAGCGAGAGTCAGGGACTGAGGGTAACGATGCCTCGGCTCCGCCAATAACCTTTGTGGTCCGTACTTATGGCGTAGGTTGCGCGATTTCCAGGAGTAGGTCGGCCAATTCCCTCGGGGCAGTGATCATCGCGTCGTGCCCGGTGGCCAGCTCTCGGTACTTCCAGCCGCGCTCTGCACGGGCGCGGCCGGTCATCTCGTCGCGCCATCCAGCCCGAGGCGCCTCGGTGCACGCGACGAAGGTCTTCGCTCCTCCGAACCCGGCCGCGTTCTCCAATCGGAGTGGCTGGGTGAAGGTCTTGAAGGGCTGCGGGGCTAGCCGTGGGCGGGCCCAGGCCATGTCGTCCGTGTCGGTGATGCCGAAGCCGGACAGGTCTGCCGGGGGCGGCATTTGCCATCCCCCGCCCTCGGCGTCCACCAGCGCCCGCCGCGCCGCGCTCCATTCGGGAGGGAAGAAATCGATCGCCGCCTGGCCGTCGGCCGCCTCGGCTCCGTCAAGATATACGAGCTGCGCGATACGAGCCGGCAGACGGTTGGCGACGCCTGTGACGACTACGGCGCCGTAGCTGTGGCCGACAAGTACGACGCCGCGGAGATCCTCGTACTCGAGGACGCCGACAATGTCCTGGATGTGGGTGTCGAGGTCGATCTCAGAGTGGGCCAGGTGGACACGCTCGCCGAGACCGGTCAGAGTCGGCGCGTTGACATGGTGGCCGGCCGCGTGCAACCAGGGGACCACCCGCTTCCAGCACCAGCCGCCGTGCATGGAGCCGTGGACTAGGACGAAAGTGGCCACCCTGATATCCCCCTGCGCGGCCCGTCGTACGTGTCAATCTGTGTCTGCCGGCGACGACAGCAACGCGGTCGCCGGAGCAGATCCGCCTCCTGCTCATCGTGCTGTTCTAGGCGCCTGCCAGCGAGCAGCCAGCTAAACGTGCGCTCGATCACCTACCGCGGCCGCCTCAACTTCTCGCTGGAGCCGATCCTGGACCGGGCGATGCTCGGGACGATCCCACGATAGCGGAGGGTTCGCTGTCTGTTGGAGTAGTGGTGGACTTTAATGGCAGGTCGCATGCCCGGCCGCTTACAGAACAGACGACCAGGAGCGTGACATGCACCTGAGCGCGGTGATTTGGGCGTCACTTAGCGATCGTGCGCGGGGTTGCTACCTCTCGCAAGCGCCCCGTCCCTCTCCGTATCGAACTCCACCGATCGACATCGAACTCCAGGACCGCAAGTCCGGAGGTTGGTAGCCGAACACCCTCATCAGAGGTACTTGCCAATGCCTCCGCCAGATCCTCGAATCCCGGATTATGGCCAACGATCATCGCGCAATTGACTTCGTCCAGGATGCTTGGCACGAGGGCGAGCAGGATATTCACGTCAGCGCCATAGATGCGCGGCTCCACGACCAAAGGAGTTGTGAATCCAACCGCCAGCGCCACGATCTCCGCGGTCTGCAGAGCCCGTGTCGCATCGGAGGTGATGATCGCGTCCGGGGTCCCGATAAGGGCGCGGATATAGGCGCCCATCGCCTCGGCGTTGCGGAGACCGCGTTCCGTCAGTTCGCGGGCGTGGTCCCCTGCCGGCGCATCAGACTGGGTTTTGGCATGGCGCAGGATGAGAAGTGTCTTCATGAGTCATTCCTGAGACGAGTTCGTCGAGGCCGCAGAACGAACGTGACGTGGACCAGAGGCAGACACATGATATGGCCGCCCCGATGGCCCTCTCGCGGTAACCGGGTGGGGTGAGTTCCGAATCACTACGATTCCCCGCATACGCCGGCTTTCAAGGGCAGGTTCCGGTCATCGGTCGTTGTAACATTCGGCCATGATGTCACGACGAGGATCCTGCGGCCAGTCGACGGCGGCCCCTGCACGATCACCCCATTGAGGAACCAAATCGCCTCGGAATTGACATAATAATTAGGAATCGAGGTGGAGTCTCAGATCGATCGAGCAGGGCGTTCATGAGTTCGCTTCTGCTCCCGATACGATCCTGAGGTGACCTTGTGTCTAGCGTCTCGGGGCGTCAGAATGGACGCGACGCCTCGCAGTGCCATGGAGGTGTCTTGTTGACTTCCGTTTCAGAAAGTCATCCCCGACCACAACTACAGCGAGCAACCTGGGAATCATTGAACGGGCGTTGGGATTTTGCCCTTGATGAGGACGGGTCCTGGTCGCTCCCCGAGGAGGTTTCCTGGGATCGATCGATCGTCGTCCCGTTTGCCCCGGAAACCCCGTTGAGCGGAATTGGCGCCAAGGGGTTTTTTCGCTCCTGTTGGTACCGGCGTGCCGCCGAGATCGCGCCGGTTCGAGGTGGCGAGCGAGTCTTCTTGATGTTCGGGGCGGTCGATCACTCGGCTCGCGTCTGGGTCGATGGGATGTATGCGGGCTGCCACGAAGGCGGGTACACCCCGTTTTCGATCGATATCACCGATTTTCTTCGCCCGGGCGACGAGCACGAGATCATTGTCTGTGCCGAGGATGACCCGCATGACCTGGCGAAACCGCGTGGCAAGCAGGACTGGCAGATCGAGCCGCATGCCATCTGGTATCCCCGGACCACCGGCATCTGGCAGACAGTCTGGCTGGACCGACGACCGGCGTCCTGGATCGACTCTCTGCGCTGGACACCCGGCCTGGCATCCTGGGACATCGCCTGCGAAGTGGTCATCGAAGGAGAGAGCCGGGAGGATCTCCGTCTCGAGGTGATTCTTACCGTCCTGGATGATGAGTCGGAGCAGCCGCCGCGGCTCCTGGCGCACGATGTCTATTCAGTCGTCAGCGGCGAAGTCCATCGCCGCATTGCGCTTTCCGACCCCGGCATCGACGACTATCGCAACGAGCTGCTCTGGAGTCCCGCGAGGCCCACGCTCATCGACGCGACACTTCGTCTCCTCGGGCCGGACGGTGAGGTGATCGATGAAGTGCTCAGTTACACCGCTCTCCGCGCCGTTGGTGTAGAGGGGGACCGCTTCATCCTCAACGGGCGGGCGGTCGAGCTGCGACTGGTGCTGGATCAGGGCTACTGGCCTGACGGCGGAATGACGGCGCCCGATGACGACGCCCTGCGACGCGATGTCGAGCTGGTCAAAGCCATGGGTTTCAACGGCGTGCGCAAGCATCAGAAAATCGAGGATCCCCGCTATCTCTACTGGGCGGACCATCTTGGACTTCTCGTCTGGGAGGAGATGCCCAGTGCCTATCGCTTTACCCTGGTCAGCATGGATCGTTTGGTCAGGGAGTGGACTACGGCGGTGCTGCGCGACGTCAGCCATCCGTGCGTTGTGACCTGGGTCCCGTTCAATGAGTCCTGGGGTGTACCAGACCTGCCGACTCATCCACCCCAGCAGAGTTTCATCCAGGCGCTCTATCACCTGACGAAGGCGCTCGATCCAACCCGCCCCGTCGTTGGTAACGATGGCTGGGAGAGTGCGGAAACCGACATCATCGGCCTCCACGACTATGACGACGACCCCGCTCGCATCCGTCAACGCTACTTCGGGCATGAGGACATCCCGACCATCCTGCGGCGGGCGCGCCCGGGAGGACGCGTTTCCATGCTGAATGGCCACGAACATATGGGACAGCCGGTCGTGCTCACGGAGTTTGGCGGAATTTCGTATGCCCCCCCAGGGGGCAATGATGAAAGCTGGGGCTATAGCGTCGTCAAGACCCCCGGCGATCTGGAACGCGCTTACTTCCAACTCATGGAAACGGTTCGCGATCTCCCGCTTCTGGCCGGCTTCTGCTACACGCAGTTTGCCGACACTTATCAGGAAACAAACGGCCTGCTCTACGCGGACCGGCGACCAAAGTTTCCAATTGAGCGAATTGCCGAAGCGACAGAAGGGCCCGACCGCCAACAGCGTCTCGCATCCTTGAGACGCCAGCGCAAACCGGTCAAATTATCAGTCGTCGAAACGACAGGAACGACGAGCGCCGCGGTGAAAAAGGGGGGGTAGCCTCGCCTTCCCAACCCGGTGGCATGTTTCCTGCTTTTTAAGCACCGCTGTCTCTGAGTAGCTCGCAAGCTGTCTCGGGCGCGCGCCGTGGATATGACCGCGGCGCAGTGGTCTTGTGTGGCAAGTTGCTACCGACGAATGGGGATTGAATGCTCGTCGCGTTCTCGCATCTGCGCTGGGGATTTGTCTGGCAGCGGCCTCAGCACCTGCTCTCGCGCTTTGCTCGCGAGATGCCCGTGGTTGTCGTCGAGGAGCCAGAGGACCATGCCTCGGGCATGGATTTTCGGGTCCGGCGTGATCATGGGTTGACTGTAGTGACCCCTCTTCTCCCCATGGCGTCCGGCAAGTATGGGTTCGGGAATCACGTCAACGGCCAGATCTCGCGGATGATCGAATCGATAGTTCCGCCCGGAACGGATCCCATCTACTGGTACTACACCCCGATGGCGCTCGGCGCCGAGCCCACGACGGCACGACCGCGATTGTCGGTCTACGACGCGATGGACGATCTCGCCAACTTTCGCGCGGCTCCTCCGGAGCTCCGCATCCGTGAAGCGCGCCTCCTCGCCCAGGTCGACCTCGTGTTCACCGGTGGACCGACACTCTACCGTCAGCGCCGTGACAAGCATCCCTCTGTTCACTGCTTCCCCTCCGGCGTCGAAGCCGAGCATTTTGCTTCGCCGGCGATCGCGTCGCGACCAGAAGGTCTTGTCTGCCGGGATCGCCCGATCCTGGGGTTCTACGGAGTCATCGACGAGCGGCTCGATCTGCCTCTACTGGCGGAGGTTGCCGACCTGCGCCCCGAATGGACGATCGCGCTGATCGGCCCGGTGGTGAAGATCGACGAGAGCGCCATTCCCGAGCGCCCCAATATCGTTCGCTTCGGGCAGCAAGCCTATGAGGATCTCCCGGCGTTTCTGTCCTGCTTTGACGTGGCGCTCATGCCCTTTGCCCGCAACGACGCGACGCGCGCGATCTCTCCGACCAAGACGCTCGAGTACCTTGCCGGAGGGAAGCCAGTCGTTTCGACCCCAATCACCGACGTCATCGATCTCTATGGCAAAGTCGTGGAAATCGCCGCGACGGCGAACGATTTCGTCGCCGCCGCCGAGACCGTGTTGAACCGCACCGGCGATGAGCAGCGGCGATGGCGGGCTCAGTCCGCGCGGCTTGTGGCGGCCCATGACTGGGACGCCATCGCGGCCGACATGTTCCAGGTCATGTCCCGGGCGCAAGGGACATCACGGCTCGTCGTGCCCGCGGCTCAACCCGCGGCGCTCTCGGCCTGACCCCGTCATGTTCGATTTCCTGATTGTTGGCGCCGGGTTTGCCGGCAGTGTGCTCGCCGAGCGTCTCGCTCGCCAGGACGACGCGCGCGTCTTGCTCATTGACCGGCGCCCGCACATCGCCGGCAATGCCTACGACCATTTTGATGACGCCGGGATCCTCGTCCATCGCTACGGGCCGCACATCTTCCACGCCAACGCGCCGGAGATTTTCACGTATCTCTCCCAGTTCACGGAATGGCGCCCTTATCAGCATCGCGTCCTGGCCAGCGTGGAAGGGCAGCTCGTTCCCATCCCGATCAACCTCGATACGATCAATACGCTGTTCGGGTTGAATCTAACCTCGGATGAGGTAACTCGCTATTTCGAAAGCGTTGCCGAGCCACGAGATCGGGTCCTGACCGCCGAGGACGCGGTAGTGACCAAGGTCGGCCGGCATCTCTACAATACGTTTTTTCGGGGCTATACCCGGAAGCAGTGGGGGGTCGATCCATCAGAGCTCGATGCTCAGGTAACCGCTCGCATCCCGACTCGCACCAATCGGGATGACCGGTATTTCACTGACCGCTTCCAGGTGATGCCCAAGCACGGGTATACGAGAATGTTCGAGCGCATGCTCGACCACCCGAACATCAAGGTGATGCTGAACACGGACTACCGGGAGATTCAGAACTTCGTTCCCTATCGTGAGCTCATCTGGACGGGGCCGGTTGACGAGTTCTTCGACTACCAGTTTGGTCCCCTGCCGTACCGGTCGCTCGAATTTCGGTTCGAGACGCATGCCACCGAGGTCTTTCAGCCGGTTGGCACCGTCAACTATCCAAACGACTACGACTACACCCGGATCACGGAGTTCAAGCATCTCACAGGTCAGAAGCACGCGGCGACGACCATTGTCTACGAGTATCCCCGCGCCGAGGGCGATCCGTACTACCCGATTCCACGGCGGGACAATGCCGAGCGCTACAAGGCCTATGAGGCGCTTGCGGAACAGACGCCAAACGTCCATTTCGCGGGCCGGCTGGCGACCTATCGCTACTACAACATGGATCAGGTGGTGGCGCAGGCGCTGACGCTCTGGCAGCGGATACGTTCTGCCCGCGTCCTGACGCTCGCCTAAAACTGCGTATGCTCGAGCTCTGGGGCGGAATCGAGTGCACAGTCAACCGCGTTGGCGACTGCTACGCGGACCAGATCGTCCGGACCGGTCACCAGGAGCGGATGGACGATCTCGATCGCTTCGCCGATCTCGGTATCACCGCGCTGCGTTATCCCGTGCTGTGGGAACGCGTCGTTCCTATGGATCCAACGCAGCCTGACTGGAGCTGGACCGATGAGCGGCTGGCGCGTATCCGCGAGCTCGGCATGCGGCCAATCGTCGGCTTGTGCCATCACGGAAGTGGACCTCGCTGGACGGGGTTACTCGACCCGGAATTCCCGCATCACCTCGCTCGCTACGCGCGAGCCGTCATCGAGCGCTATCCCTGGGTCGATGCCTTCACTCCGATCAACGAGCCACTGACGACGGCCCGCTTCGCGGCCCTTTACGGGCACTGGCACCCACACGCCTCGGATGAGCGGCTAATGATGCGCGCGCTGGTCCACGAGTGTCGTGCCGTCCAGCTCGCGATGCGGGAGATTCGTCAGGTCAATCCCGACGCCCAGCTCGTGCAGACCGAGGATCTCAGCCGTGTCTGGAGCACGCCTCGGCTCCGCTATCAGGCTGACTACGAGAACGAACGCCGCTGGTTGTCGCTCGATTTCCTCTGCGGGCGAGTGGGTAGGGATCATCCGCTCTGGCAGCATCTATGGTGGCTGGGGTTGACCTGGGACGATTTCGAACCGTTTCTCGAGCAGCCGTGCCCGCCCGACATCATCGGTGGCAACTACTACGTGACTAGTGAGCGATTCCTGGATCATCGCCGGAACCGCTATCCAGCAACGACGCATGGCAGCAATGGGCGTGATAATTACGCTGACGTCGAGGCCGTGCGCGTGTTGGCGGATTGGTTGCCGGGTCCCTTCAGTCTGATGGAAGAGGTCTGGCAACGGTATCGCATCCCGGTAGCCATCACCGAGGCTCACCTGGGTTCGATCCCGGATGAACAGGCACGTTGGTTGTTTCAGGTTTGGCGAGAAGCCAATCAGCTTCAGGACAGTGGCGTTGATATCCGGGCGGTCACCATCTGGTCGCTCCTCGGCGCGTGGGACTGGCATTGTCTGGTGACCCGGGAAGATGGGCACTATGAACCGGGGGTGTTCGATGTCCGCGGGTCAGCGCCGCGCCCAACCCTGCTGGCCCCTTTGGCACGAAGCCTTGCCGCGGGCAAAGTGCCGAGACTGGCCGCTGTCGAGCGACCAGGATGGTGGGAACGAACCGAGCGGCTGCTCTATCCGGCGGTGGATCGCGAAGGCAACGACGTACTGCATCGTACCGGCCGTCGCCGCCGGGCACTGGATGGCGCCGCGTAACGACGAAGCGGACGCCTTTTCAAGAAATATTGGTCGGCCCTGTTGCCGTCGCTACGCTCCCAGCGCAATGCGCTGTCCGCCGCGTGCGAAGATGGTCAGAACCGCTCGCGTGTAGCGGAACGTGATCGCATCGTTCTCATCAGATAAAGGACCGCCCCATGTTCCGCGGCTTTTTCCTGTTTGCTCGTCTGCTGCGGACCGCCCCGATATGGGGACTCCTGCTCACAGGAGTCACGCCGTTCGCCCTCGATCATCCCGTTGCTGTCGCCCAGGAGGGGCCGGCTCTGGTCGTCGACGACGCGGCGACCGCCAACGCCGAGTTGGTCGACGTTGAGGTCGCCGATCCGGCCGGCTTCGGCGTCTCCGGAGAGACATTGCAGGTCCCGCCCGGCTACACCGCAACGGTCGTCGCCGCGGGCCTTGGTGATCCGCGCTTCATGGACGTCGATAGCGTCGGCAATCTTCTGGTGGGAACGGCGCGGCAAGGCGTCGTCTATCGCTTCCCGTTCACCGCGGGCCAGCTTGGCGAGCCGGAAGTCCTCCTCTCGGGGCTCGAACAGCCGGCCAGCGTTGCGCTGTTCACGGCGGATGACGGCGAGTACCTCTACGTTGGCGAGATCCATCAGGTCAGCCGCTATCGCTACGACCCGACGGGGCCGGTCGGCGACCAGGACGTGATCATCCCCAATCTCCCCACGGGTGTGCACCGCACCCGGACGGTGGCCTTTGGACCGGACGCGATGCTCTATCTGGCCGTCGGGTCGTCGTGCAACATCTGCCTCGAAGAAGAACCGATTCGCGCAACCGTCTCGCGGGCCAACCCGGACGGCAGCGATCTGGAGATCATCGCCACCGGACTGCGCAACCCGGTCGGGCTCGCCTTCCAACCGGGGACCGATCTCCTGTGGGCCACGGTCAACGAGCGTGACAACCAGGGCAATGAGATCCCGCCTGATCTGGTGACCATCGTCGACGAGGGCGCGAACTACGGCTGGCCGCAGTGCATGCCGCCGGACGCCACCCCACAGGAGACCGGAGCGGAGTGCTCTGGTGTCACCCCGCCGACGATCGGCATCCAGGCCCACTCGGCGCCGCTCGGCCTCGCCTTCCTCGACGGTGAGGGAGTCCCTGAGCGATCTCGATGGCGATCTCATCGTGGTTCAGCATGGCTCCTGGAACCGGGAGCCACCGGCGGCGCCGAAGCTGCTGCTGATCGACTTCGAGGATGGCATAGCCGGTCGCGGCACGGGACTTCGCCACCGGATGGCAGGACGCCAGCGGTGAGCGCTGGGGCCGACCGGCCGGGGTGGTCGTCGCCCCGGACGGCAGCCTCATCGTCTCGGACGACGAGAACGGGCTGCTCTACCGGATCAGCGCCGAGGGGTAGCACTGTATCGACCACAATCGTTTTCGAGATCGAGCCGGGCGGCCGCCTCGGCTTGCACACCGACCAGACCGGGGAGACTCAGGACATCGTCTCCGGAACTGGCGAGTTGCAGCGCGATGACGGGATCTTCCCGGTCGGGCCGGGTAGCGACTTCGTCTCGCCGACCAACGTGCGTCACGACCTGGTCAACACCGGTACGGAGACGTTGCGGGCGGTTGGATTCGTCTCCGCCGCCATGTTCACGCAGACCTTCGACAACGTCATGCAACCGGTCAAAAGCCACGTGCTGGGCACTCCTAATCGCGATGGCTAGCTATCTTCTGCGGTGCTGTCAGGTAGCGCTGGACCCGCCGGCGTGGGCCCACTCGGTCTCGACGACGCGCGTCGCCTGAGCATCAACGTCTCCCCCGTCGAGTGGCTTACCTGCTTCGGCCCAAGCCGCCGTGCCACCGCGACGCTTGCGACCTGAGCGAACCCCATCTGTTTGAGAAACTGAGCGGCGCGCAGTGACCGATATCCTCCCTGGCAAATCAGCAGCAAGAGGCGGTCGCGCGGCAGTTCCCCGAGGCGATTTGCGAGGTCGGCTTGCGGGATGTTGACGGCGCCTGGCACATGTCCCGCTGCGTACTCGACCGGCTCCCGCACATCAAGCAGAAATGCACCCGAATCGCGGGATTCCAGCTCCTCCAGGCCGATATCGCCGACTCTTGGGCTGGTCATGAGCATTGCCCACGTGCAGTCGGCGAGGCCGCGGTTGGTTGACTCGATCGCCGTGATGTTGAGGGGCCGGGCCGGTACGGTCTCGACCAGGTGGGCGATGAATGGTCCCTTCTCAAGGCGTGCCAACGGGTTGAAGAGGCGTTCGAAGCCGATCGTAGTACTCGGCCGGCCGCACATCCCTTTGCCACATGGTCCCTCGAAGTGACCCGGAAAGACGGCTACCCAGTCAGGGAGCCGCAGCAGTCTGCTCAGGCTCTCGTACTGGGCGGCAGCATCCCCACCGCCGAAGTCTGGTCTTCCCACGTCCCCCACAAGCAGCGAGTCGCCGGTCAGCACCATCGACGGCTCTGGGCTGCGTGTCGGATTGACGACCAGGATCGAGACGAGCTCAGGGCGATGGCCAGGTGTATGCAGCACCCGCAGCCGAAGCTGTCCCAGGGCCAATTCCTCGCCATCATAGAGCGGACGGAAGGGATACGTGACGTGCGCGGCTTCGTGAAGACACAGTTCTGCACCGTGCTTGGCGGCGAGGCGGCGGGCGCCGGAGATGTGGTCAGCGTGGATATGCGTGTCGACCACATAGCGGAGACGGAAACCGCGCTGCGCGAGGAGCGTATCGTACTGCTCGGTGCCTAGCGACGGATCGACAATAGTCGCCTCGTGGCTCTGGCGCGAGGCCACCAGATAGGAGGCGCATCCGCATAGTTCATCGAGGAACTGCTTGAAATACATCGCGGCGTCCTTTATCGGCTGTCGACTATGGCTGGCCGCACCCTGTCTCTAGAGTTGGACTGAGGCCTGACCGCCTCGCTTCACGATCCTCGCGCAGTGCGAGGCCGGCCGCACCCCGACGCTCCTCGTCATTGCAAACGACTACAGGAACTCCTCGGCGCATTTCTGATCCTCAGTTTCGTCAACATGGTCGCGCGTGCGCTGGCCATTGAAAACTAGCTCGCCCTAGACGGGGAAACCGTACTGCAGTTCGTTCACCGTGCCGACGCGGTCAATGAGCATTTCCCCGTCGAGCGATCCTTCGCGGGACAAGATTTAGCCGCGGATTGAGGCCGGCCCACAAACAGGGTCACGGCTCGCCTCCACTTCTCGTCTCCTGCTACTGACTCCTATCCTACACCTGTCGAGCTATTGCCTGTGCCGACGATGATGTCGTCTCCGTCGGCTACCTGGTCAGGGTCTAAGCTGGCCAAACATTGGCACTCGATCAGACCACTCACCGTCAACCGGCTGAGCGGTCGCGACCGCCATACCGCTGCGATCCGCAGACCCCCCGGCACGTGTGATTTCGCGAGATGCACACTGAGCCACCGCCGATCCACTCACCGCCTCGCGTGGCCTCGCCGCATACCTCTCCTGACTGAGCGCAGCAATAGGCCCCTCTGAAGAGCAGCGGGCCACGATTCCAGAGGAGCATTCCACGGTCGTTCTAGCGGGCACTGAGACGTGCCGCCGATGCAGAAATGGGGGGTAGCGGCGGGCAGTGCCGCCCTTGCCACTCTGCTTCTGGGCCGCGGACTTGTGCAGACCGAACAGTAGACCCAGCAGCATGAACTGCCAGGGATCACGCCGACTCGTGGCGGGACCGGCTCCCGCCGCGAGTCTGCGCGGCGCGTCAAACCAAAGCGTGACGGTCATAGTCATTCTTGATCTGCGATCAGCGGCAATCAGGATCGGTCCGCTCGTCACCGGGCCGCCGATCGTTCGATCGGATGATGAGACCTGCAGCACTGCCCGGCAGGTGACAAGCGCGGTCAGCCGCGGGCAAGCCGCGAGGAGCCCGACGACCGTCGGCGCGGCCGTGACCAGATGCTCGAAGTTGTCGAGGACTAACAGAACGTCACTGCCGCGCAGGAAGGACGTCACCTGATCGACAACGGACTCGTCTCCCGGTTCCCGGATCCGAAGGGCATGAGCAATCGTTGACGCGACCATCTCGTGGTTCGACTCTGAGGCGAGAGCAACGAAGTGGACATGGCGAAAATCACCCGTCACTTGCGATGCCACCTGCAGTCCGAGCCGGGTTTTGTCAACTCCGCCCGGACCGGTCAATGTCACCAGGCGGACCGTGGGCCGGAGGAGGAGTTCACAGATGGCAGCGACCTCCCGCTCCCGCCCTATGAGCGGAGTGAGCAGCGAGGGCAATGAGTGCGATCCGTCCAGCTCTGTCGCAGCCAAAGGGCAGCTCGGGTGATGGAGACGATGCGACGCTCGGGATTCAGCATGGCTGAGCACCGAGACCGAGTCAATTGCCTTCGTTGTCCGGAAGTCACCACCTGGCACCAATCATGCACTCTCCCTGACTGTCCCGCATACAAGCTCAATACAGGGAGGATGAGATGACCACGAAGCTGGTCAAAGGAACTCCGGTCGTCAGTCTTGCCGACGGAGCGACGCTCGGGACGATCGATCACGTCTACTTCGATCCCGAGCGCTTGGCCGTCGTCGGATTCACATTTCATCAGCGGGGCGGGCTCTTCGGGAGCGGGAGCTCCGGGCTAGTCGACATCAGCGACGTTCACGCGTTCGGCCCTGACGCGGTGACCGTGAACGACGTATCGGTCGTGCGTAGTGAGCTCGCCGTCGACGCGATCGACTGCAACCTGCTCGACCTGGAATCGTTGCTGAACCGCACCGTGATGACGGTCAACGGCACATTGGTGGGACGTGTTGCCGCGATCCAGTTTGGTGATTCCTCGCATGCGTTGAGGGCGCTCGACGTGATCGGCGAGGGCTCGGACGATCATGGCAGCATTGCGGCGAGCGAGATCCAGACGATTGGACCCGAGTTGATCATCGTCGCCGATCCAGCATCGGTCGCCACGACAGTCCACGTCCGTCCCCGGCGTGTCCTGCATGAGGTGACACCGGATGCTACCGAACATCGCAAGCTTCGACCTGTGCGCGACCTCGAAGTGCTTGGCGCCTGACGAGCCCATACTCCCCATCCGCCTATTCGGGCTCAAGCCACGGCAATGGCATGTGGATTGCGATGAGGATCAGGGTGTAGACCCTGGCGGTGGCTCGCATTGTGCCGTGCACTCGTGTGTATGAGCTGGCACATCACGAAGGAGATAGGCGGTGAGTGGGTCGAGCGACGTGCTGAGGGTTGATGGGGAAGACGATACGCTTGCCGCGGGTGATATCTGCGTCGAAGGAACACCCTCGGTCAGCGGCATTCACACCGAGCAGATGGCGGTTGGCGATGAGATGCGCATTCCCGTCTTTGAAGAAGTTCTCACTGCCACGGTACGGCCGATCGAAGCCGACGCTATCTTGATCAAGAAGCGCATTATTTCCGAAGGCCGGGTGCAGGAAGTGCCGGTAACCGAAGAAGAGATCCGGGTAGAGCGCCGTATCGTCGACCGGCCAGTGCACGGTGTGGGTATCCAGGCCTTCGAGCAGATCATCATCGAGATACCGCTGCGGCAGGAGATCGTCGACGCTGAGACCCTTGCCCAGGCTACTGAAGAGATCGTCGTCACCAAAGAGGAGATTCGGCGCACCGAACACGTCACCGACACGGTCCGCCGGGAAGAGGTCCGGGTGGACGAGGGTGATGAGGTGGTAGGGTAATTACTCGCTGCGCTCGTGGTGATAGGGAGATTGCACCCTGCGCTCGCGGTAATGTGGTGATAGAAAGCTGACTTTCGTTCTCCCTATCACCCATCACCTGTCACCCCCGTCACGCTCGCGCCTTGGGATCCAGTACGTCGCGCAGGCCGTCTCCGACCAGATTGAAGGCGAAAACGGTCAGGAGTAGGGCGAGCCCGGGGCCGAGCGAGTACATCGGGACCGTCGTCAGATGGACGGTTCCCTCACGGATCATCTGACCCCAGGTCGGAGTCGGCGGCGCGACTCCGAGTCCGACGAAGCTGAGGCTGGCCTCCAGGCGGATGGCCGACGCCATCCAGAGGCTGCCGAAGACCAGCAGATCGCCGCCGACGTTGGGGAGAATGTGGACTCGTAGTAACCGCCAGTCCCGCACCCCGATCGAGCGCGCCGCCTCGACGAACTCCTTCCCTTTGATCGCCAGCGTCGGGCCGTAGGCGATACGGGCGAACCGCGGCGCGATGGTGAGCCCAATGGCGAAGATCATCTTCGACAGCCCGGGGCCAAGCACGGCCAGCACCAGGAGGCCGGTGATGAGATCCGGGAACGCCAGGAGCACGTCCGTGAGGCGCATCAGGGCGGTGTCGATCTTGCCCCCGAAGTAACCAGCCGCGACGCCGATGGCGGTGCCCAGCGCGCCACCCAACAGCACGGAGAAGATGCCCACCGTCAACGCGATGCGGGTGCCGTAGATGACGCGGGAAAGGATGTCGCGGCCCTTGTCATCCCGCCCCAGCGGATACTCGCGCGACGGTGGCTCGAGGCGGCTGCTCACGCTCTGATCGAGGGGATCGTGTGGCGCCAGGAGCGGCGCGGCGATGGCGATGAACACGATGACCAGGATCATGGCGAGCCCGACGACCGCCGTCCGGTTTCCCGTGAACGTGCGCAGCGCGCGCTGACGCTGGGAGATGAGTTTGGGAGCTTCCGGTGAGGCGAGTGAAACCTGCCCCGGCGCTCCCGCGATCGCGTCTGCCATTAGCCGTACCTCACCCGCGGATCGACATAGGTGTAGATGATGTCGGTGACCAGGTTGATGATGACGATGATCAGGGCATAGACGACCATGATCGATTGCAGGGTGGTGTAATCCTTCTGCTTGGTGGCGCCAACCATGAGCTTCCCCAACCCTGGCCGCGCAAAGACTTCTTCGACCAGGACCGAGCTGCCGATGAGACTAATGGCGAAGATACCGACGAGCGAGACGATGGGAATGAGCGCCGCGCGCAGCGCGTGTTTCACCAGCACGACCCACTCTTCGAGACCTTTGGCGCGGGCGGTGCGGATGTAATCATCGGTCAGGATCGTCAGGACGACCGAGCGAGTCATGCGGGCGATGTAGGCCGTTTCGATCAGTCCCAGGGTCAGTGCCGGAAGCACCAGGTAGTGCAGGTTGCGCCCTGGCTCGGAAAAAGGCGCCGACCCAACGGCAGGGAAGAGACCCAGCCGTACCGCGAAAAAGAACATGAACAGGATGCCGAGATAGAACGATGGAAACGACAACCCGAGGAGCGAGAGCATGCGGCCGCCATAATCGATAGTCGGTATTGCGGCGAATCGCGGTGATCACGCCGGTGGGAATACCGAGGATAAGACCCACCAGAATCGCGGCGGTGGTCAGCTCCAGGGTGTATGGCAGGACAAAGCTGATCTGCTCGCTGACCGGCTTCTGGGAGATCAGGGAGCGGCCGAGATCGCCCCGAGTGAGATCACCGAGAAACGTCAGGTACTGCTTCCAGAGTGGCTCGTTCAGACCCATCCGCTCGCGCAGCGCTTCCACCGCTTCCGCCGAGGCATAGTCCCCTAGCGCGGCGACAGCGGGATCTCCCGGCGCGACCCGGACGATGATGAAGATGATGGTGAACACCGCCAGCAGCGTCGGAATCGCCAGCAGGAGACGCCGGCCAATATGGAGAATCATTACCGTATTCCAACCGCCTCAACGATGACCGCAGGCGAATCCCGGCCAGCGCGGCTTCGAACGTTTCCTAACGGGATGCGGTCGAGGGGCACGGCGCGCCGTGCCCCTCGAACCATCGACCTGTCTGCTTCGCTTGCATTCCGGCCCGAAGGATGCCACTCCAGAGCCGGCGCTACCGTTCGACTGTCGTCAGTTCGGTGATCTGAGGATAGAGGGCGAAACTCGATACCAGTTCGTGCCCGTAATCGACGCCCGGCGTCCGGGCGTAAACAAGATTCTGCATGTAGAGCGGAATCGCGGCCAGGTCCTTCTGGATCTGGATATTCGCCTGCTTCCAAATCTCTTCTTGTGCCGCGGGGTCGGTCTCGGCGCGCGCCTGCTCGATCAGATCGTCGACCCCCGAGTAGTGGGAGAAGTTGGTGATCGGTGACTCGCCCTCGACGACGATGGAATCTGGAGTGGAAAAAGTTGGTCAGGTAGACGTCGGCGTTCGGCCTAATGGCGACGTAGATCACGATCGGGTTGACGTCATCGCGAATCTGCTCGTGCATCGTGGCATGGTCGACCACGGTCAGGTTGACCGTAATGCCGATCTCCGCCAGCTCCGCCTGCAGCACTTCGTAGTTGGCGCTGTAATCGGTCATCTCGGAGGTGACCAGGTCGATGGTGAACCCGTCGGCGTGGACCCGCCTCGGCGAGCAATTCTCGCGCCCGCTCGATGTCCTGCTCATGGAGCACACCCGCGGCGGCGGCTTCTTCCTCCGTCAGTCCACCCGGCATCTGGGGCGGAACGACCGAGGCGATGAACTCCGATACGGGGGCACCGCGCAGCGCGGCGTGTTCCTCGCGGCTGATCGCTAGCGCAATTGCCTCCCGTACGAGCGGATCGTCCAGCGGCTCCGCGGTCACATTGAGGTTGACCCAGACGGGCTCCGCGACGCCGAAGACATCGGCGGTCAGGTTCCCCTCGGCGTTGATGCGCTCGACCCACTGCGCCTCATTGATGCCCGAGGCGACATCCAGCTCGCCCGCTTGCAACCCGAGCTCGCGGCTGGAGGGGTCCGCCATGTACCGCACCTCGACGCCGCCCAGCTTCGGCGCGCCGCGGAAGTAGTCGTCGTTGGCGGTCAGCACCACGCTGTTCTGCGGGGTGTAGCTCTCGAACATGAATGGTCCGGTGCCGACCGGGTGGGTCTTGAACGCTTCGTCGCCCATGGCCTCGGTCGGCTGGGCGCAGACGATGAACCCGCCCGCGTAGTTGGCGATCTTCGGCAGGAAGAGGGTCGCGGAGAGCGGGTTGTCCATCGTGATGGTGACCGTGTGGTCGTCGACCTTCTCCACGGTCATCCCGGTGTAGTCGCCGGCGTAGGCCGAGCGGTCGACGTCCGCGGACTTCTGCAGCGAGTAGACGACGTCGTCGGCGGTGAGCGGGTAGGCCTCGGTGTCCGGTCCGGGATGGCACATCACATCGTCGCGCAGCTCGAAGGTCCAGACTTGCTTGCCGTCGACCATCTCCGGCTCGGGGATCGCCACCGCGATGTCCGGCTCGATCTCAGCGCTGTTGCCCGGGACAAAGCGGACCAGACCATTGAAGACCATGTCGACGACGGTGCGGTCCTGCGTGCCGGAGGCGAAGTGCGGATCGAGGGTCGCCAGGTCCGCGGCATTGACGCCGAAGCGGAGGACCGGTCGGTCGCCCTCGTCCTGGGCCACGGCGTTGCCGGTCAACCCGGTGGCGGTCGCCGAAAGGAACAGAACCACCGCCATGAGGGACGTGATCCATCGTCGTCTGGTCATGATCTGGGACCTCCTCGTCTGCCATCCAACCCTGCGCCGCTGGTCGATGGACTCAGACGACCTCGCCGTCGAGGTCGAAAAGTAAATGGAATTCAGTGGCGGGACACCGCGTGTGAACCACTGAGCAGATCACCATGGTAGACGGAACGGCGGCGGACGAAAAGGCCGGGACTGACTGGGAGAACTGAGCTGCTCACTTTCCCTCGTGATCAGCCGGTAGGCCATGCGCATCACAAGTCGATCGATTCGGCGTCATCCTTGGGGGGCAATGCAATGCGTCCAGCAGTTACCAACATCCCCCGACGGACTTCCTGGTAAGAGTAGTGGTATTTCGCTTCAGCTCTATCACGAGAAAATGTTGGCGCTCGTCTCGGGAACATGATTCATGAGAGAAGACGTGCAACCTCCGAGAGCCCGACCTGTATTCACGCATCCGATGTCGCTCATTGTCGGGCTGCTGTTAATGACCGCGGCGCTCGCGCTCGCCGTGCTCGCCGCGCGTCCGCCCGCTCCCAGGGCCGCGGCGAAGTCGGCTCTTGAGTTCTCGGCGGTCCCCGCCATGGAAACGCTGGCTCGCCTTCTGGGAGACGAGGCGCCCCATCCGATGTCCTCACAGGCCAACGTCCGAGTGCGCGACCGCATCATCGACGAGTTGACCGCGATGGGCTACCCGGCCGAAACCCAGACGACCTTCACCTGTCGCGAGGCCTGGGCTGTCTGCGGTGACGTCACCAATATCATGACCCGTCTGCCGGGAACGAGCGATGGACCGGCGGTGCTCCTCACCGCCCATTACGATTCGATCCAGGCCGGACCCGGCGCCGGTGACGACATGGCTGGAGTCGCCACCATCCTGGAAGTGGCCCGCCTCCTGCTCACCGAACCGCCGGCGCGCAACCCCATCATCTTCCTGTTCAGCGACGGCGAGGAGCTTGGTCTGCTGGGCGCTGAGGCGTTCATGGCAGAGCACCCGTGGGCCGCTGACGTCGGTGTGGTGGTCAACCTGGAGGCGAACGGGACGCACGGCCAGAGCGTGCTGTTCCAGACTACCGGGGACAACGGCTGGCTGATCGACGCCTTTGCCAGCCACGCGCCCCGGCCGGTCGCGAGCTCGGTGTACGACGCGATCTACGCATTCCTGCCCTTCAATACCGACCTGACGGTCTACAACGAAGCGGGTTTGCCCGGTCTCAACTTCGCGTTCATCGAGGAGCATCCTCATTATCACACCGCACTCGATAGCCTGGCACACCTCGATCCCGGGAGCGTCCAGCACCACGGAGACAACGCGCTGGCGGCGACGCGGGCCTTCGCGGCGCTCGATTTGTCCAACCAGCCGGCCGGGAGGAGTGTTTTCCAGGACGTGTTGCCCGGCGTGGTCGTGCGCTGGCCGGAGCCCTGGACGATCTGGCTGGCACTCATCGCGGCACTGGTCTGGATCCGGATCGCCGCCAGCGACATCCAGCGCGGCCACCTTGCTTGGCCCAGCCTGGCCTGGGGACTTGCCGTGGCCCCGGTCGGCATCGTGGGAGCGACCCTGTTGGGGTTTGCTTTGGCCAGCGCCGTCATCGCTCTCAGCGGCGCGGCCATTCCCTGGTACGCCAATCCGATTCCGATCCGAATCGCGGTGGGTCTGGGTGCTCTGCTCTGTATCGCGCTGGCCGTGACACTCGTCGCCCGTCGCGCTGGATTCCGGGGACTATTCCTGGGCACGTGGCTCTGGTGGGCGGCGTTGTCCCTGCTCGTGGCGATAGTGGCGCCGGGAGTCAGTCCGTTGCTCTTGCTGCCCACACTCTTTGCCGCTCTGTTGGCAGCTATCGTCGCGGTGACGCCTCTGCGCACGGCGGGGCCAACGTGGGAGATCGTGGCATTGGCCGCGCTCTTTGCCGCCTGCTGGTTCTGGCTGTCATTTGTGCGGGGCTCGGACTATTCCGCACTTGGACCCGATCTCGGTCCGACGGTGGGCTTTGCCGTGGGATTGGCGGCCAGTACCCTGGCGCCATTTCTTGCGCTCCCACCCGCGTTCAGCAAGTGGCGGCGCTGGGCGCTGGCCGGCACGGCCCTGCTCGTGGTGGTCGCCGCTGGCGTAGCACTTCGTGTTCCCGCCTCTTCCGAGTCGAGACCGCTACGGCTCAATCTCCTCCACATCGAGGACCGGCAATCCAATCAGGCCGTCCTGGGCGCTCGACGGGGCGCCCCCTGTCAGGCGATGGGGCGGCATTGGGCCTGGACGAGTTGTTGCGTGCCGCACCGTTTGCCGACGAAGCGGCGCCTGCGCTGCCCTGGTCTTCTCAGGAGTATCGAGTCGCGCCCGGCCGTGCCAACGGTGCCTGGTCCGGTAGCTGAGCTTCTCGCGGACGAGCGCATGCCGGTACGGATCGCGTGGTCCGGCTCGCACTACGATCGCCGAGTGGTAGCAACCGAATATCGCTTTACGTCCCGCTCGCCGCCGGGCTGCGCCGCATGGATGTGGTAGGTACGCCGTACTCGTTCGAGGAGCCGTTTGCCGATGATGGATATCACTGGTTTCGCTGTATTGGTGAAACGTGCGACGGCGTGATACTGGACCTGCTGATGCAACCGGAAGCTGACGATCCCCTCACCCTCTTCGGCGTGGACATCGCGTCCGGGTTGCCGGAGGGGGGCGAGGAGTTGATCGAGGCCCGGCCGGCAACGGCGGCGCCGAGCGGCGATGGCGACTCGACGCTGATAGTCGATCCTGTGGTCCTTGAAGGATCCTGAGCTATCCGACACCGAAAAGGCGGGAGGGGCGGAAGGGGAACTACCGAATCGCGCTAGGCACAGCCGCCGAGGCTCCCGTGCTGACGACATCGGTACCGTTGGTAGGACGTCTGTTTGGGATCTGAGATCGATCACTCCGGCTACCAGACTCTTTGAGGTGGCCTGTTCCGTATGCTCCGCCGCGGACATGCTATGAGACGGAATAGACAGCATGACAACTGGTGCGTCGGCTGGGACGTCGCAGTGGACTCTGACAGGGAGCCAGGATGGTTTCCGATCTTCCGGTAGCCGAGTCGATGCAAGGACCGTCCGCTCGCGCCTGACTCACGGTGGACCCTCGTAGTCGTCTGGCGGGAGACGTCCTTCGTACGGCGGATCGGGTACGGGCTGGCCGAGCAGGAACGCGCGGACCGCGGCCAGGTACCGCTCCGGCTCATCCTGGTAGGCATTGTGCCCTGCCTCACGGAAGTAGACGATCCGGGCGTCGGACAGGGCATCGAGGTAAGCCACGGCCGAAGACCACGAGAGATAGTCGCAGCGCCCCTTAATGATCAGGGCTGGCGCGCTCTGCTCGGCGAGGTCGGGAAGGACGTCGGCATGCGGGGGACTGGCGGGCGACTGCGGGTAGTAGTGGGCGTAGAAGCCGAGGCCGGAGAGCGGCGGTCCGGGCGGCTTGCCGACACAATGCAGGGCCGGCCGTGAGCGGTTGTAGACGCGGTCGAAGCGGGCGTCCATCTCGGCGTCGCCGGCGAAGGCGTGGGCTGCCCGAGGGTTGACCTGGAGCAAGGCGTAGCCCAGGAGCGCACGCGGCTGGAGCAGCAGGGCATAGACCCCGAGCTGCTCGCGAAGGCGCAACCGCCCGACCATGCTGGAACCGCGGACAGCAGGCGAGGGATCGGCTGGTGAAGAGAGCACAATCTTGGCAACGTGCTCTGGATTGGCGGCGGTGTAGGCCGCGGCGAGCAGCCCGCCGGAGGAGTGGCCGATGAGGACCATGCGCTCAGCGCCGATCTGACGGCGGATGGCCTCCAGGTCGGCGACGTCGCGCTCCAGGGTGTACCCGCGGGGATCGGCGAGCCGCGATGACCGTCCACGTCCCGACCTGGTCGTAGACATAGACGTCGAAGCCATCCCGGGCGAGTTGCCCGAAGTAGGCGGCATCGCCCGCCATGTCGGGTACGCCGGGGCCGCCGTGCAGGACGACGAGTGGTGTGGGATGGGCATTCCCCTCGGCGGCCACGTGGACGTAGGCGATCGTAGAGCCGGTGGGAAGCTCCCAGAAGTGCTGACCCTGTACCGGAGCGGGCGGCAGGCGCGGGTCGTCCAGAGGTCGCAAGGCCGTCGCCGCGAAGGCACCTATGACCGTTACGGCGCCGATGCAGAGGGCAATTGTCCGCACGCGTTGGCGCCGGGATGGCGCGATCCCCCGTGTCGCGAGCAGCAGCCCCGAGACGTAGACCATGCAGAAGGCGGCGAGCCCGGCCAACAGAAACTGCGGGGGCCGGTCGGTGATCGTGGCCATGCCGATCAACGCGACGAGGCCAGCCGCCACGCCAAGCAGCGCCGCGAGACTGACGAGGAGGATAGGCCTCGCCAGATCACGTGGGAACACCTTGACGTCTCCAGACGCAGCAGACGCCCGTCCGCTCAGCCGCTGCGCGATGTGGGCCCGCGGCCGCGCCGGCGGCAGTAGTAGGCGAGCGTGGCCATGCTAAGCGCGATGCCCCATGGCAGAAAGTGCAGCCCCGGCGTGCTAACACCCCAGCCTTTGGTGTCGAACCGCCCCACAATCTGGAGGCGCAGCATAGTCAGGCCATCCGCGGTCAGCACGACAGGGGCCGCCGGGTCGGGGATGATCGCCAGTGCCGGTGGCACCCGCTGCCCCCCCGGAACGGGAACCCAGCCAGGGACGACCTCGCGTGGTCGGCCTTATCCGCTCGACGCGGTGGCATGGCTTTGGTATCGGGGGCTGCGCTCCGCGCGCCGCTTCACGGCTCGGAGCCAGCTGCGCCGGATCGCCGCACTGCCGGGGCGGATGACTCGCCAGTACCTCGCGAAGCCGTGGTGCGCGCCGGAGTCGGTCGTCTGGACGCGGGTTTCCGTAGTGAGCTCGGCGCCGTCATCCACTTGGCGCAGGGCGAAGTTCATCGCTCCCTTGGCGAAACCCGGCGCGTTGAAGGCGACGAACGCGTGCTTCCCGGTGATGCGCGGTGCCGGGGTGTCGCCGCGCAGCTTCCACATTTGCCCGACCACGCCCACGACCAGCTCCTCGCCTGGCACTTCTCCGAGCGAGACGAACCCACCGTTCAGCATCTGCGCGTAGAGCGGTTCGGTCTTGCGGGTCGGCAGTCCTTGATGTCCCATGAGATGTGCCGGCAAGGAGCGGAGGCCAAACAGCACGCGCACGAGCGGCATCTCGCCGGGCGTGACCTCCTTCAACGCCACGTATACCGCGCCCGGCGACGCGTGGATCCGTATCCGGTGGACCTCGTTGAACTCATACGTCGGCATCAGATCATCCAGCAGCACGGTGACACCTCACATCGCGACAGCCTGCCTCCGACCATACGCTGGCGTATGGTAAAAGCTCGCAGTCCGTCTGTCAATACGGTGGCGTATGGAAATCACTATGTCCCTGCCGAACCGCGTCCCCGTGCTCCAAGTGACCCTCGGACCTTAGGAGCAGGAAGCGACCGAGCGAGTGATCGCCGCCATGGATCGAATCCCCAACCGCCGCCCCAGCCGTCACCATGCGGCTCGCCTTCTGCGGGGCAGCATGTCATCAGCATGGTGATGCAGGAGAAGCCGAGTGATCCGGAGAGCAGCCACCAAAGGGCCGTCGCGTACCCGATGCACCCGACCCAGCGTCGTCGCCAAACGGATGCAAATCGCGCGGCGTCAGGTACCAGTTGTCCAGGATTCGAAACCGTGTCGGGGATTCCGTCCTCGCCTTCGTCGCCAAGGACTTGACCGATGGACGCCATGGGTTCCACATCGTGTCCGAATCGCCTCGCGCGGTGCCCCGTTTCGGACCGCCCCCCTATACGGGTACCTCAGACCCGGGCCGGAGTGGCTGATCCCCTCCGCTGCTGCCGTTCCCGACCTCAGGCATGGTCATGGCGATCAGGTGCCGCTGGTACTCTTGGTACTCCTCGCTCCGAGGCAGGCGGCTAGGTGCTTCCCTAGCCAGTCGCAAGGTGCCGACGTAGGCGGCGTATGCCAAGAATGCCCGGTAGCGTGCCTCCTCCGGCGTCAAGCCCAGCGCACGAAAGCACTCGTCCAGGTAGTCCACCCGACGTTCGGAGACCCGTCTGAGGGTCGGGCCCACGATGGGATCGTCGGCTGCGTCGGCAATGGCCAGATGGAAGGCGTGGCTGGATCCGAGCCCCAGCCTGGCAGCGCCATCGAATGGATAGCCGGCTCCGATCCCACGAGCGGCGACGCCATCGTCCCTCGAATAGCCGGCGAACGCCGTGGCGATCAACTGTTCGAGCCGGAGCCGCGGGTCCGCGATCCGGCCGAGCTCGGCGATCACTGCCTCGGTGCCCTCCTCCCAGCGCTCGAGCGCCGCTTGGAGGAGGGCGTCGCGGTTCGGGAAGTGCCAGTAGAAGCTGCCCTTGGTCACGCCCAGACGCTGCGCCAAGGGCTCAACGGCGACCGTGCTAACTCCCCCCTCCACGATCGCCCGGCACGCCGCCGTTATCCAGTCCGCGGCCGTCAGTCTGCCCGATCGGGTGGCCCGCTTGTCGTTCGTCATGCACGCAGTATTCACCATACGCTGGCGTATTGACAACGCGGCCACGTACCCTTTAACGTACGGTGGCGTATGGAACAGGCAATTCGTCGACACCGCCGGTGAGCGGAATGCAGGAGTTGACGCAATGGGTATCGCGGCTGATCACAGGTACAGCAAACATCCACCTCACCACTGGCATGGCGGTGCCAAGCATGCCCAGCGCCCTCGGCGAGATCACGGACTCAGTCGCCACGCTCGCGCGTCGGACCCTTTGGGCCGACGCGCACCTCCACGGCCGCAGAAATGGCGAGCGCGGTGTCTACCAGGCGGCGCGGATCAAGTTCGGCGGCTCCAGTGGCCTATTGAGAGGGACGACTGTGAAGGCGGTGATCTGTGTCGACGCGTTGCAGAAGAGCTAAAGGGTGATCGTGCACCGTACGGCCGTCCCCTACCTCGATCCAGGAATCGTCTCAGGACTGGTATTCGATGCCTCCTGGCCGCTCGCCACTCCTCGACGCACCCGTTTCTGTCACGTTTCTTGTCCCTACTTCGTCTCTTAACTGACACCCTCGCGTCGGGGTCGACTGCGAATGGGCCACCGACGGATGCGAGAAGAGCGTCTCCAGAGTTCGTAGGATGATCACGGAGGCAATCCCACCTGAACGCCGGAGTGACATGGCGACCAGCATCGCGGTCAAGACCGTCGTCAATTCGGAGAAGCTGGCTCACTTGCACCACCAGATCAGTCCCTCATTGCTCACCGCTACCCGCACCTGATGAGCCAGCACGGCGAGCAGGAACACCCAGGCTGATTGGAAATGAGGACAGTAATGGCAGACAGCACGATGGAACCGGAGGCAATGAGCGTACGGCGAACAGAAGTGCCAACCATCCGCAAACGGAAGGTCGCATGGGGACTGACCGAGCGGCCCGCACTGAGCAGCAACCGCAATGCGATTGGCTTGGCGGAGACCTGGGAGAACCGGGCGAGATCTGTGGGCGCGACGACCGAGGCACTGGCGGCCCTGGAGGAGGCGGCGTTCGCCGCCACCATGGCGGCGGAACGCGCGTTTTCGTTCGCCGTGGTGTTGGATGAAGCCCTGGCCGTGCTTGCCGATACGGGACACACCCACCCCACTGGGCCAAGGTCGGACGACACCTCAACGGGTGTTGGCGTCCTGAGCCCACGAGAGCGGGAGGTGCTGGCGCTGCTGGCCGAGGGTCGGACGAACAAGGCGATCGCTCACATCCTGTTTGTTTCACCCAACACGGTCAAGACGCATGTGGCCTCGCTGCTGACCAAGCTGCAGGCTGACTCGCGCGTGCAACTGGCCGCCATCGCGGTGCGGCAAGGCGTGGGGTAAGCAGGGGGCAGCGCCAACTCGAGTGTCCCAGGATCACTCACATCGTCTCCTCGCCCATCGGGTGATTTGCAAGACCAGTGCGGTCCTGCCAATCGCCCGTCCAGGTCATCCACTTGAGGGATGTTGCGCTGGTCGGAGGCAGGCAGACGCATCGCTGACCCGGAACCGGGCCGAGGCCAATTACCTCTACCAAACGCGGTGTGCTTGCCTACGCCTCGATCGCCGCCCGCGAATACGGCGTCCTGGCGGGGATTGATATCAACTGCGCCATCGCGCGGATTGCCCACGGCGCGGTTGTTGCCAGCTACGAGGGGAGGGAGACCGCGATCGGGTAAGACACGTGGGAGGCGGGCTAGATCAGTCGAAGTGGGCCGCCGGGTGGATTCGGCAACGGTAAGGACCTGCGCCTCGGGAGTCGACCCCGGCAACGGCTCCAGAATTCCAAGTTGGGGATCAATAGGCACTGGTCGCGCAGGCCGTGAGCGCACCCCAATGTCACGCTTCTCTCCCTGAGCGCGTCCTATATCGCGGGACGTTATCGTACGAGGAGGCGTTCGTGTTCTACGCAGCGACGGCCGAGGCGGTTTTCGCGGAACACCGGCGACATCTGGTGGCGGTGGCCTACCGGATGCTCAGTCGCGTGGCCGACGCCGAAGACGTGGTCCAGGAGGCGTGGCTGGATGGGATCAGGTAGACCATGCCGAGGTCACGGACCCCCGCGGATACCTCGTCCGGATTACCACCCGCCTGGCTCTCGACGTTGCTTCACCTCAGGATGCTGCGCCAGAAATACAACGGCCCGTGGCTGCCGGAGCCGGTGGCGAGCGATCCGGATCCCGCCGAGGTGGTCGAGATTGCCGAGTCGATTTCGCTTGCCCTACTGGTCGTGCTCGAGACGTTGTCGCCATTGGAGCGGGCGGTCTTCGTGTTGCGGGAGACGTTTGCCTACTCCTACGCCGAGATCGCGGCGCTCCTTGGCCGGAGCGAGCCCACGGTCCGGCAGGTGGCCTACCGTGCCCGTCAACACGTCGAGGAGCGTCGACCCCGATTCGACACGAATGAGGAGACGAATCGCCGGGTGACCGAGCGGTTCCTCGCCGCATGCGCGAACGGTGACCTTACTTCTCTGTTGGGAGTGCTGGCGCCTGACGTAGTCCTGGTCGCCGACGGCGGCGATCAGGCCATGGCGCCGCGTCGGCCGATCCACGGCGCCGACAAGGTGTCCCGCTTCCTCCTGGGAGCCTGGGACAAGGGGGTGGCCGATGCCCGAGTCCAGGTGACGCGGGTCAATGGTGATCCCGGGATCGTCGCTGCCACGGACGCTGGCGATCCAATCGGAGCGGTCGTGCTCGATGTGACCGACGGTCTGGTCAGGCAATCTACATGGTGGTGAACCCCGACAAGCTCGGCGGGGTGCGGGTTGAGTCCCTTCCGACCATCAAATAATGGTCGTCGCAGCGCCCGGTGCACGGATTGTCGACCTCCTGATGCGCGTTGCCGCGTCGGTGTTCCTGTCGGCAACTCAGATGAGGGACACCACGATGATCCGACGCACGGTCCGGGAGATGGGCTCCGCCTGCTCCGAGTCTTCGTGGTCGTTTACGTAAAATCCGGGACCGCGAAGCCGTCCACGTGGAGCCATGCCGAAGGATCGTGAGCGGGAGTTTCCGACCTGGGAGCGGAGGAAGCCACCATGGGACTGGCACTGCCGGCATTCGGACGGCGCCATGAAACGGCGAATGGCTGGGAGGGGGCAACGACGTGTACGTCCGCCCGTTGGCTCGTGTCAGCGACATGGAGGAGGCGCTCACGCTCTACCAGCGGCTTGGATTCGTCTTGCCGCCACCTGCCTACCCGTGATGCCGCCCCAGACGCGCGCCTCCCGTGCCGTTCGGCGTGCCAACACCCGCGCCACCTTCCGCCGCAACTTCCTCGAACTCGTCACCGTTGTGACAGACACCAGCCCAATCCCAAGCAACGCCAGCCTGGTCCCCATCCGCGTCCCAGACGACGCTCTGCCTCGCGTCCGCGCGGCGATCAAGGAGACCATCGCCGTTCTCCACTCGTGCCTCGCCCGTTTCCAGTGCCCACATCCTCGTCTTTGAGCTCCGGACGTCGACGCCGTCGCTGGCCGACTGGACGCCGGCGGATCGTTCACGCGATGTCCAGACGTGCATCTCGAGATCGACACGGAAGCGGGACGTTCGACCTTGCCCGTCGCTCCATGGAGATCGCCGGTGACGCGTGCCCGAGGAAGACTCGCCGTGGCCGAGCCGCCCCCGGCAGATGTCGTGCGCGCGCGGCGCGTTGATCATCCCAATGGCGCGTTGAATCTTGTGGAGGCTCTGCTCTGTGTCACGGGGCTGATCTCGCTGATGTGGAGCGGCGTTATGAAGCGTACACCGGCGCTCCGCCCGACGGAATGAGCTGACACGAGGTGTTGATCTCGATGGCGCGACGTCACGATCGTTCCCGACTCGGACCTTGAAGGTGTGCTGCCGGCGAACGTGCCCCAGCGCTGCCCGGCTTCGTCGCCTACACGGTGGAGGTGGAACCAGACGCGCTCGCAGGACTTACAACGCAACGAGTTCCCGTGAACGCCCTGCCCTCCGGCGACCTGTTCGTCCCCGCCGCCGCGCCCTCGGCGCCGCGTCATCTTCCAGCCGCTGAACCCACGCACCCGCGTCACCTCAGTAAGGAGTCGTGCCGGCCACGAGTTCTGAAGACAGCGATTGCGAAAGAAGATGAGCCATCGCTCACCGTGAAGACCCGTTGCGCGCCATCCGTCCGGCCTCGTTGCTCAGCATCTCGCCGGCGCGTAACCAGTCCTTGGGAAGAAACGCACCACTAGCGATGTCACGCTTTCGGCGTCGAACGCGTCCTCCTGATAAGTCGCGCCAGTGGCGCAACGAACGCCAGGGACGCGACCTGGACATTCATTCGTCCAGGATGGACGTACCAGGTTGAGCAAGCGAGCGAGCGCAATTGCTGATCGCTGATCCAGTTGCCTATGCCCCAGCGTCACCGACGCTCGAACTCATGCGCACACATGCCATCGGCCTGTCCTGTACGAGGGAAAAGACCATCGGAGGTTTCTGTGTTATCTCTGTTTACCGCATACCTCGTCGTTACTGCCCTGCCGTTGCCGCGAACCTCTTCGCCGCCGGAGCGGATTTCGTCCTCAATTCGCAGATCGCCATCAACATGGACCGAGTGGGTGTGCCGCATTCGTGGATGATCCCCCTGGGCATCCTGAAAGCCGCGGGCGCGCTCGGGTTGCTCATCGGCATCTTCGTCCCATCAATCGGGATCGCCGCCGCGGTGGGGCTCGTCCTCTTCTTCGTCGGCGCCATCATCACCCACCTGCGCGGCACTACTACGCGTTCACTGCGCCGATCATCTTCCTCACGCTGTCTGTGGCCGCGCTTGTGTTGAGGCTGGCCGTGTCAGGCGTCACGATGTCCCCGTTTCGCTCTAATGAGCTCACCAGACATGACCAAGGACTTTCGCGCCACGGGGTGTTTGTGCTCGCATCGAGGTCCATTGGGTAGATGCCGAAGACCTCAGCCGTGCGGCCGATCGACATCGTAGAAGAGAAACACGACGACGTCAGGTCGGCTCGCGTTGGTTGCCGGCTGTCGGCATGTCAGGAGGGTAGCGAGCGGCAATCAGCCATACAGCGTGGAGCGTCGGACGAGGAGACGCAGCATAGCAACAGAATCGGCGACCGCGATGGCCCTGGATGAGCCCGATACGCGTTGGAGGAGTATTGCAGCCCTTACTGGAGGCATCCTTGCCACGGCCTGCGCCCCGATTCTCGTCAGGTGGTCGGGCGTTCCGGGGCCGGCGTCAGCCCTTTACCGGCTGCTCTTTGCTGCGCTTGTCATCATGCCGTTGTGGCTCGTCCGCCGGCGGACCTGGCCCACACAGAGCAACGTGGTCTGGGCAGCAGTCGGCGGTGCCCTCTTGGCGGCTAACTTCGCCCTCTTGAATTCGGCTCTCATGTTGACGACGGCTGCAGAGGCAACGCTGATCGCGGGCAGCGCCCCGCTGTGGGTCGGTGTCGGTTCCCTGCTCATCTTTCGACAAAGACTCCCAGCCCGCTACTCGGGTGGCTTAGCCATGGCATTGGTAGGAATGACCCTCGTCCTCGGCGGGAACGCCCTCTGGCCGCCCAAGTTCGGCCTCGGTGAAAGCCTGGCGATGGGGACGAGCCTCTGCTATGCGGCCTACCTGCTCACCATTAGCCGACTCCGTATCTGCCTCGACACTCTCTCGATCGCTGCGGTAGGGTCGCTCTCGGGGGTGGCGATGCTGTTCGCCCTGGCACTTGGGTTTGGCGTCCCACTTACTGGGTACGACGACCGGACCTGGGCCGCGCTTCTGGCCCTCGGGCTCGTTTCCCATGTGGGCGGGCTGCTTGGCATCGGGTTCGTGCTCGGCAGGCTCCCGGCGACCACGGTTTCGGTAGCCCTCCTGGGTATCCTTGTGCTCGCCTCCCTGCTCGCCGTTCCCCTGCTGGGCGAGCCGCTTGACCTGAGCATAATCACCGGCGGAATCCTCATCCTTGGCGGCATCGGCCTCGCCACCCGCGGCTGAGGCCCACGCGCGGTGAGCCAGTCAGTATCCCTCCTCAGCAAGCTGATGCGGAATACCGCTCCCAGTTCGCGTGTCTCCCATGCGTGATCCCCACACTCCAGGCGCATCGACGGGACGGAGTGGTGCAAAGCCTCGCCTGGCTACCGCCGTGGCGCGATCAGTCCCTGGGTTGCTGGAACGTACCGGTAGCGATGTCACGCTATCAGAGTCGGCCGCGTCCTCCTGTTAAGACGCGCCAATCGGCGCACCGAGTATCAGGAGACGTCCGTGGACATTGAGACAGAGCGCGGTCAGAACGCCAAACCGTTTGGCAGGGCAAAGTCACCTGCGGCAGGATCCAGACAGGGCGCCCACCAGGGAGGGGGTGGGAGAGAACGGGCCTCCTGGGGCAATCGCGACGCGACGGCGATCTTGGAGCCGTTCGTCCGCCAGCATACGGTCCTGCTGACCACGTACCGCCGGAACGGAACGCCCGTTGGAACCCCGGTCCACATTGCCGTCGACGGGAACCGGGCCGTATTCCAAACCTGGACGCGACGTGGAATTTGAAGCCGATCCGGAACACTCCAGAAGTCGAGGTCGCCCCAGCGACGACCCGCGGGGTCACGACCGGGCCCGCTATCCGCGCCCGTGCCCGCATCCTCGACGGCAATCAGGCCGTTGCGGCCGGGCAGGCTCTCGCCCGTAAGTACCCGGTGATGCACGGTGTCCTCGCGCCCTTGATCCACCGTCTCAGGGGAACACGACGATGCACGTGGAGTTGACTCCCGTTGGGGTCGCTACAGACCCAGCCAACTCCTCCATTCGTGAGTAGTCAATGGCGGACGGACAGGGAGACGGAGGGGTTGATGGGGCGGACGCCATGCGGGCAGACACGGGCGCCAGGCCGTATTGCCGCCCGACGGTCCGTGTGGAAGGAGCAATGGAATGGGATCTCCGTACGATGCGGTGCTCCACGCTCGAGTGTCGATCGCCGAACGGGAGCGCGAGGTGCGGCGAATCCCCGGTTTGGCGTGGCAAGAGGTTGCGGCGCCGCGGGACGGGGCAATTCGGCCGGGCCTGCGAATCGTCTCCGTCTGGTCGATCCACGCGGCGTTACGGATGGCGAGAGCGTTCGTGGCATGCATCCGGAACATACGGGCAGGAGTCACTAGCTGCGACTTCCGGCCACGTTCCGTGTTAGAGAAAGGACCACCGTGAGACTAGCACTGGGGGGTGAAGCGCCATGATTGCCCAGGTCTGGACTGCCCAGGCATCTTCGACACAGGCTCCCACTTACGTGTTGCATGTCCGCAGGCACGTCTTGCCCACGCTGAGGACGCTCGATGGCTATCTGTGAGCTCATCTGCTCACTTGCATCTGCGGGGACTAGGTAGCGATTGCCGTCATTACTTGTTGGCAGTCACCGGCGGCGATCCACGAATTTGCTGGCGCCGATGTCGATGGCGCTGTTGTTGCGCCAGAGGCCAAGGAGTTACTCACCCGATTCGACGAGCGCGTTCGGCATTACGAGGTCGTGCTCCACGACGACGTGAACGAGGAGGACAACACCTGATCGAGGCGGTAGTTGTTGATTTGTGGGCGCCGGGTCAGCATAAACGACAGGAGGGTTCAATGTCCGAGGAGAACGTGGCGGCGATCCGGCGGTTGTTCGCCGCAGTCGAGCAGCGCGACCTGGCCGGTGTGCTCGCTGCCTACGCCCCCGACGTCGTGATCGACGAGGCGGAGTCCCTCCCGTACGGGAACCTACCGCGGGTTGGACGGTGGGGAGCGCCACGCCTACGCCTACGAGGCAACGTGGGCTCCCCTCCAGGAGCCAGGAGCCCGCTCGCTCGATGTCGAGGTCCTCGACGCTGGGGAAACCGTCGTCGTCCTCTGGCGGTAGCGGGACAGACTCCCGACGGCATGCGATCCATCCACCTGCCGGCCGTCAGCGTGTACCGGATGCACGACGGCCGGGTCGCGGAGTCCCGCATGTTCCACCAGGACACCGCAGCGATCCAACGATTCCTAGCCGACGCCGGTCCCCCTGAGGTGGTGCGCGAGCCATGAACGCGGGGAGGGTCGAGCGTGCGGCAAGGACGGTCTTATCACGATCCCGTCTCATCACGGACGAAAGCAAGACGAGACGGTCGAATTTTGGGAGAACAGGGATGTTAGCGTCGGACAGGGAAGTGTCGGTTGTGATCATCTACGACTCCGGCAGCCGCGGCAACCCAGCGCTCTATGGACGAACGCGGGTGCTGGCGGAGGCAATCGCGAAGGGCGTCGTCGCCAGCGAGGGCACATCCGTCACGATCATCCCCGTCGCCGAGCGTGCGAATTATTCGGACGAACTCGACGCCGCTGACGTCATCGTCTTTGGCTGTCCCACCTACATGGGGTCGGGTTCAGCGGCGCTCAAGGCGTTTATGGAGGAGACGCTCCAGCCTCAGTTCCTCGAGCAACGCTGGAAGGACAAGTTGGCGGCCGGGTTCACCAACTCGGCCGGTATGAGTGGCGACAAACTCCTCACACTTCAGCAGTTGGCCGGCTTCGCCGCCCAACACGGGATGCTCTGGGTGCCACTCGGCGAACTGCCCGGTTGGCAGACGAGCTCTGGCAGCGCTCGACGACGTGAACCGTCTTTCCTCATTCCTGGGCTAATGGCGCAGAGCAACGCCGACCAGGGACCCCAGTCGGTGCCCCCAGCTAGCGATCGGGAGACGGCCGAGCGGTTCGGGCGGCGGATCGGCGAGGTGGCCCTCCGCTGGGTTGGGAAAGATTTGTCCGCGACCATCTGTCACTTCTTAAGCGAGACATCGTTCTCCGGCTAGCTGCTCAGCTTTACCGACAGTGGCGTTGGCCCGGCAAGTAACCGGAACGGAGATCAGTCATGGATTTGAGCGAAGAGCTGCGCCGACGCCTCGGCGTCGAGCAACCGGTCTTCCAAGCTCCAATCGGCGCGATCGCCGCTCCGGAGTTCGCGGCGGCGGTCTCCGAGAACGGCGCCGCCGGCACCTGGCCTGCACCTGGCGTGAGCCCGGTGATCTAGCAGTACTCTTCCAGCAGATGAAGCACCTGACCAGCAGGCCGTACGGCGCCAACTTCGTTCTCGACTTCCCGATCGATGATCGCCTCTCGGTCGCGCTCCAGTACGGCGTGCCGATCGTGTCGTTCTTCTGGGGCGACGGTGGCCGCTTCCTGCCGCAGGCGCATTCAGCCGGTGCCTTCGCGATCCAGGTGGTCGGCTCGTCGACCAGGCTGTCGCTAGCAGCCCATGCCGGCTTCGACGTCATTGTCGCCCAGGGGCGCGAGGCTGGCGTCACGTGCGCGGGAAACGGACGATGGCGCTCGTCCCGCAAGTCGTCGATGCCGTCGCACCGGTCCCGGTCATGCGGCCGGGATCGCTTACTCAGCAGGAGTCGCGGCTGCGCTGGCGCTGGGCCGTCGGCGTCTGGGTCGGCACCCGGTTCCTGGCCGCGATGGAGGCTAACATCTGCATCCGGTCTACCGCGACCTCGCGCCTCACAGCTGCCGGTGACGACACCCTTCTACTCTAGTTGTTCGACAGCGATGGCCCCAGGCCCCGGTCGCACCCTCAACAGCACCATCCGAGCGTCGGAGACCGCTGGCCACCGCGTCCACCGCACCGCCCCGCAGAAGCACCATCATCGCCCGACTGCACCATCCGTCAGGATCCCACGGCGATCATTCCGGTCTCCCCGACACGGCATAGTCCAGGAGAAATTCAGGCCATCGCGCTCTACTCGGGGAGGTGCGGGCTCGTGCGAGAGGCGCAGCCGACTGCCGAGATCGTGGCCGAACTCGTGGCAGAGACTCACTCGGTCGGGAAATGACTGAACATAATCATCACACAATGAAATTGAATGTAAATTGTAGCTCCGATGCGGCGTCTCTGCCCAGCCTTCTTCTATCTGTAGTTGCGTTCCTCATCCAAGACCCCAACCGGCTAACTTTGCTCAAGGTCTCAGGCGTCGTGGATTTCTGTGCTAGTATTCCAACGTATCTCGCTCATTGTTGCCTGGCTGCTGACTCTGCTTGCCCTGCCCGTCCTGAAACTCAGCACCACTCGAACTTCGGTAAACACTTCGGTGATCGTCGCCAAACTCGTGGCGCCGCTCTCGTCTTCTGCGGCTCCAAGGATCGGACGAACGCGTGGAGAACCTTACCGGTCAATCACGGCCTAGTTCGGAGGCGCTAGGTGTGGCCGTCTCCATCTCGCTTTCAGCATTGACGAGGGCCTTGACCTGACCGCATGATTCGAGCAGTACGAGGCTAGGAGAATCCCCCACACCCATGTCCCTCCTTGCGTCCGAGCGGCGCCTCCGACTTCCCGTCAGAACCCGAAGAGCCAGCCAATCAGGTTGGGCGCGCGGTGCTTCCCCTTACGCCCTTGATTGGTCGGCAGCGCGATGTCGAGCAGGCCGTTTCCTTGCTAGGTCGCCCCGACGTCCGACTCGTCACCCTCTCCGGTCCCGGCGGCGTCGGCAAGACCCGACTCGCCCAGGAAATAGCGGCTCGAGCCGGGGCCACGTTCACGGACGGAGCGTGCTTCGTGCCACTCGCGACACTGCGCAGCGCCGATCTCGTCCTATCGGCGATCGCCCGGGCGCTGGACGTGCGCGAGATCGGTGATCGGCCGCTCACAGACGCGTTGGCTTCGGCGTTACGCACGAGAAATCTGTTGCTGGTCCTCGATAACCTGGAACAGGTGCTCGAGGCTGCGCCCCTTGTCGGCGACCTGCTCGTGACCTGCCCCGGACTCAAGGTGCTAGCCACGAGCCGTGAGACGCTGCGCATCTCAGGCGAACGCGATATTCGAGTGCCGCCGCTAGCTCTCCCCGACCTGAATGGACACGGGACCGACGATGCTCTTGCCGACGCTCCAGCGGTCCAACTCTTCGTCGAGCGCGCCCGGGCGGCGCGGGCAGACTTCGCCCTCTCCGCGGAGAACGGGCCGATCGTGGCCGCCATCTGCACCCGTCTCGACGGGTTGCCGCTGGCCATCGAGTTGGCCGCGGCGCGGGTCGCCCTCTTCGCGCCGGCGGAATTGCTGGACCGGCTCGATCGCCTGGGCGGCAGCCGCCTGCCGTTGCTGACCGGTGGACCGCGCGACGCGCCAACCCGGCAGCGCAGTCTGCGCGACGCCATCTCCTGGAGCCACGATCTGCTGGACCGCAATGAACAGATCCTGTTCCGGCGCCTCGCGGTCTTCGCCGACGGCTTCTCCCTGGACCTCGCTGAGGCAATCATGGGGATGCTCGGGTCGGAATGTGACGTGGTCGACGGCGTTGGCGCGCTCGTCGCCAAGAGTCTGCTGATCCGCACCGATGGCATCGTTGCGGGAAGTTCGCGCTTCGCGATGCTGGAGACGATTCGCGAATTTGGGCGGGAAAAGTTGACCGAGAGCGGTGAAGAAGATGCCGTTCGGCGGGCCCATGCTGGCATCTTCCTGGCGCTGGCGGAACGGGCAGAGTCCGATCTGCTCGGAACCGGCCGCGCGGTGCTGCTGGACCAGCTCGAGATGGAGCATGACAACCTTCGCGCGGCTCTGGCCTGGGCGGACTCGTCCGGCGACAGCGAGCTTCTCGTCCATCTCGCTCGGGCTCTGGCCGGCTTCTGGCGAATCCACTGGCACCAGGGAGAAGGCGAACGATGGCTAACTCGCGCGTTGGCGGCCTGAAGATAGTCCGACCACCGCACGGGTCGACAGTGCTGCTCGGCGTCGGCTTGATGAGCTGCATGCGTTGCGATCACGCTGCGGCAGTGGCCTTCAATGAGGAAGCCGCGGCAATCGCTCGCGATCTGAACGACCGCCGGCTGACGGCCCAAACCGCGTTCCACCTCGGCGAATCGGTCTACGGTGAGGGGGACAGGGAACGGGCCGAAAGGCTCTATACGGACCTCGCTGACACTTGCCCGCGAGTTGGGTGAACGGCCGCTGGCGGCCCTGGCCCTCATGGGCCTTGGCGAACTGGCGGGACACCGGGGCGAGCACGATCGCGCGATCGCCCTCCTGCGGGAATCCCTCGACCTGAGCGAGGCCGCCGCGATATGACTGGGGCCGGGCCGAAGCCCTGGCGCGGCTCGCCGATGTGCTCAGGGGCAAGGGTAAGTCTGCCGACGCAATCACTCCCCTGAGAGAAGCGCTGTTCCGCTACCGGGAGCAGGGCGACGTCGTTGGTGTCGCCCGGGCCTCGATTGGACTGGCGCTCCTCGCGGGGAACGCGGTGACGCGGCCGCGGCTGTGCGCCTCTACGCCGCCGCGGCGTCTTTGCACCGGGTGTCAGGGGTGCGCGAGCCGCAGGACAAGCACCCTGAGCAACTCGCCCGACTTGATGGCTTCCGTAGCCGGCTGGGTCAGGCGGACTTCGCGGCCGCCTGGGAGGCGGGTTCCGCCCTGTCCCGCGAGGCGGTGATCGCCGAGGCAGCGGCTCTCGCCGAGCAGTTAGCGTCTTCCTTGCCGGCAGCCACCCAGAACGGGACGGCAGCGTCCTATCCGGCCGGGTTGAGCGAGCGTGAGGTCGAGGTGCTGCGGTTGGTGGCGGCCGGGTTGACCAACGCTCAGGTCGCGGAGCGCCTTTTCATCAGCCCGCGCACCGTCAATGCTCACCTGAACCGCATCTACGGCAAGCTCAACGTCACCGGTCGTGGGGCCGCCATCCGCTTTGCAGCCGACCACGGCTTGACCTGATCCAGCGCTCCCCACGTCGCCGCGCGAAAGTCGCCAATCACTCGCTTGGCGACTTTCGCGCGCCCGACTAGGTACCCCCTCTCTCCGATTCGGTAGCCCGAATAGGCTTTCTGACACTGTGCCAACGCCTGTTCCCCATAGAGTTGTTGCAGGAGCGAGGGACACCAGCCTGGTTCCGCTCGCGGCGGATCAGAGGTAGCCGCCCCGGTTGCGGGGCGGCCCCAGGAGAGATTGACGATGGACCAACTCTATTTCGTGGGAGTGTTCGACGCCAAGCGCGGTGTCGCCAACGCTGTGCAGGGGAGCGGACCCGGCCCGGTCATCCCTGACGCCGAGTCCTACCCGCGCGCTCGGGAGCTCGCCGCTCGACTGCGGGCGTTCTTCGGCACGGGGCTCATCCGCGCTGGCGAAACCATTCTCGGATCCGGCTCTCCCCGCCCACTGACCGAGGGTGCAGCCGGTCGGTCGTGACGGGCCCGACCTTTGGCCGCTACCGCCCGTCGATGAGCACGGACGAGAGAAACGTTGAGACGATGCTGACAACTATGGCGCCTACCAACGCGGGGAGCAAGCCGTAATGAGAACCGGGAGTGTTGAAGGGATCCGTTCAGCGCCCCGGTTCGTCACCACGTCGCTATCCGTGGAGCGTTGCCTCTGCGTGAGGCGTGATGCCAGCGAAACGGTCGCTCCGGAACGGCTCGATCGGGAACGAGGTCGCCCCTCGAGTACCAGATCGCGTACGATCTGGCCGGTCACTGGACCAAGGCAGAAGCCGTGTCCCGAGAACCCCGCGGCGACGACCAGACCATCGACCCCCGGCGCTCGCTCGATGACCGGCAGCGCATCCGGCGTCGCATCGATCAACCCGCCCCAGACCCTGGCCACGCGAGCCTCCGCGAGGGCAGGGAGCACCTCGATCCCTCGCTGCAGGGCGTCGATGACGTGTCGGAAGGCGGGAGCACGGCATCGTTGCCTCCGCGAGGTCGTCGAGATCGTGCGGCCAGGGCTCCCACCGCCGGTCAGCCGGAAGCGGCCGCCGACCTCCTGCCGACCGGCGAAGTCCGCCCCCGCCGTCCCCAGCACCTGCTGGATGAGGGGCGGCAGGGGCACGGTCTGGACCACGGCCACATGCCGCACCTGGATCGGCACGTCCACACCTAGCGGCGCGCAGAGCCGCGTCGTGTAGACACCGGCGGCCACCACGACGGCGTCGGCAGCGACGTCGCCGCTTGTGGCATGGACGCCACGAACCCGGCCCCCGCTGGCGTCAATTGCGGTCACCGTCGTTTCGGTGCACAGCATCGCGCCGTTGCGCTCGGCCGCGTCGGCAAAGGCCTGGACGGTGGCGATGGGATTGGCGTGACCATCAGTCGGGCAATACGACGCGGCGAGGACGGACTCCGCGATGGCCGGCGCGATCTCTCGTATCGAGGTGTTGTCAGGCAAGAAGGTCAGATCCAGCCCGAGCGCGCGTTGCTCCTCGACGATCTTCCGATCACCGGGACTTCCTCAGGCGAGCGCGCCAGGCGCAGATTGCCCTCCTGACGGTACTCGATGTCGACTCCCAGTTCCTCGCCTAAGCTGCCGCCAGCGTGCGACCGCCGCCGTCGCCAGCGGGAGCTCCGCTGGATGCCGGCCTGACTGTCGGACTCCCGCCAGCGTCCAACCCGAGGCCATGCTGGCCAGGGTCCCCTTCTCGATCAGGGTCACTCTTACGCCAGCGCGGGCCAGTTCATAGGCGGTGGCGGTGCCGCTGATGCCGCCGCCGATGACGATGACGTCAGTAGCCCGTCCGGTCAAACCTAACGCTCCTTCCATCACGGTCCAGGTGTATCAGCTAGTGGCTGTTGGCTGCTGGCATTTGATCATGGGCTATTTGCAATTGGACTGTACGGGCGAACCATGTGTGGAGTGAAGAAGGCTCAACCGGCGCGCAGCCACCAGCGACGAGCTAGAACTGGTTTCATACGTCCTTAGGGTCGCCACGAGCGCAAGCGGGGTGCAACGGGGTCTCGACGGGTTGGAAGATGTGCTCCGCGCCACCAGGGGACAGGAGCAGCAGCCCGCGCATCGGTCCCGGCCCCGAATTCCGGGCGCGTGTGAATCATCCCACGGGGGACGAAGACGAACGTCCCGGCTCCCGCAACCACCACCCGATCTTCGAGCTGGAACGTCATCTCGCCCTCAGCGATGTAGAAGGCCTCGTCGGTGTGTGGATGGATGTGCAGGGGAGGTCCGGGATCCCCGGCCGGCATGGCCCCGATCATGACGACGTACGCCTCACCGGTCTGCTCCGGTCCGAGGATGACTGGACCACGCGCGGCCTCGGCGGCTGCCCCTCCCGCGTCCGGGAGAATGACCGTTGCCCCGTTGACCGCCTCCACTGCTACCTCCACGCCATGGATGCTCCGACTGCCGCGATTATTGTCGCGCGTCGGCATCATAATGAATCTAACGCGGCGACGTGATGATCACGTGTGAAATCGGTTGGCTGATAGCCAACAGCCAGCGGCCCATTTGACAACTCTTTCACCTGCTTTATGATGCCCGGCACACGCTACGGAAAAGTGACGGAGGGAGGCATCGAGGTCGGTCGCGAAGAGGGTTTCCCCTTTCCCGGCTCCTCTGCACCCGCCGTCCCTGGGGGCCACTCCGGCCAAGTGAAGTAGAGGAGGCTCAAAGATGACCCGACTCATAGGCAGGACACCATCCTCGACGCGGCGCGAGATCGCCGCCATTGTCGCCGAGTGGGAGCGAGGGCAGCTCAATCGCCGCTCCCTGCTGCGGCGGGCGGCCATGTTGGGGCTGGGCAGCGCCGCGTCTGGCGACGCTGGTCGGGCGCGAGGCGACTGGCCAGGCGTCGGCCGCGGTGCTGCGGGCGATGCAGGACGACCCGGCGGCTGGCGTGCGGGGCGGCACCCTGCGTGTGGCGACAATTGGCGAGCCGCCGCATCTGGATGAGCACCAGTCGACCGCTGAGCTCATCGCGGAGATCGGTTACTGCGCCTATGAGGGGTTGTTCACCTACGACGAACAGTATCAGGCGATCCCCGAGCTGGTGGAGACGCACACCGTCAGCGAAGACGGACTGACTCACACCATGGCCCTGCGCCAGGGGGTCATGTTCCACAATGGTGAGGAGATGAAAGCAGCCGATGCGCTTGCCTCGGTCGAGCGGTGGGGGCGCATCAGCGGGGTCGGTCAGCGTCTGATGGAGAAGACCAGCGAACTGGCGCAAGTCGACGACTATACGCTGGAGTTCCGCCTCAGCGAGCCATACGGCACCATCCTGATCGCGCTGGCCCACAACACTCAGGCCTGCACGATTCACCCCAAGTCGATCCTCGACGCGGCCGGCGACGACCCGATGACCGACCCGGAGCAGTACGTCGGGACCGGTCCCTACCGGCTGGTCGAATGGCAACGCGACGCGGCAATGCGCTTCGAACGGTTCGACGAATACCAGTCCTCCTCGGAGGATGGGCCCCAAGGTTACGGCGGCACCAAGTACGCATACGCGGACACGATCGAGTTCATCCCCGTGCCGGACGAGGCAGCGCGGGTGGCGGGTCTTCAAGCGGGGGACTACCACATCGGACTCGACATTGGAAACGATCAGTACACGGTTCTTCAGGATTTCCCCGGGGTCGTCGCCGAGATCCTGACGCCGACACAGTGGGACGTCTTCTTCCTGAACTGGCAGTCACCGATGATGGAGAACCTGGCGATGCGCCAGGCGGTGCAGGCGGCTTTCGACCATCTGCCGATGCTGCAATCGGGCCGCGGCGGCGACGAGTTCATCCGGCTCGATCCTGGTCTGATGATGCAGCAGACCCCCTGGTACACGACGGCCGGGGAAGAGCACTACAACATCAACAATCCCGACCTGGCGAAGGAGAAGCTGCAAGAGGCGGGCTACGACGGCGAGCCGCTACGATTCCTCACTACCCAGGAATACTCCTACATGTACGGCGAGGCGATCGTCGCGCAGCAGCAGTTGGAAGCGGTCGGCATCACGGTTGACCTTCAGGTGGTGGACTGGGCGACGGTGCTGGAGCGGCGAGCGATCCCGGAGGAGTGGGACATGTTCGGGACCGGGCACGGTTTCGTGCCCGATCCCAGCCAGATCTCCTACGTCGGTCAGATGAACCAGTACCCGGGCTGGTGGAGCTCCGAGAGTAGCCTCGAGCTTGCCGCCGAGTTACTTGCCGAGGCGGAGTTTGACGCCCGCATGCCGATCTTCGAGCAAATCCAGGAGGCGCACTACACCGAGATTCCGGCGATCAAGATCGGCGACTCGAGCGAGGTCTCCTTTCGCTCCGACGCCGTCGGCGGCTGGGATCCTCAGTTCGAGCGGGGCACCAAGTTCTGGAATCTCTGGCTGAACGGAGGGTGAGACGAGGGTGGCCGGGTGTCAGGGTCGCGGGGTGGCAGGTGGATGAGTTGGTGTGCTTGTCATTGAGCGAAACCGGATGGCAAGGTATTTCCCAAGGCTCTGAACTCGCCACCCTTCGTTCCCCCTGCCACGTCGCCACCTCGCCACCCTAACATCCCTTGACCGCCTACATCTTGCGCCGGCTGGTGATGCTGGTGCCGGTGCTGATCGTCGTCGGTGTCGTCGTCTTCGGGCTGGTGCATCTGACGCCGGGTGATCCGGCGGCGGTGATCCTGGGCGACCGGGCGACGCCCGAGGACATCGCGCGGCTGCGTACCCAGCTCGGGTTGAACGATCCGCTTCCGGTGCAGTTCGTGCGCTGGTTCGGCAACATGCTGCGGCTCGACTTCGGCGAATCTATTTTCCTCGGCGAGCCGGTCACGCAGGCGCTGCTCAACCGCGTGCAGCCGACGGTGCTGCTGACCCTTTACGCACTCACTATCCAGGTGCTGATCGGTATCCCCGCCGGGGTGCTGGCGGCGGTGCGCTACAACTCGCCACTCGACCGGGTGATGACCGTGGTCGCCATCTCCGGCTCGGCCACGCCAACCTTTTTCCTCGGTATCCTGCTCATCCTCATCTTCGCCGTGCGGCTGCGCTGGCTCCCCTCGGGGGGCTACGTGCCCTTCGGCGAGGATCCCGCCGCGCACTTCAAGGCGATGCTGCTGCCCGCGTTCGCGCTGGGGTTCTCCGCCGCCGGGCTGCTGGCGCGGATGGTCCGCTCCTCGATGCTCGACGTGCTGCGCGAGGACTACGTGCGGACAGCCTTTGCCAAAGGCTTACCCGAGCAACTGGTGATCGTCCGTCACGCGCTGCGCAACGCGCTCATCCCGGCGCTGACCGTGCTTGGGATCTCGATCGGGGCTCTACTCGGCGGGGCGGTGGTGACCGAGACGGTCTTCACCATCCCGGGCATGGGGCGCCTCGTCGTGCAGAGCATCGCCCGCCGCGACTACCCGGTGATCCAGGGCGCGATCGTCGCCATCGCCCTGACCTATGTCCTGGTCAACCTGATCGTCGACGTGCTCTACGTCTACATCGATCCCCGCGTGCGGCTTGGGGGTGAATGATGGCGGTGGCGACCAGCATCGGACCCGATCAGGGCGCGGTGCTGACGCGTGCTGGCGAACGGCGAGCGCGGTGGACGCGAGGACTCTTCACCAACCCGGTCACGGTCATCAGCGCGGTGTTCTTGCTGCTGGTGGTGCTGGCCGCCGTCCTTGCCCCTTTGCTGACCCCTTATGACCCGACGTTTCTCGATCCCGCGGTGCGGCTGCAAGGACCGTCGCCCGACCACCCGATGGGCACGGACGACCGGGGCCGGGACGTCTTCAGCCGGGTCATCTACGGTGGCCGGGTCTCGCTTATGATCGGCGTCAGCGTGACGGTCGCCGCGGCGCTGATCGGCTCCGCGCTAGGGCTGATGTCAGGCTACTTTCCCCGGCTGGACACGCCGATCATGCGCACCCTGGACGGCCTGATGGCATTCCCCAGCATCTTGCTGGCTATCGCCATCATGGCCAGTCTGGGCACATCGGCGGTCAATGTTTTCTTTGCCCTGGTGGTCGTCTACACCCCGACTATCGCCCGGCTGGTGCGCTCCACCACGCTGGTGACGCGGCAGCAGCCGTTCGTCGAGTCGGCGCGCTCGATCGGGATGACGGACAGCCAGATCCTGCTGCGCTACGTCTACCCCAACGGGTTCTCGCCCCTGATCGTGCAGTGCACCTTCGTGGTCGCCTTCGCCATCATCTCGGAGGCGTCGCTCTCCTTCCTTGGGGCAGGGGTTGACCCTGAGACCCCCACCTGGGGGAACATGCTGCGCGACGGGCAACGGGTGCTGCAGAGCGCCTGGTGGTTGGCGCTCTTCCCCGGTATTGCCCTGGTGCTGACGGTGCTAACACTGAACCTGCTCGGGGACGCCCTGCGTGACGCATTGGACCCGCGGGCGAGGGAACGATAGCGGTCAGCAATCGGAGACGGCGAGTCGGCAAGACGGCTAGAAGAGTCGTGAATCGTGAGTCGTGAGCCGACTACAGCCGATAGCTCAGAGCCGATAGCCGATAGCCGATAGCCAGCAGCCGATAGCCAACAGCCAAGGAGATCTCGATGCTCGTTGTCGACGCTCATCTCGATCTGGCGATGAACGCCGTCATGTGGAACCGCGATCTCGCGCTCTCGGCGCTGGAGACGCGGCGAATCGAGCACGAGGAGGGGTTCACCGAGAAGGGGAGGGCGGCGGGGACGGTCGGCTTCCCGGATCTGCGGGAGGGGGAGATCGGGTTGGTCTTCGCCACCGTCATCGCCCGCAAGAACCACGGGCGGAACAGCCAATATCGACTTCCGCACCCACGAGATCGCCTTCGCCCAGGCGCAGGGCCAGCTCGCCTACTACCAGGAGCTCGAGCGGCAGGGGATCATTCGGCTCATCCGCACGCGTGACGACCTTGCCACCTGGCGAGCGGCCTGGGAGGTGGACCCCGCGAGCGCGCCGTTTGGTTTCGTCTTACTCATGGAAGGAGCCGACCCAATTGTGGCGCCGGAGCAGGCGCGGCTCTGGTGGGACGACGGGCTGCGGATGATCGGCCTCGCCCACTATGGACCCAGCGCCTACGCCTTCGGCACCGGCAGCGCCGGCCCGCTGAGTGAGAAGGGACGCGAGCTGTTACGGGTGATGGACGAATTGGGGATGATGCTCGACGCCTCCCACCTGACCGACGAGAGCTTCCACGAGGCGCTCGATCTGTTTCAGGGACCGGTGCTGGCCAGCCATTCGAACTGTCGCGCGCTCGTGCCGGGAGACCGCCAGCTCGACGACGCCATGATCCGGCGCATGATCGAGCGGGATGGGGTGATCGGGGCGGTGATGGACGCGTGGATGCTGCAACCAAACTGGGTGCGCGGCGAGACGACGAACGAGAACCTCACCCTGGACGCGGTCGTCGACCAGATCGACCACGTCTGCCAGCTCGCCGGCAATAGCCGCCACGCGGCCATCGGCACTGACCTCGACGGCGGCTACGGCATCGAGCAAACCCCGAACGATCTCGACACGATCGCCGACGTACAGAAGATCCCGGACTTGCTCCGGAGGCGCGGGTATGGGGAAGAAGATATTGCGGCAGTGATGCACGGCAACTGGCTGAGGCTGTTGGAGTGGGGTTTGCCGACCAACTGAGATGGAGTCAATGAATGCTAGTGAAACCGGAATAACCGGCCGCCTGACTTTTCGGTCGGCGCACTCAAGCCGTAGATTTCAGCTACGTGTGCCAGATAGTCCGCAATATCGCCGCGGCTGACGTCAGCCGGCGCGGTCCCAGCCTCCCTACGAATCAGCCCGCTCCTACCAACGGAGCACACGCAGGGCGCGTAAAGTGTTCAACCGACTTGGTCGGCCCTCGCCCTCGACTATCTCGACCGGCATCAGGCCGGGAAACCGGGTCTCGAGCGACCACTGACCTCGGAAGCCTCCTCGCGCCGGAATCGCTGAGGGGCGGCTAGCCCCGGCTGACCCAGGAGAGCGGGATTCGAAACCGGTTTCAAGGTTCTACGGCTGGCTAGTGCAACGGGGAGGAACAGCTCCACCGTGCCGCGGTGGATGCGGTATCTCCTGATCGATCGCCAGCTCCTCCAGTGCGACCAACCAATCTTGCAACCGGTTCCAGGATCCCGTTTCAATACGCAGGATGACCGACGTGCCGATATCAGGAAGCGTTTCATTCGGAGCCGAGACCAGCTTGCGCGACGCGTTCGGTGGATGGAGCTTGAGCTGCGCCCATTGCAAAGTCGTCTCGCCAACCTAGCGAGGACGCCGATGCCGACCGCGCCAGCGGGTCACGCGGCGGAAGGATTAGCCCCGAGCACCCGCATCATTGCCGGCCTGTGCAGCGCACGCGCGTTGAGCGCCCAGTTGGCCACCTTGTCACCGTGGTGGACCGGCTCGAACGGGATACCGGCGCCGGCGAGACCCCGCCGCGCTTGGGTATCATCCGCGGCGTTCCCGAACCGGAAGGAGGCAAAGCGATGACGACACCCCATGGTTTGACGCTGACGATGGCCACGCTCAGCTCGCCGGACCCGCCGGCGCTGGCACGCTTCTACGCGCGACTGCTGGGGTGGGAGATCGAGACCGAGGAGCCCGGGTGGGTGACCCTGCGCAACCCCGCCGGCGGCGTTAGGCTCGGTTTCCACATCGAGGACGTCTACACCCCGCCGGTGTGGCCGTCCCGACCCGGCGAGCAGCTGATGATGGAGCACCTGGAGATCCAGGTCGACGACCTGGAGGCCGCGTGCGCCCACGCCCGGGAGTGCGGGGCTACGCTGGCCAGCTTCCAGCCGCAGGCGGATGTCCGCGTCCACCTCGACCCGGATGGGCACCCGTTCTGCCTCTACCTCGATACGTAACGCCCGCCGCGCGGCTCTCGTCGGATCGAGGAGGGCATCCTCATATAGCCCCCAGAGTGTCCAACACTGAGCAAAGTATTGGCGTTAGAGCTCTCGCGACTGAGGCACGACAGATGCAATGTTGACCTGCTTCGCGATGAACGTGCGAAGGCGCAGATCAACACCTGGTTCAGCGCACCTTTGATTGGTGCGAACTCAAAGAGCTGCACCTCTCGAGCCGAACGTATTACGACTGGTTTCGTGCTAATTTGACACTTCGGACGCGTGATTTGGACCTGTGCGAAACGCCGGGTCCACGGGTGCCTTGCTGATCGTCGGCGTTTGGCTTGGGATTGGTGTTTCCGCCAAAATCCACGCTCGCCACGCCTCGTTGAGACGCCAAGCACGCTCTTCCGGTCGCTGTTCCGCCATCTCTGCTCGAGCGCGCAGCTCGGCGTGATCGTCTGCGGCGTCCCATAGGTCGCGCCAGCCGCCGACAACGCCGCGCGTGCGAAAGACGGTTTCGCGCTTCGTCTTGGCGGCCACGTATTGCGACATAGCGGCTATTGCATCCGTTCTCGGCGGCGACCGCCCTTGCGTTGTGCGCCGAGGATCCCGCCGATGACCGTCACGCCCGTGAACTCACCTACCGCCTGGTCATCCAGTTCCACGATGCCGGCAATTTCACTATGTCGTCGGTTACGCGGCTTCCCTGCCGCCGGCAGCGGCCAGCGTGTCGGGCGGGCGGGAAGTGTTCTACCCCGCAAGTCGGGCAGTGGTTCCTCGAGCAACCCGCCCACGGGCCGTCGCTGGTGGTGGCCGCCGTGGAGGCACTGGGACGCGGCGACGTGGAACTCGTGCGGCTGCGCGCCCAGGCGGAAGACCTCCAAGTTCTCGTCGTCGAATTCCGCTCGGTGCGCGAGGCGTGGCGAGAGCAGGCGGTGCGCTCGGACGAGGAGGCTGCCCAACTCCGGGTGCTGGTGCGGCAGACCCAGGCACTCGCCATGGCGGCTGCCGGCGACGACCGGGCAGGTGGGCGCCGAGGGGAGGCGCGCCCATCCGGAGCCGGCACCGAGGCCTGCTTAACCGGAGGGACACCCTGCCCAAGCGGCTACCGTGAGACAGTGGTGGAAGTTCTGGGGCGAGGAAGCGAGGCGCGTAGGCAGGTGCCTGTCGGCGAGCCGCGCAGGATGCTCTTGTAGGCGCACAGGAAGTCCCAGGACGGCCGGAACTACCCGGTCGACTGGTGGTGTCTCTCTCGTCTTGACAAGCGTCCCGGACTGGTGCACTATGCCTCTCGATGCATCGCTAAGCGATGCATCGAGAGGCATAGTAATACAGAGGGGTGGTGTCATGGGTGGTGAGGACGTGCCAGGGAAACGCTCGGGCAATCCGCGAGACCTTCTGCCCCTGACGCCCGTCGCGCTGAACGTCCTGCTGGCGCTGGCCGACGGGGAACGCCACGGCTACGGGATCATGCTGGAGGTGAGGGAGAGGACCGGCGGGAGGGTGCGGCTCGGGCCGGGCACGCTCTACGGGGCGATCAAGCGCCTGAAGGAGGGCGGCGTGATCGAGGAGTCCGGGAAGCGGCCCGATCCCGAGGCGGACGACGAGCGGCGCTGCTACTACCGCCTCACCGGATTCGGCGCCGAGGTCCTGGCGGCAGAGGTCGATCGGCTCGACGCCCTGGTGCACGCCGCGCGCCGGAAGGGCGTCTTCCCCGCGCCAGAGCTGCGCCCGGAGGGGGCGTGATGGCCTCTTCGAGGGGACAGCGCCCGAGGAGGCGCGACCGCGTAGCTCGGGACCTCGGAGCGGGCTTACCGGTCGCTCCTGCGGGCCTACCCGCGCGAGCTTCGAGACGAGTACGGCGACGAGATGGTCCGCTGCTTCCGTGACCTGTGTCGTGAGAAGCAGGAGGACGGCGGCGGCCTGGGTGTGGCAGCGCTGTGGGCCCACACCCTGCCGGAGTTGCTCTACACCGCGCTCAAGGAGAGGAGCACCATGGTGGCCAGGAATGCGTACCGATCTGTCGTCGGCCTTGCGCTCGCGACGGCGATCATATTGCTGCTGATCTTCTTGTCGATGAAGATTTCCGATGAAATGAATTGGTCCCTGTTCGATTTCGTTTTCGCGGGCGCCATCATCTTCGGCACTGGTCTCACGTATCAGTTGGTCACCAGGAGGGCGGGCAATATGGCGTACCGATTCGCTGTCGGCGTTGCGCTCGCGGCGGCATTCATCCTCGTCTGGACGAACCTTGCCGTTGGCGTCATCGGGTCTGAGGACAACCCCGCCAACCTGATGTATGGCGGGGTGCTCGCCATCGGCTTCATCGGCGCCATCATCGCGGAGCTCCGTCCACAGGGCATGGCACGCGTGATGTTCGCGATGGCGCTCGCGCAGGCGGTGGTCGCCGTGATCGCGCTGATTCTCGGGTTGGGCTCTCCGTGGAGCGAGCCGGGAGAGATCGTGTTCGTGAATGGATTCTTCGTGACGCTGTTTGTCGGATCAGCGTTGATGTTTCGGTCCGCGGCGCGGGATCTCACTCCCACGGGCACAGGGCCGGAGGGTTGACCCACAGCAACGTCCGACTCGAACGCTCCCACCCTTTGAAAAACAGTACCAGCACCGCGCCCTTCACCGCGCCCGGGCGCTACCAGCCGTGGCAGCCCCGGCACGACGCGCTCTGGGGAGAACAGCTCGGCAGAGCAGGCCGGGCTGCGGGCCGGACCGAGAGCTGCCACGCGCCGGCGACAGCGGGACTCAGCCATGATTCACCAGGGGCGCTCATTTTGCGCTCACCCGTGGCTCCGCTCACGGTGCTCGGGCGCTACGGATCACGAGTGGTGGATGGTACTCAACCTGCTGACGATCGGTTGATCGTCGGTCTGCCCGTCTTCATCGACGTACGTGGCTGAGGTATGCAGGTGTCCGTCGATCGCTTCCTGGATGAGAGCTCGGACCCCAGGGTCAGCGGGTCCCGTTGGAGGCCTTCACCTGGTTCCGGGAACGCTCTTCAGGCCCTTCGAAAACTGCTTGATCCCGGTCGGCGGTTTCGGTGGCTGTGGCATTCCGAGCGGATCCGACGTCTTGCGACGTGTTGAGCTCGTGCCGAACTCCTGATTGGACGACGTCTGAAATCGCGGGTAATGAACATAAACCGCAAAACATGGCCAAACGGGCACACGGCATATCCCGACAAGTAAACCGAGAACGCCCGAGAAGCCTGCGAGATCGTCGGTCAGAAGGCCTCGATGCCTCCCAAACGTCGCTGGCGTTGCCGCCTTGGCGCCGCCACACTTTCGACGGCAAGGCACGGGTGCCGTGCCCCGACGGACAGTACGGCTAGGAGGCCGGACAGACCGCCACCTGACCGCAGCGCGGCTCTGGACCGCGTGGCGTGCAGACGAACCCCTGGGGACAGCCCGTTGCATCGGCGGGATCGCAGACTTGGAGGGCCGGGCACGCTGCGGAATGGACGCAATCCTTCGGCCACCTGCGAGTACTGTCGCAGCAGCAAGAATTATTGGCGAGCGGTGATCAGCGAGACCTTGCCATAGCAGAGAGATTTCACTACACGCCGGATCACGCGGAGTACGACATCTCCTTCACCAGCATGAACCCGTCCAGCCGCGGCTCCCAGACCAGATCCTCCGTCGTGCCGTAGAAGAAGGCCAGGTGGACGATGGGGATCACCGAGTAGCCCTCCTGGAAGACGCGGGTGATCTCGGCGAAGGCCGCCGCGCGTTCCTCGCCGGTGAGCGGGTTGGCGGCGTCGATCATGGCGTCCAGCTCGGGATCGCAGTAGGTGGCGACTCCCCCGTTGCAGCGGTACCAGGAGGCGGCCGTGAGCCCGACGTCCATCATCTCGTTGCCATGGGAGAGGGTGCCGATCCAGCCCCGCTCAGGTGGGACCTGGTCGTACGGCAGCACGAACTGCTCCTGGTAGGCGGCGTGCTCGATGATCTCGCTCGTCGCGTTGAGCCCGATCTCGGTGAGAGCGGCGGCGACGTATTCGCCCAGCTCCTCGGCTCGCGGGTAGGATCCGCGACGCACGGCCACGATGAGCGGCGCTTCGACGTCGATGCCATCTGCCGCCGCCTCGGCCACCAGCTCCCTGGCTCGCTCGGGATCGTAGGGGGTTGGCTCCAGGTCGGGGTTGTAGCCGGCCGCGGAAGGCCCCACGAGCTGGGTGGCGACTTCACCGCCGGCGAAAACGGCATCGACGACCTGTTGTGTGTCGATGGCGTGAGCAATCGCCTGGCGGATGCGGATATCCCCAAGGGTCGGATGGACGGTGTCGAGGCGTAGTGGCACCGTCTCGACGCTGAGCGCTTCTTTGCAGACGGGAGTGGAGAGGCAGTCTTCGGGGGCCAGGAAGCGGCCGATCTGCGCCTCGCCAGCGGTGACCTGAGCGGCGCGGACGGTCGACTCCGGTCGCCAGACGTATTCGACGTCAAGGATTGATTGCGCGCCAAGTGCGGCATCCGGGTCGGTGTTGCCCCACCATTCCGGGAAGGCGGTCAGGCTGATGTGGTCGCCCCGAGCCCACTCCACGAAGCGGTAGGGGCCGGTGCCGATTGGGTCCGAGACGAGGGTGTCGGGCGCCTCGCGGATCTGGCGGGCGCTGGGGAGCGGGGCGAAGTAGAGGACAGCCGGCAGGAGAGGGTCGGGCTCGGCAGTCTGGACGTCGAGAGTGAGGTCGTCAACGGCGGTCGCCGTTATCTGGGAACCCATGAACTGAGCGATGTCGAAGGCGTTGTCGGGCGACCAGGTGTAGTTGACGCCGAAGGCGGCGTCTTCCGCGTTGAGGGGATCGCCGTTGTGGAAGGTCACCCCGTCACGCAGCGTGAAGCGAACGGTGCGCTCGTCGCGCCACTCCCAGGAGGACGCCAGCTCGCCGACCAGCTCGTTGGTGCGGGGGTCACGGTTGAGCAGTGCCTCGTTGATGTTGCGCAGGACCGGGTGGCCATCGATGCTGAAGGCGTTCCACCACTCGAGGGTGGAGGGCTCGGCGGCGAGCGAGATGACGATCTTACCGGCCGGGGCCTGCGCTTCCTGGGCGACTGCCGGTGCGGCGGCACGCCAGTCGACGATGCCGGTCGTGCCCGCCGCAAACCCGGCGCCCGCGCCGGCGCGGACCAGTGCGCGACGGGAGAGCCGCCGCTGGATGAGGTCTATTTCGAGTCTGCGCCGGTTGGTTGCGGGCGACGAGGGGCCGGTCATCGTGGGTACCTCCTGGGGTGACAAGGTTCATGCGCCAGCCGCGGAACACCGAGACGATCCACTGCGAGCTGTTGCCATACTATAGTTGTTGATAAACATAGTCAAATACTGAAGCTGGGGCGCGTCTGGATCCTGCGTAGACGCTCACGCGCACTCGCTCCTCGCATGCGGAAGCGACCCCCGAGGACCGGGACCCGGACACGCCGGTCGTCGCCCGTGAAGACCGATCCCGGCACGTTCGTCGGTCTCAACCGCCGCTACGTCAATCCGGTCTACTGCTATTGCTATCACCGTCTCGGGACGCGGGAGGCAGTCAAGGATTTCGTCCCCTCGTCTGCTCCAGGGTCCTGAGCGAGCGTCCGGCCTACCGGGAAGACGGTCCCACATTCCGTTCGTGGCTTTCGCTGTCGCCGTGACCCCGTCGCCGACGATCCGCGTGCCCGCTGTCCGGCCACCCCGTTGAATGCCGCACTGGATGAGGCCAACCCGACGCCGACCCCCAAGAGTGCGGACTTGGCCGACGGAGGGAGACGCCGAGTACGGCACTTACTCGGGTAGCTGCGAACCGAGCAGTCGCGGATTGTCGAGCGGCGCCTGAGCAGTCCCAGATTGTTCATCGTGAATCAGTCCAATGATCCCGCTACGCTGCCTCAGCTGTGATTGTTGTAGCGAGGGCACGGCCCTCGCTCCTTCCCGTCTCCTCCCTTCTCCATCCGGTGACCGTTTGGCACCACCTATGCATGCCGGGATAACTACCGGACATGAGATCCGGTCGCGATCTTCGTCCCATTGGGGACAAGGAGGAACGGGCATGAGTCGACGGTTCATAGTTCACGTGTTCGTGGCTTTGACGCTTCTGTTTGCGGCTGGGATCGCCCTTGCCCCGAGCATGAGCATCGCGCAGGATGCAACCCCATCCATGATGCAGGGGACACACCAGCATCCGGCACATATTCATACCGGCACCTGCGAAACGCTCGGCGATGTCGTCTTCCCGCTGAACGATCTGACTTCTCAGGACATGATGGGCACGCCGATGGCGGGGATGGACGCCACGCCGATGGCGGGGATGGGCGAGGTGGTCGCGCAGAGCACCACGAACGTCGAGGCCTCGCTCGAGGACATCCTGGCGGCTGAGCACGCGATCAACGTCCATTTGAGCGCCGAAGAAATCGATGTTTATATTGCCTGCGGTGACATTACCGGCACCGCAGACGGTGGTCAGCTTCAGATTGAGTTGGAAGAGCTCAATGACTCTGGCTATCAGGGCATGGCGATGCTGATGGACAACGGCGACGGCACCACCACCGTCGACGCCGTGCTGATGCAGAGCGAAGGCGGCATGATGGGTACGCCAGAGGCGACCCCATCCTCCTAACGCTCTAATCCGGTCAGGACGACCAGCGGCGGTCACGGCAGATGTCGTGGCCGCCGCTCTTCATGTGAAAACTCGGTTGACCATTGAGCCGGGAAAGACACCATGCCACGTACACCATAGATAGCCCTGCCCGGTCATCTATTGTGAATCAACAGATGTTGCCCAGCGGGATGCTTACGATCCCTGCCTTTTACTGGAGCTGTAACGATGTTCCGGTCACGGCGAGTACCAGATCTTCTACACGAGCATGGATTCAGCAGGTCGCGCTGCGGATCGAGGCCTAAAGCGAAGGAAGCGTCCTCCGAGCTCGGAGGACCGCTTCCTTCCTGGCCGTCTGCCCGGTGATTGCTAGCTGTCCGCAGCTCCCAGAGCCGCCAAAACGCGCTCGGGCGTGAACGGCATCGTCCGCAGCCGGACTCCAGTGGCATCAAAGATGGCGTTGCCGACAGCAGCCACCACCGGGCAGATGGCGGGCTCGCCGGCGCCCAGGGCGTCCTCGTCCGGCCGATCGATCAACACGGTTTCGATCACCGGCACCTCGGCAAAGGTCAGAATGCGGTATCCGGACCAGTCGAGGCTCGTGACCGAGTGCTCGTCCCAGGTCACCTCCTCCTTCAAGGCGCGACCGATGCCCTGGATCACATTGCCCTCGATCTGGTTGTTCAACCCGTCCGGGTTGATGATCAGGCCGCAGTCGTGGCCGACGACCACCCGCGTCACCCGTACGTTGCCGTTGCTGGGATCGACCTCGACCTCAGCCACGACCGCCGCGTAGGCGAATTCAGTCTCGTAGCGGGCGAAGGCGATGCCTCGACCCGGTCAGTGGGCCGGCGGTCGTCGTTGTCGCCGCCGTTTCCGGTCCGGAGGCCGGGTCTCCCACCCGGCAGCTTCCGCGGCGCCCCGGATGACATCAATGGCCCGCTGATCGTACAGGTGGCGTACGCGGAGCTCGACCGGGTCGGCGCCTGCCGCCGCCGCGACCTCGTCGAAGAACATCTCGTTGACGCTGGCGTTGGCCAGCCCACCGAGACTGCGCAGCGCCGATGGGCGCAATGGCGGGGTCTCGACCCAGTGCACCGTGACCCGGTTGTTCGGGAAGGAGTAGTTCGTCGGCGCATTGCGGTCACCGCCGCCATAGCCGACCTCGAACATCTCCGCCGGCGGATCCTTCAACTGCCCGGCCAGTACCTTCGACGCCTGGTCGCTCGGGCGGGTGTTATGGGTCGGCGTCCAGACCTCGTAGTCCCAGGCAATGATGTTGCCCTGGTCGTCAATCCCGCCGCGCACGTCCATCGTCATCGGCGGCCCCTTGGGCTCCCAGGCGAACTCGTCGGCGCGCATCCACTGCACGCGGACGGGACGGCCAACGGCCTGGGAGAGCATCGCCGCGTCGGCGGCGACGTCGTCAAAGCCACTGTGCCCGTAGCACCCCGCGCCTTCGCGAAAGATGACGCGGACCTGCTCTGGCGCCATGCCGAGCAGATCGGCCAGAGTCACGCCGAGGTTGAATACGTTCTGGGACTGCGAGTAGATCGTCGCACCGTCGGAACGCACGTCCGCCACGGCGCAAGAAGGACCCATCATGGCGTGGGCCTGGGAAGGGAAATTGTAGGTCGCCTCCACCGTCTGAGCGGCCGCTGCCAGACCCCCGTCGACGTCGCCATTGCGCACGATCTCGCCGCCTTCATCCTCGGCGAAGGGCATCTCCCGCAACAGGTCGTAGATTTGGTCGTTTGCCGGAAGAGGATCTCCCGGCGCCCACGTCACTTCGATCGCCTGCGCCGCCCGGATCGCCTGCTCTTCGCGCTCGGCGACCACGCCGATAAAATTACCATTGCGGACGACCTGGACCACGCCCGGCATCTCCCGCGCGGCGCTGTCATCAAAGTTCTCGATCGTCGCCCCGACGCCCTCCATCGTCCGCAGGTAGGGCCGCACGACGCGACCGTGCAGCATCCCCTCCAGGCGCAGGTCCTGGACGTAGGCCTCACCGCCGGTCAGCTTGGGTGGGATGTCGACCCGCTGGATCGGCTCGCCGACAAGCGTGTAGCTGGATGGCGGCTTCTCGGGCGCTTCGCCGGTCACTTCGCGGTTGAACGGCTCGCCGACAAGCTCCCCAATGGGAACGGTCTGAGTGTCGTCGCCCAGTGCGCTGATGACACCTTCCCGAATCTGCAAATCGTCGGCTGGGACGCCGAGCTGCTCGGAGGCTCGGGTTAGAAGCACCAGGCGAGCTTCGGCGGCCGCCTGCCGCAAGACCGGCCCGGCGACCTGGATGCTCTTGCTGCCGGCCGTGGTTCCCTGGTTAGGCGTCCGCGCGGTGTCACCCATGACCATGGTGACGCGCGCGAAGGGAACATCCAGCTCCTCGGCGACGATCTGGGTCAGCGCCGTCTTGAGGCCGGTGCCGAGCTCTACCTTTCCGGTATAGACGGTGACGTTACCGCTGGCGTCGATCTCCAACCAGGAATCGACCGTATCACCCTCGACGTTGCGAGTTTGAACGTCTTGCTCCGTCTGGTTCTCCGGGGTGGCCACCAGCCCGGGCTCCATTGTGGGGGTGACGCTCGCCTCGGGAAGTTCCGGGGCGACCGTCGCCGTGGCTTCCTGACCGGAGACGCCCGCCTGCCGGAAGGCCGCGGCGAGACTGAAGGTGATGACCAGGCCGCCGGACCCTTGCAGGAGCCGCCGCCGGCTCAAGGTGGATTGTCGCGCTTGCAAATCCATTGCGTGCCTCTCTTTCGACTAGGCCGGGGTGCCGGCGGCACGTTGCACCGCGCGGAGGATCCGAACGTGCGTGCCGCACCGGCAGAGGTTGCCCGAAAGTGCCTCCCGGATGTCAGCGTCATTTGGTCGGCTGTTCTGGGCTAACAGCGCGGCGGCCGACATCATCATGCCCGGAATGCAGTAGCCGCACTGGGCCGCCTGCTCCTCGAGGAACGCCTCCTGAATAGGGTGGGGCGACTCCGCCGTGCCCAGGCCTTCCAGCGTCATGACCTCCGCGCCGGCCACTTCACCGACCGGGAGGACGCAGGAGCGGACAGGCTCTCCGTCGACGTGGACGGTGCACGCGCCGCACTGCGCGAGACCGCACCCGAACTTGGCGGCGTTCAGGTTCAGCTCGTTGCGGAGGACATACAGCAGTGGCGTCTCGGGGTCCGCCTGTACCGTGTGGGATCGGCCGTTTACGGTGATCTCGAGATCACCTTGCCGAAGCAGCGCCATGGTTCCCGCTCCTCTCCTGACCTATTCGGTTTTACCGGATGCGGGCTGTTGAGCAGCCGGCGTCTCGGGTACCGCGCTCGAATTCGCCATGAGAAGCCGCATGAACGGTGCCATACCCGCTCGGCGAGAGACGCCGCACATATCGTTTCCGGAACGGTTCGATGTCGGCGCGGGAGTGGGAGATTCACGGCGGAGAGTTTGATCGATTATCGGTGGAGGGGCGGCAGCGAGATGGCGGGCAAGACTCGTCGCTCGTCCTGTATGGTCTCCTTCGATCTCGCCATCCAATTGAATGCGGATGGACAGCGAGAGAACGGCGTTGCGGGCTGAGCGAAAACCGACGACGCGTCAACTTCTCAATTGGAAGGGATCGCCCACTCGTGACAACCGCACGCATCGTCGTCGACAAGGATTTTCGCGTTGGGCAGGTCGATCCCCGGCTCTACGGGGCGTTCATCGAGCATCTTGGGCGTGCGGTCTACGGCGGCATCTACGAGCCGGGGCATCCCACCGCCGACGAGATGGGGTTTCGTGGCGACGTGCTGGAAATGGTGCGCGAGCTGGGGGTGCCCTTCGTCCGCTATCCTGGAGGAAACTTCGTATCGGGTTATGACTGGCACGACGGTGTGGGGCCGATAGCGGATCGGCCGCGACGGCTCGATCTGGCGTGGACGTCGACCGAGACGAACGCGGTCGGGACCAACGAGTTCGCTGCCTGGGCAAAGCGTGCCGGTAGCGAGGTCAACCTGGCCGTCAACCTGGGCACCGGCGGCATCGACGAGGCGCGCAACCTCGTCGAGTATTGCAACCACCCCGGAGGCAGCTATTGGAGCGATCTGCGGCGGTCGCATGGGGTGACCGAGCCGCACGGCGTGAAGACCTGGTGCCTCGGCAACGAGATGGACGCCCTCTGGCAACTCGGGCACAAGACCGCCGATGAGTACGGTCGCCTCGCCTGCCAGACCGCCATTGCCATGAAATGGGTCGATCCCACCATCGAGCTCGTCGCCTGCGGCAGCTCCCACGGCAAGATGCCGACCTTCCCGCAATGGGAGGCCACGGTGCTCGACCACGTCTACGAGTACGTCGATTTTCTCTCGTTGCACACCTACGCCCGGAACCTCGAGGACGATCTCGGCACCTTTCTGGCGCAGTCTCTGGCGATGGACGAACAAATCCGCACCGTGATCGCCACCTGCGATTTCATCAAGGCGAAGAAGCGGCAGGCGAAAACGATGTTCCTCTCGTTCGATGAGTGGAGTGATACACAATATCGGATGCGGGAGGAACCGGGCGCAACATCAACTCCCATCGTGGAAGCGGATCACCGTCGATGTCGATTGCGCCGGGTCGATAGATGCGTACCTTCACGCCAAGGGCTTCGAGCGCGAGCCGCTTCTCGTCGTAGCTCAGGCCGTCGAGATTGGCACCGACGAGCGAGCACCAATCGGTCAGAGTCTTGACCTTCGCGTCCTCGGCTTTCCGGTCCTCAATCCGCTGAGCGAGATCGTCGCGCTCCCGCTGTACCGCCATCTTGCGCGCCGCAAGCGTTTTCAATTCCGCGAGGAGTGGAGTCGCCGCGTCATCATCGTCGATCATCGCAATCGCCTTCGCGGTCCGGGCTTGCTTCTCGACGATCGCGGCAAGCTGCTTCTCGATCGCGGCAAGATCACGACTCCAGACCGCCGCCTGTGCGATGCCGCGCGACTTCACGGGCGATGATGGCCGGGTCGCGCAGGACTGCTGCGACCTGCTCCCACACCGGACCATCGATCATGGTGGTGGCGATGCTCGGCTTCGCGCAGTCTCGGCTCTTGCAGTAGTACCGGGGCGGTCCAGCAGCCCGGTTCGGCGTGGGGTTCTTCACTGCGAGCGCCCGGTCACAGTACCCGCAGCGAGCCACGCCGCAGCGCAGGAGCGACGCTTCCGGCAGCCGGTTATTGCGAGTGGCGTTCGCCTGATTGCCGTCGAGACGGCTGAGCACCGCCGTCTGCTCCGCTGAAGTGACGATGGCCGGAGCGATCCCCGGCATGGCGACCATCTCCCCGTCGCTCGCTTCTCGGATCACGTACCCCCCGCCCGGTCGCCGCTCGTGGCGATGCCGGTACGCGACAGCCGTGCCGCTGTAAGTCGGACGGATGAGAATGTGACGGACGCCGGTCGCGGTCCACCGCGCATCGCCCCCCGGCGACGGAATAGCGTCTCGCTCCAGGACGGCGCAGATGCTTCGCAGCGATGTCCCGCCGAGGGCGAGATCGAAGATGCGGCGGACGATCGGAGCCGTTTCGGGATCGAGCAGATAGGCGCGACTTGTCAGCGTTCCCACCGGTAACCGAACGGCGGCTTTCTGCCCGACCAGCGGCTTGCCAGACGCGACCCGCGCGCGCTTCCCGCGACCGGTCCGTTCCGTGATCTTCTCGCGTTCGAGTTCGGCGACGAAGCTCTTCGCATTGCGGAGGAACGTGCCGGTCGCGCTCTTCTCGAAATCCTCGGTCACGAGCGCGAGTGATGCACCCGCACCCTCGATGCGATCAATCAGGATGGCGGTATCGATCTGGACCTCGGCTGAGCCGGTCGAGCGCATAGGCAGAGAACGACATCACCCGGCCGAGCCGATCGAGCAGCGCGTCCAGTTCCGGTCGGTGCCGATCTGCACCGGACCACACCTCCCGCGCGACGGACGCGACGGCGAGTCCGCGCTGCCGCCCACGCACGGCAGGCGGCTCTTGGGTGTCGAGCGAGTAGCCGTCCTCTTGGCCGGCGCTACTAACGCGGCAGTAGATGTGAACGCTCAGACGTCGTTGTCATGCAACACTTCCTCCGGTGCGCCAGGTGCTGATATCACCGGGCGCGCTTGGCCGCCTAGGATTCCTCTAGGCGGCCGCTTTTTCCGCGTCTATCTCTGCCGCTAAGACATCCTCTGCCGTGATCCCAAGCGCGGCGATTAGCTTCCGCATCGTTGTCGGTCGCGGCTCCTGCTTACCCGCTTCGATGGCGTGGATGGTGTGGAACCACACGCCGCTGAGATCACCCAGTTCTCGAAGCGTCAGTAGGCGCCGCTCCCGCCATGCTCGCAATTTCCGCCCGTCAACCTTGACCATGCCTCACTCCTTGCATACTTGAATGGTAACATATTGCGTACAGAACGACTACATATTGCGCCGCAGTTACGATCCTTTCGTGGTGGAGCGTGTCAGCACCGAGTATCCAGAGTGGTTCTTGTGATCTGGTTCGCGGTGCTTATTGGAATCACAATGCGTTAGTGCCACCGATGGACTCTTGGTCATCGAGGCAGCCATGACAGACGATGAGGAGAGAACCGACCAACCTCCTATGATCAGCACCAGCATTTGCACAAACTGCGGGGAGATGATCGACCCGGTCACAAATCCGAGCACTTGCCCGGTTTGCGGTTCAAGCAATCGACAGAGCGTCGTCCGCGACGAACAGGTGCTCGACGTGAGCGAGACCGTAACGGTCGCTGCGTTCACTCCCTATGCTGAGGCCTGGTTCGATGACGCTGTCCGAGAGGCTGCGCCGCAGACAGCCGGTGATCCACATGCTCGGCGCCGCGAGATCGTGTTCAGCGTGATGTGTGCTGAGAGCTATTTGCCGGAGTGGGTCGGCACACTCTTGCAGCGGAGGTTCTCGGGGAGGCACCTCTACGAAGCATTGAGGGACTACTTCCCAACGCCTGCGTTTGGCCGCGAGCAGCCGCTATCCCTACCCGAGAAGTGGCTCGAAATCCCGGAGCGACTCTCTGACGAAGGGTTCCTGACCAAACGTCTCCGCAAATACAAATACACGACTGCCAACACCCGTCGATTCGAAGAAGCTCGATTGGCTATCGCAATAGCGTTACCCACGCGGATTTGAGCCTCCCCGAGATCCGTTCGTCAAAGCCCAGTCTCGATACAGGCGAGGCTGACCACGTCGCATCTCGTTCAGCTTCCGCCTGGCTGGGCGGTGCGGATCGTTGCCGAGCGCATTCAGCAGCTACATCAAAAGACCGGGACGCCGGCACCTGAATGGGCCAGCGTGCCGACCATGCACTAAGAGAGCACTCCGCTTGACTGAGGCCGATGCTCGGGTTTGTGTCGGCAATCCCCGCTGCTTCGCGCTCTCGGCCCATTGCATGCGGCTTGCCGGACTTGCACCTCGAAGGGCGCTGCAAGGTCGGCTGGGTCGTGACCAACGTCGGCCAGGGGAGCTGGGACGTGTGGCTCGAGGTGAGCACAGGGGTGGTCAAGCTGATCCGCCGGGCGAATGCGTAAGCGTGCTGTCTGGCGGCGCTGGTGGCGGCGGATCACACGAGGCGGGGAATGACCAAAGCTCGCTGATACCGTGATGCTAGCCCGGGGCAATTAGGACCAGTACAGATCCTCGGTCGTGAGCATATTCGGGTCGTACTTGATGATGACATTGGTGGCCGTTTCCTGGACCTCGATGAGCACGGTCCCGGACACAAACTCGCCCGGTTCCAGAGTGCCGTCGCGAAGCAACACCCCCACGTCGTCAAGGGTGACGGGGTCGTAATTGGCGTCGGTGTTCGCATCGATACCGCTGAAATTTGCCGCATCGTAGCCCTCATTGCCGTCGCTGTCATTCCGAATCGTCACCTGCACGATCAGGACCTTATAGCCACCGCGGGGGATCGCGTTGGCGAAGCTGTAATCGAAATACGCACTCTCGACCGTCACCGCGAGTCCGTCCGCCGTCAGCGTCGTGCCGAGGGGTGCCGGGGCCTCGACGGTGGTGCCGATGGGTACGGGTGTGGGGGTTGGGGTCGGGAGCGGCGTGGGTGTGGGAGCTGGCGTCGAGGTCGGTCGTGGGGTCGGCGATGAAGTCGATGTTGGCATGGCGGTGGCTGTCAACGAGGCAGTGGTTCCTGTTGCTGCCGCGGCGGCTTCTTCTTTGGCGGCCTTCGTCGCGTTTACGATGGCGGAGGCGGTTGCTGTAGCAGACAGCACCGCCTCCTTCTTTGCGGTCTCAGTCTGCTTTACAGCCTGATTACGCGAAAAAACCGTGGCTCTAGTAATGCGTTCGGCTGTCGCCGTCGCCGCATCCTCAACCCTCTGTCCAGCTGCCTCCGTCCGCTTAGCGAGTTGGTTTGCTCCTCTGGTCGGGTCCGGAGTATTCGCTGGGCTGCGCGTCGTGGCGGTCGTGGCAACCATCGCCAATTGTTGCGTCCTGTTGCTGTTTCCGGATTGGGCCACGCCGTAAATAACAAGAATCAGAGCAATTCCGCCAAGCACTTTCCAGGGTACACCTCCCTTGCGAGGCGGGGCCGATGTTGGAATTTTGGCTTGAAGATTGGTTCCACACGCATGACAAAAACGCGCATTGCTCGACACAGTGGTGCCACATTGCGGACAGTACGAGGCGCTATTCCGGTTGCGTCTAGCCATGGGCTCCTTCCTTTTGCGGATAATGGGACTGTGTCCGCAAATGCCTCGCCCCGACGCTGCCTCATTGCGGATAACAGACATTCTCTCGCACTCGGTGTTGACACCTGAGGAGACATCGTTAGAGTGCATCCCCATCCCGTTCTCGTCGGGGAGCGGATGCACGCAGCGGCACGAAGGAGAGCACGATGTTCGGCACGATCGCCCACGCCACCCTCAAGCCAGGACAAGAAGCCCAGCTCGACACCCTGATGGAGGACTGGAAACGCGACATCCGGCCCAAGGTCCCCGGTGCGTTCGTGGAACTGATCGGGCATCAGGCGGGGAAGCCGGAGCAGGTGGTCTTCGTTGCCCTCGCCCAAGATGAGGCGACCTATCGGCGCCTCGCGGAGATGCCGGAGCAGCACCAGTTCTACCTGCGTTTCAACGAGGTCTTCACGGGTGAGCCGACCTGGGAGGACGTCGAGCTGGAGTGGGGCATCCGCGACTGACCCCATGCGCGGATAAGCGCACGTATCTGGCTCACGGGGTGTTGACACCAGCCCGCGGTGCCCTATCATGCGAACGTCTCAGACAGTGATCTATCCGGCGCGCAGGCGCTCCTGATCGCTGCGCCACGATGGCGGATCTTGCGCCGCCGGCCTGAGCCGTGATTTCGGCCTTCCGGGGGGCCGCGTCTGCCCGCCGGAGCACAACATGACCAGGAGGATGGCTGCCCATGGATGCCGATCGCTTCGACCAGCTCTCGAAGACCGTCTTTCACGCGGGCACCCGCCGTCAGCTCCTCGGGCTGCTGACCACTGTGCCCGTCCTCGGCACGCTCACCGCCCTCCTCGGCCCGGAGGAGACCGAGGCCGAGCATCCGGCCAACCGGCTGCTCCAGCATAAGGAGCAGCGACGACGCAAGGCGCGGCAGGAGCGACGCAAGACCCGCCATCAGCAGCAGGACCAGAACCAGAACAACAACAACGGTGGTGGTGGCAGCGGTGGTGGCGGCGGGGATGCCCCGGGTGCCCTCGGCGGCGGGACCTGCGTGCCGCTCGATCAGGTCTGCAGCGTTCTGCCCTTTGCCACGCCGTGCTGCGCGCCGATGCAGTGCCGCGCGACCGCAACAGTCCTGGTCGCGACCTGTCAATATCCGGGGTTCAATACCGCGTGCACGAGCACGAGTCAGTGCCAGCAGGACTTGGGGTTCCCGGATGTGGAGTGTGTGCACGATCGGATTGCCTGTCTCACCACGGACTGCTGCCGACCCACGGTGTGCAGTCGCACCAACCAGTGCACTGGCGGCGGCCCCTGCTGTGTCACGCTGCAGGGAGACGAGCGCTGCTGTGCGCCGGGGCAGGTCTGTGCGCCATTTGGGGGGTGCGGCTTCCCGTAAGGACCGCCCGCGGTGCACCCTCAGGGCATGGCCGGCGATTGCAGCAGGTCTGTGCCGGCAAGGAGAAATTCCCGAACAAGGCCTTGGCGTGCCGGCCGGATCTCCTGGTCTGCCCCTTTATCGCGAAAGGGGACAAGTGCTGCGTGCCTCGGTAGGCGTGCCGCCGCTCCCTGCACCACACGCGACGGAGGTCGCCCGGAGGCATCGCGATGGAATCTGACCGGTTCGATCGTCTCGCCAAGTCCCTTGCATCCGTGGACACCCGACGTGGGCTGCTGCGGCTGGTGCTGAGCAGCCCGCTCGCGGCAGGTCTCGCGACCCGGTTCGAGGCGGCCAGCGGGCAGAGTGGCAACGGGGCGATCGGCGGCGGGGGTGGAGGGCCACGCCACCAGAAGCGCCATGATCCCGGCGACAAGAAGAACCAGCGCAAGCGGCAGCGCCAGCGGCGACGTCAGCGGCGTCAGGACCAGAACCCCGGCGACCTCGGCGCGGGGAAATGCGTGCCACTCCTCCAGATCTGCGTCCCGCTCGTCGGCAACCCCTGCTGCGACGCCAACGCGTCCTGTGTCGTGAGCGCCGCGGGGGACATCGCCGGCGCCCCTGATTACGCCTGCCGCGACAACAGCACGACGGATTGCGCAAGCGACGCGGAGTGCCAGGCGTGGTTCGCGAACCCGGACGTCGTCTGTCGAGAGAACATCGGCGGCTCCTTTTGCCCGCCCGTCAGGAGAGAGGAAGCGAACAGGGTCCGGCGCTGCTGCGCGCCCAAGGCCTGCGACGATGCCAGCCATTGCTTCCACGGCCTATGCTGCAAGCCCTGGATCGGCCCCACCACGTGCTGTGCCGCTGGCCAGTTCTGCAACCGCTTCGGTGGCTGCTTCACCGGGTAGGCCGGGTGAGAGCCGGCGGACAGTGGGGAGAGGGTGCTCACCCTCGCCCCATCTCCGGGTTTGCGGATAATGGCTATGTATCCGCGAACCGTGACCGATCCGACCTCAGCTTGGGTCAGCGAAAAACGGCTTCTGAGCGCCTAGTCCTACACTCGTGAGGAATGCGGAGGCGGGGTTGCCTTCACTTCGTCAGCGCCCGATCCGCAGGTTTCATAGTGACGAAACTAAGGTTTGGAAAGGCGACCGATTTGGCTCGCTGCAAACATGCGGCCCACAGCGTTGCAGAAGAGAAACAAGGCGGCGTTAAGAAGCGCTAGCGTCACGACGAGCGACCGGGCATCACCCTGCCGCCTTCCGTTTCCGCGGCGATTAGGCGCGGCGGACCATGCGCAGGATGAACAAGAGCACCACCGCCCCAATGACCGCCACGATGAAGCTGCCCACATTCAAGGCGAAGTAGGTCTCCCGCCCGGTGAGGAGGCCAAACAGAAAACCGCCGAGAAACGCGCCAATGATGCCGACGATGATGTTCTCCAGCCATCCCTGCTCCTGATCCGTGCCGGCGATCATGCTGGTCACCCAGCCGGCAAGTGCCCAAATGCGATGGACCACTCCGCCGTGAAGTCCGCGGTGTCGACCACGTGATCGGCTGATCGCTTGCCGCGGGGGTACTGGTGACTCTGGGAGCGAGCGCTGCCTGATGACCCGAGAGCGATAGCGAGTATGCTGGGGCACAGTCCCGGCTGCGTGCCGGGACTCTGTGTGCTGGCGCGGATCCATTCCAGCCTCGCGAAGGGATCGTTATGACCCTGTCCAGTTCAGCTTTCGGTCGTTCTCTGCGTCTTGGTGGAGTCATCGCGCTTGCGGCACTCGCCCTGGTCGTTCCGGAGCGGTGCGCAAACGCCGGTGGCCCCCGATACCGCAGCGGAAGCCCATCCGGCCCATATTCACTCCGGCACATGTGAACAACTCGGCGACGTCGTCTTTCCGCTGGCGGATGTTGCCGTCCCAAGCGGCGAGGAGATGGGTGCTGCCCGGCGGTCATGCCGTCAAGGTCAGCGAGGTGAACCACGTCGATGTTCCCCTGCAGGAGATCCTCGACGGTGGCCACGCCATCAACGTTCACTTGAGCGCCGAGGAGATCGTCCCCCACATCGCCTGTGGCACCATCGGCGGCGTCGTGCATGAACGAGAAAACGGCGAGGGAATGGAGATCACCATCGCGCTCGCCGAAGCCGCCAACGACTCGGGGCATGTCGGGATCGCCGGGCCGGGGATGATGGGGAAGGCGGCACGAACGTGTCGGGCGCTTGCCTGATTGAGCCCGAGGAGATGAGCAGCGCCGGGGTAGGCACCCCAGGCATCGACCGCGTCGACCGCGGCGCAGATCCCGGGCGCACGCGTCGTCCAGAAGTGCGCCGCACGTCCTCAACAGAAGGTAGATGGTGGAGCAAACGCCGACGGGGCTTGCGCTTAGGCGCCGGACTTGTCGCCGCGTTGCGTTGTCCCACACACGCACCAGCCGACTGTGTCGGCGTCGTGCTCGGGGTCGGGGTCCACCGACTGGCCTCGATGTCGAACAACTCCCGCGCTTCGGTGATCTTGCCGAGGACACTCGCCAGGATACAGCATCCATCGGCCGGCCGGTCGTTCTATTCATCAAGGCTCCCGGATAGAGCGGTCCACAACTTATAGAGCCAGGGCGGAACATCCTCCCCAGCCTGTTGGAGCAGATCCAGGGAGTGGTTGAGTCGGTCACGGTTGCGCACGGAGGTGAGATAGCGCTGAGGGGCTTCCCAGGTCCCCCGCGCCATTTCGAGCGTCCGTTGGGTCTCACGTAAGTCCGCAAGGGCCTGCTCGCGCAGCAAGAGACCCTCCTGTCACAGACTCGGGCGATCCAGCGGAACCGTGTGCGTCGCCGGGGGGAGAGGGCACCGTTGCCCAGCAGTTACGCAGTCCCCATCAATGTCAGGCTTGGGTGCCGAACGCCTCCTGGGCGGCGCGGAGACGGAGGGATTCTACCGCCTCGCGCTGTGTCTCCGCCCGGCGTCCCAGACGCGTATAGTCGAGCCCGCTCAGTTCCGGCATATCCTCCGCCGCCGCGGCCAAGGCGTGCCAGAGGGCCTGTTTCCCGGCAATACCAAGGGAGACCGTTTCGAGCGCTTCAAGCCGTCGCAACGCTCCGTCTCCCGCATCGTCGAGGTGCAAGTTCATCTCGCTGAGTTTCTCGACCAGCCAGCCCGTGGCCTTCCGCGGCACACTCACCGCGATTCCCATTTGCACCATGAACGCTTCCAGCTCCTGGCGATCGGCCACGATGTCGGCATGGACGTCGGCCAGGATGGACGCCTGCGCGGTCCGGGCGCCCGTCTCCTCGAGGTGGTCCAGGAGCTCCAAGGCTACCACCGAGCCGGCCAGATGGTCGTTCAGATACGTCGTCAGGGACTCGTTCGCCATGATGGACCTCGCGTAATCGGCGGGCATGTCGGGCTGATCAGTGCACACCGCGTGCCGGGTGTCCTCCAGCACACACGCCAAACGGACGGTATCGGACGCGATCGGCGGGCACCAGCGCGATGGCACAACCAGTGCGTCAGGACGCGGCACATGGGACGCTGCTTCGGTTCGGGCTGTCCCACTGCATCATCCGGCCAAGGAGCCGTTAGACCAGCAGCGCGCAGCGTGAGTGTTGTGGGCTGGCCGCGGTGGATGCGCGGCTGCGCGGCATCGCTCGACGAGGTGGAGCATGACCGAACGAGAGCAGAATGACTCACGGGCTGACGCGGATCCCGCTGACCCGGGAGCGCGGGTATCCGGGAGCCGGTCCCCAGTCCGTCCCACGGTGCGGAGACTCCGGCCGACCAGGCCGTCAGCAATCAGGAGCAGGCCCTCGAGTCAGGCGAGGAAAATGTGGTGTAGTGCCAGGCCAGGATCAGCGCTGCCAGTACGTGACCACCCCCGATCCGCATGCCTCACCTTCTGACTATCATGCCGCTCCGGGCTGGGTGGTAGTGCGCCCCGGTCGGTCTTCGACCTCGGCCGCCATCTCATCACGGATCCGCGCCGAGGCCTCGGCTACGTAGAGCTCGATGGCGGCATCCAGGGCCTGGGAGAACGGCGGCGGGCTGAGGCGCTCTCCTGGCGTTGCCTCGAGACCGAGTTCTGGGGCGACCGTAGCGACGCGCACCTGCAAGGCGTAGTGACGGAGGCTGCCTCCGACCAGGCCATGTAGGCTCCACAGCAGCCTGGAGATCCCGCACCGCAAGCTCGGCAAAGCGGTCGCTGTTGTTACGGATGGCCGCCTCGCTGCGGCGAGATCGGCATCGTAGGTATCGAGGACGTTTTGCGCCCACTCCTGACGCCGGGCAGCATGTTCCTCCAGGATGCGCTGCTGCGTTGCCTCCGCCTCCGCCCGTTCCGCCGCGGCGCGCTGGACGGCCGCTTCCGCGTCAGCCTGGGCCTGTTCTGCTTCCCGTACCTGTCGCTGCAGGTCGCTGGCCTCGTCGGCGTTCTGCGCGGTTCCCATCGTGTCGGTCCTCTCCCTGTTCGTGCCATCACACCATCGGCTCGGCCATCCATCCTGGCGATCTGCTATGACGCACGATGATGGCCAACCCGGGGGGCGCCGCGTAAGCGATGACGAGCGCTCAGAACCAGAACGTCGGGACGGGGCGTCGCAGTGGCACACAGATTGCACCTCCACCCTGTGCATGATGCTGGAGGCCTCCTGCGGAAGATCCTCGGGCAGGCCGGCACGATCCTCTCAACAACCGTCGGTGCGAAAGGAGTCTTTCCCATGAGGGAGTCAGTGGCAGAGAGCCACGAATGGAGCCATGACGATGGGCCGCAGCGCTCGTCGGTGCCATCGGGCAACCCGAATCGCATCGGGAGCCCAATGCGGCTCGTTCCCAGGCGAACGAGCCCACCCGAGCCTCCTTCGGAGGGTAGTGTGGATGTGGGCCCTTTCTGTGCTTCACCGGGCCCGAGGATGATGCTTCGCTGACACGTGACCAGGCACCCGACTCGCTGTTCGCCCCGCACAGCTTCAAGGAGGGGCGCGTCAAGGTCTGGGGCTTCTCCCCCGGCTGGCTGCTTATTTCGTTGATCGCGTCCGTGATAGTGACGATTCTGCTGAATACTATGTTCTAGCGTGCCACCCTCATGAACGACCGTGAGCTTGGGTCGTCGCGCCAAGCGTCGTCTGCTGCTGCTGAACCTAGCTTTACCCCGGCCCCGCCAGGCGCCCCCTCACGAGATCGGGTGTGAACCCATCTCCGGCGGGTACGCTGGCGACGGAAGCGCGGGGGACGATCCCGCAGTGAGCGTGCACCGAGACCGAGGCGGGGATGGTGGGTGCCAGTCGGGACGCGGGCTGCGCGGCTCCGGGGGTCTCATCTGGCCGATGCCAGCGGGGGAGCATGGTGGCGAACGAGGA
>CAVVTE010000030.1:0-42530 GCA_963751075.1 uncultured Chloroflexia bacterium | reverse complement strand
CCCCTCCTCGTACGGGCCGCGAAAGAGCCAGAACATCGAGAGGGAACGGGCGAGCCGCAGGAACGCCTCTGGTTCAGCCGAGTGCGCGAGCCAGTCCAGGGCCGCCCGCAGGTTGTCGTGGTCGGTCTCCAGCCGGTTGAGCCAGTCCGCCAGGTGCGACCCGATCAGCTTCCGTCTCAACGCCCAGAAGCTGCCGGCGGTTGTCGACATTGTCAGCCGGGTCGACGGGCTCTCGTCGGCTACCTCGGCGAACGCCAGGAAGAACGCCGCATGCCGGCGGTGAATGACGTCGCTCTCACCAGACGCATCCAGGCAATCGCTCGCGTACTCGCGGACGGTCTCCAGCATGGTGTAGCGCGGTTCGTCGCCGGACGCGGCGCTCTGCTGCAGCAGACTGTGGTCGATGAGGGCGGTGATCCCTTCCACCACGTCAAATGGGGTATACGGCTGGCGCCCGCCGGAGGCGTCCGGCGCGCCGAAGCCGATCGCTTCGGCGGCGCCGAGCGTGAAGCCACCGACGAAGACCGCGAGGCGGCGGAAGAGAGCCTGTTCGGCGTCGTTGAGCAGGTCGTAGCTCCACCCAATCGTGTCACGCATCGTCTGCTGTCGCAGGGGCAGATCACGCGCGCCGCCGCTGAGCAGCGGCAGTCGCTGTTCCAGGCGTTGCAGCAGCGCCGCCGGGGGCAAGACTTTGACCCGGGCGGCCGCGAGTTCGATCGCGAGCGGGAGCCCGTCGACCCGGCTGACGATGTCGGCAACCGCCGGCAGCGTCTCAGCGGTGAGGCTGAAATCGGGCCTGATGGCCCGTGCCCGCTCGGTAAAGAGCCGGACTGCGCCGGACACTCCGGAGTCCTCGATCGTGGTCGAGGTGCTCAGCGGCAGCGGAGCTACGGGAACTCGCGTTCTCCGGAGAGCCGGAGGCTGATACGGCTGGTGATCAGGAGCGTCACCCCGGGGCAAGCGTCCAGGAGATCGCGCAACCGTGGTCCCGCGGTGACCACCTGCTCGAAGTTGTCCAGGACCAGGAGCAGGCGCCGGTCGGCCAGAACGTCGATCAGGCGGTGGCGCAGCGACTCGGTGCCCATGTCGCGTAGCCCAAGCGCGCCCGCGATGGTGTCCAGGACGAGGTTGGGTTTGGCAATCGGGGCGAGATTGACGAAGGCGACCCCATCGCGAAAGTCGTCCACGACGTCGATCGCGGCCGCGATCGCCAGCCGCGTCTTGCCGACGCCACCGGGACCGGTCAATGTCAGCAGCCGAACACCGGGATCGCGCAGCAGCGTGACGACGGCGGCTAGCTCCTGGTCGCGGGCAATCAAGGGCGTCAGCAGGGTCGGGAGGTGCGCTCCGGTGCCGGCCGCGAGCGGGACAGACGGCACGAACGGCAGGGACGGGGCGCGGAAATCCGGAGGCGGGGCTGCGGGCATGGAGAATCTAGCTTTCATGGTCCCACAAGAGCACCTGATGCCAAGCATGCCGGAGCAGACTCCCTCCGTCAATCACATGGATGGGAGTTCGAGCGAGCTATTTGGGACGGTAGGCAGGACGACCCCGTTCCCGACAGTGTCGTTCGCCACCGACCGGTTCAGCCCGTTGAACTCCGCCACGGCGGCGTTGATCCGGTGTCGGTGGGGCTCCGTGCGTGGCACAATCGTGCGGGACGCGGATGCAAGTGAGGAGGGCGCGGTGCACGAGACCACCGAGGACCTGATCACCCTGCGCGACTTGCTCGATCGCAGCTACGCGCGGGCGGGTGCCCACCTGCGCAGCATCTTCACGCCCGAGCGGCGGATTGCGCCCGACGACCTGGTGGCGCTGCTGCCAGGGGTGCAGGTGCTGAACCTGGCGACCGTCAGCCGCGCCTGCGCCCCCCGCGTCGCCCCGGTCGATGGCCTCTTTTACCGGGGGCGGTTCTGGTTCGGCTCCGCCGCGGCCTCGGTCCGCTTCACGCATCTGCGCCAGCGGCCCCAGGTCAGCGCGAGTCACACGCGGGGTGAGGAGCTTGCGGTCATCGTCCACGGCACGGCCACGCTGATCGAGGCGGGCGATCCGGCGCACGCCGGGTTCGCCGACTACTACCGCGAGGTCTACGGCTTCGGCTGGGAGGAGTGGGACCTCCCCGTCCAATTCGCCCGTATCGACGCCACCCACCTCTACACCTATCGCCCCGGTCGCGACGATGGCGCCGCCTGAGGCGAGCGCCTGGCGGTACGTTGTTGACAGGATGAACTGGCGGAGGACGAACTGCGGCGCCGTGGCACTTCCGGCCAGAATCTCGCTGCTTTCCACCCGCTCGAGACAGTGTCGATAGCCAGTTACTCGTTCACCTCGGCATGCCAACAAAGTATCGCTAGGTGGTAGGGATCACCAAAGGCGATTACGGGGAGGCGTCTACGCGTTCGCCGCGGACGGTCGCGGTCTTCCCTGGACCCGGGGACTCGCGGGCGTCCGCGGCTCGTCCGCCACGCGGGCAACGGGCAATACGAGGGAGAAGGTCGTGCCTTCCCCGAGGTGGCTCTCGACCTCGATTCGCCCGCCGTGCGCTTCGGCGACTTCGCGCGCGATCGCCAGTCCCAGCCCGGTTCCCCCGATGCCGCGGGTGCGGGGTTGGTCGACGCGGTAGAACCGGTCGAAGATTCGTGGCAAGTGCTCGGCGGCAATCCCGGGTCCGGTGTCTTGCACTCGGAACACAGCCTCGTCGCCGCGGCGCAGCAGATCCAGCGTGACCGTGCCGCCGCGCGGGGTATAGCGCAGCGCGTTGTCGACCAGATTGAGCATCACTTGCTTGAGTCGGTCGGGATCACCCTCGACCGCGATTTGATCCCACTCCCCAAGCTCCAAGCGCACCCCGTCCGCCAGGGTCTGCTCCTGGGAGTAGACCTCGAGGACGAGGGAGTCGAGCTCGAGGCGGCGGCGTTCAAGCGTCTGCCCGGCGTCGGCGCGGGCGAGCGTCAGCAAGTCGGCGACGAGCCGCCCCATCCGCTCCGATTCGCGGGCGATGGCGCGTAGCGTCTCATCGCGCTCGACCGGGTCGGCGTCCATGCCCCGCCGCAGCGATTCGACGCTGGTCCTGATGACGGTCAGTGGCGTTCGCAGCTCGTGCGAAGCGTCGGCGAGGAAGCGCTTCTGGGTGCCGTAGGCCTCCGCCAACTGGTCGAGCATGTCGTTGAAGGTGCGTGCCAACCGGCCGAGCTCGTCTTGTTGCGCGGGCTCCGGGAGGCGCCGCGAGAAATCGGTTGTTCGCCCAATCGCTCGCGCCGCTTGCGTCATCTGGTCGACCGGGCGCATCGCCTTCGCGGCCAGGAACCAACCGACCACTGCCGCCGCCCCGGACGTGCCGACGACCGCCGCGGCGAGGATCACCCGCCAACGCTCCATCGTCGCGTTGATGCGGTCCAGTGGCGACGCGACGAAGATCGCCCGGTATCCATTCGTGCGGCCGAGCTTAACGGCAGTGCCGTAGACGCGCATCGGTTCGCCGTCGATTGAAATGGTCCGGGCCTCGCTGACACCACCGGTCTTAGCAATCGTCTGTGACACCAGCCAGTCCGGGATCGTCAGGGGCTGCGCCAGATTGTCCGAATGCGCGATATCCTCCCCTTGCGCGCTCAGCACTTGTGCCATGAGCGTATCGTCCTGTAACGCGGTCGTAATCGCCTGGTTGACTTCAGGGGACGAAGTGTCAACCCGGTCCGTTCCATGGCTGGACCCATTCCCTTTATCCAGCGCCAGTTCCACCTTCTCCGCCCGCACCCGTAGCGTGTAGTTGAGCTCGCTCGACTCCTGCTGGGCGATCGCGGTGTAGACCAGAAACGCGAACGCGGCCAGAACGAGTCCGAGCAAGACGGTTTGCCAGAGGGTCAGGCGAAGACGGATCGACACTTCAGGCCGCCTCCCGGAGGACATATCCGGCGCCGCGAACGGTCTGGATGAGGCGTGGTTCGCCGGCCGCCTCGAGTTTCTCGCGCAGATACCGCACGTAGACCTCGATCACCTTCGATTCGCCGACGAACTCGTACCCCCACACCCGGTCGTAAATCTGGTTGCGCGTCAAGACCTGCCGCGGGTGCAACAGAAAGAGGCGCAACAGCTCGTACTCCGTCGTCGTTAGTGCGATCCCGCGTCCGCCTCGCCAGGCCTCCCGGCCAGCCGTGTCCAGACGCAGATCGGCGAAGCGCAGCTCCCGTTCCTCGCCCGGATCCCGGCGCCTTAGGCGCACCCGGATGCGCGCCAGCAGCTCGCTGAACGCGAACGGCTTGACGAGGTAATCATCCGCGCCTGCCTCGAGTCCGGTGACGCGGTCGGGTACGGCGTCGCGCGCGGTCAGCATGATCACCGGCAACTGCTCATCGGCCAGGCGCAGTCGGCGAACCACCTCCAGCCCGTCGAGACCTGGCATCATGATGTCGAGCACGACCAGATCGGGCGGGTCATCGCGGATGGAACGCAGCGCTTCTTCCCCGTCAGCAGCCAGCGTGACCTTGAATCCTTCGAAAACCAGACCCCGGCGGAGGGAGGCGCGGATCTCCTCATCGTCGTCGACAACAAGCACGTGAGCATTCATGATCCCACTGTATACCCTTGAATATCGGCATTGTCACGCCCTGCAAGGCGTTCCGGCGAGACTCTTGCCCTCCACTTCCTTCGCTCTAAACCGCGTCTAATCTCCGCCCGGTACCGTCCTCGAAAGAAGCGGATTGACGGGGCGTGAGCCTTCGCGATGGCATTTGCGCCGTAGGACTGAAGGGGACAATGCGATGAACAATCGATTTCGCGCGGTGATGACTGGCACCGTGGTGGGCACCCTGGGTATTACCAATGCGGATGCCCAAACGACGGACGTGGCCTCGGCCGGAAATGGTGGAGTCGCCACGGCGTCCGCCAATGGTGGCGCGGTAGGCATCGGCGACGTCAACAGCGGCGGCAACGCTGGCAACGCCATCGGTGTCGGCGATACCTGGGGAGGTCCTGTCGGAGTCGACGGCGGGACTGTCGGCAACGCCACCACGCTTGGCGTCTCGGCGAACGGCGGCACCGGCATCGCCGATGCCTCCGGCGGCGACTACAACCTCGCCTTCGTCAGTTGAGCGAGAGCCAGCATGAATGGAGAACGGGGGCGACTGCAACTTCGCCTTCGTCGGCTGAGCGGGAGCAGCACGGACGGTGAAACGCGACAACACGGATCATCGGGATGGCAAAGCTGATCCGGGCGGTCCAAGGGGTGGAGTTGGCGGGCTCCGCCGGATTCCCGCCGCGGGAGCCGGAATGGGCGCACGGCACGATCACGGAGCGTAGGCCTGGGCAGTTCATGTGTGGGTGGCCCGCAATGTTCAGCGTTATCCAGTCTCGCAGGATCATTGGCGCCGTCTGCCCTGACCTGTTTCCGACGCTTGGACCGCCGCTGATCGAGTCCCCACGCACGACGACTGGTCCGGACGGGACACCATCGATCGGCCGGCGCCGCAAGGGGCCTGGCGGGAGACGCGCTGAACGCCACCGGTTCCCTGCGACTTCTCAGCTAATTCTCAGCAACCTCCCAGGTTGCCTCCCTACTTTCAAGGCAGTGGGTGACCGGGTGACTCGAGATGCGAGGCCCGGTCCGTCGCATTCGGCACAGCAGACGGGACAGGGTAGGTGAAAGGAGGTAACGACGAACCGGGCACCTTGACCACCAGGGTCACGCCGCTGCCACTGCTGGGTGGGCAGACTCTCCCTCAGCCTTGACCACCGAGGTCACGCCGCTGCCAATGCTGGGTGGGCAGACTCTCCCTCAGCGGGGTTCCGTGCGAGACGGCTGGTCGAAGGTTGTTCCCGGGAATCGATTTGCGACATGCGCACCATCGCGCGCCTGAACTACCGGCTTTAACGTAAGCAACGTGAGCATTGAGAGGAAAGACAGATGGATGACAAGCGGTTCGATTCTCTGACGCGGCAGGTGGGGCAACAGGCCAACCGCCGCACAATGGTCAAGACTGCTCTAGGCGGCACTCTCGCCCTCCTGGGCGTTGGCGGGCTCGCGGGGCAAAGCGATGCCAGGAACAACAGGAACAACAGGCGAACTGGCTACGAGGACGATCCCTGTGCCGCGAACGATGACTGCCTGCAGGGACTCACATGCAAGGGAGCGCGACAAGGCATCGCCCCGGGATTCCCGACACCCATCGACGTTCCGGTGATCACCGGAAAGGAAGGGACCTGCGAGTACAAGAAAGCCTGCGGTGGTGAGCAGGGAGACGCCTGCCGGCGGAATGACGACTGCTGCGATGACCTGACCTGCGACAACAATCGCTGCAGGCGTAACTAGCTGACCTGGTGAAACCGTGCCCGGGTCGCCGTCGTCGTGATCCCTCTGCGGGCGAGCATGATGAGTCGAGGTGCCGCCGGGGCACCCCGATCCGCTCCGGACTGCCCGAGGAATGGTATGGGAACCGGTGGTGGAGGGGCACAGACACAACGGTCGTTAGTCACGCAAGGGATGGTATGGGAACCGTTGGTGGAGGGGCACGGACACAACGGTGGCTAGTCACGCATGGAGGTGCGTATGCCGCGGGAACTGAGTCAATTCGAACGCTATCTCGTCCACGAATTCGTCGAGGACTATGTCGATGGCATCATGTCCCGGCGCGACATGATGCGCAGGGTGCTGCATATCATCGGGAGTGTGGCGGCAACCGCAACGATCCTCACGCAGTTGGGGGTCAAGGCGGCCTCCGCCCAGGAGGGTACCCCGGCGCCGCGACCGACCCCGACGGGGCCGCGCAGCACCGAGAGCGTGGCCGAGGATGACCCGCGCATCACCGCCTCGGACATCACGTACGCGGGTCTCGACGGCGCGGAGATCACCGCCTACCAGGCGATGCCGTCGGATGCTGCCGGCCTCTTTCCCGTCGTCCTCATCTGCCATGAGAACCGGGGCCTGACGGACCACATTCGTGACGTCGCTCGCCGCTGGGCAGCCCAGGGCTACGTGGCCGCCGCGGTCGACCTCCTCAGTCGTGAGGGCGGGACGGCCGGAATTGCCGATCCCGCCGAGATCCCTGCGCTCCTCTCGGATGACACGAAGCTGCAGCGCCATGTCGATGACTTCAAGGCCGCCGCGGCGCACTACGCCACCCAAGAGTTCGCCGACGCGTCTCGGCTGGGCATGACCGGCTTCTGCTTCGGGGGCGGCATCACCTGGCGCTGCGCTACGCAGATGCCCGAGCTTGACGCCGCGGCGCCGTATTACGGGCCCCCGCCCCCGCTGGACGACGTGCCCAATATCACGGCGGCGGTCCTCGGTGTCTACTCGGACGACCCGGACGATGGCGCCAACGAGGGACTGGAGGAGCTGACCGCGGCTCTCGAAGAAGCCGGCGTCACCTTCCAGATCAACATCTACCCGGACACGCAGCACGCCTTCCACAACGACACCGGGCCCCGTTGGAACGAGGAGCAGGCGCTCCAGGCCTGGAACGACACGGTGGCGTGGTTCGCAACCTATGTGCAGGACGCCGCGGCAACGGCCACGCCCTCGTCTGAGGGGGTGAGCACGTGACCGCTGGGAGAAGTAGTATGGTGACGGCAATGGCATCCTATGACACTGGGGCCGAGCGCCGCGACGGAGTGTCCTGGAGGCGCTTGCTGTGGGTGGCGCCGCTGACGGTGGTGGTCGCCCTGCTCGTCAATCTCGTCGATCAAGACGCTGCTCCAGGCGCTCAATCCGTCCCTGGCCGAGATGGGGCAACTCGGTCGTCCCCTGATCATCCTCACGTTGGAGGGGGCCATCCTGGCCGTCATCGTCTTCGTGCTGATGGTCTGGCTGGTGCCCCACCCGATTCGCTGGTACCGCATCGTGGGAGTGATCGCGCTGCTGATCAGTCTCATCCCCGATCTGCTGCTCGGCTTTGGAGGCGATCTGCGGCGGACGGGCTCAGCGATGGTGGCGCCCTTCACCCGCTTTGGCAGCCAGTTCTTTCCGGCGCCACCGGGAGGTGGAGGTCAGCGGGGTGGGCCATCTCCTGGGGAGGTTCTCCCCGGGTTGCCCTGGGATCGGGTGCTGATCCTGATGCTGCTGCATGCGGCCACTGCGGTCGTCTGCATCGTGTTGCTGACGACGCTGACGCGAGATCCAGCCGCTCCTCAGCCGAGCGGTATGCGCTCTTCAGGACTTCGCTCCCAACGGTGACGAGCCGCCAGGAATTTCCGGGGCGCCCGGTAGCGTTTTCCCGAACGGCGCCGCCAGCGCTATTGCGGCCACATTCGCGGCCGGCTGGAGCCTGCGTGGCCCACGTCTCGAACACGGGATGGCGTCCCCCGGCACGCCACACCCCACGTCATCGGCAACCTGAGCAGTGGCTCGACATAAACGACGTTCTTTAAGGAAGGGAGATCAGATCGAAGCTATCCCGGCTCCTGTTGGCCAGGATCCAGCGATTCGTGCCGCAGGTCCGGCAGCATTCCGGTCAAGGTATAGACGAGGAGACCGAGGTTGAGCAGCGCCACAAGTAACTACGGCGACCTCGGACTGGTAGAGGATTTCCAGCTCGAGTGCCCGCTCGCTCAGATCGTAGACCCAATAGAGGTTGACGAAATAGGTGAGCGACAGCGCCACGAAAAACCACCGCAGACGTGGAGCGAGGGCCGCAAGAAGTGCCGCCAGGGGAATTGCCGGCAAGAGATACCGCTCGTGGACGCGCGTCGGGAGCATGAAGGTGGCAAATGCGATCGCGAAGGTAGCCCAGACGAACGCTACCGCAGTCGGGCGTCGCCAGTACCGAGCCAGGATCAGAACGTACGTAGTTCCGAATAGCGCGATGCCCCAGGTCCGCACTGCTACCCCAAGGAGCGTCTGCGCATCCGGCTCACGGTTTCCTGCCAGAGGTGTCGCCCAGAGGTTGAAGGCGTTGACGGTGGTCTCGGGATAGATGTCGAGGCTGTAGCTGAGCCGCTCCAGGAGATCCCAGCGGGTTGCCAGCGGTCCAAGGCCGACATCGAAAGGAAGCAGAAGCGCTCCCGCCAGCAGCACGCAGATCACCGCGGTCAGTCCAAGCTCCCGTAGTGACGCCGCCAAAGGCTCCTTAGGACGTCTTGTCCCCCAGCGCGTATGCGGCATGATATGGCGCCAGACAAAAGCCAGCAGCACGAGTGGCGCCAGAGCGGCGAACGGCGGCTTGATCAATACCGCCCAGGTCATCGGAAGCAGCGCCCACGCCGCTTCCCCCTGGATCACCAACCAGACCGCAATGAGGGCCAGTGCGGTCGAGAGGGAGTCCCATTGTCCCCAGATCGTCGTCAGGAAGATCGAGGCCGGGTTCAACACATAGAAGGCTGCCGCCAGTAGACCGGCGTCGGGGCCGGCGAGGCGCCGCCCGAGCAGGAACACGAGCACGCCGATGCCGATGTCAGCGAGTGTCGGCACCAGCTTCAGCGCGATTTGCGGGACCGCGGCGCCAGGGGCCACCAGGTCCGTCACGCGGCCGAGCAGCCACAGGAGCCACAAATCACCCGGGAGGTGGTCGACCAGATCTCGGGAGGCATAGAAGCGCGGCAGGGGCCGGGTGATCAGCCGCTCCGCCCACTGCTGCAAAAGCAGGAGGTCATAGCTGTATCCGCCAAAGGGAAGCAAGGCCAGGCGCACAAGGAGACCGGCGCCCAGCAGCGCGACCAACCGGACATACACATCGCGCGTTCCCTGCTGGTTCTCTTGACGTTCACTCGGAATCCGCAGCGAACGCTCAGCTTTGACCGTTTCACCCAACAGGAGCGCTACCCAAGCTCATGGCGTGTTGCGTCCTTTCTCGGGCTCCCTGGCGCACAGGGCATGCCACTTGGCCATGGTCCAGGCAATCGCCAGGGGATCACACGTCCTCGAGGGAGCGTCCGGGTGGAGGGAGCGGCAGGGTAGCGACGACGCGGGTGTCGTGTTCCGGTGCTGACGCGATCCGCACCGTGCCGCCCAGGCTTTCCGCACGATCCCGCATCTCTTGAAGGACAGGGTAGCGCGACTCGATGCCCGTTTCGGTTGCGTCGAAACCCGGCCGTCGTCGCTGATCTCGATGCGCAGCACGCTCTCAAGGTGCTGCCCCAGCTGAGACGCCGCAAGCTGGTGGTCCAACCGGCTCACTCTCGCCGGGGAGAGAGCGTCTTGCGACGCGGGCTTGGCCACCGAGGAGGCCAGCAGGCTGTCGACGGCGAGCACCGCGGAGGCTGCGGTTGCCTGCGCGACGCCATCCTCCACCTGACGCACCAGCCAGACGCCGGTGCTGCCCAAGCCCAGCAGATGTAGGACCAGGCCGGCCAGGTTGAATTGCTGGAACCCGGCGCGGGGGCCGGGGGCCATGTGGAATGAAAGACGGCCAACCACGTGCGTGCCTCGGATCCAGTCCTACTCACCAGCGAGTATTAGGGTCACGAGGGGGCTGTCGTATCCGACTTTGGTCGAGATCACCCATGGACTTAAATCCGAGGGAGAATCGCGACGAAGGTCCGTGGTCGATCGGTGCGACACCGCGCAGACTTGCAGGGTGATCAAGCCGGCAGACGCCGCACCGCAGGTCGGACGGCGCTTACGAAACGTCAGGAGAGGACAGGATCATGGGTGAGGGAGAATCCCCGAGAGATAGCACGCGATTACTGCCCCGGCGAGAAGTTGCCCGTCTCGCCGGGGCCGCGCTCGTGGCGACGGGCATCGGTTCCCTAAGCCTGGCGCGCGTTGCGGCCCGCGAAGCCGAACCCGGCGATGACCATGGCAGTGGCGGTGGTGGCCAGGATGATCTGCCTGGTGATGATCGAGGTGGAGAAGGCGGTCGAAACGACGATCGAGGTGGCGATGATCGCCGTCGCCGTCGCCGACGACGTGGGAGCCGGCGTCGCTAATCACATCAATTGCCACGAGTGCCTAGCTGTCCCTTCTCGGTGAAACGTGTTGGTTGTGGGGGAGCGACGAGGCCACGTGTGGCGGCCCGGCTCCGGGAGAGTCATGCTCATGGTTCGTGTTCTTCGAATGTTCGTTCTCGTCCTTGCTGCCCTGTCCGTGCTGACCCTCGCCGTGTCGGCGCGGGCACAGGACGCGGCTGACTGTCAGACGCAAATCGAGGCGCTAATCACCGCCACCGGGAACGCTGCGTTCACCGGGCAGAACGCCGCGAAGGATGAGGCCGGACTCGTCGGCAAGCTCACCTCGGCGAACAACAAGCTGGCGCAGGGCAAGGTCTTCGACGCCGTTCAGGCGCTGACCCAGTTCCGCGACAAGGTGGTCACCCTCCAGACTCAGGGGAAGATTGGTTCGGGCGACGCCCAGGCGCTGATCGCCAGCGCCGACGCTGCTATCGCATGCGTCCAACCGCCGGCGGCGTAGCACCCTCTAATCCCCGACGAACAGACGGACTGTGCGGGGAGGTCAGGACCTCCCCGTTTTCCAATGGTGAAGGTGGCACTCCTGATGCGTCGACTGGCGGCGTCGCAGAAGAGACCGTGGACAACGTTCCGATCAGGCGTCATTGGACCCTGGATGGCGCGGGCTCCGATCGAGGGTGGTGTCGGCGAATGAGGCCGGATCGTCCAACGACTCCAGATGGGTGAACACCGTCGTGGTCGGGAGTGCCTCGCGGATATCGTGCTCAATGGCCTCCAGCAACTCATGCCCTTGCTGCACGGTCCAGACCCCAGGGACCAGAATGTGGACGGACACGAACCGACGAGCACCTGCCTCTCGGGTGCGCAGCGCATGCGCCTGAACCCCTTCCTCACGCTGATACCGCTCCAGCACCGCTTCCACGACCCGGCGGTCTGCTTCCGGCAGGGCTGTGTCGAGGAGACCGAGGAGCGACCGGCGCACTAACCCTATACCTGTCCACACAATGTTGGCGGCCACGGTCAATGCGATGAGGGGATCCAGCCGCATCCACCCGGTCACGGCAACCGCCCCGACGCCGACGAGCACGGCCACGGTGGTCCAGACGTCGGTCATCAGATGTCGGGCGTCGGCTTCCAAAGTGATCGACCGGTAGGTCTTCCCCGCACGGAGGAGCCGCTGGGCCACCCCGAGATTGATGAGCGTGGCCAGCGTGGAGACCGCCAAGCCCCACCCGACCTGGTCGACGGCGACCGGATGCGTCAGGCGAGGAAGGGCGGTGACGACAATCGCCGCAGCGGCCACAAGGACAAGAGCACCCTCGAGCCCGCTGCTGAAGTACTCCGCCTTGCCATGCCCAAAGGCATGCTCTTCGTCGGGTGCCTTCTCGGCCACGGTGAGGACGATGAGCGCAGCAATGGCGGCCACGAGGTTGACCAGTGATTCCAGGGCATCGGAGAGGAGTCCAACCGATCCGGTGAGCAGATAGGCGCCGGCTTTGAGCCCGATGGTGAGCACTGCGGCACCAACAGCGAGCCAGGCGAATCGCGTCAGCGGTGGGTGTGGGTCGGTCATCGTGGAACGATACGGGAAAGAGAAGCAGATCCGGGGGATCTGCCGCGTTGGGTCCGCACGCACGACTCCACAGACTTGAGCAGGGTTAGGCGAGCCTGAGTAAGGTTGAGAATCGGCCATTCCGCGGAACCCCGCGCATCAGTTCACGCCACAGCTTCCTGCTCCCCACAAGTCGCCACGACGGAACCCTGCGTATCAGTTCACGCCACAGCTTCCCGCTCCGTACGAGTCGCCACGGCATCAACCTGCGCTTCGGCCCGCGCCCACTGGTTGCCGAGGGCCGGCATCAGCCAGCGATCCAGCCCCCAGTGTCCGGCCACTTTCCAGGCGAGCACGAGGAACACCGCCAGCCCGAAGAGGACCGGGTTGGTCGAAGCGGAACCGGCCAGCATGTAGTTGAAGTTCATGAAGGTGCCGACGAAGGCCGACAGGCCGACCAGGGCGCCGACGAGGAGTGCGACACCGACCAGCACCTCGCCCCAGGCAACGAGCTTGGCGAACCACGTGTACCAGCCCTGGTCGAGCATGAACTGCAGGAAATTTCGGAACCAGGCGTAGGCGATTGGCGGTCGGCCCTGCTCTGGCACCACCACCGCTTGCTCCCAGAACCCGCGTAACGCCCCGCCGCCGTTCATCCAGGACGGATCGACCACCTTCTCGGAGCCATGCAAGAGCCAATCCCGGCCGAGGAAGAAGCGCATCGGCAACCAGATGAGCGCGTAGTAGATGCTGCCCATGAGCAGGCGCCATTTCACGGGGTCGTTGATCAGCCCTGGGGCCGCGGGAACGCGCTCGAGGTGAAACGCCAATCCGCGCTCGGGAATGCTTCGCGCCTGAGACCATCCGCACAGGAGGATGATGGCGATCAGGAGGTACGTCAGCAGGGGCGAGGAGATCCAGTTCTCCCCATTCCAGAGCGGAGGAGCGAGGAGTCCATCGTCAAAGATCCAGCACAGCAAGATAAACAGCACCACGCTGATCGCAGTCAGCGCCCAGCTGCGCTCTCGAGTCATCGTCGATGTCGCGGGGCGGTCCAAGCGCTGTCTCCCCACAATCAATGGCCTGGATGCCGTCTGTTCTTCCATGTCAGACTCCAGTGCTCTCGTGCGGAGCTGGCGCTTTAGGCACCAGGTCCTTCACCGTCGGTCCCTGGATCGCGCGACCCTCATAGTCGTAGCGCGAGCCGTGACAGGGGCAGTCCCAGGTGGTCTCGGCGCTGTTCCACGTCACCAGGCAGCCGAGGTGACCGCAGATCGGCGAAACCGCGTGCACGACGCCGGCCTCATCGCGGTAGGCTGCGGCTCGCTCCCCATCGACCGTCACGATGTTACCTTCGCCGGGAGCAAGTTCCTCCACGGGTGGCGCACCGATCGTAGCGAGGCGATCGCCGACAAAGTGCTTGGCCACGTCGAGGTTCTCGCTAATGATCGTCTGCGCCGAGTGCGTGAGGTCCAGACGCGTCGCGTCGAAGAGCGCCGCCCACGGGTTGTCCCGACCGAGGACGGCGTCCGTGATCAGCATCCCGGCGAGCGTGCCGGTGGTCATCCCCCACTTCTTGAACCCGGTCGCCACGTGAATCCGCTCTGAGCCGACCATCAAGCGGCCGATGTAGGGCACGTTGTCGGCGGGCATGTAGTCCTGGGCGGACCACCGGTAGTCGATCGAACGAATCGGAAACCGTTCACGGCCCCAGTCCTCCAAAGCAGCATAGCGCTGCCGCGTGTCCGGATCCTGGCCCACCTTGTGGCCCTCCCCACCGAGAATCAGGAGGGACTCGTCCCCGAGTGGGTGCGGGCGGACGGAGCGGGTCGGCTCCTCGGCGCTGAGGTACATCCCCTCGGGCACGGGACCGTCGACGCGCACGCCGAGCGCATATGAGCGCGAGGGGTACGTCTTGGCGAAGAAGCCTCCGCGGTCGAGGAAGGGGATCTGGGTGGCGAGCACGACGTGCTGGGCGTGGACCGTCCCGCGCTCGGTCGTCACTACGCACGGCTCCCCTTCCTCCACGTCGGTCGCCCTCGTCATCTCGAAAAGGTGACTCCCCTCACCGGGAATCGACTCTGCGAGGGCCAGGCAGTACTTGCGGGGGTGGAACAGGGCCTGATTGTCGAAGCGGACGGCAGCCTGCACCGGATAGGGGAGATCGGTCGTCTCGGTGTAGCTCGCCGGCAGGCCGAGGCGGCGACTCGCCTCCACTTCGGCCTGGATATCGCCGACCCGTGCTGGATCCTCGGTGTAGGTGTAAGCAGCGGCGCGACGGAAATCGCAGTCGATGCCGTCTTCCTCCACAAACGCCGCGACGCGCGCGATCGCCGCCTGGTTGGCATCGGCATAGAGGCGCGCCCGCTCTTCGCCGAGCTCCTCCAGGAGCGTGCGGTAGACGAGCCCGTGCAGGGAGGTGACTTTGGCCGTCGTGTAGCCGGTGACGCCTGATGCCACTCGTCCCGCCTCGATCACCGCCACCCGGACGCCGGCGCGCTTCAGGAACGCCGCGGTTGAGAGCCCAGTGATCCCGGCGCCAATCACCGCGATATCCACCGTCGCGTCACCCGCGAGTGGTGGATAGGTCGTCTCCGGGGTTGTCGCGACCCACACCGATCGGTTCCGCTCATGCAAGCTGCCCATGCTGCCCCTCACTCCTTCCTGAGGAAACCTGGTCCGCTTTGGCCGCTCCGGCAACGTCACGACGTAGGCGAGAACACTGTCCTAATACGGCACCGTCCCAGCGGGAAGGAATTGCCCGTCGTTCGTGCGCTTGACGGCACAGATGGTGTTGCCGGGAAGGGCAACGGCGCCCAGCACACCATCGGCGTCGTCCCGGCGAAACAGCCCATCGTCCGCTGCTGCGGGAGCCGCCGCAGCCGGCACCGGCTCACGATCCGTAGCGGTGAGCTCGCCGATCAAACCGCCCTCCGGCGTCCGCGAAAGGGTTAATTGCTCACTATCCGGCCCGGGCACCGTGACCGGCTGCTCGGCAAGGCGGCCGCGATACCAGTCGCTGGAGAACCAGACATCCGCCCTTGCCGCCATGCCGCAGGTGAAGGCGAGGAATGAGCCATCGGCGGCAACCGCAACCCCGAGGGCGCCTTCCCCATTGGCTAACAAGCCGACGAAGTGCTTACTCCCGGGCGGGCCAACGCGGAGGGTCGGCCCGCCCTGCGTGCTGAGGAGCGGCTCAGGTGTTGCGGCAACAAGTGGACCCGCTTGGGGCGCCGGATTACCGGCGCCCCCCAGCAGCAACGCAACGACCAAGCCGATCGCGGCCCGTCTCATCCTGCGGTGACTGTCAGCTCCACGAGCATGCCCTGGGTCTCGTGGTTGCCGACCGGGCAGTAGACCTCATAGGTGCCCGGCGCTAGCTCCACCGTGAGCGTGCCTGAGGCGCCGGGGGCCAGGTTCTGCGGCAACTCCTCCTCGATCCCCTGGCCCTCGACCTCGAAGTTGTGCTCGATGGTGCCGTCGTTGGTGATCGCAAACGTCGTCGACCCGGCTGGCAGCTCGGTCGGCATGTCGATGGCGAACTCCGTCAACGACACCGCCACGGTCTCCCCCATCGTGCTGGCTGCCGGTGTCGCGTCCGCATCGGTCACCTCCGGTGTGGCCATCCCGGTTACCTCTGGCGTCGCCATCTCGGTGTCGCTCGGCACCACCCGCCAGATGGCGCCGGTGCCCGCTCGCGGCAGGAGCCCCGCTGGTGACGTCTCGATGACGCCGAGATCGGCGACGTAGAGTGAGCCGTCCGGGCCAATGTCCAGCCCGACCGGTCGGGAGACGGCGCCGGTCGCCTCGTGCGGTGCTGGGTTCTGGAGAATCGCCTCCACTCTGCCGCTCTCAGGATTCACCGTATAGACGGCGTGGCCCTGCGGCTCGTCGAGCACGCCGGTGACTGGCGTAAAGTCGCCATGACTGGCCACCAGGAGATGGCCGGCCATCTCGCCCCAGCTCTTGGGGGCAACGGCACCCTGCCCGGTCCCGCTGTGCGGCGCCAGGGTCGCCGCTGGCTCCGGCGGCGCGTCGTCGTCGCCCAGCAACTCGTCGTGGTTATCGATGATGAACGCCAGCGGCCGATCGCTCGGCGACGTGAACTCCTCATCGGTCACCGGGATGCCGGCGAAAAAGTCCGGGTAGCCGTACCAACTGCCGGCGTCCGCCTCCTCCAGCCGGTAGATGGCATCAGGCACGTTCTCGATCGGTCGGCTGCCGCGGGCATCCGGGCCGTTGTCGATCACCCAGAGCGCCCCCTCCTCGTCGAAGACCATCCCGTACGGGTTACGCAAGCCCCAGGCGAAGACCTCGAGCGTCCCGGCCGGGTCCGCCGGTTGGAAGCGCAGCACCGCCCCGTTGCAGGGAACCGCACCGGGCACGACCGCACCCGGATCCAGCGCCACCCCGAACGGCTGGTAGGGGCTGGTCAGCGCCAGATCGTTCGGGTCCGGGGTGAGTACGTTCGGACTCTCAAACGGCATGCCGGCGATGGTGACGTCCTCGCAGGGCGTATCGCTGAATTCAGGGAAGAGCGGTAGCCAGCCAAAGACGGCGTTGTCGGGCCCGACAACCATGCTGTTGGTCGCCGTCCCCTGGCCGAAGTAGACCCAGCCGTCCTCACTGAAGGCGAGCTGGTTGTTCTGGTGGTCACCCAGGCTGGGCAGCCCGGTCAGGAGCGGGGTGACCGCGCCATTAGTGAGATTGACGGTGGCGATGCCGCCGGCATGGGCGACCCAGAAGGCGTCGTTGGGGCCGAAGGCGATGTCGGTGATCGGGCCTTGCAAGCCGGCGGCAGCGGCGTCAACGAAGGGGGCAAACGTGCCGTCAGCGTTGACGATCACGACCTGCCCTGGCGTGCCGCCAAAGCCGGAGAGGGCAGCGAAGACCGTCCCGTCATCGGCGACGGCGACGGCATCCGGGAAGTTCAGCCCGCCCGCGACGAGCTCGAGATCGAAGCCCTCCGGCAGCCCAACGTCCTCCGCGGAAACATCGGCTTGGGCCTCCTGATAGCCGAGCAGGCCCGCCTCGGTGCTGAGGTCGAATGTCAGGGCCTCGGGCGTCGCATCCTGGGCGAGAGTCGAGAGCGGCAGGATGAGCAGCATGAGGGTAAGGACGATCAGCGTGTGCAGTTTGGTACGCATCGGTCGACTCCTGTCATTTCAGGACGAGATAGAGAGAACAGTGCGACCCGTGTCTCACTTCACGGTAGGCAGGGCACCTCGGTCATAGCACCTCCGTTTCTAGAGCTTCCTCCGCCCACCAGATCCAGCGCGAGCCGTCAGCATGCTCTGGCCAGGGAGGCAGCACGCCGTCCGCCTCCAGCCGCGCCCGGGCCAGGCGGGTCGCTGTGGCGTACAGATAGTGGAGCAGCATCTCGATGGGTTCCCCGCGGGTAGGCAGGCTCGTGTCTGCGAGTGCGGTAGCAAGCGCCTCCTGCCGCGCATGGAACGCCATGGCGATGTCGGCTGCCAGGTCCTCGAGGACCGGTTGCAGCGTCGCCTGGTCGGTGGCGAGCACGACAGGGAAATTGGGTCGGTAGTAGCGCTCGCTGCCCCGGCTCCGCTGTGGCGCTACCAGGTCCACCTCTTGGATGAGCTCGTCCGCAAGCAAATCGACAACGTGCCGGTGCACCGCCGGAGCAGAGATGCCAAGGTGTTCGGCCAGTTGCGTGATCGTGCGCGGCTGGCGGTAGATGGCGTTGAGGATCAGTTCTTTCGTGCCGTTGTTGAGCTTGCGTTGGTTGACAATGGCCACCCAGGGGTCTGCCGGGATGGGAACGGCGGAGGCACACCCACAGGCGAAGCGGAGCCGGTGATCGTTATCGACGAGGGAGGATGGTCCGTCAGCCATGTCACACCACGCCTCCTGAGGCCATTCGGTTCAGTCTCTGGAGGGATCGGTATTAACATTGATGTTAAGCACAAAGCATGCCAACGAGAAGACGTCACGGCGATTACGCTCCACGCGGTGTTGTCCAGGCACAAAAAGAGCTCGGTGTCTGGCAATCTCATTGCGTCTCATGTCATGGGAAGCTCAAGAACGGACTCGTACACTGGGTTCGTTCTGGGTCAGGAGGGGGTCAGTAGTGTCAGTTCGGGACGCTGTCTCGGCAATCGAGCTCGATCGTCATCTCCGCGCTGTTTCCGCTGAGGTTCGCCTTTCCGGCTCGCCGGAAGAAGCGCGCGCCTTCGACTACATTCAAGATCAGCTCGAGCATTTCGGGTTTGCGGTCCAACGCTTCGAGAGCGAAGCCTTGATCGGCTATCCGAATCAGGCCTCGCTCCAGCTCCTTGGGCGGCATTCCGGTGAACTCCAGGCCAATGGCTATTCGCTCAGCCCTGGTACTGGACCGGACGGGGTGACCGGCGATCTCGTCTATGTCGGAGCCGGGATGCCGACCGACTATGTGGGTCTGGATGTGCAGGGCAAGATCGTCCTCAGTGATGGGCTCGCGATGCCGGCCAAGGCTCATGCGGCGAGTCTTGCTGGTGCAAGCGGACAGGTCCACATCAATGGCGAGCACATCCATGAGATGTGCATCTCCCCCATCTGGGGAACACCCACACCGGATACCGCGCACCTGCTCCCAAACGTGCCATCCGTTGGCGTTAGAGGTGAAGACGGCGCACTCCTGAAGGAACTCCTGACATCCGGTGTTGTCTCCGTTCGGCTCGTCACGCAGCCGTACCTGGCCTGGACCCCAATTCCGACCCTGACGGCCGATCTGCCTGGAACGACAGAAGAACAGTTCGTCCTCTTCAGCGGCCACGTCGATTCCTGGCACCTGGGCGCAATGGACAACGGCGCGGCGAACGCGACCCAGCTCGAGGTCGCTCGCCTCTTGGCGGAGCGGCGGACAGAGTTGCGACGGGGGATACGTCTCGCATTCTGGTCCGGCCACTCGCACGGCCGGTATGCCAGCTCCGCGTGGTACGCCGATAGCCACTGGCACGAGTTGCATGAGCGGTGCGTCTGCCATGTCAACGTCGACTCGGTGGGAGCCAAGGGCGCCTCGGTCCTCGAGGAGGCGCCCACTATGGCAGAGACCTTCGGTTTCGGCCGGCAGATCATGGCGGAGGTGACCGGAACCGTCCTGCAGTACAAGCGGATCAGTCGCTCGAGCGATCAATCCTTCTGGGGACATGGTGTTCCGACTCTCTTCGCGACCCTCTCTGAGCAGCCTCGCGACGATTCCGAGACCGGCGCGGCGATGGCGCAGCTTCTCGGCGCGGGTGCGCGTGGCGGCGGTCTCGGCTGGTGGTGGCACACGACCGAGGACACTCTCGACAAGATCGATCCCGACAATCTGGTGCGGGATGCGCGCGTTTATGCAGAAGCGCTCTGGCAGCTGTGCACGCTGCCCCGGCTGCCGTTCGACTACGCCGCGACGGCCGACGAACTGGCGCAGACGCTAGCCCGCTACCACGAGGCGGCAAGAGGACGACTCGATCTGCAACGCACCCGAGAGCTTGCGCTCCAGCTCGGTCAGCGGCTCCATGACGGAGCGCTCGATCGCCTCGACCCGGTAGCGGCGAACGCGACGTTGATCGGCTTGGCGCATCTGCTCATCCCGGTCAACTACACGCGCTCGGGGTCGTTCGAGCACGATCTGGCACTGGGCACGGTGCCGCTGCCGGGTCTGGCCGATGCGGTCACGCTGGGGCAACTTGATCCGGACGGGGACGATATCCGCTTTCTGCGCACCCGGCTCGAACGCGAACGCAACCGGGTCGAACACGCGCTGCGCGCCGCCCTGCGTCTTGTGCGGCTAACCGAGGAGCCCGCGCTCTAGTCACGTATCGTCACAGCGTCTTTGCGCGGTGGCTGACAAAGGATCCTGCGCACTAGTCACGTATCGTCACAGCGTCTTTGTGCGGTGGCTGACCAATTGCACGCCGCCCGTGAGAACAGTGTGGGCCTCATCCTCGGTCAGACCCGCAGTCGTGACGAACCTGACCGGGTCGGCGTCCGACATGTCGAACGGGTAGTCGGTCCCGAGGACGACCCGGTCCGCGCCAACGGTGTCAACCACGTGGCGAAGCACCTTGGGATCGAAGACGATCGTGTCGAAATAGAACCGTCTGAGGAGTCCCTCCGGAGAGGAGGAGTGGAGCCGGCATTCCGGGCGCACGCGATATCCCTGGGCAAGACGACCGATAAGCTGGGGTAAGGCCCCGCCTCCATGCGAGAGGATCAGCGTGAGGTCCGGGTACTGCTCCAGCACGCCGCCGAAGAGGAGGCGACTACCAGCGAGGGCTGTCTCGGCGGGGTTCCCGATCAGGTTCCGCAAGTGATAATCCCCCATGCGGGCCGCCCCAGCCACATAGTGGGGGTGGATGAGAATGGGCAGGCGGTGCGCCGCTGCCCGTTCCCACAGGGGATGGAGCTGCGGTGCGTCCAGTTCAATGCCGTTGATATTGGTGGCGATCTCGATCCCGGCCAGCCCCAGCTCTTCAACCGTGCGATCGAGCTCCCGGATAGCCTCCGCCATGTCTTGCAATGGCAGGGTTGCGAACCCGACAAACGCCTCTGAGGCCGTGCGCACGGCCTCCGCGATCCCGTCATTGACCATCCGGCTCCAGCGGACGCCGTCCACCACTGGAAGCTCGTATTGAAAGCAGAACGGCGGGACGGCCAGAACCTTCCGATCGAGCCCCTGCTGCGCCATCGTTTCTCGTTGTCGGTCCAGGTTCGTCAATTCCTCGGACAACTCGTGCGTATGGTTGCCCATGGTGAGCTGCAGACCGCCGTTGGCCCCTTCTCGCACCGGGATGCCCGCATCCGTGCCCCGTACCGCCGACAGCGGCAGGTAGTGACTGTGAAGATCGACGATCATCCTTCCTTGCTCCCTCCCGGTTGGACCAATGCGGCGCTGCGCACGATGCGCTGAGCGTCAACAAGCAGGCAAACTACCTCAGCATCGAGATCGCCACCGCGCACGGCCGGGTTGACCAGGCGACGACCGCAAACAATAGTGCGGGAAAGACGCGAGACCTGCACGATAGTTGAGCGTGGTTTACTATCAATGGACGGTTATCAGCCCATCCCAGGAGATCCCCACGATCAATTCGGCAGGACTCGGCATAGTGCCGGTGTGATTCGCGCCCGGTTGCGTTTGGGGTTGGCTGGCGGGAGTGGTCGGCCAACAACGTGATGATGGAGGACGTTCAATGACCCGAGATGAACATCGCCGTTGCGCAGCGGATCGTCCAGATGCGACTGGCGCCAAAGTCCAGTTGACTCGCCGCGGCCTACTTGTGGGGTCGACGGCCCTTGGACTTTCCGCGGCGGTGAGCGCGGGTATTCGCGACCTTGGGGTTGCGCACGCTGCCCAGGACGGGGGAGGCGCAGTCCAGGTTCGTGTGAACGCCGACGTGGAGGTGCTCGACCCGGCTCACATTGGGAATCCGCCAGATCACGCCGCCGGAGTTCTCATCTACAGTGGTCTGGCTCGTTTCGCGCCCGGTACGATCGACGTCGTTCCAGATCTCGCCACTGGCTGGGAAATCTCCGAAGACGGTCTCACATACACCTTTGAACTGCGTCAGGACGTGAAGTGGCACAAGGACTACGGGGATTTCACGGCGCAGGATGTGGTCTACACCTACAACCGCATCAAGGATCCGGAGACGGCGTCGCGCTTCGCCGGAGATCTCGAGGCCGTTGAAAGCGTCGAGGCCGTCGACGAGTACACGGTTCGGTTCACGCTCAGCGAACCGTTCTCGGCGTTCCTCTCCGCGGTCGTCGCCTTCCGCCCGGGCTGGATCGTCAATCAGCGGGCCATCGAGGAGAAGGGCGAGGCCTATACGCTCGATCCGATCGGCACCGGACCGTATATGTTCGAGAGCCGATCACCGGGCACGGAGGTCGTGCTGACCCGTAACCCCGATTTCTATGAACCGCTGAGCATCGAAACGGTTCGGGTGAAATTCGTGCAGGAGGACTCGGTCGCGGAGCTCGCTCTCCAGGCCGGGGATCTCGACGTCTCATATATCTATGAGCCTGAATCCTCCCAACGTGCGCTCGACGAAGCGGGTGACGAGATCGAGGCCAAGCGGATCGCCGCCTATCGTACGCAGTGGGCGGGTTTCAACCTCTCCCGGGAGAAGATGCAGGACATCCGCGTTCGGCAGGCAATAATCCACGCCATTGACAAGCCGGCAGCCGCGGCGGCGGTCGCGGGCGATCTGGCGCAGGTTGTGTCGAGCATCTTCAATCCCAACCTGGCCGGCTACATCGACCCCGATCCCTTCCCGTACGATCCGGAGAAGGCCAAGGCGCTCCTCGCTGAAGCGGGGTATGCCGACGGCATCGACATTGACGTCCTGGTGATCCCGTCCTCCACATGGCCCGACCTGGCGACCATCGTGCAGGAACAGTGGCGCCAGTCCGGCATCAATGCCAATCTCCTCGTGGTCGAGCGCGCGGTCTATGACGAGATGATTAGCCAGGCCGAGGCCTTTGACGTCGCTACCGTGAACATCACGCGGTCCGTGCCTTACCAGTACGCCTCCTACTTCCTGTCGACCAACATTCCGGACCCCAACTTCCACCATTACGACAATCCCGAGGTGGATGAGATCATCCAGACCGCGTCCAGGGAACTGGACCCAGCCAAGCAAACGGAGCTCTGGGAGCAGTTCCAGGAAAAGGTGCTGGTCGAGGATGTGGTTGGCTTTGGCATGACCAACGTGAACTACGTGATCGCGTGGCGGAATAACGTCACCAACGTCGATTCGATGTACGTCGATTCCTACCCGGTCTGGCAAATGTCCATCAGCTGATCCTGATGGCACTGCCCGAGCGCGAAGCATGACTGGCGACGGGTGCTCGAACGAGCACCCGTCGCATCGCTAACCGGAGATTCGGGCACTATGGATTCCGGCTATCTCGTTCGCCGCCTGGCTGTGGGTGTCGGCACACTGCTGGCTGCCGTCAGTCTCGTCTTTCTCATGATCCATCTCATCCCTGGCGACCCCGTGAGAGCCATTCTCGGCGACCTCTACAGCCCGACCACGGCCGAGCAGCTCACGACCCAGCTTGGTCTCGACAAACCCCTCGTTCAGCAGTACGTCGACTTCATGTCCCGTCTGGCGCGGGGAGATCTCGGAACGTCGTTCCTCAACCGGCAACCAGTATTCCAGGTTGTGCTCGAAAACCTGCACTTCACCGTCCAGCTGGCGATTTTCGGGATCCTGGTCACGATCGTGCTGGGAATCCCCGCCGGCATCTTCGCGGCCCTGCACCGGGGCAAGGTTGCCGACATGGTCATGATGAGCGCCTCCCTGTTGGGAGCGTCGATGCCCTCCTTCTGGCTGGGCATCCTGCTCATGATCGTATTCGCAGTGAATCTCAAATGGTTTCCCCTGCTCGGGACGGGTGACGCTGACGGGCCAGTAGGAATGATCAAAGCCCTGGTTCTCCCTGGTATCACGCTTGGTCTCCGCGGCGCCGCGCTGACCGCGCGCGTCACCCGCTCCAGCATGCTGGAGAACCTCGGCCAGGATTACACGCAGACCGCCCGCGCGAAAGGCCTCAGCGAACGGGTCGTCGTCTCGCGTCACGCCTTACGCAATGCGCTCCTGCCCGTAGTTACCGTCGTCGGTATCGATCTTGGACGCATGCTTGGCGGCGCCGCCATCGTGGAGATCGTCTTCAGCCGGCCAGGGACTCGGCACCCTGCTCGTCAATGCCGTCCTCGACCGCGACTACCCGCTCATCCAGGGCACGTTCGTCGTCTATCTGACGCTCATCATCGTGGTAAACCTGGCGGTCGATCTGGTGTACGCACGGATCGACCCACGCGTCTCATACCGGTAGGCGCGGCGGATGTCAGTACCAGTGCCCGCCACTACGACCGTCGTTGCTGATGGCGTCCTGTCGTCGCCGGCGTTGCACCGTACGCTGCCGCGCATCCTACAGACTGGCCGCGGCGTGGTGGCATTGCTCCTGGTCATCGTCATCATCGGCAGCGCCGTGTTTGCACCCTTGCTGGCGCCCTACGATCCTGCAGTTCAGGATCTTGCCCACAAACTCGAGCCGCCGAACCAAGAACACCTTCTCGGCACCGATCAGTTTGGACGGGACGTACTCAGCCGAATCCTGTTCGGCGGGCGCATCTCGCTCCTGACCGGCATTGGCTCTGTCACGATTGGGGTGGTCATCGGCATGATTCTCGGCCTTCTTGCCGCCTACCGCGGCGGCTGGCCTGAGATGATAGTCATGGCCGGTATCGACGTGTTGCTCGGGTTTCGCACCTACCTGCTGGCGATCATGGTGGTTGCCATCCTCGGCCCCTCAACCATCAATATGCTCGTCGCGATAGGCGTCGCCATGTTCCCTGAAATCGCCCGAATTACGCGGGCGGAGACCCTTTCGGTCAAGAACCGAGACTTCGTGACCGCGGCACGCTCTGGTGGCGCCAGTCACCTCCGTATCTTGCTGCGGCATGTGACACCGCAGGTCATCGCGCCCCTCGTCGTCGTCGCCACGTTCAACATCGCCAACGCGATCATCGTCGAGGCCTCGCTGAGCTTCCTCGGTCTGGGCCCGGCGCCGCCGACTCCCGCTTGGGGGCTGATGATCAGCGAGGGCCGCCGCTTCATCCTGGGCGATGCCTGGCTTCCCGCCATCCCGGGTGTCGCCATCATGCTCACCGTGCTGGCGTTCAACCTGCTTGGCGACACCTTGCGCGATCTGCAGGATCCCCGGCTGCGGCGCCGCTAATGACGGCCAGAGCTCATTGCTCCGCCACTCTTTCATCAGCCTGCCAGACGCGTTGCACCGGCCTCATGTCGTGTGACCGCAGGCAATGGAGATGTGCCACGTGATGATCCCGTCCGAGATCGAGAATATGCGCCGGCTCCTTGCGAAGCTGAAGCCGCTCGGTTCCGATGAGCGCCTCGTGGTACGAGCCGGCCGTGTGGCAACCGGGCGAACCAACGGTGATCGCGTCCTGACTGACCAGGCGATTCTGATAGAGTCGGGGACCATTGCCGCGGTCCGTGACTGGGCGCATTTCGACCCGCCCGCTGAGGTCCCGGTTCTCGACGCCAGTGACGGCACCGTCATGCCGGGGCTGATCGAGACGCACTGCCACGTCACCGGCGAGTGGGCCCACGATCCCCATGCGACGCACTTCGAGCCCTTCCCGGAAACGCGGACGCTGCGCGGACTCCTCGATGCCTGGGCGGTCTTCGAGGCGGGATTCACCACGCTCTTCAGCATGGGTCACGGTCACCCAAATGCTGTTGCCGCGATCAAGACGATGATCGATGACGAGGGGTTGCCCGGCCCGCGCATCTTTCATTGCGGTTGGGCGCTGTCTCAGACCGCCGGTCACGGGCATATCCGGCAATGGGACTACGAGGTCGTCAAAGCCCTCAAACCGCGTAGCGCCTTTGTCGATGGCCCGTACGCGTTGCGGGCGATGGTCCGCGAAAACGTCGGCCGTGGTGCGGACTTCATCAAGCTCTACGCGGGTGAGGGGGGCTTTACCGCCCCGCCCTATATCTCGCGCCGGCTCGACTTCACCTCCGAGGAGATCAGGGCGATTTGCGATGAAGCCCACCGTCTCGGTTTTCGCGTTGCGTCGCATTGCATGACGTTGGAACATGTTCGGCACGCCGTGCTGAACGGTGTCGACCGCGTGGAGCATGGCCCAGTTGGCTACGAGGCCAGCTTCGTCCCGCTTCTGGCCGCGCAAGGCTCGTCATGGTGCCCGACCCTCAGCCAGTTGCACTGGGCGCTTGTCGAGCGGGAGCAGCGCGGGTTGAGCGCGGACATGGTGAGAAGGATCGAGGCGGGTATTGTGGCGCGCTGCCGTATGGTCCAGGAAGCGCTCGACGCCGGTGTCACCGTGGGCTTCGGCACTGACAATCGGATGCGACCAAAGGCGGGCCAGAACGCGCTCGAGCTGGCGATCATGGTCGAGCAAGGAATCCGCCCGCTCGACGCCATCAGCATCGCCACGCTGCTCGCCGCTCGTCTGGTCGGTCTCGACGATCGACTTGGCAGTGTCGAGGAAGGGAAGCTCGCTGACTTGATCGTTGTCGAAGGCGACCCAACGGTGGAGATCAGCGTGCTGACCGATCCGGGGCGGATCAAACAAATTCTGACGAGCCCGCGCCGGGTGCAGCCGTCGGCGGTGACGCCAGGGGAGTGGTCATGACGGAATTACAAGGGAAGGTCGCACTCATCACGGGGGCCGGTCGCGGCTTTGGCCTGGCCACCGCGGAGCGGTTCGCGGAGGCCGGCGCCGATCTGGCGCTCAATTATCGCCGCAGCCAGGAAGGCTGCGCCCGGGTGGCAGAGCAGGCTCGTCAGATGGGTAACCGCGCGATCAGTGTCCGAGCGGACATCTCCGATGCCCGGGACGTCACGGCCATGGTCGACCAGACGATCGCGGAGTTCGGGCGGATCGACATTCTCGTCAACAATGCGGGGATCATGAAGGTTACGCCCTTCGTCGAGTCATCCGAGGCCGATTGGCAGGCCGAGATGGACGTCAACGTCTTCGGCCCGCTCCGGGTAACCCGAGCCGTGCTCCCGCATATGATCGAGCAGAACTCCGGCAAGATCGTGAACCTGTCGTCCCAACTCGCCCTGATTGGCTGGGATCGCGGCGCAGTCTACGCTGGTTCCAAAGGCTTCCTCCTGACCTGGACGAAGTCGTTAGCGCGGGAAGTGGGTCGCTACAACATCAATGTCAATGCTATTGGTCCCGGTTCGATCCCGACGGATATGAACAGCGCGATCTACGCCGACGAGGAGGCAAAGCAGAAACGTGCCGAGGAGCTTCCGCTTCGCCGCCTCGGCACGCCGCGTGACGTTGCGGAATGCGCGCTCTTTCTCGTCACTGATGCCGCGGCGTTCCTCACCGGTCAAATGCTGGGTCCTAACGGCGGCAACGTCATGTAGCAGCGGGCAGCAGCCCGCTCGGGATTTCCCTGCGGCGCCTGACCGTCTCCTGAAAGAAAACGCCGTCGATCCCGCGACCACGGCTGATCGCCGAAGTGGCGCCGGGCTGGGGTCTGCTCCCTAGAGCGGTTCTGACGCGCTGCCACCTTCCCCGGCTTGCAGCTCCGCTCCCGCTTCCTCAGCCACCTGCGGCACCGGCTTCGGCCGGGTCTCGGCCATCACCACCCCGCCTACGACGCCGAGCAGCGCGAGGGCGGCCACGGCCTTCGGCACGCGAATGCCGAGGGCGCGATCGAGCGAGAACGCTCCCGGCCCCGCCAGGGCCAGGGCCGTCGCTGAGGCCATGTTGATGATGGGCAGTTCCGCTCCCCCTTCGGTAGCCCAGACTGGCTTGCCGCCGTGCACGTCGATGGCGGCGATGATCATGGCGCCGAGGGTGGAGATCGGTCCCAGAGGGTGCGCCAGGCCGAGCGCCGTCAATGTCCCGCCTCCGAACTCCGATAGCCCCGCCAGCGCGGCCCAGGGCTTGCTCGGCTGGTAGCCCATCGACTCCAGCCAGCCGGCGGTCCCCTCCAGGCCGTATCCCCCGAACCAGCCGAACAGCTTCTGAGACCCATGCCCCGCCAGAAGACCGCCAACGGCGAGGCGGAGGGCCAGCAGACCGAGATCGGCGGTGCCCACACCCTCCTCCTGGGACTTTTTCTTCGTCATCCTGATCTCCCTCCGCGATCCGTGCGCTTCTGCCACGCGGGATCGATGCAGGACGCGGGCCAGGGCTCAGGGGTGCTGCAGGGGGAAGGTGGCGCCCGAATGTGGCCGCAGTACTCTCCGGGCGCCCGTCGAGAGCGATGACGTGGCGGCTTTGCGGTGTAGGCGGGTCATCTGCTAACTGAGGAAGCCCCAGATGTTATGCGCCGAGTCCTGTCGAGCGTGCCCTACGGTGTAGTGGACCGTTCTCGGGCGCGGGCGAGGACGGCCGCCTGGTGGACAGGTAGGAGGTATCCAGCCTGCGCCTCGTTCCAGGGGCGCGCCAGGCCATGCTCGGCCAGATCCGCGGCGAGCACGGCGAAACCGCGCGCGACCTCGTCGTGTCGTTGCAGATCGAGGCGCTGCATCAATGCGGCGCCATCGAACCGTTCATCCGGATGGTCGATGAGGAAATCGAGCAACCGGCGCGGTGTCCCCTCCTGGACCGCCGCGTAGGCCCGGACCACCACTTCCTCGTCGATTGCGGTCAAATCGGCACTGGGCCGAGTCTGTCGAGTTGATCCATCCGGCGTCGCCTGGCCCCGTAGCACCGGGATCACCTCGCGCGCGACCTCGCGCAGCACCGGCACCTCCCGCTCGGTGCGTGGCCACGGCAGGTAGATGTCGCGGAACCCGGCGGCGCGATAGGCGGCGACGCCCTCGGCGAAGGCGTCCGCCGACTCCAGCAGGTTGATTCTGGGGCTGACCGTGCGCACCAGGGTGGCGGGATCGCGCCCTTCCGCGGCGCAGGCCGCGTCGAGACGGGCATTGACCGCCTCCAGCTCGGCCGGGGTCCCAACCGCGTTCCAGATGTCGGCATGGCGCGCCGTGAGGCGAAGCATGCGCGGCCCCGAGCCACCGATCAGCATCGGCATGCGTGGTTGCTGCACCGGTTTCGGCTCGAACGGCGCATCGACGATCTGGTAATGCTCGCCCTCGAGTAGGTCGTGCGCTCCTCCTGCTGCAGGCGATCCCAGATCTCCAGCGCCTCGGCAAAGCGGTCGACTCGCTCGCGAGCTGAGGGAAACGGCCAGCCGTAGGCCTCGTGCTCGCGCTCGGTCCAGCCCGCGCCGACACCGAAATCGACGCGACCGCCGGAGATGTGATCAACGGTGACCGCCTGCTTGAGGAGAAAGGCGGGATTGCGATAGGTGTTGCCGCAGACCAGGATGCCCAGGCGCAGGCGCTGGGTGAAGGGGGCCAGCGCGGCGAGCATGGTGTAGGCCTCGTGCGTCGGGTCCATGACGTCGAAGAGCCCGTAGAAGTGGTCGACAAGGAAAAGGCCATCGAAGCCGAGCGCTTCCGTCTCGCGGGTGCGTGCGAGCAGTTCCGGCCATGGCGCGCGCTGCCCGAGCACGATCCGGAACTGCGCCTCGGAATTGGCCTCTGTCACGATCCCTTGCCCTTTCCTCATCCGCTTGGAATGTTTTTTTGAAGTTTCCGTACCTTGTAACGATTTCTCCGTCAGTATCCCAAACAGAGGCGGGGTGCGAGCGGGATCGTGTCCATGATGCTGGTCTGGCCCGTCACCGAGCGGCGAGTGCGGCCGGATTGGCCGGGGTGCCGGCGGGCCGGGCCGTACCCTGGATTCGCTCGCCAAGACGGACGAGTGCCACGCCAAGAATCACGAGTACCGGCGCAGTTTCTGTGGCGCGGGAGTGGGTTGCGGCCGCTTCCTCGGCCAGCCAGCCGCGTGCCGCGACGTCATCGAGTCGCCCGCGGTTGATCTGCTCGGCCATGTACCCGACCGTAACGTTCGGGGTCATTGCGTCATCCTCTCTGCGCCGCTTCAGGCAGCCCTGACTCGCCGGTTTGCGCCCTCCGTTCGAGGCACGGTCCTAACATGCGCCGCATCTGGGCGCTCTACATCCGGTGATTCCCGGATTTCGCTGTCTCGTTTCTGGCTGACGTGGGCTACGGGGGGTCGTACGGGTACGTAGGTCTGGGAACTGGGGACTACGCCAATCCAGCCCGCACAGCATGGGCGGCGGCCTCGACACGGGTTGTGACACCGAGCTTGGCGAGGATGTGCGTGACGTGAGTCTCCGCGGTGCGGGGGCTGATGAACAGCGCGGCGGCGATTTCGGAGTTGGAGCGTCCCTCGACCAGGAGCCGGAGGACCTCCCGCTCGCGGGGCGTGAGTTGTGCGCTGTTGCGGTCAGAGGTCGTCCGTGATCTCTCGCCCTCGGCGGCGATTAGCACCCGGTCCACCTCAGATTTGACCGCTTCTGCGCGCATACGCCGCCCGGCCTCCCACGCCTTCTCGTAAGCTTGGTCGCCGATGCGCTCTCGAGCCGCTACTACCGCGAGCTCGTAGGCGATGGCCTCGGGCAGGGCGCGCGGCCTGCCGTGGGCTAAGGTCGCTGCCGCGCCAAACAGCCGGGCGGTGGCCTCCGCCTCGCCGATGAGGCTTGCCAGCACGGCCGCCACATCCAGGATCTGCCAGTGTTGGTGACTCAACCCGCTTGTTGACACGGACGGGAGATACTGACGGAGCAGGCTGGCAGCGCGGCACGGTTCGTCCTGCGCGCAAGCGACGAGTGCCAGGTAGCCGATGCTCCAGGCGGGAACGAGCGGATCGTCGAGCGCCAGCGCCGCTGCGCGTGCCCCCTCCAGGAGGGCTGTTGCCCGCGCCATGTCTCCTCGGCCGTACGCGACGATGCCTAGGTGGTAGTCGGCCACGATCTGCCCCCAAGGGTTGCCCACCTGCTCGTTCAGCCGGCGGCCAGCGGCCAGGTGCTCTTCGGCCGCCGCGTAGTCCCCCCTATCCTCAGCCATGATGCCCAGGAGCACTGAAACCTCGGCCTCGTAGGCCACGTAGCCAATCGTGCGGGCGAGTGCCAGTGCCTGCTCCAGGTAGCTCGCTGCCTGGGGCTCGTTCAACGTCTGGGCCAGGTGTCCCACCCTGCTCAACGCCTCGCAACGAGCGCGGGCCGGTGTGTCCTCGTCACTGACGGCCAGTGCCCGCTCCAGCCATGACAGGCCCTCCCGATAGTGCCCAGCCAGATCCCAGAACCTGCCGAGTTGGTCGGCCAACGGGAGTAACTGATCCAGCCGTCCGGTTTCATCCAGCCACGCGAGGGCAGCCCGCAGGTTGGGGTGCTCGGCCTCCAACCGGTCAATGGTGTCGGGGCGGACAATCGGGCTCATAGCGGTCGGCGCCTCGTCGGCCACTGCCAGGCACCACGCCGCGTGGCGGTCTCGCGTCGTCGCCTCCTCGCCGGCTGCTGCCAATTGCTCCAGGCCGAATTCGCGAACTGTCTCCAGCATCAGGAAGCGTGGCTCGTTGCCTGGGCCGTCCTCTTCCCGCAGCAAGCTCTGCTCCACCAGCGACGCCACGCCCTCCAGGACGTCTATCGTGCGTTGTGCCCCGCTGCTTGCGACGGCTTCGGCCGCCTCCAGCGTGAATCCACCGACGAAGACGGCAAGTCGACGGAAGAACGTCTGCTCCTCCGACGTCAGCAGGTCGTAGGACCAGGCGATGGCGTCGCGCATCGTTTGGTGTCGAGCGGGCAGGTCCCGTCCACCCCCGCTCAGCAGTGGCAGCCGGTGGTCAAGCCTGGTCAGCAGCGCCGACGGCGAGAGGATCTTGACCCGGGCTGCGGCAAGTTCGATGGCCAGCGGTAGCCCATCCAGCCGGCGACAGATAGTGATGACTGCCTGTGCGTTGTGGTCTGTTAGCGCGAAGTCGGGTTTGACGGCCTGGGCCCGCGCAACGAAGAGGCGCACCGCGGCCGATGCGTCGACACCATCCGCGGATACCTGATCCTCGGTCTCGGGCAGCGGCAATGGCAGGACTGGGATCTCGCGTTCATCCGAGATGCGCAGCCGCACTCGACTCGTCACGAGTACCGTCAGCGCAGGGCAGTTTGCTACGAGATCAGCCACGAGCGTCGCCGCCTCGACCATCTGCTCGAAGTTGTCGAGGACCAGGAGGAGCTGTTTGTCGCGCAAAAAGGCCTTGAGCCGCTCAGAGACGCTCTCGCCTCCAGCATTTCCTATACCCAAGGACTGCGCGATGGCGGGGACCAATAAGCCGGGGTTGGTAATGGGCGCGAGACCGACGAAGACTACGCCGTCTGGGAAAGCGGTATCCAGGTCCGCGGCAACGTGCACCGCGAGCCGGGTCTTGCCAACACCGCCTGGACCCGTCAAGGTGAGGAGGGGAACGTCATCACGCAGGAGCAGCCCACGGACCATCGCCAGCTCCCGTTCTCGTCCAATCAACGGGGTGCGAGGCAACCGAAGTTGGGACGGACGGCTAGCAGGAGATGAGGAGGTCATGGCAGCTCTGCTCGCGTCAGTAAATGCAACGGGGATGATAACGCCGCACCACCGCCGTTACGCTGTCGGCGGAGCGAGCTGACGTCTTCGGCCGTCACATCTCTCGCTGTGGCGCCCAGCGCATGGATAAAGATGCACCGCGCCCGGTTCAGTAGCCTCACCAGTCCACAACGATGTGCGGTGCACTCAACCGCCTCCGGTCCCTCCGGTTGAGACTGGAGGAGCACTCGGCAGGCGGACGACGAAGCGGGTATCGCCGGGCTGCGAAGCGAGGCGGATGGTGCCGCCGTGGCGATTGACGACGATCCGATACGCGATGTCGAGCCCCAGCCCGGTGCCGGCGCCCATCCGCTTGGTGGTGAAGAAGGGTTGGAAGATGCCCTCCTGGACCTCCAGCGGCACCCCCGAACCGTTGTCCGCGATCTCGACCTCGACCCCGTCGCCGGTGCGCGTCGCCCGCAGCGAGAGCTGGCCTTGCCCTGCCATGGCGTCGATCGCGTTGTCGATCAGGTTGGTCCAGACCTGGTTCAGCTCGGAACCGTGGCCGGCGATGCGGGGGAGCCCGGGGTCGTAATCGCGCACGATGTCGACATTGCCGAGTTTGTGCTGAAGGATCGACAGCGTGCTTTCCAGACCCTCGCGAACGTCGACCTCTTGCAGAGGGCCGCGATCCATGAAGGAGTAGTCCTTGACCGCCTGGACGAGGATGGAGATCCGCTCGGCGCCGCGTCGCACCTCGTCGACCAGACCGCTGACGGCCAGGCCGCCCGCGACCCAGCCGATCCCGTCCGCCACAGCCTCGCTGGGAAGGACGGCGGCCACTGCTTCAACGTCGGCGAGGGCCAGGCCGGCGCTCACCAGGCTCGGAGCCATATCCCAGGCGTCGGCGAGCCCCTGCTCCTCCAGGAAGAAGGCCAGCTCGTCTTCCCGGTCGCTGCGCGTCATGGCATCGAGCACCTGGGGCGGCGTGCTGGCCGACCGCCGGGCCGCCTCGAGTACGGCGATTTGCTCGGGCGACAGCGCGGCCGCGCCGAGGCGTAGTGCGCGGGCATCCTGGGCCACGAGCGCGGCTGCCAGATGATCGGCCGCGCGCCGGACCGCGGCGGCGGGGTTGTTCAGCTCGTGCGCCAGACCGGCCGAAAGCTTGCCCAGCGCGGCCAGCTTTTCGCGTTCACGGAGCAGCACCTCGGCGCCCTGGACGCGGGCGCCCATCAGCGGCAGCACCTCGCGAGCGACGGCGGGCAGCTCGGTGACGAGATTGCGAAACGTGTCGCGGTCGAAAACGAGGAGCCGCGTCCGTCGTGTCGCGCGGGCGGTGCCGACGTGGGGAAGGTCGATCAGGAGCCCGATGTCGCCGGTGAAGCTACCGGTCGGCAGGAGGTCGATCTCGGTCTCGCGCCCCTCGACCAGCTTCGTGACGCGCAACTCGCCATCCAGGACGACGTGGAACGCGTCGGCGGGATCGCCCTCGCGGAAGAGGACGGTGCCGCTGTCGAGCGAGGTCTCGGATGCCGCGGGCGGCCAACCACCGCAGCTCGCCGTCGGCGAGGGAGGCGAAGATGGGGACGTCGCGCAGCGCGTTCGGGGTCATCCGCGCCGCGGCGGCCCATGGGTTGCTCGCCATCCCCGGCTCCTTCTCCGATCGCCCTAGACGTGACCCTGGCTGAGATACTGGTGGACGAAGGAGACGGCGATCGATCCTTCGCCGACACCGGAGGCGACGCGCTTGATCGAGGCGTGGCGGACGTCGCCGGCGGCGAAGACCCCCGGCACGCTCGTCTCCAGCATCAACGGCTCCCGCTCCAGCGGCCAACCCCGGACCTGGCCACGATCGTCGCGTGGGAGGTCGGCGCCGGTCAGCACGAAGCCGCGCTCGTCGCGCGCCACGTCGGTGCCGAGCCAGTCGGTGCGCGGCTCGGCCCCAATGAAGATGAAGAGTGCTGCCGCCGGCAGCGTCTCCTCGGCGCCGGTTACCGTGTCCCCGATCGTCAGCTCGGAAAGATGATCGTCACCGTGGACGGCGGCGACGCGGGCATTCGTGCGAACGACGATGTTCGGCGTTTCGGCGATCTGCTGGATGAGGTAGCTGGACATGCTCTTGGCAAGGGGACTGCGGGTCAGGATGGTGACCTGACCGGCGTAGCGGGCGAAGTACATCGCGGCCTGGCCGGCTGAGTTGGCGCCGCCAACGATGAAGACCGCCTCGTCACGGCAGGAGATGGCCTCGGTCATCGCCGCGCCGTAATAGACACCGGCGCCGGTGAGCCGTTCGACGCCGGGGGCATCGAGAAGGCGATACGACACGCCGGTCGCCACGATCAGGGAATGGCTGGCCAACTCGGCGCCATCGGCGAGAGTCACCAGACGCGTCGGTCCCTCGGAGCGCAGCGCGGACACCTCCTGCGGCGCCACGATCTCGACACCAAAGCGAGCCGCCTGGGCCACCGCCCGGCGGGCCAGATCGGCGCCGCTGAGACCGGCCGGGAAGCCGAGGTAGTTCTCGATGCGCGAGCTCATCCCGGCCTGGCCGCCAGGGGCCTCCCGCTCGACGAGGACGGTGTGCAAACCCTCTGACGCGCCGTAGACGGCGGCGGCCAACCCGGCCGGACCACCGCCGACGATCACCAGATCGTAGAAGGGGCGGGTGGCCTGCGTCTGGAGCCCGACTTTGTCGGCGACGTCCCGGATCGACGGCGCTTCGAGGCGGGAGCCATCACTGAAGATGAGCAGCGGCAAATGGGAGCCTTCCGCCCCCTCGGCCTCGATCACCCGCCGCGCCTCAGGATCGGTTTCGATGTCCAGCCACCGGTACGGGACCTGGTTGCGAGCCAGGAAGTCACGGATCTCGTGCGAGGCGGGCGCCCAACGCAGTCCGAGCACTCGCAGGCCCCGGTAGGGCGGACGGAACCCGGATCGCCAATCGTCGAGCATGTCGTCGAGGACCGGGTAGAGGTGCTCCTCGGGCGGGTCCCAGGGCTTGAGCAGGTAGTAGTCGAGGCGGACGGTGTTGATCGCCCGGATCGCGGCTTCGGTGTCGGCGTAGGCGGTCAGCAGCACGCGTTTGGCGGCCGGGACCCGCTCCCGCGCCTGCTCCAGAAACTCGACCCCGGTCATGTGTGGCATCCGTTGATCGGCGAGGAGGAGAGCAACTGGTTCGTCGCGCCGCTGCAATTCGTCGAGGGCGTCGAGGGCGGCGTCGCCGGAATCGGCGCCAACCACCCGGTACTCACGGCCGAAATGGCGACGCAGGTCGCGCTCGATGGCGCGCAGCACCTGCGGGTCGTCGTCGACGGTCAGCAGTGCCGGCCGGATTGCGGGTTGTCCCTGCTCCATGGTGTCTGTACCCCTTCCCGGTGATCATACGTGGCAGGTGGGGAGAGCGTCGACACGCTTCTGTCACCAATGTAGCCAGGCATCAACCTCCCCGTTCGGAGAGGTTCCACAGCGAACCGTGCCGGCTCGCGGGTATTCGCTCCGACACGGCAACGAGGATTTGTCAATCCTCCTTCATCAATTGGCGTGGGAAGGGATAGGGGAAGAGACACCGCTAGAACCTGAACCTGGGGCGCCCATCAGGTGTCGAGGCATGGCAGTCGCGGGCCTTCCAACCATTCTCCTCCCGCCACCTTGTAGGAGCCTGCCGGCGGGCAGCCGGACAAGCAACTGGCGAACTACGCCTGGGCTCTCTGCCGGAACGATCATCATTGGCCGCGGACATGGCCCCGCAGGCCCAGGTCGGAGGCAAGGCAGGCTCGCGAGCCGTCCATAAGCGGAGGACCCGGGAGGGGATGGTCGGCATGGTACCGACGGCCACGCTGACCCCGCTGAATCCTCTGACCCTAAGGATGAACTGCCGCCGGCCGATCCGGGGAACGAGAACAGCGGCCCGACGACCTTAGTGGAGCCCCGCCCCGAGGAGACGCGCGAGCAGACCATCATCTCCAATACCGGGGTGAGGCCGATGATGCGATGGTGAGCCGCTCCAGGGTAGTCTGATCATCAGTCATGCGACAGTTGCGACAGAATCCACCCGGACCGAACCACGTACGAGAATAGACCGTCGAGCTGCAGGATCGCCAAGTCACCGTATTCGGCGAGACGCGTCGTCCTAGGCCATCGGACTCGGGCGCGTGGCGCTTGGCATGCATGATCCCGCTGGCGAGAAGGTATCTCGTTGGAGGCGATTCATGCGTTTCGAGCGAACAATTTTGCTGGTTGCCCGGTTCGCGTGCGCAGCGGACAGCGGCGCTTCACAGCAGGGCGACGACCAAACGGGCTTTGCGCTCCCGGCTGACGCATGTCGTGAGAAGGTCACCGAAGGGTTGTCAGAGGAGCAGTACTCGAGGTCACTCGCGCTCCACCCCGGCGAGAGGACGAGCCGTGACCTTGATGGTCGCCTGACGGCAAGCCGGCAATGACGGTGCAACCAGCCGAAATTCTCTATCTCCGTGAAAGGTGCTCAGGATCGAGCCTATGTGGGTCAGATTCGCGGTACAGGGGGCGGACCGCAGAGAACCGTCCATCCTGTAGGCGAACGGCTTTTGGTAGTGTGGGTGCCCACACAAAAGGAAAAGCCCCGGAGCCCTCGGGGCGGCGAGGAGCAGTGCCCCAAGGAGCATGACCGTCTGCGGCGTCTTCCCGTCGGCGATTGGCAGAGGGCCGATCACGCTCTGGTCAGAAAATCGCATCGGGCTTGACCTGGGTGATGATCGGCGCGGGCCGAGACTTATCCCGGTCGCTTCAGGGAGAGACGACGCCGTTCTCCCGCCCATCATCCTCAGCGGGAGAACGGCGCTTGGTGACTCGCAACCGTGAGTTCGCCTGCCGCTACGGCCTGCTCCTCGCGCTAATTGCAGACGAATTTGCAATTCAGATCAAAATTGCAGGTGCCGTTACAACACTCCAGGTCAGAAAAACACTGTGCGCCTGTCGGCTGGCAGCACATACCATCCGTGCAGGAGCCGCTACAACACTGGTTGTCAACCGCACACGCCTTGCCGAGCAGGCTGACAGCACACACCATTCTCGCAGGAGCCGCTACAACACTCGGAGTCAAACTCACACGCCTGGCCGCCAGGCTGACAGCACATCCCGTCCGTGCAGGAGCCGCTACAACACTCGTCGTCAACCATACACGCCTGGCCGACCGGCTGACAGCACACACCAGCCACTTCCCCTGGCGGCATTCACAGGAGCGGCTACAACACTCGGAGGAAAACTGACAGTCCACGCCAGCAAACCGACAACATATGCCATCCGCTCCGTCATCAGGGGATTGGAGGCCTTTCTGGCAGCGCCCACCACAGCAGTCTTCGTCGCAACCGGCATGACATGTTCCCATGCTCGGGTGGCGAGCAGATGCAGACTCCCTCCGGGCCGCACGTTTCGCTACAGCACTGGTTATTGCTGGTGCAGGGACTACCGACGGGGCCACACAAGCAGTACCTGTTCCCATCGAAGTTTTCGCACACACCATTCTCGCAGAAGCGGCTACAACACTCGGAGTCAAACTGACACGCTTGGCCGGCAGGCGGACAGCACGCTCCACTGCAGCACTCGCTGTCGGCTGTGCAAACATCGCCGCGATCGACGCAACACCCGTTATCATTGGACACAACACTCTATGCAGACGGCTGAGTCGCAGCACTCCTGGTCGAAGTTACAAACAGGATCCCCCGCTTCGCGGCAGTCGAAGGCCTGACATTCGCAATCCTCGCAGACGCCACCGCAGCAATGGTTGTTGCCATCGGCATCATTGGAGCAGAAGGTTCCTACGTCGGCGCAATACCGCTTGTGGTCGAATTCGTAGCAGTAATTAAATCCGCGAGAATTCGGAGTCTCCACAGGCACCCGAGCAGCATTCAGCGGAGCTCGCGCAGCGTTCATCCAGACCCTTTTTCGTGCAGATGCAGTTATCGCCACTCCGCCACAGCCCGGGGTCACCGGGCCCGGGGTGCACGCCCCCGCGGAGCAGGCGTCGCCCGTCGTGCACGGGTTGCCGGCGTCACACTCGACGCCGTCCTCCGCGTCCTCGACGACGCAGAAGCCCGCGTCCGTGTCGCAGACCGCTTTCTGGCATTGCTCGTCGGTGACCGGGAAGGTGGTGCAGTCGCCGCCATTGTTGTCGCAGCGGACGCAGCCGGCAGTCGTGATGCTGCCCTCACAGACGCCGGCTGCGGTGCATTTGTCGTTCTCGGTGCAGGGGTTGCCGTCGTTACAGGCGGTGCCGGTGGTCTTGTTTCGGACCTCGCAGATGCCGGTCGTCTGGTTGCAGATGGCCTCCTGGCACTGATTTACCGTGACGGCCGAGCAGCCGCCCTGGTTGTTGTCGCAGCGAACACAGCCCGCATCAGGCGTCCCGACACAGAGGCCGGCCGCGTTGCAGGTTGCCTGGCTGACGCACGGGTTTTCGTGGTCACAAGCGGCGTTCTCTTTGTACGCGACCTCACAGATGCCGGTCGTCTGGTTGCAAACCGCCTCATAGCACGTCCTCGACCAGCACTCGGTTGTTGTCGCAGCGGACGCAGCCGCTGATCGCAGCACCGGCACAGACTCCCGCGTGCAGACATCGCTCTCCGTGCACGGGTTGCCGTCATCGCACTCAGCCGCGTCACTGAAGCGCACGTCGCAGACACCAGCGTTGCAGTACGCCTCCTCAACAGGTGAGGCTTCCCGGAGTGCAGTCGCCGGGCGCGCTACAGGGCTGGCAGTTGGCGATGTCCTCGAGACCACAGAGGCCGCCGACGCAGGTCGCCTGCTGACAAGGGTTGCTCGGCGTCGTGCAGTCGGTCGCGGTCTTGCATTTGCAGAGCTGGTTTCGCACTTCTTCCCGTCGGTGCTGCAGTTTCACCTTCAGGACAACCGCAGGTGCTTCCGCAGCAGGTTATGCCTTCGGGACAACCGCAGGTGCTTCCACACACGTCGGCAGCCGGGCAACAGGACGAGTTGATGCAGGTAAAGTCTTTGCAGCACTTCTGCCTACTGTTGCAGCACCCCCGGGTTTTCGCAGGGTCCCGGGGCGGCGGCGCTAACCTGCGTCGGGTCCTGCTGTCGATCCGCCTTCTTAGCCGGGCGCTCCTCGGCGTCCTTCTTAGCCGGGCGCTCCTCGGCGTCCTTCTTAGCCGGGCGCTCCTCGGCGTCCTTCTTGGCCGGGCGCTCCTCGGCGTCCTTCTTAGCCGGGCGCTCCTCGGCGTCCTTCTTGGCCGGGCGCTCCTCGGCATCCTTCTTAGCCGGGCGCTCCTCGGCGTCCTTCTTGGCCGGGCGCTCCTCGGCATCCTTCTTGGCCGGGCGCTCCTCGCGTCCTTCTTAGCTGGGCGCTCCTCGGCGTCCTTCTTAGCCGGGCGCTCCTCGGCGTCCTTCTTAGCCGGACGCTCCTCGGCGTCCTTCTTGGCCGGGCGCTCCTCGGCCGGCGGGGTCTCGGTGAGCTGGTCGTCGGCCGGCTTGTCCTTAGCGGACCGGGTGTCGGCCGGCTTGTCCCTGGCCGGTCGCTCCTCAGCGAGCGGGGTGGGCGTGGGCTCGGCCTCGGCGAGCGGGGTGGGGGTGGGCTCGGTGTCAGTCGGCTGGGTGTCCTGTTCCGTGTCCGGTTCGGGGTCCTGCCCCTTCTTCGCGGCATCGGTGTCATGGATGCCGAATGCGGCGGCCAGCCCGCCGAGGAGACCGCCCAGGATTTGCCGTCGTGAGCCGATAGCGACGCGTCTGGCAAGCTCATCGAATCGTTGGGGGTCCATAGCACGCTCTCCTAGTTCAGTTCCCGGTCAGTGGGAATGAGTCCGCGCAAACAGGCACTTGAGGCTAAATGCCGCACATCACGTGCTCCTCATGGCTTGACGGTTTGAACCGACGACGTCAGAGGCGTAGGCATGTGTCCGAGGAGAGTGCGCCAGATGTGGGGTTGCACGACCGGTTCCGGGTCGGATTTCGTCTCCCGAGACACCATCCCGGCTGGTGCGGGATCAGCGATGAGGGGAGCCGCGACCGGTCCGCACTCGACGTATTCGTTTGGTGAACCGCCACGGCTCCCATCGAGCCACGTGAACAGCCCTGAAAGTAGGAGGCCGAAGTTGATGAACACGAGGCCGATGAGGAGCGTGATAGCGACGCCGACGCCGCTCAGGGCATCGTTCAGGAGCAACGGGAACTCGAGGGTGGGCAGGAACCGGAGCTCCAGGTGGTCGTTCCTAGCGCTAGTACGCCGTGAACGTCTGAAGGTGCGGGGCACCGACGTGTTGCTCGCCTCCCTAGTCTGCGCCGCGAGCCGTTTTGACACTACGCGCGTTACCCACGCAATACCCACGCAATACCCACGCAATCAAAGGTTCACATTTTCATCAAATAGTCTAGAATCGTTCTTCATCAGGTCTGCCCGCGTGGTCGATCACGCTACGGGGTCGGAGGGGCGTGATGAGCAGCGAAACGATGCCTCTTTCGGCGATCTCCTGCGGCATCTCCGAACCGCGGCCGCGCTCTCGCAGGAAGAACTGGCCAAACGGGCCGGGCTGAGCCTGCGCGGGATCAGCGACCTGGAACGGGGGGTGCGACGGACTCCGCATTTGGCCACGGTCCGCTTGCTGGCCGACGCGCTCGACCTCAGTCCCGCCGATCGGCAGGCGCTCCTTGCTGCGGCACGTCCCGGACGCCTGCCGGAGACGCCGGATGCCGCTCCCGGGAGTTGCTCCCCGCTCCCGATACCCCTCACTTCGCTCATCGGCCGAGAGCAGGAACTCGCTGAACTGACCAGCTATTGGGGCCGCCACAAGCCGGCTGGTGACCGTGACGGGTCCCGGGGGGACGGGCAAGACCCGGCTCGCCCTCGAGGTCGGCGCGCGCGTGCAGGAGAATTCGACGATGGCGTCGCCTTCGTCGATCTCGCGCCGCTACGGGATCCGGACCTTGTCGTGCCCACCATTGCCAGCGCCCTTGGCGTCCGCGAGCGGTCCGGACAACGACTGCGGGACACGCTCTCCCGCGTCCTTGCCTCCAAGCAGCTGCTGCTCCTGCTCGACAACTGCGAGCAGGTCCTCGAGGCGGCTCCGGAGATCGCCGCCCTGCTTGCCGCCTGCCCGCACCTCTCGGTCCTGGCCACGAGCCGGGAGGCGCTTCGCGTTCGGGGCGAACGCACCTTCCCGTTGCCCCCGTTGCCGCTGCCAGCGAGCACTCACCGTCTCCGTCGACGAGTTGGCTCGCGTTCCCGCCGTCGCGCTCTTTGTCGAGCGTGCTGCGGCTAGTCACCCGACTTTGTCCTGACCGCCGACAATGCCGTGGCCGTCGCCGCCATTTGCCGCCGCCTCGACGGCTTGCCGCTGGCCATCGAGCTGGCCGCGGCCGGATCGGTGTCCTGCCCCCGGCGGCACTGCTGTCTCGCCTTGATAAGCGGCTGCCCCTGCTCACGAGCGGCAGCCGCGCCCTCGCCACTCGCCAGCAGACGATGCGGGATGCCATCGCCTGGAGCTATGACCTGCTCTCTCCGGACGAGCAATCGCTCTTTCGCTGCCTCGCGGTCTTTGCCGGCGGCTGGACGCTGGAGGCGGCGTCCGCCGTCACCCATGTCGATGGGCATCTCGATGTTGTCGAGGGGCTGGTGTCACTGGTCGACAAGAGCTTGGTGCAGCGCCATGACAACGATGCTGAGCCGCGATTTACGATGCTCGAGACGGTTCGCGAGTTTGCATTGGATCAATTACGGGAGGACGACGATCAGTGCCTGGCTACGGAACAGGCGCACGCTGGCTACTTTCTCTCCCTGGCCGAGGAGGCATACGCAGGACTGGTCGGCGCCGAGCAGCGAGCGTGGTTTGCCCGTCTCGATGCCGAGGACGCCAACATCCGGGCCGCCTTGAATTGGGGCTTGGAGCACGGTTTGGCCGAGTCCACGATGCGGCTGGCACGGTCATTGTGGCGGTATTGGTCGGCGCGCGGTCGCCTGATCGAGGGGCGATCCTGGCTGGAGCGCGCCCTCGCCCTTCCCGGCGCGACGGAGGCTCCATTGACCGTCCGCGCCGACGCCCATAACGCGCTGGGCAATCTTCTGGGTGACAGCGGGGAGTACACCCAGGCGTGGCAGCACTACGAAGAGGCCTTGACGTTGCGACGCGAGCTCGGCGACAGCGACGGGATCGCCGGAGCGCTGAACAACCTGGGCATCGTTGCCGCGTGGCTTGGCGACTACGATGGTGCGCTGGCACTTCAT
>CAVVTE010000029.1:0-32064 GCA_963751075.1 uncultured Chloroflexia bacterium | reverse complement strand
GAGCACCGCCGGTGTTGGAACTGCGGATCGGCATCAGCATGGAGTTCTGGTGGGCCGACGCAGCCATGGCCTGCGGCGCTCCGGTGTAGAAGCAGGGGAGGTAGACCACCTCAGTGGCCCTATCCCTGATGCACTTCCCTAGACGTTCGACCTCCCTTAAGGTACGGTCGCTTCTTCGGTCACTTCTTCGGCTGCTTCTAAAGCTTCTAAGATGGCTTCGTCAGTCGCTTCAGGGGTCGCTTCTTCGATAGCTTCTAAGATAGCTTCTTCGGTCAATTCGGGTGTCACTCCAGGGGTCGCTTCTTCGGTCACTTCAGAGGCCGCAACGACACCAACTTCGCCCACGAGTACAGGCACTGACTGAGGGATTACCAGGAAAGGATGATTGGGTGGCAAATGGCTGACGAACTGGATCGTCACCCTGCGCTGCGCTGCGCCTGCGTAGGCACTCAGCGCCGCCATCGTCGGCTGGCTAAGAGGAGTCTCGAGAGCGACGACGAGCGTGCGCCCCAAGGTGTTAGTTGCCGTTACGTTCTTCGTAGGACCGGTAAACGCCGCCAGGTCGTCGACCCAGCCCCGTATCGCACTTTCTATGTCCGCGCCAACTTGTTTCGAACTCTTGACCTGGATCAGCCTCCCTCCCCTCAACTCATGACCCGGTTCCAGCGTTCGTCCACGCCGTTGTCCACGCGGGGTTCGGATGACCTGACCACCTTCCTGGAGATCGGCCCCAGGCCAGTCCTTCTTCCGTCTCTTAGGCCAACCTGGCACCTTTGGCAACTTTAGACGCTCCAGCCATTTGACACGTTTAAGCAGGATTCCGAGCAAACCGGCCTCGACTATCGCTGCTAGGGCCACTCGTAGCTCCATGACATGACCGTAGCCAGCTTTTCCTTTCGGCAATCGTTGCCAGACTCGTCGTGATACGCGACTAATCACAGCGCGGGCAAATCGCGCTGCAAGTGCGCCGAGTGCGAACATGGCACCGGTGATCGCCAGCGTCAGGCCGCTGTTAGCAATCTGTTCGTAGTCCTCCTCTTGTTCCTCGGGGGTCTGCTTCGTGAACCTCAAGTCATAGCCCGCCTTCGCGATACTTGCCGTTTCGGCGGCGATTGTCGAGATGAGCAGACCTTTGCCCACTAACATCGCCAAATTAAGAGCAGCTCCCACACCTGCTACCACCCCGGCGGGGCCGGCCAAGATAGCGCCACCGATCGCTCCAATCAGCACGGCAGCCAGGACGAACCAGCCATACAGGCGGCCGAGTGCTTCGTTCGCTTTGCGCCAGAGGGCGCTGAGATGATCAATTGCACCGCTGAAATCAAGATCCCACACGGCACTGCCGGCCGCTTTGAGATGGTCCCAGATCTCGCCGAGGTTTTTCGATACACCCTCCCAGGGCCACAGAAGGTCCTCACCCGTCTGTTTGATAATTTCCCACCAGTTGCCCACCAGAAAGTCGAGCTTTGGCTCGAGATGACGCCAGATCCCCTCGAGGTGACCTGGTCGGGGCTCGCTAAACGTGATGGCCGCGCGGGTCAATGCCCGAGCCTTACCCGGAATCTCAGCGATGAGGCCCCCAAGCGCGGCCTGCAGCGCGTCGAGCACGATGCTTGGGTTTTGCATGACCTCCCAGGCGGTTGAAAGGAAGGCGCGTATGGTGGGCAACTTGGCGACGATCCCGGCAAGAAGGGAATACCCCGGGATCATCCGCAAGCATGGATGCTGGACGATACTGATAATCGTGTCGAGTATGCCTGGAGCACTCGCACCCTTCGGCTCGGGAACTCCGAGTAGGCCAGAAATCGAAGGCTTTGATGCCATCCGGCGGAAGAGGTCAAGCGAAATGGGTCTCCAGATCGCACTGCCGGTCGCCTTGGCGCATGCCCAGGTCGCGCCTATCACACGTTCAGCCTCGTTTAGCGCTTTCCCTCCAAGCCACCACGCGCCTTCCAAGGCTGCTTCCCCGACATCAACGGCCTTGCCCCCGACCCATTGCGCACCTTCCCACGTTGCCTCCGCTCCAGAGGCGACCTTTCCGCCCACCCATTTGGCGCCGCCCCAGGCTGCCTCTCCGACCGCGACGAATCGGTCGTACCAGGCTCGCCGCACCATCGACCGGCCGGGAGCCGGCGCCGGCTGGTGCGACCCGGAGGCTGGGTGAGTCAAAGGGCTGATCGCGTTCGCCACGGCCTCAGCCTCGCGTTCCGAGACATCGTCCATGGCGCCGACCGCGAGCTCGCGGCTCAGTCCGACCGTGCGACTGCCGGATTGTTGGATGGTGTGCGTCAGCTCGTGCGCCAGCAGGCGCTGCCCGCGATCGGTCCCCGGCGCATAGGCGCCGGACCCGAACACGATATCCTGCCCGACGCTGTACGCTCTGGCATTGACCGCCCGCGCCGACTCGGCGGCCTCACCGCCGGTATAGAGGCGAACCCCCGCGAGATCGTGCCCGAGGCGAGCCTCGAACCCGTGCCTGAGAGCCGGATCGAGCGGCTTCCCACCGCCCGAGCCGAGCACGCGATGCACGATCGGTGGCGCGATCCCCGGTCCTTTGCTCGCGGTCTCGGGTGTCTGCATCAGCCGTCTGGCTCGGCACTCGGAGCACTCACCGTCAGGTCCGGCGCCGCCACCACATATGCAGCGGGGTTGCCTGGACAGTATCGGCGCGCGTGACATCACCGCGATTGCCGCGCGCGTATTGGAGTCGTCCCGCGGCCTCCCAACCGCCGAAGATGGGAGGGCTGCCGCGCGGAGCAGACGCTGCGTGGCGAGGTTACCTGCTGACGCCGAGAAACCGCGGGAGAGAGACGTTGGCGGCGCGGCTGCGGGGAGACTCGGGGCGCGAGTGGGCTGGCGCACGGGCCTCTCGGGCGCTGCCGGTTCGACCGTTTTCATCCGGGAAGCCGTCATGGCGGATCAGCCTCTCAGACCTCTGGGCTGACCCAGGGGTGGTACTGCCGGAAGTCGGCGGCGGACGGGATGCGCCCCTCTTTGACCGATTGGCGGGCCATCGCCTCGACCAGGTGGCGCATGGTGATGACGTGCCCGTCGGCGGCGGCGAGGAAGGCGGCGTCGAGCGCGACGTTGCGGATGTCGCCACCGCTGATGGCGAACTGGCGGGCGAGGAAGCGGAGGTCGACGTCGTCGCCGAGGGGCGTGGCGGCCGGGTAGATGCCGCGCCAGAGGCGTTCCCGCAACGTCTCATCGGGGAGCGGGTACTCGACGATGTAGTGCAAGCGGCGAGCGAAAGCTTCGTCGATGTGCTTGCGCGCATTGCTGGCGAGGACGACGACGCCGTCATGTTCCTCCAGCGCCTGGAGCAAATACGCGACCTCGATGTTGGCGTAGCGGTCGTGAGCATCGGTGACCTGCGACCGCTTGCCGAAAAGGGCGTCGGCCTCATCGAAGAAGAGGATCGCATTGCTGCCGCGCGCGGCGGCGAAGATCCGGTCCAGGTTCTTTTCCGTTTCGCCGATGTACTTGCTGACCACGGCCGAGAGATCGATCTTGTAGAGATCGAGCCCGAGATCGCGGGCCACGACGGCCGCCGACATCGTCTTGCCGGTGCCTGGCCCACCCGCGAAGAGGGCCTTCACGCCAAGCCCGCTCGCCACCCGGTTCTGCAGGCCCCAGGTCTCGTAGACGGTCCGTCGCCCCCGTACCGCGGCCCCAACGGCGCGCACCTGCCGCGTGGTCGACGGCGGGAGCACGAGGTCGTCCCAGGTGAAGCGATCAGTGCGGACTTTCACCGCTAACCGCGCGAGCGGCCGGTCCAGCCCCGCCCGCGCCGCGGCAAACAGCGCCTCATCATGGAGTGAGCCGCCGTCACCGGTCGCGATAAACCGACTGTCGAGCGCCGCGTTGATCACGTGACGCATCTGCCCGGGGGTCATGGTGAACCGATCGGCCAACGCGCGCACCGCACCGGAAGACGCGGTCGCGCCGGCGCCGTTCAGCGCCCGCCGCCAGGCCGTCTCTCGCAGATCGCCATCGCGCATCTGCAGGTCAATCAGGACCGTCCGCCGCTGGCCGAGGAGATCTGCCCAGCGATCACGCGGCTCGACGGCGATAAAGAGCGGCCCCGGGGTGGCGGACAACGCCGCGATCAGCTCCCGTGCCAGCGACGAGCCATCCGTCTCCATCGCCTGCTTGGACAACGCCGCGGGCACGTACACGCCGCGGTGGTCGAGCCGCCGCAGGAGGGAGAGCCGGCCGCGGATCTCGGCTGGCCGCGCATCCGGCGGGAGAGCGTTCGGCTCTACCGCGTAGAGGGGCGCCTCGCCGAGACTGGCCATCACGGCGCGCGCGGCATCGGCCCGCCCCGATCCGGGGAACCCTTCGAGGATCACCACCGGACCGTCATCGCTCGCCAGCAACGCCGGGACTCGCTGCAGCCCCTCCAGCGTGGCGCGGTCGAGCAGGAGCGATGCCCAGGCGCTCTCCGGAGGCGAGGGCGGCATCCGCGCCAGCAGCGGATCGTGAGGGGTCTGGCCGAGGAGAACGTCGACGACCGCCGGGGCAATCGCCAACCCTCGCGTCAGTGATGAGCCTGACCCCTCGCTACCGGTCAACGAGAGCAGACCCGCGTCGATGAGCGGCGATCCCGGCGACAGCCGCTCCCGGACCATCGTCCTCGTGGCCGAGTCGCTGGCGAGCAGGCGGAGGGCGAGATCGACCGTCGGCAGGCGGCGGCTGACATCGTTGTTCACGTAGGCGTAGACGGTTTCGAAGGTGACGTCGTATTCCGGGGCGAGGGCGATCAGCAGCAGATCCTGATCCGTTTCGGAGAGGGCGAAGGTGGCGACGACCCGGTGCCAGGGCAGGTCCCGGAATTGGCCCGCGGTGGCGGCACGGAGCGATGCGGCGCGCGTCGTGAGGGCCGCCGCGGCGTCATCGTCGGGGTCAAAGACGGAGTGGACAATCAGGGCGTCGACCTGCTCGTCGCTGACGTAGAGACCCCGGAACTCATCGAGCGAGAGATGGTAGCGCGCCCGCAGGCGCAGGATCTCCCGATGCAGGAGCAGCCGGAGCCGGGCCATCTCGGCGTCGAGATGGTGCAGTGGGGCCGGCAGGCAGGGGGCATGCATCAGTCGTCGCCGTCCGGAAAAAGCGTAAACACCCGCTCGTCCAGCCAGCTCAGGCGATAGCTGCCACGGTGGGCGCCGGTGAGGGCCAGCACGAGACCCAGCGGCGGCCGTCCGAGCCGGACCAGACGGCGGCCATCTTCGCTCTCGGTCAAGGTCGCCGCCACGTCCAGGAAGTTGCGCGCCAGGTAGTCGAGACTGGAGCGGGAGAATCCCGGGAGCCGGCGGCTGAACAGACGCAGCGCGTGTTGGGCGGCCATGGCCACCGCCCAGTCGAGAGGGACGCGAGATCTCCGCGGCAAGACATAGGCGAGATCGCCGGCGAGGTGCGCGAGGCGGGCGATACCCTCGGCGAGCCCGGCATCCGCGTCGTCGCGGGCGGCCGCCTCCTGGCTGCCGGGAGAGGCGAGCGGCAGGTGGGGAGCGATGACCGCGAGCTCGGCGACGATCTGCTCATCGGCGACCAGGAGGTCGTCGCCTGCGCTCAGTTCGGCAAGCGCGGCCGCCAGTGTTGGCGCGCGGTCGAGCAGGCGCCGCAGGTGACCCACCCGGTAGCTCCCCACGAACCGCCAGGCGCCGTCGTCGAGGTCGAGCAGCACGGCGATGGGAGCCCCGGGACGGGGCACGCGGGCGAATGCCAGCCGGGTACCGTGCGCGGAAGGGAGGCGATCGGCTTGCCACCGCTCATCGAGCGCGGCTAGCAGCGCATCACTCGCGGCCACTGGCAGGGTGGCGGCCCACGCGTGGAGATCGCCCGGAGTCAGGTGAGGATCGACGCCGGTGAGACGACGGGCCAGCGGATCGCCCAGGATCGCCGCGCGATGATCCGGTCCGCCACAACTGGCGAGGACGAGCAACCGCAGTGCGCCGGCGGCCGGGGTGGCGCAGGGACCTGACCAATCGGCCGCGATCCGATCGAACCCAAGCTCGTCGAGGAATGGCAGCAAGAAGAACATGCCGCCCCAGGCCGCGGGAGTGGGAAGGTCCGGCGTGGAGCCGTCGGGTGTGGTGAGACTCCCCGCCAGCAGCGCGCGGATCTCCGCCAGCAGATCCTCCGGACAGGCATGTAACGCCACGAGTGGGGCGTCACCCGCGGCGGAGGCGGCCGGCCAAAGCGTGACGAGGAGGGGGTCCAGACCATCACTCTCGCCCGTGGGGCGGGCGTCGAGAGCGGCCAGCGCCCTGGCGGCCGTCGCCAGCGCGCGGCCGGGGGCACCGCCATGATCCCCCTGGGCGAGGATGAATGTGGCAAGCGCCAGGCGTTCGACGCTCGTGAATCGTCCTCGCAGTCGCCGCCATGCCGGCACCGCCGCCCGGAAGGCGGTGGGCAGGTCGCCGTCGGGCTCCGCCGCCAGGCTGTCGAGCACCCGCGCCGCGTCGCGCTCGCCGAGCGCGGCCAGGACCGCCGCCCGGTCACTGTGTCGGAGTCGCGAGAGCGCCTGCAGCCCGGTAGTCAGGTCTTCGCTGAGCGCGGTGCGCAGGGCAGCGCTGAGCGGGAGCAGTCGCAACCCCGCGAACGATTCGTAGTACCAGCGGCTCCAGGCCCGGTTGCCGGCCAGATCGGAGACGAAGGCGCCCAGGTACTCGGCTCGGTCACGAAAGATGACGATGTTGTCGCCGCTCGTCGCGGCCATGGCGCGGGCCAGCACCTGGGTCAACGCGGCGCTCCAGACCCGCCCGATCTGCCCCGCGGACCAGGAGGTCTGGAGCGTCACCGGGAGATCGAGCCGCTTGATGAAGCAGACGCGCGCATCGTCGTCGCGCAGCAGCGGGCCGAGGCTCTGGGCCAGCGCCGGAGCGAGATCGCTGTCGGCCGCGTCGTCAAGGCGTCGCTGCAGTCCGTCGGGGTCGGGATGCCCGGCCGGCACCAGGTAGTGATTGGTCCAGCGGTCGATGCGCAGACCGCCGCGCTCAGTCATCATGCCGGCCGTTGGCACGGGCCGCCGTGGCGACCGCCTCGACGTCACCCGGGTTCGTCACAGCCGAGAGCTCCTCCAGCACCTGGATCGCGCCGCTGATGCGCAGCAGCGTCTCCCGGATGCCCGCCCGGCGGCGGTCGAGGTCGAGGAGCTGGGCCTCACCGGCGGCCATTTCGCGGTGCAGCTCCTCCAACCGACGCTCCAGCCAGGAGGCCTGATCGGTTATGGCTACGGTCGGCGCGGTATCAGTCTCCATAATGAACTCCTGCCGCCTACTTCATCGCTAGCGTGGCCCGATGGCCACGAACGAGAACGCCCGGTTGCTCGCCACGCCGGCGGAATTGCCGACCTGCACCTCGCACTGGGTGGCCGTGATCTGGGTCAGCACCGCGTTGTCAAGCGTATTGCCGCCATTGCCAAAGCTGCCGAAGATCTGCGTCACCGCGACCGACGGCGCACTCGAAAACTGAGGCGTAAACGTGATGCGGTAATAGCCAGTCTTGGTCCGGCTGACGGTGAACCCACTCCCGGCGGTGATCCCTCCGCCGGAGCTGACCGTGCCGCGTGTCAGTCGCAGGTTCTCGGCACCGGCAACGGCGAACAGGTTGCCGTCGGCGCCGAGACGGATATCGCCGCGGGCCTCGAGTGGACTTCGGGGATTCGTCGTCCCAATGCCAAGATTGCCGGTCAGCCGGATTCGGCCCGCTTGCAGGCTGAGCAGGTTGTTTTCGTCGTTGATGATCCGCGTATTGAAGTCCTGAACGAGCGAGCCGAAGTGGAAGTCGATGTATGGCATGCCATTCCCGGCGGTGACGTTGTCGCCGCCGAGCTCAATGCTGCCACCCTGGTCGTCCTGCAGGCGGCTACGGTTCCAGCGGATGCTCCCAGAGGTGACCAGTAGATCGCCATCCTCGACATGGAGCCGCGCATCCGGAGTCTTGGTGCCGATGCCGACCCGGCCGAGCCGGGTGATCCGCATCCGCTCGTTCCAGTCATCGGTGTTGAACGTGATCGGCCCGGTGCCCTGATGGTTGAAGGCCAGCGCCGTCGCGTCCTGAAGGGCGGCGATGATGGCGCTGCCAGGCTGCAGGTCGCGGAACACGGCATTGCCACTGCCAAAATAGCCAACATCTAAAGCTTCGGTCGCGGTTTCGCGCAGCGTCACCCGGGCCCCGGCACCGGCGGCGCCGGACGGGTTGTCGACCAGGATGCGGGTCAGCGAAGGCGCTTCCTGGCGGACGTGAAGGAGGTCGGCGGGAGCGTTTGTGCCGATGCCGACCTTGCCGCTGCTTTTGATGACGACGCGCTCGACGATGGCGTCCGGGTCGGCGGTGGAGGCTGGGCCGATCGACAACCCGTGATCGGTATCCGTCTCAGGCCCGATGACCACTTGCAGCATCCGCGCACCGGCCGCCCCGCCTCGTTGCAATCGGAGTGGCGCGTCGTCGTCGTCACCGTGCTCGTCGAGGAACGCCAGCGTGCCGTTCCAGAGCCGGGCATGTCCCTGGAGGCGGCTATCGCCCTCGACCCAGAGGAGATCGTCGCTCCAATCAGGAGCAGGTTGGGTATCCCGCCGGCGCAGGCGAACCGACCCGTCTGCCGCGTACACGCCTTCGGCGACAACCCCGGCGTAGCGCCGCCGGCGACGGCACTCGCGCGTGTCGTCGTCGGTGCGAGCCACGAAGCTCCCCGGGTCGCCGGGGTTTGCGCCCGGTTGCCAGCGGACGCAGCCAATCGGGATCAGCCAGGTCGCGCTGGGACGCACCGGCAGGGCCTGGAACGGGATCGAAGCGTCGTGAATGAGTGGCCGCGCGGAGTTGAGCGCGTGGAGCGCTTCCTCCGCGGGGACCGCTTGCCCGGCGACCGAGATGCGGTCCCGTTGACGGTTCGGCGGGCGGTCGCCGATCTCGAACTGGAAGGTCTCGCGGATGCGCGCGTAGGCGACGTCACCGTTGCAGCGCTCGAAGCCGGGACGGGCGCCGCCGGTCGGCTCCTCGTGGTAGCGGAGCCAGACGTTGACCAGGCAGCCGTTGCCTCCCGCCCCCACCGGGCAGGTGATATCGCGGAAGGCGTCCTCCGGAAGGCGGCACGGAGCGAGGACGACGATCGGCCTGCCGAAACCATCCCAGGCGTAGCCAGGCTCGACGTAAATCTCGATGCCGCCGGTGGCCGGGACCTCGCGCTCTTCCAGATCCAGCCCGATAGCAATGCCCCACACATGGGCGCCGAGCAGATGTCGTGCCTGGTGGAGGCGGGCGTGCTCGACCGCGGCGTTGAGATCCGCCGCTCCCAGGTATGCGCCTTCCGTGAACGTTGGCCGCTCGATGCGTTCGCTCACCATCGTGGTCTCCTAGCGCGCATCTCGCCCGTCGATGAGGTCGTCGATCTGCTGTTGTTGGCGGCGGATGACCTGCCGCAGCTCGGCCAGCTCATCGCGTAGCGCCCCGGAATCGGTGGGCAGAGTTTCGGCAGCAGTCGCCTCGCGGTCCGTTGCCGGAGCCCGCACGATGTTGCTCGATCAGTGGACCGAGGACGCCGTCGAACGCGCTGGCTCGCCAGAAATCGGCGCGTTCGATCTCGGCATAGCTCATACCGCGGAGATTCAGCTCCGGATCGGGCCGGCCGGCCATCGCGGCCCTGAACACGTCTACTGGCACGGCGCGCTCGACGTCGCCACCGCGCAAGCGCTGGCCAAGTGCGGTCAAGGCTACCCGCAGCCATTGCGAGCACTCCCGCGAGTCGACCCGCTCGCCACAGCAGAGCGCCGCCAGGTAGGTGTTGAGACAGCGCATGATCGGCGTCGCCGACAACCAGTACATCAGGGCCGGCACCGAGAGCGCGATCTGCCGCACGCCGAAGTTACAGATGTCGACGATGGTGCAGTCGTCACCGCGGACGGTGATCGTCGCCAGCGGCACGCAGTCGTCATAGACCGGGTCCGGCGGCGGAGGTAGCAACACCGAGCACTGGCAGTAGCGGCGCAGCTCCTCCCGCACGGTCTCCAGCCGTGCGCGGGCCTCCTCGTACACCGCCAGGAACTGGCCGACGTTATCCTCCGTTGGAGCGGGATGGGGACGCTCGCCAGCCATTGCGCACGCTCGCAGGAATACCCACCGCGGGTGGCCAGGAAGTCGCCGAGACCGGCCTTGAGTCCACAGATCCCGCGGTAGGCCGCCATGCGCTCCTGGGCGGAGGCGTTCTCGGACAGCGTGGCGAGCCTCAACTCCGGAATCGCCGTGATGCATGCCCGGTAGCGGAGTGCCAGAGGCCCATAGAGGCTCGCCACTGCCCGCCTGTCGCGCTGGGTGAATTGCTCCGGGCGCGGGGCGCGGTAGACCCGAAACCGGTGTCCTTCGCAGATTGCCGTCGGCTCGCATTGCGCGAGCGGCGCTCGCGACGCGCGATTTCTTCCGTTCTGTGCTCGCGGGTCGGCCTTGACCTGGCAGCCACAATCACCTGCGCCACCGCCATTGCTATGGGTGCAGGATGGAGCGGCGCTGGCGCCTCGTAGGGCGGCGACGCCCCGGGTGGCGGTTTCGTCGTAGCAGATGGCCAGCACCCACTCTTGCTCGGTGTCGCGACAATCGTCGTCCCGCCCGGCATAGGGGCGGCAGTCCACCTCGATGCGCTCACGGCAGGCATTGATGAGATCGCAAATCGGCACGATCGCATCGTCGCAGAGGACGATGTCCTCGCCGCAGGGCTGAGGGCGTAGCCGGAGCTGACGGTGACGGTGTTGCCGCAGGGAGTGCAGCTGACCTCCAGCCCGTTGACCGTTCCCCAGCCATGCAGCATCCGGTTGTGGAGACGGTTCTTGCCCCGGATGTAGCTGTCGAGCCGGTTCAGATCCTCGTCGGTCAGGAGCTGACCGGCGAAGAACCTCGGTCGGCAGAGACATTCCAGCCCGCCGCAAGCCGGGCAGACCGGAACCGGGTCGCACGTCAGCGGCGCGCGCCTTGGGTCATGGACGACGGACATCACGTTCCTCCCATCGCGTCAAGGTCGATGCACGGCGGCCTTACCCCGGGGACCTCTCCAACGGCGTCCAGGGCAGCACGGTTATCCGCTCGCGAATGCGGTCCAGTGTCCGGGGACCAAGACCCGGGATCTCCAACAGCTCGTCGACCTCGGTGAACGGTTGGGCCTCGCGGCGCTCCACGATGGCGCGGATGACCTCTGGAGATAGGTCCAGGTTCTCGCGCAGCTCCTCCTCGGGAGCGAAATTCGGCTCGATGTTCTCGCCGCCGATCGTGAACCAGCTGCGGAAGGTGCCTCCTTCGACCCAGTCGCCGGTCGGACAGCGGAGCGGGAGTCCAGGGCCGAGGTGATCGGCGTCGAGGGCAGGATTGACCTCCTTGCCGTCCGGAAGCTGGATCGGGGTCTCACCCAGGATGAAGTCGCCATAGACCAGCACTCGGAACTCCGGGAACATGGACCAGTGCTCAATCGCGGTGCCACGCAGGATGAATCGGGCGCCGTTTGCGGACGTGTCACCGGCCGGCAGCGGGATGACGAGTCCTGGCGTTTGATCGCACCGTTGGACCAGATCGCCACCTCGCCCCTCGAAGACCAGCACCGGCTCGACGTTGCCGATCATGGCGCAATAGCAGGCGAGAAAAGAGCCCTCCTCACGCCTGGCCAGGACTTCGATCGTCTGTCGATTGATCGTCTCCTGGAGCATCATCTGGTCGAAGACGATGACGATTCCCTGCTCGGCGAGGACCGCTCCCACCGCCGAGGGCGGAAACACGCCGTCGTGTGGCCAGCTGATATGAATGATGTGCGGCAGGTCCGGGTTGAGCCCGGGGCCGGTCGGTCCCGGCGTGCCCGGGATGCCGGGATCTCCCCTGTCTCCCTTGTTTCCTTGGAGCCCGGTTTCGCCAGTCTCGCCGGGCTGACCGGGAGCACCGGCGGGGCCCTCGGGTCCGACCGGTCCCGGCGGGCCTTGGGTGCCAGCGCCACCGGGACCCTGGTCGCCGATGCACTCGATGAGCTCGAGCAGGGTTGACACGCTGGGGAGCAACTGACGACCGGTCCGGTTGTCGATGCGGACCACGTTCGCGGCCTGGTCCGCGACCGGGTCCGGCGGCTCCACCCACGCCTCCAGTCGCGCGTCGAGCCGGTAGCCGGTCAACGTCGCCAGCACCACGCAGTCCGGCTCGTCGCACCGTGGGCAGCCGTCGAGATGACGCCAGAGGATGTCATCGCAGGCCTGTTCGGAGACGTCGACGATGGCCACGCCGCCGTCGGCGGCGTTGGCGGGATCCCCGCGGTACGGAACGTACAGCCGCGTGCCGCCGGCCGTGCCGATCAGTCCCTGGCTGCGCGCGCCGACCGGGACGCCGGCGCCGGCGGCGACGTGGCCGAGCCGCTGCATGCGGCCGAGATCGAGGGGGGAAACGGTAAACCCGCCGGCGCCCCGTTCCAGCACGTAGAGCCAGCGGCCGCCGGGTGAGGGCAGGATGGCAACCGGCGCCCCGTTCAGCGGGTCGCTCGTGCCGAGCAGCACGGCCGGTCCTTGTGGGGAGACGAGGTGAACGCGGCGGTTCGCCGGGTCAGCGACGGCGAGCAGATCTGGCCCGGTACTCCGCACGACGGCGATGCTGGCGGGCTGCGCCGGGGCCGGCAGGTCGAGCACAGGGGCGACCGCCTGCGTCGCAAGCGTGACCTGAAGGATGCGCCGGTTGGCGGGGTCGAGGACGTAGGCGAAATCGCCGCCGCTGCCGAGGGCAAACCCGGCGAGATTGAGGGTGCCGAGGTCGATATCGGTGGCGGGGTCGGGAGTGGGGTCGGTCGGATCGGCGAAGTCCGGCCCCCAGGCGAGCAGGTGTCCCGTCGCGGCGATCAGCAGGTGAAAGCTGCCGTCGGAGCCGACGGCCGGCGGCACGGCGCTGCCGGCGCTCCCCGGGAATCGACCGCGCGCACCGGCGCGGCGTCGAGGTCCGCTGTCGGGATGAGCAGCAGGCGCCTCACCGCGCCGCCGCCTGGATCGACGACGACGAAGAGATGGGAGCCGTCCGGGGTCGCGGCGAGCGCCAGCCCGGCGGCGCCGGCTGGGAGCGAGCCGGAGTCGAGAATGGCATGCGTGTCGGTGGCAAACGCGTAGATGGTGTCCGCCGGGTCGCCGGCGAGGACATAGAGGCGCCGGCGTGGCTCATCCAGAGCGGCGGCATTCGCCTGGGCCACCGTCACCGTGTTTGACCAGGTGAGGCGGGGCGAATGCGGCTCGTCCGCCGCCGCCGGTCTGGCCGGGATCAGATCGAGCTCGTATGACTCCACGATCCGGTTGGGCGCGCACTGGGCGCCATCGCAGCCGCAATCGTCGTACAGGACCGGGATTTCCTCGGTCGGGCATTCGCGGTAGCGAAGACAGAGCTGGAGGTCGCGTGGCGCGAAGTCGTTCGCCTCGCGGAGTGCCTGAACGAGAGGCAGGGTCGTGATATCGAGACATTCCGGCTCATGGTCAGCGGGTATGACGATCTCGTGCCCACAGCAGTCGATGGCGGTACCGGTCGTAACACAAATGAAGCGGTCGCGGCAGGAGGGGTTCTCATGCGGAATGGCCTGGAGACCGCAGACGACGCCCGCGCCGTGCAGCCGCTGGTGATGATGCTGGAACTTCTCCACCACGTAGGCTTGCTCGTCGGTGAAGTCGCGCTCGACCAGCAGCTTGCCGGTGAAGTAGTGGTTCCGGATGAACGGCCCAACCTCGCACCGGCCGCAACGGTGCCGATGCCCCGGCGTTTGCGTTTCTCATCCCGTACCTCCCGTTTCCGGCGGGTCAGTTCAGCGTCGTCGTCGTGCCGACGCGCGACGATTGGCCGATCGCGAGCGAGGGACCACCCCGGGCATGGGTCGCGGGGCCGAGCACCGTGTCCCCGCCGAGCGCCTGCCCATCCAGCGTGACCCCCTCCGGGTACCGGCCGACGACCGAGTCGAGGCCGACCATCGATTGGATCCCGATGCGAAAACGTGGCTCGACGGCGACGAGCTGCGATACCGTGTGCGCCGGCCGTTCGGCGCGAATCAACTGCTCCAGCGCCTTGCGGTGCCGCGCGGACCGCACGAAGCAGCCAGGGACGAAGACCGAGAACTGGTGCGCGTAGACGTGGAATGGGTCGCGCAGCGGGTCGCGCGTCGTGTCGAGGCGGGTGACGCCGATCTGCGCGTTCTCGTCGAGTTGGCTGCGGTTGACGATCTGCTTGCCCCACAGCGTCGCGCTGTCGCCTAGTCGCCCCTGGGCGAGGAAGAGCCACCGGCGGAGCTGGTAGTGCTCCAGAATGAGCGGTGGCGCGGACCAGGCGCAGGGTTGGCGGGGGACAGGAACACAGTTGGCGGCCAGTGGGCAACAGCGGTCCTGAGGTTGGTCGCGGTCGCAGCAGAGACTTTCGGGCTCGAGACCGAGGTAGACGAGCAGCTGTTGGCGGAGACCCTCGCGCGTGCCCCGCAGATGGGCGAGCCGGCCCGCGTTGCGCAGCAGCGCGCGGCGGCGCGCAACCGGGAGCCGGGAATCCAGCGCTACGCCGACCCATGTCCCGAGCCAGGTCAGGAAGTCGGCTTTCCCCTTGCCCAATGGCTCGGCCGGAGCGGAGCGGGGGTCGAACAGCGCGTCCTGGTCATCGAGTGTCGCCTCGATGCCGCGCAGCGTCGTATCGAAGATCGCCAGGAACCGGTCGGTGAAGTCGGCGCTGATCGGCTCCGCGCCGAAGACGGCGGGAAGATAGCGGCGCAGGCTGACGCGGGGGAACTCGAGCCGGATTCGCTCCAGGGACGGTGTCGCCAGGCCATTACCGCGCACGATCAGACGGAGCCAGAGGAAGCGGCCCTCACCACTGCGGATGAGGCAGTCCCAGGAGCCATCCTCGCCGGCGCGGGCGGTCTGGCGTGTCTCCCAGGCCTCGTCCGGGAGCGCCTCGACGATGGCGGTGGGACGCTCGGCCTCCGCGCTGTAAGTGCGGACCTCCACGCTCGTGCCGGGTGGGAGCGCCCCCTCGAGCACGACCCGGTGCCACTGGCAGCGATAGAGCTCGCTGTCGAGCGCCTCGCTGAGGTACTCCCCACGAGTCACCCACGACGGCGTCTCCGGTGGCGCGTCAATCTGGACGCGTGTTCCGCTGGCGTCGAAAACCTCTAGTTTGCCCGGCGGCGGCGCGAGGGGCGGGTCGCACAGCGGACCCAGGAACAGGCGCCCCTTTGGCCCTACCGCGAACGGTAATGGCGAGAAGCGGCCGGCTAGCTGCTGCGGCCGCGGTGACGTCGGCCAGGGCGTTCCCATCGGCGTTGATGACTCGCACCATGGGCGGCGCGCTCGCCACCAGCGCATGGAGACGGTCCTCGCCATCGACGGCGATCTGGGAGACGGCCCCAAACCCGCTCGCGCACTGCTGCCATTGGCCATCGCGCCGGAACCGGTGGATGCAGCCATTGGCGGGGTCGGCCACAAAGGCGCGGCCCTTGCTGTCAATGGCCAGCGCGACCGGCTCCCAGGGCCGAGCGACCGCCCCCGCCGGCGGCTCCCAGAAGCCACGGAGGACGAACCCATGCAGGGAGAAGACCGCCACGCGGCGGCGCCCGCGGTCGACGACGTAGAGGGCCCCGGCGTGGATCGCCAGCGCGCTCGCTCGCCCCACCTGACGCGGGCCGGCGCCGAATCCACCGAGGCAGGGAACGGTGTCGAACCGGCAGGCGCAGGGGTCGAAGCGTTTGACGAGACCGGTGGCGACGTCCAGGAGGTAGACGTCCCCGGTCGGGCCCAGGGCCACGGTGCGCGGGAGGACCATGCCGCCGAGGGTGCCGGCCGGGTCGCCCAGCGGGAGGTCCGCGCCGGGGTCGCGGGCTAGTCGCAGTTGGCCATCCGGTGCAGAAGCGAGCCCCGTGAGCCGCGCCGCGCGCCAGCCGATCCGGGAATCGAGCAGCCAGTGCGACGGGTCGTCGGGTGGCGCCGGGATGCGCGGGAGGAGGTCGTCGCGGGTCGTCCGCTGGGCCATGATCGTCACTCCTCGTCGCCGTAGCGGACGCGGACTTCGTGCGCCAGCGACGTCAGGAGCATGCCCTCGGGCACCGTGATATCGGTGCAGACGGGCGCCACGTCGCCATCGACGATCAGCACCACCTGCTCGACGCGCTCGACACCTGGTATGACCTGCACCCGGTGAAAGACGCGAGAGAAGAAGATGTCGCCGCCGAACGGCCAGCCGCGGCCATCCTCGCCCCCGCGCAACGGATGGAAGTAGGTCAACAACGATTCCTCGACGGCTTGCCGCACCACGCCCAGATCGGCGCCGTCGGCGACGACAACGTCGACCACCGCCTCCACCCGCCGGTAGGTCGGCTTGACCACGTAGACCTCAGTGGTGAGCAACCGCCGTTGATCGAGGTAGGCGCAGACCGTGCGCAGGGTTCCTTCGCTCGGCATCGGCTCTCGAACTTCGCTGTCGGGCACGACCACCACGGTCACCACCCCCGGGATGACCGTGCCGGGGAAGTCCGGGTGATACCCGGGCAGCGCTCTGGCCCGCTGGATGTTGCCTGTCTCCTGAGCCAGGTGCTCGAAATCGTCGACCGTGACCGCTCGGCACTTGCTGGTGATGGTGCGCGGCGCCCGCTCGATGACGTCGTCGAGCGCTTCCTCATCCTGGCCGCCGGCGGCCGGTTGCAGATTGGTAATGGCGTTCTCGTCGATCCCCGCCACCGGCGTCATGATCGACGTCACCGTTCCGGCCTCGACGTTGCCGGCCGCTCCGCCGCCGAAGCGATAGGCGCGGGCGACGATGTTCCCGGTGCGGTTACCCGGGCTGGTGAACGGGATCATGCCGCGCACGCCGTTGCCGAAGCGAACCTCGCCAGTCGTCCGGTTGAGGACGAAATGGCGGCTATCGGGCCTGGAGTCGAGAAAATCGGGAACCTCCGTGAAGGGTACCCAGTCGCGATCCTCCTGAACCACGATCTCGAGCGAGCCGGCGACGACCGGCGTGTTCTCCAGCGTGAATTGCTGATCCGGGCGTCCGTTGCTGCCGCCAAGGACTTCGTCGCTGACGGTGACGGCCTGCTCGGCGGCCACGGTATTGACGCGGACGGCGGTCAGCTCCGGCGGCCGCTCGTAGGCGCCAGTGACGATCCGGCCGCGCAGCCAGTAGAGCTGCTCCGTGACTCCGCCCTGCAGAGAGCGGGTCAGCACCCCCGGATCGGGCGTGCGGAGCGTCACGGTGCCGCTGCGGGTCAGAGCAACGGTTTCGTCCTTGAGCACTTGCAGCGGTATCCACCGCGACTGGCTCCAACCCTCCCAGGTGAGCTCGACCGGCGGGAAGAACGCGCTCGGGCCGCCGCAGGTGACCCGCGGCGCGTCGGCGCGGCCCTCGACCGCCCAGACCGTCACCGGCAGCGAGACTCGCGGGAAGAGACCCGGGTCGCGGAACCCTAGCAGGAGTGCCGCGCCGGCGCCGGCGGTGGCGCCGAACGGCTCGAACGGCTGCACGGCCTCGTTTTGCGCGTGACCGGCCGGTTGGAGTAGCCGTCGAAGCTGACGACCGCGGTCAGCGCCGCTCGCACCGCGACCAGGGAGCGCACCGTCTCGAAGATCACCGGTGGATCGCCGGGCGCGCCGCTGGCCGACACCTGGGTCCGGGACGGAACATCGACGACCAGCTCCGGGTAGGTCGAGAGCACCGGGAAGACGATTGACGCCGTCGCCGGCGTCGCCGGCCGCAGCTCGATACCGAGCAAGCGGAGAAAGGCAATCTGGTTCCGCCGCGGGATCTGGTCGACGCGGAAGAGCAGCATGTCCGTGAGCCACGCGAACAGCTGCGCCAGCGCGATACCGGGGTCGTTGTCATTGAGATCGGTCCACTCCGGCGCGTAGCGCGGCACTCGCGTCCGCAGCTCGCTGACCAGTTCGTCGAAGCGGCGATCGTCGATGGTGGGAACATGCTCCGCCAGTGGCATCGCTACGCCCCCTCGTTGAGATAGAACGGAAAGACGAGGTTGCCGAGGGCGTTGTTGGTCCGGATGCGATAGTCGATCCGGATCAGGAGCAAGTTCGGCTGCTCGGGCGCCGTCTCGGCGGTGATATCGAGAACATCGATTCGCGGCTCGAAGGCGACCAGCGCCTGCCTGGTTCGCTGCACGACGAGGCTGATGGTGACCGCGTTGTTCGGCGCGAAGACGAGGTCATGGATGCCGCACCCGAATTCCGGCAGCATCACCCGCTCGCCCGGCGCGGTGCTGAGAATGAGGAATATTGACTCCTCGATGCGCTGCTCGGCGCGGCTGAGCCGCAGCCCACCACGAGGCGTCGTCTGCAGCGGGAACGTCCAGCCCGTGCCGAGGAAGTCGCGACCAGTGGTGACCATGGTGGTAGCCATCTCCTTACGTGACCCTCAGCACGACGTCGAACGATCCCATCAATCCGCGGCGGCTGACGCCGGTCATGACGAAGTGATGGCAGCCGGGTCCGAGCGCGGTCATGAAGGCCATGGTCATCGTCACCGACACCGTCAGCGCCGGGGTGTCCCACGCCCCGCCGGCGGGGGCGACCACCAGTCCCGGCGGCAAGCCATTCGTGATATCGGCGTTGCCGCCGGTCGGCTCGTTGAGCATGGACAGCACCCACAGATTGGGATGGTCGGTCGTCAGGGAGAAGGCGGTTGTGAGCACCGGCGCCGGAGCCACAGTCGAGAAGGCCAGAACCGGCGGCACGGCGGCGACGACCGGCGGAATGAGATCGGTGAGCTCCGGGGGCACGGGCGCGCCGGGCTGGCCGGAGGGCACCGGGGCCGCGGTGCTGTTATCGAAGGTGGTGTGGTTCTCGGCGATGCGCAGCGGCAGACCGGTTTTGGTCAGATTGAAGTCGGTGACCAGGATCACGCGGCGCCCTCCGAGGAACGTCTGATTGAGACCCATCGAGACCAGGGTGTAGCCAACACAGGGAACGCTGAAGGTACAGGGGATCTGTCCGCTGTCACCCTCGGCCAGCACGAATCCGCCGTTGACCATCCAGGTCGGCTCGAACACGGTCGTCTGCCCACGGTGGCCATGGGGGCAAAAAACGGTGGCGTTGGTAGTCATTACCTGCGGCATGAAATGCTCCGCTCTCCGGTCCTACGTCACCACCACCATCCCGTTTTCCAGGGCCAGCCGCCGGCCACCGCCACGTAGCTCGATCGAGCTAAGCATGTCGTTGAGAACGATCTGCTGGCCGCCGGAAGTCCGGACGGTGATGGTCGCCGCGGTATCGTCGATCTCGATCGAGTGGTTTCCGGCCGACTTGAGCGTGATCTTGGGCTTCGTCGCGTCGTCCTCGAACTCGAGCATGTGCTTGCCGGGGGTGACCAGGACGCGGGTCGAGGGAGTCGACCGCGGTGGCTTGTCGACGCCGTTCCAGAGGAAACCGACGATGTGGGGGTCCTCGAAGTTGCCGTTATCAAACGCGACGAGCACTTCGTCCTCCAGCTCCGGCATCAGGAAGAACCCCCGATCCTTACCCGCCAGTGGCGCGGCGACGGCGGCGAACGCGCTGCGGTGCGGGTCGGGCAGCCAGGGGAACTCCAGCTTGATCCGGCCCTCGCCGGCCGGATCATCAAGGCTCTTGACGATACCGATCACTACCCAGGGTATCTTCTCCTTCGTCTGGTCCATCATGTTGCTCCCCCGCAACCCTCTTCGCGGCGCGCGTTGAAACGGGTCGTGTAGCCTCCGTCGCCGATCGTATGGGTCGTCTCGGTCACGAAGTAGGTGCCGCTGAAGCGGGAGCCGAGACCGACGATCCGCAGGCGCTGGCCGGCCCGCAGGTCAGGCAGGCCGACGGTGCTGCCGCTGGCCTTCAAGATCTCCTTGGTGCGCTCGTTCAAGATCGCCCGTGCCCGCTGGCACGCCTGGCTCTCGGAGTTGACCGGCTCGTTGACGACCTGATCCTCGCGGGCGCACGCCTCGCCCTGCTCCAGCAGCTCGAAGAGGTCCCGGTTGCAGCGGATCGCTCTATCGGCGAGGGTGACTTTCGCGCGGATCGGCTGTTTGATGCGGCGGTTCCAACCCGTGACGGTCACCGCCGCGACCTGGGTCGCGGTGCTGAGTGTCGGTTTGAATTCCATCAGGGAGCGGCCCCACTCCAGCTCGTAGGTGACCGGCCGCAGGCCGAGCCCCTGGCCGCCCTCCGATCGCCCGAAGTAGAGGCGCGGCTTGGGATTCTGGTCGTCTGGCTCCTTGACGTAGACGACATAGCCGCGCTGCCGCGCGCGGGAGAGCAGAAAATCGATGTCGTACTGATTGTTCTGAGCGACGTAATCGAGTGGTGGCTCTCTCCTCAGCGCGCCCTCCTCGGTGACGATGGAGAGGGGAAAACGCTTCTTCCCGTTGTCCCGCAGATCGTCGATCTCCTTGGCAATCTCACTATCTTGGACCTGGCTACGCTTGCCGTGAGGCCAGGTGTTCGTGTACCTCTTGCACCGTAGCTCGTGCAACACGTTCAGGCCGCGGACGGTCAGCGTCGGTCCGCCGCTGCTGGGAAAGCTCGGCTCCATCGCCGTGAAGTGGCCGGTCACCATCAGCCGCAGGTCGTCGAGATAACCCATCCAGACTTCGACGCGCTTGCGCGATGGCTCGAAGAGTCGCTGCAGCCGGCTCTGCGGGGTGTCTTCGCGCAGGGACTTGGCCGTCTCGGCACCGACGTATTTGAAGGCGGCGGCGACCGGATCCCAGTTATTGACCGTCAGCTCGAAGCCGTCGATCTCGGTGATGCTGTCTCGGTAGGTGACCTGGACGATGTCGCGCACGACGTCGTCTTTCAAGCCTGAGCCCTCGATCCGCACCTTGAACTGCGGGACGTAGAAGCCCTCAGGGTGGAGCGTGGACTCGTGGTCGAGCGTGGTGACTGTCATACGGCGTCCATCACCTGATCGGCGGCACGGCGAGGGTTTGGCCGGGGGCGAGCCGGCGCGGATCCTCGATCCCGTTAGCGGTGGCGATGGCGCGCCAGTTATCCGGTCGGCCGTAGGCCCGGGCGGCGATCGCCGAGAGCGTGTCACCCCGTTGGACGACGTGGGCCTGCGTGCGGTCAGGCGAGTGAGGGTTGATCTGCTTCTTCTGCTCGTTGAGATGCCGGAACTCGCGCAGGGTGACGGTGAGTGTCGCTCGCAGCGGAACGCCGTCCGGGCTGAAGAGGGTGAACCTCTGGCGGACGTTCTCGACAATACAGGGGAAGCCGTTGCGATTCTGGTTGCCGGTGGTGCCGGCGGCGACGGTGTTGAGTGAGGAGCCGGGGAACTGAGTGTTCCATTGGAACATGCAGATCGGAGGCGCGTGCCGGGCGGGATCGATCTTGATCAGTTGATAGATCCGGTCCGTCTGCTCGGTGACACTCTTGGCGCCCTTGTCCCCGGCGGCCATCCCGTCTTCGGTCGAGTCGAAGAAGAGCTCCAGCGTCAGCCGCTCCGCCTGCCCGCGCACGTACTGGAGCAAGGGCGCGTCGAGACCGGGGATCGCGATCTCAGCGATCTGGGCACCCTTGTCGAAGGAGAGCTCGGTCGGGTTGTAGCACAGTTCGATCTCTCCACTTCGTCGTGCCAGTTGACGACGAGCATGGCGCGGGCCGGTTGTTGCATGGCTAGCTCCACCCTCGTTCGTAGTTGTCTCCGGCGCCGCCCGCGATCCGCTGCTCCTGCTGGACGCGCGAGCGGTGGGCTCGTTCCTCTTCAACGGCGCGCAGGACGGCGCGGACGATCTGCTCCATGACCAGTGGTGAGAGCAAGGCCTCGTTATCCAGCACTCGCGCGGTGCTCACGACATCGCTGATATGGACGTTAGGGTCGCTATGGACGTTCATGGCTCCCTCCTGGCCGCCTATGTCGCCAGACCGATGATGCGCGTCGTAGCCGCCGCGCCGTAGCCAACGTACGGCACCTGGTAGGATCCCCTCGTGGGCGATCTCGATGGCCTCGATCGCGACCTGGCTCTGCCCGGCGTTCAGCGCCGGCCCGGTGTACTTCACGGGCAAACCGCGCCGGAAGTACCAGATGTTGTTCGGCAGCCGCAGATCGGTCATGAGCACGATCAAGCCGTCGCGGCGCTTGCCCTTCCCTTCGACGAAGCCGTAATGCCAGTCCCAGAGGCCAGTCCCCGCGCCGACGCCCCGGCGGAGGGTGATGTTGGACCACTTCACCCGGGTCGGGAACTTGTGGACCGTCCCGTTGACGCCGCCCTCGCGGTACTCCTCGACGTCGAGCGACATCTCGATCCCGGTGCACTCGCTGAACCCACCCAGGGCCACGTCGAAGATGGCCGAGAGGGCGATCGACTTACCCAGGGCCAGACTGCTGCTCGTGTCCAGCAGGCTGATGACGAAGTTGTGGTTGAGCAGCGGGTCACCCCGGATGCCGACGTGGCCAAGGACCATCAGGCGACCTCCATCGCGAAGCCGGCCCGCTCCTCGACGATCTCGAATTCGTCGCGGGTGCGGCCGACGCGGACGACGATGAACTCGAAGGGCTGCGACGGGGCGACCCCGACCTCGGCCAGCAGGCGGCCGAGCGAGCGCTCCGCCGGCGGGGTTGTTCTCGTCATCACACTTGACGAAAAAGGCCTCGCGCATGGTGGCGCCGGTCAGGGCCCCCTGCTGCCACAGGGCGAGCAGGTAGCTGGTGAGGGCCAGCGTCAGCTTGGCGCGGGTGGTGTCGTCGTTCGGCTCGAAGACCGCCCACTGGATGGAGCGGTCGATCGCCTGTTCGATCATCAGCAGCAGCCGCCGGACGTTGATGAAGCGCCATGTCGGATCGCTACTCACCGTGCGCGCGCCGAGGATGCGCAGACCGCGCCCGGGCAAGGCACGGATGACGTTGATACCCAGCTCGTTGAGCAGTCCGTGGGTCGTTTCGCCGACCGTCACCGTGACGTCCTGCGCCATCTCCAGCGGCGCGTTCGCCGGCGCCTGGTGGACGCCGACTTCGAGGTCGCTGCGCGCATACTGCCCGCCGGTGTGACCACACGGCGGGATCGCCCTCGTCAGCGCCCCGCCGAGGCGCAGCGGGTCGAGCACGAGGAGCCAGGGAAAGGTGAGGGCGGCGTAGGAGGAGTCGAACCGCCGCCGCCAGGCGCGGATCGCGGCCACCGCCTGCTGCGGGTCCAGGGCGGCCGAGGCGGGCGGGTCGAGCAGAGCAACGCGGGTGCGCAGCCGCTCGCATTGGTCGATCATGGCGGCCTGGACCCGGAAGACCGCCGCATCGTCGAAGACCGGCGGCAGCTCACCAAGCGTGCGCGGCGGAGGCGGGGTGGTGGGCGGCGGCTGGTTCGGCAGACACGGGTCGGGCACGCAGGGCGGGATCGTGGCGGTCGCTGGTGGCAGTGCGGGCTGAATGGTGATGTCCGGCACCGCCAGGATGGCGACTTCGTCCACCTCCTCCAGCGCACGCAGCCCACGTCGCTTGCGGTCCCGCATCTCGTCGGAATCGGTGGCGGCGAACGGTTCGCCGATGAAGTCGCCCACGGCGAGCGCGGCGAGGCCATCGGCGCCGCCGAGCAGCGGCCGCTCGGCAACGGCCGGGGGAACTGGCATCGCAGGCGACGCGATGGGGAGCGGTCCGGACACGCGCCGGCCGCGGCCCTCGGCGCGGAACCCTGGCCGTAGCTCGTCGATCACCACGACCGGCGGCGCGGCGGGAATCACCGCCGGCCGTCCCGGTTCCCGGGTGACGGTTGGCGGCGCCAGCAGGCGCGGCCCGTAGCGCGGATGCTCTGGGGTCAGGGCCAGACCCTCGACGACCGTGGTGGCGCCATTCGCCGCCCGCACGACGAGCGTGTACTCCACGCTTTCGATCTCGATGGGCAGCGCCGGATCCAGACCGGTCAGTGGCGCATCGTAGGGGAGCCGCGCCTCCGGCCGCGGATTCACCCAGAACACGAGATTTCGAGTGGGTCGCTGTCGGAGACGACCCGCAAGAGCGGCGCTCGTCCGGGCTGGCGGAGGCGCACCACCGTGCCCCGGATCAAACCGGCAAGGCTCTCCACCGCGGAGTCCAGCGGCGTGCCGCGCCGGGGTCGGTCCGGGTCTGGACGCGATGGGTCTCCTGGATGGTGACCCGCAGGCCGTTCCCCCATTCGCCGGGACTGGAGGCTGCCACCCGCCAGGTCGGCACGCCACCGGTGTCCGCGAACAGAGTCGAAGCGGTGGCGGCGCCAACGCCCGTGCCGTTGCCCGGTTCGCGGCTCGCGATGCGGACGACCCAGCAGCGCCGTCCGCGGTTCTCGAAGAACGCCGCGACCGCGTAGGCGAGGAAGCCGGCGCCGATATGCCCGCCAAAATGGGCCTGGAACTGCCGCCACGACTGGATCGGCACCGGCGTGTCGAGGGGACCTCGTTCCGCGATGCCGACAAAGCCGACGACATCCGTCTGGATGACCGAGATCGGCGACCCGGTCGTGTCGATCCACTCGGTGTAGACACCGGGGGTCTGATAGTTCGGCATGAATCAATCCCTACGTTTCGCTGCCGCTACGGTAAGACGAGGTTCAGTCCCTCATGGACGATCTCGGCCGTTTCAATGGCAACCTCGCTCGCCGCGGCGTTGAACGAGGCTCCCTCCAGCTTGTTGATCCAGGCGAAGGCGAGCTCCCAGCGGAGGACGTCGTCGTGCTCCTCGTTCATCAGAATGATCGAGATCGTTCTCCGGTCGGGGATGCCATTGGTGATGTTCCCGTACCAGCTCCAGAGCTCGAGGTTCTGGGTGTAGCCGCGCTTGAGAACGATATTGGCGTACTTGCGCAGGCCGGGGAGCTTGCGCATGGTGTTGGGGTCGGTGCCCTCCCGGTAATCGACCGCGTCGCCGTCGGTCGAAAGCCCGCTGCACTCGCGGAAGCTCGCCGTGGTGGTGCCGCTGATCTCGACCCGAAAATTGAACGTCCGGTAGGGGTCAACCCGCACGCTGGCTACCATCGCTTATCCCTCCGCTCGTTGCTCGCTGTGCGCGGTCCACAGACCGATCCGGACGATGACGAACTCGGCCGGCTTGACCGGCGCCACGCCGACGAGAACGATCAGCCGGCCGTTGTCGATGTCGGTCTGGGTCATCGTGGTGCGGTCGCACCGGACGAAGAACGCCTCCTCCGGCCTCGTTCCTTCCAGCGCGCCGTTGCGCCAGACGACCGTCAGGAAGTCGCGGATCGTCTGCCGCACGCGGGCCCACAGTGGCTCGGCATTCGGCTCGAAAACCACCCATTGCAGGCCGAGCTCGATCGAGCGCTCGATGAAGATCAGCAGCCGGCGCACGTTGAGATATTTGTGATCGGGGTCGCTGGTGATCACCCGCGCTCCCCAGATGCGGATGCCGCGGTTGTTCGGCCGGAAGTCGCGGATGACGTTGATGTTCACCGGCGAGGGATTGAGGAGATCGTGCTCCCCCTTGTTGAGGGTGCGGCGCAGACCGACGATGCCGCCGCGCACGACCTCGTTGGCCGGCGCCTTGTGGACGCCGCGCTCGATGTCGGTGCGGGCGTAGACGCCGAGCATGTGGCCGCTGGGGGGATCGGCAGTTGCTCCGGTGGGCGACCGTTGCCCGCGGAAGGGTTGGGAATCATGAGCCAGGGGTAGTAGAGCGCGGCGTAGCGCGTGTCGAACTGCTGGCGCTGGAACCGCACGTCATTGAGCGAGTCGTTCGGCGGCTGCGGACAGTCGAGGACGGCGAAGCGGTAGCGCATCGTCTCGCAGTGTTCGATCAGCCTGCTCTGGATGGCGACACTGGTTCGTCCGGGAACGGCGACGAGGCTGATGTCCTCCTCGTTGCGCAGGCTGTGGAGACCGGTGCGGTCCTCGGCATCGGCGGCATTGACGCCGATATAGTGCGCGTCGGTCAGCGTCGGGATGGCGTCGAAGCCGCGGACCTGCTCGAGGCGGTGCCGCGCCGCCCGCGTCGTCCCGTTCGGGAGCCGGTCGACAAGAGTCTCGGGACCGAGCCGGATCGACTCCAGAAGCGCCTGGTTGCCGGCGGCTAGATCGCGGACTCGTACGTACGCTGACGCGCCCTCCGGGCGGCGGTCGACCAGACGTAACGGCCCATCGACGGCGCCGACGATCGTCTCGATGTAGCGGCTGTGGCGGGGATCAAGGGAGAGCCAGAGGAAGACCTCGCTGTCGACGACCTCGTCGTTGCGCGAAGGCTGGGCCGGGTCGGGCTGGCGGAGAAGGAAGACGGTGAGCCGGAACTCCCGGGAGCGCACGAATAACCCGGGGTTTTGCTGGTTAGCGGTGAGTGGGGCGGCCAGCGTCACCCGCGAGGCAACGCGGTCGACGGCGATCACCTTGATCGGGTCATCGACGACCTGATCGTTGACGTCGAAGAGCTCGAGCACGGTCCCCTGTTCGATGCCGGTGATAGTGTCCAGCTCCACGGTCGTGGCATTGATGCCGGCGGCGATCTCGGCGCGCGCCACGAGCCCCGGGGTCTCGTCCTCCACCGAGATCCGGAGCCGGTCTCCCCAGGCCCCGAAGTCGAGTGCCTCGATGTCGATCAGCGGGGCGCGCCCGGCCACCGGCGACCCGAGCGGGTGCGAGCGACGGAGTGGCTGGCTGAGCGTCGCCGCGGCGATCTCCAGCGGTGGATTCCCGACGGGCCCCGAGGGGGCATCGATGCGATGGAAGAACTCCTCGCCGCTGGGGGTGATGACGTGGACTACGTCACCGGCCACGTACCCGCCGCCATCGGTCACGAGCAGGCTCTCCGCGCCCGCCGCGGCGGCGATCACCAGCGCGCTCGGCGCCCGCAATGGCCTCGGGGCACCCTGCGGCGCCACCGCCTCGCCGGCGGCGTAGGTATGCCGTATGGGCTGGCCCAGGATGACCTCACCCGGGTCCGAGCCGGATCCCGCCGGCCCCGGATTTGGCAGGGCGCGCACCCGCAGGTATTCCTGCGCAGGACCAGCGCCAATCCGGATGATCATGCCCTGGGCCAGACCTACCCGGTTCGCGACCGCAATGCGCGTCAATCCGGGTCCGGCCGAGGCGGTGAGCTGCGTCGGCACGAGGGCCACGACGTCGTTGATCGCAAAGCCGTTGGCGAGCGGGTTGACGACATCGATGGCGCCGGCCATCGGGTTTACCAGGTTCGCCGGCCGGACCGCCCGCACGAAGACGGTCTCCGCGACGCCGCCGGGATCGATCGTCAGCGCCTGGCCGGCGACGAGCCCGCGCACGTCGTTGAGCTCGATGGTTTGATCGCCGGCAGCCGGCGCGGTGGTGACGATCTGCCGCTGGTCGTCGGTCAGCGTGACGCCCTGGACCGTCGTTCCGTCCGCGTAGAGCTCGTAGGCGGTGGCGCTGAGGGGGAGGAGGCGCAGGTCACCGATGCGGCGCACCTCGCTCTGGTCCACGGTAGCGCGGTCGAGAATCACGAGGTCATCGGCGGTGTCGAACTGACCGCCACGGTCGTCGACAAAGATCAACCGTTCCGCGGCGGTGGCGTCCAGCCCGAGCGCGGCGGCCTGGATCACAGGCTCGAGAGGCGGGAGGTCAAGCGGTGTTGCCGCCTCGCCGGCGCCGTGGCTGAGCGTCAGCGCGCGGTCGAGCGCGAGGACTGCCCGGTCGGTCGGGCCGGTTACAGATTCGACCGTCATCGCCGTCACGAACCGGTGCTCGCCCTCATCGGCTGGACCGACCTCGATCAGGAACGGCGTTGCCTGGGCCACCAGCGTGGCGATATCGGCATCGGCGCCCGCGACGGTGATCTCGCGATCCCCGGGCTGGTTGGCGACGGCGACGGTGAACCCGCCACCAAGACCGGCGGTGGCCGAGCGGTCAAACTGCTCGACCGTGACACCCGTCGCGTGGGCCACCAGGAGCGGCAAGTTGAGCGGAACATGACCGAGGATTTCTGGCTGCGGGTCGCGATCGACGATCTGCTGGTACTCGGCGTCGCTGCCGTCGCCGATGCGCACCCAGTTGTCGGGCGGGGTGTCGCTCAGGTCGGTGGCGTCGACTACGTACAGCGGCGGCGGGTTGGCGCCGGTGCCGGTCACCTCCCGTCCACTGCGCAGCAGCGCCGTCAGCGCCGAGGCGGGTCCACCGCGGTCGAAGAGCACCCCGAGGGCGCGGGCCGCGTTGCCGGCGTCGATCACCCGCGTGACGAAGAGGCGCTTGCCTCCGTTCGAGAAGAAGCCGTCGACGGCGGTCGGCAGATGGTAGTGCGGCCCGTTGCCGTTCGTGAAGAGCACGGGGTCGAGCCGCTCCCCGAACCACCGGGTGAACTCGCCGACGCCGGTGACGAAGATGGGCACACCGACCGGTCCGCGCTCGGTGACCCCGATCATGCCGGCGGTGCTGGTGCTGACTCCCTCGATCGGCTTGCTGCCGGTGTCAACCTCTTCGACGTAGACCCCAGGCGACAGATACTCGGGCATCGCGGTCCTCCTCGATCGGCCATGCGTCGCGCGGCGTGGCGTACCGGCATCCAACGTCAAAAGATCAGATCGACGACGTGCTCCCGCGCCGTGTAGTCAGGAGCGATCAGGCGGCGCAGAAGCGGCTGGCTTCCCCGATCGGCTTCAATCTCGAGCTGAGCAACGCGGTTGAGCGGCGGCCAGCGGAAGTAGCCATCGGCGGCGCTGGTGGCGGTGTACAGGCGCAGCCGGTGGATCTCCAGCGGGTGCCCCCCGCCCTCGATCTCTACGGTCTCAGCGGCGCCGAGTCCGGCGAGATCGGCAAGGGAGACGGTGACGTCACCGGCGATGGCGTCCCGGGCGAGCGCCTTCGCGGCGCCCGGCGGCTGTCGCGTCATGCGGCGGGCGGGTGCGCCCGGGCGGTGGGCGAATGCCAGGGGCAGGGTCAGGTGGACCCTGGCCGGCTGCTCGGCGGTGCTGCCGCCGGTGACCGCCGCCACCTCCTGCCACTCGATGAGGTCGGGGTCGCCCTCGTCGATCTGCAGGAGGTGGCCGGCCTGCAAGCCAACGCGGTCGGAGAGGAGCAGCTCGTCGCGCCGGCCGGGACCGCCGCCAGCAGAGTCTTCAGCGGCACGGGGGCGGCGCCCAATGGCCGGCGTCGGAGAGTCGCGTTGGCCGACCGCGGACGGGCCAGTGGGGGATGCAGTGATCCGATATTCGGATCCGATGCGGGATCGCCGTTGGCCACGTTTGGCAGCGAGAGCCAGAGGCCTGGCTGGCGGATCGTGACCGTCGCCGCGACCGGCTCGGTCGTGTTCCCCACCGCGCGCACCGTGCGGCCGCGAATCACGACTGGCTCGCGGTGCAGCGCGACGTCGCCCAGAGCCAGCGGAGCGAAGCTCGGGTCCAGCTCGGTGGTCGGCACCACGGGCAACGCCACGTTCCGCTGCTCCGTGATCGAAATGTAGCCCGGCGTGCGCACGGTGACCTCGACGGCGATATTGACGACGGCGGGCGGATCGGCGGCACGAACATCGGCACGATTGCGGAGGCGACGCCGGCCACGCCAAACGCGCCGTCGGCGGTGGCGAATGCCTGGAGCCCCGGCGTCGTGGTCGTGACCACCGGCGAAACACCCGGCGGCTGCCCGGTGAGCTCGTCGACAAGGCGGCCATGGAGGATCACCCAGCGTCGCCGCGGCGATGGATCGTGATCGATCGCCACCGTCAGCGGCCGGCCGGACACCTCGACGGTGCGCGAGATGCGCTGCACATCGTGGGCTCTTCGCGACAACGCCATAGTCCGGCACATAAACGAGGACCGGCGCGATCTGGAGCGGTTCCAGGGCGGAATGGATCGTATGAGACTGATCTGATTGGAGTCGAGACCTGAAATGAGCGCTCGAGGGCCTCGTCGACCCGAGTCGTCTCTTCGAGGCTGAGGCTCTCCAGTCGCATCGTCAGTTCGACGGCGGTCCCACCAGGTCGTCTTGGAGGTCGGGCCCGCGCAACGTCGGCCGATCCTGGAACGCTTGCAGCACCTTGCCGATCGGGGCCGTGGTTCCCCCTCGAGCAGTCCTGGGCTCCGGCTGGCCGCCCCGATAGGTGTGATCAGATGGGCGACGCAGACGCAACAGCGGCCGCGGGACACAGCGTTTTCCTATGGCCCTCACCCACCCGCCGCAGCTGATCGAACAGATTCTGCTGATCCGCGCGATGCGGATGCCGGCCCCCAGACTGAGCAGCCCCTGCAGGTCGACTTCCTGCGTCACGTGGGGGTCTATCGAGCCCGACGACCCATTCCCCCACCGCCGCTGAAAAGCGGGTTGAGCTGCAATAGGCGCTGGACTGCCGTTCCAGGAACCTGGCTATGGTGAGGCTGGTGGCGAGGCGTAGATCATCTGTAATCCGAGGGAGCTCCTCCACCGAGCCACCGAATATCCACCGAGTGTCTTGTAGTGGGATGGAGCAATCGCCTGCCGCGTGGACCACCTGCAGGAACCGCTCCCGCAGCCCGAGCCGGCGGAGTCCCAACTGGGTGAGATGGCGCAAGATGAAATCATCAAGCTGACGCAGGGATCGCACATGCTTGCGCTCCTCGCTCTGGACGTGGGTGACATGCCCCCGCCAGCGTGTGGCGTCGTCTTCGAGGTGCAGACGAATGACGAAAGACGCCACGCGCGACTCGGCGGGCAGTGGGCCGCGAATCTTGGACGGCTCCGCCCCGGACACGACCTGCTCGCGCCTCTGTGACACCTCATCGCCTGCTGCATCCGTCCCTCAACTGCGGGCGACGGTAACAGGGGGGTGTCTGGCGCGCGTCTGGCGCGCGTCTGGCGTGTGTCTTTTCAGCTGGCGGGGTGGGCCAGAGAGCTACTTTGGCGCGCGCATGTCGTGTCATCCCGACGTTGGAGTCGTGTCATCCCCGAGGAATGTGTCATCCCGACGAAGGAGGGATCTCGTCGTGCTGCCGAGACACGATGAGCCACGAGATTCCTCGCTGCGGCTGCTATGAAAAACCCTGTTCTTCATGCCGGGGTGGCGCCGCCCCGCGGCATGACCACTCGGAATGACACATCTCTCTAGAGGACACGTCTCTCGGAATGACACGTCTTCGGGACGGCGCTCTAAAGCGGGCTTCGGGATTGGGTGGAGAGCGTGCCCAGCAGATGGCGGCGCAGATCGGCGAGTGCCGCCTGCATCTGCTCGACCTGGCGAAGGAGATCCGGGAGCGCCTGCCCATCACCGGGTTCTGGGGAGACGGAGCCTCGCTCATCGAGCCTGATCTGGCGATGCAGCGCCAGGGTGGCGCGGGCGGGTGAGATGCCCAGCTCCTGGTCCAGCAGAGTGGCGCATTGCTCGTATTGACGCAGCGCCATGGTGCGATCACCGTTGCAGTAGTGCAGCCGCATCAGCCGGAGGTGGGTTAGCTCGCGAACCGGGTCATGCCGGAGCGCTTCCATCCCGTAGTAGATCCCGACATCGTACGAGCCGCTCAGCTCGCAGTGGACCATGATCTTGTCGAGCAGGGAGAGAAACAGCGCTTGCAACCGTTCCCGAGGATGGAGGCACCAGTCGCTGTACCAGCCTTCGAGGAGCTCCCCCTGATAAAGATCGACCGCCTGGCGCACGCGATCGACAAGCAGGGCATCGAACTCGCGCGGAGCGATGCCCTTGGTGGCCAGGAAGGCGCGCTCGAGCTCAAGGGCATCCACCCTGAGCGTGTCCGTGACGCCGAGCGAGATCGTGTTGTCGCTGACGCGGAGGAGTGGAGGATCGAGACCAACCATGGCAAGCAGCGACTGCAACTGCCAGAGGGCCTGGCGGAGATGTTTTCTCGCCTGGGCCGTCGGGACATCCCCCCAGAGTACGCCGGCCAGTGCCTCGCGATCGAGGAGGCGATCGTGGTGCAGGAGGAGATGCGCGAACAACTCTTTCGTCTTGAAAGAGTCGATGGCGAGCGGGAGCTCATCGGCGGACGCCCGAAACGTCCCCAGGAGGCAGACCTGCATCCGGGTCATCAATATTAGCCTTTTTCGGTCTTACGATGAAATATATATTAATGCCTCGCTGCCCTGAAGTCAATGAAGTTCGAGGCCGAAGAACCGCCGTGGCCGCCCTGATTCACCCTCTCGTTGGCGAAGCTCTGAGCCGGTAAACAGCACCTTCGATATCGACGACATAGAGCTCGCCCGTGACGTCTTCGCC
>CAVVTE010000028.1:0-152135 GCA_963751075.1 uncultured Chloroflexia bacterium | reverse complement strand
CGGGAAGGTCGCCTGCTTCACAGTCTGGCCGGCGTCTACTCGCCCCCCGACTCCTCGCCTCCTCGACGACGCTCGTCCTTGCCGTCGGGCCGTCTTGCCGTCTTCGACCGATCGCCCATCGCGGCCCCATTTCACAATCTCACGCGTTTCAGCCCTGGAGAACGCCGCCGCTTGTTCATCCCGAGCGACGACGTCCTCATCGTAAGCCGGGGCATGCTCCGGCCGCGAGTCCGGGGTTCGGCGACGGACCGGCGGAACCCTTTCGGCCGAGCGCGCAAAGGGCAACCTGCCCCGGGCTCGCTCCCGCGCTGGTCGTTGGCGTGGGAAAGGAAACTGCGCTGAGCGTGTCTGATGCGCTCAGCGCGGTTTCCTATTCGAACGTATTTGCCGCTCTTCATGTCCGCCGCATTGTTCTGATTTCCTGGCACCCTCATAGCCGCAGCGGCGGCAATACGCCACAGGAGATGAACGCGTTGCCGGCAAGGCGGGGTGGCGGCACTTCGTTTCCGGCTTGGTCCACGAACGGGTTCGCGAGGCCGAGCCGGAGTTCGTGGGTGTCGAAGGGATAGCGGACGGTTGTTCCTCCCGTGGGGAGCTGGATCGATTCGCGGTACATCGTGTTCCCCGGACCAAGGGTGACGGACGCGAATGGTGAGAGTTCACGGCGCCACGGAGCATCGTCATCGATGGCGAGGAACTTCAGCCCATCGGTCGAGGAATGCCGTCGGCATTAGCCCTTCGGGTCGCCTGGCTGTCGCGCTGAGGGTGCGGTCACACGCGGCCGCCCCTCTCCCTTCCGGCATCGATTCTGCGTTGGCCAAGGCAAGGACACTTGCGAGAGCCGATACAAGGGAGGGCGCAATGAGCGATCGAGATACGCCGACGGAATCGACACGGACCGATTCCGCGGACGCTGCCACGAGTGAGTCCGGGGCCGATCTTCAGGAGCCTCGGTTGAGTCCCGAGGAGATCGAGAGACTGGAGGCCTTCGAGGACCTCGAGTCTCTGATCGAGGAGCCTCCGGGTGGCTCCCTCTCGATCATCAGCGACCAGGACGTCCCAGGCGCGCCGGGTTAGAGTCGCCGCCGCCCCACCGCTGGTATCTCCCCGGGGCGAGCGAACGCTACCCCGGCTGCGCCACCAGCACGGTCGCATCGTCAGTTGTGCGACCCCAGCCGTCCAGGACTGCCTGCGCGAGCGATTTCCCACCCGGAGTCACGTCGAGCAGCGCCTGCGCGTCGAAGCGTTGCTTGATGCCATCCGTACAAATCAGGATGAGCCAATCAGGCGCGAGCTCCAGCTCGACCGGGCGCACACGTGGGAGCACCGATCCGACGATACCGCGGTCAGTCACCAAGTGCTTTGTGACGCCGTCCTGGTAGAGGCGCCCCTCGACGTTCCCTGCCCCGGCTACGGTGAGCTGCGCTCGCGAGAGGTCGATGGTCGCGACCAGGAGCGCCGCGCCGCGGGTTCCTGTGAGGGCATCGTGGCAGCGATGCACGGCGTCCACCGGGTTGAGCTCCGGCTCCGCCGCAAGAGCGGCGACCGCGGCCATCGCGGCGGCTGCAGCCTGGGGGCCGTGGCCCAAGCCATCGATGACGGCGATGCGGCAGACTGCATCATCCCAATCGACCTGCCACGCATCTCCGCTAACTGTTTCCCCAGGATACGGGCGCGCCGCTACGGCGATGGCGAGGGGCTGCTCACCCACTTGTGTGCCTCGATGTGCGTCCCCGACGGACTCGTACTGATCTCAAACTCGTCCATCAATCGACGAACAGCGGGCAGGCCACCGCCAAGTCCTCCACTGGTGCTAAAGCCGTCCTGGAGTGCCAGCGCCACGTCGGCGATGCCAGGGCCCGCGTCCTGGCTCTGGATGGCAAGACCCATGCCGGCCTGCGTGGAGACGATTGCCACACGCAACTCGCCGCCCGGCGCATAGCGGACCAGGTTGGTGGCGAGTTCCGAGATAGCCAGCACCATCGCTTCTGCCTGGTGACGATCGAATCCGGCTTTCGCCGCAAGCACCCGTGTCACGCGCCGGACCTGTTCGACGTCAAGCTGGGATGCGACACGCACCGTACACGATAGAAGGTCGGCTTCAGGCTGCATGCTGACTTAGCGTCGCCATTTGCGGATGGTCACCGTCGTGCCACGACCGGGAGTCGAGTCGATAGTCATCTCGTCCATCAAGCGCTTGGTCCCCGGTAGGCCCATTCCCAGCCCATTGCCGGTGGTAAATCCATCACGCAGTGCCTGTTCCACATTCGCCATGCCCGGACCATTGTCACGGACGATCACCTCGATGCCGATGCCCTTCTCGGACGGCGGAAGGGCGCGGATGAGCACTTCGCCGCGGCTCCCTGTCGCATAGCGGACCACATTGCGTGCCAACTCTGAGACGGCCGTGGCGATCCGGCTCTGGTCGACGAGACCGAACCCGAGATCCTTCGCGGCCTGACGCGCCTGCTGGCGCGCGGCAACGATGCCTTCTTCTCCAGTCACGGGCACGGTCCATTCGGGGTGTTCCGTCTCAGCTGAAGCGAGCATCGGGGTTCAGGTAGCCGAGGAGCGCGAGCCCCTTTTCAGCATTGAGCGCAGTGCGGACACCGGGCAGCGCGAGTCCTAGCTCGACGAGGGTAACGGCCACCGCGGGCTGGATGCCGACCACCACTGTCTCGGCGCCAAGCAGCCGCGATGCCGCGGCAATACTGCTAATGAGGCGCGCCAGGAAGGAGTCGACGGTCGCGACAGTGGAGAGATCGAGCAACACACCGCGTGCGGCTCCGTGCTCGAGGAGCTGACCGAGGTCCTCCTGCAACTGCAGGGCGTCGTGGTCGTAGAGCTCTTCCTGCACGGTGGCGATGAGAACCTGACCGAGGGGGATGATCGGGACCCGGGCCACTAGTGAGCAGTTCCGTCAGCACTACTTGCCCGCCTGGAGTTTCCGTTCTCCGGGACGACTGCCAGCCCGAGCCGGGCGAAGGCCAGTTCCAGCCCCCTGGCCAGCGTCGCACGGGTGGTGACGTGGGCGAGGTCGATCCCGAGCTGCACCAGCGTCATCGCCGTGCGCGAGGAGAGCCCGACGATCAGGACGTCCGCCCCCAGCAGCCGCGCGGCAGCGACCGTCTCCAGGAGGTGACGTGCCACCGCGGTATCGACGACTGGCACTCCCGTGATATCGAGCAGCACGATCTCGGATCCGGTCGCCACGATGCGCTCCAGCAGCGCCTCGGTCATGTCCTGCGCCCGCGCCGTGTCCACCGTCCCGACGATTGGCAGGGCCAGAATCCCCTCCCAAACCTGAATGACAGGCGTTTGCAGCTCGCTGATCGTCGCTCGTTGCTGGGCGATGGTGTCCTGGAGGACGGCTTGGCCCGCGGTCTCAGTACCTGACGCACTCATACGGTTTCCTCCCCATCTTGCGCATCTCCCCGCGGGAGGACGACCCGGAAGGTGCTGCCCTGACCAGGCACGCTCTGCACTTCGACGCGACCGCCGTGGGCCTGCACCAACTCCTGCACCAGCGAAAGCCCGAGGCCCAGTCCCTGCGCCTCGACGTCCCGTGCTTCCCGCGCCCGGTAGAACTTTTCGAAGATGCGCTCCTGGACCTCCGATGACATCCCAATACCCGTATCCGTGATGGTCACCCATGCCGCGTCATCGTCTGTCCCGCACCCGACGCTAATGCGCCCGCCGGCCGGGGTGTAGCGGATGGCGTTGGCGAGGAGATTGCCGAAGACACTAAGCAGTGCATCGGCGTCACCGACGACGAGGACAGAGGGCAGTTTGGTGTCGCGGGCGAGGACCAGTCCCTTCTCGGTAGCCGCGGCCTCCGCCCAGACACAGGCTTCACTGACCACCTCACAGAGGTCGTGCGGGGCCGGGTTGAGCACCGGCGGCTCGCCCACACTGGCGCGGGCGATATCCGCGGTCAGGCGGGAGAGTCGGTGCAGCGCGTCGCGGGCGGTGCCGAGCCAGGGACCGACACGATCGGTCCTGCCACTGACGAGGTCACGGCGGGCCAGATCGAGGGTACCGAGGGCGGCCGTGAGTGGAGTGCGCATCTCGTGGGCGACCGTAGCCAACAGCTCGGTGCGCTCCTGCACGGCCAGGGCTGCCGCGGAGTCGCGTTCGCGCACTTTCAGCTCGAGGTACTCACGATAGGTCAGGCCGTAGGCAATCATGACTTCGAGCAGGAACTGGTGGGCATGTCCGACGCAGCGGGCCTGCTCCAGGGGCGTGAAGCCGTCAAGGGCCTGGTCCAGCGCTTCCATATGGAGCGCCACGATCTCCTCGGGACCGACCCCCTGATGCACGAGATCCTGGCTCACGAGAGAGGCGTCATAGAGCGCCTGTTCACCAGGGTTTTGCAGATACTCGGCGAGCACCTGCCCGTACCGATCGAGCGGGATCGCGGGATCCATGGCGGTTCCTTCCCAGTAGGCGCGCCTTGGCTCTTGATCAGCTATGAGTTAAGCATAGTCTAAGGATGCCGCGACCGAGACCGGCTCCAATGCAACGTGGACTCCCGCCGAAGCCCGTAACCGCCCGGCTTCTTCTCGTATGTCTATGGCACCGCTCGCTGCACGACTATGGCGCGGGTGTGCCTGCTCCCGTGCCCGGCAAGTCGGCAAACGGCGTGATCGGGATGCGCGTCGGCTCCGGCTGCCACGGCAGGATCCCCGCCGAGCTTGCCAGCGACAGCCCAAGCACCAGCAAGATCAGCAGTGGCACGAGCACGACCACCGCAATCATGAGGTTCCGCCGTCGCCGTCGCTCAGCATCCATTATGAGACTGTTCCTCCTGTAATCAGAGAGGGGGCGCCGACGCGCTCAACAGCGTGCCGCAAGCGCAAGCCCCCTCGGTCGTCTGGGCAGTATGCGCGGAGCCGGCAATGGTCCGCGATTGAATCGGCTTTGCCGGCCCAGAAGCGCAACCCATCACCTGACCGAGCGGGCTTGCGACCCGCTCTACGACTTACTGGTGCAATTAACCATCCATTGGATGCCAAATCTGTCGACCAGGGTGCCGAAGTAGTCGCCCCAGAACATCTCCTGCAACGGTTCTTCCACCTTGCCCCCAGCGGACAGCGCGGCGAACAGTCTGTCGGCTTCAGTCCGCGTGTCCGGGTCGAGACAGATGTAGACGTTGTTCCCCTGGTTGACCTTGAGCCCCATCGATTCCGGGATGTCCGTGCCCATGAGCATGTGGCCGCCCAGAATCGGCAACTGCACATTCATGACCAGCCGCTTGTCCTCGTCGCTCAGCTCCGGCGCTCCTTCCGGCAGAGGGACATCGCCATGGCGCATGATGCCATTGACGAACTCGGTGCCAAAGACGGACTTGTAGAAAGTGAACGCCTCCTCGGTGCTTCGCGCGAAGTTGAGGTAGGTGCTGGTTGAGGCCATGCGAGTCTTCTCCTGCTCACTGCATCGATCGACCGTGACGCGTCTGGTCATCCGACCTTCGGTGCCCGTGATCCCCGATTCTGCAACCCCGGGCTACCTGGGACTGTCGCCTTTACCGCTCGTAGGCGGCTTGAAGCTCGGCGATGTCGAGTTTGGTCATCTGTAACATCCGCTACTGCTCGTAGGCGGCTTGAAGCTCGGCGATGTCGAGTTTGGTCATCTGCAGCATCTGCCGCATCACCTGGCCGGCTCGCTCACGGTCCGGATCCCGGAGCAGGTCGACGAGAACCCGTGGCACGACCTGCCACGACAGACCGTACTTGTCCTTGAGCCAGCCGCATGGCCCGGGCTCTCCCCCCTGGGTGAGCGTGTCCCAGTAGTAGTCGACTTCCTCCTGGTCGGCGCACTCGATGGCAAACGACACCGCCTCGGAGAAGGTGAACTGAGGCCCGCCGTTGATGGCCTGGAAGGGCTGCCCGTTGATCTCAAACTCGATGAACACCACCGGGGCGTTGGGGTCCGGGCCAACGTCGCTGAACCGATCGACATGCAGAACTCGGGAGTCCCTGAAGACCGACACGTAGTAATTGACGGCTTCCTCGGCGTTACCGTCGAACCAGAGGCACGGTGCAATCGGCGACGTCATGGTGTTCTCCTCCCTGCCCACGCTGAGCACGTCGGCATTACCTAGCGGCCTGCATCCGATCCGCAGCTCGCTTCTGCCAAGTGGTCGAACGGGGTGGGCAGGAATCGACAATGAACGGAGGGGGGCGCTTCGCTGAGGGGGGCGGCCGCAAGCGCCGCTGAGGGGGGGAAGGGGGAAAGGACGAGGAAGTCACCCGTCGTCCTCTCCCCCTTCCCCCCTTGAGCGTAGCGACCCCCCTCAAGCGAAGCGCGCCTCCCTCAGCGAAGCACCCCCCTCACCCTACGCCGGACGAGCTGTCAGATCGACCTCGAGCCGGATCGTCTCGTCCAGGGAGAGCACCACCGGCACACTTGGCGGCTCGATGGAGAAGTCCGGCATCTCGAACGCCGTCGCCGCCGTACCGGTCAGGGCGCCGTCGATAACGGCGACGTTCGCTTCCCAGGCAACCAGCTTGGTGACGTCGCGCAGCGTAAGATCCCCGATCAGCCGTACGGTCGTCTCTTCACCCTCGGCCAGTGGCGCGTCCATCCCCTCGACGTCCCGCAGCACAAACGTCGCTAGCGGGTAGGTCTCGGCTTCCAGCGTGTTCTGATAGAGGTAGTTGTCGCGCCGCGCCTGATCGCTTTGCAGCGTGCGCAGGTCGACGTCGAAGCGGGAGCAAGGCAGCGGCAGCCCATCCTCGCCGAAGCCAAACTGCCCGATGATCGCCTGCGTCTCGCCGACCGCCTCGGTCTCGCCGACCTGCGCCAGCTCCTCCTGCACGCGGTAGCGCGCCGCCGACTCCTCGGGCACGATGGTGTAGACCGTCGCGGCGTCCATCCCCTCGGGCAGCGCCCCGATCTCGGCCGGGGCGCACTCCGGCAGGTTCTCTGCCGCCTGGACGAGCCCGATCGGTGTCGGCGTGGCGCTCTCCTGGGCTACCACACCTGATGTGGGTGAGAGGAGAACGCCGGCGACAGCGAGCGCCGCGGGCGCAACGGCGAACGCCGCCCGCCCGCGGCACGATGACATACGGGACATACTGTAAGACTCCTTACCTGGGCTCCGGGATGATCCCCGAACCGAACCACCGTGGGAACCAGATGTGGCGCACTCTGGCCACCGTGACCGGCATTCCGGCCCCACCTGAATAACAATGCCCGACGAGGTCGCCTCCGCAACATCGCCGGGACACGCTAACCGTACCCGTCACCTAGCGAGAAATCATTGGCGTTTCCTCAAGATTTGCTGGGAATCAGTTGCGCGCGCTGCACAACGCGCGATTGTGGCGAGGTACGTCCTACCCGAACGATCAGTTGTAACCGGACTCGTGGCACACTATCCATAGGGAAGCATTTGTCCCCCGCAGCGCTGAGTACTCAGCGCCGCGCCACCCGAGGTTGATTTCAGGAGCGCATGCAGTTCCCCACGAATGGGTCATCGGGCGGCCGCAATGGCCACCGCTTCGCCCCACCAACCGAGACCGTACCCCTCCGCGCTGGCGGCCGCTCCGGCCCGCCCGGGGACGGCATGGGCAGCTTGCCCGATCCCGGTCAGAATGGGGACCAAAGGCGCCTGCGCCTGCGTCGCCCCCGCCGCGAGGACCTCGGCGCGGTCGCCAAAGGCGCGCGCGAGACGTGGCGCAGCATTCTCCGCGTCATGGGCCTCGTCTGGGCCACCAGCCCGAAGCTGACCATCGCGCTGGCCGGCGCCACGCTACTGCAAAGCATCACCCCCGCGGCGCAGGTCTGGTTGGCCGGCCGTCTCATCGACGAGGTCGTGGCTGGGGTGCAGGCGGGCGGCGGCGATCAGCATGTCCAGGGCATCGTCATCCTCGCGGTGATCCAGCTCGTCCTGCTCCTCGGCTCCAGCTTCCTGCAAACCGCCGGCAACATCAGCCAGCAACTGCTCCAGGAGGGGATGGCGATCCACGTCCAGCTCCAGATCATGCGTCACGCCGCCACACTGGATCTGGCCGACTTTGAGAATGCCGCCTACTACGATCAGCTGCAGCAGGCCCAGCGCGAATCGGCGCGGCGGCCGGTGGAGATGGTCTCCGGCGTCTTCGGTCTCGGTCGCTCCGTCGTTACCTTCGTCACTATGGTCGCGCTCCTCTCAGGGCTCTCTCCCTGGGTGGCCGCCGCCGCGCTGATCTCCCCCATCCCGGCCTTCATCTCCGGCTCCCGCTACGGCTGGTGGGGGTTCCAGCAGATGAGGCGGCAGTCACCGGTGCGGCGGGTGATGTCCTACCTCACTACCTTGATGACCACCGACGAGTACGCCAAGGAAGTGAAGCTCTTCACCGCCGGCGACTACTTCATCGACCGCTACGAGCGGACCGCGGCCGGCTATTACGAGGAGACGCGCCAACTCCTGGTGCGCCGCTACCTGGCCGGATTCGGCTGGGGCTCGCTGACGACGCTAGCCTCCTCCGCCACCTTTCTTTATGTCGCGCTGCTGGCGGTGCACGGGCGAGTGACCCTGGGATCATTGACCGTCTTCACGCAAGCGGCGGCCCAGGTGCAAGGGGCCTTCCAGGGCATCCTCGGCGGTATCCAGGGCATCTACGAGAACGGGCTCTACCTCTCCACACTCTACGAACTGCTGGAGCGTGAGCCGCGCATCCACGCGCCGGAGAACCCGACACCGGTGCGCCGCCCCTTCCGTCAGGGAATCGAGTTCCGCAACGTCAGCTACCGCTACCCCGATCGGGAAGCGCTGGCGCTGGACGACGTCTCCTTCACCATCGAGCCGGGACAGACCGTCGCCCTGGTCGGGCGCAACGGGGCGGGGAAATCGACGGTAGTGAAACTGCTGGGCCGCCTCTACGACCCGGGTGAGGGGCAAATCCTGATCGATGGCCACGACGTGCGGGACTATGACCCGGTGGCGCTCCGCCGCGAGTTCGGGGTGATGTTCCAGGACTACGCCGCCTATCAGGTTTCGGCGGGCGAAAATATCGGTGTTGGGAATGTCGATTACGCGGAAGACCAGGTGGCGATTGCCGAGGCGGCTGAGCGCGCCGGGGCGGACGACGTGGTGCGCAAGCTGCCTAGCGGATACGAGACGACGCTCGGCAAGTGGTTTGAGGGCGGCCACCAGCTCTCCGGGGGCGAGTGGCAGAAGATCGCTCTGGCCCGTGCCTTTATGCGCGACGCTCAGGTGCTCATCCTGGACGAGCCGACGGCGGCGCTGGACGCTCAGGCCGAGTACGACCTCTTTGCCCGCATCAAGACGCTCACCCGGGGCAAGATGGCCCTCTACATCTCCCACCGCTTCTCGACGGTGCGCATGGCCGACCGCATCCTCTTCCTGGAGAATGGCCGCCTGGTCGAGCAGGGCACGCACGAGGAGCTGATGGCCCTCGGCGGTCGCTACGCCGAACTCTTCGACCTGCAGGCAGCGAGCTACCGGTAGGCTTGAACTAGGATTGGTCGGCACGGCAGTTGCTGTCAGTCGGCATACAGAACATGTGCCACAACAGGAAGCGCACCCAGATCTAGCAATAGTGCGTGAAGATATTGAATCGCGATTCGTCGCATTCACCTTCGATATATGAGCCAATCCGGTAGATTCCGGAGTCGATTACCTGCCAACGGCAGCTCATATGCCCACTCCGCCTCCGAATCACTTCATCTCTAATTCCGAAAGGGCAATATTTCGTCCTTTCGGGCAGCGCATTGGTAGACTCCCAGCCGGATGCATTGCACCGGGAGACACCATGGCTTTGCAAATCCAGAGCCCGGAAACACTTCGACTGGTCGAAGAACTCGCGCGGCGCACTGGCGAGAGCACAGAATCCGCCATTGAGATCGCCGTGCGTGAGCGGCTCGAGCGACTTCAGACACCGGCGGCCAGAGAAACGCGACGGGCCGAACTGCAAGCGCTTGAGGAAGAGGAGCGGCGGGCTAGGGTGTACGCCATCGTGCAGGATCTGCAGGCGCGTTTCAAAGCGTCTGGGCAGCCTATCATCGACCCCGACGAGTTGTTTTACGACGAGGACGGATTACCTAGTTGATCGTCGATTCGTCGGCGCTCCTCGCGATCATTCGCGATGAACCTATGGCGGTAGCGTGCCTCCAGACCATGCTCGATTCACAAGAAAACCGCATCTCTGCGGCCAGCTATCTTGAAGCCGCAATCGTGGCCGATCGGCTTCCTGAATCTCCTGACGCAGCAACGTTCGATGACTTGATCGAGCAGCTCAGCATCATCGTTGAACCGCTGACCACTCATCAGGCAGCAATTGCACGTGAAGCCTATGGCCGATTCGGTAAGGGCGTAGGGCACCCCGCGCGGCTCAATTTTGGTGACTGCTTTGCCTACGCGCTGGCGATAGACCTCGACGAGCCCTTGCTCTTTGTCGGTCAGGACTTTATCCACACGGACGTTCGTCGAGTCCTCGACTGACCCTACCGCAATCGTCAGTCCGCCGCGCTCATCAACGGCTGCCGCGATCTGATCGTGTCGATGATGGCCTTGCCGCGTTCCGTCCCCGCGCGATCGAAGAACCCGATTACGGCCTCGGCATAGAGGCCGGCCTGCGCTTCTGCGATAGCTCTTGGCAGCGCCTCACGGAATCGCTCGAAGCAGGCGATATCGGGGTGGGAGTAGTTGAGCCGAAGGTAGTCGGCCGCCTTCACGTCGCCGAGACCGTCACCGGGAATGGCCGCAATCTTTTCCTTCAGCAGACCGACCGTGACTTCCTGCGCCGTGACGCCGGCGCCGGAAACGTCGATCATCATGCAGAAGCCATAGGCGGGTTTCACCGGGATCGAGACACCTTCCGTCCGGGCAACCGTTTCCTCGATATGGGCATAGTTGCGGCGGATCGTTTCCGTGCTGGCCGCGACGTAGGCCGTGTCCTGCATCGCCGCGAGCGACGCATACTGACCCGGATAGTTGATGTGGATCTTGGTGATTTCCATCTTGGTCAGAAAGGCGCCGCGTAGAAGGGCCGGATGCGCCGCCATGAAGCCTACGCGGATGGCCGGCATGCCATAACCCTTCGACATACCGCTGACGGACACCACATGGTCCATCGGCGTGCTGTCTGTATGCAGCGACGCCATCGGAATCTGCGTCGCCGATGGATCGGTCTGATGGGTGTTGTGGGTGACGTTATTGAAGATCACGATGTTGCGGCGGCGGGCGATGTCGGCGATCGCCAGGAGCTCCTCACGCGTCTGCACGGTGCCGAACGGATTGATCGGATCGCAGACGACGATCATCTTCGTGCGCTCGGTGAGAGCCGCCTCGACCTCGTGGGGCTGCAGCTTGTAGCCGTTCGCCGCATTGAGCTCGATCGGGACGATCCGTGCCCCACATGTCTCGGCCGCCGGCACGAAGTGGAAGTAACCGGGATCGGTGACGATCACCTCGTCGCCTTCGTCGAGGAAGGTCAGATAGGTGTAGCCAATGCCGCCCTGGGCGCCTTCGACACCCATGACCTCGAAGTCAGGGCCCAAAGAGCGACCGAATTTCTTTTCGGCAACCAGCTTCTTCAACTCCGGCAGGCAGTCGGGCGGATAGATGCGGAGCATGTCGGACGTCGACGCTTCGTGGAACGCCTCGAGGGCAGACTGCGGTGGGCCGATATGGTTCGCCATGTAGCCCATGTCGAAGTATCCGGCGCCGGTGACGTTATAGACGCCCCCCGGCGCGACATCGTCCCAGTCGAGACCAAGAATATCGATCGCGGTTTTGAACGTGAAGTAGTTGCCCATCCCCTGGGGATGATGCAGCAAGGTCTTGGCTCTCCTGGACAAGAGCCGATCTTGCATTTCTGCTATCCCAAGTTGGTCCATGACGGATCTCCCTCCTGGCTATGGCGTGTTGTCGAATGCGTTGTCGTCCCGAATATCGCCATGACGGACGGCCCCGGCTAAGGCGTGTTGTCGAATGCGCTGTTGTCCGGATTGTGGCCATGACAGACGGCCCCGACTAAGGGGTGTTGTTGCATGCGCTGTCGTCCCGATTATCGCCATGACAGACGGCATTCCTGCAGACAACAATTGCCCCCTCGTCATCATATCGCGGTATGGAGCCCACGATCACCGGGGTGAGAGATCGCGAACAAGAAGTCAGAACCGCTTCGCGGCGCTCAGACCGCTCGCGAGCTCTGTTTCGCGGTGCCCGTCCCGGTCAGCTGATGCACTCGGAGTCGCTACGCGGTTGTAAACACGATGCTGACCGGAGTTGGCGTCTCGGTGACCTGTCCGGTGGGGCTGAGCTGGCCGGTTGCCGAGTCGATGGCAAGCTGCACAATGGAATCGCCCTGCTGGTTACAGGCATATAGCCAGGTCCCGGTGGGATCGATGGCAAAGCCGCGAGGGAAATCGATCCCCTCGCTGGTGTAGTCGATCAGGGTCAACTCGCCGCTCTCCTGGTCGATGGTGAAGCCCGTAATGCTGTCGGCGACGGGTGATGTGGCTTCGTCCGCTCCTCGATTCGAGGCGTAAAGGAACCTGCCGGACGGATGGATGGCGATCTCGGCGGCGCTCTTGGGATCAGGAAAGTCCTCGGGCACCATGGAGACCGTCTGGATCTCTTCACCGATCGTCCCATTTGCCGCATCGTAGGCGAATGCCGTGACCGTCGCGTTCAGCTCGTTCGCGACATAGAGAAAGCGGCCGTCGGGAAGAAACGCCAGGTGACGCGGCCCGGCGCCCGCGGCCACCGCCGCCTCGCTGACCGGCTCGAGCTGCCCTGTGGAGTCCAGGCGGAAGATCTGCACCATGTCGATACCAAGATCGGCGGTAGCGAGAAACGATCCGGCTGGATCGAAAACCACGGCGTGGGGGTGCGACGCCTCCTGGCGCTCTTCGTTTGGTCCGGAACCGCTGTTCTGGACAATGTCGCTGGCCGGTTCGAGCCGGCCGTCAGCCTGGATCGGGAGAACCACGAATGGCCCCGAGTAATCGGCCAGCACGGCGAACGCGCCGGTTGGGTCGACGGCCAGATGTGCTGGGTAGAGACCCTCGGAGCTCTGCTCATTGAGCAAAGTCAGCGCTCCCGTTGTCGAATCGATGGCGTAGGCCTCGACCGACCCGGAAGCCTCCCCCTCGTAATCGTCGGTCTCGTTGACGGCGTAGAGGAAGCGCTGCGTCGGGTGCAGCGCCAGCCACGATGGGTTATCGGTGGGAACGGTCTCGATGAAGGAGAGGGCGCCTGTGCCGCCTTCGACCGCGAAGATGGAAATGCCGGTCGGCTCCAGTGCGCCACCGCCGCCCGGCGCCTCTCGCGTGTAGGTGCCGACATACGCGAACCGGGCGGCGCCCGCGGCGGCAGGGCTGCCAACTGGCGTGGCTTGCTGCGCCAATACACGGGTCGGTGGTCCGGCCACCGTACTCAGCCCGGCAACGGCGGCGCTCGCCGCTCCAGCCCGCTGCAACAACTGGCGCCTGCCATATCCAACTGCCAACGCCTCTATCAGGAAATCGCTCATGGGGTTCACCTCTTCGTCGCGCTTGCGCTCGACTCTGAACGCGCGATAGAGAGTTTTCCGTCGTTACTCAGGCTACACCGCAACGTAGCCCTGTCAAGTTGACGAAATCAACCGGGCATGGAACACGGACCGGCCAACGGCAAGTCGGTAGCAGCACCGAACCGGCGCTTCCGTCCGCAAACGGCGTAGCCAAGAATCGGCAGGCGGGCGGTCATGATGCCCTCAACTTGTGAACGGAACACCTTCCTCGTCGACCGGGATCACCACGTCCATGCGCCATGAAGCCGGGTCCTTGCCCGCGACCACGCTCTCAACCAGAGCCGCTACGGCCTTGCGGCGCCCGGCGAAATCGAGGGTATCCAGGTTGCCGCTGACACGGGCTAGTGCCGCATGGACCGAGCAAAATGCCACCCTGCTCCGGACACCATCGGCCAGTGCCCGTTCTGCCGTGTCCAGCCGGGCAGCCGCCCCCCTGCGCTCAGCCTCAATCGTCCCCAACTGCGCCTTCATGGCGTCCATCAGCAGGCTAGTCTCATCACACACTGCATAAAGGGCCAGGAGACGCCTAGCCCGAATGTCGATCTTCGCCAGAGCACTCGCCGCCGCGTCACGCTCCGCGTTCAAGTCAGGATCAGGTCCAATGCTGGCTAGCCGCTCCAGTTCCGCCCGCACGGTTTCCGGGTGCTTGAGGACAGCGGCTATCTGCTCCCAGGACCACTCCTCGGGCTTGTCCGCGCGGATCATGATGGGCGCGCCACAGGAGCCCACGAACCGATGGCGACTGTTGGTGGTGAGTCGCTGCTGGACCGCGTCCCACGTTGCCTTGCCCACAGTGCCGTGGTCACGCCGTCCGGTAACGCGATCCATTCCTCATGCGCGGTCCGCTCCACGCGCCGCGATCGCTTACCGCGCTGGTGGTGGGTCGGACGCGTCGCTGTATCAGTCCCGTACCCTAGTCCTCGCCGTCATCGCCTCAGGACTTGGCCATCAAGGTCGCTGTGCCCTCCCAGCAGCCGCCTGACGCCAAGCAGTGCGCCTCGTCTTGCGCCAGTTGCTCGAACGTGCCCCGGCTCGCCTTAAACCCCGCCAGGTTCACGGCCGCGACGCGGTTGCCGACCCGAATCCAAGCGGAATGCCCCTCCCGAGCGATCCCGTCGATGTCGACGGTGTAGGTCACGACCAAGGCCTCGTCCCCGAGTGGCGGCACATCGGTCACTTCGGTCAGCTCATGGAGATTCGAATCTGCCTATGCGAGTTCCTGACTCGCCACCTTCCGAAGGCGGCCTTCCGCCTCAGTGGTGGAAGCGAACCTCACGACGTCCACGGTGTAGTAGGTCCATTGCTCCCAAACGGCGATATACCGATACAGGTCGATTACGCCGAGCTCGCGATAGTAGGTTTCCAGAGCAGCCAAGGGCTCCAGTGGCTGGTCGACACTCGCTAGCAGCACCCCGTCGCGCCGACGGTAGCCGGCCCAGGCCGCTGTCATTGGGGTGGAATCAAGGTGCACGACCTGATCGCTCAGGCTCGGACCTACCCCAGTACTCGCTTCACGCCTGCGCGCCCAGATTGGCCACTGAGGTGACACATCTCGTGAGGAGCAGTAGCTCGTGCTTCCCGGCGGGCAGTCCAAAGGCCGCTACGAGCGAGTCAAGCGGCTAGGGCACGGTTTTGCAACACCCTGCTTAGCTTGGCGTTTTACTCCCCTGCTCTCACAGAGACGTGTGAGGCGTGGGTCGCTGGCCGCGGAACGAGTTGGGCGGGGATCGTGTTGGCGGGGTCCATAGCCCAGCTACGCCATTGTTCTCTCGTCGCCACATCGCGTTTTGCAACTGGCCCGCCCAGGAGGTCAACTGCGCGAGGGAAGCTACTCGGCGTGGCGCCGTCACCAGGCCGGCGCGGACTCCTGAGCAGGTCGCGACGTTCCACAGGCACCCGCCCGGTTCTGCCCTTGGCATCGAGCGGGAACCAGGTTGTGGAGGGTGTCCTGCTGCCACGGAGCTTGCCAAGAACCTCATGAGGGTCGAGAGCGAATCCAGCGTCTTCCATCATTGGAGCCAATCCCGAACCGCCCAACTTAGCAATGAATCCAGCGCCCGCGATCTTCGGGTTAGGACCGTCGCCCTCATCCGCTAGGTGATAGCATCCAGCACGATGAGGATGGCCGGAGGACCGGGAGCCGCCGGCCCGTCCCGGCTGCAGAGATGCCCGAGTCAAGACGCGACTGGTCGCCAGCGGCTATGCCAAACACACCCCTTTTACGCAGTAGGCCGCGGGGTCGCAGACTTGGCTGCATCCGCCACAGTGTGCGTCGTTTGTCAGCGTATCGACGCACTCGTCCCGACACTCCGTGTGATCGGGGGCACATCCGATGCACGTCTCCGCGACGGTGCCGGCACAGTTGTTCGGCGTGTTATTCAATACGATGGTGCTGTCGGTAACACTCACCCTTCCGGCGTCGACGTGGATGCCCCCGCCGTCCAATCCCGAGTTGCCCGAGACACTGCTTCCCGCCTGGAGAATCACCGTGCCCCAGTTGTCGATCCCGCCCCCGGCAAGCCGGGCACGGTTCCCCGTTACGCTGCTGCCCGCCTCCAGTGTCACGGTCCCGGAGTACTCGTGAAACCCACTGCTGTCCCAAACGTTCAACCCCTCGTTGGCGATCCCCCCGGCGTGGTCCTCCGCGGTGTTGACCGACACGCTGCAGCCTGCCTTCAGGGTCACCACTCCAATGTTGTAAATGCCCCCGCCGACGCGCGCCGTGTTGCCCGTCACGTGGCTGTTATCCTGCAGTGTCACTGCCCCGGACTCGGTGTTGTAAATCCCCCCGCCTCCGCCCCTCGCCGTATTGCCCGTCACACTGCTGCGAATCAGTGTCAGCGTGCCTTGGTTGGAGATCCCGTCGTTATTGCCCGTCACGCTGACGTCGACCAGGGTCAGGGTGCCATCGTTGCGCAGCGACCCGAAGCGGCCCCTGGTGATCGTCAGGTTCTGCACGGTCACGGTGGCGCCAGCGGCAATCTCGAGCATGCCAAAGAGCCCCCCCTTTTCCAGCATGCTCTGGTGGGCGCCGGCTCCGAGCAGGGTCAGATCCTTGCTGATCTGGACCGCTTCCTTCAGCGCCCAGGTCCCGGGACAGAGGACGAGGGTAGACCCGGATTTCGCCGCCTTAATCGCTTCCTGCAGATCCTGCTTCGGCGATAGGCAGACACGCTGGTTCTGTTGTCGGTCCCGGCGCCGCTCCTGCTTTCGGTCTTTCTTCCGGTCCTTGCGATCGGTGTGCCTGCGCTTGGCCGTCGCCTCCCGAAGCCCAGCGGCAACCAGGCCCGTGAGGACGGCCAGCACCCTTCGTCGGCTTGCCTTTCGGCCCAGGGATTGGACGAGGTGATCGAACTGGTAGCCCTCCATGCAGGCCTCCTATCTTCACGCTAACTTGACCGCAATGCAATCCGCCAGCAAAGCTGCTCCCCCACTTTGGTCGAGCTTCGGGCCGCGCAGCATGCCGCACTCCAGCACCCGATCCTTCGCGGCACTGTTCACGTCGCAAGGGGTGGGTTCACACTGTGGGCGCGACGGATCCCGGTGAATCCCGGCTGACTCTTCCACTTGCCAACCCCAACCTCCGCCGCGACCAGGGCATACCCCCGGGAAGAGCAGGAGCGGGATAAAGAAGAGCCCCACGACTATGCCCACCGCATTCCAGACACCTTCGCTCATTGGCTCCGTCATTTGCAGGATGTCGATGACGATGACCGCGACGAAGCCCAGACTCATCACCAGCGGAACCGGACTCCGATGAGAAACGCCAGAGCCAGGCCTCCGTGATGGGGGAGCAGCGAGTCCCAGAACCCGAGAGAGGCAGCGCCAAGGTAGGCGCCACCGTAGAGAAGGTCGTACAGCGCAGTCCAGCCGAGCCAGCGGGCCCAGGTCGTGAAGCTCCACGTCATCGTTGATCGCGCCATCGCTGCCGCCCTCAACCAACAAGCGGACGTCTCTGCCGACAAGCCGCCCGACGCGGCTAGCACAGGGTACTGAGGTACTGCTCACTAGCGGGAAAAGTGCTGACTTGCAAGGCCAAGCCGTCGACTGCGTATATGGGGTCGGACGCCTCAAACGTGCTCGCCGCAGGATCACCTTGCTCTTTGATGCTCCAAACGCCAATGTCGTGATCGCCTTCGTACCCGGCACCCTGCACTTCCGCCTTGATGATCCCGAGGCGCGGGTTCACCTCCGACATCTCGAGCCGCGCATCCCGCAGGCTGCCGCCACCCGGAATCGTCAAGTCGGCTTCGATGCGCGCGACGACGTTGGGATCGACCTTGCGGCACCGGTGCCGGCTGTCCCGGGCCTGCTCGGAAAATCCCCATTGCAAGAGAAATCCATAGAGAAACGGCAATGCCAATGTGACCACAGCCACGATGATCACGACCCCAATGACAAGCCGAACGACCCAGGACATGGCGAGCACCTCCGTTTCGCGACTCGTTTGCGGCCCCCCACCTCTGCCGCGGTTCGCACCCATCATGCACTGGGTCTCACCCGTGCACCCCCGTACCATGTACGGGAATGCCTACGGGCGCGGGAATGAGACCACTCGTGCCGGGTCCGGTACTATGCCACCGCCAGAATCTCAACCAACCGCCCATGGTGGTAGGCTATGGATCTCGTACTCTTAGTCCGATCGCTCGTCTCTTTATCATGGCCAAATCGTTGCCGCTCGCCCCTGCCCATGCCTTGTTGCTGCCGCGAACCTCCCTTGTGGGGCGGGAAGGAGACATTGCTGCCGCACGGGCAGCGTTGCTGGATGAGGCTGCCCCGCTCCTGACACTGACGGGACCGGGCGGTGTCGGCAAAACCCGCCTGGCTCTAGCGGTGGCCCACGATGTGGGGGAGCAGTTTGCGGAAGGTGTGGTCTTCGTCGATCTCGCGCCGCTGAGCGATCCGGCACTGCTGCCCGCGACCGTGGCCTCGGTCGTTGACGTCGGCAGCTCTTACCAGGGTCCTATTCAGGCCATTGTTGGTCACCTCCGTGAGCGGCAACGCCTCATCGTGCTCGACAACTGTGATCATGTCTTGGCCACCGCCAGTGAGATAGCTTCAGCGATCCTGGCTGGCTGTCCGGCGGTGCAGATGCTCGTCACCAGCCGAGCGCCGCTCCGCGTGCGAGGCGAACACGTTCTTCCGGTGAACCCCCTCCCGCTGCCGCCGAGCGATGGCCTTTTCTCCCTCAAGGAGCTGGCGCGAAACGAGGCGGTCTGCCTCTTCGTGGAGCGGGCGCGGGAAGCCGACCCCGCATTCCCACTCGACCTGGACGTGGCAGCGAGCATCGCTGAGATCTGTCGCCGGCTGGATGGACTGCCACTAGCGATCGAGCTCGCCGCCGCCCGGGTGACCGTACTGCCACCGGCTGCACTCTTGGCTCGTCTCCAGCAGTGTCTTCCACTGCTGACCGGGGGGCCCCGTGATGCGCCGGCTCGCCAGCAGACGCTGCGTGACACGATCGCCTGGAGCTATGACCTCCTCACACCGGAGGAGCAACGGCTCGTTCGCTGGCTGTCCGTGTTCGTCGGCGGATTCACACTGGAGGCAGCGGAAGCCTTCCATGCCGCGCACGGTTTGCCGGGTGATGTGCTGACCGGGTTGACACGGCTCGTCGACCACAGCCTGGTGCAAAGGAGTACGGGGGCGGCGGGGACTGCGCGCTACTCCATGCTCGAAACTATTCGCGAGTTCAGTCTGGAGCAACTCTATGCGAGCGGCGAGACCGACGCGGCGCGGGGAGCACACGCCACCTATATCCGGGACCTCATAGGCCGGGCAGAGCCGGCGCTCATGGACCGCGCGGCCTCCGAGCGTTGGCTACGGCGACTCGACAACGAGCGCGGCAATTTGCGCGACGCTTTGACGTGGTGGTTGAAGCGGGGCGAGTCGGAGCCGGCACTGACAACCGCCGGTGCGCTTGTCGCGTACTGGTGGTTCCGCAGCGACTTTGCCGAAGCGCGATCCTGGTGTGAGCGTGCGCTAGCACTGGCGGTGGATGTTGCCTATGCCGAGAGCGAGCTCTCGACCCACTACGGCGCGTGCGTCCTCGCCAGCAACGAAGGCGATCACGACCGGGCTATGGCAGCCGGCGAGGCAATGCTGCACGCGGCGCGGGCGAGCGGCGACGCGGTGGGCATAGTTCGCGCGCACTATGCGCTGTGCCACGCCGCACGTCGTCAGGGCGGCCATGAACGGGCCCTGTCGCATGCGCTTGCCGCGATCGCCCAGGCGCGTGACGCGGTAGCGCGGGAAGCGGTCTCGACGATCTGGCTGGCCTGGGCGCTCTCCTTTCTGGGCGAAGCACCCGATATCGTGGGCATCGAGCGTGCGGAAAGCGCCGCGCGGGAGGCGCTGTCCATCTTCCGTCAACTCGGGAACGACTGGGGGCAGGCCAATACCCTGCAACTGCTCGCCATCTTCGCCCTCGATCGCGGTGATGTGACCCAGTCCGGCCAGCTTCTCGCGGAATCGATCGCTGTGCGCCGCGCCATTGGTGAGCGCTTCGGTGCCGTCGAAGGTCTCGTCAGTGCCGCCGCTATCCTCGCCCGCTCCGATCGCTACGATGCCGCGGCGCGCTTCATCGGTGCCGCAGAGGCGTGGGCCGGCGAGCTCGGCTATGCGTTTCACGATCGCCAGTACCTGCACCCAGCCGTCACGGTGACAGCAGTGCGGTCCGCGTTAGGTGACGCGCGTTTCCTTTCAGCCCATGCGGAAGGCGCTGGGATGACGTGGACTGCCGCGTTGAACGAAGCGCAGGCCGTGCTGAAGGCGATCGCCACAGCAGACCTGGGCAGCGCCGTGACCTTTGGGCGTTTGACGCAGGAATCGATTCCGCAAGCGCGTGAATCCGCGTGGGATCACAACGATCGCACGCTGCTTGCGGGGAGACTCACGAGATCGACCGTCGTGGGGCAATGGACGGGGAAGATACCCTCAGCTGCCGGTCAGTCCCCTGCGGAGATAGCGCCGTCAGTGAGCCAACTCACCCCACGGGAGCGAGAGGTGCTGCATCTACTCTGCCAGCGCTTCTCCAACCCCGAGATCGGCGACCAGCTCTTCATTGGCACGCGGACTGTCGAGTTCCACGTGACCAACATCATCGGTAAGCTCGGCGTCGAGAATCGCCGCGAGGCCGCCGCCATCGCCGTTCGCCTCGGCCTCGTCTGACACCACCTTCTTTCCGCGAATACCCGTACACACGCCCGTACCGGGTACGGGGGTGCATTCGTGATGCGGGCTGCAGGATGCGGATGCACGAGACGAAAACTCTCGAGCTCGTCAACAGGCATCTCGCGCAAGGAGTTCACGGTGAAAAGTGAGCAGGTGCACGATGCGACCGAACAGCCGACAGAGACGGGCAGCAGACGCTCCCTGATGGCGAAGGCTCTCCTCGGGGCTGCCGCGGGGCTGGTTCCCTCCGTTCTCCTGGGGGATACCGCGGCGGCGTTCCGCAGCTTGTCAAGCTGCCAGAAGAAGTGCAACCAAGAGTTCTCGGGCACGTGCCAGAGCCGCTGCCGCCGCTGCTGCGAGAAGATCTACCAGGGCGGCCAACATCGTTGTTCGTTTGGCTGTGGCTCCATCAGCCCAAAGTGATCGAGTGAGGGCAAGTGTGCTGGCGGCTGCAACTCGAGAAAGGCACGCGCGGACGAGTGCCCGTCGCGTCCTGCGAGGATTTCGAAGGATTCGGACAAACCCGATGCTCCGCCTGTCCGCCCGATGCGCGACCGCCTATCCCGTGGTGATCAGGAAGACATGCCATGAGCACTACTCCACTCGAACCTCGCTTCACGTGGACCGACCTCGAGCGATGGGTAAACGACGGACTGATCCGACCCGACCAACTGCAGGCGATCCGTGCACAAGTGGCCGGGTGTCCAGCCCGATCCCATCGGGAGGACACCCCCACGCTGAGGACGTCACCCCCCAGGTGTCAAGCAAGGAGCACCGCGCCGGCCTCAACCTCGTGACCATCGCCTACTACTTTGGCGCGTTCATGATCCTGCTGGCCTACACCTTCTTCCTCGGCCTGCAGTGGGAGAGCCTGGGGGGCCGCGGGCAGGCGGCCGCCGCCTGCGGCACGGTCGCCGGATTGTGGGGGATCGGCGCGCTCCTGCGTCGCCGGGGCTACCCGATTGCCGGCAACCTGCTGGTCTTCGCGGGCACCGGGGTGACAGCGCTCGCCGTCTACTCTGTGCTTGCGGCTCGCTGGCCTCTGGCCAGAGTCGACCGAGGCTGGGGCCTACCGCGACTTCTACCGGACGATCGACGCCAACTGGGTGATCCTTGAGGTGGTCTGCATTGCGGTCGCCCTGGTCGCCGCCTGGCGGACCAGGTTCCCGCTCCTGACGCTGTTGATCGGGTTCTGGGGCTGGTACCTCTCGATGGACCTGACGGAGCTGGTGACCGGGCACGACGACTTCGCCTGGGGCCCGGTGGAGTGGTCGGTCGGGACGGCGGTCGGGCTGGCGATGCTGGCGATCGGCGTCTGGCTGCAGGAGCGCCGAGGCCGGCAGAGGCAGGAGTGGAGCTTCTGGTTCTACCTGTTCGGCCACTTCGCCGTGCTCGGGAACCTGGGGGCCCTGGCGCTCGACGACGGCGCTGGGTTGGGCCTGCTCTTCCTCGCAGTCTACCTCGGGTTCGTCGTCGCCAGCGTCTGGCTCCAGGCGCGGGTCTTTCTTGGTATTCGGTGCCCTGGGCTGCTACGCCTACGTCTCGAAGCTGGCGTTCGACGTGTTCGCCGGGTCGCTCGGTTTCGTCTTCGGTCTCGCCCTGGTCGGGCTGCTGATCGTCCTGTCGACCGTCGCCTACCAGCGATACGCGCACCCCTGGCTGGCCCGGCGCCTGGCGCCGGCAGGCGCGAAGCCCGTGGGCACGTGACAGATGTGCCGCACGCTCCTGGCACGAGGCGCCAAGGGTACGGCTACAGGTACAGATCCGGTGAGCAGGCGTCATGGTCCAGTATTCGGGCTTCGCCAGTTCCTCGGAACGATGCGCCTTCCATAGCCACCCATGAACCGCACAGGGGGCTCTGCTCGTCTCGATCGCCCGCACGCGCAACAGAGGGGATGTTCGATGGACAGTTCACGTCACGATGCCGAAGGTGACCGCGGGCAAACACCCGGCCCACTTCTGAGCGGTGACGCCGCGGCCGGGACGACGGCAATCCTCGCCCTGTTTGGCGCGCGGCTGGACCATCTCGATCGCGGCATGGCGGCATTCGAGCAACGGTTGCAGGCCATCGAGGCCCGCCTGCATATCGCCGCGCCACCCCGTGAGGCGTCACCGGAGGCCCCGGCCATTGCCCCACGACAACAGCCAGTCGCGCCGCGCCGCGGGCGAGTGGCGCCGCAACCGGGAGCCACATTTGGGCGTAGCGCAGCAGAGGGATTGCGGGGGGCAGCCCATTCCCTACTCGATGGCGAGCCGGCCTCGCGGCAACCTGGTCGCGTCGATGCTCCAACCCTCGCCCCTCAGCCACCCGGCGCGCGCCAGAGCCCCGCACCGTCTCCCCGCCGCGTCGCCTCTCGTTGGACGACCTGGAGCGTGCCGTCAGCGGGCGGGGTCTCGCCTGGGTCGGCGGGCTCACCCTGTTGCTCGGCGCCCTGTTCTTCCTCAGCCTGGCCATCAGCCGGGGATGGATCGGACCCGAGGCCCGTGTCGTCATCGGCCTCGTCGCCGGCATCGTGGTCACCGCGCTCGGCGACCGCCTCCTGCGCGGCGGGGACCGGGTGCTCGGGCCCGTGCTCGTCGCCGTCGGCATCGGCATCTGGAACCTCGCGCTCGTCGCCGGGACGCGTCTCGCCGAGGTCGTCCCCACCTGGGCGGCCCTCCTCGGCGCGGCCGCCGGGGCGCTGGTGGCGACGGCGATCGCCATCCGCGCCGGCACCCAGATCATCGCCCTGTACGGGGTGGTGACGGCGCTGGCGGCCCCGATCCTCTTCGACGTGCCGCCGGCCAGAACCCCGATGGCCTATCTCATCATCCTGCTCGCCGGGTCCACTGCCATCGCCATCGCTCGCGGGTGGGCCTGGCTCCCGCCGGCCGCCTTTGTCCTGACCGGGATACAGTTCGATCGCTGGTCGGATGCCTCCCTGGCGCCTGTGCCGGCCACGATCCTCGCCATCGTCAGCCTCTCCCTGCTGCACCTCACCGCGGCGACCGGTGTCGAGCTGCGGGCGCGTTCCCAGGGTCCTCAGCTCATCGCATTGGCACTTCTCCTGCTCAACGCGGTCTCCTTCTCCGCCGTCGGGTTCGGGACGCTCGGCGATGAGCCGATCCACCTCGGCGTCTATCTGCTGGGCGGAGTTGTGGCGCATGTGGCCGCCGGCGGCTTCGTCCTGAAGCAGAGGGGCGCCGCCACGCCATTTGCCCGATTGGCCCTGGCGATCGCCGTCACCCTGCTCACGATCGCGGTCCCGGTGGTCTTCGACGGACCGCCGGTGGCGATAGCCTGGGCAGCCGAGGCCGTTGCGCTCGTCTGGCTGGCCCATCGCTATCGCAACGCGGGCGGCTTCTTGGGCGCGGCCATCGTCTACGGCCTGGCGGTCTGCCACCTCTTTGCGATCCAATATGACGCCTTCCGCCTGAGCAGCGGCGTCCCTCCACGGATGAGGGTGTTCCCTTCGTCAACAGCGCCGGCCTGACCCTGCTGGCGCTGCTGGCCGCGCTCGTCCTGACGGGAGGAATCGTCCGCACGCGGCTGGCCCACATGACCCTCGTGGTCACCGGCTTCGGCCTCCTCATCGGGGCATTGCCCTTCGAGCTTTCGGGGCTCTCGCTCCTGACCGGATGGGCGCTGCTCGCCGTGCTCGCGCTCGGCGCCGAACACGTCCTCCCCGTGTCATCTGGCGACACTCCGCTCGAGACCCCAATCGCGTCTGGCTGGCCATCACGGATTGAAGCTCGCCGCCGCGATCGCCGGAGCGCTCGCCATCTACCGGGCGGTGGCCTACGAGATGCCGCTTCTCTTTCCGGTGGCGATCGAATCCGGCGTCCCGTACGCGGGGCAGCCTGTCGCCGCGACCGCGATCATCATCCTGGCGGCGCTGGTCGCCATGGTGGTGACCACGTCTGACGAGGTGCGGCAGGTCGCCGGATCGCTGGCGATCCTCATCACCGCGCATCTCGTGGCCTTCGAGCTCGATCCCGCGCCTGCCGTCGCGGCGTGGGCCGGGCTCGCCGTCAGCGCCTGGGCACTCCAGCGGCAGGTGCGCGGCACGCTCCGCCTCTATCACGCAACCAGCGCCCTCCTGCTGGTGACCGGCGTGGTCGTCACCCTGGTCACATCGCGCCACCGGCGCGGCTTCTGCTCGCGGGTGGCGCGGAGATCGACCATCCCTTCCTCTGGAGCGAGGCAACGCTGGCGCTTGGCGCGCTCTCACTCGCCCTCTTCGTCATCAGTTGGGGGAGCAAAGGGACGCCCGCCGCTGACTGGCTGGCGACTGGCGGTGCCGTTCTGGCCCTCTATCTCCTGTCGATCGGGATCGTCGATGAGTTCCAGCGCCGGGTCGACGGCGACGTGAGTGTCGCAGAACTCCACCGCCAATCACAGGTCGCGCTTTCGGTCGTCTGGGCGGTTCTCGGTGGGAGTGGCGGTCGCGGCGGGTCTGGTCCGCGCCAGTGCCCCGCTGCGCTGGTTCGGACTCGGACTCCTCGCCCTCGCCACCGGCAAAGTCTTTCTCTACGACCTGGCCTCGCTCGACGCGGTCTATCGCGTCATGTCGTTCATCGTGCTCGGGATCCTGCTGCTCCTGAGCTCCTATGCCTACCGGCGATTCGGCCCGGCTACGGAGGACGCCGGCAGTACTGCTCCGATGGCCCCCGGTGAGCCGGGATGAGAGAGACCGTTTCGCCGCGCACACACTATCGCGACGCTGGAAGGCGCGCGACGCGGTGCGATCGAGCGGTGCAGGCGCGGGCCACATCCTTGTGATGGTCACGTGGGCAACGCGGTGAACTTGGTGGAAGATGCGCTTCACACAATCGGAGGCAACGATGGAAGACGGACGTGGCTAGCGGATCGCTCGGATCGTTGCCGGAGTCGTCGCCGTAGTCGGCGCCTGCGGTTTCTCGCTGCTCCTCATGGTCCTCGCAGTCTTGTGCCACCCGGTACATGGCTGTGACTTCACAAGCAGAAACCTGCTCATCGGGGCAATGCTCTGCGGCGTGCCCGCCGACTTCCTGCTCACCCTAGGGTTGGACGGGTTGCAACCCGGGCGGTTGCTCCCGCTGGCCGCTGCAGCGATGGTCCTGGTCGCGATGCTGAGCCTCCTCTTGGCGGATGAAGTCGTCAGGTTCTGGGGGCTCGTCAGTGCGCTGCTGGCCGTTATCACGCCGTGGTGGGCACCCCGGTGACGCTGTGGAGGCCGGCCACGCGCTTCGCGCCTACCCCGCACCCGCTCAACGAGTCCGCAGACCCAGACTAGACGCGCAGGCCGCCGTCCGGCTCGCTCACGGCGACCTGCCTAGCAACAAGGCTAAGAGGACCACCCACTATGGACGCCGACCGATTTCAGCGACCATCACCAAACGCGTCGCCACTTCAACGACCGCAATCGCTTCGTGCTACAAACGGGTCTTGTCCAGTAGACGTGGCGCCAAATGTCAAGGTTGGGATGAGGCAGCGGCACTTCGCTCTGGTGGTAACGCTGTTGCTTGCATTGGCCGGATTGGCTCTTGCGCCCGCCTGGCCCCGCACCTTTGTGATTGCCGCCCAGGAACCAACGCCAGAAGTTACTGAGGCCGTTGCTTCAGGCGACATGACAGAGGGGAAGCGGCAATTCAACACCTGGTGTGTCGGGTGTCATGGGCCGGGGAGCTCTGGGCCAGGCGTTCTGGCTCCCGGCGGCCCGGGAGCGAGCGTGACCTTCGAAACGCTGCTCCCCATGATCCGCACCGGCGAGGGTCATGCCGAGCCACCAGGTCCCTACTCGCCTAACGAGTTGAGCGATACCCAGATCCGTGACGTTGCCGCCTACGTTGGTTCCGTGGCTGGGCCGCCAAGTCCTCCTCCTGATGCGCAGGCTGCTTCTCCTCCGGCCCACACCCCAACGTCATTGGCACCTGTGGAAGGCACTGGTACCGATGACCAGAGCCCGTCAAACGGTGCGCCGCCTCCGCCCTGCTTCCTCCGTTCGTGGGGCCAGGACCCGAATGGCAACGGACAGTTCATCCCGTTTGGTGTCGCCGTGGCTCCCGATGGGACCGTCTACGTGACAGACCCGCTCGCCCACCGTGTCCAGTCCTTCGACGCGGACGGCACCGCTCTCGGCGAATGGGGGAGCCAGGGCGCGGGCGATGGGCAGTTCACCGCTCCAACGGGGGTGGCAGTGGCACCGGACGGCCAGACGGTCTATGTGGTCGATGCTGGCAACCACCACGTCCAGTTCTTCGATCCCACCGGGACGTTCCTCGGGGAGTGGGGGAGCCGGGGCAGCGGCGACGGAGAGTTCGAAGGCGGCGACGAGCCGTGGGGTGGACTCTTTGGCATAGCGGTCGCCCCTGACGGCACGGTCTATGTGGCGGATATCGGTAATCACCGCATTCAGTACTTCGACTCGGCCGGGTCCTACCTCGGCCAATGGGGCGACCAGGGCAGTGGCGACGGGCAGTTTGATAGCCCGTCCGGCATCGATGTGGCGCCCGATGGCACCGTTTACATCGTCGATCAGGGCAACAACCGCATCCAGTATTTCGATGCCACGGGGATGTTTCTCGGCGCGTGGGGGAGCCGCGGCACCGGCGGCGGGAGCTTCTACATCCCGTTTGACGTGGCAGTGTCCCTTGACGGGAAGATTGTCTACCTCTCCGACGGCGATAACCATCTCATCCAGGGCTTCGACGCGAACGGGACCTATCTCGGGCAATGGCGCCATGAGATCAGCTTCCCGTACGGCGTGGCGGTAGCCTCCGACGGGACGGTCTATGTCGCGGACGCCGGCAACGAGCGCATCCAGTACTTCGACGCCACCGGGAACTCCCTAGTTTCCAGCGCCGGAAACGGCCGCCCAGGCGAAGGACCGTTCCACCACCCAGCGCCGGGGCAGCAACACGAACCCCTTCTTGGCTTCCGGCAGCTTGATGACCTCCAACTGGAGACCATCCGGCGGCGGCCTCGCGCGATCGTCGCCCGTGTAGCCCTGGTCGACGAAGCCGAGTTCGACGGTTTGTCCGGTGACCGCCTGGACCCGCCGCGCAGGGCCGCGACCTGATCGCGGTCTGCTGTCGGCCGCGGTGACGTGCAGCACCAGCAGTTCCCCCAGCGTATCGACAGCGGCGTGGATCTTGCTTCCCTTCCTTTCTCTTAGCCCGTCGTAGCTAGCGCGGTGCCCGCTCTCCGGCGTCGATTGGCGCGTGGCGCTGTCGAGAATGACTTCGCTGTCGGCGCATCAGCGCGTCCCTGCGCCCAGTCGCATTGCATGCGCAAATCGTGGACCATCGCTTCGAAGACCCTGCCGCGATCCAGCGGTGCGCGCCAATGGGGCAGCGCCGGGACGGGCACCGGGCAACTTGTTGCCCCGTTCAGCGTGGCGGTGGCCCCCGACGGCCAGACGATTTACGTCGCCGACGTCGACACGAGTCGCATCCAAGCCTTCGACACGACTGGAACCGCCCTGGGCGGATGGGGAAGCCAGGGCAGCGGCGGCGGACAGTTTGTTCAACCGGCTGGCGTGGCAGTGGCGCCAGATGGCAAGACCGTCTACGTCGTCGATGCCGGCAACCATCGTATTCAGATGTTCGATAGTGCCGGCGCTTTCCTCGGCGCATGGGGCAGAGCAGGCAGCGGCGCGGGGGAGTTCAGCACCCCGACCGGTGTGGCCGTGGCACCGGACGGGACCGTCTACGTCGTGGACACCGATAACCATCGCATCCAGATGTTCGACGGTACCGGCACGTTCCTAGGCGAGTGGGGCAGCCAGGGGAGTGGCGATGGGCAGTTCGACCGACCGAGCGGCGTGGCGGTGGCGCCCGATGGGACGATCTACGTCACTGACGTCAACAACAATCGCATCCAGGTCTTCGACGCGGCGGGAACCTACCTCGACCACTGGGGGCACCCAGGCGGTGCCGACGGGGAATTTGCCGCCCCGGTCGGGGTGGCGGTGGCTCCCGACGGCCAGACGGTCTACGTCGCGGATCTCAATAGCCACCGCATCCAGGTCTTTGACGCGGCCGGTTCGTTTCTCGGCACGTGGGGCAGCGACGGCCAGGACGACGGGCAGTTCTGGTACGCGTACGGCGTGGCCGTGGCACCGGATGGACAGACGGTCTATGTGGCGGATACCGGCAACCACCGCGTCCAGGCCTTCTGCGTCAACCGCTGACACGATGGGCGACGTGCCACCCCGGCTGCCTGCACGACCCGTCGCTCTCCGATCGCCCCAACTCCCGTCCGCTCCCCGGCGCCCGCCCATCCGATTGGCCCAACGCGGCCGGCTTGCTCAAGGGGGCCGGCAGCACGGTCAACACCCCGAGGCCAGCGAGCACGATTTGCCGTTGGCGGGACCTCGATCGGCATAGAGTTCCTGCACCCAGGAGCGGACAAAGCCGAGGTCAAACTTCGCCTCGAGGTGGCGGGAGAAGTGGTCCTGAGGAATGCGCTCCTCTTGTGAGTCGCTGATCCCGGATAATTCATAAGCGGCCCGCACGGGTAGCGAGGCGATGCCCGAGGGGCTCACGAGGATGACTGAACGCGAGTTGGAGATGGACGTGCGTGGCGAACTGGTGGACCCGTCCGCCGATCTTGATCAGCCGCAGCCGCAGCGTGTCCAACTGCATGCGCTCCGACCCGGCTGCCATCAACCAACGGAGCACAGTGTCGAGCAACCAGTAGGCCACCCCATGCAGCAGCAACCGCACCTGATTGGCGAGGAAGCGATGGCACGAGAGGCGGTCGGCAAAACAGGCGGCTTTAAGCTCTTTGATCCCGTTCTCTGCCGCGCCACGATCGGTGTCCCAGGCGTCGAGCGCCTCCGGCGGATCGGTCCGGGTGGTGGCCACAAAGCGGATGTTGGGTCCCTTGATGAGGGCTTCGGCCTTGATGATCACCCGCCGCGCGTGCGTCCAGGAACCGGCCTGGTAGGTCGTCTCGTCCAGCAACCGGACTATTGCGCCATCCGTCGCCGCTTGCCGCGCTTGGGCTTCGACGAGCAGCGGCGCGGCCAGGCGCTGCCAGCGGGCATTGGGCACAAGCCCAATCGTGTCGGCAATAGCCTCGCGCTCACAATAGGCATCGATCTCGGGCTTCGCGAAGCCGGCATCGGTGCGCAACTCGATGACGACCCGCGGCCACTGGGCACGCAACCGCCGCGCCAGCCGCCGCAGGATGGCTAGCGCGCCATGCCCGGCAGGCATCGTGCTGGGGCGCAGCACGGCGGTGATGAACTGTCCGGTCTCCCCATCGAAGACCAGCAGCCCATGGATCATCCGCTGCCGAAAGTACCCGTGGTAGCCACTCCCTTCTTGGCCGCCATGAGTCGGGTCGTCGGTCCCATCGAGGTCGAGCACGATCCGCGCGGGCACTCCCTCGCGTTCTCGCTCGCGCAGAGAGCTGCCCCCCAAGGCGACCGCCAAGCAGTACAAGCAGTAGCACTCCCGCGCCGAGAACGCGTTCTCCAGGCGCGAGAAGGTCGGCTGGCTGGCCAGGTCCGAGGCGCTCTCGGGCAATCTCCCGCAGACCAGCTTCAGCAGGGGATCGGTGCGCAATGTATCAGCAGCGTCCTGGTCTTCCTCGCCGGCGGCGATCTGAGAGATGCGCTGCCGCAGCAACTCCAGCGGCGTGTGGCGACCCCGGCGACGGCGATACGCCGGAACAATCGGGGCCAGCGCGGCACACAGGCCGAGCGCCTGATCAGCTTCGGCGACCCATGACCAGCCACCATCACTGGTCAGCCGCCCGCCGTGGAAATCGACCGTCAGCAGCAGCGAGGCGGGCGGGGCGAAGCAGAGCGGCACCGTGGCAGACGGCGGCATGCGAGACATCTCCTGGTCGCGGTTGGTCGGCATCCATCCCGCTACCAGTTTGGTGCCTCGCTGTCACTCATGAATAATCCGGGTTAGGGCTTAGGCGATGATAGGTCCGCCGGATACCGCATTCTGCCGCGCCCCAGGGGTTTGCAACACGCTGCTGAGTACCTAGCGAGATGCGAGCACTCCCTTCGCGCGCGCTTCGGACCACTGACCAGCAGCGCGGAAGTTCCCTCGAGCTCATGACGAGGGTGAGCGCTGATTCCCAATGCAGTAGTTGCGTGCTAGAAGGGCAAAACGCACCTGTCGTGCATGCAGAGCTTCTCCGACGGGTCGAGCCACTGGATCCGACGCTGGGCAAGCAGGCGGCAAGTTACAAGTTACTGGTAGGCGAGGGGGCGTTTCATCACATCGCGTGTTGATAGACTAACTTCGGGTGAGGTTGAGCTGCCACGAAACCCCATAGCGATCGTTTAGCCAGGCAAATTTGTCGCTGAAGGGATACTCCTCAAGCGGCATCAGCACCATTCCGCCATCCGAGAGCCCCGTATACACCTGGTCGAGCTCTCGCTCCCTGTCGCAGTCGACGAGATCGAGATTGCCGGGGTGAACGTGAAGGGATGTTGCCGGCCACTGTCCATCGCGATGAACTCCTGTCCGGCCAACGAGAACGTCGCCCGCTTGACCGTTCCCTCGCGCTCCTCCTCGTCCACGCCGTAGCGTTCGATTTCGAGGACCCGCGAATTTTCGAACAGCGAGACGTAGAGGTTCATCGCCTCCTCGGCCTTACCGTGCTGGTCCCCGACGAACATGAGGCACGAGGTGAGTCTCTGCATTGTTTCTCCTTCACTCTGCTAGTCTTCGCAACCTATACCGCCGCCTCGGCGGGCATTGGGAAATGCGCGTTCATCCAAGTTTGCCACTCAGGCTCGGCGCGCGTGCCAGCGGCAGCCGCCGCATCCTCGCCATAGAGATAGAAGCGGATCGTCATGTACACCTGTCCCCCCATGGGGTGAGGAACGAGATGGGCGATCCCGGGGGCCGGCTCGTCGAGCCGGAGGAGCAACTCTTCGCGCCATTCGGGCTGACCGGCCCATTCCACCGTTCCGGCAAGGCGGGGCGCGCCGTCAGGGGTACTCACCCTCTGGTCAACGACAGCCCCATCCAAACCAAGCGAACCTGTGAGTGCAGCCCACGCTTCGGACTTGGGCTCCGGGGCGACGCCCATCAGTTGAAACGCGGAAGAGGGCTGGCCGCGGAAGTGGGCGAGATAGAGCCGCAGGACGCGGAAGAAGGCGATCCAGCCGTAGGTGTGACCCTCGAACTGATCGTCCCAGGCATCGCTGCTCGTGAACCAGCTATGCACTACCCGCACGACGCAGGTGCCGCCGGAGCGGGACTCGACGATCCACTCTGTGGCGACCGTCGGGTCATCCGGACCCATGTCGTCCCGGCTGTCGGCCACAAACCGATGGGGCGGGTCCCAGGTGGTAATGGTGGCAACCGACTCCATACCGGGTCCAAAGTCGGACGTGGTCGCCCCCCCAACACGCTCTTCGAGCCTGGTCGGAACGAACCAGGACGAGATGCCGGGGCCGGTGGCGATGGCCTGCCAGACCTCCTCCGGCGTGCCCGGCACCTCGACCTCGGCCTCGACAGAGCGGCGTCCGGATGCATCTTTCTTCACCGGCATGATGATTCCTCCATTGCACGTTGCGACTCGTGCGGCAGCGGGTGCGCCACGAGCACCAGACGATGCGCGCGGCCTCCCGGGGCCGATTCATCGTGGTAGCGAGCGACAAGGGTCGTCACTGTTTGGATAAGCTCGTTGCTGAAGGCGGCGCGATCGGCCGCCGATCGAAACCGAATCTCGGTGTCCAGCGCCAGCGTCGCCAGGCGCTTGTCAGCCACCCGTGACCGGCGCAGGAGGTCGCTGACCTCATCGACGATGCGGGCGCCCAGGGCGATGAGATAGCTCGCCGAAAGACGGTCTCCGCCGCGTCCTGGATCGAGAGCGACCGGACCGAGCGCCTTCGGCGAGATGACGTAGGAGGCCGCGCTCGCCACCAGCAAGCGCTCCGTCAGCCCTCCCCACTGACGTTTCCCGGCCTCCCGCACCAACTGATGCGCTTCGAGCGCGCGCATGTGGTAGTTGAGCTTCTGGCGGGCGATCCCGAGCCGCGAGGCGACCGTCGCGGCAGAGGCCGGCTCAGCGAGCTCCGCCAGCAGATCGGCTCCGGATCGGCTCCAGCGCGACCACCGCAGCGGCGGGATCGGCGATGACTTCCACGTCCTCCATGACCCCATTACACCATTGACAAAAAATTTTGTCAATGGTTCAGGAGGACGTCCTTCCTCTGTTCCTCCCGGCGCTGGACCTCTCATACGACCTCCGGCCGCTGAGCGCCGGAATCGGTCGCGGCCTTCAGCCGGTCCCCCCCACTCCCCTTGCATGGCACGAAGCGCCGTGCTCGAGGCGCGGGGGTGGATACTCACCCCCGGCACCAGGACCGATGGGACAGATGCCGCCCCTCCCACCTCCTGCCATGTTTGCCACCTTGGCGACCTTTGCCAAGGTCGCCACCTTCCCCAGCTTCTCCGAGCGCCCACAGGTCGGCTCCATACCCCCTTGCTCCTCAGCACCCAGGACCAAGAGCCCCTCTACCTTTGCGCAGGGCCGGGTACTCTCTGGGGAGCGGTTGGGGTGCGGGTTGATTGGTGGGGTGAGGGGTCGCCAAGCGTCCATCGCCGATAAAGGTGTTGCTCCTCCCGTCTCACCAGAAGTTCAACACCTTCAACACCTTCAACACCTTCAACCGCATCCGGAAGGACCCGCGGTGAGCGCCGACAGTGGGCACCTGCTCCGCCATGCGGCTGATGTGGCAGGCAACGCTCGCCTCCCGCCCAATGCTTCCCCTTCAGCGCACTGGAAGACAGGAAGGGGATGAGGGCATCTGCAGTGATCACCCAGATTCTGTTTCACTCCACCGGCTTCGAATCAGAGTATCGCCAGCACCCCGGCGGTGAAACTGTCTCCCAACCCGACCGATGCCACCGCTCCCTCAATCTGGAGACCCGGCGTCACGACCAGCGCACCCTCCATGCATCCGTCATCCGCGATACCGAGCGAACGCAACAGCGCCATCCCGGCCGGGTTCACCCCGGCGCGCTGGAGCGTCGTCTGGAGGTCGGACAACCGAGGGAAATCGCCGATCCGCGAGCGCGTTGCGGCCACCAAGGACCCGAAGAGGAGGGCGGCCCGCTCCTTCTCTGCATCCCCATCCACCAGCGATAGGCAGAACTCCCGGGTGTGCAGCGACCAGCGCGGCACCGGGTAGCGCGCGGCCAGCCAGCGGAATTGCCTGATCAGTGCGGAGCCTGGCTCCGCCATGGTTATGCCCAGGGCATGGAGTAGGTCTCGCAGCTCGTCGATGTTCAAACCGATGCTCGTCACGACCGGATGAAGTGTCTCGAGGACCCGCGCTACGGAGCCTGGCTCAGGCATGGCGCCCAACTCCAGATGGACCGGCATCCGTGGCCGCACCGCGCGCCAGGTGCGGATGGCCATCGACGCATTCCGGAGAACTCGCTCCAGCGTTTCACGCTCGGTTACCTGGCTGAATCCTGAGATGAGCAACGCCCCGATCTCGTGATCGGAGTTGCGTAATGCAGCGTCGAATCCGAGGTCGATGGAGAACGCCGAGTTGACGGGATCGTAGGAGACGATCACCCGGTTCGCCGCTGGTGCCGGCTGACGCGCCCGGGAGCGGCGCCCGCACCCCCTCGGCGAACTCCAGCACCACATGCCACATCGTGGGGTCCGCGGGATCGCTCGCGGCGTCGATCGGCGCCAACCCATCCCCAGAACCGACTGTCATCAGCTCCCGAGCCGGCAACGCGGCGATCTGCTCCGGAGAGCGGCCGGTGAGATGGAGCAGCACCGGGAATCCGAGTCTGGCCAGCGTCGCGGCCGCCTGGGCGCCGGTCCCCCCGATCTGCACCCGTCCGGTTACCCGCTCCAGCAACCAATCCTGCACCGCCGCGTCACGCACCGGCAGGTCGCATCCTGCGCCGGAGGTCACGCACTGCGCGACTCCAGTCAGGAGATCGTCAACGCTATCGGCGCGGTTCACCCGCGATGCGGCAACATCGATCCGTCGTCCAGTAAAGAGCCGGTCCGCGAGCGCCTGATCGAACGCGACCACTCGATCGAGATTGGCGGTGAAACCACACGCGATACGGATATCACCGCGCCGCGCCTCCTCGGCGCGCAGCTTCGCCCGCTCCAGCACCGCGTTGAAGCGTTGGCGCCATGCTTGCTCGGTCACGTCAGTGGTGATCCTACCCCTCGAGCGCCCCGGCGGAAGTGACGCGCACGATCCAGTGTATCCAGATGTGGACCATCACTACGTGGTCAGACTCGACTTCGCCTCGTGAGCCATAGGAACCGGACGCGGACCGCCAACGCCTGTCGTCTCGCCTAAGAACCATATCGATCGCGATCATTGCTCTCTGATCGCGAAGTTTGGAGTCGCAGGACTAAATATGTCTCTTAGTGGAAGGAGGGGCTTAGGAGTATCATCTTCGAGAGGAAGTCATCCATCGCCGCTAATAATCTGCTGCCACCACGCGTAGTGAACATGAGTTGCGCCGGGAACGTAACCTCGGTCTTCAATGGCGTTCAGGATCTCTCGTAGCTGCTCAAGTGGAACTGCCATGTTGTCCGCCCAGGCACGGACCAGATCCAGCGTTCCAAGGGTCGCGATTCGGTTTCCAACTAGCCTGATCGTCTTCCGCTCATCCGTCGCGATCCGGTATCCGCGATGCTGTGCAAGTGCACATGTCATCGCTTCACCATCGTCCAGTTCGAGGGAGAGATCGACCAGCGACTGAAACTCTTCTTCGGTTACCGGTTGCACGACGGAGAGTGCTCTGGCAGCCAACAGGGGCTCGAGAGAAATAGGCTCCTTTTCACGCACACCATCGACGATTACATGGATGTAGAGCGCCTCACGAAGCACAGCTTCGGCGACGAGGAATGGTCCGATATTGACGCCTAAGATCTCTTCAACGCGACGTGTTGCATAGAGGCTAAGGACGACGCAGGTATCCAGAATCAGGGGAGGCATCGTCATCGAACGCGTCGATTACCCCACATCGACCAGGGGACGGCCGAGATCTATCGGAACCTGCCGCCATTCTCCGGGTTCGGTAGCCTGTTCGTCCTGCGCTCGCTCTTTCGCGAGCAGCACCGCCGATATCCGATCAGTGGCCAACATCCGCGCGAGCTGCCCTTCTGAGATGAGCGCATCCTCATACGCGCGCGCGGCCAGAGTCTCGTACCGGAAGGGCAGGGAGGTACGCGAGGCTTCGCGTTCGGGCAGATCAGCGACCCATTTGCGCGCCTCTTCAGGTTTGAATCCCTTCGCTTTCAGCGTGTCCCAGGTTCCCGTCCTCAGCAGATCCAGTTCCTCCAAGCGAAGCGTCATCGCTTGAAACGACACCCCGTAGCGGTGAGCGAGCGTCAGAACATCGGCTGGGGTAATAGGACCATTCTTTGCCCGCTTTGAATCAAGAAAGCGGCGCGTTAGCCCCGAGTCTGGCGTCAGGAAGTGCCGCGCGAAGGCGTCAGCGGCCCGCTCGCTTATAGGCACACGACCATTCCGAAGCACTGTGATCTCCGCTTTGAAGCGGTCGGTCAGGAAATGCCAGTACTCATGTGCCATGGTCCAGCGTTGCCGGTCGGCTGGATGATTCGCATTGACTGCGATGCAGCCTCCCAGATCCGACGAGGCGACAAACATGCCGGCGATACGCCGATCCTGCATCGGGATGGCGAAGATCCGCAGCCCAACGTCGGTTTCCAGCAGGCTCCAGAGATCGCCAATCGGTCCATCGCCAAGTCCGAGCCGATTGCGCTCGGCAGTGGCGACCGCTTCCGCGGAACGCTCCGGACTTGTTCCTGAGACGTCGTACTCCTTCGGGTAGCGAACCGGCAGCGGCGCATCGAGCATCCTCTCAAGATCGACATACCAACGGCAAAGCTCCTCGAAGCGCTGGATATCCTTTTCTCGGTTGCTCTCGGTCGCGGGCGAGTCTCCAGCGTGGGCGGCACGAAACTGCACGATGAAGCTAGGAGTCTCGTCCTGGCGGAGAGGGCGTACCAGATCTCCAAGCTGCCGCCCATAAAGCCGAGCCAATGTGAAGAGCTCGGACGCTCGTGGCCGGCGGTCGCCCTTCTCCATCGCCGTGATTGTCGTGCGCGCAACACCGAGAGCTTCGGCAGCATGTTGTTGCGTTAACCCGCGGGCACGGCGCGCGGAAGCTAACCGCTCGCCGATCACCTCTGGATCGACGGACATCAGAGCATTCGCGTCCATCACTACTCCTTTCGGGTCGTGCGGGAAGAAACCGTCCCGGAACGGCTAGGAGGCAACCGCGCGTTCCCCTGGTTGCGGGAGCGTCAACACGGTCGCGCGGTGGAACGCGTCGATTTCAGCGGTGAACTCGTGAAACAGGCCGACGAGAGCCTTCCTAACCTCGCTGTCAGCCATTTTCAGATGCAGTGCGGCTTGAACAACCTCATCGATTCGCCCGTACTCGGCATCAAGCTCTCGATACGGGTCCGTAGCGGAAAGCAGCGGCCCCAATCGAGCCGCCTGCAAAGCCAACGCGCTAGCTTCAATCCCTAAGCGGCCTTTGGCCTCCGCAGATCACCGCTCCTGCTTTGCACCACCTGTCCATTCTCTGTTCTCTCGTGTCCGGCGCACGTTTCGCTCGGCATCTATGTGGGTCATGCCAGCTCGATGCAAAGCGATCTGACGATATAGGCATGACATGCATCCACCACACGGGGCATCCGCATTGGCGTAAGGAAAGCGTTCACACGATACAGTGAGACGTGCTGCCTCGCGGAACCGGCTGTCTCGGAGCACCGCTGCAAGTTGACCTTTGGTCTTGAAGAGTCCGGTGTTCTCTATGCAGATGTCGTGACCGAGAACCTGTGTTGCGAGATCCGCGAATGCCGCTAGCGTCTTCGGATGCGTTGCCCGAGTTGTCCAAACATCAAGCTGTTCGGGACTGCTAGGGAGGTTGATAGCCCCTGGACCATTCTCAGTTAGCTGCAATCGACCTGAACCAAGTGCTGCGGCCACAACCACACCAGCCGCTAGACAAGGAAGAATGCGTGTTCGGTACGTGCCTTCGCGATCATCAATGTGATCGATGCGACGGTGAATTAGTCGTACATGACTGCCGCGCATCAGAGCATGGGGAAAAGCCCGCTGAAGACTCTCGGTTACCGCATTGACAACACGTCGCGCCTTGGAACTCGTGATAACAGATACGGGAATCACAGCACTCCGCTCATTCGCAGCCAAAACCTCGGCGATGCCGAGAAGCGAATCAAGCCCGCCGCTGTGCAAAGCCATAACCGCATCCTCAATAGCTGGAGGTGGGTCAAACGATAACTGCGTTGCGGCCTGCCGCGGGTTGTGGCAACGCTGCTCAAATCGGACGATCCAGATATCCCCGGTCAGCATCTCCGCCAGACGAATAACGGCCTGCTGAACCTCTGGACGATTCCAAACCTTGGGATGGCGAACCGGAATCGAAACATCAACGACTCGCCAGCCCGTATCCCGAGGCGCACGCCTATCGCACAGTGCGATGGCCAAGCAAACATCAAGAAGGTCGGCCATGTCGGGGGTAATATGATGACCCAGAGGTAGAACTAAGCAATTGTCATCAAGAGCGTACCGGTACCAATCTGGCACGGCATTCCTAACATCCAACAGGGTCCGCTCTATTGTGCCGCTCCGAGTAATGCCGCCGCAAAGACTGAATTTGTAAGATACGGGTTCATGCACCATGCGACATCACCTAGCCGATGGGCATTTCTACAAGTTCGCTTTGGGGAACGCGAGGCAATTGTGTGCGCGGCGTTCGAACCCGCCGATTAAGGTCTTTTGGAGCGCGCTTCAACTGATCAGCAAGGCTTCGAAGCCCCAGAGCGTCGCGAAGCAACATCTGCATTTCAACGGTGCGGGTGTGGAATCGGGATACATCCATCTTGCCAGTTTGTTCTAGCCGAGCAGCCGTGCATGCTGGCGCAATACGTGTGATGATCGATTCCGTAAGAATCTCGGCAGCGATGCGAGTCTCAAGCTTTTCGCGAATGTCGACTAATGATCCTCCAGCGAACGACTTGCGTGTCAGAATCTGGTTCGCTACACGAAGCATCACCTCATAACGGTCTGCGGGCCATTTTTCGCGGTACCACTCTAGGTTCTTTAGCACGCGACGGCGATCGGCCACATCGCCTTCCGACATCGCAGCTTCCGCGATGTCCCGAACCACGTCAGCGAAACCATTCCAAGGACGCTGATTCAGATCTCGAGTGAGTGCCTTTTCACACTCACCGATCGCTACCGCATCATCCGTTAAGCTGAATGAAAGGCGTGAGGCATTGACCCAGTTCCGTGAAACCGTTTTAGCGAAGATGTCTCCGTCCGGCATGGCTCCTCCTTTCTGACATTGTATCACACGATCTCCGCATCATACAGAATCATGTCAGATTTGTCAGATGGGCCGGAGCGTGTGCAAACGGGATGACGCCATGGACTCTTTAGTCATGCAGTGAAATGGTCCGCCGCACCTCCCGCGCCGCTTCCACCATGTGCTCCAGAGCGGGCCAGACCTCTTCCGGCTTGCGGGTTTTCAGGCCGCAGTCCGGGTTGACCCAGACGCGGTCGGGCTGCAGACGGTGAGGATGGCCTGGAGCTGATCGGTCAACTCCGCAGTGTCGGGGACGTGCGGACTGTGGACGTCGTAGACACCGGGGCCGATCCCCTTGTCGTACCCCTCCTGACGGAAGACTTCCAGCAACTCCTGGTCGGAGCGGGCGTGCTCGATCAGCAGCACGTCGGCGTCGAGGGCATCGATCTCGGCGAAGATCTCGCCGAACTCGCTGTAGCACATGTGGGTCTGAACCTGGGTCTCCGGCCGCGCCCCGGCCGCCGCCAGCCGGAAGCACTCCACCGCCCAGCGCAGATAGTCGGCCTGATCGGCATGGCGCAGCGGCAGACCCTCGCGCAGCGCCGGCTCGTCGATCTGGATGATGGCGATCCCGGCCGCGTCGAGATCGGCGACCTCGTCCCGGATGGCGAGGGCGATCTGGCGGCAGGTCTCCTCGCGCGGCTGGTCGTCGCGGACGAATGACCAGTTGAGGATCGTCACCGGGCCGGTGAGCATCCCCTTCACCGGGCGCCCGGTCAACGTCTGGGCGTAGGTCGCCCAGTGAACGGTCATCGGGCGCGGCCGAGCGACGTCGCCGAAGAGGATCGGCGGCCGCACGTAGCGCGAGCCGTAGCTCTGCACCCAGCCGTGATGGGTGAAGGCGAACCCATCGAGCTGCTCGCCGAAGTACTGGACCATGTCGTTGCGCTCCGGCTCGCCATGGACCAGCACGTCCAGACCCAATGCCTCCTGACGCGCGACGACGTCGGCGATCTCCCCTTTCAGAAACGCCTCGTACTCCTCGGGTGTGATCGTGCCGGCGTCGGCGGCCTTGCGGGCGGTGCGGATCTCGCCCGTCTGGGGGAAGGAGCCGATGGTCGTGGTCGGCAGCGGCGGGAGGTTCAGCCGTTGGTCTTGCAACTCCGCGCGCTCGGCGTAGGGGAGCGCGCGGCGATCGGCGTCCGCCGGCAACGCGGCGAGCCGCTGCCGCACCCACGGGTTGCGGCGCAAGGGGGATGCCGCCGCGGACTGGACGATATCGCGATTGGCGGCTAGCTCGGCGGCGACCGCATCCTCTCCTTCGTTGACTGCCCGCGTCAGGATGCCAATCTCGGCCAGCTTCTGCTCGGCGAAGGCGAGCCAGGGTCGCACCTCCGCCGGCAGGTCATTCTCCAACGCGATGTCGTAGGGGACGTGCTGGAGCGAGGAGGAGGCGGAGATCATCAATCGCTCGCTCGGGACATGCTCCTGGATGCGACCGAGTAGATCGAGCGACGCGGCGAGGTCGTTGGTCCAGACGTTGCGCCCGTCGACGACTCCCGCCGCCAGCCACATATCCTCAGGGAACCCATGCCGCGCCATGAGGTCGAGGTTCTCTGGCCCCCGCACGAAATCGAGCCCGAGGCCATCGACCGGTAGCGATGCCAGGGTCGGGTACGCCTCGCCGACGTGCCCGTAAGCGGTCTGCAGCAGTAGCCTGGCCGTGCCCTTGGCCCCGGCGAGCGCAGCGTAGGCACGCTCGACGGCGGCAAGCTGATCCGGGGTGAGATCGAGCACCAGGGCTGGCTCGTCGAGCTGGATCCACTCCGCCCCGCCGGCCGCGAGTCGCTCGATGGTTTCGACGTAGACCGGCAGCAGCGCATCCAGAAGGGACAGGGGATCGACGCCGTCATCGCCCGGCTTCCCCAGGAGAAGGAAGGTGACCGGTCCCAGCAGGACCGGCTTGGCCGGGATCCCGGCTGCCCGCGCTTCAGCCAGCTCGGCGAAGGGTTTTTCCGAGGAGAGACGGAACGCCTGGTCCGACGAGAGCTCCGGTACGAGATAGTGGTAATTGGTGTCGAACCACTTCGTCAGCTCCATCGCCCGTGCCGCGTCCGCGCCCGCGCCACCACGGGCCATGGTGAAGAGAAGGTCGAGACCAATCGTGTCGCCGGTCCATCCGTAGCGGGGCGGCACGGCGCCGACGAGTGCGCAGGTATCGAGGACGTGGTCGTAGAACGAGAAATCGTTGACCGGGACGAGATCGAGCCCGGCGCTGGTCTGGGCGTCCCAGTTGGCGCGGCGCACCGCGGCCGCCGTCTCCTCCAGCTCGGCGGCGGTACGTTTGCCGGACCAGAAACCTTCCAGCGCACGCTTCAGCTCACGGCGCTTGCCGATACGCGGGTATCCAGGAATGGTGGCCAGGGCCATAGTGTGCTCCTTTTACGAGTCGAGGAGTCGAGAGGTCGAGAAGAAACTGGCGAGAAAGGGTGCTGCCTACGTCGGCCGCTGTGCCGAGGTTCATGCCTCCAGGGTACTCCCTCTGATTCTTTTCACGATACGCTGCCCGCCCTATGGGCCGGTGCACCGGGATTTCGTAGGGTCACCGGTCAATCCCAGCGTAGCGAAGCGCCGCTACGGTATTCCGTGACGCGGCTCTCGAAGAAGTTCTTCTCCTTGCCGAGGTCGATCGTCTCGCTCATCCAGGGGAAAGGGTTGTGCGATCGGTACTGCCGCGGCAGGCCGATCCGCTCCAGACGGCGGTCGGCGATGAACTGCACGTACTCCCGGAAGAGATCGGCGTTGAGTCCGAGCACGCCGTTGGGCAGGCAGTCCTCGGCGTAGGCGATCTCCAGGGTTACCGCGTTTCCGATCTTCTCCACCAGCTGTTCCTGGAATTCCGCCGTCCACAGCTCCGGGTTCTCGGCTTTGATGCCGTTGATGAGGTCGATGCCGAAGTTGAGGTGGACCGTCTCGTCGCGCAGGATGTACTGGAACTGCTCGCCGATCCCCTTCATCCGGTTCTGGCGATGAAAGGAGAGGATCATGGCGAACCCGGCGTAGAAGAAGATCCCCTCCATGATCACGTAGTAGCCGACAAGGTTCTCCAGGAACTTCTGCGCCCCCGCGAAGGTCGCGGTCGTGAAGTCGGGGTCGAGCACGTCCGCGGTGAGCGCCATCTCCAGCTCGTCTTTGGCGGCAATGGCCGGGATCTCGTGATACATGCCGAAGACTTCGCGCTCGTCCAGCCCCAGGCTCTCCACGATGTAATGGAAGGTGTGGGTGTGGATCGCCTCCTCGAACGCCTGCCGCAGCAGGTACTGGCGGCACTCGGCGTTGGTGACGTGGCGAAACAGGGCGAGAGTGATGTTGTTGGCGACCAGGCTCTCGGCGGTGGCGAAGAAGCCGAGGTTGCGCATGATCACCAGGCGCTCGTCGACACTCAGCTTGCCGCTCTTCCAGAGCGCGATGTCGGCGCCCATCGCCACCTCGGTTGGCATCCAGTGGTTGGCGCAGCCGTTGAGGTAGTGCTCCCAGGCCCAGGCGTATTTCAAGCGGCATGAGCTGGTTGACGTCGACCGCGTGGCAGTTGATGAGGCGCTTCGCTGATACGTCGCCGCGGGTGATGGCGACGGGGGGTGCAAGGTCGAGAAGGGCTGTTCCGTTTCCTGGTTCCATTGCGTTAGCTCCTTGGTCCCCCTCTCCCGGCTCGACGGGAGAGGGGCTGGGGGTGAGGGCTCGTGCCTACTGGCAGGCCTCGCAGATGAACTCTTCGGCGTCCCCATCACGAGCGGGCATCGTCGTGGTGGGGAGCACGGGCGACGCAGGCGTCGCCCCTACAGTTCTTGCCGTCTCGCCGTCTCGCTCGATGGCAACGTCGGCCGAGGCGCTGCGGGCGCGCATCCAGCGCGGTTGGATGGCGCGGCGATTGACGTCGAGCGTCGATTTCTCGTTCTGGGTCGCGCCACGGGAGCGCAGGTAGTAGGTCGTTTTGAGTCCCTGCCGCCAGGCGGAGCGGTAGAGATCGCTCAACACGCGACCGGATGGCTCAGCCACATAGAGGTTGAGCGACTGCCCCATGTCGATCCACTTCTGGCGGCGGGCGGCGCAGGCGATCAGCCAGGTGGCGTCGATCTCGAAGGCGGTCGGGTAGCGCTCCTTGATCTCGTCGGGAATACGCGCGATCGCCTGCACCGAGCCGTCGTCGTATTTGAGGTCGTCGAGCATCTCGGCGTCCCACAACCCGTGCCCGGCGAGATCGCGCACCAGCCGCTCGTTGACGACCGTGAACTCCCCGGAGAGATTGCTCTTGACGTAGAGATTCGTGTAGAGCGGCTCGATCGACTGGCTCACCCCCTGGATGTTGGCGATCGTGGCGGTGGGAGCGATGGCCATCGTGTTGCTGTTGCGCATGCCATGGGCGCGCACCGCCGCCCGCACCGGTTCCCAGTCAAGGGTGGCTCCCAGGTCGACGTCAACGAGTTCGCCACGCTCCTCGCCCAACAGGGGCACCGTGTCGATAGGAAGGAGCCCGCGATCCCACTTCGAGCCGGCAAACGAGGGATAGGCGCCGCGCTCCTGCGCTAGCTCGGTCGAGGCCAGGATCGCGTAGTACGAGATCGCCTCCATGCTGCTATCGGCAAAGGCGACCGCCGCATCCGAGGCGTACCCGATGCCGAGCTCCCAGAGCGCATCCTGGAACCCCATCAGCCCCAGACCGACCGGCCGGTGACGCAGGTTCGAAGCGCGAGCCTCCGGGATGGGGTAGTGGTTGAGGTCGATCACGTTGTCGAGCATGCGCATGGCGACGTGCACCGTCTGCCGCAGCCGGTCGTGGTCGATCCCCTCAGCGGTGACGTGAGCGGCGAGGTTGACCGAGCCGAGGTTGCAGACGGCGACCTCATCCTGACTGGTGTTGAGCAGAATCTCGGTGCAGAGGTTCGAGTTGTGGACGACCCCGGCATGGTCCTGCGGGCTGCGCACGTTCGCCGCGTCCTTGAAGGTGATCCACGGATGCCCCGTCTCGAAGAGCGCGGTCAGCATCGCTCGCCAGAGATCGACCGCCCGCACCCGTTTGGCGTTAGCGAGCTCGCCGCGGTCGACCGCGGACTCGTACTCGGCATAGCGCCGGGCGAAGGCGCTCCCGTAGAGATCGTGTAGGTCCGGGACGTCGCTCGGGCTGAACAGCGTCCAATCGCCGTCGGCCTCGACCCGCTGCATGAAGAGGTCGGGAATCCACAACGCGGTGTGCATGTCGTGGGTGCGGCGGCGGTCGTCGCCGGTGTTCTTGCGCAGGTCGAGAAACTCCTCGACGTCGAGGTGCCAGGCTTCGAGGTAGGCGCAGACGGCGCCCTTGCGCTTGCCCCCTTGATTGACTGCGATGGCGGTGTCATTGGCGACCTTGAGGAAGGGAACGACCCCCTGGCTGGCGCCGTTGGTGCCTTTGATGTGGCTGCCGAGGGCGCGCACCGGCGTCCAGTCGTTGCCGATACCGCCGCTCCACTTCGAGAGGAGGGCGTTGTCGCGAATCGTCTTGAAGATCTCGCCCAGGTCGTCGCTGACGGTCGAGAGATAGCACGATGAGAGCTGCGGGTAGCGAGTGCCCGCGTTGAAGAGGGTGGGAGTCGAAGGGCAGAAGCGGAACGACGAGATGAGGTCGTAGAAGGCGATAGCCGCTGCCTCGCGGTCGTCCTCTTGCAACGCCAGCCCCATGGCGACCCGCATCCAGAGCATCTGAGGTAGCTCGAGACGCCGCTGCCGGTGGTGGATCAGGTAACGGTCGTAGAGGGTTTGCAGACCGAGATACTGGAAGGCGAGATCTCGCTCCGGGGCCAGGGCCGCGCCCAGCCGCTCCAGGTCGAAGCCGAGCATCTCGGGAGCCAGCAGCTCCAGCTCCACTCCGCGCCGGATGTAATCGGCGAAGGCAAGAGGATAGGCGGCACGGGCCTCGTCGAGACCGACGCGCCGCCCCAGCGCCTCGGCGTAGAGACCGCGCAGCAGCGCCCGCGCGGCGACGAACGAGTAGGCGGGGTCGATCTCGATACGGGTCCGCGCCGCGAGCACGATCGACCGTTCCAGATCCGCCAGCGGCGCTCCGGCGGGGAGACCCGCCAGCACCTCCTCGGCGATCGCCTTCGCCGAGACGCGCTCCTCGTAGCCGGCGCACGCTTCGGCAATCCATGAGCGCAGGAGTGCGAGATTGAGCAGCACCTCCTGCCCATCGGCGTCGCGCAGCCGTAGCGCCTGCTCCTCGCGGCGGCGGGCGCGGGCCTCGCGGTAGACGATGTAGCGGCGAGCGACGGCGAATGCGCCGGCTCCCATCAGCGCCCGCTCCACCTCGTCCTGGATCGCTTCGACGGTAGCGACGACTTCCCCTTCATCGACGCTGGGAAGCGCAGCCAGGACCGTGGTGACGATGGCGTCGACCTGGGCGGCAGCCACGGCGGCGATGGGATCGGGAAAGGGGACGCCGAGCTCGGCGCGGACCGCCATCTCGACCGCGTGGGCGATACGAGAGCGGTCGAAGGGCGCCATGCGGCCGTCCCGCTTGCGGACCATGTTGCCGTTGAAGCGGGCCGTCTCATCCCGGCCATCGTTGGCATTGCCGGCCCGGACGCCTTCCCGTTCGCGTAACCGTTGATATTCCTGTTCGACGACCATCTCGCACTCTCCGCTCATCTGATCGTGAGGTCCGCTCGGGGAGCGGCCACGCCTGGTATCTGGCGGGGTCGAGCAGAGATGACGGAGGGACGCCGAGGCCGCCGGCCGCGCCACTGAGCGAGCCGGGAACCACGATCGAACCGACCGCCGTCCCCGCGGACGACGACCGTGACCTGGAGCGAGCGAGAGGATGCGGCGAGGAGAGACGCTGACCCCGCGCGAGCCGGTTTCAGCTCACGACGCCGGTGCGGCGCGCGTTCCCTCGGCCTCTCCCACGGAGGCCCGGGTCACATCCACGCCCCTGCACGTGCAGTCACGGCGTGGCTCAGCGGCAGGTCTTCGGGCTTATGGGCAAACCGATCGCGCTCGTGCGTCTCGACCGGAGTTCCTACTGGCCGTCGCTTCCCAGTCCGCGTGACGGACCAGTGCTTCTGACGGCGTCGTTCCCATTCACCGCTGCGGGGCAGCCCCGGATTCGCACCGGATTCCCTGTTGACTCACCCCTAGCAATAGGGGTAAACCGATGAGGTGCACACAATATGTGGGAGAGAGACCACTGTCAATGGCCAGATTGTCACAGGGCGAGTCCAGGGTCACGGGGTGGCGATTCGATGAGGTGACGGGCGACCAGACTAGCTCCACTACGCACGAGTTCCGACCGTTCACTGCCAATGCTCAGGGCCAGTGGTGTCGAACGCCACAATGATCATCTGGGCTGAGCGTCGCAGGGTCGCCGAGTGACAGGGTGACGGGGAGTGACGCTCCATGATGCAGAGTCCCGACCGTTCACTGCCAGTGCGGAGGGCCAGTGGTGGGAACGCCACCATGGTCAGCTACTGCCCGATCTGGTTCAACGTCTGCAGCAGTGCGGTTCGTTCCGCGTCCGAGAATTTGTCGATGAGTGTCTCATGCACGGTTCGAGCGTGGATGACGATGGCACGCTCGATGAGCGCGGTCCCTGCTTCGGTGAGGCAGACGACGACCGCGCGGCCATCGCTCTCGGCCTCGGTACGAGCCAGCAGGCCACGCGCTCCCAGGCGCGCCACCAACCGGCTGAGCGCGGGCTGGCTGAGCGGGACCGCATCCAGGAGCGCGCTGATGCGCACCTCCTCCCCGGCGTGCCAGCGCAGGTAGAGCAGCACGTCGAACTCGTTGATGGCCAGCCCGCACTCGCGCCCGAGCTCGGCGCCGAGACGCTGTGCCACCCGGTCGTGCGCCAGGCGCAGCGTCTGCCAGGCGAGGGTGCAGGCGTCGATGGTGTTGCGGTCGGCGTCGCCCATCGCCGCTACTCCGCTGGCCACTGGTCCCAGGTGCTGAGAAGCGGTCCCAGCGACTCTTCCTCCAATGCCAGGTGAGCGAGTAGGTGCTCCTCCAGCTCGGTGAGCGCCTCGACGAGTTGGAAACGACTCACTCCCGAGGCGTCGCCGGCGACCTTGTCGGCCACGGCGGCGATGCGCTCGGTGATGTGGTGAACCTTGAGATGGTCCTCTTCGAGCCGGTCGACCACGCTGTTCAGCGATGGGTCGTGCTTGCGGACCATGGGGAAGACCGCCGCATCCTCGATCGTGTGGTGGGTGTGGACGAAGCGGCAGTAGTGCAGGCAGCCGAACTTGAGCCGCCAGAGTGGGCTGTTCGTCTCCAGATTGCGAATCTCGGCCAGGATCGTCTGCGGCGAAAGCCCATCGCGGGCGTCACGGGCAAGGCGGCGCACCGTCTGCAGGTCCCGACGCAGGAACGAGTGGATGGTGAGCAACTCACGGAACATCCCCTCTCGGGTGCCACTCCGGGCGTCGTCACGGTCTCGTCAGTAGTCGGTGCGGTAGCCAAGGTCAGCAATCTCCAGTCGGCGACGCGAGTCACACTCTTTACATGCATGTGCATAATTGTATTGGAGCTGGCATGTGTGTTGCCAGCGCTGGCTGACCTGACGCCTCACGACTCGCGAGCTTCTTCTCGACTCCTCGACTTCTCGACTCACCCCGGAGGCTCTCCATGGCTGATTATGGCCACGATCTTCAGTTCGGCTTTTTTCTCGATCCCGCGACCGGCAACCCCGAGCGCACCGTCGAGATCGCCCACATCCTCGAAGACCTCGGCTACGACTTGATCGGTATCCAGGATCATCCCTATCAGCAGAAGCACTTCGATGCGATGGCGTTGATCGGCTATCTCCTCGGTCACACCGACCGCATCCGGATCTTCCCCGACGTCGCCAATCTGCCACTCCGGGCGCCAACGATGCTGGCCAAGGAGGCGGCAACGCTCGATCAGCTCAGCGGTGGTCGCTTCGAGCTTGGTCTCGGCGCGGGAGCATTCTGGGATGCCATCCGGGCCATGGGTGGTCCGGTGCGGGAGCCGAAGCAGGCGCTGGCCGCGCTGCGCGAGGCGACCACCCTCATCCGCGCCTACTGGGCCGGGCAGACGCTGCGCCACAATGGGGAGATCTACCAGGCGATCGGGGCACGGCCGGGCCCGCTTCCCGCGCACGACATCGGCATCTGGCTCGGCGTCATCGGCCCGCGGGCGCTGCGCCTGACCGGCGAGCTGGCGGACGGCTGGGTCCCCTCGATGGCGTACGTGTCGCCATCCCAGGCAGCAGTATCGAACACGATCATCGACGAGGCGGCCCGCGCGGCGGGGCGGGAGCCGTCCGCCATCCGGCGGATCTACAACATCGGTGGCGACGTGGCACCGGTTGTCGAGGCGGGCGCCAGTGATGACGACCAGCAGATCGTCGGGCCACGGGACCACTGGGTGAACGTCCTGACGCACCTGGCCGTCGACCACGGTTTCTCGACGTTCGTGCTCTGGGGCGTGCCGACGGCGCCGCGGCTACGGATGTTCATCGAGGAGATCGCCCCGGCGGTGAAGGAGCGAGTGGCGGACGTCCGCGCCAACCGCGCCTAGCCTCTGCCCCGGGCGCTCCTCCGCATTCCGCATCCCCATTTCGTCTGAGTTTGGAGCCCGCCCGTGGGAACCGTTCTGTGGCCGAGCAAACGTTATCGTGCATGCTATTCAGATGCGGCATGGTGGAATGTATTGAGACGCATGAGACCAATAATGGCGAGATTGGCCGGGCCGGTGAAAACACTCCAGGCTCATTTCACGACCAGTGGCGTCCGCTTCATCGGTACGCGCATCTTCGGCTTCCGGATCGAGGTGAGCGGGCGAGAGAACATCCCCATGGGCGAGCCATTGATCGTGGCCGGGGGACCGCACCGGAACTGGGTCGACGGGTTTCTCCTGCTCGTCGCGCTGCCGCCCGAGCCACGGGTGGTGTTCCTCGCCTCGGAGAACGTCTCTGATCGCTGGTGGCGCCGGGCGCTGGTGCGACTGGCGGGAGGGTTCGAGCGGGTCTCGACGACAAGCACGTTGAACCGTGAGGCGCTGGAGGCCGCATTGCGCGTGCTGAAACGCGGCGACCGGCTAGGCGTATTCCCCGAGGGCTGGGACCACCTAGACAGCCCCATGAGGGAGATCGGCGATTTCCGGCGGGGTGTAGCTTTTATCGCCCAGCAGTCCCGGCGGCGGGTGCTGCCGGTCGCCCTCGCCGGAAGCAAGCCACTCTGGCGGGGCAAGACGCTGCGGGTGCGTATCGGCACACCGCTCGATCCTCCCCCGCTGGACGCGGGCAAAGCGGCGCAGCAGACCTGGAGTGACGAGCTACGCGAACCTTGCAGGACCTGATTCCCCCAGAGCCACCCGAGATCCCGCTCGAGCGGCGCCGCTGGCCCTGGCTGACCGATCTCTTCAATTGATTCGGTGTTTGATCATCTGCAGGAGCATCTCTGTGTCATCGGATGGGGGTGGGCCACGGAACCAGCTAGCGAAACGCGGATGCGGGGAGGTGTCTGTCTACCCCCGCGGTACGCGTACGGATGATCGGACCACAGCGCACGATGACCGTTCCCACGTCCAGAATGCCGACGGCAGAAGCTCGTCTTGTTCGAAGATCGACCTTCCTGAGATGCAGAGGACCGCATGATGTGGATTTTCGGAACATTGGCCGTGTTTGCCGTCGGCATAGCGGCGATCGTCGCTATTGGCTGGGCGCCGCGCGCCACGCCAAGTCCGCCGCTGTGGGACATTTCGAGTCTGGGTGGGACCTACACCGGTATTGTCGGCACGATTGCCGGCTTCAGCGTGGCTTCCGCGATTTTCATCGCCAGTCTCGACGTGGCTCGCACCTCTCCGGTGTTCGCCACGGTGATGGGAATGCTCCTGGTTGCCTTCCTGATTCTCGTTTTTTCCGCGCTGATCTACGCGTCGACTCCCAACCTTCCACGCGTGGACGATCAGGTCGTCAGCCAATCACTTTCCCACGCGCTGGCGAACATGTGTGGCTGCCTCGGTCTGACCCTCAGCTGGTTCGCCCTGGTGCCACTTCTGCACATGCTCGGGCTCCCTTCACTGGCCGTCACGTTCACCTGGCTGCTGCTGTTCGTGGCAGTGGCGGCGAGCGGGTGGGTCGCCCTATTCGCCTACCACCTGACGTCCGCAACAGTCCGGGCGTGCCTCGCCATACCCATCCTTGGCTTCGGGCTGGCCGCGCTCTACCGGCTCGTCGCCGCCCGCCTCTGGCCAGCAGTCTGGCCCGCAACCGATGCCGCCTTGAAGTTCGCCTTCGTCGCTCTGATTGTGGCCGGGGTGATACTCAATCTCCATTTGGCACTCCTCGCCGCGCACGGCAGCGAGAAAGGACAGCGGCTCCTGCGTCGGGACGGCCATCGGCTCGTCCTGGCGTACAGCGTGGCGTATTCCCTGGCCGTGGGGTTCAGCTGGTTCACGGTCGTGATGCTGTAGACAGCCACTGGACGTAGAAAGCACTGAGTCCAGGGGATGCCGTGCAAGAAGAGATGCCTTCTCGAGGACCGCGATCGCGTGCCGCACCTGCGTTCCCAACTCACCATGGCTTAGAGCGGCTTGCGGAAAAGATGGGCGCAGGGGAGGCTGTACCGATGAAGCAATACTCGGCCGACCTCCGGGAGCGGCTGGTGGGAGCCATTGACGCGGGGCTTCCCCAGGCCGAGGCGGCCCGTCTCTTCGGCGTCGGGCTCAGCACCATCAAACGGTGGCGGCAGCGGCGCCGCCAGACCGGCGCCGTCACCGCCTCCCCCCGACCCGGCCGCCGGCGGCGGATCGGACGGGAGGCTGAGGCGACCCTAGTGGCCCGCGTCCAAGCAGCCCCGGACGCCACCCTGGCCGAGCACTGCGCGGCATGGAAGACGATGACCGGCGTGGATGTCAGCGTGGCCACGATGTCGCGGGCGCTCGGGCGAGCGGGCTGGCCGCTCAAAAAAAGTCGCTCATCGCCACTGAGCGGGACGAAGCGACCCGTGCGGCGTGGCGTCTGGCGGCCAGCACGCTCAACCCCACCGACCTCGTCTTCATCGACGAGACCAGCACCCACACGTCGTTGACCCGCCGCCGGGCACGGGCGCCACGTGGTGAACGAGCCATAGGTCGGACTCCCCGCAACCACGGTCCGAACCTGACGCTGCTGGCGGCCCTCACCCCCGCGGGCATCGGTCCGGCCATGACGATCCCCGGGGGTGACAGGGCGGCCTTCGCCGCCTACGCCGAGCGCATCCTCGCCCCGAGCCTGCGCCCGGGCCAGGTCGTGGTTCTGGACAATCTCAGTGCCCACAAGAACGCCGACGCCCGCACAGCCATCGAGGCGGTCGGTTGCCGTCTCCTGTTCCTACCGGCCTACTCGCCCGACTTCAACCCGATCGAACTGGCCTTCGCCAAGGTCAAGGAGCGCCTCCGCGCCGCCGCCGAGCGCACCCCCGACGGCCTGTTCACCGCCACGACCTTGGCCATCGATGCCGTCTCGGCTATGGATGCCCGGGGCTTCTACGCCCACTGTGGCTTCCCCCTCCCGCCCAAGTAATATGCGAACCGGTCTAGAGCAAGAGCGCCACGGTGAAGTGGGCGACGTCATGTGGGAACGGTTGGCCGGTCGGCGAGAAAACTACTCGATAATGTTGTAGAACTCGCGGCTCCCGGACTCGACCAGCGGCGTCATCCGGCTGAACCACTCGCCCATCCAGGGGCGGTTCATCGACTCCCGGAACCCCTCCTCCCAGGCGGCCAGGCTCTCCACCTCGACCTCGGTGACGACGGTGAAGAAGGGCCCGGTGGCATCGGTGAGGATGCGGAACTGCGGCGCCAGCTCGCCTCCCTCCCGCATCCGCGCGTTCAGCTCCTGGAAGAGGGCGACCAGTTCGTCGCCACGACCGTATTTGGCCTGGAAGACTTGACGCGCAACCAACATCGCCGACCTCCTTACCCGAGCAATTCGGCGCCATGGGCACTGGCAATAGCGGCGATCCGCTCCCAGTCCGGCTCCTCTTCCGACGGAGGAGGCAGGGTGCGGCTACCGGCTGGCTCACTCATCGCGATGACCATCTCCTCGAAGCCGCCAGGAGTCATGATGAACAGCATCCGGCAGCCGGCGGGGCCAACCGTATAGCGGTGCGGGATGTCGCGCGGACCGAAGAGGTAGTCGCCGGCTTTGGCTTCGATTGTCGCGTCGCCAACTTCGAAGGTCGCACTCCCCTCGAGGAGCCAGAAGCCCTCGTCCTCCCGGTGATGCACGTGGAGTGGTGCCTCCGCCCCAGGCGGCTCCGTGATCTCGATGATGCTCATTTGACCGCCGGTGTCGGCAGCGGTCGCTTTGATCACGGCGAGGCTGCCGAACCACCAGCGCGCGTCCCCCTCGTCCTTGCCGACGGCGAACGGTTGTAGTGCCTGGGTGGGAATCGTCTCCTGGATCATGGTCTTCTCCCTTCCGTTGCTCTCCTCCATGGCCTGGAGGACGATCGCGTAGCGCCAGGCACCGTCGTCACCACGATGCATCACGTTGACGCCGTGAGCCGTGATGACGAGCGCGATGTTGCGCGCCAGCAGGAGGCGTTGCGGATCAGCGACATAGCCGCCGATCCCCTTCCGTGTTGCCAATGCCGCGCGAGCGATCGCGTCGCTACCACGAATTGGCTGCTCGCCGCCCATCACGAGCGTGGCCCCTGATTCGAACAGGGCAGTCAGGACCTGGTGGTCACGCAGCAGCAGTGCGTCCTCGAAGAGCATCTCCAGCTCCTCCGGTGTGCGCCCGCCTGTGCTCGCGGCCACTCCGGGTACGTCCGCCACTACCGCTCTCCAATCAGAGAGGTCATCCAGCGGTGCTTCGAGCCCACTGACCCCGCATGGATCACCCGCGCTCACTGGTGGTCTCTCCCTTGGTCCCGATCACCGTTCCTCCTTCGTCGTGCCTGGTTCGCGATCGACGGTAGGGGAAACGGGGGATGGTGTCTATTCCACTTTTATGGAATGGCAGGATGAACGCTGAGTGCTAGGATGCGGGCATGAACGCGTACGTTGCGGAGCGAGCACGGGAAAAGATTGGGCAACTGGCCGGGCAGGGGCTCGACCTCCCGACCTTTTGGCAGGAGTCAGCGGTGGCTCTCGCCCGGGTGGTGCCGCACTACTCGACGCCCTGCTGGTGGACGCTCGATCCGGCGTCGTTGCTGGTCACCAGCCACTACCAAACCGAGATCGTGGAGCTGCCGCCGGAGATGCTGGCACACGAGTACTTCACCGATGATGTCCACAAGCTCGCCGACGTCGCCCGGTCCGAACGAGGGATCTCGACAATCCACGAGGTGACTGGAGGCGATCCGAGCCGGAGCCCCGGTTGGCAGCAATTTATTCGCCCCTACGGAGGGGACCAGGAACTGCTCCTTGCCCTCCGGACGCGAACCGGTGAGACCTGGGGCATGCTCGGCCTCTACCGCGAGCCGGACCAGCCGTTATTTGCGTCTCCCGAGCTGCAGTTCCTGCGCGATGTGGCGCCGTACTTGGGTGAAGGAGCCCGTCGGGGATTGCTCGTCGGCGAGGCCACCGACCCAGACCGACCGGAGGCGCCGGGACTTGTCATCCTCCGAGAGGACTGGAGTGTTGAATCACTGACGCCAGGGGTGGAGTGCTGGCTGGCCGACCTCCCCGATAGTCGATGGGAGCAGCGCGGGACCCTCCCCCCGGCGGTGTTGGCGGTTGCGGGTCGCGCTTTACGGACGGCGGAGGGGATGGATGCGCCGGGCGAGGTTGCGCTGGCCCGGGTGCTCTCTCGGAGCGGCCACTGGATGGTCCTCCACGGAGCGACGCTCGTCAGCAACAGTACGCGGCGCGTCGCAGTTATCGTCGAGCCGGCGCACCCCGTGCGCATCGCCTCCCTGCTGATGGCCGCCTACGGATTGACCGAACGCGAGCAGGACGTTACCCGGTTGGTCCTGCAAGGCAACTCGACGGTGGAGATCGCGACGCGGTTGGCAGTCTTGCCGCAGACCGTGCAGCAGCACCTCAAGAGCATCTTCGACAAGACAGGCGTGAGGAGCCGGCGCGAACTTGTCGGCAAGGTCTTCTTTGCCCACTATGAGCCACGCTTGCGCGACAACGAGCAGCGCGCAATCGTGGGTCGACCGCTTCGTGGCGGACCGATAGACCGGCGGGCGGACGCCTGAGAGGTTATCGGGCACAAGGCCAAACCTCGCCAAGACGTCCGGCTAAGAGCTGGACCGGATCGATAGCCGCCTAGAACCACCAGCATGGTCGGCCGCGGCTCCTTCAGCCATGAGAGGGACGTGATCACCACGCGCGAAGTGGCTGGACTGCCCTTCCCGGCACGCCAACGTCCGAGAGGTGAGGCACAGCTTCACTCACTTCGCGAAGAAGTGCTCCACAACGATGCCACCGGTCGCGCACGAGCCAGGATCGATGGCTGCTCGCCAATAGCCATGGCAAAATCGGCATCAGGAACCTTCCGATCTTACCGTAGAGATCGGGGTCATTCTCTGCGAGAGGTTCACCCTGAAGCACTCCTGAACGGGACACAACCGCACGAGGGAGGGTGAAATGAACCGGACCGATGCGCGCCAGCGACCCGTGCTGCTCGTCGTTGACGACGACCCCACCGCGCTCCGCACCATACGCCGCGAGCTCAATACCCGTTATGGCCGCGACTACCGTGTCGTCAGCGAGGCCTCGGCGGCGGGCGCCGAACAGACCTTACGAGCCCTTCGCGAGACCGGCGAGGAGGTGGCCGTCGTCCTGGCCGACCACCGGCTGGCCGAGATCTCCGGGGCCGAGCTCTTGGCCCAAGTCCGCCAGCTCTACCCGCTCGCTAAGCGGACGCTCCTGGTCCCTTGGGGAGGGTGGCGGGACCGGGCGACCGCGACCGCGATCCTGCGGGCGGTGGCCCGCGGGCAAGCCGATGCCTATCTCCTCAAGCCGTGGGACTCCCCGACGAACTCTTCCATGTGGGTTTCACGGGATTCCTCTACGACTGGACGCGAGCTCGCCCCGCCCGGCCGGAGGTTCGGGTCGTGGGTGAACGTTGGGCGCCGCGGTCGCATGAGCTGCGGGACCTGTTTCAGCGCAACGCGGTCTCGTACGCGTTTGTGGAGGCGGATTCGGCCGAGGGGCAAACGCTCCTTGCCGAAGTCGGGCGGACGGCCGCCGACTTGCCGGTGGTGGTCTTGCTCGACGGGCAGACGCTGGTTGCCCCCACCAACGCGGAGCTCGTCGCCGCGTTGATGGGCGTGGATGATGGACGTGACACGCCGGAGCCGGCGACCTTCGACGTCATCATCGTCGGGGCCGGTCCCGCCGGGCTCGCCGCCGCCGTTAACGCGGCCTCCGAGGGGCTGAGCACGCTGGTCATCGATCGGGAAGCGGTCGGCGGGCAGGCCGGCTCCAGCCCGCTGATCCGCAACTACCTCGGGTTCCCGCGTGGAGTCACCGGGGCGGAGCTGGGCTTCAGCGGATACCTGCAGGCGTGGGTATTCGGCGCGACCTTCCGCTTTATGTGCGAGGCCACAGCGCTGCGTCCCGGTGGCCCAGAGGTGGTCATCCCCTTGTCGGACCGGAGCGAGGTGGCCGGACGGGCTGCCATCCTCGCCCCTGGCGTCTCCTACCGCCGCCTCGACGTGCCCGCCCTCGATGCGTTGACCGGCCTCGGGGTCTTCTACGGCGCCTCGGTCGCAGAAGCGCAAGGCTTCGCCGGGTTGGATGTCTACGTCGTGGGCGGCGCCAACTCCGCCGGGCAGGCCGCCCTCCACCTCGCCAAGTTCGCCGAGCGCGTGACCCTCGTCATCCGCGGTAAGTCGCTGGAGGAGGGCATGTCCGACTATCTCGTGACGCAGATCGACGCGATGGAGAACATCGCGGTGCGACTGAATACCCAGGTCGTCGATGGTGGTGGGAACGGTCGGCTCGAATGCCTCGTGCTCCACGACGCCGCCTCCGGGCGAACCGAGACCGTCCCGGCCGCGGCGCTGTTTATCCACATCGGTGCCCGGCCCCACACCGAGTGGCTGCCGCCCGAGATCACGCGCGACGAAGCAGGGTTCATCATCACCGGCCAGGATCTGCCGGACGGCGACAGACAGCGTTCAACGTGGCCATCTTCCGCGCCCTCCGTTCCCGCTGGAAACGGGTGTTCCCGGCGTCTTCGCGGTCGGGGATGTCCGGCACGGCTCGGTGAAACGGGTGGCGTCGGCCATTGGCGAGGGCTCGATCGTCATCAGCATGGTCCACCAGTACCTCGACCGTACTCCTTGACCAGCGACGTCGCGGTACCCGTTCCGGCCCGGCGGCACGTGCGGTTTCGATCAGCATCACGCGTGCAGACCCGGCCATGACAGACGAAAGGGTGCCCCCTCCCCTCGTCCAGGCTCACCCTTTCCTTGTGCACATCGACCACGTCGGCATTCACGTCGATGATCCAGCGGCCCTCTTCCGGTTCTTTGCCGAGGATCTCGGCCTGCCGGTTGCCTTCCCGTTCACCACCTACCCCGCCTACAGCAGCGGGAGCGTCTCGCTGGGCACGATGTTCCTCGAGCTCATGCGCTTTGGTCGCCCGCGTCGCCGGACGGTGGTTCAGGGACAGGCGTGCTACCACATTCTGGGCTTCCTGGTACGGCCCGGCGCCCTGCCAGCCGCCGTGACCGACCTCGTCCGCCGTGGTATTGCCCGGAGCGGCATCCTCCCCGTGTTCGCGCCCGATGCGACCGAGCCGGACCCGGCTCCCTCTGGGAGAACGTCTGACGTCGGCGGCCTCCTCGAGGACACTTGGTGGACGCGCCTCTTCTTTACGCTCACGAAGCGCGTGCCGCCACGGCCTGCGGCGCAACGATCGGCGCTGGCGACGGCGCTCCTGCCGCCCCTCCTCAATCGCGCCTTCCCGTCCGGGATAGTGGTCCTCACGGACTACCGAAGCGGCAACGACGACGCGAAACGGGCCGCCGACCGCCGAGCCCTGCGGGAACGGGAGGGCGGCGTCCTTGGGGTGACCGCCCCGCCGAGGTCGTCGTCGGGATCCCACATCCGGCGAGGACCCTCGAGTCTTGGGAACGCTTTCTCGCTCCGCTCAGGGAGTCCGCGGACGGGCTGTGGCGAGTCGGCAGTCGGGCCGGCGCTACGACTTGATGCGCGACGTCCCGCGGGGATTGCCGGCCTGAAGCTCAGGGTGACTGGGCTGGCACGGGCCGAAGCGCAGTTGGGGCGCCTGGGACTTGCCGTCACCCGTGACGACGAGATCCTGTCCTTTGACCTCCCGGGAACCGGAGGCCTGTCCCTGCAGCTGACCGAACGGGGGGACGAGGCGGGTAGCTGAATCCCCACGGTCGTCGCCTTCACCCCTTCACCAATATGCCGCCTGTTTCACTGAGTCACTGCGCATGGGCACCTGGACCAGACCCCGTGACTCCCACACCCGTGGAGGCGACGCCCGCGGCGCTCGCCGCGCAAGCACCACCATCGCGATTTCCAGTCGCCGTGCCCATTTACTTTGACGAGCGCGCCGGCTGCTGCGAGGATGTGGCGCCAGGGCGACTTTGCCAAGACCTCCGACGGAGGATGGATCGGATCCAAAGCCCGCCAAGACTCGACCGCATGACGAGAACCGCCGGGCTGCTCCCTGGTTGACACATCGTTGAGGTGGCACAACCCGCGATCTCCGACTGCCAACCCTACGCTCAGTGCGCGTTCCAGCAGAGCGAAGGGGAATGCGGCGAAGACCTCCGAGACCAGCAGCATGGTCCCATCGTCGCCTCGCACCGAGACCTCGATCGTCTCGCCGCTGAAGACGTCGCGGTAGCGCGTGCCTGGCTCGGCGCCGGGGAGCCGCAATCGCGTGTCGCCCCAGACTCGGAGCCGGTGGGATCGCGCAGCTCCTTGCCGATCAGCCCGGCGACGAGGCGCGGCACGACCACGATGACCTCTGGTCGGCGTCACGACGCGCGAAGGCGACGACGTGGTCGGCCGCGGCGCCCTCCGCCGTCAGCGGGACGTAGTCGCCACGCGCGAAGAGGTCAGGGTGCGCTTCCCGGCAGGCCAGCGCCTGCGAGGTGAGATAGAGCTTCATCCGCCCGTCCGCTTTCGTCTCCAGCAGATCCGCGGCCAGGCGGCGGCCGGGACGCCGCCGCTGCAACTCGCGCAGGAGCCGGGCGCGCGCGTGTAGTCGACGGGGCGGCGGTTGTCCGGATCGACCAGGCTCTGGTCCCACAGCTCCGTCCCCTGATAGATGTCCGGCACGCCCGGCGCGGTCAGTTTCAACAGTTGCTGGGCCAGGGCGTTGATCGCGCCGGCGTGGGCGACCATCTCCCGCAGGGTCGCGATGTCCTCCAGGAACGGATTCGGCCGCGACGTGTCGAGCGCGGCACGGACGAAGTCGCGCAGAGCCGCTTCGTAGGCCTCGTCGGGGTTGATCCAGGTGGTGTGCACCTGCGCCTCGCGCGCGGCCTTGAACATGAACGCGTCGATGCGCTCGACGAAATCCTCGTCCGGGGTCTCCATCCCCCATGGCCAGGCCCCAAGGAGGGTCTGGTAGAAGACGTACTCGTCGTTGCGATCCGGCGCGGGCGTCCCCTCGACGCGGGTCTTGTGGCGGCGGTTGAGGCGCGCCCAGCGGTTGACCGCGGCCCGCCACTCGCGCGGCAACTCGGAGAGGACGGCGATGCGGGCGCGTACGTCCTCGCTGCGTTTGGTGTCGTGGGTGGAGGAGGTGAGCAACGCATACGGCCAGCGCCGGGCCCGCTCGGCGTTCTGGCGGTGGAACTCGGCGACGCTGGCGCCGAAGGCGGCGGGGTCGCCGCCCACCTCGTTCAGCGCGAGGAGCCGGTTATAGATGTAAAAGGCGGTGTCCTCGACTCCCTTGGCCATCACCGGACCCGTCAGCTGCTGGAACCGCATGACGAACCGGCAGCGCTCCGCGCGCTCGCTCTCGCTCAAGGCTGCCTCATCACGGAGGAGCAGCACGTCGGCGAGGAAATCGAAGACGGAGAGGTCCGAGGCCGGGTTGCGCCGCTTGGCCAGCGCCACGGCGCGCTCGATGGCACGCCGGTCGCGATCTGAGACGGGTGTCGCAATGCGGGTGGCAGGAGAGGCGCTTCCGTTCCCCCCTCTCCCGTCGAGATGGGCCGGGTACCTGGGTGGCGGGTAGGGGGGTGAGGGATTCACAGGCAATGTATGTGCGGTAGATGGGGAAGCTGGCGATCACCTCGCGCACGGCATGGCGCAGCGCGCTCAGGGTGAAGTCGCGAGTGCGCCGGTTCTGCTCGGAGATGCGGTTCAGCGCCCGCGCCAGGACGTTCGTCTCGCTGGCCAGTGCAGTGCGCAGCATCAGCTCTTTCGCCGCATAGGCAATGGCGGCAAAGGGGCGCCGCTCGCCGGTGAAGCGAGTGTAGAGCTCGTCGAAGGCGCGCCGGTGCGCCGGATCGACGAAGAGCCCGGTGGTGGCCCGCGCGAACTCGTAGCCGACCGTGCCATGCACCGCCCAGTCGTTGGGCAGCGGCTCGCCCGGCTCCAGGATCTTCTCGACGATGACGTAGAGGGGGAGCCGCTCTGCCAGTGCGGCGCCGTTGTCCGTCTGCCCTGGCCAATCGTTCGCCAGCGCCGGATCGATAGCGCTCCAGTCGATGCGCCGCTCAATCTCAGGTCCCGTCGGTCTGCTTGCCCGTTTCGCTCGACGTCCTCGGACAGTCCTCGATGACGCCGTCGACTCCACCAGGCGGCGCGCTGCAGAGCGCGGAAATATCCCGCCGGATCCCAGAGGCCATCCGGGTGGTCGATGCGCATGCCGGTTACCGCCCCGGAGGCCAGCAGGCGCAGGAGGAGGTCGTGCGCCGCGGCGAAGACCTCCGGCACCTCCTGACGCACGGCAGCCAACTCGTTGATGGCGAAGAAGCGGCGGTAGTTGATCTCCTCCCCCGCCGTGCGGAACGAAGAGAGCCGGTACGACTGCGCGTCGAGCAGTCGGTCGAGCGCATCGAAGCCGGCAGTTCGGCCGGGATCACCATTGAGGACGCGGACGGTCTCTTCGATGGCACGGGCCACCTCGGGCGAAGCCGCGACCAGGTCGGCCAGGCGGCGTTTGGCGATGATCTGCTCGCGCCGCCGCTCGGCGATCAGGTCGGGGTCGCGCTCGTCCTGGGGTGGCAGCCGCTCGAACGCGGTGATGATGCTCTGGAATTCCAGCAGGTGAGAGATCGTCTTCCGGAAGAGACGCCCTCACCCCCAGCCCCTCTCCCGTCGCACCGCTCGCACTTGCAGGAGAGGGGAGCAGGTCCCCTTCCAGGGCCATCGTGAGGATCATCGGGTAGGTGGTGGGGGCGATCGGTAGGCGCGTCTCGTAGTAGTGAACCGTGAACTCGCCGTCGGCGTACCTGAGGTCCAGCTCCCCGCGCTCCAGCACGATGCCGTAGTGATCGCCAAGGACCGGGAGCAGGATCTTGCCGCGCAGCTCCTCTTTCAGTGGCCGCCAGTCGATGTCGAAGTACTCGGCGTAGGCTGAGGTGCGGCCGTTCTCGAGCACGTCCTGCCACCAGGCGTTCGCGCCGCCGGCGATACCCATGTGGTTCGGCACCACGTCCACGAGCTGGCCCATGCCGCGTTCCCGCAGCGCCGCCACTGAGCGTGTCCAGGTCCCCTTCGGTGCCGATCTCGGGATTGAGACTCCTGTAATCGGTGACGTCGTACCCGTGCGTACTGCCCGGGGTGGCGCAGAGGAACGGCGAGGAGTAGAGCGCGCCCGATGCCGAGGTCATGGAGATAGGGCACGATGCCGCGGGCGTCGGCGAAGGTGAACGCCGCGTTCAGCTGGACGCGGTAGGTGGAGGTGGGCGGGTGATGAGCGATGGGTGATGGGGGGACGGAATCTGCGTTGTTCAACGGGTGGGGACCTTCCTGCGAACGGCAGCGAACTGATGCAGGCGATACGGAAGATTGGTGCCACCTGCTTTCGCGTGAGCGATCGTGATGTAATCTCTCGCCGCCCTCACGAAGTATGGGCGATCCACCCGCTCTGAACTCGCTCCACCCCGAGCGTGGTCGGGTTTCCGATTGCCAACGCCCGGTACGCTGATCCAGCAACACCCCCGTCGCACACGTGAGCGCGCGACGGGAGTGCGGGTAGGCGATTCTGCACGAAGAAAGGTGGTGTTATGCCGTACTTCGTCCTGTTCTACGACGTAGTCGAGGAGTTCGCGACGCGGCGAGCGCCATACCGCGCAGAGCACCTGCAGCGCGTCCAAGAGGCCCACGCGCGCGGAGAGATCGTGCTCGCGGGGGCGCTGGGAATGCCGCCTGACCGCGCCCTGCTTATCTTCCGCACCGATGACCCGGCGATTGTCGACGCCTTCGCCCGAGACGATCCCTACGTGACGCATGGCCTGGTGATCCGCTGGGAGGTCCTGCCATGGGCGGTCGTGGTGGGCAATGAAGATCTGGACCGGATTATTCATGAGCGGGTGAGGTGACCGCGGGACGCCTCTTTGGTAGGGATACGGTGTTGAGCCAATCCCGAGCCAGGAGGCGCCCGCATGTCGCAGTCTGCCACAGCTGTCTATCGCGTTCCCGTGCCCGCCGCGCTGCCCTTGGAGGCCAGCTTTGACGGCGGCGCCTCACCTCCGATGGGGGGCTGCTCTGGCTGGATGAAGCGGAGGACGCTGCTGGGTCTCTGTGCCGCCTTAGCCGCCTGTATCCCGGACTGGCGGCGGGGGCCGGTGCGCCATCACCGTGGAGACGCTTGCTGCGCCAGCGCGTCTTCCAGATCGCCTGTGGGTATGCGGACCAGAACGATGCGACGTCCTGCGCCCCGATCCCCTGCTCAAGCTCGTCTGTGGCCGCTGCCGGAGACCGGGCGCGATCTGGCCAGTCAGCCGACCTTCTCCCGCTTGGAGAACGCCGTCGATCGTCGCACCTGCTATCGGTTGGCCGCCGCGCTTTTGCGAGTCTACCTCCGAGAGCGGGGGCGCGACGGCATCCCCACCCACCTCGTGCTGGACCTCGACAGCACGGCTGATCCGACCCACGGGCAGCAGGAAGGGAGCGCCTATCACGGCTACTATGGCCAGCACATGTACCATCCGTTGCTCATCTTCGATGGCGAGACCGACCAGCTCCTCACCGCGGTCCTCCGCCCCGGCAATGCCCACGGCAGCACCGGGGTCGTCGCGGTCCTCAAGCGGATCGTCCGCGCGCTGCGCGCCCGCTGGCCGCGGTGACGCATCGAGTTGCGCGCGGACAGTGGGGGCGCGGTGCCCGCCATCTATGAGTGCTGCGAGCAGCGACGGGCTTGACTACACGATCGGCTTGATTCCCAATCCGCGCCTGACGGCGCTGGCCGCGCCCCTGCTCGCGGCGGCGCAGCGGCAGCGAGCTCGAGACGGGGGCCGAGAAAGTCCGCCTCGCGGGGGAGACGCCTACCAAGCCGAGCAGTTGGAGACCATCCGCCGCGGGTCTATCAAGGCCGAGGCGCTGCCCAAAGGCCCCAACACCCGCTTTGTCGTCACCACCCGGACCGCCCCGCCGGTGGCCCTCTACGATTGGTATGTGGCACCGCGGCGAGCCCGAGAACTGCGATCAAGGACCTCAAAGCGCCGCTTTGCCGATCGCTTGAGCGACCATCGCTTCTGGGCCAACCAGTTCCGCTTACTGCTCCATGCCGCGGCCTACTGGCTGCTCGATACACTGCGCCGCTGGCTGGCCCGCACGGCGTGGCGCGCCTGCAGTTGGACACGCTGCGGCTGCGCCTCCTCAAGATCGGTGGTCGCGTCTCTCAACTGCGCGATCAGGTCCGGCTGCGGTTGGCGGCCAGCCATCCCGGCCAACCGCTCTGGGACCACTTGGCCGCCTTTTGCCGTCTCCATGAATAATCCGGGCTAAACGAGGGCCGGCGCTGAACGGCCCTCGAAGTCCTGATCGTGGTCGGTTCAGCCGCCGCTGGATACACCCACGTGCGACGCAACCGCCGGATCGCGCCCGCCGTCAAAGCGAGTCTCGAGTCCCTCTGAGCCGGCTCCGCTTGGCATGATGTTGTGGTTCAGGCGGAAGACATTATGCGGATCGTAGTGCGCTTTGATCGTGGCCAGGCGCTCGTAGTTCTCCCGGCCAAACCCCGCCACGACCCGGTCCTGGCCCTCGTCGCCGATGAAGTTCAGGTACACGGCGCCACTCGCCCATGGTTGCAGGTCGGCGCGGACATCTCGTGCCCACTGCTTCGCCCGCTCGTCATCGGCCGGGTCCTCCCACAACCCGAAGGGGTGGACGCACCAGGGAGCCTGACGCCCCGGGATCGGGTAATCAGCCGGTCCCCGCGCCACCGCCCCGCCTTGAGGGAAGAGCACGTGCTGCGACGGCGACGGCACGATCATGTCGTTGGCACGCGCGCAGAAGCGGTCCACGGCCTCGTTCGGGAACGCATTCAGGTACTCGGTCGACCAGTAGTTGCGGTAGCCGGGCGGATCATCGAGCATGCTCTGCAGTTCGGCATAGGGCACCTCGACGATCAGCTCGCCGTCGTGCCCCAGCTCGAGCATCGGCGCCATCGCCCGGCGTGCGTCGGCCTCTGGACCGGCATAGGTGATCAAGACGGCGCACACGAGCCGACCGACCAGGTGAGACGGGACGAAGTCCTCGGCGGGACCGGTGATGTAGATGAGCCCGCCGCCGACCTCGTCGGGCGCCGACGCCATGAAGTCGCGGTAGGCGCGCGCGACGTCTGGCCCTGCCTCCGGCTCCCACAGCAGCAGGGCCGCGGTGACCGAGGGCAGGGGATGGAGCCGGAACGTGAACGCGGTGGCCACGCCGAAATTGCCGCCACCGCCGTGCAAGGCCCAGAAGAGGTCGGGGTTCTCCTGCTCGCTGGCGCGCACAAAGCTGCCGTCCGCCAGCACCAGCTCCGCCGCGAGCAGGTTGTCGCAGGCCAGGCCGAACTTCCGGTCGAGCCAGCCCGACCCGCCGCCCAGGGTGAAGCCACCGACCCCGGTCGTCGAGACGCGGCCCCCGGTCGTGGCCAGACCGTACGGTTCCGTCGCGCGGTCGAGGTCGCCCATCGTCGCGCCGCCGCCGACGGTGGCGGTCCGTCGCTCCGGGTCGACCGATACCCCGTTCATCCGCCGCAGGTCGATGACGAGACCCCCGTCCGTAAGACTCTTTCCCGCGACACTGTGCCCCCCGCCTCGGACCGCGATCTCGAGCGCGCGCTCGCGACCGAAGTGGATTGCCGCCGCGACGTCGGAGGGGGTCGTGCATTGGGCGATCACCCCGGGGCGCTTGTCGATCATCGCGTTGAAGATGGTTCGCGCGGCGTCGTATCCCGGGTCATCGGGAAGGATGATCTCTCCCGCGAACCCGGTGCGCAGCCGGTCCAGCGCGATTCCATCGAGCGTGCCGCTGGTCATAGTCGGTCCCCTTTCATTGGAGCGAGAGCTAGCCGATTCTCGCAGATGGAGGAATTACGTGTGCCGGGCCGCGCCAGAATCTTGCGTGATCCGGCACGTCCCAAAACCGCAACCAGTTTGGAATTGGAGCCGCGACCCAGGAGCAACGTCGCCTCGGCGGCGACGAGAGAACCGGTTGTAAGAAGAACTGGTCCGGGCTCTCGCTCGCCATGCGGCGCTGGATGGTCATGAACCGATCGTCATCGAGGGTCTGCATGGGCGATGTCCCTCAAGGCGATGGCCGACGGCTATCAGGTGGGTCCCGATCCAGCGCCGACACGCCGTTGCGGTCACTGCGGTCCTGCTGGTCCCAGACCTTGCCGATCGCCCCATCGCGATTGCCCACGCCCGCCTCTCGTGCGCCGCGAGGTAGTAGTCGGCCACGGGCCCAGCGTCGCGCATGCGGTCAATGTGGTCCCAGATCTGATCCTCCGCCGTTCGAGATCTGCCGTCAAAATACACACCCATGGTGCAGGTCTCCTTCCCAGGTGGTTCACTGCCTGTGGCACGGTCGTGGACGAACGAGTTAGCCGCGCACGCCGAGGAACAGGGCTACGAAGGCCACGACTCGGATGGCGAGCGTGCGCCACGGCAGAGCAGGAGCCACGACGGTCGCGGTCCGGCGCTGGTGCGCAGCGGTGGCGAGCAAATCCTCTCGGTGCAGGTCGGTAAGCGTGAAGATGGTGTCCGGGTGGTGAAACATCGGAGCCTCCTGCTCTTCCGCCGCTGACTTCGAATGTCGCTCATCCACATCAGTGGCGTGCATTCACCCTAGGACCTGGCGTCATGCCTGAACACGACTAACTCACACCTCGACCCACATCTCCATCGATTGCGTGGGTCGAGCTGCGTCTCTAGAATCGGCGCACTCCACCCGAGCGGCGATCTGATGACAGGCGGATCGGGGATGACAGAGAGCGACTTCGGTGTTCTGTTACGGCGTTACCGGGTCTCGGCTGGGCTGACCCAGGAGGAGCTCGCCGAACGGGCCGGGGTCAGCACGCGAGGCATCAGCGATCTGGAGCGCGGCGCACATGGGCTCCCGCGGAGAGACACGTTGCAGCTCCTGCTGTGCTGGACGCCCTCGACCTCTCTCCCGCCGATCGGGCCGCACTAGCCGCCAGGGCACGGCGTCCGGCGACGACACGTGCACCTCGAGAACGAGGCGATCGCCATCCCGGTCTGCCTGTTCCTCTTACACCCCTCATCGGTCGGGAGAAGGACATCGAGGTGGTGGCTGCCCTTCTGGCTCAGCCTACGATCCGGCTCCTTACCCTGACGGGACCTGGTGGCACCGGGAAGACGCGCCTCTCGCTTGCTTTGGCCGAGCAGGTCACGCCGACGTTTCCCGATGGCGTCGTCTTCGTCTCGCTCGCCCGATTGGATGATCCGGCCCTGGTCGCGTCCGCAATCGCGGAGCGACTGGGCGTACGAGAACGGGCCGAGCAGACGCTGCGAGGGATCCTCATGACGCACCTCGCCGGCAAGCACCTCCTCCTGATCCTCGATAACTTCGAACATGTGCTTCCAGCGGCGCCGCTGGTCGCCGAGCTTCTCGGGGCGTGTCCCGCATTGATCGTGTTGACCACGAGCCGGGCGCCGCTGCGCCTCTCTGGTGAGCACCTCTATCCCGTATCCCCGTTGGCGCTGCCCGACGCCGGCCGTCTGCCACCACTCGAGGAACTCGGCCAGACCGCGGCCGTCCGCCTCTTTGTCGACCGGGTGCGTGCCGTCAAACCCGAATTCGTTCTGAGCGAGTCCAATGCCTCGGCGGTGGTGGAGATTGTGCGGCGCCTGGATGGGTTACCGCTGGCGCTGGAGCTTGTGGCGGCCCGGGCCCGGGTCCTCTCACCAGCCGCCCTCTCGGCGCGACTCGACCGAAGCTTGCCCTTGCTCACGGGCGGAGCCCAGGACCTGCCGGAACGGCAACGCACTCTCCGGGATACGATTGCCTGGAGCTACGACCTGCTGCGACCGCACGAGCAGGCCCTCTTTCGCCGCCTCGGCGTCTTCTCAGGAGGATGCACCCTGGAGGCAGCCGAGACGGTAGCCAACCTGGATGAGCCGTTCGCTGTGCTGGAGGGGATGGCCCCGCTGCTTGATGCCAGTCTCCTGCAGAGTGAGGAGCAGGACGCTGAGCCGCGCTACACCATGCTGGCGACGATCCGGGAGTTCGCGCTGGAGCGGCTGATCGAGAGCGGCGAGGAGCCGACCACCCGAGATCGCCACGCCCGCTTCTTCCTCGATCTGGCCGAGCGGCCGCTCCCGGATACCTCATCTGAGAATCGCGTCCCCGACCCGACCCTGCTTGGATATGATCGAACGCGAGCATGACAACCTGCGGGCGGCCCTAGGGTGGTCACGGGACACGGGTGACCACGACACGCTCCTCCGGCTGGCCGGGGCGCTCGCCTACTTCTGGTACTACCGCGGCTACCTGAATGAAGGACGGCACTGGCTCAGCCAGGCACTCGAGACGCCTGCGGATGCCCACGCCCTCGGCCGCGTGCCTGGGCGCTCACGTTCAGCGGGATGCTGGCCAACGTGTGCTGGCGAGACGGACCGCGCGACCGCGCTGTTGACGGAGAGTTTTTCCTGGTGGGAGCAGAGCGGCGATGCCTATGGCCACGCGATCGCCGGCAGTCTCCTTGGTGGTGTCCACGTCAGCCAGGGGCAGTACGACGAGGCCGCGGCGCTCTTCGCGGCGAACGAGACCTACTTCCGCGACAATGAAGCCTTTCCGCGATGCGCGGACGTGAAGACTTGCTCGGCCACGCGCGCTTCCACCTCGGGCATGATCGCCTGGGCGCAGGGAGACGATGCGCGCTGCCCGTAGCCTACTGCGGGATGCCGTCGAGCGCTACGATCGATGCTGGTGCGCCGGCTCGATGCTATCGATCCGCTGCGCTACCTCGGCTTGATCGCCTGCGCCGCCGGCGACCTCGACGAAGCGGCGATGTGGTTTCGCGAGGAATTGACGCGCCTGCGCCAGCGCGGCAGCCGCGCTGCCATCGCGGTCGGGCTGGCCGACGTGGCGACCCTGGCCACGGCGCGAGAGGCGTGGCAGCCGGCGGCGCGGCTCTTCGCTAAGGCGGAGGCGCTGCTTCAGGCCGAGGCCGCGGCGTTCTCGCTGCCGGCGCGTGATCACTACGAGCGGGCACATGATCGTGTGAGGAACGCACTCGGCGATGACGCCTACGCGGCGATCACCGTCGCCGGCCGGGCGCTTTCCCTCGAACAGGCTTTGGCAGAGGCTGAGGCGGTGCTGGAGCCGGACAACGTGTCCCAAGCCGTCTCCGAATCGTCCGTCTTGATCGTGCGGATGTCGAGCCGTTCCATCGTCTTGGCGAGTGGCTTCTCGAGGCGCACATTCTATGACGTGATACGGAATGCGCAGACTCTTCCCGAGACGTGACGTCCGACACATGGCCGTCAGGGTCTGCACGACCACTCGAGGAGCACGATCTAGCGATGCACATGAAAACCCAACCAAAAGCACTTCTCTTCGACGTCTTTGGCACCTGCGTCGATTGGCGGTCGAGCATCGCTCGCGAGGGTGAGGCGCTCGGGCGCAAACTCGGCGTGAGCGGCGTGGATTGGCTGGCGGTCGCCGACGCCTGGCGCGCGCAGTATCAGCCACAGATGGAGACGGTGCGCACCGGCAATCGGCCCTGGACGACGCTCGACGTGTTGCATCGCGAGGCGCTCGACACCGTTCTGCCGGGGTTTGGGCTGGATACGATGTCCGGTACCGACCGGGACGACTTTACCCTCGCCTGGCATCGCCTCGACCCCTGGCCAGACGTGGTCGAAGGGCTGACGCGGCTGAAGACCCGGCACATCATCGCCCCGAACTCGAACGGGCACATCGCGCTCATGGTCAATCTGGCCAAGCGCGCCGGCCTGCCCTGGGACGTGATCCTGGGCGCGGAGATCGCCCGCGCCTACAAACCGCGGCCGGAGGTCTACCTGAGGTGCGCGGAGGCTCTCGGGCTCGCGCCATCAGCGGTGATGATGGTCGCGGCACACAACGGCGACCTCCTCGCCGCGGCGGCATGCGGCCTGCAGACAGCCTTCGTGCCACGGCCAACGGAATATGGACCCGGCCAAACGAGCGACCTGGCTGCCGGAGCACGATTTCGACCTCGTGGCGCGGGATTTCATCGACCTTGCCAACCAAGTGGAGAGAGCACCCGCCGCGACGTAGAGGCTTCACGGGGGCCATGGTCGTCCGTCGCGCCCGGCCGGCAGACACCGCCCGAACCTGTTGCGCGTTCTAGCACTGACTTAGTGCCGCCACAGGTTCAGGAGCGGATGCATGCGTCATGTCGTAGCGATGCTGGCGTTGGTAGGGTTGCTCATCGGCAGCGTTCCGGCGGTCAGCGTCACCGCCCAGGACTCCTCGTTGCTCGATCTTCTCCCCGCCGCCAGCGACATCGGGCCGGGATTCGTGGCGATCGACAACCGCACCAGATCCCTCGCCGAGCAGGCGACGGGGTTCGCCAACGCGGACGAGGTAGCGCAGCTGCTCGCTGGGTGGAACTGGCAAGAGAACGCCTTTGCCGTCTTCCAGGCCGCCGACCTGACCGCCACGGGAGAGCCGCTCGCGACCCTCGATATCAGTCTCACGCGCTTCGCGGACGCTGAGGACGCCTCCCTGGCGATGCCCTACTTTCTGCAAGACCGCGCCGCCGTTCTCGGGTACCGTGAGATGAAGCAGGCGAGCCAGCCGGAAATCGGCGACGAGTCCCGGGTCCTCAATGGCGCAGTCGACGGCGGCTACGACACTACCCTCTACGTGCGCTCCGGCGCACTGCTGCTGCGCATCAGCCTCACGGCCCCATCGATCTCCGACGGACCTGCCACCTCACTCGAGCAGATCGCTCAAGGGATCATCGACCAGGTCGCTCCGCCATCGCCATCCACCATCACCGTCATGCAACCCGCCGTCGAGCCCATACTCAACACCTTGCCGCTCGATCACGCCGCGTGCTTCAGCATCGAGGGTGAAGGCGAGCTGGATGTCCCGGGCGTCGTCGAGCGCCTGGCCACCAGCGCTGATGCCTCGACCTCGCTGCAAGCCCTCGGCTGGCAGGGTGGGGTGTACCGCCAGTTCACCTGCAAGCCGCCGGTGGGCCGGGTTGGCTGGGTCGATATCAGTCTGCATCGATTCGCCGATGTTCGCGCGGCCGCCGAGGCGGTTGCCTATTTCGCGGATGCGCGCGGGCGGAGCATGGACCTGCAACCTGTCCCGGTGACCACATTCGGCGACAGCAGCGCCGCGCTCACCGGTTCGGCCGTCAATGGCACCGAATACTCCCTCTACATGAGCAGTGGCTCCCTGCTGTTCGCCGTCACCGGGGTCGCGCCTGATAGCGGCAGCGACCCGAGAGCGGATGTCGAGGCCATCGCGTCCGCGCTCCTGGCGCAGGATGGGTTTGTGCCGGTGCACGTCGAGGAGATTCCCACCGCGACGCCGTTCGTGCCGGTCGCGGCTCCCCCGACCGTGACGCCGATCCCCACCCCCACCCCGTTGCCAACGCTGATCCCGATCCCGGTTCCGACCGCGACGCCGATTCCTCCTCCGACGGCAACGCCTCTTCCCACGGCGGCGCCGGTGCTGGTGGCGCTGCCCACCGCCACCTCCATCCCCACGGTGCCTCCACCGCCGCCGACGGCGCTGCCAACCCCGGAACCCGCCGCGATCCCGGCCGCGGATGAAACCTCGGCGACGACGGGGCCGCTACCGACACCGACGCCGCGCGTGATCCGGCCGCCTACCCCAGCTGCTGACTGACCGCTCGCTGCTCGAGCGCCGCAGCCGCGGGTATGCTCTTGACGCCCTCCTTGTCACGGTCACGCGCGAGGAGCGCGCGACCGATGCAATGAGTCCGCTATCCGCTAACTCCGCCCGTGAAATCCAGGTGCCCGCATGACAGTGACCAGCCCCATCCAGACAGCGACGAGCATTCCGGAATTCGTCACCAGTTGGTACGACCGGCTCCAGCCGCGCGCGCTTGCCGAGATCGTCACCGACCCAGCGAGCGCCGCCATCTTCTCCACCGACATGGTCGTCGGCTTCTGCGACCGCGGCAATCTCGCCTCGCCCCGCGTCGACGCGCTGACGGATCCGGTGGTCGATCTCTTTCAGCGCGCGCACGCGCTCGGCGTGCGCCACTTCGTGTTGACCCAGGACACCCACCACCCGCAAACTCCGGAGTTCGAGGCCTGGCCGGTGCACTGTGTGCGGGGCACGGAGGAGGCCGAGACGATCCCCGAGCTGCGGGCGCTCCCGTTTGCGGACCTCTTCACCGTGATCGAGAAGAACTCGTTGCACCCAGGACTGGAAACCGGGTTCGATGCCTGGCTCGACGCGCATCCGGAGCTGCGCACCGCGATCGTGGTCGGCAACTGCACCGATTTGTGCGTCTATCAACTCGCGATGCACCTGCGCGTTCGCCACAATGCCCGCAACGTGCCGGGTGTGTCGGTGATCGTCCCGGCGAACGCGGTCGACACGTACGACCTGCCCGTGGAGACCGCGACGGCGATCGGCGCAATACCTCACCCGGGTGACTTCTTCCACCAGGTCTTCCTGCACCACATGGCCTTGAACGGGATTCAGGTGGTGCGGGAACTCGCATAGAGGCGTCTAGTTACAAGAAAGCACGCAAGATCAGCGAGTTTCGATGCTGGTCACGAACACGCTGGTATGCCATCCTGAGCACTCGACTTGGAACAACGGGAGGGGCAGCGAGATGACGATCTCACGGCGAGGCTTGGTTGCAGTGGGCGCCGGCTCTGTGGGCAGTCTGGTGTTAGCGCGGTTGGCGTCGCCGGTTGCCGCGGCCCAGACGCAGGCGTCGCTGCAGATGGGCTGGATCGCCAACGTCGAGAACGCCGGTGAGTTCGTCGCCGCGGAGAAGGGGTACTACACCGCCGAGGGCGTTGATCTGGAGCTGGTCCCGGGCGGTCCGGGCGTCTCGGTCGAGCCGCTCGTGGTCTCGGGCAAGGCGCTCGTCGGGTTGTCTCAACCCGACAACGTGGCCCGGGCCAGGGAGCAAGGCGCGGAGCTCAAAGTCGGTCGCGACCACCTTCCAGCGCAATCCCGCAGCGATCATGTCGTTGGCGAGCAAACCCGGTTCCGACACCGCAGGACCTCGTCGGCAAGAAGCTGGGCATCCAGCAGGCCGGCGTCCCGATCTACGACGCATTCTTCACCGGGATCGGCATCGATCCGAAGTCGATCACCTATGTGCCGGTGCAGTTCGACCCAGCCCCACTGGTCGCCGGCGAGGTCGACGCCTTCGTTTCGTTCCAGACCAACCAGCCTATTCAGCTTGCCCTCCAGGGCATCGAAACGATCACCTTCCTGCTGGCGGACTTCGGCTTCAACCTCTTTACCGACGCCTTCGTGGTGGCGGAGGAGTCGCTGGCCGACCCAGAGCGGCGTCCCACGATCGTCAAGATCATCCGGGCGACGATGAAGGGCTGGCGAGATGCGATCGACGATCCCGAGGAGGCGGCCAGGCTCGTGGTGGAGAAGTACGGCCAGTCGCTCAATCTCGAACTCGAAGCGCAGACCCTGACACTGCTGGAGCAGATCCCCCTGATCGAGACCGATGAGACCTTGGCCTCCGGTCTCGGCACCATGAGCGAGCAGGGGATCCAGCAGAACATCGAGACGCTGGAGAAGTCGGGCATCGAGGCGACAGCCGAGGACCTCTTCGATACCTCGATCCTGGCAGAGGTCTATGCAGACGCCACCCCGGTCGCGGGTTGAGCGGCGGCAGAAGCGATGAATCGAGGCTGCGACCGACCGGGTCGGTGGAGCGCGAGGGAGAACACGGCGGCATGAACGCTGCCGAATGTCCAGGCTGACCCTTGGGCCGGAGTGCAAACGGTCCATGGCTTGGCGGCCGATGAGCTCATCTCGGCCCTGCAGAAGTCGATTCGCCGCGGGCTGGTCGAGAACGCGATTCTCGTGGCCTACGAAATGTTCGCCTCAGGACCGGAGTTCGAAGACCAGGTCTGGCGCCGTCTCGAGATCATCTCGGTCGAGGATGTCGGACTGGGGCGAGCCGACGCGCCGGTGATCGTCCGCACGCTCGAGGAGTTCCGGCGGGCAGCGCCGCGAGAGAGCCCGGACCGCCTGATCTACCTCGTCCATGCCGTCCGCCTGCTGGCCCTCAGTCCGAAGGATCGCACCAGCGACGAAATGGCGACGTGGGTGCGCCGGGTGGTCGACGAAGGATCGGCAAGGCCAGAGGTTTTCGACGACATGCTCGACATGCACACCCGGCGTGGTCAGGAGATGGGGCGCGACTTCCTCCACTGGTTCACCACAGGCGCGCGGGTTGAGAACGAGCTTCCCGGCCGGGACACGACCTATCAATCGCGGATCCTCGAGATGCTCCGACACGATGCGGGCGACTCGTAGAACCGAAGGATATGCTCCGCTCATGAGCGTGGCTACAGAGCGGAATCGAGCAAAATCACATGAGCAGGGCGGCCCCCCGGCGGTCCCCACCGATGGCATCAGGATCGAGGACGTTTCCAAGACGTTCAAGCTCGGACGGCGCGAGGTCTCGCGCTCTCGCGGACGTCAATCTGGCGACGAAGCGAGGAGAATTTGTCGCTCTGCTAGGTCCGTCCGGGTGCGGCAAGTCGACAATCCTGCGCATGCTCGCCGATCTCGACGCCCCGACAAGCGGGAAGCTGCTCGTCCACGGCGAACCGCCGGGCGTGCTGCGCGCGCGGCACCGCCTCGGGGTGGCGTTTCAGGACGCCGCGCTCCTTCCCTGGCGCAGCGTTGAAGCCAACGTCCGGCTGCCGCTGGAAGTCGGGGGGGTGCGCGTCGGGCCAAGAGCGGTCGCCGACCTGATCGACCTGGTTGGGTTGGGAGGGTTCGAGCGGGCGCGTCCGCATCAACTTTCGGGCGGCATGCGCCAACGCGTCTCCATTGCCCGGGCGTTGGTCGTCGAGCCGGAGGTGCTGCTGCTGGACGAGCCCTTCGGCGCGCTCGACCAGATGACCCGGCAGCGGATGAACGTCGAGCTGCAACGGATCTGGAGCGAGCGGGCGACAACCACAGTTCTGGTGACGCACGCGATCGAGGAGGCCGTGTTTCTGGCCGATACGGTGGCGGTCATGTCCGCGCGCCCGGGCCGTATCATCGACATGGTGGCGATCGACCTCGACCGGCCGCGGCGGCCTGAAGTCATGCGCAGCGCCGCCTTTCACGCGATCTGTCACGGTCTCAGCGACCTGCTTTTCTCCAGGCCAGCCGGAAGAAGCGCCGGGGTCCGCGTGACCAAGGGAATGTGGCTGCCTGCCTGGCGAGGCCGGCCGACCTGGATCGACGGCGTGGTCGGGGTAGTCGCCGTCCTGGCCGTCTGGCAGCTGCTGGCCATGACCGTTCTCGCCGCGTCGCGGGTCGTGCCGGCGCCGACGGATGTTGCGTCCCAGCTCTGGATGGACCGGCACTTTTATCCCCCCAACGTGACGGCGACGTTGCGGGTCGCGGTGATCGGGTATGTCTGGGGCAACCTCATCGCCATCCTGCTCGGCGTGTTGTGCGATCTGGCACCGGCCGTTGAGGGACCGGTGCTGCGGCTCGCGGTCGCCTGCTTCAATATCCCGCTGGTGGCGATCGCGCCGATCCTCATCGTCGTGTTGCCAGACGACGGGCCGAAGATTGCGCTGGCGGCGCTGTCGGTCTTCTTTACGACCCTGATCGCCACCGGCCTCGGTCTGCGGGGAGCCGACCCGACATCCCTGGACGTGGTGCGAGCCTCCGGTGGGGGCGCCTGGACGAGCCTGCAGAAGGTGAAGTTGTGGGCCGCTCTCCCGAGCATCCTGGGCGGGTTGCGGGTGGCGGCTCCGGCGGCACTGCTGGGCGCGATCATCGGTGAGTACCTGGGCGCACAGCAAGGGCTCGGCGCCGCGATGATCCAGGCCCAGTCGTCGTTCGCGGTCGCCCGCACCTGGAGTATCGCCCTCGTCATCGCGGCGCTCGCCGGGTCGCTCTACCTCGGGGCGACACTGTTGGCGCACGTCCTCACGCCATGGGCCAGGGAGGTCGAGATCGGGCTCGGCGGCTTGGCGAACGGTGCCCGACCCGGCGGGCGATGGCGCCAGATCGCCCGCTCGGTCGTGTTCCTGGCGGCGTCTGTTGGATTGCTGACCGCCGTCTGGTACGGGGTGATCCGCGTCTTCGACTTGAGTCCCTTCTTCGCCAAGGATCCCGACGATGTCTATCGGTACCTCGCCGTCGATCCAGACGCTGCGGAGCATCGTCACTTCCTGTTGGACGCGCTAGGACGCACGGTGATCGACGCGGCGGGAGGTTATCTGATCGGCACGCTGGCAGCCACCGCGGTGGCGATCGCGGTCGTGCTGTCGCGGGGAATCGAACAGGCGGTGATGCCAGTGGCGATTACGTTGCGATCGGTGCCACTGGTCGCGATGACGCCGCTTATTGCGCTTATCTTCGGGCGCGGCTACTTGGGCGTGACGGCGGTCGTCAGCATCGTGACCTTCTTCCCGACGCTGGTCAACGTGGCGGTCGGGCTACGCTCCGCGCCGGCGCTGGCTTGCGACGTGATCCAGGCGTCGGGTGGGTCCCCGATGATGGTCGTCCGCAAGGTTCGGCTGCCCTACGCGCTGCCGGCATTCTTTGCCTCAGCGCGTATCGCCGCGCCCGCAGCAATCGGAGGGGCGACACTGGCGGAATGGCTGGCTACCGGCAACGGCCTCGGGAACGTGCTCGTCGTCTCCTACAGCGCATCGGACTTCAACACCCTCTGGTCGGGGGCGACGCTGATCGTCGCCGTCTCGGTAGGCCTGTACGGCTTCGTCGGAATGATTGAGGGACTGGTATCCGCCCGGCTGCAATATGGATGAGTGGCAGCCCTAACAGGGCAAGTAGCGTCAGCGACCACGCATACTGGGCGCGGCGAGAGACTCACTTACCGGTCTATCAGCGGGTGTTGTCAATAGAGAGTCTGCCAGCGCCGGAAAGGCGGTTGTGACTTATCTTCCTCCTACAGGACGGTGGAGGCGTGCCGCCGGGCGTGGTAGAGGGTGATAGGGTGAGGGGAGTGCAGAGGTCCCGGCGCCTAGGAATGGGTGACTATGCCGGATAGGCCACGGCCAATCGAGAATATGAGAGTCGCAACCCTATGGAACAGCCGGCGCTGATCGGTGAGGAATCTGAGCACGTAAATCGCTCGCGCTATCGAGAACTCGTCCCACCCCATCATCTGCGGGACGGTGGTGGCCTGTTTCTGGCATCGCCCCGTCGGCCCAGTGGGAGCAGTAGCGAGAGTGGTTCCCGATGGCTGCATCGACATGATATGGGTCGACGATCGGCCTCCCGTCATTGCCGGCCCGGCGACGTTGCCCATGATCCACCCGCTCGTGGCAGGGACGGACATCCTGGGGATACGCTTTCGCCCAGGGACTGCTCACCGTTTGCTCGGTATCCCTGCCGTGCAGCTCCTCAACCAGGAGGTACCACTCCGGGATATCTGGCCCAACGGTCGCTGCCTGGCCTGGGAAGAGCCAGCTCACCAGGAAACGCTTCCCGACAAACTGCGCGCGATCCATGCGGCCGTTCGCTCTCAAGTGGCGGCCACAGACGATGACCTCTTCGTCTCGCGTGCCGCAGCGTGGCTCGCCCACCACCCGATGCGGCCTGTCGAGGAGCTTGGTCACCAGTTTGGGCTCAGCCCGCGCCAGATTCACCGCCGGTTTGCGGAAGCTGTCGGCTACGGCCCCAAGAAGCTCCAGCGCATCATGCGGTTGCAACGTCTCCTCTGGCTGGCGGACCAGCGCCGGGAGCCACACCCAGACCTGGCCCGGTTGTCGTTCGAGGCCGGCTATGCCGACCAGCCCCACATGACCCGTGAAGTCACTATCCTCACCGGTGTACCCCCGGGCCAGCTCTTCCGTGGGACGACGGTCTCGTGCGCGGTGTCCGATTTGTTCAAGACACCAATGCCGTGAACCGCTAGCCTCAGGGTATGAGTGAAAGCGGCCTGCGCACGCTACCCAGCATCGGTCCGGCGATGGCGCACATGCCGATCCGAATCGGCGTCGAACGAGCAGAAGACCTGCTCGGTCAGACCCCCCGGGATTCGGGTTTTGGCACGGAAAGGAGCATCGACAATGCCCGCGCGGTTGGACCTCATCGGACTGGTCGTCAAGGATATGGCGCGGTCGCTAGCGTTTTACCGCCATCTCGGTCTGGATGTGCCGCCCGGCGCCGATGGGGAGCCCCATGTCGAAGCGACGCTTCCGGGCGGTCTACGGCTAGCCTGGGACACCGAGGAGACCATCCGCTCATTCGATCCAGACTGGACTCCGCCCAGCGGAGGAGACCGTATGGGACTGGCCTTCCTGGTGGAGACCCCGACCGATGTCGATCGCACCTATGACGAGCTGATCGCGCTCGGTTACGAGGGGTATAAGCAGCCGTGGGATGCCTTCTGGGGCCAGCGATACGCGATCGTCCTGGATCCCGACGGCATCGGTGTTTCCCTGTTCGCCCCCGCCGACGCGAATTAGCGACCCGAACGCGGTCGAACCGTGAGCGCGCTCTTCCCGGAGCAGCGTTCCGTGCCACCCTGACCGTCTCTCCGGGAACCAGGAGCAGCGCTGGCCTCCACCGCGATGGCAGCGTTGTTCAAGACGACGCCAGATTCTCATCCCAGCATGGCACTCTCTTGTGACGACGAGCGCATCGCGTCACCTGTGAGCATCAGTAGAAGGAGCAGCGACGATGAAACCCGTCATCAACGTCATCACGCTTGGCGTGCAGGATCTGGAGAAAGCGCTGGTCTTCTACCGGGACGGTCTGGGGCTGCCGACGAAAGGCGTTGTCGGAACGGAGTTCGAGGGCGGCGCCGTTGTCTTCTTCCATCATGGAAGGCGGGTTGGTGCTCGCCTTGTATCCCAGGAGGGAACTCGCGAAAGATGCCGGTCTCCCCTTTGACGAACGCAAGTCGAACTCCATCGAGCTCAGCATCGGCCATCTCGTCGGCTCCAAGGAAGACGTCTATCAGGTGATGAAGCAGGCAGAAGATGCCGGAGCAAGAATCGTCGATCCTGCCCGCGACCGCTTCTGGGGTGGCGTTTCCGGGTATTTTCAGGACCCGGACGGCCACGTATGGGAAATCGCCTGGAACCCCGGGTTTGAAAGCCAGGTGTCGTAGCGACGGAGCGATTCGGTCTTCGCAACGGCGATCTACCCGCGGTAACTCCCTCAGCGCCTCAGCAATAACAACGACCGCCCCGGCAGCTCGAAGTTCTCCCCGGCGGTGATGGTCCGCTTGCCGCCGTTGATGGCGATCTCACCGCTTGCGGTGTCGACGACCACCGTCCATTCGTTGCCGGTGGCGATCCGGCGGCAGGCAGAAGAGCACCGGCGCGAAGTGACCGTTGAGGAGCACGAAGAGGTCGTCGTCGACGAGACGGTTCCCTTCGGCATCGGACTCCGTCAGCGCGTTGCCGCCGAGGCGCATGGCGATGGCCCGCGCCCAACCTTCCTCCCACTCTTCGTCCGTCATCGGCTCGCCGTTGGGCTGGAACCAGGCCAGGTCCTCTACCGGTGAGCCGCGGATCTTGCGTCCCTGGAAGAAGCGAGGGCGGCCCAGACTCGGATGGCGATCGCGGACGGTGATGAGATCGCGTGTGAACTCGAGGAACGCGCGCTTGCGGTCGTCGAGGTTCCAATCGATCCAGCTGATCTCGTTGTCCTGCGCGTAGGCGTTGTTGTTCCCGCCCTGGGTGCGGCCGACCTCATCACCATGGGACAGCATCGGCACGCCCTGGGAGAGGAGGAGGGTGGCGATCAGATTGCGCTTGGTCTGCTCGCGCGCGGCGATGATCTCCGGGTCGTCAGTCGGTCCCTCCACGCCGTGGTTCCACGACACGTTGTGGTCGTGGCCGTCCCGGTTCCCTTCGCCATTCGCCTCATTGTGCTTCTCGTTGTAGCTCACCAGATCGTGCAGGGTGAACCCGTCGTGAGCGGTGACGAAGTTGATGCTGGCGTAGGGCCGGCGGCCGTCCCCCTGGTAGAGGTCGGACGACCCGGTGAGGCGATAGGCGAGCTCGGAGATGGAGACGTCGCCCGCTTTCCAGTAGTCACGGACCGTGTCCCGGTACTTGTCGTTCCACTCACTCCAGAGGGCCGGGAAGTTGCCGACCTGATAGCCCCCCTCCGCGATGTCCCACGGTTCCCCGATGAGCTTCACCCGGGAGAGCACCGGGTCCTGGTGGATGACGTCGAAGAATGATCCCAGGCGGTCGACGTCGTGGAACTCGCGGGCCAGGGCGGAAGCCAGGTCGAAGCGGAAGCCATCGACGTGCATCTCGGTCACCCAGTAGCGCAAGGAGTCCATGATCAGCTGCAGCACCTGGGGATGGACGGCGTTGAGGGTGTTGCCGGTGCCGGTGTAATCCATGTAGAAGCGCGGGTCATCGGGGACGAGGCGGTAGTAGCTCGCATTGTCGATACCGCGGAAGGAGAGGGTCGGGCCGAGGTGGTTGCCCTCGGCGGTGTGGTTATAGACCACATCGAGGATCACCTCGATGCCGGCGGCGTGGAGGGTCTTCACCATTTGCTTGAACTCGGTGACCTGGCCTCCCAGGGCGCTCGTGCTGGCATAGCGCGCCTCGGGGGCGAAGAAGTTGATGGTGTTGTACCCCCAGTAATTGCGAAATCCCCGGTCGAGCAGGTGGCGGTCGTCGAGGAAGGCATGCACCGGGAGAAGCTCGACCGCGGTGATGCCCAACTCTTTGAGATAGGCGACCACCGGCGGCGCGGCGAGCCCGGCGTAGGTGCCGCGCAGCTCCGGGGGCAGGTCCGGATGACGGGCGGTGAAGCCCTTCATATGGAGCTCGTAGATCACGGAGTCATGGAGAGGGATGTTGGGGCTGCGGTCGTCGCCCCAGGGAAAGGCGCCGTCGATGACGATCCCCTTGGGCACACCCCAGGCGTCGGCGTTCTCGTCCCGCACCAGGTCATCGCCACTCCCGATTGGGTAGCCGAAGACCGGAGCCTCCCAATCGACACGTCCCGGCTAGCGCTCGTGCGTAGGGGTCGATGAGGAGCTTCGCCCGGTTGAAGCGATGCCCGGCCTCCGGTTCCCATGGTCCATCGACCCGGTAGCCATACCGCTGCCCGGGACCGATGCCAGGGAGATAGCCGTGCCAGACGTGAGCCGTCATCTCGCGCAGGGGCACGCACCGTTCGTTTTTCCCCTCTTCATCGAAAAGGCAGAGTTCGACACGTGTCGCATGTTCACTGAAGAGGGCGAAATTCGTCCCGATACCGTCCCAGGTCGCGCCGAGCGGGAACCGCGATCCAGGGCGGACGCGCTGTCCCGTCGCCACGTCGGTCATTCTGTTGTCCTCCAGGTGTGGTCATCCCTGTGGAGCCACCGTACCACGCGCCCCAGGAGTGCACATGTCGTGCCAGATATCGTGTGCTTTCCCCTGTCTCCGGTCGCCTGGCATGCAGCGTGCAACTTGGTCGCGGAGCCGGAGTTATCTGGACGCAAAATGCGGGGTGCGGGATATCGAAAGGGAGTGTTCCTAATCATGCCATTGACAACACCGCGTGAGCTTTTCGTGCACGAGCTTTCGGACGCCATGAGTGCCGAGCAGCAGATTCTGAAGATGCTCCCTGAGCTGCAAGTCGGAAGCCCTCAATCATGAAGTGAAAGAGGCGCTGGAGATGCACGAGCAGGAAACCCGGCAGCAGGTGAAGAACATCCAGGAAGTCTTCAATCAGTTGGGTGAGCAGCCGGAGGAGACGACCTGCTACGCCATCAAGGGGATGGAGGAGGAGCACAAAGCCCTGCACCAGGAAGAGCCGTCACCGGAGATCCTGGAGATGGCCAACCTCGGCGCCGCGGTCAAGACCGAGCACTACGAGATGGCGATGTACACCGGTCTCGTGCAGATGGCCAAGGATCTCGGCGAGACCGACGCGGCCCAGCTCCTGCAGGACAACCTGGATCAGGAGAAGGCGATGGCCGCACGGGTTGAAACCCTGGCCCGGGAGATGGGCAAGCAGCAGACACAACACACCATGATGGCCGGCGCCACCGTCGGCCGCCGCTAGTTGCCCGGTCCGGCTCCGCGCGAGCCGGGAGGCGGGGACGGACTTTCACATTCAGGCCCCGGTGCAGACTGCCCGTCGATTGGCTTTAATGCCGGTCGACGGGCAGTCTCTCGTGTGGAGGCGGCCGCGGCAAAGGAAAGCCAACCGACACCCATGACGAGCCCTCCTCAGCGGCGCCGTGCCGCCGGCGTCGAAGTCCTCCCTGATGGGGCAGTCCACGCGCGCGTCTGGGCTCCGTATGCGCGGAGCGTCAGCGTTGTGCTCGAGGAGGGGCCAGGGTCGGAGCGCGATCCACAAGAGCTGACCGCGGAAGGGCGCGGCTACTTCTCCGGCGTTTTGGCCGGAGCCGGTCCAGGCACCCGGTACCGGCTCCGGCTCGATGATGATCAGGCGCTGATCGCCGATCCGGCCTCCCGCTCGCAACCCGAGGGGATTCACGGTCCGTCAGAGGTAGTCGATCCGGCCGCATTCGCCTGGGAGGTTGATGCGTGGGAGGTGCCTCCTCGCCAGGACTGGGTGCTGTACGAGCTTCACGTCGGAACCTTCACCCCGGAGGGTACGTTTGAAGCCATCATCCCGCGCCTGCCCTACCTGCGGGATCTCGGCATCACCGTCATTGAGCTCATGCCGATCGCCCAGTTTCCGGGGGAACGCAACTGGGGCTACGACGGGGTCTTCCCGTACGCCGCTCAGCACTCCTACGGTGGCCCGGACGGACTCCGTCGTCTGGTCGATGCCGCCCATCGGGAAGAGATCATGGTCATCCTCGACGTGGTCTACAACCACCTCGGTCCCGAGGGAAACGTCCTCCCCCGCTTTGGTCCGTACTTCACGGACCGCTACCGCACTCCCTGGGGCGACGCCATCAATTACGACGGCCCAGAGAGCGACGAGGTCCGTACCTTCTTCATCGACAGCGCCTTGACGTGGCTGGAAGAGTGCCGCATCGATGGGTTCCGTCTCGACGCCATCCATGAGATCTTCGACGCCCAGGCCCAGCCCTTCCTCGCCGAGCTGGCCGATGCCGTTCATGGCCGTGCCGACGAGCTGGGGCGGCAGGCCATTCTCATCGCCGAGAGCGATCTCAACGATCCCAAAGTGGTCCTGCCCCGCGCTCTGAATGGCTATGCCCTCGACGCACAGTGGGCAGACGACTTCTGCCATGCCCTCGAGGTCCAGCTCGTCGGCGAGGAAAGCCCCTATGCCAGGGACTACGACCACTTTGCCCAACTCGGCAAGGCCTTGCTCCAGGCCTTCGTCTACACGGGTGAGTACAACCAGTCCCGGCGGCGGCGGTTCGGCCGCTCGCCGCAGCCGGCGCGGCGCGACCAGTTCGTCGTCTTCATTCAGAACCACGACCAGGTCGGCAATCGTCCCGGCGGCGAACGCCTCGGTCAGCGGATCACCTTCGCCCAGCAGAAGCTGGCCGCGGCAACCGTGCTCCTCTCGCCCTTCGTGCCGCTCATCTTCATGGGTGAGGAGTACGGGGAAACGGCCCCGTTTCTCTATTTCACACACCATGACAACCCGATCCTGGTGGACGCCGTGCGCGCGGGCCGTCGTGAGGCCTTCTCCTTTGATGGGTCGGATGACGCGGCACCGGATCCGCAAGATCCCGCCACCTACAAGCGCTCCAGGGTGCAGCCGGAGCTTCGTCGCGATGGGCAGCATCGGGCGCTGCACGCGTTGTACCGTGAGCTGCTGACCCTCCGCCGCACCATCCCCGCGCTGACGGATCCTGACGCAGCGCGCGAGGTGACCGTGTGGGAAGCCGATCGGGTCGTCCTGCTCCACACCCGGGGTGACGCCGGCGAGACGATCGCCCTCCTCAGCTTTGCCGATACGGAGACTCGCCTCTCCATCCCAGTCCCGGCCGGTAACTGGGTCACGCGTCTCGACGCCGGCGACGCGCGCTTCCTGGGTAATGGAGCCGTTGTCACCGACCAGCTCCTCTCGCACGGCACGGTCGAGCTGACGCTACCGCCGTACGCCGTGCTCCTCTTGGAGCGCGCCATACCGAACGGATAAGGGTGTCTGGCCCTAAGAGCACTATGCGACCATCGCCACAGTCGAAGTACAACGGCCTTCATCGGATCGCGGGCAGGACCGTCTCGTTCCCGGCAACCGTCCGCTATGCCAGCGCGTTGTGAACACAACACCATCCGATTCTCTGTCGCAGCGGACGGCTCGTAGCACTTCCCGGATTTGGACCACTTCCCTGGTTCACCCGAGACTCGCGACCTTAGTTCTGCACGCCCATCAGGGTGTCCGCCAAAGCAAGGGCCTCGGCGATTGTTTCTTCCAGCGACAGCGCCCGACCAGCTTCCCGAGCCGCGGCAAATGCCTTCTCCCCGAGCGCCGCCTGCACTGTTGCCACGTCGGCTTCGTACCTGGCAACGAGGTACGGCAGCAGGGCTTGGATCGTCCCCACAAAGGTGTCCAACGCTCCGATGATATGCGCCACTGGCACGAGCTCGCCGCGCTGGCTTCCTATCGCCACAAGACCCAGCAGGTTACCGGTGATGCCCAGTGGGAAATCGCCTTCCCAACCCAGGACCAGGCCCTCACGATAACCCTCAACCGCGGCCTCGACATCGCCGCTAACCAAGCCCAGTTCGCCGAGGCCGACGAACGTGGCTGAGAGCACAGCCTTGGCGGCGATGACCCGACCCAATGCGACAGCTGCTTCGAAGTGGCGCTGGGCCTCCGCTCTGTCCCCTTTCATGAAGGCAAGCCAGCCCTGGACGAACGCCAAGAGGTCTGCCTCGAAGCTGGGCGTATCTCCGAGCGAACGCAGCAATGCGTCGCTCTCGGCTGTGAGGGCCTCGCCCCGGGCCAGGTCGCCCTGATGAATGACCGCATAGGCAAGGTAGGCCTGCAAGAACGCCGTCTGCCGGAGATCGCCCAGCTCCCGCATTAGCGCCGCGGCCTCCGTCAGGAGCGCAATGCTGTTCGCCACATCACCATGTTGGAGCACCGCCGACCCGAGCGCGCGGAGGGCCTCGGCAGTGCCTCGCTTGTCATCTGCTTGGCGGGCCAGCAAAAGGCTCTCCCTCAGGTGGGCCTCTGCCGCCGTGAGGTCGCCCTGCAGGCCGGCCAGCTCTCCGGCCCACCGCAGCGCCGCAACACGGTCGGGGGATAGCGGGTCGTCGGTCCGGATTTGTGCCAGGAACGTCTCCAGCCACGCTCGGCCCTCGGCGTTGGCGCTTCGAACGTGCCAATACGGCCCGAGGGCGGCAGTCATCCGCACCCCGGCCTCACTCTCTCCGTGGTCTCTCAGCCAGGTCAGCGCGGCGCGCAGATTGGCCTGCTCGACCTCCAGGCGAGCGAGCCACCCGCCTGGCACGGTCACCGCTTCAGGAGAGCCCATCGCCTGCACCAGCGCGGCGAAGTAGTCAGCGTGACGCCTGCTGACCTCGTCCACCTCCCCATGACTCACGAGTTGCTCCATCCCGAACTCGCGCAGGGTCTCGAGCATCCCGAACCGCCGCTCACCATCGGGTTGCTCCACGGCCTGTAGCAGGCTAGCCGTGGTAAGAGCCTCCAAGCCCGCGAGAACATCGAGGCGATCGGTTCCGCAGCTCACGACTTCCGCAGCCTCCAGCGTCCAGCCGCCCGCGAAGACGGCCAGGCAGCGAAAGAGCACCTGCTCAGACTCCGCCAGCAGTTCATAACTCCAGGCAATCGCGTCCCGCATCGTGCGCTGTCGGGCAGGCAGGTCTCGGCTGCCGCCGGTCAGCAGGAGCAGTCGCTTCTCGAGACGGTCCAGGAGCGCGACGGGGGGCAGGACGCGGATCCAGGCCGCGGCCAACTCGATGGCCAGGGGCAACCCGTCGAGGCGGCGACAAATGGCGGCGACGGCAGGGGCATTGTCCGGCGTCAGGGCAAAGGTGGGTTGGCTGGCCGTCGCCCGTTCGAGGAAGAGCGCGACGGTAGGGACACGGGCTAACGCCTCGACGACTGGAAGCTTCTCCGCCGTAGGTAACGGCAATGGCGACAGCGGAAAGACGCGTTCCCCGCGCACCCGCAGGGTTGCTCGGCTCGTGGCGAGCACCGAAAGCTGCGGGCAGCTGGCAAGCAGGGCGGCAATCTCCGGAGCTGCCTCCAGGACCTGCTCGCAATTGTCGAGCAGGAGGAGCAGATGCTTCGGCGCGAGGAAACGAGAAAGGGTGTCAAGCAGCGGTAGCCCGGGCCGCTCACGGACGCCCAGGGTGCCGGCGATGGTAGGCAGGACGAACTGGGCATCACGCAGGGGCGCCAGATCGACGAATGCGACGCCATCGCGGAACGTACCCCGCAGGTGTGTGGCGACCTCGAGGGCGAGACGGGTCTTCCCGGAACCTCCCGGACCGTTCAAGGTGACGAGCCGGGTGTTGTCATGCTCCAACAGCGTGATCAGTTCAAAGAGTTCCTGCTCTCGGCCGATAAGCGAGGTCAGGGGAACTGGGAACGGGACATGTCCGAAAGCGGACCCGGCATGAGAGTCGGCGAGCTTTTGCGGTCGCGCCGTGGCAAAGAGCGCTTGCCGGTCTACGGGACTGAGCTCAAGAGCATCGGCGAGGAGGCGAACCGTGCTGAGATGGGGGGTACGGCGTACACCTCGTTCCAAATCGCTGATGCCGCGCAGGCTCAACCCGGCGCGCTCGGCCAGCTCTTCCTGCGAGAGCGAGGCAGAGGTTCGCAGATGTCGCAGCAGATCAGCGAACGTCGAGGTCACGCTGCTCATGATGCCCCTCTCGACTACTGCGTCGGTCGAGTGCGGGATCGGCGAAGATGAAAATATATGTTAGTCGATATCTCACACGAGTGAATATGCAATTGCGTGGGTATTGCGTGGGTAATGCGCGTAGTGTCGAAACGGCTCCCGGCGCAGACTGACGCTTACGGACGACTACTACATGGGCCGCGTCCGGCCGTCCCGATCAGCACCCTTAAGGAGAACTGACCATGGATCTCCATTTCATGCAATCACCCTCGTTTTCGTCGCTCGTGCACGATGCATTGATTGTCGGCGGGGTCGGCATCGCGCTGCTCGCCGGTCTCGTCTTCATCAACCTCGGCGTGCTCCTGCCGGGTCTGCTCAGCTCGCAGGGTGGCCACCAAGGCGACCCGCGCGGCAAGTACGTGGAGTTCGGTCCAGCAGCCGCACCGCTCATCACCGACCCCGTGCCGTGCCAAGCCTCGTCGCGGGAGTCGCATTCCGACCCGCAGCCCCTGGCGCGGCCGCACCTGTGGCACCGCGTCTCGGGTGGCGGGGCCACACAGTTGGCATGGCCGCTCGATGGTGGCACGCGATAAGGAGGAAGGTATGGTCGGCGAAAGCCATGACAACAGGAATGTTCAACGCGGGATCACTGAGGCGCTCGCTTGTCAGGACATGCTGGAGTCGGTGCCGCTCAAGCCGTCATGGATGTCACACGTAGTGGATTGGATTGTCGGAGGTGCCTGGTCGATCGCTCATCGCCGCCCAGACCCCAAACCCGAAGCGGCCTCGGCTGCCCCACACGGTACCTAATAGGCACGGAATCATCCGAGTCCCGGAGAAAATCCCACCATGCTTCAGCCTGCTACGCATGTCCCCAACGTCGCCCTTGCCGAATCAGGGCCGACGGGGTTCATCCAACCGACTGTCCCGTACGTCTTCGCCTTCGCGCTGGGCCAGGCCCCGGCCATGGACACACACATTCCGCTCGGGAAAGTCGTCACTATTGCAGTGGCCGATGGCACCCGCGCTCACCATGATCCTCATGACTGGTTCGCCGCACGCGTTCCCGCGATCCCGGCAGTTACTGGACCGGTGCGCGTCACTGGGGTCCGCCAAGGTGACCTCCTTGAGATTGAGGTAATCGCGCTCGAACCGAACGATCCAGGATCGATCGGCCCGTTTGAGGTCACCATCACTGTTGCAAGCGGGAAGGCTGGGCGGAGTGCCGATCCGATCGAGTCCACGATCTCAGTCGGCGGGACCGTACGTGTCACCGCGCAGCACCCGGGCGCCTGGATCTCGTTCGGCCCAGTCGTGACGAAGCGGGAGCATAACGGAGACCCGCGCGGGGAACCCGTCGCTGCGCGGATGCACGTCCGCTGCACAGTCGCACAGTCTTTGGGCATTTAGGCATGGAGACCGTGCGCATTTCCCCGGCGTGGATCGGCTTGCTCGGGGCGTCGATCGTCTGCGACATAGTCGCGACGGCCTACCTGAAATGGGCTGGAGACCGTTTCTCTGCCAACTTCCTCCTCGCCAACATCTTGAGCATTGGTCTCTTCGCGCCCGCCATCGTCACCTTTGGCTATGCGCTGCGCGAGGGATCTAGCTACCTCGTGACCACCCTTGTGTGGCTGGTGGGCCTGACGCTGGGCAACACGCTCGTTGGGGTTCTGATCTTTGGTGATTCCTTCGGTATGGCGAAAGCTGCCGGCTTGGGTGCCACGGTGCTGGCGCTCGTGTTGTTGACAATCTGATGGTTCGCCCGGGCCAGCCTGACAGATAGGCGGCGCGGCATCAAGGATCCTGGTTTGCAGGCGGAGAGGGGCCGGGCAAGGGCCACCCGTTCTCCACGACACGGTCCCGCTTCGAAACACTAAAGAGTTCCGCATCAATGATCGGCTCTCCTGCCTCCGAAGCCTTCGTCCAACACAACGAACACGCGTATTCCGCCGACGACCATCTCGCTAACCATAGTTGGAGTCATGCCGGTGGTAGGGCGAACACCCGGGACAGTGCGGCATTGGCGATGTCTCCCCGACAGCAAGGAACGGGACGCGGAGGGTCGATGATGATTGGTACCAGCACTTCGCCACGAACAGGGTTGTCAGTTTTCAAACGACCGGACACGGAGAAGTCAGTGCCATCCCGTCGCTTTGCCTTCTCCCTGGTGCTCTTGGCCGCGTGCCTCTGGGGCACTCTCGGCACCGCCTACCACCTCCTGCGTGGCGTTGCCGAGGTGGACGCGCTGACCGTCGTCACCTTGCGTGCAAGTGCCGGGGCGGCGATCCTCTGGGGTTGGCTGGCGCTCACGGATCGCGGTGCGCTGCGTGTAGCCCTGGCTGACCTCCCCCGGCTCATCGGGTTCGGTGTCGGCAGCCTCGGCCTGATGTACCTCGCGCTCTTCACCGCCTTCGATCTCACCTCCGTGGCCGTCGGCACCGTCCTCCTCTACCTCGCGCCAGCCCTCGTCACTGTTGGGGCGGCGCTCTTTCTCAATGAACCGCTCACTGGCCGCAAGCTCGTCGCCCTGATCGCGACCTTCGGCGGGTGTCTCCTGGTGGTCGAGCTCTATCAGCCCCAGAATCTCGTCGGCAACGCTCTCGGCATCGGATGCGGACTTGTCGCCGCGGCCGCCTACGCTGTCTACAGCCTGGGCGCGAAGCCGCTCCTGCTCCGCTATCGCGCAGTGACGGTCCTGGCCTACGCCTTACTGCCTGCCGCGGTTGGGCTGCTTGCGGTCAAGCTCCTCACATCACCAAGTGAGTGGGCTCCTCCCAGCAGTCTGCTCGCCATCGGCGCCTACGGTGGCATAGTGGTGACCATCGCTCCGTACGGGCTCTACACCCTGGCCCTGCGACGGCTGCCCTCAAGTGAGGCCAGCATCGCGGCAACGTTGGAGCCAGCAGTAGCTGTCGTGCTCGCCGGTACCCTACTCGGTGAGCGCCTAGCGCCACTCCAACTCTTCGGTACTCTTGGGATCCTGGGCGGGGTCATCTTGCTCGCCTGGCCTGTTGGCACCCCTGAGGCAAGAACAGGAGCTAACTGGCGGGCTCTGAATATTGCGTCACTAAGCCGCTCCATGCCCCGGTTGATCACCGCAATGGGCTCCCGCGGGCGCTTCCACCTTGCGGCCGTGCTCGCGCGGAAGGCAGCGTGAACGTCGGTCTACTTTCCGGACGTGAGAGACCCACCGGCGTCGGGCAATACCGGCTCAGCGATGGAGAACCTCGGTATCACATACACATGACGCATTTCACCGAAGACTGACGGCGGCGCTCAGGGCTGTTCGTCTGCCTCGATTCCTACGTTTTATCGCGTCTCCACCCCCTGTCGCGCTCCGGCTCCCGCACGCCGCTGTGTCCGAGATTGCCACCGCCCCGCCGGCGACCCGCCGGTGGCCCCCTCATCCAGTGCGCGGGGCATCCCTCGTCGGCTCCGTCCCGCAAGGTTCGGCCCGGCCACCGTCAGCCCGGACGGCCAACTCGGCCCCGACCGCCAGCGCCTCGGCGGCCGCCTCGTCCGCCGAAAGCGCCCGCCCCTCCGCCCAGGCCGCGGAGAACCCCGCCGGCCCCAGTCCCGACCGGGCGGCGGCGAGGGTCCGCTCGTACGCCACCCGGTCCTCCGGGTGGACCGGGTGGCCGACCCCCAGACTCACCCCGGCACGCTCGGCCAGTTCTTCTTGGGAGAGCGATGCGGCCGTTCGCAGCTGCCGCAGGACGTCACCGAAGGTGGTAGGAGCACGGCTCATCAGGGTCATCCCGACATCGTCATGCAGTCGAGCACGCGTTTGGCGTAGGTGAAAAGCGAGTGTAGTCGTTCCCCCGGCAGGTGAATGGGCGATTGCGTGGGTATTGCGTGGTCAACGCGCGTAGGCCCACAGTCGAGCGCGGCGTATGGTGGGTGGCAGTCGGCGGCATGCGATTGGGACACCGCACCAACGGCGGTGTAATAGGCAATTGCGCCGCAGGCGTGACTACTAACTGCTGCTGGTGAATCGAGCCAGGGTCCACCGGACTCTTCCCTGAGCCAGAAGAGCCCAACAGGCGAGGCCGTGAGGCTCGTCTCCCGTCGTTACGTGGTAGCTCTTTCTGCGGTGCACGTCACAGAGCAGACGGCATGTTGCTGGGACCTTGCGCAGCGTGCGGCTGGTCAGGTGCCAGACATCACGCGCCCAGAGGCGCTTGAGGTGAAACCGCTCCACCAGTTGGGCGGCCACCGTTCGATGCGCCAGCGCTCCGGGTGAGCACCCGGCTCCCGTCGGGTCGGGGTCGGAGGCGCGCTTCTTGAACGGCGCGCGCGGACGATCCCGGCCGGCGCCAGTTGCGCGGTCAGCTTGGGGTCCCAGTAGTTGCGGTCGCCGATGACCTGCCACCGCCCCTCCACCAGCTCCGGCACCAGATCGCGGTCGTGGATGTTGGCCGGGGCAATGCTGACGGCCGTCAGCACTCCGGGCCAGCTGATGCGAGGTGATGGCGGAAGCCGTAGAAGGTGGCCTTGCTGCCCGTGTCGCGGCCGAAGGCGGCTGGCCGCGGAAGCGCGAGCAGGTGTACGCCCGGCCGAGGGCAGACCGGGACGGGGACGCTGTCGATGAACGAGAGCGCCGGATCATGTGCCACCCAGTGCGCAGCCGTCCCATACCTGCTCCTTGACCATCCACAGATTGGCGGCCTGGCGCACGAACGTCGGCGATGGATGCAGGTCAGGGCGGGAAGAGCGTGGGATGCTCGTAGCAAATAGCGGTAGATGGCCACATCCTGATCCAGCCCCAGAAACTCCCCGACCACTTCCATGGTCACCACTTCGGCGTCATCCAGTCGGCCGCCGCCCGGCGCACCCCACGTCGCGCGCACTCACCCGCGCCATCGTCACAATACCTATCATACCAGTCCACGGCACCCACGCGACACGCTCACACCGCGCATGTAGGCAGCCGTGGCTCCCCCAGGTCGGCGGACGGTTGAGACCAAGCAGTGCGACCGTCACGATCGCCGGCGATCGCCGGCACATTCCGCCCAGGGAAGAGAAGCACAGGAGGACTGAGCATGAACGCGTACACCACGATGAGCCAGGCCAGGATTCAGCCGCGCGACTTTTCGGCCGTCCTTCGCGCGAATCAGTTGGCCGGGGCCTCCCTGGCCGGACTCGAGCGGCAGCGCGGCTGCCAGGCCGAGGCCGAGGTGAACTGGCGGCTGAAGCACAACGGCGCCGCGCCGAAAGCGAGCGCCTCGCTCGTCTCACTGCTCCGGCAGACGCTCGGTGCGGCACTTGTCCACGCTGGAGAACGTCTCGCGGGCGGCCCCCGGAGCGGCGTCTCGGCCGAATCGGCCCCGGCAAGTCCGCTCAGTATGGCTGGCTGACCGTACAGAGTGCAGGTGCCGTCGTGCCAGGGGTCGGCAACCCCGAAGACCGTTGCTGACATGGTTGGCTCGGCTGATGCCGCAGGCCACCAGGGGGAGCAGTTTTGCAACGCGAGCTTAGTCGCGTTCTTGTTGTTGCGCTGCCAGAGCCTCCAACCGTTACCGCAGGATCTGCTCCGGCGTCATCCCCTTGATCACCGCGGTGGCCCGCTCTTGCTCGCGCCGCGCGGTGGTGGCCTCATCGCTGTCGTGACTGAATAGGGGTCCTCTGCCGGTTGCCGTCGCCGCGGCGACCGTCTCCTCGCTGAGGCTCGCGCAGGGTGTCCATGGTCATCGGTCCACCAAGTCGCTCGGCCCGCCATCTGGTCGCCCCGGTCACGGCGAAAAGTTCATCCGCGGCCGCGAGAAGGCGATCGGCGCCGCTGGACTCGCCCGCGGCGTCCGCCAGGGCGGCGACCCCGCGCACCCAGGCGGGCGTATTGAACTGGTCGCTATGCTCCCGCCCGAACGTCAGGCTCTCGGTGAAGATCGCTCGCGCCTGCTCGACTTCGCCTCGCGCGAGAGCCACATACTTGAGGTTAGTTAAGACCTGGGTGGTGTCGCGCGGTCCTCGGCCGCCTGGAACCAAGGTAGCACTCCTCGCACGCGACTAGTGAACCGCATCACGAACGGAGCAGTAGCAACGGTCAAGAGCTCGGCATTCACGTGAACGCTACAGCGCTACGGTGACGGCGCGATCATCTCCGTCTGACCAACTCCCAACTAGCGTCTTCCACACGTTTCGTTCTTTCTTTTTGAAGAGAAACCCGTCTTTGCCGTAGTGGTGGGGAGTACGGGGATAACCCCGAAATCGCGAGTCATGGCGGGGATTTCGCGGCGGACAGGGTGTGGATAACCAGTCCACATCTCCCCAGTGACCCCGATGCCCGATGGACCAGGGGTGTGCCAATCCACGCACAGCCCATCTGAACCCTGCTGTCCATCCACGAGCCATCCCCAGAGAAACGACCGTTGTCCGCGGCAATTTCCCCAATCCTTCGCGGTTATCCACACGCCCTGTCCACTTATCCACATCGCCCCTCCTTTCTGTGACCTCGGGACACGACCTGTGCCTGAAACACACGCGTGGTTCCGCGCAGACCAGACCTGTGACAGGCGGTGACCAGATGGCGACCGGCTGTCACCGGCTGTGGATAACTGGTGGACAACTCCGGAACGGCTAGGAACCCGGATGACTGAAGAGCAATTTGGGCGAGAAGTTCAGGTATTGGGGAGCAGCAGGACGCGACAGACTAGGTGTCACGACAAAATGGAGTGCCTGCCCCGTGGCCAGGAGCAGTTTCGGAGTGCCGGCTGGCGGGGGTCTACTGGTGAGCGAGCCTGATCTGGGCCTCCATCAGGAAGGGCAGTGCATCATCCTGCGGATCTCTCTCCAGATCGGGATCTGCGTCAGCAGCTCTGCACCCTCGCGCTGGAGGAGAGTGATTTCGAGCAGCCGCTCCTTGAGATCGCGCCTGTCGCCCCTCTTCCTCAACCACTTCGCAGATTGACGAACTGAGAAGCGGGCGCTCCATGCCCCCTTGGTATCCCAGGTCAGTCCGGCGAGTGGGAAACCAGTTCGGTCGGCTATGGCCCCGGTACACGACGGCGTCGGCACCGCTCTCGTGAGTCTGCGAGGATTCGACGAATCCTCGCCGGCTCGCAATGCGATTAGCTGGGGATTGGAACCCCACTTACCCCGTGACGATCGGCGGCCGCTACGTGCTCACCGGCCCGGTACTGACACCGCTATCGGCGAGTTCACCGTGGCGGGCCCCGACCCTCGTCTCTCCAGCATGCGCGTCCCCATCGTCGTCAGTGGATTCGGCGTTCGCCTGACCCGGCGCGTCATCGCTGGTGCCCGTGCCCTTGGGCCAGGCTCCCCAGCCGGTGGCGCCCGCCTGGTCCGCCACTAATGTCCACAGCGGCGCCATGACCTGGGGCGGTGCCGATCCGGGTCCCGAACTCCGGGCGGACGCCCTCATCGGTGCTCAAGCGTTCCTCATCCTCACGATCCTGCTCGGTCATTGGGTACCTCCTTGTGTCAGGTTAGGGTTGAGCGGGTCGACGAGGCTACGGACCTAACGAGCCCTCCTCGTCGCTACGCAACGGCTTGGCAGCTAGCAGCGCATGTTCCATGCCGGGAAGGGACGATGCCTGAGCAGAAACGCGGCGTATGGTCGTCCCGGAGAGCCGCGCTTTCTACCTGTTATGTCGATTCTTGCTGGGATGCCGGGAGGAGAAGTGCTATGGCTCTGGTGTAAGAACCTCTCACTCCATTATTGGCCCCGACACTATTTTCGACAGATCATGGCATAGGTAGCTGCACACAACCCGGTGCTGTTGTCTTCTGTGCAGTCGGAGAACGCCGCGTGGTCGCTGTTGCCACGTCGAGTCTGCCACGGTCCTTCCCTCTCCCCCGCACTCGCCTCATCGGCCGGGAGGAAGAGCGTGCCACCGCGCGGGCCTACCTGCTTGACGAGGCCGTCCCGCTGCTAACCCTGACTGGTCCGAGTGGCGTCGGCAAGACGCGCCTCTCACTAGCGATCGCCAGCGACGTTGCCGCCCACTTTGCCGATGGCCTCGTCTGGATAGACTTGGCTCCTCTGACTGTCTCAGGATTGCTCCCGGTGACGATTGCCGCTGCCCTCGATCTTACGCTGGTGGAATCCCGATCGGCGATCGATGAGCTGGTCCACTACCTCCGCCCGCGTCAAACCTTGCTCGTAGTTGATAACTGCGAGCACCTGCTGGATGCTGCGGCCGACCTGGTCTCTGCGCTGCTTACTGGCTTCGACTGGCCGATGTACGGCCAAGTTGATCAGCCTCGCCGCTCGCGGTGCGAACCCGGGCGGCATGAGCTGCCGCTCATTGACCCCGGCCGCGTTCCCGGCGACCTGTTGGGATGTGGAGGGGCAGTCCATGTGCTGCTCCTAGTGACATATCGAAGATGCAGCTGTCCGGCTTGGTGTCGTGCTTGGACTCAGAGCGATGTCTGGGCTAGGACCGACACTCTGCTAGACTTGCAACAATACATAATATCCGACTCAGGGGATCGGATTTGTCAGGTCTGGTCCGGCTTCTGCACAGTGGTCCCCGCTCAGTAGCGCTGCCTGGTCCCACGAACGACCAGGTCCACCATACACACGACGCCCCTGGAAACGGACGAGCAATGAGCAGCGACAGGGCCAAGGGGGCACGCGGGACGGTGATCACTGAGGACCCGCGCGTAGCGCCGGATGAATTGACCCTTGGGACAGAGATCGTCCGTGGCAACGGGGCGAGCGGCGGTGAGACCCTCGTCAGGAGCTTGGTCGAGGAACAGGATCTCGGCGGGCACGAGACACTGTCACCATCCCGGCGCTCGATCGAAACAGAAAGCCTCTGGGAGCGCTGGAGCCTGGCTGGAGCCGCGGTCTGCTGCTGGCTCTTCCTGGCGGTGGCGCTGCTCGTCGAGCATTTCACACCCGCGCCACCGTGGGTTCCGATCGCACTCTTCGTCCTCTCCTATCTCGCCGGCGGCACCTTTGCCACAATCACGGCGCTCCGAGACCTCTTCCTGGAGCGGACGGTCAGCGTCGACTTCCTGATGATCACCGCGGCCATCGGCGCCGCTATCGTCGGGCACTGGGAAGAGGGCGCGATCCTGCTCGGACTCTTCTCAACCTCGAACGCGCTGGAGCATCACGCCCTGGGGCGGACCCAGCGGGCCGTGCAGGCCCTGATGGAGCTCTCGCCGGAGGTAGCCACCGTTCTGCGCGATGGCCAGGAGCGCGTGGTCCCGGTCGAAGAGCTGCGGCTGGGTGACGTCGTGCTTGTGCGGCCGGGAGAGCGGGTCGCCGTCGACGGTTCCGTGCTCGCCGGTGAGACCGCGATCGACCAGTCGGCGATCACCGGGGAGTCGATCCCGGTCAGCAAGGGGATCGGCGACCCCTGCTTCGCGGGAACAATCAACAGCTACGGTGCCATCCAGGTGCGGGTCGACCGCCTGCACCAGGAGAGTACGCTGGCGAAGATCGTCCAGTTCGTGGAGCAGGCGCAGGCGGAGAAGAGCGCGACCCAACGCTTCACCGACCGCTTCGAGGGGTGGTACGCGGTGGGAGTCATCGCTTTCTCGACACTGGTTGGCGTGGTCCCGCCGCTGCTCCTCGGCCAGGGTTGGGAGCCGTCGATCTACCGCGCAATCACCCTTCTCGTCGTCGCCTCGCCTTGCGCGTTGGTGATCTCTACCCCCGCCTCGACCCTCTCCGGGCTGGCCAACGCCGCCCGCAACGGCATCCTCTTCAAAGGAAGTGCCTATCTGGAGGACATCGGGGAGACGCGGACAATCGCCTTCGACAAGACCGGGACGCTCACCTACGGCCGGCCGGCGCTGACCGACGTCATCACCCTCGGCAACGGTTGGAGCGAGGAGCAGGTGCTGCGCCTGGCGGCGAGTGCGGAGCGGCTCTCCGAGCACCATGTGGCGAGGGCAATCGTGCGCGGCGCGGATGTGCGCGGTCTGCCGCTGGGAGAGGCCGCGGCATTCCGGGCCTTACCAGGGATGGGCATCGAGGCGGAGATCGACGGCGACGCGGTGTTTGTTGGGAATGACATGGTCTTCGCCGAGTTCGGAGTGGGTGTTCCATCGGACGTTCTGACCGAGGCGAACCGGTTGCGCGACGCCGGGAAGACTGCCATCTTCGTCGGGGACCGCGAGGTGGTGCGCGGCATCATTGCCGTCGCCGATACCGTGCGGCCGAGCGCGAAGACCACCATCGCCGCCATGAAGGCGCGGGGGATCGCGCGGATCGTAATGCTTACCGGGGACAATCATCGCGTGGCTGGCGCCATCGGTGCCGAGCTTGGGATCGACGATGTCTACGCCAACCTGCTCCCGGAGGAGAAGCTGCGCATTATCGAGGACCTGAAAGCCACCGGGCCGGTGACGATGGTCGGCGATGGGGTCAACGACGCGCCGGCGCTGGCGACGGCGAGCATCGGGGTGGCGATGGGGGGCGCCGGCACCGATGTCGCCCTCGAGACCGCCGACGTGGTGCTCATTGCGGACGACCTGACGAAGCTGCCCTACGCCATCGACCTCAGCCGCCGTACGCGGCGCACCATCCGCCAGAACCTGGTCTTCTCCCTGGCTGTCATCGGTACCCTCGTGGTCGCCACACTGACCCGCGGCATTCCCCTCCCCCTGGGCGTGGTCGGCCACGAGGGAAGCACAGTCATCGTCGTGTTGAATGGGCTGCGGCTGCTGAGGACGGAAAGTCGGGAGTCGAGAGGCGGGAGGCGAATGGAGTAACGTCGCGCCACCGGGTCGCATCAGCGCGGACACGGCACTCCGGATCGGCCTCTTCGTCGGCACCACTCCCGAGTTCTGGATGAATCTTCTGGGGCATCATGTCCTCGAGCTCGCCCGGCCTGCTCTCGCACCGGAAACGGCCGATTGGATCGCCGCCCAGCGAAGAGCGTAACGGGCCACGCTGGGATCGAGGAGTCCAGACAGATGCCGTAGTCAACTGGGGACCAAAACGAGAGTCGAGTCCAACGCCAAAGAGTGTCAGGAGCGGGGTGATGGTTTCGATGGGGATCCGTCCGTCAGATCCCTCCGCTTTGCGAGTGTATTCGTGATCGCCGCGCCCCTCTTGGGCGGAGTAGGCGCAGAATTGGATGGTGATCGCTCGGGAGGTCACCCGCGCTCTCCCCTCTCCAGTCATCAACTTCGTAACGCTTCCTCGCCTTGTCACCTCGTGCAGGCGTTTGCCCCGACCTTGCCGTCTGCACTCGAGCCGCGCCGCGCGCTCGGCTTGCCGGAGGGTAGAATCGCGACGCCGGTCACTTGGCTGTAAGAGCCGTCCGATGATCCAGTTCCCTAGTAGATATCGCCCACGGAGGTAGGCGGAATGGCTGCTCGGTCCGTCACCGGTTCGCTGCCAGTTCATGACCTCGATCCCGAGCGCCAGCGGCTGTCCGAAGGGCGCGTCGACGGAGTGCGTTGGGATTATTGGGGACCGTACCTGGCCGAGCGGCAGTGGGGCACTGTGCGCGAGGACTATTCAGCTGATGGCCAAGCCTGGCACGCGGTCCCGCACGACCACGCCCGCTCTCATGCCTACCGGTGGGGTGAGGACGGTCTACTTGGCCTCAGCGACGACCAGGCTCGCCTCTGCTTCGCCCTCGCTCTCTGGAACGGCAAGGATTCCATCCTCAAGGAGCGACTTTTCGGCCTGACCGGTCCCGAAGGCAACCACGGGGAGGACGTTAAGGAGGTCTATTCCTACCTCGACGCCACGCCTACCCACAGCTACCTCAAGGGAAGCTACACGTATCCGCAGCGGGCCTTTCCCTACGCCGAGCTCGTAGCGGAGAACGGCCGGCGTGGCCGGGACCAACCCGAGTACGAGCTGATCGACACCGGGGTTTTTGCTGAGGATCGCTACTTCGACATCGTCGTCGAGTACGCCAAGGCGGCGCCCAACGATCTCCTGATTCGCCTGCGGGCGACGAATCGCGGCCCCGACGCAGCCACGCTCCACCTGCTGCCGACTCTCTGGTTCCGCAATGAGTGGGCCTGGGATTCCTTTAGCGATCGGCCGCTGCCGATGTTCCGTGCCGCTTCTCCCTCCTCGGAATCGACGGACAGGGTCTCCACGACTCCGGTGGCGGCTGGGCAGGTGAGCGACTACCGCCTTGTTCAGGCCACCCACGACCGGCTCGGTGGGTACTGGTTGGCCTGTGCTGGGGAGCCGGAACTGCTCTTCACCGAGAACGAGAGCAACAGCCAGCGGCTATGGGGCGTGCCGAACCGGACGCCGTTCGTCAAGGACGGCATCAACGACGCCGTCGTCCACCGCTGTCCTGAGGCGGTCAATCCGGACGAGGTCGGCACCAAAGTCGCGGCCCATTATATCGCCGTGATCCCCGCGAGGGAGACCGAGACAGTACTGCTGCGTCTCTGTGCGAAACGCCAACGGCACCCATACCCTGACCCTTTCGCCGACGCCGAGAAGATCTTCGCCACCCGCATCGCGGAGGCCGATACGTTCTATGCCCCGCTTGCCGACGGACTCGACGCGGAGGCGCGGATGATCCAGCGCCAGGCCTACGCCGGATTGATCTGGAGCAAGCAGTTCTACTACTTCGATGTCGGTCAGTGGCTCGACGGCGATCCGGCCGGACCTCCACCGCCGGCCGCCCGCAAGCGTGGCCGCAACGCCGGTTGGCGCCACCTCAACAACGCCGATGTTATCTCGATGCCCGATACGTGGGAGTACCCGTGGTACGCCGCCTGGGACCTCGCCTTCCACTGCGTGGCCTTCGCCCACATCGATCCCCGTTTCGCGAAGCGACAACTGGGTCTCCTCTTGCGCGAGTGGTACATGCACCCGAACGGGCAGGTCCCGGCCTACGAGTGGACGTTCGACGACGTCAACCCGCCCGTGCTCGCCTGGGCCGCCTGGCGCGTCTACCAGATAGACGCCGCGATCACCGGTGCAGCCGACCGCGACTTCCTCGAACGCGTTTTCCACAAACTGATGATGAACTTCACCTGGTGGGTCAACCGCAAGGATCATGCTGGGCGCAACGTCTTCCAGGGCGGGTTCCTCGGCCTCGACAACATCGGCGTTTTCGATCGCAGTCGCCCCCTGCCGACGGGGGGCTACCTGGAGCAAGCCGACGGCACCGCGTGGATGGGCATGTTCAGTCTCAACATGATGACGATCGCGCTCGAACTAGCCCGCGGCAACGGCGTCTACCAGGACGTGGCGACCAAGTATTTCGAGCACTTCCTCTACATCGCCGGCGCGATGAATGACATCGGCGGCGAGGGGATCGCACTCTGGGATGAGGAGGACGAATTTTTTTACGATGTCTTGCAGCTTCCTCATGGCGGGATGACGCGCCTCAAGCTCCGCTCCCTCGTCGGCCTCATCCCACTCCTCGCTGTCGAGACGCTCGAGCCGGACCTGCTCGAGGCGCTTCCCGGGTTCAAGCGCCGACTCGACTGGTTCCTCGAAAATCGGCCACGGCTCGCCAGCCTCGTCTCGCGCTGGCATGAACCCGGCGTCGGCGAGCGCCGCCTGCTAGCTCTGGTGCGCGCTGACCGCATGATGCGGCTCCTGCGGCGAATGCTCGACCCCCAGGAGTTCCTCAGCCCGTACGGCATTCGCTCCCTCAGTCGCCAACACGGGGTCGAGCCCTTCGTCTTCCCGGTCGAAGGTGAGCTGTACACGGTCGAGTACGAGCCGGCCGAGTCGCGGACCGCCCTTTTTGGCGGTAACTCCAATTGGCGCGGTCCGATCTGGTTCCCTCTCAACTACCTCCTGATCGAGGCGCTACGGCAGTTTGATCGCTACTACGGTGATGGGCTCGTGGTCGAGCACCCGACCGGCTCCGGCGCGTACCTCCCGCTCGACCGCATCGCCGACGATCTTGCCGCTCGCCTCGTCGCTATCTTCCGGCGCGGTCCCGATGGTCGTCGTCCGGTCTTCGGGGAAGAGATGCTCCTGCAAACCGATCCACATTGGCGCGACCGCCTACTCTTCTACGAGTACTTCCACGGGGATACCGGCGCCGGCCTCGGCGCAAGCCATCAAACTGGCTGGACGGCACTCGTGGCGCCGCTGTTAGAGTCGTCGGTCAAGGAGTGACGGTGGGAGGGCCACCTGGGCAAGAGAGCACTTGTGCCGCAATCTCATCACTTGGACGGCGATGATGTTTGTCGCATGCGTCTATCGCGAACCAGCGGCATGAGCGGTGGGGATGGTCGCCGCTCGACAGGCTGATCGCCAGCGAATATCGATGACGCTTAGCCGAGTAGACCAGGTGAACGTTGCGGGTTGCTGTCCATTATGCACGGGACGCCGCACGAAGGGCAGCCGCATCTCGAGGCCGGGCAAGCTGATGCCAATGAAGTGCCTGGCAACCTCCATGGCGATATTCGCCGCTCGGGCGCAAGTCCAGGCCCTACGAGCGCTCACGACCCTCGACTGACGAGATCTTACTGGGGTTGGCATGCAGGCACTCTTCGGAACGCGGACCGCGGCCGATATCAATCTCGTGGCGCAGCTTCTCCTCCTGGCCGGATTGCTCGCCGGGTTCATCCTGGCGCGCCGCAAGTGCTTCGCTCAGCACGCCAATGTCCAGACCGCCATGGTGCTGCTCAACCTGGCGTTGATCCTGTTGTTCATGGGTCCGAGCTTCTATGGGTACATCATCGCGGGCCAGTCCGTGAGCGGCCGGGTCGCCCAGTTGATGATCGGCCATGGCGTGCTCGGCATCATTACCGAGGTTGTCGCGCTCTATCTCATCCTGCGCATGCGCACCACGTGGATCCCAAAGCAGTTCCGCCTTGGCAACATCAAGCTTGCGATGCGCGCCACACTGGCGCTCTGGGCGGTCCTGGTCCTCCTCGGCATCGGGATCTACGCTGAGCGTTACCTGGTACAGAACACGGTCGCCAGCGCCCCATTGCTCGAGTTCCGACAGCTTGGCGCCGATCTCTACGTCCACGCGGTGGAACTGGCGGATGCGCAGACCCGCGGCAGTTCGCCAGCGGTTACGCGCCACGCCGAGCACTTGATCAACCTGATCGAAGGAGCACAGGGTCCGCACTACGGTGACATCGACGGCAACGGCCACCTGGAGGATCCTGGGGACAGGATTGGTCTCCTCGCTCGACTCGGCGCCGTCGCTACCGTCGAGGGTGGCCCGGGAGTGACGGAGCAGGCCGTGACGGTCCGGGAGCAACTCGATCGTGTCGTCGCGCTAGCCCTCGATGTGATCGGAGACCAGCAGGGGCAAGAGATGAGGCCCGTGGTGGAGGAGATCCTCACCCTGGCGCGCCTGGCTAACCTCGATGGGGTGTTCGCCATCGAGTCGGCAGCACGCGCCGCGGGCGTGGTCCAGTCGCCATCGCTGGCAGATGTCGCCCAGAGTACGGGCGAGTCGGTCAGCGTGACGATCCACGAGGATCGCTTCCGCTTCATCCCCTCGCAGCTCACAGTTCCCGCTGGCATGACGATCATCTGGGTCAACGATGAGCAGGCCAAGCACACCGTCACCTCTGACGACGGTCGCTTCGACTCCGGCGACCAGGAGCTCGGCGTCCGTTACGCCAACACCTTCACCGAGCCCGGAACCTATCGGTACTACTGTCGCTACCACGGCGATGTCGGCGGCGTCGGCATGGCCGGCACGATCGTGGTCGAGTAGTGGCCACGTAGCAGGGGGCGCGATCCCAGATCGCCCGGGAAGGGTTGAGGAACTAGAGACCGACAATCGCGTTCGGTGACGGCTGCGAGATTAGCAACGCCGCCCCATGCGTGGAAACGACATTCGCTGTTCAGTGACGGCTGAGAGGTTAACAATTCCGCCCAACGAGCAGACACGGCTCGCGTCGCCCGCTAGGTCAGGAAAGGCTGCCCCCAGCGTTCGCGATGGGCAATTTCCGACAGCGGCTTGCGTGTCTTCTGCCCTTGCCCGATGGTATCAGCGGGGTAGCCTAACGGCAAGATCGCCACCACGTCCAGCTCTTCCGGGATACCAAGCAGCTCTTTAGCCGCTGGGCCTCCACTCCCAACCCAATTGCCGCCCACTCCAGCATCCCACGCCGTCAGGAGCATGTCCTGGATGGCGCGACCCGCGTCGGCGACCGCGAACCTGGATGGTTCGATCGCAACCACAATCGCCAGTGGCGCTTCCGAGACGTACGATCCGCTCCGAGCTCCTGTACCGAGTTGGCGCAACATGTTTGGGTCCTGCACCACCACGAAGTGCCAGGGCTGCTTGTTCATCGCGCTCGCTGACAACCGCCCGGCCTCGAGCACGCGGCGTAGCACGTTTTCGGGGACCGGCTTGTCGCGGTAGCGGCGCACGGCCAGGAGCGTGCGGATGGCCTCGAATACGTCCATGGATTGTCCTTTCGCACGTCGGTGCGGTCCACCGTCACCGACCGGTTCCTCCCTTTGAACCGTCACCGACCTAGTTCCTCCCGGCAAACCGTCACCGACCAGTTCCTCCCTGCGAACCGTCTCTCGTCCGGGATCCCAATGATCCCTGTGCTCGCGGCCGCATATCCTGATCCCCTCTCCCCGCGCTCGGCGGGCTGAGCGCGGGGAGAACACGGAGAGTATCGAGCCGGTAGGGTTCGCCTGCTCGCATCATGGCGTATGCCGTCAGATCGTCGGCACAATGTGTTCCCTTCACGACTGGACCGACGCGTCGTGCTTACAGTGTCTGTTTAATGTGAGACCGGCAAAGGATCGTGTCCCGATTGTTTTCTACATGAGTATCCCTGCGGCTACGGCGGCGACCGACCCCCATCGCGTCTGCTCCTGCGTTGTTGGAGCGGTCAGCGCTTCCAGCCGGTAGAGACGAAGCCGGCCTCCAGCGGTTCCGATAAGAGTCCGCTCGGTTAAAGAATCTGCTCCTCCTGGTTCCTCAGAAGTTCAAACTCTTTAAACCCTTTAAACTCTTTGAACCCTTCACTTGGTCCGGTCACGACATGCCGTGGCTGTCGCCTCCCTGGTATGCCCAGGCTAATGGGCATGCAGCGCGCGCCTTCGCTATCTCCTTTTCGTCGCAACGTCCCTACCAGATGACGATTCGCTGCTCCGGTGGGAGATACATCGGATCTCCCGGCTCGATGTCGAACGCCTCGAAGAACTCGTCCATGTTGCGAGACGGCTGCACCGCGCGTACCAGCGCTGGAGCGTGAGGATCGGTGTTGACCAGCGTGGCCAGGAATTCGTCACGCGCCTTCTCAGCCCGGCGATAGGCGTGCGCGATGAAGAAGCGCTGGTCCTGGGTGAGTCCCTCGATCGGACCCGGATCGCCTTGTTCGGCGAGGGCGGCCTGCAGGGCGGCGTAGGCGATCTGCACCCCGCCCAGGTCGGCGATGTTCTCACCGATGGTCAGCTCCCCATCGACGAAGACGCCGGGGAGCACTTCCACCTGGTCGTACTGAGCCACGACTCGATCCGTGAGCGCTGTGAACCGCTCGGTGTCCTCCGGCGTCCACCAGTTCGCCAGGTTGCCATTGGCGTCGAACTTCGACCCGCTCTGGTCAAAGGCGTGCGTGATCTCGTGCCCGATCGTGCCACCGATGCTGCCATAGTTGAAGGCCGGATCGGCTTGATAGTCGAAGAATGGGGGTTGCAGGATCGCCGCCGGGAAGACGATCTCATTGTTCGTGGGCGAGTAGTAGGCGTTGACCGTTTGCGGCAGCATGCTCCACTCGTCGCGATCGACCGGCCCACCAACGCGGGCAAGTTCTCGCTTGTACTCGGCGATGTTCGCGCTGAGCACGGATGCGACGTAGGAGTCGCCGATGGTGACATTCTCGTAGGTGCGCCATTTGTCGGGATAGCCGACCTTGACGCGCATGGTGTCGAGCTTGGCCAGCGCCTCGGTCTTCGTCTCCGGCGACATCCAGTCGAGGTTCTCGATGCGGGCGCGGGTGGCCACCTTGATGTGATCCACCAGCTCCTCGATCTGCGCCTTCGCCTCCGGCGGGAAGTGCTCATCGACGTAGAGCTTGCCAAGGGCTTCGCCGAGCGCACCATTCACCGCCCCCAGCGCCTGCTCCTCGTCGGGGCTCTGCTCCTCGACGCCGTAAAGGGTCGTGCCGTAGAAGGAGAATGCCGTGTCGTCCATCTCCTTGGTGAGCGCCGAGGCGGTGTTCCAGAGCACCTGGAGTGTCAGGTACTCCTTGATCGTCTCCAGATCGGTGGAGTTGACGATGGCATCGATGGTGTCGAGATAGGCTTCCTCGGTGACGACCACTGTTTCCTGATCGGCGACGCCCAGGATCTCGAGGAAAGCCGGCCAGTCGAAGTCGGGATTGGCCGCGATCAGATCGGCCACGGGGCGAGGGTGGTAATAGTTGGCGGGGTCGTTGGCATCGGCGGGGCGCAGCAGTGGCTCCGCCAGCCGCTTCTCGAAATCGTAGACGCGTTGCGCCGCGGCCGTCGCCTCGGCCTCGTCGTAGCCGGCAAAGCCGAGCAGCTTGGCACTGGTCGCGCGGTAGGCCTCGCGGATCGGCTCGTTGGCCGCGTCATCTTCCCAGTAATAGTCACGGTTTGGCAGGCCGAGGGCGGGACCACCATACCAGAGGGTGTAGATCGAGCTGTCCTGGAGATCAACGCCGGGGGAGACGCCGTAGAGCCCGGAGGCATTGGTCGTCAGCACGCCGTCGCGCAGGAAGGCATAGAGCTCGTCGAGCGTAGAAATTGCGTCGATTCTGGCGAGGTCACCCGCGATCGGCTCGATGCCCTGGGCATTGCGAGTCTCGTAGTCGATCCCCTGGGCGAAGAGTTGGACCGCCTTCCACTCGTCAGAGCCCTCCGGGAGGGTATCCGAAGCGGAGAGGCTCTTGAGCAAATCAAGGAGTTGCTCGACGGTCAGATCGCGCAATTCCTGGGAAATGCCGTAGGCTGCCTCGTCGGCGGGAATCTCGGTCCGGTCCTGCCAGCGACCGGTGGCATAGCGATAGAAATCTTCACCCGGCGGGACGGATAGGTCCATGGCCGCGCGCAATGATCCATGAGCCACGTCGGTGGCGGGGGTCGCGGGGAGTGACGCGGGAGTCGCGATCTGCGCGGCCAGTACACCGGGGACGCCCCAGACGATGGTGGCACAAAGCAACGCGCATAGCAGACGAAAGGCACGGAGCATACGGGTCTCCTCAGACATGTGTGACGCAAGGCGGCGGGCCGACGATAGCGTAGCCCCACCATACGACGAAACGCCAGAGGTTAGTCCATCGTGTGAGCGACGGTTCGAGTGCTCTGGGCAGTCGCGCCACCCCTGAACCACATCGTCTTTGGCCCCCGGTGCGCACACGACCACGCCGCCGTGACCGCAACCATCGTCAGTCTCGAGGCAACGTCGCACAGAGGGTCGTTTGCGAGTCAAGGGAAGAGCGGCTGTGCCTGAAGAATCTGCTCCCCCCGGTTCCCCAGAAGTTCAAACCCTTCACCCGGTCCGGTCGTGGCTCGCCATGCCTGTACCCCTCGGTATGCGCCCAGGCCAATGCACATGCAGCGCCCGCGTCGCTGTCTCTTAGCGTCAATGCCAGCACTCCACATGGACCACTCATACGAAATCCGACTGCAGACTGCCGGAAACGGTCACGTCCGGTTGCCCAGTCCCCGCGCTCGGCACCCTGGCCCGGATCCCCACCCCGCTCGGACAGCGGCTGGGTCCCCACGATTGACAGGATGCAGGTCTACTTCCGGTGACGATGCCGTCCCTCTCGGCCCCCGCGCTGTTTGCCCCCTTTGCCATGTTTGCCACCTTCGGCACGTTCGGCAAGCTCGCCATCATCCCTGACCGCCTCCACTCCCTCCCTGGTCCCCCTTCTCCCCTTCGCCGAGAAGCAGAGACCCTCTCCCTGCGGCAGGGCCGAGTACCGGGTGCCCTCTGGCGTGGTGGCGGATGGGATGAAGGTGTTCTCGGCAAGGTCGCGAAGTTCGCCATCTTCAACACCTTCATTCCCACCCCGCAATGGGAGCTCCGTCAGGTATTGCGGGATAACGCCAGTGCATGATCCCCCTCGCCGGGAGCCGGGTCCGCTCCACGTTCCCCCGCTCCCGTCTCCCACGGGTTGGGTCCTCGCCGCAACGGCTGGCGGCCGGGTACCTCTTGAGTAGAGAGGTGCGGGCTTGCCGCTGCGACACGATGCCATCACCCGCATGCCGTATCAGTCGTACAGTTCGCGTCTTGACAGAGGATGCAAAAGTGAAGGGTGAACTGGACTCATGGTCGCTCACGAGCTCTACCTCTTGCATCTCGGGCAGCTCGGGTCACGTGATCCCGACACGGGTGAGGCGCACTTCAGCCAGGTCCCCGGTTATCTGATTCGGACAGCCACCGGGCGCACCGTCCTGGTGGACACCGGTAACCCGGCCGCGGTGATCGGGCAGCCGACCGCCGCACCGTGGTGGGATCTGCTCAACGACACCCGCCCCGAGGATGACCTGGTGCAGCGCCTCACCGAACTCGGTATCGCTCCCCGCGACGTCGATCTGCTGGTCTCGACCCATTTCGATTTCGACCACTGTGGCCGGCACGATGCGTTCGCCGGCACGGGAATCACCGCGCTCGTCCAGCGCGAGCACCTCGCCGTGGCCCGCGACGATCCCCGGTTCGACCCCGCCTTATGGGATATCCCCGGCATTGCCTACACGTCGGTTGCCGGCGATGTCGAGCTGGAGCCGGGGCTGCGCCTGATTGCCACACCGGGGCACGTCATCGGGCACCAATCGGTTTATGTCGAAACGAGCGATGGACCGGTGCTGTTGGCCATCGACGCTATCAGCGTCGCCGAGCAGATCACGATGCAACGGTTCCCGAGCACCTACCCCGACCCCGAGGCAGCCCGGCAATCACGCGACAAACTGGTGGCGCTGGCTGCAGAAACCGGCGCCTTCCTGGTGATGGGCCACGACGCTTCGCAGTGGTCGACGTTACCCAAGAGCCCAGAGCCGTTCCGGAGACCGTGAATCTGTGTCCGAGCGATCGGACCGCTGCGTCCGGGCCTCCATGGAAAGCCAGCCACGATTGTCCCCGCAGCGCAGTTGGCCCGATTCCCGGATACCTCAACAAGAAGGCGGCCTGGCGGTCAGCAGCGGCGAGTCAAGAGTCGCGCCCCCAGAGTGTTGAAAAACACCTCAGTTGCCGCTTCCGCGACGTGATCGGGGCTCAAAGCACAGCTGACGGCGTTGGGAAGAGTTGGCTCGAGAGAGTTGTGGCGACCCAGGCGGTCCAGTCCTCCACACTCCATCCCCGATCGACACAGAAGTGCAGATAGAGCGCCTCACTGAGCACCCCATAGACGATGTCCGCCGCTCGCTCCTCACCGAGCTCCGCATTGAAGCCGGGTTTATCCGCCAGGATCGCCACGAACTGGCGCTGTGTGGCGTAGCGACTCTGCTGGTCATGCTCGAGCAAGCGAGCGACGTCGGCATCACCCGTGGCGGCGCGAATGGCGACGTGCAGCGGTGCCACCCGACGGAAGAGCGCGGCATTCTCCCGACACAGCATTGCGACCGCCTGCCGACCATCCTCCTCAGCGCGTACCTCTTGGACCCATGGGCGCTCGATCAGCGGCACGGGTGCGTCGTCCCCGACGATCGCTACGTCCAGGGCGGCGGCCAGAATGCTCGACTTACTCCCGAAGGCGAGATACAAGGTCTGCACGGCCACGCCCGCCTCCCGGGCAATTGCACTCATCGTCGTCGGCATGTAGCCCTCTTGGACAAAGAGCCGCAACGCCGCATCAATGATGCGCCGCCGTGTTTCTCGTGCTCGTACCGCTCGCGGCCCCAACCGCCGCTCAACATCAACTCCCGCCACCATGCCCTCTTGACAACTGCATCAACATAGATAGAATGAAATTCTAGAATCACATTCCACAATATGATTCTAGAACGGAATACTAGCACGGGAATGCTTGCGAAGGAGGCGCGCGATGACGAGCACTCTGATCCAGACGCACGAGGAGCAGACGAGGGTTCCCAAAGTCGGCGGACTCCACCACATCGGCCTGACCGTTTGTGATATCGAGGCCAGCGAAGCGTGGTACACGCGGGTGCTGGGCCTCACTCGCGCCTTCGTCGAACCGCACCATGGCGGAGGGACCGGCTACGCCGTCGTCCTGCACCGGCCGGGCACGTCGCTGTTCCTGGGGCTCGATAAGCACGAAGCCAATCAGGGCGAGCGTTTCGACGAGGGTCACACGGGCCTTGATCATGTCGCCTTCCACATCGCTGACCGATCCGAGGTCGATGGCTGGGTGGAGCACTTTGACCGCTTGGGTGTGCCGCATTCGGGCATCAAGGAGTTCACCGAGCCCTTCCCTTTCGCGGTCCTGGTGTTCCGCGACCCTGACAACATCCAGCTGGAGTTGATCTGGCAATGACCCAGGTGTTACCTCCCCGACCAGGCCCCCGGCCGCGTACGCACAAGGGACTGCCGCACCAGCAACTCGATCAGCAGCCACGGGATGACACGATCCGCGCCCAGCTTGTGCAGCGGCTGGTGGCCCTGGAAGGAATTACCGAAGCGCCCAGCGGGATCTCCGTCCCCGGCGCCCGAGCCCTGGTCCTGCACGATGCGACCACCGCTCCCCCTGCCGCGTTCATGATCGGCCGGGAGTTTGCCCACCTGCATCCGCCGCCGGATTACAGCTTGCACATCACCCTCCCCGCACGACGGGCACCGGAGGTGATCCAAGCAGGATGGGCGGAGTTCCATCCTCTGGTCGAGGAAGGCCAACTACCGCCGACCGTGGTGATGGTCTACGCCCCGCGCGACGAGACCGAACTGACCGTGGTCTCCAGCTTGGTGCGCGAGTCCTACCAATTCGCCCGCGGCCAGGAGCCTGTGGCAGGCACGCAGTCGGCGGCCGATGGCCCGAGCAGGAGGGAGCCTATGCTCGACTAAGCGTCCCCCGTCGCGTTGATCTTCTGATGTCGTCTTTCCCCAACACCATTCCAGGGAGGCTGATCATGCAGGCCGCGACCATGCGGAGGTTCCCTCACGTCCTGGCGGGCGCCGGCGAGACGTACAACGTCATCGGCGAACTTCTCACTCTGAAAGTCACCAATGCCCAGACCGACGGGGCGATCACCGTGATCGAGTTGCAAACCCAGCCGGGTGGCGGCCCGCCGCTGCACACCCACCCGTCCTCGGAGAGCTTCACCATCCTCGATGGCGAGTTCGAGTTCACCGGACTCGCTTGTGGTCAACCCTATTCATTCCGGGCCGTGCCTGGTGATACCGTGTTCATCCCTGCCGCTGCTCCGCACACCTACAAGGCAGTCGGCGATGTCCCTGGCAAGACACTGCTCGTCTTCACACCGGGGACGGAGATGGAGCAGTTCTTCGCTGAAGCCGGTGTGCGGGTCACTCCCGGGGAGTCGGTTCCATCCTCTCCACCCGATATCCCGGCCCTGCTTGCAGCTGGACAGAAGCACGGTCTCGCATTCTTGGGAGCTGGCATGTAGGCAACCGGTCACTTGTCATGGCGCCCGCAGGTGCCAAACCTTGGGCTCACTCTTGAACCCTCATCGTAGATTCCGCGCGCACGACAACGGTTGGCAACTGTAACCATCAAGTGACAGGAGCATGACATGGCCATTGGGGTGATTTTCGACGGCGGCATGAGCCAGGAGCAGTACGAGCAAGTGAACCAACAGGCAGCACCGGGCAACCAACCACCCCCGGGCCTGCTCTACCACGCTGCTGGACCGAGCGAGGCCGGCTTCTGCGTCATCGAGGTGTGGGAATCGCAGGAGGCACTCCAGGAATTCTTCGCCCAGAAGCTCGGCGGGGCACTGCAGCAGGCGAACATCACCACTCAGCCGAAGTTCTTCCAGGTGATCAATACCATGCAGCCGTAGACCCCGTTTACGAAAAATGGGGAGCGCCGACTACGAGGAAGGTGTTGCTATGCCCGGTCTGCCGAAACCCCGTCGCCACGACCAGTTGATCGTCGTCTCGCTACAGCGGATCGCCGGCAACACTGGCTTGGCATCTGGCGGCTCCCAACAAGAACCCTGGAAGGTTTCTCTCGTCTACAGCTGAGGAACAACTGAACCGGAAAGAGAGTGAATCCAATCGTCCGCTCAGGCTTGCTCACGCCTGCAACGGCCTTCGGAGGAATTTTCACCCGCTACCCATCGTCTCCCTATCACCCCAGCACTCACCACTCATGACCCACGCCGAGCCGCGCCGACGATGTACCGGGCGATGCCGATGACGAGCACCATCAGTCCGAGGGGAGCGGTACAGATCGAGAGCATGACGATGGTGCCGGTATCATCGCGCTGACCGATGGCCAGCAGGACCACGGCCAGCAGCAGCAGCAGCAACCCTCCGGCTGCCACCGTCATTGGGCGCGCGCCGAGGACCCAGGCGGCGTTCTCCTGATCCGTTTTTCTCCCGCCGCGGGGAGCCTCCTCGGCCCCCACGTTCGGGATCAGAGGCACGGCGGCTGATTCTGTGGCTACAGGGACTGGGATCGTGGGTAAGAGCGCACCACATTCCGCACAGAATCGGTCGCCCATGCGATTCACGGTGCCACAGACAGGGCAGACGAGCGTCTCTTCCTCTGCCCGCTGATCTCTTTCCCGCTCGGTCACCTGCCGCTCCTCCCTCGATCCCCTTCACGCCACCCGGCCGAGGGCGGCGAGAGCATCCATGACGAAGCGCCACGGCGTCAAGGCAGCGTCGGGTAGAGCAAGGCAGAGCGGGCGCATGGTATTCCTATGCCCGACGCTCGTGTGCGTGTGGTGACGCCGCGGGGGGATTCGCGGCGCGGTGTCGAGGGCACGGGACAGGCGGCTTGGAAGACTCCAAAACCGGAAAGCGCGATCCGTGGGACGCGGGAACAGGCGCCTCGGGATCGACGGTCATCTACTGCGGCCTCTGTGGCGCACTCAATCCCGCCTCCAGCTACTACTGTGCCGCCTGTGGCACGACGCTGGTCGATGCCTTCCACGCCACGGAAGGACTGCGTGTCTTCGAGCGCCCCGATCCGGCGGCGAGACTTATCGAGATCCTTCCCTCCGGTGGCGAGTTGGAGGTGGTCGAAGACCCAGCTGCATCGGCCGACTGGCTACGCATCCGGCTGCCGTACGGGCGGCTCGGCTACGTGCAGACCACGGAAGCAGCAGCGGCGACCTCCGGACCAGCGGCCGCGACCCGGCTCCGCCCCCCCGACATCAATACCAACGCGCGCGGCTGCGTGACCTCGAGCGCGGCTCTCTGGGCACTGGCGCTGCTGGTGCTGACGGCAATCTTCGGGGTGGTGATCCTGGCCCGAGCACGTCAGGAAGACGCGGGGCTGTTGGGGATCGTGTTCTGCATCACCCTCGGCCCGCTGATCCTGCTCACCATCGGCGCCTATGTCGCGGCGCGGACGCGAGAAGACCAGCTTACCGATGAGGAAGCCGCGCTTGCGGCACCGGCCCCAGGCGAGGACGAGAGTGACGCGCCGCCCGCCACCCGTTAGGACGAGCACCACGGGCTGGCGCCAACCCTGCGGCCGGTGTCACGCCGGAGGATCTTGGCGTGGAGCGTGAACACAGACAGATCGTGGATAGCGCCCACGGTGGTATTGCGGCAAGGATGCTTGCCTTGGTTAACGATTCCCGCGTTGGACACGTCACCGAAGCAGAGTTGCGACCGGAGCTGGTCTGCCGGCAACTGCTCCGGGCGATTGACTCTTCAGAAGGACGGCGCAAACGGCGCAAGCGAAACACGACGCCGGATGCCCTGGGTATGGAGGTCAAGCGGGACCTGCTGGAAGCGGCCGTCTCCGATGACCCGAACCCAGACGACTTTGAGGCCTGGCTCTTCGTGCGGGTGCAGTCATCCGGCGCTCAAGTGGGCGCGACGCGCGCCATGGCGCTGCAGATCTGGGACGAATGGCAATTCGCCCTGGCCTCGGGTAGCTTCCGCGAGTGGCTCGCCGCCGGCGCACCGAGCGACGACTCCCAACCGGGTACGGATATGGGACTGGACCCGAGGGGGTAAAGAGGGGCCGCTTCGCTGAGGGGGCGGTCGCTGCGCTCCTAAGGGGGGAAAGGTGCAAGAGACGGACGAGGGAACCTGTTGGTCTCCTTCGTCCCTTGTTCCCCTCCGGCCGAGAGCTGCCCCCATTGAGCGAAGCGACCCCCCTTCACCCCTTAGCGCAGCGGCGCCCCTCGTCTACTGGCTCCCGAACGTCGTCGTCCAGTACCAGCCATATTTCGAGCCCTTGTTGTAGGCGCGCCCGATGCCGATCTCGGTGAAGCTCTTGTTGCGCATACCCCTGTCGTGGTCGGGACTCGACTTCCAGGCGTCCATCACCGCGTTTGCCGTCTCATGGCCGGCGGCGATGTTCTCCCCGATGAAGGACCAGTTGGTGTAGCCGAAGCGCTCGATATTCTTCTCCGCCGAATCGCCGTTGGAGAGCTGGTGGCTGAAGTAGTTCTTGTTCGCCATGTCCTGGGAATGATGGTCGGCGGCCGCGCCGAGCTGGTTCTGCAGTGAGAGATTGCCGGCGCCGTTCTTGCGCCGGTAGTCGTTGATCAGGTCGAGGAAGGCGCGTTCTTCGCTGTCAGGTGAGTAGCCGCCTCCCCCACCATTTCCGCTTTTGTTGTTCCTATTGTGCCCGTTCTTGTTCTTGCCACCCCGCTTCTTTCTTTTGCCTTTCTTGGCCTCGCCAGACTCGCCCTCGGAGAAAAACCCGAGGCCGAAGGCCGCCGGCAGGGCGGCGAGACGCGCCAGAAGGAGGCGCCGGCTGCCGCGAGTGGTGTCGGAGATGGTCATGCTGAATAGTCCACGATCGTGATCCACGAGTTCCCTCCCGGTGGCCGAGACGCGGGTTCCCGGCAATTGTCCAGGCTCAGGAACGCGCGGGCTGGACCTCAGGTTGCGCGGGACAATGAATGGGGCTGGCCTACAGGCCAGCCCCGGAACACGTGAAGCGATGGGACGCGCGAGACTAGAAGACTGTCACCGGGGTGCCGAGGGGAGCCCAACCATAGAGGAACTCAGAGACGGGGAGCGGGAGGTTGATGCAGCCGTGGCTCATGCGTTGGCCGAAGTTCTCATGCCAGTACGCGCCATGCAGGGCCTCCGCCTCGAGATTGACGTACATCACGTTCGGCACGTCCGCGACCCCGTACGGGATGCTGCCGGGCGGCTCCTTGCCCCCGTCCCCGACGACCCAGACAACGTTCCCTTCCGCATCGGTGGCGCCACGCATATCCTCGATCGGCACCTTGTAGCGGATCCGGAAGCGGCCGGTCTCGGTGTCGTTCGGGGGTAGCCCAGTGCTGATGGGCGTTTCCAGGACGAGAGTCTCGCCCTCATAGGCGCGAAGTCGCTGCTCAGGAATGCTGACCTCGATCCGTTTGGGACCAGGCGCGGCAGCCTCGTCAACCGGGAACGGGTTGGCGACTTTGACGAAGAGCGACTCGTCGTAGCCGGGGAGCCCGGCTGACTCCACGCGCGAGGTGCTCACGCCGAGCCGCGCGGCGAGTTGCTCACCAAGCGGCGCGAGTTGCACCCCCTCTGGGGTCTCGACGAGTAACCCGCCATCGAACCACTGCGCGGGCATCCCCCGCTCGGTGACCACTTCGGAGAGCGGCGAACCGAGGTAGTAATCCCCTTCGTGGCGCGTATACCAATCGAGGAAGGCCCCAGAGATCGTGTGGCCGGTGACGCTGTCGTAGGTCCCGCCGGCGGTGATCGCTGCTTGCACCGCGGGGTCATCCGGCGAGAGCGGGCTCATGGCGGGAGAGCGGTTGCCGCTGGCCAGGCGCTTGCCCCCGGCGTGAGCTCCCAGTCCACTCGAACGCTCGCCGATGAGGAGTCGCCCCACCGGCATCGGCCGCACGAACGGCTCGACAGTCCAGACCATGGTCGGCAGATATTGCAGCACTCCGCGTTCGAAGACCTGGGAGTAGTACCCGTCCGGGGAGGCGAATGGCTCCGAGATGGGCGGACCGAACATCGCTTCTTCGCCGGTGGCCCGCCAGTAGTCGAGAAAGATGCCCTCAAGAGTATGCCCAGTTTCGTCGATGTAGACGGCAAAATCGGGCTGGCCGACAGCCGGCGGGAGCTCGGCGTTGCCGAGGAACGAAATAGCGGCGAACTCCGTCTCGGTTCCATTTGCCAATGCGAGGGGATCATCTTGCGCCCACACCCGCTCGGCCGAAAGCAGAGCCACCGCGGGCGACCCCACCAGCACGGCAGCGAGCGCCAGCGCCAGTCCCCGTTGCCAACGTCCCACGGCACATAGCCGGTGTCGCCACCGGAGGGCCGCGCGTGCCTCGATCCCCATCATCCCCAACCCCAGATCTTACCCCGCGGGGTGTTCCCTCCGACCTGGCCCCGAGCCCTTCCCAAGACTTTTGGCCATGTTCCTCGTTAGGATAGCAATCGCCGTGCCTGACTGAAACCCCACGCTCCCAACGCTTCTCGACTCCTCGACTTCTCGACCACCTGGCTTCTACAGACCGGGACTGAAGACGCCGTTCGAGACGAGTGCCCACAGCGCCGCGACGATGATCCCGATGAAGAGGAAAACGAGGAGGAGCGTCTCCCAGGTAGCGCGATCGCGACCCTCTTGGAGGCCGCGCGCCGCGACGACCGCGGCCGGTAGTCGTCCATCGGGTCCCGGCTCAGGTTCTTGACGAGACGCCAATTCAGGCGCGGAGGTTGGGTCGGCAAGACGTTCAGCCGCAACCGGCGGCCCGATGATGGAGGTCGCGTCAGTGTTCACGGGCCCCATGGCGGGGCCCACTGATCCCGGCCAGTCCGGCCAAGCAGTCGGGGCAACGTGTGGGGTCGCCACGGCCGCGGCGGATGGGGCGGCGGGCTCAGCGGCACGGAGCGCCGCTTCGTCTCGCCGTGCCGCCAGGTCGCGTAGCCAACGCGGGAAGTCGTCGTCGGTGAGGAAGGTGCGCGGATCGGCGCGGGGACCGAGTGGAGGCGGGTTCCCAATCCGAGGGGACGCCACGACACTCGTAAGTGGAAGGGTTTCTGCCGCGGAGCGTTCTGGCGGCTCGCGGAGCCAGGTGGGCATGGTCGAGTGCAGACCGCCGTCTGGCAAGGGTGGCAATGGCGGCAGTTCGGCGGCGGCGTCCCACTCGTCGGTCTCGGCTAGTGGGGTGCCGCACAGGACGCAGAGTGTGCGGCTAGTGTTGTTCCAGGCACCACAGCCCTGGCACTCGGTCACGGACCGCCCTCCGGGAGTCTCCAGGCGGGGAGCCCCAACTCCCTTCCCGAGTATAGCCGCCGCTCCCGGCGATAATGGGCGCGGCGCGGCGGGCTCGCCGCCGCGAACGACAGCGAAGGAGGAGGCAGCGGTGTGGACGGCGCGAGCCCGGAGCCTTCCTATAGTGGATGGATGCTGGAGGAGATGCGCCGGCGCGAATGGCGTCAGGCAGACTTCGCGCGGGCGGCGGGCGTCGACGTCTCGATGGTCTCGCGCTGGTTGCAGGGGCGCCGTCCCGATCCGGAGTCGCTGGCGCGGGTCGCCGAGGCTCTCGGCGTCGATCTCGACGCCTTACTCACCGTGGCAGGGCACCGGCCGAGATCATCGCGCGACGATGATCCGCGGGTCGCGACACTGGTAGCGAAGGTGCGTCAGGTGACGTGGACCCCGGAGCGCTTCTTGATCGTCGATGCCCTGCTCGACGACCTGCGTCAGCGGTCATCGCGGGTGCCAATCGAACAAGCCGCGCTGCCGGGGATGGACGGGGTGTCGCTTCGCTCAGGGGGAGAGGGGGAGTCGCCTTCGGCTTAGGGGGAGAGGGAAGAAGGAGAGGGCGAGAGTTCTTCTCGACTCCTCAACTACGCTCGTCCTTGCCGTCTTGCCGTCTTGCCGTCTTGCCGTCTTGCCGTCTTGCCGTCTTTCCCGTCACTCCTCGACTCGCACAATGCTTCGCTCACTGAACAGGGGGCCAACGGAAACACCGACGCGGGCATAGACCGCGGCGGGAATGCCGATATCGGCCACGGCCAGCTCGCCGACGACGGCGCGTGCGGCGGGACTGGTGAGCCCGGTCTTGGGCAAGGCCAGCGTGAGCGTGGCCTCGGCACGGATACACGGGTCGTAGGGGATCCCGGTCCGGGCGTCGAGACCGGACGGGAGATCGACGGCAAGGACCGGCGCGAGGTGGGCATTGGCGGCGGCGATCAGACGGGCGGCCGCGCCGGTGGGAGGTCCACTGAGCCCGAAGCCGAGGAGCGCGTCGATGATCAGGTCGGCGTCAGGCAGGTCGAGAGTATCGTTCCGGCCCGAACCAGGTGGCGGATGGACCGGCAGGGCGAGGGCGTTGAGTGACCGGAGTTGATGCGCCGCGGCGCCATGCGTGGGTAACGCGTCGGGATCGTGACTGAGCCAGACCAGCGCCTGGGCTCCCCAGGTGTGCAGGAGACGGGCGGCGACCATGCCGTCGCCACCGTTGCCACCACTCCCTGCCAACACAAGCACGCGCTTGCCCCGGGCGTCGCCACCAAGGAAGCGCTCACGCGTCCGCGCGGCGACGGCCTGACCGGCTAACTCCATCAACTGCAACACCTCGACGCCGAGGTCATCGGCCATGATGCGATCGACCCGCGACATTTGTTCAGGGGTGAGGGCTGGGATTGGCGATTCAGGCATGGAGCGCGTTGTCCTTCCCATGTGGGTCGCCAGAGCGATGAAGCCCCGTTTGTCTGGACGTCACGAGGTGAAACGGCAGGGAGAGTCTGAACGTTTGATAGACTGATCGTCACTGCTGGCCGCCGCATCTCGTGACGGCCGGGCGCGTGGTGATCCGCGGTTGACACCGGCGGGATCGGATGATAGCGTGGCACGGGGGGGCGGCCGAGGCATTGCCATCTGGGCTCAGTTTGGATGGCTCCGCGCGCCGCTGGTAGTCGTGGGCGGCCTGGGCGTAGCGAGGGAGGGAATCTCAGGGATGGAGAAGCGACGGAATTCTGGGCTGATCGGCCGTGCACGGCGTGGTCTTCAGGTCGGTGTGCCGGCCGTGGGCCTGGCGGTGGCCATGGTCGGCGTCGCCCCAGCCGACCAGGCATTCGCTCAAGATGATATCGGAGCCAGCATCGCCGCCACAGTCGCGAACGCAGTCTCTCGCGTCGCGACGAACAGCGGCAGTACCGGCGGCAGCATCGTCACGGGCAGTGTCTCGACCGAGCACAACGCCTTGGACTTCGGTGACGACGAGGGCACGTCCATCTCCGACGCGAGCGGCGGCAACTACAACACGGCGTTGCCCAACGGATAATCCGGGTAGCGGACTGGTGTACGATTCGCAGGTTTTCTCCTGAGGCTCGCGTGAGCCTGACACGGGAAATCCCCAAGCAGAACCAATTCGGATGCTGTCTGGATGGTTGTGCTGACGGCTGGAACCCACTGGTGGGCCGGCTGCCACAAGGGAAGGTAGAACGATCATGAATTTTCGTCGTATCACAGGGCTGTTCAGCGGCGCGACGGTAGGCACGGTCGTACTGAGCGAAATTGCGCACGCGCAAGACGATCTTGGCGACAGCATCGCCAACTCGGTTGCGGGCGCGGTATCCAGCGTCGCCACCAGCAGTGGTGGCACGGCTAGCGGTGGCACGAGCGTTGAGCGCAGTGAGGTTACGCTCGGTGAGCAGCGAGGCGTCGCCATCGCGGATGCCAGTGGCGGCAACAACAACCTGGGATTCGTCAGCTGAGGCTGATATACTATATACTTAGTGGCAATCCCCGCAGGGGTTTTGCGGTCAACGTCCGGTAGATGTGAGATTCAGGAGGTTTTCTCTCGCCACCCGTCGTGAAACAGGAGCCTTCACGGGCAGGCAGTCCGACGGGAGAAGAACAGCACGTGGCGCCATCGCCGAGAGACGTAAAGCGGTGAGCGAGGCGCGACAAGCTGGGATTCTCTGCATTGCCAGTGAGGTAACCACGAGACGGGCGGTCACGTCAGAACCGAGAGAATCGCGCAACGAGCCGGCGCACCGGTTTCGTGCCCGGGAGGGCACGAATCAACGAGGAAGGGCTCCGAGGGGGGCCACAGGGAGGGCGTACGGAAATGCAGTTCACAGATACCGCTTCTGCTGGTAACGGTGGCGTCGCGACCGCTTCTGCCAATGGTGGCGCGGTGGCAATTGGTGACGTCAACAGCGGTGGCAATGCCGGCAGTGCTATCGGCATCGGCGACACCTGGGGTGGGCCGGTTGCGGCGGATGGTGGCACCATGGCCAACACCACCACGCTGGGCATCTCCGCCAACGGCGGCACCGCGATCGCGGACGCCTCCGGCGGCGACTACAACCTGGCCTTCGTTAGCTAGAACGCACCGGGTTCGCCCGGTCGTTCTCAAGCGACGACATTCGGGGGGAGCGGATTCCGCTCTCCCCGAATGTTTTTTTGTGCCATCGAGACGCGGATACTGAGACGAGCGAATCGTTTCGGACGTGCACCGTTCTCATCCGGCGGTGCAAGCGAAGCTCATTGCATCAGCGGATGATCCTCCCCTGGAGTTCTACAACACCCTCTTGATTCACACGCCGCGCGACGATACGATGATTGCGTGGCGAACGAGTCCGGTGAAACTGTCCGTGATATGAACGATCTTGGTCGCGGCGTGCAAGCGTCGGTTGAGGTCGAGACCGTGCAGTCGGTCGATCGCGCGTTGGTGATCGTCGAGTTGCTGTTGCGGACCCGTGCGCCTCTCACGGTGCGTGAAGTCGCCGCAGGCACCGGTATCAACCGCACCACGGCCCATCGGCTGCTCGGGGCTCTTCACCGCCGCGGTTGGATCGAGCGGATAGCCGAGCCGGCGGGGTACCGCCCCGGTCTACGCTTTCTCGCTCTCGTGCGCGCGTCGCTGAATGGACGGGATTTCGTCGACGAGGTGAGACCGACGATGGAGCGGCTTTCCCTGCTTTCGCGAGAGACAGTTCACCTCGGTGTCCTCGACAACCACGATGTGCTCCATATCGAAAAGGTCGACAGCCCGGAGATCGTGGGTGTCTCGTCGCGAGTAGGGACGCGTGCGGTGCCGCACGTAACCGGTTTGGGCAAGGCGTTGCTCGCTTCAGGGCCTGACGAGGAGCTGGAATCCTATGTCGGGCATGCGCGGACACGTTCCTCGCCTGCCACACCATTCGACCCCGAGGCATTCCGCGCCGAGATCGCGCTGGCGCGGCGGCGTGGATATAGCATCGACGACGGCGAGTCATCAGCTGGTGTGCGCTGCCTGGCTGTAGCGATTCGTGGCGTGGGGGGCTCTCCGCTTTTCGCCCTGAGCCTGACCGGGCCGTCTGGGCGCTTCACCCCGGAGCGGATGGAATCGTGTGTACCCGAGATGCTGGCGGTGGCGCGAGAGTTGACGACCCGGTTCGCCGGGGACGCGAACGCGGGCCCAGCGGAAATGGTGTGAGGCCGCTGAGGCCGCGGAAGGGAGAGGGGTGGTGATCGAGCAGACCGTATCCGACACCGCGCGTGTGATGGTCGATTTCACGCAGATGAAGTCGTTCGGGGAGGATCCGTTGATCCTCGAGCGGGGCGAAGGCATCCGGGTTACCGACGTCTTCGGGCAGACCTACATCGATGGCCTTTCCGGGGTTTTCACCGTCAATCTCGGGCACGGGGTGCAGGAGTTGATCGATGTCGCCGCCGAGCAGGCGCGCAAGATTGCTTTCACCGCGCCGACGATGGCCACGAATCTCCCCGCTCTGCGCCTGGCAGAGCTGCTGATCGACATCACCCCGGAGCAGTACACGACAGTGAAGTTCTTCTCCGGCGGCTCGGAGGCAACCGAGGCGGCGATCAAGCTGGCCCGGCAGTTCTGGATGCAGGCGGGACACCCGCGCAAGTACAAGGTCATCTCCCGCTACCGCTCGTACCACGGCGGCACGGGGCACGCCATGGCCGCCTCGGCGCAGACTGCCTGGAAGTGGAAATTCGAGCCTTTCGCCCCGGGGTTCATCCATGTCACGCCTCCGGCGCGGCCGGGGTGTGCCGCCTGCCGCCGTGCCGATGCCTGCACGCTGGCCTGTCTCGATCTCATGGAGCAGGCAATTCTGGAAGAGCATCCGGAGACGGTAGCCGCCGTCATCGCCGAGCCGGTCATGCTCTCCGCGGGCGTGCAGGTACCGCACCCGGAGTACTTCCCGCGGCTGCGCGAGGTATGCGACCGCCACAATGTGCTCCTGATCTACGACGAGATCATCACCGGTTTCGGACGCACCGGCCGCCTCTTTGGAGCCGAGCGGGTGGGCGCCTGGCCAGACATCCTGAGCTGCGGCAAAGGCATCAGCGGCGGCTACGCCCCGCTCTCCGCGATTCTCATCGCTGACCGGGTGTCCGAGGCGTTCTGGGGGGAGCCCGAAGCGGGAGTGCAGTTCTGGGCAGGTCACACCTTCGGCGGCAACCCGGTCTCCTGCGCCGTTGGCGCGGCGGCGGTGCGCTACCTGCTGGACCATGACCTGATCGGCAACGCGGAGCGGGTGGGGAACTATCTGGCGGCCCAGCTGGAGGGCGTGGCGGTGCGGCAGCCGGCGATCGCCGAAGTGCGAGGGCTCGGCATGCTGCGCGGGGTGGCGTTCACGGAGCCAATCGGGCAGGCAGTCTATGACGCGGCGCGGCGGCGTGGGTTGCTTACGCGGCCCGGTGCGGACTGGGTCGGTGTGGCCCCGCCGCTCTGTACCACGAAGGAAGAGGCAGACGAGATCGTCACGATCCTGGAGTCGGCGGTCTCGGAGGTCGTTGCCTGAAGAGACGGTGGATCGGCACGGACGTGACTCGACAAGGAGAGACAGCGTGAGGGCAACGAGGGGTGATTCCCACATCGCTCCAGAATGCCAAGAACAGAGAGCCGTCGGTCGTCCGTTGTCATTTGTGAGGAGGTGCGACGAGAGCAACGCGCCCAGGTTAGCGAGGTCTTTCGGGAAGCCCAGTGACGTAAGGCATGCGCCCGGCATATCAGGAACGGAGGTCAACGATGATCGACACGACGCTCAACCGACGTAAAGCGTTGCAGTTTGGCGCTGCCGCGGCAGGATTGACCCTGCTGCCCGGCACCCGCCGTGCCGCTGCCCAGGACGCCGCGATCACCTTCTGGAACACCACCTTCCCCATGGAAGATCCGATCGACAAGGCCAAGCGGCCGGAAGATTTCTATATCTCCCAAGCGATTGCACGGTTCCAGGAGGCGAACCCGGGAGTTACGGTCCAGATGGAGACCATTCCGGGTGGCTCCGACATGTTCACGAAGTACCGCACCGCCAGCGTGGCCCAAAACGGACCGGACGTCATGGGGATGTGGTCCGGGTCGTACATGCTGGGAGTGCAGGATTTCCTGGAGCCGCTAAACGAGTACTTCACGCCGGAGGAGCGGGAGCGCATCACCGGTTGGGAGGCGACATCCGTCGACTTCCAGGCCGACTCCGACCAGATCTATGGCGTGCCGGCCGGCTCGGACGGCACGAGCTGCTTCTACTACAACGCGGAGCTCCTGGCGAACGCGGGAGTCGATCCCGAGGCGAGTTGGCCGGCGAGCTTCGATGAGTTCACGACGATGCTGGGGACGATCGCGGAGAGTGGCGTAACGCCGATGGCGCTGGACGAAAATGCCATCATCTGGCAGGTTCTGAGTTGGTGGCAAGCGCAGATGCTCGGCGGCGCGGATCAGGTCGGCAAGATCGTCACCGGCGAGACTAATTTCTCCAACCCGACCCTTACGGACATCGTGGCCAACTGGCAAACGCTACGGGATTACACCATTCCCGGAGCGGAGACGATGCCGGGGGAGGCGGCTCAGCAACTCTTCTTTGCGGGCGAGGTGGCCATGACCACCGCGACGTTCTCGATCCTTTCCGATGCCCGCGAAGCGCTGGGTGAGAACCTGGGCATGGTCAAGATCCCGGATTACAGCACCGATGCTCCGCTCAAGAGTGGAGGTATCGGCGGCGCAGGGACGGCCTTGATCGTCTCCAACTACTCGGAGGTCAAGGAGCAGGCGGTCAACTTCATCAAGCACCTCATGAGCAAGGAAGAGCAGGAGTTGAAGGCGGCGTCGGGCGAGGGCACGCTGCTCAACGTAACCGATGTCGACACAGCCGAGTACTACACCGACCCCTTCAAGCAGACCCAGCAGGAGTGGGCAAATGAGCCGAGCACCATCTTCTGGCTCGACAATCTCTACCCATCTGATCTGACGAACGAGATCAAGGCGCAATCTCAGCTTGCCTGGACTGGCCAGATCACCGCGGAGGAATTCCTGGCCAAGGCCGACGCCAAGCGGGATGAGTTGCTGAGCTCGTAGGATGGCAGGCGCCCGCAGCGAGTCTGGGCCATTGAAACCGGGTATCGCGCGGCCGGTGGTAGCGGTCGCGCGACGCCGCGGCAGTCTCACGCTGCAACGCCGCGAAAGCCTGATCGCCTTCGCCTCGCTGATCCCGGCCTTCCTGCTCGTGGCGACGGTCATCTGGTACCCGGTGACGCAAACGCTCTATCACAGCTTCACGGACTGGAACGGGGCCAGGTCGACCTGGGTCGGATGGGAGAACTACCAGCGCATCATCGCGAACGGTGAGCTATTGCTGCTGCTGCGCAACAATCTCATCTTCGTCTTCGCGGTGCCCGGCATCCTCCTCATCTCGCTGATCGTCACGGTGCTCCTCTTCGAGGAGGTACCCGGCTGGCGCTTCTTCCGCTCGGTCTACTACCTGCCGACCATCCTCTCGGCGGCGGTTGTCGGCACACTGATGCGCATCATGTTCACCTCCCGGGGGGCAGTGAACGAAATGCTGGGCCGGGCCGGGTTCGAGCAGTTTCAGCATGACTGGCTGGGCACGGTGTCAACGGCCTTTATGGTGTTGATCCTCGCCTTCTACTGGCAGACGCTGGGCCAGGGGGTGCTCATCTTCCTGGCGGGGATGTCGGCGATCCCGGCCGATCTCCTGGACGCGGCGCGGCTGGACGGCGCGGGGTGGTGGAACCGCCTGACGCGGATCATCATCCCGCTGCTGGTGCCGACGATCGCCTATTTCGTGCTGATCAACGTCATCTGGATCTTCGTCGGGCTGTTCGGGCTGGTCTACACGGTGACAGAGGGTGGCCCGGGATACGCGACGACCCCCTTCGATCTGATGATCTACCGCAAGGCATTCGAATCGGGCGAGATGGGGTATGCCTCGGCGCTCTCCGTCATCCTCTTCCTGATCGTGCTCACGATTTCGGCGGTGCAGTTGCGGACATTCGACCGGTTGACCACCGATGTCTGACACCATCACCGCGGTAGCGGTTACGGGGCCCCCACCCCGCACGATCTCCCGGAGAATCGCCGGGATCACCCGTTTCGGGATCGTGCTCGCCCTGGCGCTCGTCGCCGTGATCGCGATTTATCCGATCGTCTTCATGGGGCTGAGTAGCTTCAAGACATCGACCGAATACATTGTCAGCCCGCTCGGTTGGCCCTCCGGGTTCTCCTACATCGACAACTTCATCGCGATGTACTACCGGTTCGACATCGTGCGTCTCTTCTTCAATACGGTGACGTACATCCTCCTGGCCTCGGTCATTACCCTGGGAGTGTCACTTCCGGCGTCGTTCACCTTTGCCAAGGCCCGCTTCCCAGCGCGGCAAGGGCTGCGCACGGCAATGATCGCCACCCTGATCATGCCGCCGGTCACCTTTCTGGTTCCCAGCTATGTGATGATGGCAAACCTGGGGCTGATCGAAACATCCCTCCCCGTGGTGCTCCTCTGGGCGGCGACGAGCGTACCGGGGAACGTCTTCCTCCTCAGTTCGCTCATGCGATCGATCCCCAACGAGGTGCTGGAGGCGGCGCGCATCGACGGCGCAGGCTACCTGGAGACGCTGATGCGGGTCGCCCTGCCGCTCAGTCTGCCGGGGATCGTGACCGTCATGATCTTCAACATCACCGCCTGGTGGAACGATCTTCTGATCCCGTTGGTCTTCATCGGGCAAGCGGAAAGAACGACGGTCACCGCCGCGGCGGCGACACTCGGCTCTCGGTTCAGCATGGATTACCCACTCGTCTTTACTGGGCTGTTCCTGGCCTCACTGCCGCCGATCGCGGCGTACATCGTCTTGCAGCGCTACATCCGGCGAGGGCTCGTCCTCGGCGCCGTGAAGTAAGCGAGCCGCGATCATCGAGACGGAGAGGTCGCTCGGCTGTGGAGACGCGTCCGGAACAGGGCGGTTCACCGTTGGAAGTAGGAGGGGATGTGACACCAACGATCGCGATTATTGGCGCGGGAAGCGCGGTCTTCTCGCTGGGGTTGATCCGGGATCTCTGTCTCACGGAGCGGCTGCATGGCAGCACCGTGCGTCTGATGGACATCGATGAGGCTCGCCTGCGGGCCATCTCCCGGCTCTGCCAGCGCTATTCAGATGAGATGGGTGCAAGCATTCGCACCGTGGCGACAACCGACCGGCGAGAGGCGCTGGAGGGCGCCGATTTCGTCATCAACACCGCGCTGGTCGCCGGATACGATCGCCTTCGTGCCGGCTGGCAGATCGCCGAAAGGCACGGCTACCGCTTCGGTGGCAGTCTGCACGTGATGCACGACGAGCCGTTCTGGGTCAACTATTTCCAACTCCGCTTCTTCGACGAGGTCGTGCGGGAGGTGCTGGAGCTCTGCCCGGATGCCTGGTACCTGCAGGTGGCCAACCCGGTGCTGGCCGGGATGACCTGGTTGGGACGGCGCTACCCACAAGCCAAGATGGTCGGCTTGTGCCACGGCTTTGCCGGGGTCTATCACCTGGCGGACGCGTTGGGGCTGGACCGGGAGAAACTCACTTTCGAAATTCCGGGGGTTAATCACACGGTCTTCCTCACCCATGCCTACCACGATGGGCACGATCTCTTCCCGCTCATCGATGCCTGGATCGAGAACGAAGCGCCCTCCTATTGGGAGACGTGCCCGCCGAGCAACGACCTTGGCCCGGTGGCGGTCGATCTCTACCGTCGTTTCGGGGTCTTCCCAATCGGCGACACCTGCAATCCGGGGGGCGGGTCCTGGCCCTGGTGGTACCACACTGACGACGAGACCGAGCGCCGCTGGCATGAAGACCCGACCGCCTGGTGGGCGCGGCACTTCTCTCGTGGGGCGGATCGGGTGGCGGAGATCGAGCGAGCGGCGCTGGATGCCACGCGACCAGTCAGCGAGGCATTCCCACCCGAGCATTCCGGCGAAGTGATGGTGCCGCTGATCGAGTCGGTCGCCTGCGACGTGCCCCGGGTGCTGATCGGCGATGTGCTCAACGGTGGCGATTTTGTGCCCGGCATCCCGCGCGACTTCGCGGTCGAGATTCCGATGCTGGTCAGCAAACGGGGGATCGAAGGGATTCAGACACGAAGGCTGCCCGATGCGGTGCTGGCGCAGATCTGGCGGGACCGGGTGGGCCCGGTAACGATCGAACTCGCGGCGTACGACGAAGGGAGCCGGGAGCGGTTGCTGGAGCTGATCCTGACCGACCCCTGGACGTGCTCCCTGGACCAGGCGGTGGCGATGTTGGATGAGATCCTCGCCATGCCGGAGCACGCCGAGATGCGAGCGCATTACAAGTAGCCGGGACGAAGGGACGGGAATGAAACTCCAGGACAAGGTAGCGATCATCACCGGCGCGGCGTCAGGGATCGGCGCCGGGACGGCCGCGGTCTTCGCCGAACAGGGTGCCCGGCTGGTGCTGGTCGACCGCGACAGCGATCGGCTAGAGGGCACCGCGCGCGGCGCTGCCGTTCGCACCCGGGAGTGTCGTCACCTACGCCGGCGATGTGGCTGACCCGGAGACCGCCCGCGGCGCCGAGGGCATGGCCCGGGAGACGTTCGGTGGAGTCGATATCCTATTCAACAATGCTGGGGTGATGACGAGTGGCGATTTCCGCGAGGTTGACGAGACGGCATGGGATGATGTGCTGAACATTAATTTGCGGGGGATGTATCTGATGTGCCGGGCGGTGCTGCCAGGGATGCTGGAGCGCGGGCGCGGCGCGATCGTGAACACCTCGTCGGTGATGGCCACGCTTACCGAGCCGGGGTATGAGGCCTACACAACTTCGAAGGCGGGGATCATCGGGTTGACCAAGGCACTGGCCGTCTCCTATGCCACGAAAGGGATCCGGGTGAACTGCATATGCCCCGGCTGGGTCGACACCCCGATGAACCAGCGACTCGCGGAAGACTTGGGTGGAATCGAGAACCTCACGCCGATCATCCTCAAGCAGCAGCCGAACGGACGGATGCTTTCCACGCGCGAGATCGGTAACGCCGTGGCATTCCTGGCCTCGGACGAGGCGAGTGGGATCACGGGTACGGCGTTGTACGTGGATGGCGGGGCATCGGCGGCGATTTGATTGGGGTCGAGGAGTCGAGGCGAAGAAGCGAGTCTGAATGAATATGTGTTATGGAAGGTATTGAAGATGTTGAAGGTGTTGAACTTCTGAGGGAATGGGAAGTTGCGGATCTTTGAATACGCTCCGGAGAGCTGAGGAGCCGGAACATGGATTGGAGCCCAACGTGCCTCCGGCCGTTATCACCCGGTTCTCGCATAAGCGGGCCAAAGAGCGACTCGACTGAGACGGCACGAGCCAGCCTGGTGCAGTGGGCACCACTCGAAAGCCATTACCCCTATGACACCTTCATTGTCGGACTCCGCTACTCGTAACTCAACGCTCGACCCCCGAGACCTGCAAGCAACGCTGGAGGTTGTGCAGCGGGAGATCGTGGCCTGCACGCTCTGCGTCGATGCGGGTTTCATCCCCACGGCACGCCCGATCTTCCACGGACATGTGGGGCAGCAATTGATGATCGTGGGTCAGGCGCCGGGACCATCGGCGGGGGAGAGGCCGCTACCATACACCGGCGCCACCGGGCGCACGCTGCAAAGCTGGCTCGAGCGCGCCGGGTTTCCCCCTGGGTCGCTGCATCGCAACTTCTACCTGACCAGTCTCACGAAGTGCTTCCCTGGCCCGGCGACGGGCCGCGGCGGGAAAGGGGATCGACCGCCATCCGCCACGGAGATCGCGTTCTGTGCCAGGCATCTGAACCGGGAGATCGCGTTGGTGCGGCCGGAGATCGTCGTCTCGCTCGGGCGGCTGGCCGCTGAGCGCCTCGACCCGACGGCGCGCAAACTGCCACTGATCGATCTCGTCGGGAGCTTTCGCCTGGTCGAGCGCGCGGGTCATCGCTTTCGCCTGCTGCCTCTGCCGCACCCTTCCGGGGTCTCGCGTTGGCTGAACGACCGGTCGCATCAGGAGCGGCTGACTGAGGCACTCGCAGTCTTGGGTCGGGAGTCGGGTGTCGTGGATTACGGGGTAGGCAGCAAGACGGCCGGAATGGGCAATAACCCGCCGTCCACGGCAAACTCGTCGTCGACACCCCCGACCTCCGACTACCGACTCCGTTCCTGCCGGGGCAGCGTATCCTAGTCAAAGAATCGTTGGCCATCATCACCAGAGGCAGGAGAGGAGCGGGCTGCTCAGGCCCGTCCATACGCACTGCATAGGCGGACGGAAACGGAAATACGCGGGTATGGCCGGTGGCTAGCGACCGAACTGGCGCGACGGCGAGCATCGAGATGTGGTTCGGGAGCGCCCGCCGCGCGGCGGAGCCATGAGTAACGGCCGCGGATGGAATGCGGTCAGCGACCAGCCTGGCGACGGCCACGAGCGGGATCCCGAGAGGCTCCCGGCCTTCACCCGGCTCGGTATGGTGATGGCGCGCCATCATCGGCTGGTGGTCACGGTCTGGGTCGTCATCCTGGTTGGCAGTGCGCTCCTGGTGCCGCGCTTTGAGTCAGCAGTCACTGGCCCTCCGCTCGATGTTCTCGGCTCTGACTCATACCGCGCTCAGGAGATCCTCGCGACGCGTTTCGATCAACCGTTCGCGGAGCAGGACCTTGTTGTCTTCGAATCAGAGACGCTGGTCGCCACTGATGAGGACTTCCAGGCCGTCATCAGTACGGCGCTCGATCGCGTTGAAGAGTTTCCCCAGGTCGTCAGTGTGGTCTCGCCGTTCGACCCCCGCGCAGGAGGGTTGGTTTCCGAAGAGGGGAACGTCGCCACGGCGGTTGTTGCCTTAGGCGGGTCAAACGCGGACCGGCAGGCCCTGTCCCCGCGGCTGATCCAGGCGGCCGCATCGGCGGCGACGGATGACGTTCGGGTCTACGTTACCGGGCGCTCGCCGCTGATTGCCGAGCTCGTCGCCCAACAGCAGGAGGATCTTTCACGGGCGGAACGGTTAGGATTGCCGCTTGCGCTCCTGATCCTGCTGATCGCCTCGGGCACTGTTGTCGCCGCCAGTCTGCCGCTGCTGTTGGCGATGGCCGGAGTGATCGTCACCTTTGGCATGCTGGGCGCGGTGTCGACAGTTACCGAGTTCAACCTGTTCGTCCCCAACATTGCCACGATGATCGGACTCGGGGTCGGCATCGACTACGCGCTCTTCATCGTCAACCGTTACCGGGAAGAGTTGGCCCGCGGCACAGATTCCAGACACGCGGTTGTGACTACGACCGCGACCGCCGGCAGGACCGTCTTCTTTTCCGGGCTCACCGTCCTCCTTTCGCTCGCGGGTCTGCTGCTGGTCAACGCCCGCATCTTCCAGGAGCTTGCGCTGGGGGCGATGTCCGCGGTCGCGATCATGGCGGTGGGCGCTTTGACGTTGGTGCCGGCGCTGTTGGCCTGGCTGGGTCCTCGTGTCAACGCGCTTCGTCTGCCCGGCAGGCGCCAGCAATCGGTAAGCTTTGGCGGAGAGTGGTTCTGGGAACGATGGGCGCGGACGATCATGCAGCGTCCGGGGGTGTGGGCGACTGGGGCCATCGTCATCCTCCTGCTCCTCGCCGCGCCTGTAACCCGCCTCAATCTGGCACTGGACACGGGAACCAGCGATATCGGCCAGCAGTCGGCCGGGCTGGGGCGCGAGATCCTGGAACGGGAGTTCAATGAGGGCCGCATCTCGCCGCTCCAGGTCGTCTACGTCAGCCCCGACGGCCCCCTTGACGATGGGGATCTCGAGGCCATCGCCCGTCTCTCCGAGCTGCTAGCCAATGACTACGCGGCCGTCTCTGTCACCTCGGTGACCACCCTGATGGATCAGTACGCGGGCGGGCACTCGGTCGAGACGCTCGAGCTCGCCGCCACCTTTCCCCAGGTCGTGGAGGGATCCGGAGACCTGATCAACCTGGCTAGCGGCAGCGACGTCGCGGTCATCCGCGCCGTGCCGCGCTGGTCACCCGACTCTCCGGGACCACTCCAGCTCGTGGAGCGAGTCCGCGACACGATGGTGCCCAACGTGCTCGAGAGCCAGGGGGTGGACGCCGAGGTCGTCGTCGGCGGTCTCAGCGCCCAGATCGTCGACATCACAGCCGAATCGCTCCGCAAGCTCCCGGTGGTGGTCGGCCTGGTGGTGGTGCTCTCGTTCGTCCTCCTGGCGCTCGTCTTCCGCAGCATCGCGATCCCGATCAAGGCCATCCTGATGAACGTGCTGAGCATTGTGGCGGCCTACGGCCTCCTCGTCGTCGTCTTCCAGGAGGGGGCCGGGGCCAGGATCTTCGATTTCCAGCGAACTGGGGCCACGCAGGTCTACCTACCGCTGCTGACCTTCGCCGTCCTCTTTGGTCTCTCCATGGACTACGAGGTCTTTCTCCTGGGGCGGATCAAGGAGGAGTGGGAGCTCACCGGGGACAACCAGAGGGCCGTTGTGCGGGGGCTGCAACGAACCGGCGCCGTGATCACTACGGCGGCAGCGATCATGGTGACGATCTTTGCCGCCTTCACCTTCGCTCGTCTCACCGAGGTCAAGACGCTCGGCTTCTCGCTCGCCGCCGCGGTGCTGATCGACGCGACGCTGATCCGCATCATCCTCGTCCCGGCCGCGATGCAGCTGCTGGGCAACTGGAACTGGTGGTTCCCGCCCTGGCTGGACCGCCGCTTGCCGCGGATCGACCTGGCAGAGCGAGACGTCGAGATGGCCAGACCTGAGAGCCGTGGGTTTTCGGCGTGACGTGAAGCGCTCGCCCTGCTTTCGACGATCGCGTGACACGGCGATGATGCTATCTCCCTGACCGTATCCTGCCCGGCGCTTGCGTGCGGCGGGTCAGCCGCGGCGCGATGTGCCGCTCCCTAGCTGGCGTGGACCAGGAGATGCATACGACCATGGCAGGATGGCAGGGCGCGGAGGGTGAGGGAACAACCAGTGGAGCGGGTGAACGTCGGAGTCATTGGACTGGGCGAGGTGGCGCAGATCATCCATCTGCCGATCCTCACGGCGCTGTCCGGGCAATTTGCGATCGGGGCAATCTGTGATGTTTCTCCAGGATTGTTGCACGTCGTCGGCGATCAGTACGGGATACCGGTTCCACGCCGCTACGCTGATGCTTCCACGCTGGTGCGCCAACCCGACCTCGACGCCGTCTTCATCCTCAATAGCGACGAATATCACGCCGACTGCGTCATCGCCGCGGTAGGGAACGGCAAGCACGTCCTCGTCGAAAAGCCGATGTGCCTGACCCTGTCCGAGGCGGAGGCGATCATCCGGGCGCGGGACGAGGCCGGCGTGCAGGTGATGGTGGGCTACATGCGCCGCTTCGCGCCGGCGTTCGTGCAGGCCGTCACGGAGGTGCGCGGGCTAGATAAGATCAACTATGCCCGCATTCGGGACATCATCGGTCGCAACCGGCTCATCGTCGATCAGTCAAGCGTCGTCCAGCGCTTTGACGATGTTCCGGAAGAGGCCAAAGAAGACCGGGCGGCACGGGCGGAGCGGCTGGTGCGGGAGGCGATCGGCGAGGCGCCCCCGGACATCATCGGCGCCTACCGATTCCTGCTCGGGTTGAACAGCCACGACATCTCGGCAATGCGGGAGTTGCTTGGCGTGCCGAAACGGGTCATCGCGGCGCGACACTGGAACGGGGGCAGGTTTCTCACCGTGACCTTCGAGTACGACGGATACTGCGCCGTCCTGGAATCGGGTGTCGACGAACAGCTTCGCTTCGACGCCCATATCGAGGTCTACGGCGTCACAAAATCGATCCGCGTCCAGTACGACTCGCCCTATATTCGTCATCTGCCAACCACGTTGGTCGTCAATGAGACGATTGGCGACGCCTACGAGCAGCGTGTCGTGCGCCCGACCTACAAGGATCCCTACACGCACGAGATCGAGTACTTCCACGAGGTGGTCACCAAGGGTGTCGTGCCGAAGACGACCCCGGAGGACTTCATGGAGGATCTCCGGCTGATGCGCATGATCGTGGACGCGCTCCGCAGTGAGCCATCCACTGACGGATCCAGCGCGAAGAGCGAGTGACCCCGCCGATCCCGGTCGTCATCGACACCGATATCGGCGCCGACCCCGATGATGCGCTGGCGCTGGTCCTGGCCCTCGCCTCGCCCGAGGTCGATGTCCGCGGTGTGACGATCGTCAGCGGGGACGTCGATCTGCGGGCCCGGATGGCTGCCCGCCTGCTCGGTATGGCCGGACGGCCAGATATTCCGGTTTTCAGAGGACAGGGAGCGTCGCTCGATCCAACTCGCGGTTCGGCGATGACGGGAACCGAGGGTCAGGGGTTGCTTGATCTCCCGTACGAGGGAGCGGAGGCGACGATTGACGAGACGTTCGCACCCGACTGGCTGGTTGAGGAGTCGCGCCGCCGTCCGTTCCATCTCGTCGCTATCGGACCGCTCACCAATGTCGCGATCGCGCTGGGCCAGGATCCCGGACTAGCCGACCGTCTGCTGGGTCTGACGGTGATGGGAGGACTGCTCGATGCGCGATCGATGCCGATCGCCTGGCAACGTGATATCCGAGAGCGCGGCCCGGCCGCCTGGCCCGACTACAACACCGTCTCTGATCCAACCGCCGCCCTGGCGGTTGCCCGCTCCATGAACGCCATCACCTGGGTTACGCTCGATGTCACCATGCGGGCGCCACTGCGCTCGGTGGCGCGGGATGCGCTTCCCCCGAACACCCCGCTCGGCATCGCACTGGGACGGATGATCGACGCCTGGCATGCCTTCTGGTTCCCCACGGCGCTGCCTCCACCCGACGACCCGAGCCCGGTTCCCGCCGATGCCATGGCGATCCTGCACGATCCGCTGGCCGTGGCGGCGCTCTTTCCGAGCGAGTGGTTGCATCTGCGGCCAGCCCAGCTCGCCTACGGCATCGAGGACGGGGTCTTTCGCCTCCACGAGCGGCCAGACGGCGCGTCAGGGCGCCTCGCGGCGGAGGTCGACGGCGCCAAGTTCGAGGCGTTCCTTGTGGCACGCATCGTGCGGCACATCGCGCAATAGTCGGTGTCGACACCGCTGTGAATCGGGTCCCGGGTTGTGAATCGCGCGTGATGTACATGAAGGGGTGGAGTTCCCCGCAGACGCTACGGATTACCTAATAACTCGTCTCACGTTGGCACGCTCTGGACAACGGTTTCTTGACAGCGAAGGTGACACGGACATACAGTCCATCGTCCATGCAAACGTTTGCATGGATGGCGCGGGCGCATCGAACCGGACAGGGGCCGGACGCTGTTCCGGCTGATCGACAAGGAGGTCGTGGTGGCTAGCCGCAAGGTCGGACACATGCACGTGCAGTTGCAGAGGCTCATTGCGCTGGTAGCCGTACTGGCGCTCCTCTTCCCGGCCATTGGCCTTGCTCAGGAGGAAGAAGAGCCACAGGTCACCCCGGAGCCGACTATTGCCCCCGCGGAGGGCGCTGTCCAGCTACAGTACTGGGACATGCAGTGGGGCGAGGCAAGCTTCATGTCGGCGCTCCAGAATAACGTCACCGAGTTCAACCGCACCCACCCCGACATTCACGTCACCTTCACCCAGCTCAGCTGGGCTGATTACATGCAGAAGATTCTCTCCGCGATCCAGGCCGGCAACCCGCCCGACATCAGCGGCGGCGATTCTGGCATCCCCTTCAACATGGCCGCTCAGGGCCAGGCGCTCGACATCTCCGACCTCTATGCGGAGTGGGAGGCCGAGGGCAGGCTGGAGGACATGACCGAATGGGCTCACGAGAAGTGGGACTGGAACGGGACGCGGCCCGGCGTCACCTGGCAGTTCGACAGCCGGGTCATCTTCTACCGCAAGGATCTTTTCGAGCAGGCGGGTATTGAACCGCCCACCACCTGGGATGAGTGGATGGCCGCAGCCCAAGCGCTGCACAACCCTGATGCCGGGATCGCTGGTATGGCCCTCCCTGGCAAGCAGGGCACGTATGACACCGACCAGTTCTGGATGACCCTCGTGCTGCAGGCCGGCGGGGGGCTCGCCGATGAAGAGGGCAATCTGACCGTCAACAGCCCAGAGAACCTGGCGGCGCTCCAATTCGAAAAGGCACTGGTCGATTGCTGCACCGCGCGCGGCACCCCATCCTGGTCATTCGCCGAAGTGCAGCGTGCTTACGAGCAGGGACAGGCGGCGATGTCCTTTGGCCACGGCGGCATGATCCAGGAGCTGCAGAACAACGCCCCGGAGATCTTTGAGAACACCGGCGTCTTGCCGCCGCTGGTTGGCCCAGGTGGTCCCGAGTCGGCGCGCATCGTCTCCTTTGCCAACCCGTGGATGATCTACAGCCAGACCGAGCACCCCGAAGAGGCGAAGATCTTCCTGCGCTGGATGATGGAGCCGGAGAACCTGGCGAAGCTCTATGAGTCTCAGCCCGGCAACAAGTGGCCCGTCTACAGGTCGTTGGCCGAGTCTCCGGTCTATCAAGAAAACGAGCTGCTGGCCGAACTGGCCCGGCAGACGGTTGAAAACGGCGTCGACTACTGGTATCCGAACAACGCTGCCGCTGTTGGCATCGGCTCGATGGGTACAAGTCTCACCGACCTGATCGTCAACCCCGTGATCAGCGGTAACCGCTCGCCGGAGGATGCTCTGGCAGACGCCCAGGCGCAGCTCGAGCCGCTCTTCCAACAGGCCCCGGGGAGCTAGGCACTGACGAGCACTGGGTGATGGAGCCTTTCTCCATCACCCAGTGCTCCACTCCCCCTTTCGCTCTAAGTCCCCAGTCACCTGGGGGCCCCTTCTCCGCAACCCACCCATCCTTCTCTTCAGGAGTCGTCTGATGCAGCAGGCCACGACACTCGCCCGGACGCACACCTCGACCAGTTCAGGTTGGGAGCGGCTGCGGGCGCACGTCGCCAGACATGCCCTCCCGTATCTGCTGATCCTGCCGTCGCTCCTCTTCCTGGCGGCAATCGAGTTCTATCCGCTCGCGGTTGGTCTCTCCGAGGCGCTTCAGTACCACAACCGCGTGCAGCCGTGGGCGACGCGCTTCGTTGGTCTCGATAACTTCGCTCAGGCGCTGCGGAACCACGACGTGCAGCAGGCGCTCCGGACATCACTCGTGATGGTCGTCGGCATCGTCGGGCTCAGTTATCTCCTGGGGTTGGTCGCCGGGTTGCTCCTCAACCAGAAGTTGCGCTTCCGCGGTGTGTACCGCGCATTGCTGCTGGTGCCCTGGATCGCTCCCCCGATCGTGCCTACATCAGCTGGCAATGGATGCTCAATGACCAACTGGGAACGATCAATCGGTACCTGATCCGACTTGGGCTGGTTGATCCGTTCGACCCCATCATCTGGTTGGCCGATCCTGTTCTGGCAATGCTTTCCGTCATCGTCGTCGGCACGTGGTTTCGTTTCCCGTTCATGATGATTACGGTCCTTGCCGCACTCGCCGCGATCCCCGACGAGTTGCACGAGGCAGCGGCCCTCGATGGCGCCAACGGGATTCAGCGCTTCCGTGACGTCACGTTGCCGCTGATCATGCCGGTGAGCATCATCGCCATCTCTGTTGCAGGCGATCTGGACCTTCAACGACTTCGCCCTCACCTTCGTCCTGACGGGAGGCGGGCCGGCCAACGCGACGACCCCCTTGATCCTGATGGCCTACCGCGAGGCGTTCCAACGATTCAATATCGGCTACGGAACATCCCTGGCGGTCATCTCGATGGTGCTGATGTTGGCGATCGGTACGGTCTATCTTCGGCTGCAATCGCGGCAAGAAGCGGCTGCCTGAAGGAGTAACGGCGATGGAAAATGTGCCAGCGGCAGAGGCAGCTCTCGTCTCGGTGGCGGACCGGCCGATCTTCGTGCCCCGCCGGGGTCGTCGCATCGCCCAAGTGGCCGGTTCGATCGGTTCTCATGTCATCTTGCTCGCCCTCGTCCTCTTTGCTCTTGCACCATTGCTCGAGGCGTTGAGCACGTCGTTCAAAACGAAAAGCGAGATCAATACTGGCCGCACGCTCATTCCCCAGAATCCCACCACGAGCCAGTTCGAGTACGTCCTGGGGCAGACCGACTTCGCTAACTGGCTGCGCAACTCGTTGCAAATCGCCATCGGAACGACCCTCTTCGCGCTGGTTATCGGAAGTCTCGGCGGCTACGCGATGTCGCGCTGGCGCTTCCGCGGCCGGACGCTCTACGGCAATACCCTCCTGATGGTGCAAATGTTTCCGGGGGTCATGCTCGGCATCCCGCTGTTCCTGGTGCTCGACAACTACGGTCTGATCGATACCATGTGGGCGCTGCTGGTGACCTATCTCACCTTCGCCCTGGCCTTCTCGGTGTGGATGCTGAAGGGCTATTTCGACGGGATTCCCCGAGAGATCGAGGAGGCGGCGCTGATCGACGGCGCCAATCGCATGCAGGTGCTCTGGCATATCGTCCTCCGGCTCGCCGTCCCGGGAATCGTCACCGTGGCCGTCTTCACCTTTCTCCTCGCCTGGAACGAATTCTTCTTCGCCTATCTCTTCCTCGTTTCGCCCGACAAGATGACGCTGACCCTCGGGCTGTTCACGTTTATCCGCCAGTACACGACTGATTGGGGTTACATCATGGCCGCCGGCATCCTCACCTGCCTGCCGGCGCTCGTCTTCTTCTTCTTGCTGCAACGCGCGCTGACCCGTGGCTTGATCGCCGGAGCGATGAAGGGTTAGCGGACGAGCGTGATAGGGAGCACGGAGACGGCAAGACGGCAAGACGGCAAGGACCTGCCTGTCACCCTATCACCACGTGCGTCCGCAGGCGTGCAGCGAGTAATCACCCGATCACCCTCGTTGCAGGGTCTGACGCGGCGGGGCCTCCTTGGTCGCTCGCTCATGGCCGGCGCCCTGGCGGCCGGCGGACATGTGAGCCATCTGTGCTTGGCTGATGCCCAGGAGGCGACACCGGAGGGGGACGCCGTGCCGGTCGATACCGCCGCAATCGCCCTCGATCTCCTCGGTGGCGATGCCTGGGTCTGGCAGAAGACGCTCACGGGAACCTGTCCCGGTTGCCCGCCAGAGGCGGCGATCGCGCTGCTCGTCAATGGCGTCCCTGTTCCGGCCGAGCGCGAGGGCGAGGTGTTCCACGCGGTTGCCCAGTTCGATCCCGGCGAAAACGAGGTTCTTGCGGTCGCCACGATGCCCGACGGCAGCGAGGAACGGTCCGCGCCGGTGACGTACACCGTGCGCCTCGATCCGCGGCCCACGGCACGCCTCTTGGCCAGTGTCGACGGAGAGCGGGTGGTCTTCGACGGTACGGGCAGTGAGCCGAGCGAGTACGACGGCGTGGCAATTCGGCACTGGAGCCTGACATCGCGGGAGGACACCCCCCGTCCCGTCCCGAGTGGTCCCTGGTCCCCAGTCACCTGGGGTCCCCTTCGGCTCGAACTCGTCGAAGCGGCGCCCGGTGTCTGGTCCGCGATTGTCCCGCCTGACGATGGCGAGTACTACGCCTCGCTGACGGTCGAAGACGCGGAGGGGCGCATAGACACCGCGGCCGCGTCCATCGTGGTCGAGAACGGTCACGCCCGGGCGCCTGACTCCGTGCATGAAAACGCCGCCTGGATCGCCGACGCCGTGATCTACGGCGTCGTCCCGCGCAACTTCGACCCACCAGGGTTCAACGGGGTCACCGCCCGGCTCGATGACCTGGCCGACCTCGGGATCACCGCGCTCTGGCTGGCCCCCATCACCCGTACCCTCCCCGATCTCTTCGGCTACGAGGTCACCGACTATTTCGACGTGCGGCCCGAGTACGGCACGAAGGAGGACTTCCGGGCGCTGGTGGAGGCGGCGCACGAGCGCGGCATCCGGGTGCTGATGGACTTCGTGCCCAACCACACCTCGGTCGAGCACCCGTACTTCCAGGACGCGCTGGCCAATGGTGAAGCCTCGACCTATTGGGACTACTACGATCGGGACGCGGGCGGGAACCCGACCCATTACTTCAGCTGGACTCACCTCCCGAATCTCAACTTCGACAACCCGGAGGTGCAACGCTTCATGATGGAAGCATTCTCCTCCTGGGTGCGCGACTTCGGAGTCGATGGTTTCCGCGTCGACGCCGTCTGGGGGATCAAAGAGCGCAACCCCGCGTGGCTGACGGCGTATCTCGAAGAGATGAACCGCATCAAGCCTGACTCACTGTTGATCGCCGAGGCGAGTGCGCGCGACGAGTTCTACTTCGAGCAGGGGTTCGACGCCGCCTATGACTGGACCGAGGAGTTAGGGCAGTGGGCCTGGGGCGAGGCTCTGGGCGGAGTCGCCCCGGTCGGCGCGGCGATGATCGACGTCCTGACCGACGGCGGTCAGGGGTATCACGAGGATGCGCTGGTCATGCGCTTCCTCAACAACAACGATACCGGGCCGCGCTTCGTCACCACCTACGGCGTTGACTTCTATCGCGTCGCACTCGCGATGTTGCTGACCCTGCCGGGGTTGCCCTGTCTCTACACCGGCGACGAGGTGGGGGCCGAGTATCAGCCCTACGCTCAGACCGGCGCGATCGACTGGACGGATCACCACGGGCTGCGTGAGGACACGAAGAGGCTGATCGCGCTGCGGCGCGGCACGCCGGCCCTCCACTCCCGCGAGTGGCTCCCGCTCGCGGTCGAGCCGGCGACGCCGCTATTCGCCTTTCTACGCATGAACGACGCGGGAGATGAGCCGGTCGTCGTCTTGCTCAACTTCTCGGCGACTGACGTCGAGGCGACCGCCGAGCTCCCGCAGGCGGCCGCCACATCGTTCGGTGACGAAGAGCTCATTGACCTTTGGAGCGGGGAAGCGGTCCCGGCTCCTTCCGGTGGCCGGATAACTGTCACGGTTCCAGGGTGGGGCTTTCGGTTCCTGACGCATGGGGATGTGCTTGATGCGTAACAGGAAGCGTGGTGTCCTCCTCACGTTCCCCCCTCTCCCATCCGGATGGGAGAGGGGGGCAGGGGGGTGAGGGCGTGCCGCGAGGCGGCGAGGAGCGGGCGGCGACGATCCAGGACGTCGCCGCCCGCGCCGGCGTCTCCATCTCGACCGTCTCACGCGTCGTTACCGGCGCGGTCGCCGTCGAACCGGCGACCGCGGAGCGGGTGCGGGAGGCGATCTCCGCCCTCGGTTACCGGCCGAACCTGCTGGCGCGCTCGTTCCGGCGTCGGGTGACGCACACTATCGGTCTGCTGGTGCCGGATAACTCCAACCCGTTCTTTGCGGAGGTGGCGCGCACGATCGAGGATGCCGGCTTCGCCCAGGGGTACAGCGTCGTCCTCTGCAACTCGGACCTGTCAGCCATCAAGCAGGAGACCTACATCGACGTGCTCCTGGCCAAGCGAGTTGATGGTCTCATTCTGGCATCGTCCGGATTGATCCGTACAATCGACGGCCACGATGCCGTGGAGAGGATCCTCGACGCTGGGGTGCCATGCGTAGTTGTCGACCGGGATTTGGGCGAGATGGCGGTCGATCAGGTGTTGGTCGACAACGACCAGGGCGGTTATCTGGCCGGGCAGCATCTGATCGCCCTCGGTCACCGTCGCATCGCCTGCCTCGTCGGGCCGAGCGACCTGACTCCCAGCGCCGGGCGGATTGCCGGGTTCCGGCGCGCGCTGGCGGAAGCCGGACTGACCGTGGCGCCGAATCATCTGGTGCGAGGCAATGGCCGGCCGGATGGTGGCGCGGCGGCGGCCCAGCAACTCCTGGAGCAGGGAATCGTTGCCGCTGGCGACGTCACCGCCATCTTCGCCTTCAACGACCAGATGGCTGCCGGCGCCCTTGGCGCGCTGCAGCGAGCGGGGCTGCGGGTGCCGGCGGACATCTCGGTGGTCGGGTTCGATGACATCCCACAGTCCTCGGCGATCTTCCCGGCGCTGACGACGGTGGCCCAGCCGATCGGGGAGATGGGCACGATCGGGGTCCGGCTCTTGCTCGAACGCATCGCGCGTCGCGATGCTCCTCGGCAGCGGGTGCACCTGGCGACGCGGTTGGTGGTCCGGGAGAGCACGGGGCCGCCGCGGGACGGGGGGCGAGGGTCAGGGATCGGAAGTCGAAAGTCGAGGTCTCGAGAGGAGAACGGCGAGCGGATAGTAGTAGGGGCGACGCCCGCAAGTGCGTCGTCCGTGTCGCCGGAACCACTCCCGATCCCCGACTCGCGACGCACGTAGGCGAGCCAGCTGGCTCGCCGGAAAAGTGAAGCCACACGGAGGCGTGTGGCACGAGACAAAGGAGGTCTTCGTGGCGAAGAAGTTTTGGACACCCTCGGGACGACAGCATGAGCTGGACGAACTGCTGCGACAGGTCGCGGGTGGGAAGCTGAGCCGCCGCCGCTTTGCGCAACGAGCACTGGCGCTCGGGGTTTCCGCGTCCGCGATCGCTTCGACGCTCCGTGCCGGAGGCGTCTCGGCGCAGGTGGCGACGCCGGAGGGCTTCGTACCGATCGGCGAGGAGCTCGATCTGGCCAACCTCAGCCCGGAGATCCCGGAGCCAACCGAGCCGGTAACCATCACGTTCGCCTCCTGGGTCAATGAGACGCCGATGATGAACATGCTGCGGGATAACTTCCACGAGGTGCACCCGAATATCACGGTCGAGTTCCAGGGCGTGCCGGCTGAGGAGATGGACGCCCGTCTCACGACCCAGATTGCCGGTGGCAACCCGCCGGACTCGGTCTTCGTCGATATGAGCTCCGTCGTCGATTACGCGTCCCGTAACGCCCTCGTCGACCTCGATCCCTACATCGCGCAGAGTGTGGCGGTCAAGCGCGACGACTACATCGGCGCCTTCCTTGACTCGGTGCTGTGGGAAGACAAGATGTACGGCCTGCCGTACGACGGGGAGACGACCGGGCTCTTCTACCGCAAGGATCTCTTCGAGGCAGCGGGAATCGCGGAGCCACCCAAGACCTGGGAGGAGTTGGAGGCTGCCGCCCAGGCGCTCACCACCGACGGTCAATACGGCTACATCATGTTCGCGCCGGAGGCGGCCTACTACTGGTATCCCTACCTGTGGCAGAACGGCGGCGAGTTGCTCTCGGAGGACGGCACGACGATCCTCTTCAACAGCGACGCGGGTAAGGAGGCGGCGGAGTTCTACGTCGGGTTGACGCAGTACTCACCGCCCGACTTCCTCAACTCCAACTCCTACGACGGGCGGGTCGCCTTCGCCACCGGACAGGTCGCCATGTACGTCGCCGGAGCCTGGTTCGCCTCGGTGATGCAGGACGAGTACCCGGACATCAACGACCTCTGGGATGCCGCGCCACTACCCGAGAAAGTGCGTTGCGCCACGACCATCGCCGGTGACGCGCTCATCATCCCGGAGCAGGGTAAGAACCACGACGCGGCCTGGAAGTGGGTCGAGTTCCTCTCGGCGCCGCAGAACATGGCGCTCTGGGCTCTCGGCATACCGGGCAATCCAGGCTCGGTGCTCCCGCCGCGCACATCGCTGCTGGAGGACCCGAACGTCTTCGATCTCAACCCGATACTGGAAGGCTTCGCCCAGCAGATGGAGTGTGGAGTCACCGGCGGCGCGCCGAATGTGCGCTACGGCGAGGTCGAGGTGGCGCTCAATGACGCCCTGGGGCGGGCCATCTACGGTGAGATCGACGCGGCCACGGCGTTGGATGAAGCGGCGTTCGAAGGTGAGGACATTCTGAACCGGTAGGGTGGCAGGGTGACAGGGTAGAGGGTGGCAGGGTGGCTACCGGCGCTTGACCCTCACCCCCTAACCCCCTCTCCCGTCGGAGACAGGAGAGGGGGAATGGCCAGGGAGCCATGAGTGTTTCCGGTAGTCATCACCCGGAGTTCGGTAACACCCTAGAACCTATCACCCATCATCCTGTCACGAGGATAGCAATGGCCATTAGAAGCGCGATAGGTGGGACACCACCCACCGTCCCACCACCCCGCCACCCTGCCACCCCGCGACCCTCCGTGTTGCGGCAGATGCGCAAGCAGTGGTCCGCCTACCTCTTCCTGGCGCCGACGATGATCCTCTTCGCCGTCTTTACAGTGATGGCCGTCATCTACGCCTTCTACCTCAGCTTTCACCAGTGGAACATCCTGGAGCCGGTCAAGCCGTTCGTCGGGATGGACAACTACAGCCGGCTGATCGGAGACGAGCGATTCGGCGGGGCGATTCTCAACACCCTCTATTACACCGCCGCCTCGGTGCCGCTGACGATGGGGATCGGGCTGCTGATCGCCTTGCTGTTGAACAATCAGATCCGCGCCCGCGGCTTCTTCCGCACCCTTTTCTATCTTCCTGTGGTGACGCCGCTGGTGATCGCCGCCATCATCTGGAAGTGGGTCTACAACGGCGAATTTGGACTGCTCAACTACTACCTGATCCAGCTTGGCATCATCGACGAGCCATTGCTGTGGCTTGCCGATCCCAACCTGGCCATGCCGGCCGTGATCATTACCAGCGTCTGGAAGAGCGTCGGCTTTTCGATGGTCGTCTACCTGGCCGGGCTGCAATCGATCCCGGAGGACTACTACGACGCGGCCAAGATCGACGGCGCGGTCGGATGGCAGCGGCTGAAGGACATCACCATCCCGCTGCTCTCCTCGACCACGCTCTTTCTGGCGGTCGTCTCCGTGCTCGGCGCGTTCCAGGTCTTCACCGAGATCTTCATCATGACCAACGGCGGCCCGCTACGGCGGACGACGACGATCGTCTATCACATCTATCAGACAGCCTTCAAATACTTCGACATGGGCTACGCCTCGGCGATGGCCTTCGGCATGTTCGCGATGATGTTCGCCTTTACGTTGGTGCAACTACGCGTCATGCGCGGTGAGGTGGAGTATTGACGTGGGTGGTTACTCGCTGCGCTCGTGGTGGCAGGGTGGTTGTTCGCTGCGCGAACGGTGGCAGGTAATGGCGGGATCGACGGACAGGATCCTGCCACCCTGCGACCCCGCCACCCTCTGGCCTTCAGCTGATAGCTCTTGAGGAGTTGTAAATGGCGGTGATGGCACGCGAGCGCCAATTGGCGATACCACGGGAACGGGTGCGCGGTCCTGATTGGCGCGGGATGGGCTGGAAAGCGGTCGTCTACGTCGTCCTGATCGTTGCCGGCGCGCTGTTTGTCGCGCCTTTCGTCTGGATGGTTTCCGGTTCGGTGCAGGAGATCGGGGACATTTTCCGCTGGCCGCCACAGTGGATCCCGCGCAATCCGAGTCTCGACAACTACGCCCGATTCTTCGAGCATCAGCGGATCGGCCGCTTTTTCCTCAACAGCGCCTACGTCGCCATCGCCGTCACGTTCCTTCAGCTTCTGTTCTCGTCTCTGGCCGCCTATGCCTTCGCCAAGCGCCGTTTCCCTGGCCGCGACGCGCTCTTCCTGATGACACTGGGGACGCTGATGATCCCCGGCCAGGTCACGCTGATCCCGACCTATATCATCCTCAAGCACATCCCGTTCTTCGGCGGCAACAACTTCCTCGGCCAGGGTGGTCACGGCTGGCTCGACTCCTACTGGGGATTGATCATCCCGCAGGGGGCCAGCGCCTTCGCCATATTCCTCCTGCGGCAATACATGCTCACGATCCCGAACGATCTGCTCGACGCCGCCCGTATCGATGGCGCGTCAGAGCTGCGCATCTGGGCGCAGATCGTGATGCCGCTGTGCGTGCCGGCGCTGGCGGCGCTGGGCATCTTCACCTTCACCTACCAGTGGGACAACTTCTACTGGCCGCTGGTCATCGTCAGCAGTGAAGACCTGCGGACGCTGCCGCTCGGTCTGGCGCTCTTCGTCGTGCGCAACCGGACGGCGTGGGATCTGCTGATGGCCGGCTCGGTAGTCGCCACCCTGCCGGTCCTGATCGTCTTCCTCATCTTCCAGCGCCACTTTGTGCGGGGAATTGCGATGAGTGGGTTGAAGTGACGGCGGGTGGCGGGGTCGCGGGGTGATGGGTGATTGTTCGCTCCGCTCACGGTGAGAGGGTGATGGAGTCATGGAGGAACGTACGGCGTCCGGGTGAGAGGTGACCGCTAAAGGTGCTAAAGGCGCTAAAGGTGCTAAAGGTGCTGAACTTCTGAGGAATCAGGAGGAGCAGCATCTTTGTCGTCAGCAGAGGCGCCGAGCGACCAGAACCAACGGCCCGCGGGAACGCGTTCTTTGAACGTCGTCATGCCCTCGGCTTTGCGGGCCGCATAGAGGGAACAGCGGCCAATGCCCTGAGCAGCGGCGTCGCGGCGAAGCTCGGTGACCAGCCGTGGGCCATCGGCGAGGGCCTCGCGCAGCCAGGCGCCAGCGGCATCGACGGCCGAGGGCGTAGCATCGCCTTCTACCGTGAATTGGCCTGGAGGAGCTGGGTAGCAGTCCAGGGGGTCTCCCCTTCCCAGATCACGCGCGTAACGCCGCTCCCGGACTGATCGTCGAGGCGGAAGACGAGCGAGGGGGCGGGGCGGGCGAGGTTGCCTTTGCTGACGGCGAGGACGCGGCGGTCGGGATCGTCCGGATCGGCGGCGAGGAGCAACCCGGAGCGGGCGGCGCCGATGATGCCGATGCCGCCGTGGCCTCGATAGAGCGGGTTGCTACCACGCGACTTGTTGAGATGGCGCACGACGACGATGGCGGCGCCGGTGCGCTCGGCGGTGGCCTTCAACTCGGTCAGGGTGTGACGGAGATTCTGATCGAGATTGGCATTCTTGCGCTGCCGGAGATAGGCGGCCAGGGGATCGAAGATGACCAACGCGGCGTCGATGCAGGCAATCACTCCTTCGATGAGCGGGAGATCGGCAGGGAGGGCGACGGGGCGACTGGCGCCATTGCCGTCAGGAACAGCCAGGAAAGAAATGATGTGCTGGGGATCACCAGCGGCGGCATCGATGCGAGGGCGGATGGTGTCGTGGAGATCATCCTCAGCCGAGAAGAGGAGGACTTTCCGGGGTTGACCCGGTTCTGACTCACCGCCGGGGAAGGGATCGCCACGGGAGATGCGAGCGGCGATCTCGCAGAGGAGGGTGCTCTTGCCGAGACCGGGGTCGCCATCGAGGACGGTGAGCTTGCCGGCGGGAATGCGACCCGGCCAGAGCCAGCGCAGGGGTTGGGGCGTGACCTCGCTGAGGACGATGGCGTTTCTGGACGGCTGAAGCCTGGAGACGGCGGCGGCTGCTCGCTCTCGCGCAGTCAGGAGTGGGGCAAGACCCTGCCCCGACCCTCACCCCGGCCCTCTCCCTGTGCGCAGGGAGAGGGAGAATTCTTGTGCTGGGGAGAGGGAGAATCCTCGTGCGTGGTCATGTGGAGGGCGGTGCGGACGAGGTCGTCGGCGATCTGGACGACGCGCTCGGGCGTGATGGCGGGGATGGGGGCGAGCGCTGAGGCAGAAGCGGGGGCAGGGTCCGGGGCCTGGTGGAGATCGGTGTCCGGGTCGTGGGCGGCCTTAAGATGGGCGCGCATCTCGTCGCGCCGCTCGGGGGGAACGGCCTGGAGGAGTGCGTCCAGAACCTCGTCCAGCTCGTCTCGTGCATCGTGCAATGCCATCAGTCTGTCCTGTCCATTGCTCCCCGGTGGGGGAGTGTCCGTCACAGCCGATGGTCGGGCGCACGTGTTCGTGCCGCGTCAGCGACCTCGATTGGGATTAGGATAGACCATATGTTCTATTGTGCAAGTGGGAGGTGCTTTCGCCTTCCCCTGGCAAGCTGTTCCAAACCTGGCTCGTACGTTGATCATCGGGTTCTGATACGGAATCCGGGTAAAGGATTCCGTGCCGCAGCGGCTGGCCCTCACTCCCCTGCCAACGCCCAGAGGGCGCCCGGCTCCCACTGCGGTGAGGATCGGGGGGACGGCGTAACCACGGTTCGCAAGGGCGGCAGCCATCACCCGGACTCCGTATAAGAGGCGTAGGTTGTGAAACAGAACAATTCATCAAAAGAAAATTTGGACCAATTGCGTCTTGTCAGGCTCCTGAGAATTCGGTCAAACGAATCTCCATTTCGAAACATGACGCGCGATCAGGTCGATGCTGCGCTCGTGGAGCTCGGAAGCGAGAACAAGCGGCTCTTTGAGCAGGCTCTCGCAAAGCTTCGCGCGTCGATGCTGAAGACCGATCCGATCAAACTCCTTTCCAATCTCGCCTTCTTCGGTCAGCTCCACCCTGAAGGCACGGATCCTGAACTTGAAGGAGGCCTGCCGCACTTGCAATTGCACTTCGAGCTTGTGCATGCCTTCTCTCTGATGCACGACAAAACCGAATTCGGATTCGACATTGCTGTGCCTCCTCCCCTCGTTCAACAGGTCTTCGACCTCATTGAGCAGGTCGCAACGTCCTTCGGACTCAAAGGCCTTGCGGTGGCCTCAACTCCGACGACCGATCAAGAACGACGTCGCCTTGTCTGCCAAGCAACCATCCGCATGCACACAATTGCCGTCCGGAACCCAGGGTATCCTGACCAGTTGAAGCGCCTGTTCACGGAACTCATTGCACCGCTTGATGATGCCTGCCAGGCCGAGACTGGCCTCAGGCTGACATCCCTGCTCGAGTTTCTCTGGAACGTTATTGACCTGACCGAGTCCCGAGCTAATGTGGATGCGCAGAAGTTTGCCAGCGTGTTCGATGCACCGACGATCGAGGACGCCGTCAATGCCTATCATGAGGCGTATCCAGGACTAAAGGGCGAACCTGCGGCCACGGCTGCCATACTCCGCGCTCGAGGCACCCCCCTTTTGGAAGCAAAACTCTTTTTGCTCAGCCACCGATCAATTTCCTTTCCAGAGTATTTCACCCTGATGCTGGATGACTTGGTTCACTGTTATTCCGGAAGCGTCACGATCGACCAATTGCGGGAGGTGATGAACGTCTGGTCACTTACCTTTGGGGAGTTGGCTGGTCACGACCCCGAGCATTTTTTCCTGGACAATCCAGTATGGAGTCAGCCGTTTATCAAACTGAACGACGACGAGTTTTTCTGCCCCGTACCCGGAGTTCTGTGGAGTTTCAGCCTCCGGCTCATTGAAGAGTTCGTCAATGACAAGACAACTCTTAAGGCACGATACGAGCGCCGTCGCGACAAGTTCTTAGAATCGCAGGTCGAAGCCGCCTTTCGCAGAGCGTTTCCGACCGCTCAGGTCTTTGTGGGCAGTATTTGGAACGATGCGCTCCTTGGACGCGAGGGCGAAAACGACTTGCTGGTCGTCATTGGCGATGTCGCCCTAGTGATCGAAGACAAGGCCGGCGGCATTTCCGACAAGGCGCTGCGGGCTCTACCCGAACGACTCAAGAGTACGCTCGGTGATCTCGTCGTGAAGCCGGCTGAGCAGGCGGGCAACTTTATTGCGCTGCTCGAGCGTGACCCCGGTCCTCATAGCTTCAGGACAGTACACGGCCAAGTCAACGAAGTCGATGTCTCGAGCGTCCGGCGGTATATACCGATCAGCGTGACGTGGGAAACGTTCGGGGCCTTCAGGATGCGCTGGCCCTTACTGCAAGGTGCAGGCTTGATTCCGGAGGGCGCCGAACCGACGGTCACCATGTCGCTTGCCGAACTCGAAACAGTGCTGGACGTTCTTGATTCAGAGATCAGCCGTCTGCACTACTTTGCGCGGCGCTCTGAACTGGAGCTCAACGAGCGTATTACCGGTGACGAAATCGACCTCCTGGGCCACTACCTCAACACCGGATTTCGCGGCACCGAGTTGGCAATTGATCGAGAAGAACTAGTCGATCTCTCGATGCAAGCCAAGCATGTTGACTCTGTAGCGCAGTCGCCGCCTCGTGATCGACTGACAATCTGGCCGGGAACACGTCTTGCGCCCCTATGGCAGTCGCTGTTGACCGATCTCCATACTCGAAGGCCAGGCGGATGGGTCAAAGCTAGTCTATTGCTTGCCAATGTTCCGTTTTCACAGCAGCGTCAGTTCGAGCACCTGGTTGAACGAGTCGCAAGCAAGGTTAGCAAGGCGCGCCCGTCACGGACTTACAAGCAGGATCGACGCAACTTCGGCCCGTCGGGACTCACGCTGGAGGCGCTGGTGTTCAAGGGGTTTGGCAACGAAGAGATGTTGGATGTCGGGCGGGCTGCTGCAAATCTTGACGATGACCCAGCAGTCGTTCCCGTATGCGTCCGGGTCGAGAGGCGCAATTCTCCGGTCATCGGCCTCTGAGATTCGTCCGCCTCGCGGCCCACCTCCTGAGGTGTGACGCGTCGCGCTGACGCCGAATGGCCACGATTCCCTTAGTTTGAAACACCTGTGCTATACCATGTATGAAACCTCGGGGTATCCATCACTCGCGGTGGCGCAAGCCGTCGCGAAGCTGAAGACCCTGAGGTTCTGCTTTTATGAGCGCCGCTCCTCGATTGTAGGCCTAGAATCACCCTTTGGGTTCTGAAAGTATGGTGTGTCGGGGCGTGAACCAACGGACGAACCTCTCGGCGTAGCTCCTCGATGACGGTCTCTAGGGGGCAAGGGATTTCCCGAGCACGTCGTAAAGGAGTAAGGCGGCGGCAACAAACAAGAGCCCGGTGTACACCAGGTCCTCGAACCAGTCGATCATGCCGGGCTGTCGCTCGAGCATGATTCGCGGGTTGTAGTAGAAGATCGACACGAGGATCAGGGCGACGGAGAAGATCAGGCCGACCCACGCGGCCCAAGTGAACCCGGCAAACAACATCGCGATCACGATGGCGGCCGCCACATAGAGCGGGAGCCCCTGACTGACGAAGGTGCGCAGCGAGTCATGCCGGGAGACCCTCGCCTTGATCGTGGCCCGGTAGAGCTCGTAGAGCACCGACAGGGCGAACGTGATCAGCAAGATCCATGCGGCGTGTCTCATGAGTTCGCTCATGCCATCGCTCCCGGAGTCAGTGATCGACCGGTGTAGGCGGCCCCTGCCACGTGTGCCGGGGCTCGACGGTGGCGAGACCCGGTTGCCGCGGCGCGGTGTGCCTGGGCGTCCGGGCCGAGCGGCGAGAGAGTCTTGTCGCTTCGTGGAGTGGGTGCCGCGCGTTCCATCCGCGATCGTCCTGGTGCGCCGTTCGCGAATGATGACCACCGCTGGGATGCCGGCGGCGAGGATTCTGGTCATCGCCGGGTCTGATTCAGGCTGGTTGAAACACCTCGATGGGATTGCCAGACGGAACCTCCAGCAGGATCTGCTGGCCGCCATTGCCGATCACGATCTCGTTGCGGAAGCGTCCTCCCGCTGCCCTGAGCCGCTCAACTTTGGCAGGCAGGTCCTCGACCTCGATTCGGATCCGGTTCCAACCGCCAGGCGCGGGGACCTGACCGTCGGGCATGGCCTGCCCTGCTCCGCCGGCGCCTGGGCGGTTGAGCAATACCTGAAGCGCACCGCGCGATACTTGCGCAAACCCGGGCGCGGGCTGCATATCCACCCGAAATCCCAAAAGCTCGGTGTAAAAGGCGACCGCTGTATCGACGTCGGTCACGATGTAGCGCACGCTCACGTCAGCCATGATTCACCTCCTGATCGCTGGTCCAGATCGCCAGGCTCGGTAGATTCGCATCCTGATAGTGCGCTAACACCTCGTTGAAGGTGGGACGGCCCGAAACCGCGCACTGACAAGCGTCCTCCATCGAGGCCGGCGTCGCTACGCTTGAGAACGACATCGTCGTCGTCTTGCCCGCCCCGTTGGGCCTCAGCAATCCGAGGTCCGTGCCGGGTGGAACCGCAAGGTCGACGCCGGCCAGAGCCGTGACAGGGCCATAGGACCTGGCGAGATGCGTGGTTTCGACGGCACGCAGGGTCAAGGGGTTCCTCCATGAAGGCGAATCCACACGTCATCAATTGCCGGCGCCGCGGCCGTGTCGCGGTGGGGCGAGTGCGGCTGCGGCCACGACGAGGGCCGCGGCGAGCAACACCACGTCCTTGAGCACGTACTGCGCTTCGAGGGTGGGGGCGAAGACCGCCCGCGCGAAGAAGAGGCGGTCAGGGAAGAGGACGATGGGTGAGAGGATACCCACCATCGCGATGCCGAGCAGCCCCAGCCCGAGCCGCAGGTAGCGACCGGTCAGGAGGCTGAGCCCGATCGTGGTCTCCATGGCCGCGACGACTCCGGTCGCGACCCCACCTGTCAGCAACCCGAACGTGAGCAGACTCATGGTCCGCTCGACGAGACCCTCGACCGGGCTCAAGCCAGGGACGAACTTGAGCAACCCGAAGCCAAGGAAGACGAGACCGAGGCTGATGCGAAGGAGGGTGATGCTCGGTCGCAGACGGATCCTGGGCCGTTGCAGCAAGCGTAGCGCGAAGGCGTCCAGCCGCCGAAGGGGAACGTGAAGAAGGGTCATAGGTGATCTCTGTCAATCTAGCTGGCCGAGCGGAGTGATGGGTGATCACCGGCCGCGGGCACAGCGGTAGCCGTCGGTCCCACCGATCAGCGGTGAGACCTGAAACGGGTCGTTCGTTCAGCAGCTGTCTTCGCCCGAGCCGGGCAGGCTCGAGGCGAGTTAGGTCAGGGTGTTACTTCATCTCGTGCAATCGCTTCTCCATCACCGCTACTCGGGTTCGGAGCTCGCCGAGTTCGGCGGCGACCCGTCTTTCCTCCTCGCGCGTTGCCCCACGTTCGGCGGCAACCTCAGTGTGATTCATGGCTCCGTCGTTCCCCCAGCCTGGGGTTCTCGACGGCCGGCGGGATGTTTTGGTTGTGCCGAAAGAGGTTGGTCGGGTCGTACCCGGCCTTGATCGCGGCCAGCCGATCCCACGTCGATCCCGGGTAGGCATCGCGGACCCGCGCCTGGCCCTCGTCACCGAGGAAGTTGACGTACACGCCAGCATCTCCCTGGTGCAACGCGGTCGCAAAGTTGTTGACCCACGCCTCGTGCAGCGGCGACTCCTCGGCTCGCTCGTACACTGCGCCGAGTGCCACCATTAGCCTTCGCTGCCGGTGGGCGTACGCGGTCGCCTCGGCCGGCACGCGCGCCACTGCTCCACCCAGCACACGAAGCTGCGCGATGGCGAATGGCGCGGTCGAGGCAAGGAGATGGGCGACGATCGCCTGCGCGGCACTGCTGTCGACGGCATCGACGAACAGCGAGCGTGCCGACTCCTGGGCGGGAGCGGGACCGCCTTCCATCAGCCGGTAAATTTCGGGGTATGGGATCGGCCGGACCATGTCCGCGATCGGCGCGGCGAGTGCTCGGAACGGCGCGATGGCGCGCTCTCCCTCTTCCACCGCGCCGGCGTAGCACATGAGGGCCATCAGCACGAGCGTGCCGTGCGCCTCGGGGGGCAGGAACGGCGCCGGCGGCGCGACCATGATGTTGGCGATGGTCGTTAGCTCCTCAGGGGCAACCTGGGCCGCGGCGACGAACGAGGCGATGACCTCAGGCGTGGCAGGAAGGATCAACATGCCGCCGACGACTGTGTCGACCGGATGCAGCCGGAACTGGAATTGGGTGGCAATGCCGAAATTGCCACCGCCGCCACGGATCGCCCAGAACAAGTCGGGGTACGTCTCGGCGTCCACGCGGAGCAGCTCACCGTTGGCGATCACTATCTCAGCGGCCAAGAGATCGTCGATCGTGAGCCCATACTTGCGGACCAGAAACCCAACTCCGCCACCCAGTGTGAGCCCTCCAATTCCGACTGAACCGGTGTCGCCGAATCCGGTCGCCAGGCCGTACGCCCCCGCCGCGGTCGTGTACTCGCCGGCCGTCAATCCCGTCTGCGCCCACGCGGTCCGACTATGGACGTCGAGGTCCAGAGCCTTCATATCTCGAAGGTCGAGCACGATTCCGCCATCCGTGGTGCTGTGGCCGGCCAAGCTGTGGCCGCCGCTGCGCACGGCCAGCTCAACCCCGGTCTCTCGCGCGAGCGAGACGACGCGCGAGACGTCGGTCGCGTTTGCGGCCCGGACGATGGCCGCTGGTCGGCGGTCGAACTGGCCGTAGAAGACGTGGCGGGTCTCGTCGTAGCCGGCGTCGCCCGGCGCGATCACCCGACCCTTGAGGACCGCACGGAGGTGCGGCATCGCGAGGCCGGAGACAGTGGTAGTGGTCATCGTGCATTGCCTTTTTCTCGTTTGCTCCCGACACCCTTTGCCGGATGGGTCCACTGTGCCAGCGTCGACGTACGCTGCCATCCACCAAGCGGGTGATTAAGACTGGTCATTGCGGGGCATTGGACCGTTCACCGTCGACCTACTCGCGATCATGATGTCCTTCGCCGTCATCGCCGCGATTGAGCCTCAATCATGGGAACCGGATCGATTGGGACATGGCTCACACCGCGGTGATGCAGATCCTGCCGAGTCGCCATCGTCGCCAGCTGGACACGCGACTCGGCACGGAGCTTGGTCAGCAGCGAGGCGACATGGGTCTTGACCGTGTTCGGCGAGATGGACAGCGCCTCGGCGATGGCCTTATTGGAATACCCCTTGGCCACCAGCGCCAGCACCTCCTGCTCGCGGCCACTGAGTCCTACCCCGACCGGCTCGTCGCCTCTACGGGTCTGACCCAATCCAGCCAGCGTCTCATCGAGCACCTCAGCGACGGAGAGCGCCCGCTCTGCCGCCACCGCAGCGGCACGCGCGGCGGCCGCCAGGGCCGTGAGCGCCTCGGTCGTGATGCGTGTATCTACTGTCCGCTCTTGCCTCGAGTCAGCAAGGACAGCTGATCCGCCGTTGCTCCTCAGTACCGCGAAGTCCGCATCGTCCCAGACAACGGGTCTTCCAAGCAGCGGCAAACCGGGCGCGGCGGTCGCGGCAAATGTGCGATGTTTCATCTCGATGCTCCTCAATCGACGGTGTGGCGCGCCGGGACCGAACCGGTCCCGGCAGCGCGGCAAATGGCTACCTCTTGGCCAGGAAGCACTGGTTGCCATCAGGGCCGGCGAACCAGACCGCTTTCTGGCCCCGGGGATGACGGCGTCCGGCTCAGAGGACTGGACGCCGCACCCGTGCGGCTGTGTTTTGATATGCGTAGCAAGTGCTTCTGTGTGCGGTCAGTCCAGCGCGAACGATCCAGTTTCGATCTCTCCTGCCGACTCGTACGTCCCGATCACGACACCCGTTGTGGAGACCGTGCTCTCGACGAGCTTCAGCCCGGAGGGAACGGTCCCTTCCGCGAACGGGCGCTTGCCCGATCCGATGACGACGGGGAAGACCCACAGGCGGTATTCGTCGACAAGATTGTGGCGAAGCAGCGTCTGGATCAGGTTCCCGCTGCCATGCACCTGCAGCTCTCGCCCATCCTCCTGCTTGAGCGCGGTGATGCCCTCGGCCGCGTCTCCCTCGATCAGGACCGAGTTGCTCCACTCCAGGGAGGGATGACTTCGCGACGCGACGTATTTGGTGGCGTTGTTGAATGTGGCAGCACCCTCGTCTTCTGAGGCGTGCGGCCAATGCGCCGCCATGATGTCGTAGGTCGTGCGGCCAAGCACCATGGCGAACGGCTTGCGCGTCGCCTCGGTCATGACCTGACCCATCAGCTCATCCCAATACTTCACGGACCAGCCACCGTATGCAAAGCCGCCACTATCGTCCTCCCCAGCTCCGCCCGGGGCTTGCATTTTCCAGTCAAGAGTCGGGAGACTGTGCTCACAATCAGCTTTCTCATCGCTGTCACCTTTCGATTGAATCGCGGCGCTGCGCTTCGGCTGCGGCAGCGCAACCGCATCGCTCCATGCAGACGCCCGTGGCGGCGGTACGATCAAGCAGGGGACGCCTCCGATCTCCAGTGGCGCGAGGCCGGCGCCGTTCCGCCGCGTGCTACCTGTTCGAGGATCCGGCTTCGGTCG
>CAVVTE010000027.1:0-360507 GCA_963751075.1 uncultured Chloroflexia bacterium | reverse complement strand
TCGCCGTGTGATCGTGTGGGCTTAACGTCCCGCCTACTCGGCTCTGTTGCACGCTCATTTCTCCAAACGCCTCCTTGTTAACGCCCCGCGCTCGATTTCAGTTCCTGCAGGACGACTAACGAAGCGTTGGGACCCGAACTCCACTCTATACTGCTGTCAACGCGATCAACAGCGACTCAGTGAAGGTGTACTGGACCAATGAAGCCGATCATCGGCATAACTCCGTCAGCCCAAGTCGACACACTCGTTCACGGGACGTTCCAGCGATACTGCATTTCCGCGCCATATGTTCGCGCCGTCGAGTCAGCGGGTGGTGTTCCGGTAATCCTTCCGCCCCAGCAGGATGCAGTAGAGGCGCTCATGGCCATTGTTGATGGCGTCCTATTGAGCGGCGGTCCTGATGTTGATCCGGCACGCTATGGCGACACGTACGTCCACCCCAACACGTATGGCGTCGATTCAGATCGCGACCAGTTTGAGATCAATCTCTTCGACGCCGCGTTGCGCCATGGAATCCCCGTCTTCGGTATCTGCCGGGGGATCCAGGTCATGAATGTCGCACTCGGAGGAACACTTATCCAGGATGTCGCGACCGAGCATCCGGGTGCCGCAGAGGTCGGACATCGCCAGCACGAGCGTGGTCTAGAGGATTCCGCGGTCGGCCACGAAATGTCGGCCGTCGATCCCTCGCTGCTGCCGATTTTCGGGAACAATGATCTCGGAGTGAACTCGTTTCACCATCAGGCAATTCGCGACATTGCACCGACCTTGATACCCGTTGCCTACTCACCAGATGGCTTGGTTGAGGCGGTTGTCCTGCGTGGAAACGCTGAGGTGTTCGGCGTCCAGTGGCATCCAGAGCTCATGTTCGAACGAGATTCCGCCCACCTCAGGCCCTTTGTCCTCCTCATTGAGGCAGCGGAGAAGAGTAAACTCCTCGGCACCCCACGCTAGCTGAATCAACAAGACCGGGCTGGCGATCGCCAGCCCGGTCTTGTGCTCAGTTGACCTCTAGCAAGCAACCTTAAGCAATTGCCGCGACGGGTTCCTGCTCTATGGGCGCGGGCTCAGCATACTCAATGGAATCGTCGATACCCGGTCGCATTGCAACGAAATGTGGCGGCATTGCTGCGGCAAGGACGTCATCCAAGGTTTCTGCGAGCACAAACGTCATCTCTTCCCGCAACTCTTCAGGCAAGTCATCAAGATCCGCTTCGTTTCGCTTCGGCAGCACGAACGTATCAACACCAGCGCGTCGCGCGGCAAGTGCCTTCATCTTGATGCCCCCTACTGGAAGCACCTGACCACGCAACGTGATCTCTCCGGTCATTGCGACGTCGTCCCGCACAGGCACCCCTGTCAAGAGCGAGACGAGGGCAGTTGTCATAGCCGTCCCCGCGGAGGGGCCATCCTTCGGAATAGCACCAGCTGGTACGTGAAGGTGAACGTCCGACTCTTTGAAGAAGTCTTGTTCGATACCAAGATCATTCGCCCGAGAGCGGACGAATGACATGGCGGCGGTGGCCGACTCCTTCATGACATCGCCGAGTTGACCGGTGACAGTTAGCGAACCCTTGCCCGGCATTCGGGATGCCTCGATGAACATGATGTCACCACCAACGCCAGAGACCCCAACCCCAATCGCAACGCCAGCCTGCTCTGTTCGCTGAGTCCGCTCCTCATAGAAGTGACGCGGGCGACCAAGGTACTCTCGAACCTCTTCAGGTCCGACGATGCTGCTGAAGTCTCGCCTTTCGGCCTTTCGAGTCGCGATCTTACGGGCCACCGTGGCGATCTCCCGCTCGAGGTTTCTAACCCCCGCCTCGCGGGTGTAGTTCCTGATCAGGAACGTCAGCCCCGAGTCGGTCCACTCGAGCGGTTCATTGGCCAAGCCATGTGCCTTCACCTGCTTCGGGATCAGGAATCGATGAGCGATCGCCTGCTTCTCTTCGTCCGTGTAGCCGCTCAACTCAAGGATCTCCATTCGGTCCCGTAGGGGAGCCGGAATAGAGTCGAGAAGATTCGCCGTCGCAATAAACATGACCTTCGAGAGGTCAAACGCTACATCCAGGTAGTGGTCCCGGAATGTGTTGTTCTGCTCGGGATCAAGCACTTCGAGTAGCGCCGAAGAGGGGTCTCCTCGCCAGTCACTGCCGAGTTTGTCCACCTCATCCAGAACAAAGACGGGATCGCTCGACCCGGCACGGCGAATCGCCTGAATGATGCGCCCAGGCATTGCCCCGACGTATGTCCGGCGGTGACCTCGAATCTCCGCCTCGTCTCGAACGCCACCAAGCGACATTCGTGTGAGCTCACGGCCGAGGGCATGAGCAATCGACTGTGCCAGGCTGGTTTTCCCGACACCCGGCGGCCCGACAAAGCAAAGGATCGGTTCGCGGGACTGCGCAGGTTCCGGCTCTCCAGCTTCAGCCGCGGCCTCCTGCTTCAACTTGCGTACCGCCAGGTATTCAAGGATGCGATCCTTGATCTTCTCTAGATCGTAGTGCTCGTCATCCAGTACCTGGCGCGCCTTGGCTACGTCAATCTCGCCTTCGGTCCTGGCGTTCCATGGCAAGCTAGTCAGCCAGTCGAGATAGGTCTTGATGACACCGTATTCAGCTGCCGCCGGCGGCAACTTGCTTAGTCGATCAAGCTCACGCCGGGCTTCCTTGGCGGCCTCCTCCGGCATCCCGGATTCCTCGATCTTCTGTCGTAGCTCGGTCGCTTCTGCTTCGGTTTCCGTTCCTTCTCCGAGCTCCCGTTGTATGGCCTTCAACTGCTCGCGAAGATAGAAGTCCCGCTGGTTCTTGCCGAGCTCTTCCTGCACGTCGCTTTGAATTTTCTTGCCGAGCTCGAGAACATCGAGTTCCTTCGCAATGTACGCGTTGAGCGCCACTAGCTTGTCTCGAATGGAATCGAGCTCGAGGAGACGTTGCCGCTCCTCCGCATCCATCCGAAGTTCGTTGCGACGAGGTAAACCAGGTGACGGGGATCGTCGACGTTCAGCGCCGCAGTGACTAACTCGTCTGGCATATGAGCGACTAGTGACACAAGTCGCTGGAAGAGCTCCAGCGTGTTACGGGTGAGTGCGTCGACCTCGACCGACTCCTCAACCACCTCCGGCACGCGCTGCACTCGAGCAACGAGATACGGCTCCTCCTGGAGAAATCCGATCACACGCATGCGTTCGTTACCCTGGACGGCTAAGCGCACGGTGCCATCCGGTACTCGCATCATCTGATGAATCGTCGAGATGGTCCCAACCTGATAGATGTCGTCCGGACCAGCTCCTTCGAGTTCCGCATCTTTCTGCATGACCAGGGCAACCGTGCGGTCACCTGACATGACTTCATCAATCAGTTTCAGCGAACGGGGCTGGGCGGCGGCAAGTGGCACGACTGTCAAGGGAAACACGACCGTGCCGCGGAGCGGCAGAACGGGCAACTCAACGATTTCGCTGTTCTCGGAGTTCGTCCGACTCAGCTTGGTCGGCGGCAGCAAGCAGTTCCCGGGTTTCAGCATCGCCTTCACTGGGATCTGGCGTCTCTAGTACGGGTATCACTTCGTCCTTGTTTCTCTTTCGGGAACGCGGCTTCCGCTCGTCGTTCTTCTCCATTGTCTACTGATCTCCTCGCAAGGCCTCTACTATTTGGCCATTTTCCCGGCTAGTCACTCTAGCGGCGCGACGACGGGGAAGCGTCACGGTCAGGAACCCGTCGACGTATTCCGCGCTTGCTGCATCGACTGCAACCGGAAACGGCAGGCGTACAAGCGCCTCAAACGGACCGTAGCGAACCCGAGACTCGTGGTATCGCCGGCTGGCGGACGGTTTCGCGATGCTCCGCTCACCGCGAATCACTAGCTCATCCGAACTGACCACCACCTCAATATCGGTCCGCGTGCAGTCCACCCAACTCTGCCCGGACAACAAGCGCAACATCCGTCTCAAAAACTTCGATTGGCGGCCGCCAGGGAGCAGAACGGTCGGGTCGGTGGGCTGTATGCATCGATCGCAGGTCGACCATTATGTCGATTTCCATCGTTGAGGTCGTTGAGTCTGAATGGACGCCCTCGTCGGAAGTGAACCATTCAGAGTTCCTTGCGATCCACCTGCTACAAATCGGTCCCGTGGCGTTCTGAAACTATCGACAATCGAATGGCCGACTACGGCTTTCGCAGCCGCCTCACGTTCGATCGCACTCCGGGATTATACACACTTAGTCGAAAACTTGCTATGGCTCATGTCAGCCTTATTCGAGGTCGTTGTGGCGGCGAATCGGTTCCTGGGAAGGGCTAGCCCGAGAAATAGAACAGATATCGCGCTCAAGATGCTCCACGCCGCGACCGCCCCCAGCAAAGGCCGGTCGGTGAGGAGCATCGTTTCCGGGGCTCCTCCCTGACCTCCTCGATAGAGCAGGTATAGGTACCGAAAGACGCCGTAGGTAACGATCGGAATCGTGAGCATCATTCGTTGGTGATACTGCGCTGATTCGCTGTCGAACGTGTAGACAGCGTAGGCAATCAGGGTTCCGGCGGCTGTCACTGCGACGAACTGATCGAGCATAGGCAGGGAGTAAGCATCCAGATTTCGCCGGTGCCGTCCAGCTTCATCGAGAGCAACAAGCTCGTGCCGCCTCTTTCCAAACCCGACCAGGAGAGCCAGCAGCATCGTGCAGATCAAGAGCCAGGGGGAAATCGATACGTCGACCGCGATTGCGCCGGCGACCGCGCGAAGGACAAACCCAGCCGCAATGACAAGAACGTCGACAATGACGATCAGCTTTAGCCCAAGATTGTAAGCGATCATGAGAGCGGTGTATGCAAGCATAACCAGAAAGAGATTTGGGCCAAACGATGTCGAGGCAGCCAATGCGACGAGGACGAGGAGCACCCCCAACGCACCAGCTAATTGCGGTGATATCTCTCCGGCGGCAATAGGTCTCAATCTCTTTACTGGATGAAGTCGGTCAGCATCCAGATCTCTCACATCATTGATGAGGTAAAAGCCGCTGCTCAGGAGGCAGAACACGATCGCCGCGAGGATTGCGCTCAACACCGCCGCGTGATCGAGAAGTCGTCCTCCGAATACGAGTCCCGCTAAGACGAGCCCATTCTTCAGCCATTGTGCCGGTCGCAGCGCTCGGAGAACGTTGAGAAGGTACCGAGCGCGACTCGGATCACGGATGCCAACAGATGCCGGAAGTACGGTCGAAACTCCTAGCATCGGTCGCCGTTATTCCGTCGTACTCGCTGCATCAATGCCATTCGACTGCGTAAATCGGCTGAAGACGTGAGTCACTCGGGAGCCAGGGCGGAGACCTCGAATTCACCAGCCGCGTTCCACAGCAGCCATCCACTCACACCCATTTCCTCGGCGGCATCGATCTGGGCGCGAACCTCAGCGGGGCCGTATACGGAATAACCTTCGAGTGGATAGGTGAAGTCCTGCAGCCACGGCCGCATCTTTCTCATAGTCCCCGGCACCCATTCCTGAGAGCGCTCCAAGGTGTACCTAACGGTTTCCGCTGGGAAATCGTTGGGATGGCCATCTACTGGGATGTTGCCGAACTCGTAGTGCGAGGGATAGACCATCAGGCAGACGTAGTCAGCCAGTGGGGTCAAGTCCTGCAGGGTTTGGCCAATCCCCTGATCGTCCCCAAGAAGAGCAATAATCGGAAACAAGTCAATAGCGAAAACCGCTCCAGCTTCTCTTATTCGCTCACCGCCTAGCGCTACGGCTCCCGTGATGGCGGCGCGCCGGGCAGCCTCGGAGTAATCACTGCCAAAGTCAGCGGTACTGAGATCGCCGTCGGACGGGAATCTAATGTAGTCGTACTGAACTTCGTCGAATCCGAGCCGCGCCAACTCAGCGCCCAGGTCCGCATTCGCGGACCAGAGCTCCTCGTAGAAGGCGTTGACCCAGGGCGCCCCGTTCATGTCACGCCAGAGTCCGCCGCTCACTTCGTCGCGTACCGCCAAGTCGGGGCGACCCTCAGCCACCACCGGGTCTTTGAAAACGACCATCCGTGCGATGGAATAGATGCCGTTCGCGTCGAGTTCCGCCAGGAGTTCCTCGGGGTCGAACAGCGGAGTAATCATGCCGTCGATGTCACGGAAAAACGGCACCTGGGTGTCGTAGTAGATGGTGTCTTGCTTAACGTCGATGACAATCGCGTTGACCTCGGTTGTGTTGGCAATTTCAATGAGGCGATTCCAGCGTTCCGGGTCGGACAAGACGCCCGAGATTCGCATAAATCGCCTTGATCATTTCCCCTTCTAGCGCGGCATCGACGTTGCGCGACTCACCCACGACGAGCGTCTGCTCTGCAAACCCTGGAGCGGAAACCAGCACCTCTCCAACGTCAGTGCCGCCAGTCAGGTGGAATGTTCCATCTGGGCCGGAAAAACTCTCCGCGGTGCCATTCACGGCGGCGATCCGTGCTCCGGCTAGAGGTGCACCGGTCGCATCTGTCACCAGCCCGGATACGAACGAAGGGCGCATCTCGAGGTCGACTTCCGTCTGCTCACCGACAAGGACCTCGGCAACTCCGTGGTTGACAGACGAGAACCGAACAGTAGCGCCCTCCGGCACCTGCTTCAAACGTATATCGTCCGTCGCTGTCGGTAGTGGCAACGTGTTCCATGCCGTTGGGCGCGACGACAGTAACCGTCGCTCCGGCAATTCCAGAGGAGGTTTCGGCGTCGGACAATCTCCCACGGAGAACGGTCGGGCGCAGGGCAACCTGCCAGTCAGCCGGGCCGCCTCGTGCCAGGGTCGTTGTGACGGATTCGTATCCAGGCGCCTCAACTGTGAGCGGCACAGACGCGCCCAGCAACTCCACTGTCGCTCGAGCCATCCGGCCCCGTCCGCAGCACACCGGTGTCAAGGATGATCTCTCGCGTTGGATATCTGACGACCGGTATATCGGTCCGTCACACGAATGTCGACCTGCGGAGCAGAGGCAAACCGAGGAGCAAGGAGCGACGCCACCACAAGAGCAACGGGAACCACAAAGAGTGCCAGGCTCAGCGGCCACGACAGCCGACCCCAGGGGCGTACCTCCCGGGAGGGCATCGGCCACCTAACCGTAGGGAGCGAACGTGCGGTGGTTCGGGGAGCGGCGCGCCCAAATCGCGTTGACGAAAGCTTCGATCTGCATCCTGATGCCCTAGCGGGGCGTTGGAACGCTTGCGCAACCGCCCGACCGGCGATTCAACGACTATCCCGCAGATCGCACATTGTCAGAGCCACGGGGCACTGCGCTCAAGCCGCGCGAGTGTAGCACATCGTCTGAGGCCCCCCGCCCAGTATTGGCTGACCAAAAGTCGACCCAACTATAATCTTCTCTTGGAATGCCTTTGAGCCGATTGGGATTTGGGTGAACGTGCGCTCGTTCCGTGGTGGCCGATAGTGGATATCCGGACGCGCGACGTGTTTGCCACTATGCGACCAGAACTTCAGCTAGTAGAAGAGCGGCTCGAGAAGGCGGCCCAGATCGACTTATCCGATTGTCACTGATCTCATTCTTGATCTCGTGCGTGCGGGTGGAAAACGACTTCGGCCACTCATCCTGCTCCTCGCCGGACGCGCCTACGGCAATGATCGAGACAACCTTGTAACCGCTGCGGCGGGTGTCGAGCTGCTTCACACCGCGTCTCTGGTGCACGACGACACGGTCGACCGCGCCGGCATGCGCCGAGGCCGCCCAACGTTGAACAGCGTGCTCCCTTCGGGAGCAGTGATTCTTCTTGGGGATTTTCTTTTTGCTCAATCAGCCATGCTCGCCGCGGCCACCAACAGTCCGCGAGTGGTGGGCATTTTTGCGTCAACGCTTGCTGATATCTGCGATGGCCAGCTTCGTGAAATGTTTTTCTCACATCGCCTCGATCAAACTCGAGACGAGTACGAACGGCGAATCTTTGGCAAGACCGCGTCCTTGTTTGCCGGGTCGGCAGAGATGGGCGCCATCATTGGGAATGCTCCGGAGTCGCACGTCCAGGCTCTCCGCGAATACGGCTCCGATGTCGGGATGGCATTCCAGATCGTGGATGACGTGCTTGATCTTCGAGAAGGCAGCGGTCAGCTTGGCAAGCCCGCCGGTCATGACTTAACTCAGGGAACAGTGACGCTTCCCGACGATCATCTATGCGTCAGGGTTGACTGCATCCTCCGCGGCCAGGACCCGGCTGGAAAACGTTGTCTCTGGCGAGATCGAGGAGTCCGAGGAGCTGCGACGCGTGGTCGAAGAGATTCGAGGTTCGGGCGCATTGGACGCGGCAATGCGCGAAGCAGAACACTTTGCCGAGCGTTCGAAGTCGCATATTGTTAGCAGTCCTGATCCAGAGACGAGGGAAATGCTCCAGGAAATCGCTGACGTAGTGTGTGAGCGGTCTGCATGACCCTGACGTGGTGGTCCTACATCGCCACGAGACCTGTCTCGTACATCCGGCCAAAAATGCTATCCCAGTACCGTCCCTGAGGGGCAACGGTTTCGAGATCCGCCTCGAGCTGGCCTGGCATGTCGGGCGTCATCAGGATCGTCGCGAGTTTCTGTGACTGGCGGTTCTCCAGGGTCCGGTCCAACAACTCGGCTTCATGCCGTTGGCTCGGTTTGCAACCGATGACCACCAGAAGGTCCGTGCTCAGCATCTGAGTCCACGTTGAGGACGTTACCCGGGCTGCCAGATCGAACTCCGCACGTGCCCGGGCATCGGTAGCGACAACGGGAGCGAGACTTGGCAAGCCAACTTCGGTCACGAAGGCGCTGAGGGCGAAATCCCGCCATGGCATCACGAAATAGGAGACCGGCGGTCGATGCTCAGTGAGACGGTGCTGGATGAACCCGGCTATTCTGCGAGAGCGTCGCGTACTGGCGTTGAAAATCAACCAGCCTTCACCGAGTCGGAGCCGGTGCTCCACAGCGTCGAAATAAAGGCTCATTCGCTGGAGAAGATCACGATCCTGGATGGGCGCCTGTTCAATGAGCGAACCGTTATCGGTCATTCTCGACTCTCCGTTTTCGCGGCGTCCGGAACGAACCGTGACGGGGCGACTCGACGGTAGCAAATTGAATACCACATTGAGCCGTTCGCTGAAAACCTGGCAAAGCCTATAACGGTGCCGGATCTTGATCCGGCTCCGACCTGGCAGTCGGCAATCCCAACGTCGAGCGGAAATCGTCCAGGGCCCGCTCTGCATCCACAGTTGTCGCGACCCGAACGGAACCCGGCCCCACGATTCGAGTCCGTCCCCGCTCTGGCTCAGCAGACTCGACCTCGATCGTCACATTTTCGGTCTGAATCAAACTCGGGTCGATCGCGACCGCGACTGACAGTGGATCGTGAAGCGAAAACCGATCCCGCGAGAGTGCGGAGAATGCGAACCTTCCGACTTCTCTGCAGCAGGGCCGCTGGTGGCGGGAAGGGCCGAACCAGCGTTCACGGCATCCCAATCATCGCGCGTAAGCGCGACCTGTTCGGTGACGTCGAGTCCAACTGCGATCAGATCGCGGAACGGGGCCGCGAAGACCTGCTGCGCAGCCTCGGGATCGACAAGGACATTAAACTCCGCGGCCGGGGTAGTGTTTCCGGGAACCCTGTAGGCGCCTGCCATGACAACCACGGCTCGCAACAAATCCGCAAGACCTGGCTCGACGTTCAGCGCGATGGCGAGGTTCGTCAGGGGGCCGAGCATGACCAGCGTCAACTCGCCGCGGTCGCTGAAGTGCCAGCCGAATGATAGCCGCCGGCCCTCGGTCGGCTCCTGCAGAGCGACGGGAAGCTGGAAGTCGCGCCCCTCCGAGTCCCCCTTCATCGTGAAAGTAAATCGCGTCTCGATGCGGCCGCACTAACGGCCGGCTGGCACCTCGATGCACTGGAACGCTTTCGGCGCCCAACCAGTCAAGGACCGCAAGAGTGTTTGCCGTGGTCTTGTCCACGCTGACGTTGCCGGCCACCGTTGTCACCGCAACCAGGTCGATCCTGCGGAGATCGAACGGCATAGGCCAACGCCAGATGCATCATCGGTTCCGGTGTCGACGTCAAGAATGATCGAAATCCGCTCGCTCACGGGATCCCTCCGGCGTTGATCGAGCCGACCCGATTCAGCGGCTGTCCAAGCCGCAACGGGTGGCGTTTCCGTGATTGGCGACTCGGTTACCAAGTCGAGGAAGTAGGGACCGCCGTCCGCTAACGCTTCCCGCATCGCGTGTTCGACATCTCCGGGATCGGTCACGTGCGCCGCACGAAATCCAAATCCGCGTGCGATCGCCGCGTAGTCCACCGGATTGAAATCGACGCCGAAGTAGCGGTCGTCGTGATAGAGGTGTTGCAACTCTTTGATCCAGCCGAACGTGCCGTTCGAACACTGAACGATGACTATCGGCAGGCCGAGCCGCGAGATGGTCTCCAGTTCACCGACCGACATGCCAAAGCTGCCGTCCCCGGTCATGCCCACCACGCGCCGACCTCCACTTGCGAACCAGGCTCCCACCACACCGGGGATCGCGTATCCGAGTCCTCCGTGTGCACGAGGGATAACGGTGGATCGACCTGGGCGCCGCAATTCGTACTGGGCGCTCAGGAACGGAGTCGGGGTACCCGGATCCGCGACGATGATCGCGTCGTCTTCGAGGCTATTACGCATGGCGCGCACTACTTGCGCGGGCTTGATTGGCCGGGCGTGTTCTGATGCCTGACGCTCGACGTTAGACCAGTACGTCACTGCTTCGTTCTTGAGCCAGGAGATCCGCGGCTGGTTGCGTGCTGCCACCGCGTTTGGACGCACCACTGCCGCGAGTATCGCGGCGAGAGTCAGCTTTGCGTCGCCGAGTAGCCCAACACTGAGCGGATAATTATTACCAACTTCGAACGGTTCGACGTCGATCTGGATGACCCTCGGTGGACTCGCGATCGGAGGCAACGTCCAGTGACAGGTCGTTGTCGAGTCGGTGCGCGATCCGACGTAGAGGACGAGATCGGCATCGGCCAGGCACGCGTTAGCGTACGGCCGCGCGCCATTTCCTCCAATCACCCCAATTGCCACATCACTCGTCTCGGCAATGCTCCCTTTCCCGTTGATCGACGTCGCTACCGGGATGTTCAAGCTCTCACCCAATGCCGTCAGCTCATCCCATGCACCCGACGTCAGTACCCCACCTCCCGCCACAATTACTGGTCGGGAAGCCGCTGCCAACTCAGCGGCAGCCCGCTCCACGAGACTCGGATCGGGAACTGCTCTCAGAGCCGGTGCAACGAGGAACTCCGGAATCCCATACACCGATGCGTCTGGGGTTTCTCCTTCTAGAGCGTCAGTGGGCAGAGACAGGTGTGTTGCGCCTGGTCTCCCCGCGGTGGCCATCCTGATGGCCCGCCGGGCGGCTTCCGCCATCGTCGCCGCCGAGTTCACTCTGGTGTTCCATTTGGAAACCGGTCGGAACAAACTCTCCTGGTCCAGTTCCGTGAGAACTCCTCGGCCGTGCTGATCAACAGGGGTATCAGAGGTTAGGCAAAGGAGTGGAATTGCGGAACCTTGCGCCTCTGCCACACCGGGCACGATGTACGTCGCTCCACCGCCGCTCGGTCCTTCACACACGCCGAGGTTGCCGCTCACGCGAGCGTAGACATCGGCCATAAAGGATGCCGATCGCTCGTCCCGAGTCATGATGTGATCGATTGCGTCTCGCCGGTCGCGGAGCGCGTCGTAGAACGCCATCCCGGTGTCACCAGGGAGACCGAACACGTGGCGGACACCTGATTCGACGAGGACCTGGACGAGCGCACGTGCCCCTTGCATCTCTAAGCTCCTTTTCCGCAATCCTGTCCAAGGCGCTCCCCGACGCGAACGGCAAGATAGAGATCATTGACGTTCGTTCCAGTTGGGCCAGTGGCCACAGCGCCTCCCGCCACCTCGAACACTCTGGCACTGTCGTTTGTCGCCAACGCCAGCAACGGGTCAACCCCCCCGCGTCGCGCTCGCTGAGGCGTTGCTACGTCGGCCATCGCACCGGCAAGCCCGGTCGTGGCATCCTGGCCATCGGTGGCCAGGCTAGCAATCAACCAGTCACCAATGTGACGCCGCTCGAGTTCGAGTGCCGCCGCGAGGGCAAATTCCGTATTGCGGCCGCCGCGTCCATCGCCACGCACAGTAACCGTCGCCTCACCGCCCCCGAGAATGACGTCAACAGATTGAGGCGCGTCCGCAGCGATCGACACAAAGCTTCGACCCAACTCAGCAGCTTCACCCTGCGCAGCGCTCCACGCGGTTGTGGCGTTTAGTCCAAGCGCTTTTGCCTCGTTCGCCGCCGCTTCGACCGCGGAAGCATTGTCAGCGATGACGAGCAAAACATCCTCGCCGAGCTTTACTGGCCCCAGCTCAGCTGAACTGCGGTTGAGCGCAGCAAGGACCGGCCCAGGGATCTGACTTAGGATTCCATACCGTTTGATGACTTCTAGGGCAAGGTCTGAGTCTCTGCGACCAGCGACGGTTGGACCACTGGCGATGACCCGGGGGTCGTTGCCGAGCACATCCGACAATATGAGCGTCACCCATGCGGCTTCCGGTGCGGCGGCTCGCAGTCCTCCGGCTTTGACCCGGCTCAGCGGTGCTCGCACCGCGTTCAGCGCCTCAATCGGGGCTCCCAGCACGCAGTAGGAGATCAGTCGTCCTCGCCAGGTCACTCAGAGTTACACCGGCTATGGGCGCTTCCAGCAGTGCAGACCCTCCTCCGGACACCAGCGCCAGCACCACCACCCCTATCAGGGAGATTCCTGAGTGCATCAAGCGCAAGGCTCGTTGCCGCTACCCCGCGTTCATCAGGTATTGGATGACCCGCCTCGTGAACCCGCAATTGTCCCGGTAACGCTCCATCGGCGTGACCTTCTTTAGTGATGATGTCACCCGAGAGGATCTGCCTATCCAACACCCCGAGCACGCCCTGGGTCATGGGAACCGCCGCCTTGCCAATAGCCACGACGTGAACGCCCGAATGGCGCAGGGACCGGTGTTTCGCCGATGATGCATGGAGCCGGCGCGGAAATCTAAAGCCGCCGCAACGGCTCGCGCTGGATCCACCGCCTTGAGTGCGGCGTCGAAGAGGGCGCGAACCCTGTCACGCCCCAGATCCACATTGCGGCAGTCGCCTGCTGGCGCCTCAGTCATGGGACGAAGCCTGGGCTCGAATCTGGGTCAAGGTGCGCTCGAGGTCTTCCGGCAGAGGCGCGGCGAATTGCTCATGATGTACCATCAGGCAAGTCGAAAACCAAGACCGCTGGCATGGAGAAACTGCCGCTGGAGATAGGAATCGGCTGGATGTTCCCGGCCATAGATGCGGTCACCTACAACAGGATGTCCGATGAACGCAAGATGGACCCGAATCTGGTGTGTGCGTCCGGTTTCGATCGAAACCTCGAGCAACGTGGAGTTCGAAAATCGCTCGACCACACGGAAATGCGTCACCGCTGGCCGGCCCGAGCGAACGACCGCCATCCGCTGTCGGTTCTTCGGGTCGCGACCAATCGGTGCGTCGATCGTTGCTTCGCTGTCTTCTACCACCCCGGAAACCAGTGTCAAATACGACTTCTCGACCGTCCGCTCTTCCCACTGGCTGACAAGCGCGTTCCGGCCGCGATCCGTTTTCGCCGCAACGATCAATCCTGAGGTGTCCTTGTCGAGCCGATGCACAATTCCTGGCCGCAGGGTGCCTCCGACCGAGATCCCGGGAACATGGGCGACTAGGGCGTTCGCGAGCGTCCCCCGTGCATGACCGGGCGCGGGGTGAACGACCATCCCGGCTGGCTTGTCGATGACGATGACGTCGGGGTCTTCGTAAACAACGGTGAGCGGAATCGCGTCTGGCAGGATCTCGTCGAGCTGGGGAGGAGGTACCTCGACGGTCACCACCTCCCCGGGTGTCATGCGGAACTTGGGCTTGCGCTGAAAGCCGTCGACACGCACATGCCCTGATTCGATCAAGCCCTGCACCGTACCTCGACTGAGGTTCGGGAAGATTATCGGCCACGTATCGATCGAGACGGGCCCCGAGATCCGACCTCTCCGGACGAAGCTGGAAAAACTCGTGGTCTTCATCATCGAAGTCCGTGAGCTTCCCGTCGTCCATCAGCTCTCCTGATCGATGATCCTCGTCGCGCCCCACTCCGCCTCCGACCGCAGCCAGCCGTAAAGCCAGACGGCGACACCGATAGTAATTGCGGAGTCGGCGACATTGAAATTGGGCCACGGGCCAACTGAGATGAAATCGACGACGTATCCAAGCCTGACTCGGTCAACGAGATTGCCTATCGCGCCGCCGGCAATTGATCCAACCGCAATTGTCTGCCATGACGGTGGCATGGGCTCTCGCGCGTAATAGAGCAAGAGCGCAACGAGGATCGCTATCGATGCCAACGCGAGGACCGGCGCCAGTCCAGCGAACAGTCCAAACGCCGCGCCGCGATTCTCCGCGTACTCCACTGCTACGAAGTCGCCGACAAGATCGAGACGGAAGGTTCCCTGCCGAGGAACGAGCCAGCGAAACAAGCGCGAATCTTCGTCAGTTGGTCGAACCCGGCAACGAGCGTCGCTATCCCGGTTAGGGCTAGCGCGTCATTACGCGCCGGCACGAAGTGCTTGCTCGTGCTCTATCAATGATTGGCATTCGATGCAGTAGGCGACGTACGGGAAGGCTTCGAGGCGCTCCTCGCCGATAGGCTTACCACAGCGCTGACATTCACCGTAGTTACCAGTATTCATGCGCTCGAGCGCCGCATTGACCTGATTGAGGATCTGTTGCAAATCCTCAGAGACCGTCACAATCCGCTCAGCTTCGGTAACGTAGGATCCGTCGTCACCGATATGGTTCCCAAGGCTGCCGTTCTCGTCGTCTTGATCGACGCCGAGATACCGCATCTCCGCAGCCATGTACGACACATCACTCTCGATTTCCGCTCGACGCTCTTCAAGCCGCTTGCGCAGCTTTTCCTGCTCTCGTTTATTCATGGTCATTCCCCTCCGTCTGTTCACTTATTGGCGCCGAATTGCATTGCATTCGGCTTAGAACCAGACGGTCGCGCCTGATTCGATGGTATCACAGCGCCAAGCCGATTCCCTTGCCAGATCGGTGCCACCCGAGGGCGGACTCTTATACTCGACCGTGGGTCGGCATCCCCGGGAGGTTTGGGCGTGGTCGAGACCAGACATGGGCTGCGGTTGGCGATTGCTGGTGGAGGCACTGGTGGGCATGTTTTGCCGGCACTGGCTGTCGTCGACGACCTTCGACTGCGCGGCGAACTAGCAGAAGTCCTCTGGATCGGCAGCCGCGACGGCGTCGAATGCCAGGCGGCGCAGGAAGCCGGAATTCCGTTCATCTCCATACCAACTGGCAAACTTCGCCGTTATCTCTCTCTGCATACCATAGTCGATGCATGCCCGTGTTCCCCTCGGAGTAATTGCAGCTCGACGAGCTCTTGCCCGATTTGGACCCGATGTTGTCCTGAGCACCGGCGGATTCGTGAGCGTCCCAACCGTCGCGGCGGCGAAAGGAATTGCTCCGGTATTGACTCACGAGCAGACGGCTGTTATTGGGCTTGCAAACCGCATCAATGCCAGGTTCGCGGCCATTCTCGCCATTTCTCACGATCAGACCGGAGCACAAGCACGTCAGATCCATCGCAACGTGGTGCTTACTGGCAATCCAATCCGCACGGGTCTGACGAGCGGGAGCCGCGAGCGAGGAATGTCCCGCCTTGGGTTCGATGCCGCGATGCCTGTTGTCTATGTCACTGGCGGCGCGCGCGGCGCGAGCCCGATCAACCAGCGAATAGCTGATTTGCTCCCGCGGATCCTCGATCATACGCAAATCCTTCACCAAACGGGTCCGGCGAGCGCGAACACCGACGCGACGGAATTAACGGGCATGCGAGACGCGCTTCCTGAAAACCTGCGTCGGCGCTATAAGATCGTCGAATTTGTGCGCGACGAGCTGCCTGATGTTTATGCCGTGGCTGATCTGGTTGTCGGGCGGGCAGGTGCGGGAACAATTGCCGAATTGGCCTACGTGGGTAAACCCGCGATCCTCATTCCCCTTCCGGGTGCGGGCGGCGACGAGCAGGCCAGGAACGCCAAGGTGCTCGGCGACGCCGGCGGCGCGGTCGTAATCCAACAGTCTGACGCAACTCCGGAGCGCCTTCAGCACGAAATCCTATCGCTCCTTGGCGACCCGGAGCGGCGTGCCCGCATGGCGAAGGCGGCTAAGACAGTCGCGCGACCAGACGCCGCGGCTCGCCTAGCGGACACGCTCCTGACGTTAGTTCATGGTGGACCAGCGCTTAATCTGCAGTGATGGCCGCGTCGATGGCTTCCGCGACGGTGTCGGCGCGAATCACTCGGAGTCCGGAGACGTTCGTGGTACCACGCCGAGCGGACGACGCTGAGATGACGGCTTTGTCGAAGCCCAGCCGCCTGGCCTCGCTCAACCGGCGCTCGACTTGACTCACCGAGCGCAGTTCGCCAGACAGACCTATCTCGCCAATTGCCACCGTCCGCGAGTCAATCGGCCGGTCTCGAAAACTGGAAGCGATAGCCATAGCAACTGCGAGATCTGCCGCTGGCTCACCGATGCGCATCCCGCCTACCACGTTGGCGTAGACGTCCTGGCCACCAAGTCCGAGCCCAACTCGCTTCTGCAGCACGGCGACGAGCAGTTGCAATCGCCCCGAATCCAACCCATTCGCGCTCCGTCGCGGTAGCCCGAACGCCGAAGGCGTCGTCAATGCCTGCACCTCGACCAAGATCGGTCGCGTTCCCTCGACGGTCACAGCCACGCTTGAGCCCGCAGCGTTGTCATTTCGCTCTTCGAGGAACGCTTCTGAAGGATTACGTACCTCTCGCAGACCTGACTCGGCCATCTCAAAGACACCGACCTCATCAGTCGAGCCGAACCGATTCTTGACCGCCCGCAGGACGCGGAAATGCCCGTGCCGTTCGCCTTCTAGATAAAGGACGGCATCAACCATGTGCTCGAGCACTCGGGGTCCGGCAATGGCCCCCTCTTTCGTCACGTGACCGATGATGAAGACCGGAACGTTCCGGGTCTTTCCCCACTGCATCAGCCGTGAAGTGCATTCCCGGACCTGAGACACGCTGCCCGCCGCCGAGGAAATCTCATCGACGGAAACAGTCTGGATCGAATCGACAATCAACAGTGATGGCGAGACGGCATTGGCACTAGCCAGGATCTCGTCGAGGTCAGTTCCCGACAGCACCAGCACGTCTTCCGTGTGAATCCCAAGTCGATCCGCACGGAGCCGAATCTGTTGGGCTGATTCCTCCGCGGAGACGTAAAGCACCGGTCCATTCGTCTCCGCCAAGGTCGCCGCCGCCTGCAGGACCAACGTCGATTTCCCGATCCCAGGATCGCCGCCGATGAGAACTAGCGTGCCCGGGACCAGCCCGCCCCCAAGTACCCGGTCGAGCTCGGATATGGGCACTGGAATTCGCGCCATTGCGGTGGCGCCCAGTGCCGTCAATGGCTGAGGCAGTTCCGCCGGACGCCGTGTTGCGGCACGAGCCGGTTGTCGCCTTTCCTCGATCGTCTCGATCATCGAGTTCCACGCGCTGCAACCGGGACAGCGTCCCATGTAGGCATGGCTGGACGCGCCACATTGCTGGCAGATAAAGCTTGTTTTGACTTTTGCCACGATGCCCTCGCCGCTCAGATGAAATCTAGTTCAATGCGAGTTCGACATGATGGGGCGGCTGCATAGCCGCCCCATTCATCGTGATCAGGGTTACCAGCGGGACTATGACACTCCCGCGAGTTCTCCTTTATCGGCCGTTGCTGGCTCGAGCTTGAGGAGATCGTCCTCGACGTCGACGCGAACAGTTGACCCAGACTGGAAGCGTGAATCGAGCACGCCCTCGGCAAGCGGATCCTCGATGAGGTTCTGGATGATGCGCCGCAGCGGACGGGCACCGTATGTGTGGTCGTAACCTCGTTCACCCAGGAGATCCATCGCCGCCTCGGTCACCTCGAGTTCAATCTCTTGCTCCCGCAGCTGCTTCCGCACTCGGGCAAGCTCGAGGTCGACAATCTGCCGGATCTGATCTTTCGCTAGTGAATGGAACACGATGACTGCATCAATTCGGTTCAGGAACTCCGGTCGGAAGGTCTGCTTGAGCTGGCCAGTGACCTTCTCGCGCATCCGATCGTACTCCCGGGCCTTTGATTTCTCCTCGTCCTCCTTGATCGCGAATCCGAGGTTCATGTCGCGCGTAATCTGCTCGGCACCGACGTTGGAAGTCATGATGATGATGGTATTCCGGAAGTCGACTTTTCGCCCCTTGGCGTCAGCGAGATTTCCATCCTCCATGATCTGGAGGAGCATATTGAACGCTTCCGGGTGCGCTTTCTCGATCTCATCGAGCAGAATGACGCTGTACGACTTGCGGCGCACCGCCTCTGTCAATTGACCGCCTTCTTCATAGCCGACGTATCCTGGAGGCGCGCCGACAAGACGGCTCACGGAATGGCGCTCCATGAACTCGGACATGTCGATCTTGATCAGGTGTTCCTCAGAACCGAACATGAACTCCGCAAGTGCTTTGGCAAGCTCAGTTTTTCCAACTCCGGTCGGTCCGAGGAAGATGAACGATCCAATCGGGCGCTTCGGATTCTTGATCCCCGCGCGAGCACGCCGTACCGCCTTGGCCAGATATCGTGATCGCCTCGTCCTGACCGACGATCCGGTTGTGGAGCGATTCCTCCATTTTGAGAAGGCGCTCGGATTCCTCGCCCGCGATGCGGACAACCGGGATCCCGGTCCACATCGACACGACGCCAGCAATGTCCTCTTCGGTAACGTAAATTTCGTCCGAAGAATTGGCGTCCCGGAGTTCCTGCTCCTGAGAGTCTATCCGGTCGCGCAACTTCCGCTCGCGGTCTCGCAGTTCAGCAGCTAGCTCGAATTCCTGATTTGACACCGCGGCGTCGAGCTCTCGGTTCAACGACTGTAAACCTGCTAGCGCCTCTTTCAAGCTCGGGGGCGCCGCTGATCGGTACATTCGAACTCGCGATGATGCCTCGTCAATGAGGTCAATCGCCTTGTCCGGCATGAAGCGGTCGGTGATGTACCTTGCGGCCATGCTCGCCGCGGCCCTCAGCGCTTCGTCGGTGATCTTCAGCTTGTGATGATCCTCATACAGCGATCGCACCCCGGTCAAGATCAGGATGGTCTCGTCAACGCTTGGCTCGTCAACCTGCACTGGCTGGAACCTGCGCTCAAGCGCCGCGTCCCGCTCGATATATTTGCGGTACTCATCCAGGGTGGTCGCGCCTATTGTCTGCAACTCGCCGCGTGAGAGTGCCGGTTTGAGGATGTTGGCGGCATCGACCGCGCCTTCCGCGGCGCCAGCACCAACAAGGGTGTGCAGTTCGTCGATGAACAGGATGCTCCCAGTCTCCTTGACCTCCCCGACAATCTTCTTCAGGCGCTCTTCGAACTCACCCCGGTACTTGGTTCCAGCGACGAGTGCCCCAATATCGAGCGCGATCAGCCTCTTGTTCTGCAACTGCTCGGGAACGTCGCCGCTAATGATTCGCTGAGCAAGCCCTTCGACGATTGCCGTCTTCCCGACACCGGGCTCACCGATGAGCGCCGGATTGTTCTTGGTCCGGCGGGAAAGGATCTGCATCACACGGTCGATCTCCATCGATCGTCCGATCAGGGGCCCGAGCTTTCCGGTCCGCGCGGCCTCTGTCAGGTCGACACCGAGCGCGTCCATGTACGGCGTCTTTGTCTGCTGCTTGCTCTGGCTATACGATGGGCTTTGGCTGACGACCTGCATAACCTGGGCCCGAACCTTCTCGAGGTTCACACCAAGGCTTTCGAGCACGCCGGCGGCAATGCCCTCGCCTTCGCGCACCAAACCAAGAAGCAGGTGCTCGGTTCCGATATAGTGGTGATTGAGACGTCGCGCCTCGTCAACCGCCAGCTCGATGACCTTTTTGGCCCGCGGCGTCAGGCCGATCTCGCCCATCACCATCGTTTCCCCGCGGCCGATGATGAACTCAACGGCCGAACGAACCTTCGGTAGTTGGACGCCCATATTGCTCAGAACGCGAGCGGCTACGCCATCCCCCTCGCGCACGAGACCCAGCAGGAGGTGCTCAGTGCCGATGTAGTTGTGATTGAAACGCTGCGCTTCCTCCTGCGCGAGCGTCAGCACTTTCCGGGCGCGCTCAGTAAATTTGTCGAACTTGTCTGACATCCGTGGATCTCCAGTCGCCCTCGGTTGGCAGCGCTTCCGCCACCACCGTTCTTGTCCCTATGATAGTCGTCCGGGACATGAGTGTCCCGCGCGCCCCGCACAACAGGGAACGTCGCAGATCCCTGTCCGGTTCCAGACTAAGTGCAAGTGGCAGGCCACGAAAGCCTGCCACTTGGTCTTCAAGTCTCAATATAGGCGTGTTAGCAGGGAAAAAGCGGTAGGGTTCCGCTTATTCGGCAGTTCCGCCCTCGCGATCCGGTGATCCATCCGCATCACCCTCGCCGGAAGCCTCGGCTACAAGATCGGCGGGAGCGCCAGCCATGGCAAAGGCCATAGCCATCGCCGACAGCTCACCGTCCAACTCCTCCGGGAGTTCAACGGCCGGCCGCGGCGACTCCTTTCGCGCCTTCGGAGCCGCCACGGGTCGCGGTGGTGCCGCGACAGCCTCGGTATCTTCATCGGCAGTAGCGGCAACCGGTGTCTCGACCGCGGGCTCAACGGTTGGCTCAGCAGCGGATTCCGTTGTCTCTGTCATCTCCGGACCGGCTATGTCGGTCGACTCACCAGAAAAAGCGTCACCGAGTTCGATGCCCTCGGCTTCGAGGCGTACTCGAATGCTCTCAATGAGTGCATCGCGCTCTTGCACTACCTCCGGTCCAAACACGCCCTCCAGTTCGGTATCTGGCGTGTCGAGCGCCCGACGCAGGCTGAGACCCATGCGACGCCGCTGAGGATCGATGCGAATGATCCGCAGGAGCAGATCATCGCCTTCGGATACCACCTGCTTGGGGTGCGTGAGCCGGTCATCAACCAATTCCGAAACGTGGATCAGTCCTTCGATGCCATCCTCGATGCGAGCAAATGCGCCGAAGTTCGCGAGTTGCGTTACCGTCCCCCGCACCAACTGCCCGACTTCGTATGCAGCAGCGACCCGGCTCCAAGGCTCGGCCTGCGTTCGCTTGATCGAGAGCGCAATCTTCTTATCCTGAGCGTTTATGCCCAGCACATAGACATCAACTTCCTGCCCGACCCGGAGAACTTCACTTGGATGCCGGACGCGGCTCCAGGACAACTCGGAGAGGTGAACCAGCCCATCCGCCCCGCCAATGTCGACGAAGGCGCCGAAATCGCAAATCGACGACACGCGCCCCTTGCGAACTTCGCCTTCGCTCAACTCCTCGATCAAACGTTCCTTCATCACGTCTCGCCGCTCTTGCACCGCCTGGCGCTCAGAGAGGATGAGACGGTTTCGGTGGCGATTGATCTCAATCACCTTCAAGGGAAGCGAGCTACCAATTAGCCGGGCCATGTCAGCCTGCTTGCTGGCCTCGTCGCCCCCGCGAATCTCGGTAACTTGCGAGGCGGGAACAAATCCGCGCACGCCGTCGAGGTTTACCAGCAGTCCGCCCTTGTTGTAGTTCGTCACCTCGGCTTCAATAACGTCGTTCGCCTCGTGCAACTCCTGCAACCGGCGCCAACTCTTTTCCTGTCGCGCGCGGTCGATGCTGACAACGGCGTGGCCTTCCTGGTTCTCTGGCTGGACCACGAATACCAGGATCGTATCGCCAACGGAGAGTGCGTGGCGCTCTTCAGGAGAAAGACTGGAGTATTCCCGAGAAGGAACGATGCCCTCTGATTTCGAGCCAATATCCACGAGAATTTCCTCACGGTCGAGGTGCATAATGACCCCGTCCATGACATCCCCGTATTTCAGACTCTTGTAATCATGACTGGGATCGTTGAGAAATTGCTCCATGAGCGAAGCAGCATCCAAGTCGGTGTCTTCTGAAGCCACAGCTGCGTCTACGCCGGTTGTTGGCTCAGAATCTTCACCGACCGCTGCAATAGGGGACGCGGCGACTTCAGCCATCGGCAATTCCGCCACAGCCTGATCTACCGTAGAAGTATTCGTATGCTCGCTCACGTCAGTACCGTCCATATGGCCTTCCAAAACCCGAACATGTCGCAAACTTCCCGCAACCATCCCCTTGGTCGGGGCAGCCGGTTCGAAAAGCCTGAACGGGTAGTATAGCCACCTGCCGAGAATTGACGCAACTAGGCTGTGGCTCTTCCCGGCGTGCTGGAACTTACTCTGTCTTCATCTCCAGTGTGGCCGATCTCGGAAAGCCGCGAGCAGGCCTCGGCAATGGCGTTGATCGCGAGCCGCAGCTCCGGTTCGTGCACCCATCCCATGTGGCCAACCCGAATTATGCGATCGGCGAGGTGCGCCTGGCCGCCTTGTGCCTCCACCCCGTAGTCGCGCCGGAGCATCCCGAGGAGGTCATTGGCAGCAACATCCTCGGGTGGCAAGAACGCCGTGACCGTATCGCTTTCATATCCTCTACGGGCGAAGAGCCGTAGCCCCGCCGCTGTAATTCCTTCACGGGTCATTACCGCTAGTCGGCGATGGCGATTCCATACATTCTCGATACCCTCGTCGACGATCATGCCTAGCGCGGCGCGGAACGCGAAGATCATCGATAACGGGGGTGTCGTGGGAGTCATCCCCTGACGTGCCAACGTCCGCGCCTCGGCCATGTCCCAATAGAATCGCGGGTAGGTGGATTGCTCGTGCGCCACCCAGGCTCGCTCTCCGACGGCGACGATCAGAAGTCCTGGCGGGCACATCCACGCTTTCTGTGAACCCGACATCACGAAGTCGATACCCCAATTGTCGACTTCAATCGGCAACGCCCCAGCTGAGCTCACGGCATCAACGACTATGAGCGCTCCGTGGTCCCGCACTACTGCCGCCTGTTCACGAAGGGGGTTCGTAATGCCCGTCGATGTCTCGTTGTGCACGAGAAACACGGCTTTGACGTCCGGATGGTGGTTTAGCGCGGAACGAAGTTGGGCAGGCAGCACGACGTCTCCCCAGTCAACATCCAGGCGCCGGACATCCAGACCGAAACGGCTCGCAACCCGAGCAAATCGCTCGCCGAAATGACCGTTGACAGCGACGAGGACCGGGTCCCCTGGCGACAAGAGATTCACGACAGCGAGTTCCCAACCGGCGGAACCTGTTGCTGCCCATGTCAATACCTCGCCGCTCGTCTGATGAACGTCACGAGCCAACTCGAGTGTCTCGCTGTATAGGGATCGAAAGGCGGGGCCACGATGCGGGATCATCTCTCGGCTCAGCGCTGCCGTCACCTGCGGCGGCAAAGGAGTGGGCCCGGGAAGTCGAAAATTCACTGACATGCGTTCTACTCCGATAGGCGCAGTTGCGCCGCGTCGCTATCCCGGCTCGATTCAGATGTGACGACCCGGGCGGTTGATGCTCGTTTCCGTGCCTCCATTCGGCCATCAGGCGTTAACGTTATCTCCTGGAAGACGTAGGAGTAGTCAAGGCTCGACGTTCGCCAAATGGCTCAGGTCGTCAAACAGGATCAGCTCTGGCTCGATCCCAGCATCGGAGATCCTGAGAAGTCCAATGCCAAAATGCGGGTTCCAGCGGCGCTCAACGGGTGATCCAGGGTTGAAGAGAACGGTGCTTCCTTCCCGGTCGATGAGTGGCTTATGACTGTGGCCGAACACGATTACGTCGATCTCGGGACTGGCCGCGGCCCTTGCCGCCCTCAACGCGGTCTTGCCATGATGGCCATGCAACAGGAGCACGACCCGAGTGCCTATCTGGATCTGGACTTGATCCGGGAGACTTTCTATCAGGTCAAGCGGGTCCGCGTTTCCGCGCACGGCCGCTACTGGAGCGATCGCCTCCAGGTTCTCAAGGATCGACGCATGACCGACGTCTCCGGCATGCAGAATGAGATCGACGCTGGCCCGCCGAACGAAGTCCAAAACAGGGTCCAGTGGCCGCCGTCCGCGTGTTGCGGAAACATGCGTGTCGCTGAGGATGCCGATCAGAACTGGTGTGTCAACTTGGAGATAGCGAATCTCGATGGGTAGCTTGCGGGTCCAGACACCTCTGCTCACCGGGAGCGGTTCCGATCGGAGCGAAGGACGCTATTCGGAGTGACCTTCTTCATTGCGATTGGTTCCCTTGAAAGTAGGCGCGCCGGACCTGCTGATGCATTCCCACTCACGGGGATAGAAGCGACATCGCATGCTATCGTAGCCGCGGAACCACCTTGCGGTTCGGCGGAGGGCCTGACGGCCCCGTAGTGACTATCCACTCTTGCCATAGGATTCGCATGGCACGCAACGAGAGTGCTTGCTGCCCAATAGCGCTCACCGCCACTTTGATCGGCGATCGCTGGACGCCCTTGATCGTTCGAGATCTCGCGTCGAGCTGCCGGCGCTTTAGCGAGTTGCAGCGCTCCCTATCTGGCATCAGCCCAAAGTCACTGTCCGCCCGTCTGCGCCGCCTCGAAGAGGCAGGTGTTGTCACGCGATCCTGCTTCGCGGAGATGCCACCGCGCGTCGAGTATCGCCTCACGGACAAAGGTCGGGCGCTGCTCACGGTGATCGAGAGCATGCGCGATTTCGGCGATATTTGGCTATCGGACAACAATACTCGGGACCTGATCCGCAACAGCCATTGATCGCTGGTTCCGTTGTGAATAGGGGCAGTCTCGGCGGTTTTCGATACATTCACGCCTATAATCCGCTAGATCGCAAGGTAGTGAGTCGCGAGCCGGTCCAGGGAGGAAACGTGGTCACCGCAGAAGAAATCAGCAATGTGGCCTTGCTTGATGAATCAAACAAGTCGCCCAGCAATACCCGGCAAAGGGTCTTCTCGGGAATCCAACCGACCGGGAATTTCCATCTTGGGAACTACCTTGGAGCGATTCGGAACTGGGTCGCTCAGCAGGCCGCCTATGACAATATCTTCTGCATCGTCAATCTCCATGCCCTATCCCAGGCGACGACGCGTGAAACGCTACGGGACAATACGCTCAACTTGGCGAATGTCCTCATTGCGGCGGGGCTTGACCCGTCGCAGTCGATCATCTTTGTCCAGTCCGAGGTCCGTGAGCACACCGAACTTTGCTGGCTTCTAAGCTCGGTGACGCAGTTCGGTGAGCTCCGGCGGATGACTCAGTTCAAGGACAAGGCTGGCGGCAAAGACGAGCAAGTCAGCAGCGCATTGCTCTTCTACCCCGTTCTGCAGGCCGCGGACATCTTGCTTTACGACACGAACCTGGTGCCGGTTGGCGAAGACCAGAAGCAGCACATCGAATTGACCCGCGACATCGGGGCTCGCTTCAACGCAAGATACGGAGAGACGTTCGTGTTGCCTCAGCCTGACATCAAGACGATAGGCGCCCGGGTGATGTCCCTCGATGACCCCACGAGAAAGATGAGCAAGAGCGACACGAACCCAAATGCCTCGATTGCCCTCATGGATGACCCGGACACCATCCGCCGCAAGATCCGGCGGGCGGTTACTGACTCGGGCAGCGATGTCGTGGCTGCTCCCGACAAACCAGCGCTGACAAATTTGCTTACGATTTACAGCCTTCTCAGCGACGAACCGATCTCAGCCATAGAGGCTCGCTACGCGGGCAAGGGCTACGGTGCGTTCAAGACTGATCTATCGGACATCGTTGTATCGTCGCTCTCTCCAATCCAGGATCGACTCGCCGACCTCAGCCAGAACCCGGAAAGCACGCGTTCCGTCCTAAACGACGGCGCCGAGCGCGCTCGGGCTCGTGCCATGGCGAAGATGATCCAGGTGCGGGATTCCATGGGGCTGGGCACTGACTAACAGTCGCACTTGGCGACACGCCGCTTGCCGGCCCACGGGCAAGATGACAGGATTTCACCGCTCCGGTTGTCGCTAGTGAACAGCGAGTGCCGGAATCAGGCAGCCCACGTCCGTGTACTCGATGTCGTCCAGCGTCGTCGGCGCGTCGGGACCACACATTGGGCATGCAGGGTCACGGCTGAGACGAAGCTCGCGGAACTCCATTTCAAGGGCATCATATGTCAGCAGCCGCCCTACGAGCGGCTCACCAATGCCTAGAATCAGCTTCGCGGTTTCGGTCGCCTGGATGATTCCGATCGTCCCCGGTAGCAGTCCCAGCACGCCGGCCTCGGCACAACTGGGCGCCAACTCCGGGGGTGGTGGCGTTGGGAAGAGACAGCGATAGCACGGTCCGTCGTGTGGAATGAACGTTGTTGCCTGACCTTCGAAACGAAAAATGCTGCCATGCACGTTCGGCTTGCCTAGGAGCACACACGCGTCGTTGATTAGGTAGCGGGTCGCGAAATTGTCGGTGCCATCGAGGATGACGTCGTATCCGGCAAAGATCTCGAGCACGTTGCTTTGATCCAACCGCGTCTCATGCTTCACAACGTTGACATCAGGGTTCAGCGCTTCAATTGCGATGCGTGCGGATTCAACTTTAGGAATCCCCACCCTATCAGTCGTATGGACTACCTGTCGCTGGAGGTTCGAGTCATCGACGATGTCGGCATCGACGATGCCAAGCGTGCCAGCTCCCGCCGCCGCGAGATAGAGCGCGGCCGGCGAACCGAGTCCACCCGCGCCGACAAGGAGAATCTTCGCGTCCAGGAGTTTTCGCTGGCCCTCTTCACCTACCTCGGGAATCAACAGATGCCGGCTGTATCGGCGGCGTTGATCCGGAGATAGCGTCTGAGGCACCCGCCACGGCAATCCTGAAGCCTTCCACCCACTAAACCCCCCGGACATCGACAGAACGTTACGGTACCCAAGTTGACTGAGGGCTTCTGCGCCAAAGATCGAGCGGACCCCACCGGCGCAGTAAACGACCACCGGCGTGTCATGGTCACGGACTGCCTCCTCGATTCGCATCTCAAGAAAGCCACGCGGAATGTGAATTGCTCCAGGAATTATTCCCTGATCGACTTCATCTTGCTCGCGGATGTCGACGAGAACCGCCCCTTGCTCATGGAGCTGAGCCGATTTGCGCGCATCGACCTCACGCACGTTCGCGCGCTTTTGCTCCAGGATCTCTTGATACGTTGGCATGTCTGGCTCCAGATCGACGGTATTCTTTAGTTCTTGGTCAAGTTTACGCTGCACCATCTTGGAACGCTAGCTGCGCTCCCCGTTCACTACTATTGCTTTTCGTGGGCGACTGAGTTGGTCGGCATACTCCCACGCCACTGGAGACCGAGTCGATGGCCAAACTTCCGGCGCCCGCGGATGAGTTCATCATCCGATCGGATCACGCGTGTTTTGGGTGCGGCGATCATAACCCCATAGGACTTCATCTTCGGTTTGAGGCCGTCGTGGATGGGGTTGCAGCCCTGTTCACCCCGAAGCCGGAGCACCAGGGGTTCGAGAACGCGGTTCATGGCGGAATCATCTCGACAATCCTCGACGAAGCAATGGCTTGGGCCACCGCGCACGCCGGCGTTTGGGCAGTTACGGGCGAGATGCGTGTGCGATTCCGGCATCCACTTGGTGTGGGAGAGCACACTAGAGTGACGGCTCGAGTCAGCGGGTGCCGCGGACGCATCATCACCACCACCGGTGAACTCACTCGTGTCGAGGACCTCGCCCGGATTGCAACCGCGTCGGCAACATTCGTCAAGGTTAGCTCGGAAGTCGAGGCAACCTGGCAGGCCCGATACCTCATCGCCCCGAACATTTCGGATAGCAACGCAAGAATCGGCGGAGGCTGTGAAAAGGGCGTAGCACCACGTGAATAGAGCGTCCCGATCATGCGATGATCCAGGTGATCGACCAGTGGGTTGGGATTGAGGATGAGGAGTGTGGAGACCCCGACGCAATTATCCATAGATTCAGAAGTGCTACGTGAGCTGCTGAGGAGAGCCCGCAGTGCGTCGCGATTCGCTTATGCCCCATATTCCGATTTTTCGGTCGGCGCCGCCGTACTCGCTGCTGACGGCTCAATCTATTCGGGGTGCAACGTCGAAAACGCCAGCATCGGCCTCACAATTTGTGCCGAGCAATCGGCGATGAGCGCCGCTGTCGCCGGGGGTCAGCACGAGATTCTGGCCGTTGCGGTTTCGGCCCCGAAATCTCCCGGGACCACGCCGTGTGGGGCGTGCCGGCAATTCTTGAACGAATTTCGCCCTCAGTCGTCCGACATCGCCGTTGTCCTTGATGACGGCTCCTCTGGCAATGTGGTCTGGTTGGCAAACCTCTTACCCCTGGCGTTCGGTCCCCGAAATCTCGACTCCGCGATGGACGAAGCAATCCCGGCCACTGAAACGAGACGAGACAATGGCCGCTAGGTATTACGACTACTACTCGGCGATGGCGGACCGGATGCTGCCGTATCTCAGCGGACGGAAGCTGGCAATCGAGCAGCGATTTCCCCGCTCCAAGGAGATCGTCTACCGGCGTCATACCGGTGGAAGTGGCGAGGACACCTGGATCCGCGTCGCTGACCGCGACGCCCTGGTTACGTGGGCGCGACAGCACGCAATTGGTTTTCATGCACACATCCGATCCGAAGACCGGGGAGCCTGGTTCGTTATTGACATCGACTCACGAAGTCTGCCAACTGAGATGGCTCGGATTGCGTCTGCTCACGCCGTCGACGTGCTGGCTGAACAGGGGATCAGCGCGCTCGTGAAGTTCTCCGGATCTGATGGTTTCCACCTGATGTGGGACGTGCCTGTTCTTGACGGTATTGACGATTCACAACTTTGGGAACTCGAGCGAGCGGTCGTGCGTGCCGTCGCCTGCGAAGTGGAGCGTCGCTTGATCAAGGATCCGGGCGCCGCGCCGATTCGAGAAGCCGTCGGCGGAGGCAAGCCGTCCATTACGACCGGCTCGGCCGATCGAGAGAACCCCAATGCGCTGCTCTTCGACGAGTACATCCTGAAGGACAATGCGAATTTTCGCGTCCCCTATTCAGTTCACCCCAGCACGGGGCTCGTCGCCGTTCCACTTAACCGCAAGCAACTGGACGAGTTTCGCCCTGAGAACGCATCTCTTGACGCTGTCGCCGCCGGCTGGCCAGCCGCGGCTCTGCCTTGCCATAGGATCTCAGACGTTCTCCTTACTCGCCGTTGCGTCCCAACCAGGCGAGTGCGCTCGACTACCCACCGCCGCTTGAGACGCGAATCCGGTCGGAGCGTGGGCGGGTCCTGTCCCGGTGCCACCCACACGACGCGCACCCCCGCCTCCGGGTGCTGGACGACGGCGACTTGCCAGCCCAGCTGTCGCTCTACCCACTCGCCGAAGCGGCGCTTGTAGCCTCCATCGACCCAGATCAGCGCCATCCGACGAAACCTGATCGAGCCCCGCCAGGAGAACCTACCGCCCACGGCCTCGGTGTCGTTGCGGGATGACGTGCGCTTTCAGCAGCAACCCCTCGGTATCGACGAGGAGATGGCGTTTGCGGCCGCGGATTTTCTGCCCGCGTCGTAGCCGCGTGGCCCCCTTTTTCGGTGGTTTTCGCCGACTGGCTGTCCACGTTCCCGCGCTCGCGTCGGCTCGCGCCCGAGGCGTGTCCGTGCCTGTTCCCGCAGCACCGTGTTGACCGCCTCCCACACCCCGTCCTCGCGCCACCGCCGGAAGTACCACCAGACCGTGCCCCACGCGCAGGTCATGGCAGCGCCCGCCACTGCACCCAGTACGCAGCACGTAGAGGATGCATTGACGATCTCGCGCCGCGCATGCCGCGCGACGCCGCCGGAGCGCACTCACGAGCGGCTCGAGGATGCCCATTCGCATCGTCAGGTCATAGGTAGCGAGGCGAGGCATGGTCGTCTCCTGCAGACTCCAGCGCCTCCCATTTACCCTTTCCACACAGGCTCTCAGACGTTCGTCGCGCCCTCGACGCCTGGCACGCCGACGGCTGTTGATTCAGAACTGCTGAGGTCAGGCCGCCAACGCTGGCCATCCCGCACGACGGTCACGTTCTGGAACCGGACCAGACGTCGCGCTGCTCCGTGTCGAGCAGGATCAAACCACCGAGTCCACCTGTTGTCGCCTTGATCGGGACTGCCGCTCACATCCACAAGTAATCGCACGGTCTGACCGTTCGAACACGATCTGCTCGATCCGACCCCCCACCATGTTCGGTTCTCCCCTCGCCGAGGCCGCTTCCTGAACCTCGATGTTTTCCGGCCGTACGCACGCAAGTACGCGATCGCGGCGCGGACATTCCCCGGGTCCGATCCTTGTAGTCGCATCCCGGCAGCTACCATGCTCAGCAATCGAGGTTCAACAGAAAGCAAGGGCACAAAGCTGTCGAGTACTGCCGGGATCTCGTTCTTGTCCCCACGAAACTGGCCACGAACTCTGTAGGCCGTCGCAAGTAAATGTCGAGCCGCGTGCCAGCTTGTACCAATCGCCCTAACGTGTGACAAATATTTGGAGTTTTCAATTATGGCTCCGCAAGCAGGGCCGCGACCTAAGAGCACGCGTGGAGGCTACGTTGGCCCTAGTCGAAATGCTGACAAATAGCAGAACGCTCGGGGTTTCCCTCTCGCCGCGGGTGTTAATAGAACTGACCCGCACGTTACCAGGCAAGATCCGCTCGACCAGCAGCGGCGAGCTCTTCCCGAAGGCGGAACAGCGCAAGTTGCTTTTGTTTCGCTTCCAGCATGACATCGAACTGATGGTCTCCTACACCATCCAGTAATTCAATGAACTCCGCGGCGTCTATCCAGTCGTCATGCTGCCCTGGCTTGGGCGGTGCCGTGACGTCCGTCGTCTGCTTGGAGACCCGGTCCCTGCGAGATACGACGCGGTCCTCTCGGCGTTGAGTTGAGAAATGAATCTTCGCGGTCTGCTCCCGCGGCCAGGTCGCCATGCAATTGATTAGGGCTTCCCGCGCGGGGACACTTGTCGGGTTGTTCACCGAATGGTGGAGATTATCAAAGATCAGCGGCACGCCGCATTGTCTATTGATTTCCATAATGTCTGCGACTGACCACGAAACTTCGTCGTTCTCGAGCACGAGCCGGTTCCGAACGTTTTGCGGTAGCTCCTCGTAGCGACGCACGAACCGCTCAGCCGCGGCTTTGCGGTCTCCGTAGACGCCGCCGACATGAGTCACGATCTTTGCGTCGAGACTTATGCCCAGAGCATCCAGCAATTCCGCGTGGAAGTCGAAATCTCGTGCCGCGGCCAAAGCAATTCGTTCTTCCGGTGAGTTGAGGACGATGTATTGTGCCGGATGGACCGAGAGTCGTAGATCAAGTTCGCGGGACCTCTGACCCAGTGACGCGAGCACGTCCCGAGATTCATCGATCTGATGATGGAATTGCGGCAAGTCTGGATGCGTGATGTAGGGCGCCAAGTCCGAAGACATCCTGTACATGCGAATTTGGTGACCCGCGAGGTAGTCGAAGACCTGATTCAGATACTGAATACTGACTCGAAGATGCGGACTGTTTTGCCAGCGACGCGAGTCATGGTCCTTGAGGTCTGGCCGACCAGCAACCTTGACCGCAAATCCCAGGCGCCGAGGCGAGGGCGTTGTTGGCGAAGACCGTTTTGCAATTGGCGCGTCAGAAAGATCGATCACCGGCCGGCCGCGGCGACAACGGCGTTGCTCAGGCGCGCCCAGTGGGCGAGGATATACGCCCACATATGAGTAACCGTGCGGTTAGCAAAAACGGCGAGTGCGAGATCGTACTCGGGGTCGCCCCAGAGCAGCGTTCCCGCGTGACCGAAGTGACAGTAAGCCCGCGGTGAGGTGAGGTCGCCGGTCCAGTGCCGGCGTTTCTCGCCCTTCACCTCCCACCCGAGACCCCAGCGTCCCGGGTTCCAGCGAACTTTTGCACTGTCGACACCACCTGGCACGCCCAGTGTCTGGTCGGTCCTCATCATAGAGGTTGCGGGTACGGAGAGGAAACGCGAGCCCGGATGGCAGAAATGCGCCAGCGAACCCGGCTGCTGCCCCAGGCGTGCCGAAGAGGCCGCCCCAGGGCAAGGAGAGGCTGCGCCAGTATGCGCTGTTGTAACTCTCGATTTCGGTTCCCGGATGGTTCGTGTCTGACAGATGTGCCACTCGTTCGAGCATCCCCGCGGCCGGGTCCGTCATGATGTCTCGAATCCCGAGCGGGTCCAGCACGCGCTCTTGCGCGACCTGCCAGAACGACTTGCCGGAAACTCGTTCAGTCAACCGAGCAATCACCCCATATCCGGCATTTGAATATCGAAGCTCTTCACCGGGTGCCGATCGCAGCGGCAGCCGGCACATCTGATCGATCACCGACTCTATCGTTGCTCGCTCCTGATATCGCGACTCACGAGGCCCCAGGTCTTCCGGCAGACCCGAGACGTGACACAAGAGCTGCCGAGCGCTAATCGTAGGTCGCAGCCGCTCCAACGTGGGATCGACTCCGGCAGTCCCGACTTCGGGTCCCGCACGGAACTCCGGAAGCAGCCGCCCAACCGGTTCATCAAGAGAAATCGTTCCGTCATCAACGAATGCCATGAATGTTGCGGCCGTAATAGGTTTTGACACCGACGCGAGTGGGAACAGCGTCTCGGACGACACGAGGACGCCAGATCGGGCCTCTCCTGCATACCGCTCGGCGACGATCTCTCCCCGGTGCCAGACAACCGCGCCGACACCTGATGGACCCTGTGGTCCAATCCACTCGTCGATGAGGCTCAATGCCTCATTCATCAATTCCGCCACCGTCGCCTATCTCGCCCTTCCGAAAAATGGCGCCATCGTCGCCTTTCCATACCCAAACCCGGCCCCAACTCTCGAATACTGCGTTATGATGCCATTCGATGTGGGACCATCGCGACCAACAGATGAGCAGAACAGTAGCAATGACAACGAGCGTCCGAGACTGGAGCCTTGGAGTCTTTCGGGATGCGGCGGCAGCGAGCGCGGCAGCCGCGGACGTAGTCGCGGCAACGATTCATGGAAAACCGAACGCCGCTATCAGCCTCCCCACCGGTAGTACGCCGCTTGGAATGTTCGACATCTTGTCTGCGCGGGTTGCCAGCGGCGAGATCGACTTTTCGGACGTCGAGATTTTTTGCCTGGATGAGTACGTTGGCGTCAACTTTGATGATCCCGGAAGTCTCACCCGTTGGCTATGGGACGCGCTTCTGCATCGTATCGGCGTTACACCCGAACACGTCCATGCGCTCCCCTCAACAGCGGCAGATCTCTCCACGGCGGCAATTGCCTACGATGAGGTGATTTCGGCCCGCGGCGGGCTCGACCTGGCGGTGCTGGGCCTTGGTCCGAACGGTCATATCGGCTACAACGAGCCTGGTTCCACACCCAACTCGCGCACCCGGGTCATCTCCTTGACTCCCGAATCGCTTAGCCAGGCGTCGTCCTACTGGAATGGAACGGTGTCGATTCCTGACAGGGCTATGACGATCGGCGTTGGTACACTTCTGGAGTCCAAGCGCATCGTGCTTCTTGTAACGGGCGGCGCTAAGGCTGAGATGCTGCGGCGGACCCTTGAAGAGCCAATGAGTGCAGATGTTCCCGCGTCATGGCTTCGCCTGGCAGGCCCGCGTCTCGAGGTCATCGCGGACGAAGAAGCGGCCAGCCGTCTCTCTCGGGAGCCTTCCACGTGACCTGCGTTCGTTGCCGGGGAGGAGGCACCTGTCATGACTGAAGAACCCAAGATCAAGCCTTTGAAACCGATCAGCCGGTTCGATGTTTTTGCGGAAACCTGAAACGGCTCGAGGCCATCGCTCACGGGCGAACCTGAGGATGTGGGCGCAGGGCTATGGCATAAGGATCGCGAAGATTGTCGCCAGCAAGCGATTCGGCGGAGGATCCGTAAACAAGTCTCACCAGCGAAAAAAGACTCAGCGGAGTCGCGATTCACTGGCCGAGAGCCGCTCTGGCGGCGAGGAGGGCGCCAAGTTCCGAGCGATCGACGGTGAGCTTCAATACCGATGTCACCTTCGACCACGAGATCGTGGATCGCATAGGCCCCGAGCTTTATGAGCTGATGTTCCAGCCAGCTATCCGCGAAGCATTGCCCAGAAGCATTGGCGAGTGGACGTAATTACGAACAGATTAGGGACACGATTCGCAAAAACTGGAAAGTGGTTCGCTAACGCCGCCGGCTGCTCCGGCGCCTTGCCGGCTGAGACGGCTGTGGAGGTGCCGCCGGAGTGTCGGCAGCAGGAGCCGTTTGACTTGCGACGATGGGAGATCCGCGACGTACGGGCGGGAGCGCAACACGACCTCCATTTAGCCAGATCCACTTGTACGCAAGCGAGGCGATCACGCCACCGACAATTGGCCCGACCCAGTAAATCCACCAGTTCGTGAAATCTTGCTGAACGAACGCCGGTCCGATTGCCCGTGCGGGATTCATCGCCGCGCCGGTAATTCGACCACCGGTCAGGATGTCCATGGTGATGATCAACCCAATCGCCAGGGGAGCGATTGCCTTCGGACCACGCGGATCCACCACCGTACCGAAGATGACCAATACCAGGAAGAACGTCATCAGTATTTCCATGATCAACGCGCCGGTGACTGAGACATCGGGACCGAGCCCAGGTAGTCCGAGATTGACCCCGGGATTGTTTCGTCCCAAGGGTCCCAGGGCGGGAAAGATGACCGTGAGGATGCCGGCTCCCGCGGTCCCGCCTAGAACTTGCGCCACGATGTAGGTGGCTGCGCGGATTACGCTAATTTCACCGACAGCCAGCATCGAGATCGTGACAGCCGGATTGAAATGCCCACCGGAAATGTGGCCAAGCGCCGCGATCATGAGCCCGATCGCGAGCCCGTGCGCCAGCGCTACGGCAACGAGATTGCCGCCGTCGCTCAAATTCTGAGTCGAGATGATCGCGCCGACGCCTGCCACGACCAGCGTGAATGGACCGAGAAATTCGGCTAGCACCGCTGTCCACAGATCCCGATCGTTCACACGTCCCTCCCCAATTCGGGGTTTACCACCCGAAAGGTTCCCCAACCAATCCGGGCGTCACCGAGTGCGCCGTTCATCGGATTGTATGGGCGCCCCGTACCACTCGCAATGGGGAGCGTAGAAGCGGTAACCCCGCTAGTCCCGGAATCTATAAAACCTGGAGGGAACCGACTTGCTTACCCGCGGCGGCGATATCGGTGTCAGTTGAGTCCGGCAGCGGTGACTTCTAGGTGGCAGGAGCAACGGTTGGGACCGTTTGCCCATCCGCCGGCGTCTGTTGCCCTTGCGCAGGGTGCAGCGCCCGGCGGCGGTACCGTGGTCCGCACCTGTGGATTCGCGGGCAGCTCTGGTAGCAACTGCGCCGAGGTTCCCGCCCCGGTCACCGCGAACGCTAGCGATCCCAGCGGCCGGTCATCGGCGAATACGAACGCGCCGTACTCGCCGGGAGCGATGTCTGCCGGCAAGCCAACGGGGAGGGCGAGCCAGCGGTCGGCGGCGCCCGGGTCTATCGCAACTTCCGGCGCTGCGACGTCGTTACCCCAAGAGTCGGTAACGGCCGCGCGAACCACCTGGCCGACGGACAATCCCGTTACCCGGACGGCGATATAGAGTGTGCCCACCCCTGCGGGAACACTTGCGTAGCTTCCGTCCGGCGTCCCATCTGCCCGAAAACCAAAGGTGATCGCGATCTCGCCAAGTGCGGGCGCCGGAGGTTCTGTGGGCGATGGGGTGCCAGTCGGAGGGAAGTATCGTTGCACGATGCGCGTTGCTTGCTGAGCCGCTAGCTGATCCGCCAATCCCGCGTCACGAGCTTGGTCTTGCGCCGCCTCGCGGGCTGCGCCGGTTGAGCACCCCAGAAGCACCAGGGTGACGGTGAGAACGGTCACGCTCCATCGCCCGATGCGATCAATTCGTCGCAGAATCCCGAGGCGCCCGGTATGGACCGAAGGCGTCCTGATACTCATCAGCGACTTCGACAGCCGACTTGTGAACGTAGATCCTTGTCGTTGCGGGTGAGGCATGTCCAAGAATTGTCTGCACCGTTGATTCACGCACCCGTCGGCGTACGAGCTCGGTTGCCAGTCCATGCCGGAACGAATGCGGTGTAACGTCACTCTCGACCCCGGCTGCTTCCGCCAAGCCGGCAACGATGTGCTCGACAGTACGCGGGCTGATCGCGGAACCAGGGACGCTAATTCTATCCCGACCGCTAAAGGCTGGTAACGCGCCAGACCCTCGCAGTGGGTCGCCTCGCAGCGACCAGTAGGCGGTCAGCGCGGATGCCGTTTCTCCGTCGAAGTGTACTGTTCGGCTCTTGCCGCCTTTTGCGCGATAGATGCTTGCCGCACCGTCGTCCAAATCAACGTCGCGCCGGCGTAAAGCACAGAGCTCAGATACTCGCACTCCCGACCTGAACAAGAACCGAATCATAGCGCGGACCTTCAGCCGCCGAAGCTCCAGGTTTGCCTTCTCCTCCTTCGGCAACGTATCGATATAGGCGATGATGACCTCGAGGTCCGAGAGTCGAACGTCTGGTGGTGGTGGAGTGAAGCGCGGCATCATCGCCGAAATTCGTGTCTTGATGCGGTCACCAGCGAGGTCCGAGTTCAAGTCATAACTGGTCAGATACGAACAAAACTTGCGCACTGCCGAGATGTTGTTTTGCGCGGTCCGCATCTGCGACACCTCCTCCGGCGTTCGGATGTCCGAAGGAACCAGAATCGATGCGAACGACGTCACGTGATCCGGCCGCAATGCCGCAACCGGCGCCTCCTCAGGATTGATCCCCTCGTGTTGGGACAGGTGACGGAGAAACTTCGCAATTCCGTGCCAATAGGTTTTCTTCGTCCTTGGTGCGAGCCGTAGATCACCGATAAAGAGGTCGACCGCGGCCGCAATCGTGAGCCCATCGCCGACCTCGTCTCGGCCCGTGGACGGGTGACGCGCGCCGGATTCCAGTTCGTCTATCCCGTCGCTGGGTATCAACTGTTGCGGCATCCGCTGTCCCTTTCTTTCGCCTGGGACTCCGGCCAGGACAACGAACGAGCGGGCCAACGGGTGTACGTTCACTCTAACATGTTCGGAACGGCAGCTATCTCTCACTCACTGTCGAATGGCGCTCTCCGTATCAACGGTGGCGATAGCGCTCGATTAGACCCACCATGTCTGTATGAAATTGGCCATTCGACACAATCCGAGTGATCCCAGCGGCTTTCGCGGCGCGCCTGCTCTCGACGTCGACGTGCGGTCCGAACGCTAGCGTCGGCGCCAGCTCAACATCCCCGCGGGCCAACGCTTCACCCACGACATCCCACGAGACGGGTCCGTTCATGTCGATGATGCCGATCGCGGCCGATGCCCGGTTCTCGAGGAGCGCGTCAACGAACTCTCCGGTGTTCCCAACGAATTGCGCCTGGAGCCCGACGCTGGCAAGGGCACTTCTGATGCGCGATCCGAACATGAGGTCTCGATTCAGGACAATGCCGACAGTTGGAATCTGAACTGCCAATTCAGTCATGTGCGTCTGATTCTCCCAGCTCTTGGTGTTCCATTGCCGTCTGAACGGTTTGCGCCCGCAAAAAAGTGGGAACGTGAAGCGTCATTTCCTATGCTACGATCCGCGCTGGTCTACAGCATCAGAAACCGGACGACGTGTCGGAATCACCTCGCGCTGTCCCAGCCCCAGCGCGCCCTGCAGGAGTGGTCCCAGGTGGCAAAATTGAACAGCGGACGAGTGTCGGGACGGCGACTCCCGGTGGACTATATGACGAGAACCGAACGCGTGCAGTCCGCCGTTAATGGTGCCGAACTGGACCGTCTCCCGGTCTGTTTCTGGCATCATTTTCAGCCAGAAGGCTCGGGCCGGGCGATGGCGGAGGCGACCCTCCGCTTTTTTGACGAGGAATTCGATCTCGACATCGCGAAAGTCATGCCTGACCTCCCATATCCCTTTCCAAAGAAGTCGATAACTTCAGTTGAGGATTGGCGGCTCATCGAACCGATTGATCCTGTCCAATCTCGCTTCTTTCGGGAACGTGCCGAGGCCATTGCTCTTTTGCGGGACGCACTCGGCTACGACACTCCGGTGGTCATGACCGTCTTCAGTCCTCTCGCCGAGGCAATGTACGCGGCCCGGGACCGAGAGCAGTTTATGACTCACATACGGGAGCACCCTGTCGTCATCCATGACGCTCTGGCCACGATTGCCGAGAATTTGGCTGCACATGCGCGCGACGTCATCGATGCTGGGGCCGACGGCGTTTTCTTCGCGCTGCAAGGCTGCTCTCGGAGCATCATGACGGAGCAGCAGTACAAGGAGTTTGGCCGGCCATACGACCTCATCGCGCTACGTGGTGCTTCGAGTGGCTGGCTGAACATTCTCCATGTCCATGGGGAACAAGACTTGATGTTCGACCAGGCGCTCGACTACCCGGTCCAGGTGCTCAGTTGGTCGGATCGATTAGCGGGGCCAAGTCTGCGTGAAGCTCGCGTCAAGACCAGCAAGTGCCTCATGGGGGGTTGGAACGAGTTCGGCCCCCTTCACCAGGGACCAGAGGACCAGATTGAAGCCGAGGCAATAGACGCTCTCGCCCAGACCGGGGGCCGGAAGCTCATCCTGGCCAACGGATGCTCGGTGCCCGACGACACCGACCATCGATGGCTTGAGGTCGCTCGGTCCATTGTCGAGGATCTGCCACATAAACTCAGGCGACACGCGGAGAAAGTGATCGTTAAGGACCGTCAATTGCGTCAGTCTTCTACACCTGCTCCCGCCTCGGCCTTCTCCCGCTTCTCCATGATGTTCGTCGAATGGCCGGCGTCCAGGCGCGCTTTCGGATCATAGAAGGTCACCGCGTGGTTCACGGCGGTAACAGCCTCCGCGGCGCCGGTCACGATCAGCTTGAACTTCGCCGGGTAGGTCACCACGTCACCTGCGCCATAGACGCCCGGAATTCCCGTCTCCATGGTCGTCTTATCAACGACGATCTGGTTACGTTGCAACTCAAAACCCCACGACTTCATGGGACCGAGATCCGCAACGAACCCGATGGCCACAATCAGGTCGTCCGCCGGGATGGTGCGCTCTTCACCAGTCCCGCTCTTGAACGTGACCGCCGCCAAACGATCATCTTCGCCTTCATGGATCGCCGTGATCTCGCAGCCTGGGTAGTTAACGTCGACCGTCGACTCCTCCAGTTGCCGCACAGTGGCTTCATGGGCTCTGAATTTCGAGCGATGGATCAACGTGACTTGAGTAGCCACGGGTTCCAAGGTCACCGCCCAATCAACCGCCGAGTCGCCGCCTCCGACGATGACGACGTGCTTATCACGAAAGTCCTCCACGCGCTTCGCGAAATAGTGGACGCCTTTGCCTTCCAGCTCTCGCAGTCTAGGCACTGCGAGACGCTTCGGTTCGAATGCGCCGACTCCGGCGCAGACGATCACCGTGCGACTCCAGCGTTCGCCTTTGGTGGTACCGAGCCGGATGACACCGTCGGGAAGCACTTCGAGTTCGAGGACCTGCTCATTTAACCGAATCGTAGGCTCCGCCTGCCTCGCCTGAATGTCGCAATGGGCAACAAAATCCTTGGCTAGCACTCGTGGAAAGCCGATAACGTCATAGATGTATTTCTCCGGGTAGATCGCCGTGAGCGCCCCACCCGGCTCCTCCAGGGCATCGATGACCTGCGTGCGCGCTCCTCGTAAACCGGCATAGAACGCCGCGAACTGGCCCGTTGGTCCGGCGCCGATGATGGTGATATCGAAGATGTCGTCACCGGGAATGGCGCGCGGAGGATCGAGAATCGCGCGCGGTGCATCGGACATGATTGTTGACTCCTAGCCAGGGGATGCCACGATTGGCGCCCCATTCAGTACCGGGATGGATTCTAGCATTGCCCTCTTCAGCGCCCCTCGATCGGACTGTGCGTGGAGCACAATCAAGACGCGACAGGAGTCCAAGCCGCAATTGAAGTCTCCGCGATCGGTAGAATGCACCCGAACAGGAAGTTCGATTGACCGCAACGGAGATGTCATGATCCTCGAAACCGCGGCTCCTCGACCGGCCGGACCTGGAGTCGCTGCTCTCGCGCCGTGCACAGCTCGTCGGCTCAGTCCCGCTGTTACAAGGAATGGACCAGGCCGGGCAACGCATCTCATTTATCTTCGGGTTCCCCGATCCGGCGTCGTTGCCCGCCGATGAAGTTGCCTCGACAACGGCGCATGTGTTGCGAGAACGTGGCCATGCCGCCCTCCAGTACGGAGACAACGCGGGGTACTCCGGTCTGATAGATGCGCTGATTGCAAAGCTCGCGCGCGACCAGGGGATCGAAGTTAAGCGGGACAATATTCTCATCACCGCTGGCGGCTCACAGGCAATTGACTTGCTCCTCGACACGTTAGTCGACTGGGGTGACACCATTGTCAGCGAGATGCCAACCTGGATTGGGGCTGTCCAGGCGTTCCGCAATGTAGGAGCCAACATCGTCTCGATCCCGATCGACAACGAGGGGATCGACGTGACGGTGCTAGCACGGGAACTCGATCACCTCCGCGGCGCGGGTATTACTCCGAAGTTCATTTATGCCAACGCCAACTTTCAGAATCCGACGGGCGCCACCATGTCCCGGCAACGCCGCCAAGAGCTGCTCGCTCTCGCTCGCTCCGCGAACACGATGCTGATTGAAGACGATGCGTACTTTGACCTGCGTTACGAGGGCGAACCACTTCCGACCATCTATTCACTGGATCACGGCGGCACTGTTGTCTACATGGGCACCTTATCGAAGACCATGGGCCCCGGCATGCGATTGGGCTGGATCGTCGGTCCACCGGAGCTGATTCGGCGCGTCTCCGCGCTAAAGGTCGACGGCGGCACTAATGTGTTCGGTGCCCACGTAGCCGCGGATTGGCTGCCGGAACGGTTACTCCCTCACGTCCAGCGCCTGCGTGAGGTCTACCGACGCCGACGCGATCTGATGATCGCCGCCCTCGAGCAGCACATGCCCGCCGGCTCGACGTGGACCGTTCCGGACGGCGGCTTTTTTATCTGGGTGACACTGCCGGAGGAGATCGATACGAAGCGAATGCATCCCCAGGTGCGGGAGCTCGGCGTCGAGTACCTTCCGGGGCCTGCCTGCTTCGCTCAAGGCACGGGCGCCAATCAACTCCGACTCTCGTTCTCGTTTGTCGAAGACGATCTGATCGAGCCAGGCATCCGGGTCATCGGCGAGGTTGCCGCCGCCGAGCTACGCGAGGCACGCGCTTAGGTAGCGAGGAACGGAGCAACGGTTCTCTGACCCAGGCCTTGCCCCGAAGCCGCTGAACGTGGGCTGAAAAGGGAGAGCATGCTTGCAGTCGACGACCTCGAGGCGGACGACTCATCGTTGTCATTGCCACCCCAGCCTCTCTTGCTCTTGAAGTCGGCGTGACTGCGCCGCACCACTTCATCTCAAATTCATCTAAAATCCTGACGAGAGTGACGTACTCTCCTGGTACTCGCGGGTCCGGAACCACGCAGGTGTCCCCCAGCAGAAAAGACGTTTGTGGGCGCGGAAACAGCCAATCACGACGTCCGTCGTTGTTCGGACCTCAATATGCTCCGACCGTACCCCTACCTCGTCAATACCACACACTGCCGATAGGCCAGAGGCGGGACCGCGGCCGGTGAAGATGGCGCCCCTCCCGGCTCCTGCGATGTTTGCCCTCTTTGGCACTTTTGGCACGTTCGGGAAGTTCGGCAAGTTCGCCACCTTCACCACTGGTATCCCCACCCGGGGGACCTGCGACGAGAACGTCCTCTGGAGCGTAGATCTCGCTGACGAACTTGGGCCGCTTGCCTGCGGTTGTGAAAGCGGAATAGCATGGACAGTGCCCCACTGATCGGGATTTGGAGCGTCCGTGTTGCCGGGAGTGAACAAAGAACGGTGGCAGTTCGATAGATCAGTCCGTTCGCGTATCGCAACAATCCAGAACCAGCGATCATCGAGCTGCCATTCGTCATAGAGGTTAGGACGTGGAAGATGCTCGCGTAGATCGCTTGCTCTCGCTCGCCCGGAACGGCGGCATGAGCCGCCGCCAACTCCTGGAAACTGGGTTGCGGCTGGGGCTCGCATCCTCAGTGATCATGTCCTTGATCGAGGCAGCACCTCGCTCCGCAGCAGCGGCTCCGGCTTCCCCCTCTTCCGCAGCCACCTCGCTGGGTGCATTGCAAGACGTTTCCAGTGGAACGTTCGTGATCTTGCTGACCGCGGGCACCGAAGACATCGATCCGCACTACTCGTACTCGACGCTTTCTTCGACTGTGGCGCTCGCGGTCTACGAAATGCTCCTCATCCTCAAGGGCGACAGTACTGATGAGTTCGAGCCGATGCTGGCCGAATCGTGGGAAGCCAGCGAGGATCGGTCCACGTACACGTTTAAACTCTTCCCCGACGTCAAGTTTCAGGACGGAACCCCGGCCAACGCCCAGGCGGTGAAGGACTCGTACACCCGCTGGATCGAGCTGGACGGCTCGCCGGTCAACGTCATCACCCGCTTTTGCGACTCCCCCGACGAGATGGAGATCGTCGACGAGACGACATTGCGCTTCAACCTCGGAAGCCCACAACCCCTCTTCCTCGCCGCGATGGCGTCGGCCTATGGGCCGTCGGTCATCAGTCCGACGGCGATCGCCGAGAACGCGGCGGAAGGCGATCCCTATGCTCATGAGTGGGCCAAGGCCTCTGCAGTCGGAAGTGGCCCGTACTCTCTGGAATCCAATTCGGTCAATGAGGGAATCGTCCTCAAGAAGTTCGATGGCTATCACCGGGGTTGGGAAGGGAACCACTTCGACGAAATTGTCTTCCGCGTGGTGCCCGAAGATGCGACCCGCCAGCAGGTCCTGGAGCGTGGCGAAGCAGATGCGTCCCCCTTCAATCTCACCTTCGAAGCCGTTGACGCCATGCGAAGCAATTCGGATCTGCAGGTCGTCGAGTACCCCTCAACCGCGGTCTCCTGGGTCATCATGAACGCCCCGCGACTGCTGACTAAAGAGGTACGCCAAGGGCTCTCGTACGCCTTCCCCTATGATGATGTGATCAACGTCGTCTTCAAGGGGTTGATGAAGCGGTCTGGCCCGGTTGCTGACAATGTCCGGGGCTACGACTCGGACGTCTTCCTCTATTGGACCGACCTCGACAAAGCCAAAGAGTTGCTCGTCTCGGGTGGATTCGGGGAGGGCGATACCTTCGAGTATTTGGTCGACGCCAACCTCGAATCAGAGCAGGTTATCGCGCAGCTCTTCCAGGCAAACTTGCAGCAGATGGGATTCAATCTCGAACTCGTCTCGGTCGACTATGCCACGCTCGAATCGACCGTTTTCGGTGACGCCCTAGCCGAAGAACGACCGCACATGATCGGCGGCTGGGGCTGGTGGCCGGACTACAATGACCCCTGGAACCAACTCTGGCCGAATTTCACCGAGGCCAACGTCGGCGGCGGCGGCTCGAATGCGGGCGCTTGGGTCAACCCGCGCTTCGAGGAAATCATGGCCGAGGCCGAGCAGTTCGAGTCCGGGGAGCAACTCGACGAGCTAATGAAGGAAGCTCAGAACATTCTCACCGAGCAGGACCCACCCGTGATCTATTACGGCCAGGTCGTTCGTTACACTGTTCTCGGCAAGGACATCCAAGGCTTTGTGCCCAATCCGCTCTACCTCGATAGTTTCAACTTCTATGGCATGTCGAGGGCAACGTCCTGAGCCATAGTGGCTAGCGTTAGGGCACCGGGTCGAACGCGGTGTCACACGTAGGGATAATGACATGCTCGCCAGGCTGATTGTCCGGAGATTGATCTTCCTGATCTTCGTCCTTTTCGGACTCTCGCTGTTGACGTTCGGACTCTCGCATATCATCCCGGGTGATCCCGCGCGGCTCATGGCCGGCCCTCGGGCTGGCAAGAGCGCGGTGGAAAAGATTCGCGAGCAATATGGTCTGAACGATCCGCTGCCCCAGCAGTATGTGACGTATCTGGGTAATCTTGTCCACGGTGACCTAGGGACGTCGTTCACCACCAGGCGGCCCGTTGTCGACGATTTGAAACGATACTTGCCAGCCACCATCGAGCTTGGCGCCGTCGCTTTCGTGATGTCGACCCTGATCGGCATCCCACTGGGGATTCTCTCCTCGGTGCGCCGAGACAAATTACCGGACCACTTTGCCCGGTTCATCTCCATCTCCGGACTGGCTTTACCAGTGTTCTGGCTGGCGATCATGGCGCAATTCGTCTTTTTTGGCCGGCTTGGCTGGCTACCGGACGGTGCACGCATTCCCATCGGCATCGACCCGCCGGCGACCGTAACCGGGTTGTATACGATCGATTCGCTCATTGCCGGGCGACTGGGAGTTGTTCCGACTCTCCCTGACCCATCTCATCATGCCCGCCACCGTTCTCGCCTATGGCTCGCTCGCGATCGTCACCCGCATGGTGCGCGGGGGCATGCTCGAAGTGCTCAATCAGGACTACATCCGGACAGCACGGGCAAAGGGTATAGCCCCCGGCAGCGTGATCCTGGGGCATGCGGTCAAAAACGCGATGCTCCCAACGGTCACCTCTCTCGGTCTTCAGATTGGTCTCCTACTTTCGGGAGCGTTCCTGGTCGAGATCGTTTTTTCCTGGCCCGGCATCGGCAGATATGCGGTTGAAGCCATCCAGCGCCTGGACTACAACGCGACCATGGCAACCACTCTTGTCATCGCATTGATCTTTGTGCTGATGAATCTCGTGGTCGACATCGCGTATCTCTTCCTCGATCCCAGGATCGCGTACTAATGGGAACTGAATCGGCGGTTACCCCGGAACGTGCCGCAGGCACCTATCCCAGTGACGTCACAACGCCAGTGGCCACGACCCTCACCGGAGCATCAGCGGGACAAACCCAACTCCGCCGCAACCTTAAACGGTTCCTCATCGGCAATAAGCTCAATCTTGTCGGCCTCGTCATCGTCGTGCTCTTTTTCGTGCTCGCGATCTTCGGCCAGACGCTCGCTCCTGCTGACCCCTACGCGCAGGACATCACCGGCGCCAAGCTGCTCGCGCCCTCTGTCTCGCATCCGCTCGGCACAGACGAACTTGGGCGTGATTTGCTCAGCCGTGTCATGACCGGCACTCGCATAAGCCTCCAGGTAGCCGTGGTCGTCCTCGGTTTCGCGGTCGTCTTTGGAACCCTTGTCGGATCGGTTGCCGGGTACTTTGGAGGCATCGTCGACGAAGTTTTGATGCGCTTCACCGACATGTTTCTGGCGTTTCCCGCCCTGATCCTCGCCATCGCCATTGCCGCGTCGCTCGGCCGTGAACTTCACTGGACGATGGTCGCGTTGGCCACGGTTTTCTGGCCCTGGTACGCCCGTCTCGTACGCGGCCAGATCCTGACGATCCGAGAGCGCGATTATGTAACGGCCGCCCAGAGTATCGGCTTGTCCGGTCCGCGGCTTCTCGCCAGGCATATCTTGCCGAATGCTGTCTCGGTCATCATCATCCAGCTCACGCTCGATGTCGGTTATGCCATCCTGGCTACCAGCTCGCTTTCGTTCATCGGACTTGGCGCTCAGCCACCGTCGCCCGAATGGGGCACCATGATGTCGACCGCCCGAAACTATTTTCGCGAGGCTTGGTGGTACACGACCTTTCCTGGCCTCGCCCTAACCCTCACGGTCTTCGCGTTCAACGTCCTCGGCGATGGACTACAGGACGCCCTTGACCCTCGTTCTGGCCGTCGCTAAGCGTTGCTTTCGACCTCGAAATTCCGCGAATCGGCATGTATCTCGGCTCGCGGCGGCCCTTCAACCGGAAGCCGGAACACAAAGACCGTGCCGCCTCCATCGTTTTGCTGAGCCCAGATGGTTCCGCCATGAGCGTGCACGATGTGCTTTGCGATCGCCAGTCCGAGTCCGGTCCCCTCTGACCGACGCGCACGATCTGCCTTGTAAAACCGCTCGAAGAGCCGGGGCAGGTCCTGCAGTACTGACTCCGACCCCAGTATCCCGAACCTGGATCTCGACCGATCGTCCACTTGAAAGGCGTGGATCGTAATCTTCCCACCGGTAGGAGTGAACTTGACCGCATTGTGAACGAGATTGAGCAGAACCTGGTCCACCCGGGCACGGTCGGCGATGAACGCTGGCGTTCCGGGCGTCACCACGACATCGAGAGTCAAACCTGCCCGTTCGACCAGCGGCGCCAGGCGACGAACCGCATTGCTGATGACATCGTCCGGTTCCATACGCTCCAAAGACAGCTGAGTTCGACCTGACTCCAGCCGTGCCAGATCGAGTAACTCATCGACGATCTGCGCCAGCCGATCCACCTCTGAGACGATGCGCGCCAGAAAGTCGGCCGACACCGACGGATCGTGCAGTGCCCCAGCTTCGAGCGTCTCGACGAGCGCGCGAATCGAAGTCAACGGTGTTCGTAGCTCGTGCGAGACGTTCGCCACAAATTCGCGACGCATCCCTTCCAGGCGCCGCAGCTCTGTGACATCCCGCAAGACGACCACGCCTATTGGCTCGTTTGCCGCATCGAGTCGCCTGGCGGCGGCTTGCAGAATACGACCACTGAGACCGTGCCGGATTACCCGCTCGTCCGTGCCCTCCGGCGTCGTGAGCGCCCGGTCGACCATGTCGGCCAGCTCGTGATCCCGTGCAACTTCGACGACTGGCTCGCCAATCGCGGGACCGCGGACGGCAAGCATGGCTCAGCGCCGACTGGTTGGCGAACACCACGTGGCCTCGCTCGTCGGTGATAATGACCCCGTCCGACAGGTTCGCCAGCGTCTCCTCGAGTCGCACGCGCATGCGTTCCAATTCAGTTACCGTGCCCCGCAGGCGCAAGGTCATGGTATTGAAGGCTCTACCGAGATCACCGAGCTCTCGCGTGGCCGCCGGCTCAACTGACGCATCGAGCCGACCGGCCGCGATGGCGGCAACTTGCCGACCGATGTCGTCTAACGCCTCCTTGATCCGTCCTGCGACGAACCAACCAGCGCCGGTCATCAGCACAGCGGCAATCACCGCCGCAGTGAAGACTTGTTGCCGAATTCCGCGTACGAGCTCATCGATGGCGACAACTGGAAGAGCCAGGCGGACGACCCCGGTTCCGTCCCCAATCGATCGAGCAGCATAAAAATACGGGGTTCCGACGGTCGAGCTCATCCGAAAGGACGAGCCTGTCCCTTCCCGAAAGGCCTGCACGATCTCGGATCTATCCTGATGGTTGTCCATTCTTTCCGCGTCCCACTCGGAGTCGGCGAGAACAGTTCCGGCCGCATCGACAACGGTGACCCGAGCACCCAGACCCCTCGGCCAGTCGATCGGCCTCGCGTTTAGTGACCTCAGCGTCAGCCCCCCGGCGAGAAGCGGAGCCCATCACATCACCGACAACCATCGTCTCTTGGAGTAAGTCGGATTGCAGCTGGGAAAGGAAGAAATTCGAATTGTCCAGGCAAGGGACCACCCAAGTCCGGCCATGATGAGCAGAGCCAAAGCCGGTGTAGGTCAGGGCCAGGCGTGTCCCAAGCGAGCTCGGGATGAAGTCCGAGATGCTGGGCGAATCGCGGCCTGGGCGCGCTCGGTTCTGCCTCTGCGACGCGGGACCCCAGTCATCGCACGTTTCCGTTCATGGCCTTCGGCGACGCCAGAGACAAGTCGATATCCGACACCGCGAACGGTTTCGAGGCGACTTGGTATGCGCGGGTCGCGCTCGATCTTCTGGCGCAGCCATCGCATATGGACATCAACAGTTCGCGTCCCAATCGGGAAATCGTATCCCCACACGCGCCGCAGCAAGCACTCGCGTGAATGCACGACCCCCGGGTGCTGAGCGAGGTAATGAAGTAGATCGAATTCCTTCGGCCGTAGCGCGAGGCGTGATCCTCCGAGCGTCGCCACCCTCCGCGCGCGATCGACGACAAGGTCTCCAAGAACGACTGGCTCTTCGATCACGTCGGCAAGCGTCACACTGGTCCGCGCTGACGCCGCAGCTTGTTGCTCGTGAGCATCAGCCGACTCGGGATTGGTCGGAACTGCGGCGTCATCATCTCGACGCGCCGGAGCATGGCACGGATCCGCGCCAGGAGCTCCCGCATCGCGAACGGCTTGGCGAGATAATCGTCAGCGCCGACCTCGAGCCCAACGACGCGATCTATCTCCTCACCTTTGGCGGAAAGCAGGAGAATTGGCACGGTCGATTCCGACCGAAGCGTACGACAGACCTGGAGACCATCGATCCCAGGCAGCATCACATCGAGCACCACGGCCTGAGGCTGCCTGTCGCCGCACGGCCTGGATCGCTTCGGTGCCGGTCGCGGCGACCTCTACGCGATACCCTTCTTTGCGAAGTGTGTAGGAGAGAGCATCTCGCAGGGACGGCTCGTCGTCGACGACGAGAATGGTCGGCAACTGCGGTTCAGATGTCTCTGAAGCCATCAGCGCCCCAACCTCCGTGCCCCGGCTGCACTCCACCGCAGCGGGACCACCAGAGTGTACGCGGGAGTCCCATACTCACCCTCGAGCCCCTCAACCGCGCTCGACGCTTGAGTCAGATCTCAAGCCGGAATCGCCAGAAAAAAGGGCCACCACCTCCTGGGGAATTCGGCGCGGATGTCCGCTGTCCCCAGCAAATACCCACTCGGTCATAGCGCGGACGACAAGTACGCCATCCGGCGGAACCTGACTACCGCAGGTCAGACGACCGCTGACCGGGATAGTACGTGCCCCGGTCGATTCTCGAAATACCGCGTAGTGTCTCTCTATGCGGGCGCCACGCGGCTCTTCCAACCAGGTGATGACGCATAGCAGATCGCCAGCAAAGGCTGGCTTCAGGAACACGATGTCATGCCGCCGGGCCACGAATACTCCGCCGAGGTCTCGCAATCGATCAAGCGTGAGACCGAGAAATGATGCATGGTCGATGGCGGCCTGTTCCAGATAGTTGAGGTATGAGGCATTGTTCAAGTGGCCGAGGGCGTCCACTTCATGAAACCGGACGCGAAAGGACGTCTTGAATAGCTGAGCGTCGAGATCCGGGAACTGCTCCCGGATCGGTTCTCACGCCGCGGTGCCTTCGGTGTGCAGCTTCGCTCCGGAAGAATCGGTTTGGATTCGGCGCGGTTCGATTGCCTGCCGAAAGATCCGGCGCAGGATGGCGATGGTTGAGGCGTATGTCGAATCCATCCCGTGGTAAGAAAGACCTCGCGCCCCGAGTGTTTGCGCCCGGGTGTACGGCGTATCAGACGCGTAGTGAATGATCCCGAGGTCGAGCGTCCCAGGCCGGTGCGTTTGGAGGTTGATGGCCTCCCCAGACGGATATCGGCGCAAGAACACGTCCTCATAGAGTGCATTGAGATATGGTCCGGCCTCCATCTCGACTACCGTGTAATTCTCGCGGTAGAAGAAATCGAGATATCCCTCGTTCTGGAGGAACGTGCCCTTGACCGTGACAGCCTTCTGGTTATCAAGTGCCGCGCCGTAGACAAGGTACGGCGCCAAGATCGGCGTATCTGAACGCATTCTCGAACCAATACGTATTGCCAGAGTGCTCGTCGTAGACGACGTCGGAGATCATGACGTCGCCGATGCGACCATTCAGTGTGGCCGCTTTGCCAAGAATGTAGACCCCTTGCAGCTCATCCGTGGTCATCCCGATCTGAGTCATGATGTTGTAGGCCGCGAGTCCGAGAGGATAGTTGACATTGACGATGATCGCGTCGGACGCCCGCGGATCGAGACAACCTCCATTGACTCCACAAAGCCGGGGATCAAATCGAGACGGATCGAGCTTCGATAACTCGATGATCTGGATGCCTACGTCGATTGGGCCGTTGGCATCGATGTGGCGAATCCCGACTGAAAGCTCTTCGTCGCTTCGCTGTTGTCGCTCAGCCGCTCGACCAGCACCAGTGAAGTACTGTCGGGCCGCAAAGTAGAGGAGGTTTTCCCAGTTCGACCGGCTTGTGCCGGCCTCCAGTTGAGCTAACTCCTCTTTGAGCTCATCAGATCCATGTCCGCGGATATACGCGGCGAGCTCATCCTTGCGCCGGGGGGCCGTTCCAGAGAGCACGTTCACGATGGAATGTGTATTGGACGAAACGAAGTATACCGGGCGCTCGGCTGCCCCCAGTTCGCGAAGGACTCGCTCCGCGGGCGTCCACCATTGGTGAGTGGCTCGAGCGTTGCCGAGGTGGCTACCGCCGATCATGCGGACAGTAAATCTCTTGCGACTCCGGCTGATGAGCTCGAGATTTCGCCACAGCAAGGTCCCCCAAACACTCTGCAGACGCTGCCAGTCCTCCGGTTGCAACCCGAGCCGCTCGCCCATCGAGGACAATCTGGCCGTCCTCGAGAGAGCTTCCTCGCGCCGCGCGTTCAATCTGTGCGCGGAGGTCTGAGTCGCTGTCGATGATTCCGTGAAGTTTGTTCCATTCGATCTGATACGCCACTATCGATGGGATGAGATCGTCCAGATCGGACGCCGAGGCGATGGTTGCGGCGAGCGTTCCCTCTCCGTCGTACCTCCAGCGGCGGCGGCGACCTGGAGCAGAGACAATCTGCCAGTGCTCCATGCCTGTAAACCCAGCGCGTCTGAATCCACGAGCTGACTGGCCGAGGACGATCTCGGTAACGTCGACGATACAGCCAGGGAGCCGCTGCGCTGAGTACAAGAACGCGTTCAGATCGGGCTCTCGTTCGGTGGCGCCCGCGTGCAGTGACGACGCCGCGGTCAAATGAGCCGGGATCAGGCTCGAGACTGGAACCGCCCCCGAGCTTTGCAGCAGCGTCGTGTAGGTGCGGACGTAGAGATCGACTTCTCGCTTGCCTGGGACCCGCTGCGAAGCGTCGATGCCGGGGCGTCCGCTTCGCTCGCCCGGGAACAGCTCATCTTGCTCTGTTTCGAAGTCCAGGCTTCGTGTCATTCAGTCGGGGAGACTTCTTGGGTGTCGGCGTCAGCCGAATCGGCTCATCTCGGTCCCAGTATAGCCGACGTCTATCGCCAGTCCCGAAACTCATCCGGACCACGGCGGTTAATCAAATAACACGCAAACGTCCACATCTACGCTCCAACCGCCACTCGTCGGGATGTGGAGCCGCCAATGTAGCCGATGCCGTCCTCCAGACTGAGCGGGTCCTGTCCAATGAGTTTGCCGGTGGCAGACCTGTCGGTCGTGTTGTCAATAGCGAGCATCTTCAGCTGTTCCTGGGTAACAGGAGGCCTTAGCATCGATGGGAGCGGCCTCGAAAGAGTGACGATGAGCTTCATCAGCGCGATCGGCACGTGAATCTTCGGTTTGGTGCGTCCCAACTGACCGGCGATGACGTCAATCATCTCTTCGTAGGTGTAGGTCCTGCCGCCGCCGAGTTCGTAGATTTGCCACGCGGTCGACGGATCAGCGAGAGCCCGCGCGTATGCCGCTGCTACATCGCGTACCGAAACAGGCTGGAAGGCGCTCGTGCCAGTCTCCAACCACGGGGATCACCGGCGCAGCCTTAGCGAGTCGAGCAAGCGTGGTAATGAATTCATCGCCGGGACCAAAGATCAGCGACGGGCGAAATATCGTCCAGGGAATCTCCGATTGCTCGATCGCTTGCTCCGCCTGCCACTTGGCCTCGTAATAACCGAATCTCGGATCATTCCGCGTGCCCAATGCGCTCATGTGCAAAAGGCGAGCAATCCCCGCTCGCTGCGCCTCCCGAACAACATTGACAGTGCCCTGACGGATCACGGCATCGAACGTCGCGTCACCCTCTTCCGAGATGATCGCAACAAGGTGGATGACAGCCTCGCATTCGTTCATGAGCCCGCGCAATGTCTCGGGCTTCGTGACGTCTCCCTCGACGATCTCAATATTTGGCGCTACCAGGGCGCTTGCATCGCGTCCGTTTCGGACGAGTACTCGCATCGGCCGTTCACCAAGTGAGTCGATGATGCTGCGACCTACAAAGCCGGCGCCCCCCGTCAAGAAGACCCGGCCAGTGACCGGCTTCACCGTCCTTTGCTGCTCTCGATTACTTTCGCTCATCGTCACGCTCCCTTGTTGTGATGACCTGAAACTGGGCCGTTGACTGGCGTTGAAGGGTTCCCGAGACGAGGAAATCTGGAATCACGCGCTTGCCGCCGCTCGGGCATGGGAAAGCAACATGTCCGGGTCAACCGCAATCGAGTTGCGCCCCAGCGCACGCACCGCGCCATGCTCTTGAAGCTCGACCAGCTTTCTCGTAACCGTCACCCGATTCGACCCGATCATGTTCGCGAGATTTTGGTGTGTCATCGGAAGGGTGATCGCCGTCAACCCATCAGCCATCGGTCGGCCAAAACCACGTGCAAGTGTCAACAGCGTTGCCGCCAGCCGGACCGATGTGTCCCTCACTAGAAGTTGTTCGGTGAGCGTTTGTAGCTCGGACAGCCTCTTCGACATGCCGTGCACGACCGCGGTCGCGAGCTCCGGAGTGCGACGAATGAGGTCAGCGAGGTGTTCTGCCTCGACGATCGACACGGTCGAATCGACAAGCGCCTCAGCCACTGTACCGCTCGAAAGTCCGTCCGCATCAATCTCCTGCGTGAATACGGTATTTGGTCCGAGCAGACCGAGATTGATGGAGCGACCGTCTGGAAGCGATTTGTAGTGTCGGATGCAGCCGGAGTGCACGATGTAAACGAGTCCATTGCCTTGACGTGGACCGAAGATTTCTTTTCCCCGGCTATACGAAACCATCGTCGTGTTCTTCAGCGCGTTTTCGGCATCCGAAGACTTCGAGGGACGCTCGCGGTGAACAGACGTCGGACGAGAAAGTCCGTTGCCCGTGGGTGCCGAGGACACCCCCGAATCGGGGTTTCCGCCATACCAGCCAGGAGCGGTTACGGCCAACGTTCGCGCCTTGGGTCCCTGGCGGGAAGCAAACGTCATTGCAGATCTCCTTATTCGCCGACGGCGATACGAACTGATAGAGAGAGCGAATCACGACGACCACGTCCTCTGATCGAACTTGGAGCGATCGTACGACGTTGCAAACTATTTGTCAATACTTTGCACAGGAACGAGAGCCTGTTACATGATATGGTCTGGACCCCGTTCAATGGCACGCTCGGCACGGTGTCCTGCGGACTCCCGTTGGTCCGTGCGCTGAGCAGCAGGTGCGGGGCATCCCGATTTCGCATGCGCGTTATGGAAGGTCGCGAAGAATCGCAAAGGCTACGAGAGGCAGGGCGGGAGACCCGGCGCGGCCGATGCGCGGTTCAGGACGCTCATCACCTAGTTCGCGTATATCGTGGGCCGCTGCATTCAGGCGAGGCCGCACCACTCCGCGATAAAGACCGCCGTCGTGGTGATGGCCGTAAAGAGGTCTGCCAGCGGAATTGACTCATTCGGCGCATGTGCCAGGCGAACGTCTCCGGCGCCGAACATCACACACGGCATCCCACCCGTGATGACGAAATGGCGCATATCCGCACCGTAGGTCACGGCTTCGATGCGGGGCTGTGAGAACGTGGTCGTCGTCCACGCCTGTGACATTACGGACACAAGGGGTGAGTCCACAGAGACGCCGGCCGGTGCGAACTGCCCATCAAGCCAGGTCACGAGTGGCGGGTTATTCCGCAGCCAGTCGTCAGCAGCTGCGAGCGCCGCAACCTCTGCGGCCAGCTCAGACTTGAACGTTGTCAGATCTTCACCAGGGACGAGCCCGGCCCGTCCCTCCGCGGCAAGAGATTCTGGAACTGACGAAGGCCATGAGCCAGCACTGACCGTTCCGATGTTGATGGGCGCCTTATTTCGCATTCCGGCATACAGGGGGTGCTCGATCTCGGCGTTCCGGCGAGCTTCGAAATCAAGTAACCCGCGGTGGAGATAGGCAAACTTCTCGACCGCGCTGACTCCTTCATCACGAACGCAGGCATGGGCCGACAAGCCAGGCACCTGCAACCGGAACATCAGCGAACCTCCCTGAGCAGGAACGATCGCCAGGTTGGTCGGCTCGGAGATAATCGCTCCCTCGGCAACGTACCCACGCAGGACTGCAGCCAGAGCGCCGGCACCGCCGTTCTCCTCGGCTATGGTGCTTTGCACGAAGACGTCCGCGGCCGGGGCAAGTTCCGCGTACTCAATGGCGCGTAATGCGAAGAGATTGGCAATGAGTCCGCCTTTCATGTCGCAGGCGCCTCTGCCATAGAGCCGCCCGTCAGCTATCTCCGCTCCGAGCGGCGAGTATTTCCATGCCGTTGGATCACCGATCTCGACCGTATCGATGTGACCATTGAGAACAAGCGATCGTCCATTGCCCTTGCCCCGACAAGCCCCGACCACATTCGGTCGGTTTGCGAACCCGCTGCCGATGGTCACCGACTCGGAATGAGGTTCCAGCGCGGCCGGGTCCGGCTCCCAGACATCCACATCGAGACCATGGTCGCGCATCAGGCTCGCCATCGCATCTTGAGCGTGCCCCTCGAAGCCAGTCTGACTTGGGATGCGGACAAGTTGCCGTAGCGCGGCCACGATTTCTGGCTGCAGCGCGCGGACGGACTCGGCAATGCCTTGAAGAACGTGCAGGCTCCATCGTGATGCCACTCACACCGCGGACGATTGCGATTGCCGCGGGCGTGGCAAGGGCATCGCGGAAAGCCTCACGAGCTCCCGACGCATGCCATCATGCGAATACTGCTCCCACAGCTCGCGAAAACGCGCGTAGGCCAACCGCCGGCCCGCGTGCTCTCTGCCAAGAAGCGCGATGAGCCCGCGTCTAGGATCATCGGCCGGCGGACGCAGCGCCGCGGATGCAATGACTGCAAGTTCGCCCGGAGACGCGTCCGCGATATCCATACGTGTTTTCTGGCTCTGCTCCACCATGAAGCGAGAAAGCTCGTCACCGATCAGGTCGATGCGTACATCATGATCATGAAGAGCGCCAAGGGTCTCCTGGATCGCTTTCACGCGCTCGATCTGACGCTCGCCAACTTTCCCGAAATGACGTCGAAAAAGCTCGAGCGTGTAGCGAAGTCGCTTGGTCGAGATTCGCAAGTCATGCAAAGCCTCGGAAAGCTCGGGATGAGGGACAACGGGTTCGTAGGAGTAGAACTCGGCGATGCGAATCGCGAGGACGCGTCGCGCGTTGTCGATCACGGGAGCCCGCGGATCTACATCATGGACCGGCCATGCTCGGCTCATACCCCGCCCTCCGCCGATGATCTCCGAGAGTCACTCGATTTCGCGGTCGCCTTGAATCGGCGCTCGATCTCGCTCGGCAACGGCCCGCTGAGAAGATCGCTTAGATAGCGTTCCATCTCGACCCGCGCGTCGGCACGCTCGCGCTCAACTCGGGCAATCAGGCGGTCAATGCCGGGGTGTTCAACCAGGGGAGCCGCCTTCCGGTCGGCGTGCAGCGCCTCGAGCAGAACATCGCGATCTCGCACCTCACCGAGCGCTCCAGTTATCTCCTTCGCCGCTTGATGTAGTGGCCGGTACCACCCTCTGGGGAATACTGGCGCAGCTATGTCCATCGCCGCTCGCAGCCTGCGGGACGCGACTCGAACATCATGCACGCCTTCGATGTCAGTACCCTGTAGAGCAATTGGAATCGCGCGCCAGAGAGTGTCCCACCGCTCAGCGATTAGCGTCTTCATCGTTTCGCGGAAATCGGTGCCTGAGCCCGGTTGTTGCCCGTCTCGAGACCGCCCGTTCTCGCGAACCGTCACTTCTCGAATCGCGCCAGACAGACTATGCTCGGGCGCCTCCAATTCAACTGCATCGACGACCGGTTGAACCGCCTCGATGAGCAGGCCTGTGCGAATACCGCTCTGCGAGATCTCGATCCGGTCTGGATTCATCAACTGAGTGATGGCCGCCACGATAGCTACCCCTGCCGGAAGCACCCGTGCCCGCGCCTCGGGGATGTCGATTTCCGATGCCAACTCGGCGGCCGGAAGCGTTGTCATTCGCGACAGTACCTGTCTCACATTGTCCAGGTCGATCTTCCGTGCGTCAGGTACAAGTCGCGCCAGGTACTCTCCGGTGCCCCCGACGACGATCAGGCGCGTTCCGCGTTCCGGCCGGCAGTTCCAATGGTTCCACAGCAGCCCGAATGACCCTACCGGCCTCCATTTCGCAGGCCGCCAGTTGGCTGGCCTCGGGCGGGTCGGCGCACAACGAACCGATCTGTCAGCCGGCCGGAGCCCACTGGGATCGATTGTGCGGACTGCATTGCCCCATCTCGAACAGCAATGAGTTCGGTACTCCCGCCACCAATGTCAGCAATGACCGCGGCACCTGCCAGGTCAGTCGACACCGCAATGCCCCGGAATGTCAGCGCGGCCTCCTCTTGCCCGTCAATGGCACGCACTTCGATCCCGGCGGCTTCTCGCACTCGCTCGAGAAAGCTCGCGCCGTTCGCCGCGGCCCGGGTTGCCTCGGTCGCGACGGCAACGACCCGTGTCGCCCCCAGTTCCCGCGCCCGGGCCGCGAAGCGGATCAGGGTTTCGATTGCGACCTCTATCCGTTCCTCGTCGAGATGACCGGTAGTGTCCAGATCCTGTCCCAAACGGACAACTTCCGACGCCCAGTCAAACTGCTCAATTCCGCCAAGGTTATCGGCGCGACCCACGGTCATTTTTATCGAGTTCGAGCCAATGTCGATTGCGGCAACAACCTGTTTCGTGCTGTCTGACGTCATGCGCAACACCAGTATCGATCTACGGAGTCAGGCTGCGAGGGTATCATGTCGGAACGATTGCCGACCCGTGCCTCGCAGGACTCACTGCGGTCAGTGACGTGATGCATGTACCCGTCGGGTTCCGAGAAAGGCTGTATGAACGCGGAGAACCTCGATCAGGATCCAGGAAACCGAGCGCGGGAACTGTTAACGTCCGGCGCCAAGGCGGAGTTGGAACTCTTGAGGAGGGAGCGTAAGGCAGAACGGCGATTAGCTGGTGCCCTGGAAGCACTCGCCAGTGACAAGGCGCGAGTGCGGAAGACCCAGGAGCGCCTGGAGCGCAGCCGCGAAGCTGTTGCCGCTGCACAGGCAAAGTTGCGAGAAGCCCAGGCGAGCCGCGCCGCCGGCCCGACCGGAAGTCAAGACTGAGCCCCGACTCCGTCTCGGGCCGCCAACCGATCGGTCGCACCCCAGAACCGGTCCATCAGCGCGGCTTGTTCGCCCGACGTCATCGGGCGTGGCTGGTGAAAATCCTCGATTTCGACGCCGTGGAAACGCAGCCCAACAATTTTCGTGCCTAGCAGAACGATTTCAAGGGCATACCCTGAGCGGACTTCCGCCGCCCACATTTGGTCAATGATGAAGTTTCCCGGCGAATAGACGATTGGCTTGCCGGCATAGATCTCCATCCCCTGAATGAGATGAGGATGATTGGTCACAACCATCGCCGCTCCGGCATCGATTGCCAAGTGAGTCGCTTCTACTGCCCACGCCGGCGGTATGGCGATGTATTCAGCGCCAAGGTGAAAATAGGGAATGACAACATCCGCGACACTGGTAGCGGCCGCGACGTCCTCAAAGACTTGGGTCGCCAGATACGGGTTCGTCCCGGCCCCTTCCGCGCTTGCTCCCGAGTCGACGTCAAGGACGCCATTCGCCATTCCCGGCTCGATCTCGTAGTTGGCGGTGACGGCGTCTATCCCAAGGAAGGCTATGCGGGTCCCGTGGACGTTGACGATCCACGGCGCCCGGGCAGCAGCGAGATTCGGTCCGGCGCCGAAATAAGGCACGCCATACGTGTCCAGCGCCGCGATCGTATCTACGAGCCCCTGCACGCCCCAGCCTTCGCTGTTCCACACTGAATGGTTGTTAGCGAGCGTCACCGCATCGATCCCAGCCAGCGCGAAACCCTCGAGCATTTCCGGACTGGAGACGAACGTGACCGAGTGTGGATCGGCAGGTTGCGGCAATGTGCTCGACAGATTGCCTTCGAGGTTGGCGACTGTCAGGTCGAACGACCGCAGCAATGGAGCAACTCTGTGAAATGGGCGAGTGAAGTCTCCATACTCGACCATATGGAGATGCACGTTTCGACCCGGAACGATGTCGCCGATCACGCCTATCCGAACAGGAACCTGTCCTCCGGATGCGTCTACCAGCGGATCTGTTTCCCCAACCGAAAGTGCTTGAACGCGAAAGTCAACGGATTCCGCGGGAATGAGTGCCACCGCGCCTGGGTCGGCATCCATCGCGGCAGCTAGGGCTTCGTAGCTCTCGACGGCGTGGTCGGGACGAACCCCGCCGACCAAGGTGTTGGCAAGCGCGAACGAATGCACTGGAAGCGGAACTGGCGAACCAACACCGGCCCAGTTGGTGACCTGCCTGGTTAGGAGGCGCCACGGATCCTCAGGTCCAACGCCCGCAAGGGGCAGCCGCCGCGATGCCACCAACGCCATCCCTTGGGGAACGCCCAGGTTCGGCAATGATCTCGCCGATTGGGACCCGCTCGCGGCCGATGGAGAACCAGTAGGCGCTGGAGTCGCCTCGGCCACAATCGGTGTCGATGGCGCCGAAAGGTTCGCGGTTGCTTCCGGCGAGGCAGCCATTTCCGGAGGCGTCAGGATGCCTGGTGCTTCCGCCGTCCGCGAGATCTGAAGCGCAAGAGCCCCGACTGCACCTACCGTTGCCGCCGCGACCGGGAAAGCGCCAGCGATGATCGCGCGTCGGCTCAATGGCCGCCGGGGCGCCGTTGCCAACTCAGGCGCCCGGAATCGGCTCTGAGCGTGCATCCGGCTCAGGCACGGAGCACGCCTCTTCGCTCTAAACCACTTCACCGCGCTTCCGGAGGATATCGCTCGAAGAACTCGACGATGGCATTCTCGTAGGCGGTAACAATCGCGTCACGACCATCAGGAGACGACAGCACCGCGGCATCGCCGTCGTTTGAGACAAAGAGGGCCTCCACGATCGCTCCCGGCATCTTGCTCGCCGTGACCGCCCCCGGAACCTCAGGACCGGTCATGATGAAGTGCCGGAACAGTGAGTGCTCCATTTGGACGTCCGCGGTTGTGTCAGGAAGCACTCCCCGCTCTTCCTCCGCCGGGAGGCTGTAGCCGATGCGCGCCAGTTGTTCTTTCAGGTGTGCGTACGCCAAGGTGGCAAAGACCGCGTTGCGATCCCCAAAATTGCGCTCCCGGGTAAACCAGGTTTCGAATCCGCGCGGGCGTCCCGTGGAGTAGCCGTTGACGTGCATCGAGACCAAAAGGTCGGCCTCAGCCTCGTTGCAGCGGTTGATCCGCGCTTGCAGCTCGTCAAGGGTCTTGTTGCGATCGGAACGCGGTGCGTCATGTGCGGCAGTGCGGCCATCTGCGTTGACATCTTTCCCATCGACATTGACCGCGGTGTCTGTTTCTCGGGTCATTACGACTTTATAGCCGCGCTGCAATAATCGAGCCTCCAAGTCCCAAGCATGCTCGAGAACGAGCATTGCCTCCTCCATTGCCGGGATGCTGCTATCGAAAAACCGGCTGAAACCTCGATCCTCACCACCGTGTCCGGGATCAAGACAGACGATCGGTGGTCGCACGAAAGACGCGGGTAGCGCGACCGGCGTCTCGATAACGGGTTCAAGCTGAGGCGGCGGTGGCGCGGTGTCCGGCGCCTGAATGGATTGCGCTATTGGCTCAACCCGGGCTGCCGAGGTCGGCTCCTCAACGCGGCCGAACAACCTACCGCCGGCGAAGGCGAGGACTGTCAGGCCCAGAATGAGGAGAGTTCCCGCCAATGTGATTCCCGGGGAACGAACCTTGCTTTCGGGCTGGGATTTCGGCATCCGGGGAACTGGGCGTGATTTCCTCGCGGACGTTCCGGCGGCATGCGCCGACTGGGCATGGCGAGTCCCAGGCCGAGTTGCCCCGCGTCCGGTGATCGTTCCGCTGTCCGCTTCCAGCCCTCGCCGCAGGTTCGATACGCCGGGTTCGCGATTCTCCCACTCGTCGATGTCGAGTGGCAGCCGCGCCCGCGGCGGAGGGAAGCTCGACTTCTGCCAGTCACTCATTACCGTTCACACGCGGCGCATGACAGCGCTCCTGCCGATTGCGGCAAGCCTTTCATCCCGGATATACGCTGAAGTAACGAGTTACGGCTTCCTGATAGGCGCCCACAAGAGTTTCTTCGGCAATGTCGGATTGGATGAACGCGGCATCATCGTCATTCGACAGAAATAGGCCCTCGATCACAGCTCCAGGCATCTCGCTGGGAACCAGTTCACCCGGACGTTCCGGGCCGGTTACCACGTGTTCCTCGATGCCTATGCCGCGATCCACCGCTTCATAGCCAGCCTCGGCATATGCATTTCCCAGAGCTTCATGCATAAACGTCGCAAATGCTTCGGATCGCTCACTGAACGGCCGCTCATCGTTGAACCATACTTCGTACCCGGAAAGAAACTCATTTTCAGCCCCGTTGTAATGAACCGAAACAAGGAGATCCGCGGCCGCCAAGTTGCAAATATTGACTCGCGCCTGCAAATCGTCGAGCTGGTCAGTTCGAGCGGGTCCACCTTCCGCGGCGACTTCACCGTCACCATTCACGTCCTCGTTCGACGGGTTGACCTCGGTGTCAGTTTCACGAGTCAGGACAACTTCAAATCCGTCTTCCCGGAGCCGCTCCGCGAGTAACAGTGAGTGTTCGAGCACAAAATCCTTTTCTTGCAGCACGATCCGCCCGTCCTCGAGACGGACATTTCCCAGATCTTCGCCTCCGTGGCCAGGATCGAGGCACACGATGTTGCGACCATCTCGAACGTAGGCGTCGTCGACACCGGCGACTGGAACGGGTTCAGGTGTTGGCGTCGGCGGCTCAGGGCGGGGCGTTGGCGTTGGCGGCGTGGGCGGTAACGTAGGAGAGGGTGTCGGGAGGGGCGTTGCCGTCGGGGCCGGCGTCGGTGTGGGCGCGGGATTCAAGATCGGCTCGCGTCCGAGCCGCGCAACTACCACCACCAGCGCTATCCCAACCGAGATGAGAAGGATGATCGCACCGCGGGCAACATCCTCCCGCCGGCTTTGCCGCGAATCCATTGTGCCGTCGGCCCTCGATCCAGAATTGGAATCTCATGTGCGCCGGGCGGGGAACAGCGGCCGCTGGTGGCCAATCCGTTCGCGGCGGGGATAAACCGAAGCCTAACGGTATCCAACCCGTGGCACAAGTCCTCGTTTGCGCTTGCCGCTCTCTCCCCGTGATGCACAGATGAGGGTAATGCACGATGTTGACAGCACCCAACGCGGCCGATACGATCCGGCCCACGCCGACGCTCGCGCGGCGCATCTACGACCCCCGCCTCACTGAGTACTCAATCTTGGGTCCAGGCTAGGGAGATCAACTTCGCCCGCAAGGGTTGGCAACCCAGGATCCTAGGCAGTTTGACCGCACAAACACAGTCCCGCGAGGCTCTGAAGGAGAGAACGACGATGCCTAAACGATTACTCTCGATGTTCATGATGCTTGCGGTCGCCATTACCGCCATTCTTCCATTCACGATGAGCTCGCTCGCGCAAACACCAGTAGCCGAGCCGAACACGGATATTTCCGGGACCATCGACGTGGCAATGGTCGCCAACCCGCAAATGGTTGCCCTTCAGGAGCTCGTTGAGGCCGGCGCGTTCAACGAGGCATACCCGAATATCGAAGTTAATTTGACGGTATTGCCTGAAAACGAGATCCGCCAGACCATCACGCAGGACGTGACCACCCAGTCGGGGCAATTCGACGTCTTCACCATTGGCCCATTTGAGGTTCCGCTCTGGGCCGAGCAGGGCTGGCTGACAGAAGTCGGAGAGGCAGCAGGCGCTGATCCCAATTACGACCTTGCCGACGTCTTTGAGAGCATGAAAGCCGGCCTGACCTATGACGGCGGGCTCTACGCGCTTCCATTCTATGGCGAGAGCGCGATGACTTTCTATCGGAAGGATCTCTTCGAGGCGGCTGGCCTCGAGATGCCTGAACGGCCGACCTGGGATCAGATCGCCGAATTTGCGGAAGCATTGAATGTCCCCGGTGAAGTGTCCGGCGTCTGTCTGCGCGGTCTTCCCGGCTGGGGCGAGATGGGGGCGCCGCTCGGCACCGTGATCAATGCCTTTGGTGGGCGCTGGTACGACGAAAACTGGGTGGCCCAGCTCAACGACCCAGACTCGGCGGCGGCGATCCGCTTCTATATTGAGCTGCTCCAGAACTACGGTCCAGAAGGCGCGGTCGGCAACGGCTTCACCGAGAACCAGACCCTGCTCATCCAGGGCCAGTGCGCCCAGTGGTACGACGCCACGTCGGCCGCCGAGCTGATCACGGACCCATCGATCAACCCGGATTTCGAGCAAGTTGGATTTGCCTACGGTCCGTCCCAGAAGTTGCCGACTGGCAACTGGCTGTGGAGTTGGAACTTCGCGATGGCGCAGAACTCCGACGCCCAGGAAGCCGCTCTGGCGTTCATGATGTGGGCGACGTCCACCGACTACGTCGATGCGATCGTGGCGGCCGATGAGGGCTGGGGCCGCGCCCCAACAGGCGCCCGCGCCTCGGTCTATGAGAACCCTTCGTACCAGGAGCGGGCAGCGGACTTCGCCGAGATCGTTCTGAATTCGATCAACGAGGCGAATCCCAACGAGCCGACCGAGGAGCCGGTGCCGTATACCGGTGGCCAGTTCGTTCGTATCCCGGAGTTCCAGGAACTCGGCAACGACGTCACCCAGATCTTTGCCTCCGCGCTCGTCGGCGATATCGAGATTGACGCGGCCATCGAGGAAGCCAACGCCCTCGCCAACCAGGTCGCGATCGACGCGGGTTACCAGGAGTAATCCGCAAGCAAGGACGGACGGGAACGAGCCTCTCCCGAGGCTCGTTCCCGTCGAGAGATGCGGGAGTCGGCGGCGCAGTCGCCTCACTCCACGCTCCAGGAAGTTGACACGCTGGCCAATCGCACCCCGCGTGCGCTCCTGACGCGGTCCCACGGAGACTGGTCACATGGCAATTGCCGAAACGCCACCGCGCACGATTGGTGCGCAGCGAGTGAGGCCCACAGCCTCCCGGCATCTCTCAGACGATCAAATCGGGCGCGTGCTGGTCATGCCGGCATTGATTTTCGCCATCCTGGTGACGCAAGCGCCCTTTCTGCTCACTATCTGGTATAGCCTGCAGCGCTGGAACCTCAATCGGCCCGACCGCCGCGCCTTTGTCGGACTCGAAAATTACGTCTTTCTGCTCACACGAGATCCGGCGTTTCTGGAAGCGATCCGGAACACTGTTGTGTTTGTCGTCGGTTCCGTACTCGCGTCTCTGCTACTCGGCTTGTTGTACGCCGAGCTGGTCAACCACCGCTTTCCGGGACGAGGGATCGTCCGCACGATGCTAATCACCCCGTTCTTGATCATGCCCGCAGCAGCCGCGCTGACATGGAAGAACCAGCTGCTGAACCCAAACTACGGCGTTGTCGACTGGACTATCAATACGGTGCTACCCGGAAATCCAGGACCAAGTTGGCTCGATCAATATCCAATGTTCTCCGTGATCGCCGTCATCGTGTGGCGCTGGGCTCCATTCATGATGTTGATCTTGCTCGCCGGAATGCAGTCGATTTCGGAGGAGGTCCGCGAGGCAGCACGTGTGGACGGGGCTACGGCGAAGCAAGAATTTCTCGACATCACCCTCCCGCAACTCTGGCGCTTCATGCAGCTTGGCGGCCTGCTGGGGACGGTCTTCATCGTGCAAGAGATCGATCCCATCTTCATGATGACCGGTGGGGGTCCCGGTGACGCGACGACCACCCTTCCCTACCTCGTCTATGAAAAAGCCCGCGAGTCGTTCGACATCGGACGCGGCGCGGCGCTTGGCGTCATCGTCGTGTTGATTTCGATCGTCGCGATCACGTTTCTCGTTCGAGTGCTCGACCGCATGCTGGAACGGCGGGAGGCGTAGAACATGGCAACGCTCCGATCCAATCGCGGCGGTTGGTTCAGCGCCATCAGCGCCGGGCGCGGTTTCTCGAAAGAGACGGCCTCGCCGCTCTGGGCGATCACGGCGTGGGTTGTGGGTCTCATTGTCTTTTTCCCCGTGCTCTACATGTTTCTGACGGGTTTCAAGACCGAGAACGCGGCCGTCGAATTGCCCCCGAAACTGATCTTCTGGCCAACCTTCGAGAACTACGAAGCCGTGTTCGGCATTAACTTTCTGCCGTTCTTTCGAAATTCGATCATCACCTCGCTTGTGTCGACATTTTTCGTCATGCTTCTCGCGATCCCGTGTGCGTACGCCCTGGCGCTCTATCGGCCAAAGAAGTGGAAGGACATACTGTTCTTCTTTATTTCGACCCGCTTCCTGCCAGTGGCCGGTGTGATCGTTCCGCTCTACGTCATCTTCAGCCCTAACGGCGATCCCGAGCTCGGTGGCAGAGGACTCAACCTGCTTGGAACGTTACCGGGGCTGATCCTTCTCTACACGGCGATGAACCTGCCGATCGCGATCTGGATGCTGAGGTCATTCTTTGAAGAGGTGCCTCGCGATGTGCTCGACGCCGCACGGGTTGACGGCGCCGGTTTGCCGCGAGAAATGATCCAGATCGTGTTGCCAATGGTGGCGCCCGGCCTGGTGGCGACGATTTTCATATCGATCATCTTTGCCTGGAACGAGTTCTTCCTGGCATACAATCTCGCGCCAAAAGAGTCGACGGTGCCGATGTTTATGGTTCGCTTCGTAACGTCAGAAGGACTGTTTTGGGCCAAACTCGCCGCCTCCTGCACGATGGCCGTATTTCCGATTGTCCTGCTCGGTTGGATCGCCCAACGGCAGCTGGTGCGAGGTCTCTCGATGGGCGCTGTGAAGTAGTCCTACGCGGTGAGAGCGCCTATTCTCTGCCTCCTGAGTACCAGTCCGTAAACCCGTTCGGAGGAACGTAATGAAAGCGGTTATGGTCGATGAGCCCGGAGCGGTACGCGTCGTCGATCTCCCTGATCCTGAGCCTGGGCCAGATGAGGTCGTCGTCCGCGTAGGCGCCTGCGGCATCTGCGGCACTGATATTCACATCATCGATGGCGAGTTTCCGCCGACGGTCTATCCGATCGTCATCGGTCACGAGTTTGGTGGCGAAGTGACGGCGGTTGGAGAGAATGTCACAGGGTTTTCTCTGGGAGACCGGGTCGGAGTCGATCCGACATTGAATTGTGGCGCTTGCTACTTCTGCCAACGCGGCATGGGGAATCTGTGCGAGCGATGGAACGCGGTCGGCGTTAGCCATCACTCCGGAGGATTTGCGGAGTACGTCTCGGTTCCCGAGCGCGTCGTGTACCCGATTCCCGAAGACATGTCGATGAAGGCCGCGGCGTTGATCGAACCGGTCTCCTGTGTGGTGCGAGGGTTTCACCGGCTGCAACCGCAGACCGGAGAGACGTACCTCATCTACGGGGCGGGACCGATGGGTCTGCTGAATGCCCAGGTCGCGCGCTACAACGGCGCCAGTCTGGTCGCGCTGATTGACATCAACCCAAGCAGGCTGGAGCGTGCCCGGAACGAATTCGGCTTCGAGCACGTCGCGACAAGTCTCGATGAACTCAAGGAGATTGCCCCACGCGGATTTGACAATGTGATCGAGGCAACGGGTGTCACCAAGGTCGCCGAAGCGGCTATCGACGCTGTAAAGCGCCGTGGCAAGCTGCTGCTCTTTGGCGTGTGTCCGCCGGGCGAAAAGGCTAGCTACGACGCGTTCAAGATTTACAACGAAGAGCTCTCTATCCTCGGCACAATGGCGGTCCTCAATTCATACGGCCCAGCCATCGACATACTATCCTCAGGCGCGATCGATACCGAGCGCATGGTGACAGATACATTTTCTATCGATCAGTTTCCGGAAGCTCTGGCCCGCGTGCGCGGTGGTCAAGGGCTGAAGGTGCAAGTCGCCGGAACCAGCGCCTAGAGTCCTGCTATCCAGGATCGGTTACAGAAATAACAACATCGATCCAGCAACAATCGGGACTAAGACGACGGCGGCGCGCAACAGGCGCCGTGGAGCACGCCTCGTGAAGCGCGCCCCGACGTACGCTCCCGACCCCAAACCGATCGTCAAGCCGACGAGGTGTGGGACCGAAACGTCGCCATGTCGCGCCATGGCCACGCCCCCGGCCGCGCTGATAAAGACCAGCGCCAACATAGTCGTGCCAACCGTCTGGCGCAGGGGAAGACGATGGAGGGTCAGGAGACCAAGCTGTAGGAACGGCGCCATGCCGACACCGAGGAAGGCCGCTGCGGCTCCGCCTGATGCCCCCAGCCCTATGCCTGTCGCCCATTCCCGCACGCCTCTGGCCGGTTCTCCTCGCCAGGACTGCTCCCGTTGCACTACTGCGACACTCGTGATTCGGGTGCGCAACCAGACCAAGGCGGCAAGACCCCAAAGCGCGAGGCCTGCCGCGTATGCCTAGTGTTTGCTCCGAAACCGCCTGACTGGTATCTGCGCCAAGCACCGCGCCGGCCGCTCCTGATAGTCCGACCACGAGCCCCGAACGTTGAGCGACGTTTCCTTCCTGGAAATGAGAGATGGCTCCAGAGATCGTGACGAAGAACATGGCGGCAATTGCCGTCCCAATCGCCGTGTGTACGGGCAAACTGAAGACGGTTGTCAGAATGGCGACGGCAATGCCCGCGCCGCCGGCGCCGATAAAGCCGATGAGAAGTCCAATCAGGAACGTGAGCGCCGCGAGCTCACCAATGATCAAGAGATCTTGCGGCGGCAAGATCACCGCGTACGGGGTGCCGCCACAGTTTCATGGACGACGGCGCGGGTTTCAATTGCATTGTCCTGCGCGATGTAGCGGTACTGGGGTTCGGCCGGTGGACGAAGCCAGGGCGCGACGATCTTTCGCCATGCGATATACACCAGGACGATGGGGACAATCACCAACGCGACCATCGCCACTCGGATGAACGCGCCGATGAACCCGGCAAACAGCCATCCCATCATGATTCCAACGAAGATTCCCGCAAGGAACCCGTAACTCCCCCACTGAAGGCGCCTGCCTTGAGATCCAATAAGGCGTTCATGTCCGTTCATGACAACTCCCGGGATGCAACTGGCACTTCGCGTAAACCGTTGTGCTGAACTGCCTGGCGTTCAGCGTACTGCACCATCACGGGAATGACCTTCATATTTCGCCCGAAAGCCTCTCCCGTTCGTCACCCCGCGTGCATACGTGCCGGCGCGGTTCAGAGTCGGGTAGAGTATCCTCCCTCTCGTCTGGACCATAGCGTTCAGGCGCCGCTGGGGGGGGCGTGGAAACCACAATCGACGAAGCGATCGATGCTGCCGCCGTCGTGGCGGCTCCAAATTCCCAGTCGCCGCCCGCGCCTCAACCCGAAAACGTCCAACCTCAGCCAATGTCACAGCGGCGGGTGCTGTCGCTCGCGACGCCGATCATCGGGGAAAACCTGCTTCAGACATTGGTTGGCGCGGTTGATACGTTCATGGTCGCCCGCTTGGGCTCGGCAGCTGTCGCCGGCGTCGGCACCGGATTCGAGATTGTTTTCTTCATTATCTCGATTCTCTCCGCCATCGATATCGGCGCTACGGTCCTCGTCTCCCAAGCCATTGGCGCGGGAGACAAACATCGAGCCAACCAACTCTCTCGTCAGGCAATCGTATGGGGTCTTGTTCTGGCAATTCCGGTCTCCGTCTTCATGTATTTTGGTGCGGAGGGGGTCATCAGCCTCTTTGGAACCGAAGCCGACGTCGCTGAAGCGGCGACGACCTATCTCCAAATCATTGCGGCCACGAGTGTTGCCCTGTTCCTGTCGTTTGTTTGTGGCGCAGTTCTCCGTGGGGCAGGTGATAGTCGCACCCCTCTGGCAGCGGCGGTCATTGCCAACATTGTCAATATCGGCGTCGCATACGCGCTGATTTTCGGCAACTTCGGCTTGCCGGCGCTCGGTGTCGCCGGCAGCGCGTTTGGCGCCGCCGCGGGTCGGGGCCTGGGCGCGGCTTACATGCTGACGGTGATGGCGCGCGGCAACAAGGCGATCTCGCTGCGGGGCTCTTGGGGTTGGCGACCTCAGATCACAACCGGGCGGCAACTCTTCGCGCTCGGAGTGCCGGCAGCGGTGGAGCAGATGCTTTCATCCGGCGCGTTCATGGTGTTGCTCGCTGTCGTCGCCTTGATCGGAACGCCGGCCCTGGCTGCGCAGCAGATCGCGTTCACCGCGCTTTCGACGGCGTTCCTGCCCGGAATCGCCTTTTCTATCACCGCAACTGCCCTCGTCGGCCAAAGCATCGGCGCCCGCCTTCCCGGCCAAGCGCGGCAAGCCTGGGTCATTTCCTTACGCTGGGCGATCGCCTGGTTAGGAATTGGCGGAGCGCTGGTCTACATCTTCAGCGGGCAGCTGATGCGGATCTTCTCATCCGATCCCGAAGTTGTCCGGTCGGGGGTCAGCGCCCTGCATGCGCTCAGCTTCGCTCTGCCGTTCTGGGCAGTGTGGTTCGTCAGCAGCGGCAGCCTGCGCGGAAGTGGCGACACACGAACGCCACTGATCATTGGCGCCTCGACCATGTGGCTCTCGGTGCTGCTCGCATGGATTGGCGTGCGCTGGTTCGATGCAGGAATGGGATGGGTGTGGTCCGGATTTGTGGTGACGTCAGCCCCGGCGTCACTTCTGACGTGGTGGATTTTTCGGCAGCGCATTAGCGACTACGAACGGGGTCGCCGCGATCTTCCCGAATTGACGCCGAGTCTCGGACACTGATGTCGATCTTTACCACCAGCCATATGGGACGTTTCGCCTCGGACTGAGCGGCGGGTAGCAACCTTGGTCCGCCAGCCGCGTGATCCGGCGCAGCAATGCCTCGATTTCTCCATCGTCGATCACTCCAGCCATCGTTTCGCGCAACTCCTCACGGCGGCTCCGCAGTTCGATCAGCTGACGCATCAGCGCGGGAGAGATCGGCTCTCCGACGAACTGCCAAAGCACGGTTCGCAGCTTGGGCTCGCGATTAAACGTCAACCCGTGATCGATGCCCCACACTTTGCCGGTAACGTCCCGCAGGCAGTGGCTGATCTTGCGATCGGCGTTATTGACGATGTGGTCGAACAGGACCATTCGCTCAATCGCCGGGTCACGACTGCCCCAGAAATCGTGAAGATCCGCGCGGCCGCTTTCCGGCTGCACATAGAGCTGAACACTACCGATGCCATGAGGTCCATCTCGGACGACCGTCGGTGGTACAAGGTCCCAGCCCGCCCATTGACTGAATTCGTACGCGGCAACCTCGCGCCGGTAGAGGGTACCGTCTGGGAAGTCGTACAGAGGAGCTTCGCCCGCCTGGGGCTTGTAGATTGCAAGTTGAGTCCGACCATCTGCCGTTTCCAGCGCCACGGCAAAGGTGTAGTTTGATCCCCAAGGAACGAGGCGGGACGCGGTGAACTCCGCATTGCGCAGCAGTTCGAGAGCATCTTCTTCGGACAAGGGGGCCGGGGTTTCCTCGGCGCCACCAGTGTCATCTCGCAATTCGAGAAACAGATCGGGCATGCTGGATTCCGAACTCAACCACTCGTCAATGGGCCTGGCGCCGGCGGCAATTCTACTTCGCTCCTGGAACGTGCCCGATCTTGCCGAGCGACGGACGCGGGCTTTTGGATCGTGCCTTGAGTCACCGCCGACACCGCTTGGGACAACATTGGCGCCCTCGGCGTTTGAGCTCTTGCCGCGTAGGTTATGTCCACGTGACCCTTGTTCACCCGGACTAAAAATCTCGCCAACTGATGCCGGTCCCTTCGGTGACCTGTTTCATGAGGGCCTCTGGTTCGTGCACTGGGGGCAGACATGCGAAATGCTCGCAGACATAGGCGGTTGCCCGCCCGTCTCGGACCGGACGCTCGCGCAAGAATGGCAACCAATCGGTCGTGTCGGCCCGACTCTCGTCGACGTACCCGACGATCAGATTCGGTTCGAATCGATCGTATAGCGCGTCGTGTAGTGCGCGCAGGTCCGGACTCTCCCGATCACCGGCGAGCGCAACCTCCTTAACGGGCCCGAGGTAAAAATCGACCGCACTGAGATATCGTCCAGCGGCAATCGGGTGCTCCCGCATCGTGCTCACCATCGTCCGCAACAACTCGCTCGCCCGATTGGAGTAGTCCTCGCTACCTGTCATCGCGCCAAGCCTCAGGAGCACGTCCGCCGCCACTGCGTTTCCCGAGGGAGTCGCACCGTCATGAAGGTCCCTCGGCCGGGCGACCGGCGTCTCATGCCGTATCGAGGTGTCGTAGAACCCTGCCCCGTCCGGGTCGCCGAACTCAGCGATCATCACGTCAGTCAGGCGGATCGCTTCGTCCAGCCAGCGTGCGTCCAGGGTTGCTCGGTAGAGAGCCAGGAGACCATCGATATAGAACGCATAGTCCTCGAGGAAGCCGCTGACACGCGCGTCGCCGTCCTTCCAGCTCCGCAGCAGACGGCCATCACGCTGAAGGTGCTCAACCACGAACTCGCGCGTTTCGCTCGGCGATCTCGCGAAAGTCGTCCCGATCGAGAATTCGCGAACCGTCGGCAAAGGCCCGAAGCATCAGGCCGTTCCAACCGGTGATCACCTTGTCGTCTCTGCCCGGCCGCTCGCGCTGCTCTCTCGCGTCCAGCAGCTGCTGTTTGATGCGAGCGACTGCTTCGCCAAGCTCCTCCTCGGTAATTCCGACCCGGTCCGCCACGTCGGCCGTGGTCCTTGGAGTCGCGAGGACAGTTCGTCCTTCGAAGTTCCCCGCACTCTCTACGTTGAACCAACGCTTCGCGATGGCGGCATCCTCGGCGCCGAGTACTTCATCGAGCTCTTCCGGCGTCCAGGTGTAGAACAACCCCTCATGCCCCTCGGTATCGGCGTCGAGGGTGGCATAGAATCCTCCTCGCGGATCAGTCAACTCACGCGCCACGAAGTCGAGCGTCTCCTCCGCTGTCCGACGATACCGCTCTTCCCCGTACGCCTGGTATCCGGCGAGATATACGGAAGCTAGTTGGGCGTTGTCGTACAGCATCTTCTCGAAATGCGGCACGAGCCAGACAGCGTCGACCGCGTACCGGTGAAAACCACCACCGACTTGATCGTAGATCCCCCCACTCGCCATGCGGTCGAGCGTGCGCTGCACCATGACCGATTCCCGTTGGCCGCCTCCGCGCTTGCCCTGTCGCAGCAAGAATTCGAGCGCTGATGGCTGCGGGAACTTCGGTGCGCTTCCAAATCCGCCATTTCGGGCGTCGAATGACCGTGCCAACTGCTCGGACGCCTCAACCATGATTTCGGGAGTGAGATCATCAGGTTTTGGAAGTTCCTTGGTGGCTCGCTGCAAAAGCGCGCGGATCTGCTGCGCGTTCTCCTCGACCTCTTCCCGTCGATCCTGAAATGCACTAGCAACGGCTTCGAGGACCTTTGGGAATCCGGGCATGCCCATCCGATCATCAGGAGGGAAATACGTCCCGCCGTAAAACGGCGTTCCGTCCGGAGTCAGGAACACATTGAGGGGCCAGCCACCGTGTCCGGTCATCGACTGCACGGCCGACATGTACAGTGAGTCGAGATCCGGGCGTTCTTCGCGGTCCACCTTGATGTTGACGAAGAGGTCGTTCATCTTCGCCGCGATCTCATCGTTCTCGAACGACTCATGCTCCATCACGTGGCACCAATGGCAGGCAGAGTAACCCACGCTGACTAGGATCGGTTTGTCCTCCTCACGCGCTTTGGCGAGGGCCTCATCTCCCCACGGATACCAGTCGACGGGATTCTCGGCATGCTGAAGAAGATAGGGACTTGTTTCGTTTGCCAGGCGGTTTGACACGATGACTCACTTTCTGACGCGCAAGGGTCCAGGTGAACACAGTACGTGGCCGTCATCGACCCCCGTTACAATGGTGGCACAGGTCGATCAAAGGAGACTGCTCGTGCCCAATTCATGTGATGGGAGTGACGACGACGCGCACGACAGCGCCAATCCACTTACCGGCGCGCGAATCGCTTTCGTTGGCGCGGGCGTTATGGCCGAATCGATGATCGCCGGTCTCCTCAAGAACGCGCTCATCCCAGCAGATCACGTCACTGCCAGCCACCCCCGTGATGACCGCCGGCAACGGTTGGAAGAGCGCTTTGCCGTCCTGACCTCAGAAAGCAATATCGAGGCCGCGGCTGGCGCTGATCTCGTTTTCCTGACGATCAAGCCGCAGGTACTTCATGCTGTGATGCGGCAGTTGGCCGGCAGACTGTCAATTGGACAAGTAGTGGTGTCCGTTATCGCAGGCGCTCCGATCGACGTCCTCGTCCACGGCCTCGAACACCACGCGGTCGTTCGCGTCATGCCGAACACTCCCGCGCAGGTCGGCGAGGGGATGAGTGTCTGGTGCACCACTCCGGATGTCTCGGAGGCGCAGCGCGTGCGGGTGCAGGCGGTATTGCGCGCTCTAGGTGAGGAACTCTGGGTGGAAGAAGAAAAGTACGTTGACATGGCGACCGCCCTCTCCGGTACCGGTCCAACGTATGTCTTTCTCATGATGGAAGCGCTGATCGATGCCGGGGTCCACATGGGGTTTCCCCGCCGCATCGCCGAACAAATCGTCTTGCAGACGGTCTCAGGTTCAGTCGCCTTCGCTCGGGACTCCGGCAAGCACATGGCCGAACTTCGCAACATGGTCACCTCCCCTGGTGGCACGTCGGCGGAAGCGATTTACCAGATGGAAAAGGGTGGGCTGCGCACCGTTTTGTCTCGTGCGGTCTACGCCGCCTATCAGCGGACGCAAGTATTGGCCGGTCGTGAGCGACAGGACCGCGGCTAAACGATCACTCCTCGTCGCGAAACGGGATGTCGATAGTGAGACCGTCGTAACGCGATCGTCGCACCTGGAAAGACCGCCGTGGCGCTAGTCGCGAACACTTCTGGCTCCGCCAGTGAGGGGCTGAAGTGGGTAATCCAGAGCCGGCGAGCAGCGGCCTGCCGGGCGAGGGTTGCCGCCTCCTGAAACGTCATGTGCCGGTTGCGTGCGGCTTTGGCGAGATCGTCATCGCTTCCATACGTACCCTCGCAGACGAGGAGATCGACGTCTGAGAGGAATTTCACCAATGACGGCAGAGGGCGAGTATCGGTAACGTAGGCAACTGCAAGCCCTGACCGCGGCGGCCCCAGCACCTCATCTGGCACCACTGAGCGACCGCGCCACGACACGCGCTCGCCGGCCTGCAGTCGCCGCCATAGGTGAATCGGCACCTCCAGCGCACGGGCATTGTTGGGCAAGAACGGCCGGGCTCGGGCGAGGTCGGCCCTGTAGGTGAGGACCGGCAACGCATGATCTCCCGGTTCGCAGGAACCAACCAGCCCGCCTGGAAGCGAAAAGCGTTCTCCACCTTCTAGCTCGGTCACTCGAACGGCGAAGGGCAATACGGGAGCGATAGTGCGAAGTCCGCGCACAACGTCCGCGGTGCCGGCCGGACCGAACAGGGAAATGGGATCGGTCCGGCCGGCGTTTGCCACTGCGTGCATGAGACCCGGGAGTCCAGCGACATGGTCGGCATGCGTGTGCGAAAAGCAGATTGCGCCGAGGCGGCGAAATCCCCACCCTGATGCGCGCCAGGCGATCTGAGTTCCCTCGCCGCAATCAAATAGGGTCAGTTGCCCACCGACGCGGACGAGCAGACTGGAGAGCCAGCGCCCCGGCAGAGGAAGCATTCCGCCCGTGCCCAGCAACATTGCGGCGATCATCCAACGGCCACGTGTTCGACAGGAGTCGACATAGCGCAAGCATACCGGTGGGGACGTCTTTCATTCGATCCAACCGGCACAGCTTGCTCCGATTCCGCTGCAATCGGTAGACTGCGTTCGCCTCGTTAACGAGAGATCGGACGCCATGCAGCGCGAAGTCGCTCCCACTCCCACGACATTTCGCGTTGTCCTGCCACTACCGCCCGGGGTCAACAACCAGTACGTAAGTGTTGGCCGACGCCGCGTGCTCAGCGCACCTGCGAAATCGTTCAACCGTGATGTCAACAAGGTGATCTCGGCGCTCAAGTCGAACGGCGATCTCCTGCCGGCGACTGAGCGTGCGCTAGCGGGTTCACTACTCGGCGTCTACCTCGTTTACTACTTTGAGACTCCTCACCGGCGCGATCTCGACGGTGGCTTGAAGATCACTCTTGATGCGCTTGGTCGTGCCCTGGGATTTGACGACCGGGCGGTTGTCGATTTGCACCTGTCGAAGAAGATTGATCCTCTGCGTCCCCGGGTCGAAGCCGAGGTCGAGACCATCGCTAACTGGGAGTTCGATCGTTCGTATCTTTACCTCGGTACTGAGTGACACAACACTTGACTCTTCCGCGTCTAGCGGCGGAGACGCATCAGCGCGCACAGGAGCATCGATGGCACTTCCAGATCCTCCCCGGCTGGACGAAACCCCGGCCCAACACGTTGTAGATGTCGAGTTCGATACGGTTGTCGTTCTTGATTTTGGGAGCCAGTACAGTCAACTCATAGCGCGGCGGATTCGCGAGGCTGGGGTTTACAGCATCCTCTTACCCTGGGACACCGACTGGGGCGAGGTTGAGCGCTTGAACCCGAAAGGCGTCATCCTCTCTGGCGGCCCGGCAAGCGTCTACGATGTTGGAGCGCCATCGCTTCCCACCTGGGTCTTACAAGAGGACGTTCCAATCCTCGGCATCTGCTACGGCATGCAACTCATTGCCAACGCGCTTGACGGCGAAGTGGAACCGGCGACAAGGCGGGAGTATGGCCCGGCGACGATCGAGGTCACCGCACCCTCGCCGCTGTTTCGTGGTCTCCCTCAAACTCTTGATGTCTGGATGAGCCACGGCGACCATGTAACAAGAGTCCCGACGGGTTACGCGGGAATCGCGAGCTCGAAGAACGCCCTCATCGCGAGCATGAGCGACGGCCGCCGCTTCGGGATTCAGTTCCATCCGGAAGTCGTACACACACCACTGGGCCGCAATCTTCTCCGAAATTTTCTGGTCGACATTTGTGGCTGTCGCACGAACTGGAGCGCCGAAAATTTTATCGATAGTGCCGTCGAGAACATTCGGAAACTCGTCGGCGGTGGTCGCGTGTTGCTCGGTCTCAGCGGCGGGGTCGATTCTTCAGTCGCGGCCGCCCTAATTCATCGGGCGATCTGTGATCGGCTGACTCCAGTTTTCGTCGACAACGGTCTCCTGCGCCTCGGTGAGGCGGACCTGGTTCGCGACGTCTTCGGCCGAGCTTTCGGGATGAACTTGGTCTTTGTGGATGCCAGCGAGCAATTTCTCACCCGTCTCGACGGCATTGAGGATCCCGAGGAGAAGCGGAGAATCGTCGGAGATCAGTTTGTCCGCACGTTCGAGTCTCAGGCCGAGGTTCACGGTCCCTTCGACTTTCTCGCGCAGGGAACACTGTATCCGGATGTCATAGAAAGTACGGCCCATGACACAAAGTCCGCGGTGAAAATCAAAACGCACCACAATGTGGGAGGCCTTCCCGCCGATCTCAAGTTTTCCCTGGTCGAGCCACTGCGTTATCTCTTCAAAGACGAGGTTCGTGGCGTCGGCCGCGCACTCGGGCTGCCATCGGAGATCGTCGATCGCCAGCCATTCCCGGGGCCGGGCCTTGCCGTCCGTATCATTGGCCCCGTCACCAGGGATGACCTCGAGGTTCTACGCCGCGCCGATGCCATTGTGCGCGAAGAAATCGACGGGCTGGATGGCGAGGCTGACGTCTGGCAGTACTTCGCGGTCCTCTTACCCGTTCGCACCGTTGGCGTCATGGGAGACTATCGGACGTATGGACGTGTCTGCGCAATCAGGGCAGTGACATCAGAAGACGCTATGACTGCCGACTGGGCGCGTCTGCCGCACGAAACGTTGGCGCGGATCAGCAACCGCATTGTGAATGAAGTCCACGGCATAACGCGGATTGTCTATGACATTTCTTCCAAGCCACCCGCGACCATCGAATGGGAGTAGCCGCACGCGGATGGAAAGCGGATCATTCGTTGTGTACTGGTACCATAACAATCATTGATCCGACCGGAGCTCACGTGAGCCGACCATCGTATGACGGCCGCTCCGGAAAGCAGAGGACATCCATGACAGAAACCGCCCCTCAAGTCACCGTTTACACCACAAATACCTGACCGTGGTGCGACAGAGCTAAGGAGTTCCTTAGCCGAAACAAAGTTCCATTTGTCGAGAAGGACGTCGCCAAGGACTACGAGGCGGCGATGGAGATGATCCGAATCAGCGGTCAGCAAGGCGTGCCCGTCACGGTCTCCAATGGCGACGTGATTCTCGGGTTCGACCAGCAAAAATTTGCTAAGCTGGCGGCTAAGTATGCCGGTCCCAAGCGGCCACCACTCGGGCATCCTCGCCGCGGACGCTGAAGAATACCTAGCCAAGCATCCTGAAAAGGCCGACAAAGTCCCAGCTGGGACGAAGGGTGTTTACGTCGGCAAAGTTCGTCCCAAGACGGTCGCGGCGAGTCATGACCTCAAGCCGGGCGACATCATTACGAGCTTCGCTGGGAAACGGGTGCGCACGATGGCGGCGCTGGACCAGATGGTCGACACCCTCAAGGCAGGGGATAAAGCAACCGCAAAATTCATCCGGGACGGCGAGGATCAATCGGTCGTGCTGCAGTTTTAACGATGATCCCGCTTGCGCAACCGCGGCTCCGCACCTCGCCGGGGTTGGCGTGAGATGGAGGCTCTAAGCGAGATCGAGGCCATCCAGAGGATGGTCGTGGCGATGGTGGTCGGCGCCACACTGGGCATTGAGCGGGAGCGCCTCGACCGGCCGGCCGGTGTACGTACCTACATGCTGGTCGTGGAAGGGGCTTGCCTCTTCATGATCTGCGCGATTCTGCTCAACGAACAACTCGTCGCCGCGGGAGGCTTTTCCGATCCCGGCCGCATCGCGTCAACCGTTGTCCAGGGCATCGGGTTCATCGCTGCCGGGGTCATCCTGACGACCGGCAAAGAAGTGATCGGGCTGACGACAGCCGCGGGCCTGTGGGTCGCGACCGCGCTGGGTCTTCTCATCGGGGCTGGATTCTATCTGGTCGCTCTTGTCGCGGCAGCCGCGACTGTGGCAGCCCTTGTTGTGCTTCACCGATTTGAGCTCCGTCTTCTCGGCAGCAAGCAAAAAGAACCTGGGGATCCCGACACTTAGGCCGGTGCGGAATTCGGCGTTGATTAACGACGGAGCCAATCCTCTTCCAGAAGCCGCAACTCACTTGCCATCAGCTTTGGCGTTTCATAGTCCCCGGCGGCCATCCGCTGCCGACACGCCTCGTATAGACAGACGGCGCAGGCAACTGAGACATTGAGGCTCTGGACCATACCGGCCATCGGGATCTCAATGGCCCCGTCCGCCAGAGCTCGCGCCTCTTCAGAAACCCCACGCATCTCATTACCGAAGACGAGTGCAACCGGACCCAGGAGATCCCAGGCGAAAAGCGTGCGGGATTCTGGACCAATACTCGTCACCAGAATCATGAAGCCGTCCGCGTGAAGTCGGTTGAAACAGGCGGCAATTGAATCGTGCCGCTCGACCTCGACCCACTTTGCCGCGCTGGCCGAAGTCTGGCGTGCAAATGCGCCAGCCGGCGGCTCTTCGATCGTGTACACGGCATGTGCCCGCAACACGCCGACGCCGTCGCAACTCCGCAGAATAGCGCTGACATTATGAGGATCGTGGACGTTCTCCAACACGACAGTAAGGTCTGGCTGCCGCCTGGAAAGTGCCGCTCGAATGCGCGCCTGCCTTCGCTGAGTACGAGGCCAACGTTGAGGTTTGACGGGCTGCGTCCGGGATAGAAGCCGCCGGTCTTCGGCGCCGGTCTCACTCATCTCGCTTTCGCGTCCCGAGCGCGCCGGGGCGTATCCGGCCTGCCTCCCTGCCGGGCGGACGTAATAACAACTCGCCAGAAATTACCGGGGAGATCTTTCTGACATGGCAGCCACTCTTCGGTGTATCCACGCCGGCGAATCGCCTCAACCTCTTCCCCGCTTGCCTCCCCCTTGTCGTAACGATGCTCTTCGCCGCAGAGTGGGCACCGGGCGACAATGATCGCTCGGCCATCGTGCATCGAAATGCGGCCACGTCCTCGGGGAAAACTCACGGCGATCCTCACACGGTCGATTTCCGCCAGCCTTGCACTGGCAAGACTACGAATTCGTATCAGCCCGGGCAACCTTCACGAGGCGAAAATCAACGAAAGACCATTGACCCGCTTGTTGAGCGCGGGGAAGATGCGAGCCGCATGTACGGCGCGGTACGGGCATCAAGGACTGAAAGGACAACGATTGGACGCTCGTAGTCCACATCCATGAGTGGCATCGCACAAGGGGAAGATCGGATTTGCGCTGCAAGCCGGAGCCGCATTCAGCGAAGGCGACCCAGGCGCCGCGATCATACCAGCGGGGAATCATCCCGAGCGGTATCGGTTCGACGCCTTTTTCCTCGGCGATCACCCCGCCTGGGCACCCGAGTGCTGGCTTCACGTATCAGTCATCGCCTCTCAAAATCGCCGTATTCGCCTCGGTCAGATGGTAGCCTCCGTGCCTTACCGCACTCCGTGATGGCCGGGACGCGTTCTGGGGTAAGTACCTGGTCGCCGGTACTCCGGCCCAAATGGCGGCTCACTACGAAGAGGCTGTGACCGCGGGAGTCGAATATTTCTTCGTGAAAACGCTCGATCCCGAGGATCAGGAATCGGTCTCGATGATGCCTGCAGAACTAGCACCTCGAATGCGAGTCAAACTGTCGAATTGATGGGCGTACGTACGCGAACCTCTCCGATTGTCTATAGGCAATGCCATGATAGACTAGGGCACGTCAATTCCCCGGCGATACGTGCCGGGAAGGAAACGTTAGACGCATGCCGCTCGTTTGCAGCCATGGATGGGTGGCTGACGAGAAGCTCCGCGCTCTCAAGCGTCCAGCGGCTCAGTCGATCATTGACTGCCGCCTAAAGACCGCCGGGAACATGTTGAGGGAAGAACACAGTGCTGAACGGCCTGCTGCGTTTCGCAGAGAATCGGCAATTGCAGTCGTGGCTGCGGTCACGCTCCGGACGCCTTTTGTCCGGACTTGGCCTGGCGGCGGGTTTCCCGCTTGCCGCAGATGCGGCCCGAAAGGACGATCGCCGGGAGCGCAACGAAGATCAACGAGACGATGGCGCCAAGGACAATCGAAACGATGGCGGTGACGCCGACATCTCCGGCAAGGACAAGAACGCCGAGGCGACGGCTGAAGATAAGAACACCGAGGCGAAGTCTGAAGGCGAGAACTCGGGCGAGAAGGAAAGTAAAGGAGACGAGTCCCGCAATTCGGACGAGAGTGACCGCGACAGTAACCGCGATGAGGGCGATGGCGGCGGGCGAGACAAGACCGAAGCCGAGAGTGACCGCCAGGCGGCAAAGAGGCAGGACACCTCTGCAGAGTCTGATGAATCAGCGCGGAGGAACAACGGCGGGGGTGAGTCCGATCAGGACGGCGACCGGCGCACTCAGGAATTTGAACAGAGTGCCGACGACGCGGTGGTGGAAGACGAGCCAGCGGCAACCATTGCCGCACCCACAAATCCAAACGTCGTCATTACCGATGTCCCTGAAATCTCTGACGTCGATCTCGTCGTCGAGGCGAATCCCAATGTCATCGCGAGCGTCAGCTCGAGCGGCGGCTTTGCCTTCGCTCGCTCGGGAGATGTGACGGCGGTCTCGGGGCCAGACGGAGCCTCCATCATCCAGTCAGGCGAGACCGCTCCCGTCCCGACGACGGATCCGGTGGAGCCGTCCGATGATGGCGGAAACAACGACCTCGATTTCTCAAGCTAAGTTCACGGGTTGAGTCGCGGCGCGGTTTCATGGGTATCCGAAGATTAGACGCCGAACGCACCCCGCAGGCCCAGATCGTCGTTGTTGCGCTAATGCCAACGTGAATTACGTAGGCACGGTTGACCGTCGGCAGAGCATCAGTGGAATCATCTCTTGGGAGATTTCGGACCCGCCCACGCTTAGGCAACAGAGAAGATTAGCGACGAGTCGAGATCTAGCGATTCTTTGATTCCCGTCCCTTCTTGCTCTTCTGGTTACCCTGATCCTTCGCGTGCTTCGATTTCTTCTCCTTCTCTCCCGTGGCCGCGTGGTTGTTCTGGTCCTTGCCGCGGCCCCTTTTCGTTTCTTTGGCTTCGTCCTTCGCCCGTTCGTCGCTTGTGCTTGTCTGAGCAGCGCTAACGCTGCCGTTACCGGCCGAGTTTGAATCTGACTGGCGCTTCTTGCTACGGGAATCGAATTCGGCACGCGGCTTGCGGTTTCGAACCTCCTGCGCGAACTCGATCGAAGAAGCCCCAGTGGTGCTGACTTCCGGAGCCTCACTGTCGTCGCCTAATGGTTGTCCGCGCGCTGCCGAGACGAGAACATCGACATCGTTGGCAACGCTGTCCTCGCCCGGATCGGTGAAGACACTTTCACGACTGAACGGAAATCCTTCATCGACGACAAATGGAAACTCCTCGAAGGACGGCGCATGCCCGACAACCGAGGTCCCGTCCTCACAGTCGATTCCCACGTAGGCCCGTCCTGTGACCGCCCCGACGTGACAGGTCGCGAGTCCGGCGGGAAACGCAGTGTTTCCGGTCGATACGTGTACGCTGCCCGTCCCGAACCCCTCGGGAATCACCGGACCAGTGGCGGCGACCGGTTCGGGAGCTACATCAGCGGTGACGGGCTCGGGAGCCACATCAGTCGTGACGGGCTCGGCAGAGGCAACCGACGGAGCGGGCGATTCCGTTGCCGGCGCTTGGGTGGTCGCCGGAGGAGAGCCTTGATCGAGAGTCTCAACGTCCCCGTCTTCGGCAACCGGTGGTGAACCCTGATCGAGAGTCTCGATATCGTCTTCCGACGCGGCATCCTCTGCCGGAGGCGCCGCCTCGTCGAGGGTTTCAACGTCTTCGCCGGTGTCCTCTCCAACCTGCTCGATCGGAGCATCCTCCTCCGCTTGCGCCCAGCCGATCATGAGTTCCTGCCGATTCGCGAACGGCGTAGAACTGCCGGCTACTCCTGTCACATCGATTGGTAGATCAGGCGCGAGCACACTAGAGATCCACGCCAACGAAGCAGCGGCCATCGTGCCCATCAAGTCGCTGAACCGATCCCAGTCACTCACAGCACCCTCACCTCGATGTCCCGCCCCCAGGTTGCGACCAAAATCCGCCGCGGTTGTTTCCTCACGCAGCCTGGCGCAGCGAGTCCGTTTGTGCTCAAAGACGCACGCCTCGGGCCAGCAATCGCTCGTGACTCACACTCGCGTCGTGCCATGCGTCACGCCCCACGAACCTGTTGCAAACGCAGAATGAACCGCGCGTCGAAGCGCGGAGCACACTTACCGCATGACCAGACGCCTTCCTTGTGTCGCGGAATCGCCATGCTGCAGTGCGGGCACTGATACATGAACCGCGCTTGACGCCGCGCAATTGGCAAGAGCGCGGCCCGGATCTCTTCCAGCGTCACCCCGGTGAGGCTCGACACGCGACGCGCGATACGGTCATGGCCATGCTTCGCATGCCGGCGGAAGTCGCCGTCCAATCGGTCGCGCATATGGACCAACTCCTCGGCGACAACAACTTCGAGCGATCGGGGACGCGACTGGTCAATGCGTGGAAGGTTGATAAGAATGAGATGATCGCCGGTTTGCGGCACAAACGCGTATGCGCCTCCGATCGATGCTCGCACCCGGCGCCCGAGCCAGCTTTCAAAAACGCGCCGATCTGTCGTGACCCGGAGGTTATTCGCGGGCAATTCCAGGAGCGCAAGATAGCGTTCGAGATGCTGCTGGGTTTCCGCATGATCGACCTGCCAGGGCACTACAGCAAGCTCCCAAGGCGTCATCCAGTCGTTACCGCGGCGAGCGGGCGCCGGGCGTGGCCAACTGTGCGGGACCACATCATCATAGCGCAAACGCGGAATCCGTTGACTGAGATCGTTGACGAAGGATTGCCATGTCACCAGCACTCCAGCGCCCCCATGTTCTCATCGTCACCGACGACCCGGAACTAAGCGATTTCCTCGGCGAAGGTCTCGTCTACGCTGGCTTCTGGACAAGCACAATTGCCAGCGCCCTGCAAGCCCTCGAAGTCTTTCGCCTCCGTTCATTTGATGCCATGGTTCTCGACGCGGCACTTGGTGGGATTGGCGCAACCGAACTCGTTCACCGACTGCGCGGTCGCTCAGACCGATCAACGGCAATCGAACGTACAGATATCCCAATTCTCGTTATTGCAGCATCGCAATCCGAACTCGCCTCGCTAGGGGATCACGACGCAGGTGTTGACCACCTCATTCTGGCGCCGATTGAGCTAGAGGAACTTGGGGCGCAGTTGAGCGAAATCGTTACCGCATGGCGAGCGTCGCATCCTGGACGCCAATGGGCGGACGAAGCTGCACTCCGACCGGACTAGTTACAAGAAAGGTCTTGCCAAATCGCTCCGACCATGGCACCGTGCACTGTACGGACACCTCCCGCATGGTGCCCCAACCGGAACCACCTGGCTGCGCCGCTCGTCATTGAGCACGGCCGGCTTGGTCACCGGGCACAGAAATTGCCAGCGGCTTTCCGGGGAGTGAGTTGTGGCGATGAAATTCTGGGTTCTTTTTCTGGTGCTCGTTCCTTTCTGTCGCCTGGAATGGTGGCAGAACTGACGCTGCGCCTGCTGAGAGAACACCGCTGATCGTACGCACGTCTGTCTGGTTCGCTCAAGAAGCAGGCGATGACCTGGACTGCGAAGACTTCCAGACGCAAGAAGAAGCGCAAGCCGTTCTTACAGAGGACCCCGCCGATCCACACAATCTCGATCCCAATGGAGATGGTATTGCCTGCGCGCTGCTCCCCGCCGCGGCTGACTTAACTGCTGGAGAAGGCAATACCCCGGCTGAACAGGAAGCAGACCCTGGCAACCAGACACGCGAGGAACGACGCGCGGCACGACAGGCAGAGCAACAACAGAACGAAGAGACTCCGGCGGCCGCAGAGCAAACCGACGCCGTGACCTGTGACAGTTTTGCAACCGCGGAGGAGGCCCAGGCAGCGTTCGATGCGGACCCTGCGGGACTGGCAGCGCTCGATGCCGATGGAAATGGCATCGCATGTGAAGAACTCCCGAGCGCCGAGCCGGCGGCGGAGGAGCCAGCTCAGGAGCGGCGCCGAAATCGCCGCAACCAGGAACCAGAAGCGGAACCGGCCCCGGTCGAAGTCGAGGTTGTGGTCGAGGAGCCGGAGACAGGGCGCAACCGACGCAATCAAGAAGAGGAAACAGCTCCAACCGAAGTTGTGATCGATGCACCAGAGCCAGTAAGCATTCAGGAAGACTTTGACTGTGTTGATTTTGAGTTCCAGGAGGAAGCACAGGAGGTCTACGCTCAGGATCCGGCGGATCCCTACAACCTTGATCCGAATGGAGACGGATTCGCTTGCTCCTCCCTGCCGTCTTCCGATCCTCAGGTCTCACGGATGCCAAGTACTGGCGTGGGAACCGAGAATAGCGCCCGTCTCGGGATGCTCCTCGCGGCCGGACTTTTATCCATCCTTGGCGCAGCAGGCGCCACGTGGCGTGCCCTTCAGCGGTAGGGCCAGCCCGTGATCAAAAAGTCGAGACGTTGACCTCGGTCAATTCGCCGGTTTCGGCAAAAACGACCCGTTCACAGATATTCGTGACCTGGTATGCAATGCGCTCCAGGTTGTGACCGATTCAGAGCACGTGGATTGCCCGGTTGATCGTGGAAGGATCAGCTAGGCATGTATCGCTCAGGACGCTCAGGTGGATGCGCCCGCACGAGCAGAACTACCGTGATCTCCTGACGTGCATGTCGATCGGTGGCGCATGCCTCACGGGGTGCCTATCGCTGCCCGTCCAAGCCCGCCTCTGCCAGCTTTCCCCGGATCCATATCGTTTGGAAATCCACGGTTCGCTCGTCGACGTTGGTGTCGTCATTCCAATCGTTGGCGAGGAGGTCTTGGCGGCTGAACACCTGTCCGGGTTCGAATGCGAGAGTCAAGCGAAGCCCGTACTCATTGGGCTGCATCGAAACCTCGATCTCTTCAACGAGAAGGCGACACCGATCGATTTCGACGCGCATTGGTCACCGAAATAAGGCCGTGGACGGTTGCACGGCCGGCGCGGCGCGCCGCACTCCCGCTCCGACGCGAGACATCAAATCGCGAAAGGCAAACGGCTTTGTCACATTATCGTCGGCTCCAACCGCCGGCCCGTCGCTTCGGTCCTGCTCTCCACTCGGAGCTGAAAGCATGGGGGATTCCCGATCGACTCGGGGCGTCACGCGTATCACGACGCAACAGTACACCCGGCCGCGTTGAATCTTGGAAGGCGTTTTCGTTTGGAGATTCAGCGCTATTCGGCCGGCTGATCCACCCCGGCTGTCTCGAGCACCGCCGCCACTGCACGATCGAGTTGGAGATCCTCTGTCGAGTCTGGGGCATTCGCGACGACAATATCGGGCGCCAGCCCCGCCTCTGGGATCGGGGTCCGGTCCGGTGTTAGCCATCGAGCAAAGGTAATGCGCGCGGAAGACCCGTCTTCGAAATCGTGGACCCGCTGCACGAGTCCCTTGCCGAACGTAGGCTCTCCGACGAGCAGACCCCGATCGTAGTCGTGCACTGCACCGGCAACGATTTCTGCTGCACTGGCGGTACCTCCGTCAATCAACACGACCAGTGGCAGGTCATACATGGTCTCACCACCGCCAACGATCGGTTCGGAGATAAGTTCTTCATCGTCCTCAAGATCGAGATCCTGATGCAGAGCCGGGCCGGATTCCTCGGGGATGAAGCGACCGATCATTTCTTGCGCGCTTGTCACCCACCCACCGCCATTACCCCGCAGATCAAGCACAACGCCCGCCACATCTTCCGCTTTGGCGCGCTTCAGCGCCTCATCCATTTCGCGCGTAGTGTTGTCGCCAAAAATCGCCACGGTAATATGCCCGACCGCACCGTCCGCCTGCGGCTCGTAGACCACCGCCGGGATCACGATCGCTTCGCGTTCGACTGTAACGTTGAACGGCTCCGAGACGCCGGGTCGTCGAATCGTCAGCACCACCGGGCTGCCGGCCGGACCCCGAATCACCGACATCGCAGCGTCGTTCTCGAGACCACTCAACGGTTGCCCGTCTGCCGCAACAATGACGTCTCCTGGCCGCAAGTCGGCGCGAGCCGCAGGTGAACCGGGAATCGGTCCGACAATGGTGAACTCCCCTTCGGGATGCTCGACCCAAATCCCGATCCCTTCGTACTCACCGGCAAGCTCTTCCCGCAATGGAGCTCCCTTAAGGGGTTCGAGAAACACCGTGTAATCGTCTTCGAGAACCTCGGTCATGCCGCTCGCCGCGCCGTAATCGAGCTCGCGCCGATAGTCGTCCAGCGAGGCAACAGGTGTCGCCGCCGCCGCGGCCATGCCATGAACCGCACCTTGCTCAAGCTCCGCCCAAAAGGTGGCACGAGCCTCCGGGGAGGCGGGGAGGAAGAAATATTCGTCTTCGAGAATCTCGCGGACTTCTGCCAAGCGGGGAAATGCGGCGTCGATCTCCGGATTACCGTCGTTGCTCAATCCGCCGCTGAGCCGACCGGAGCCAAGCCAGGGTCCTCCGAATACGTATCGCTCCGCGACGATGCCGGATCCAAAACTCACGACAGCGATCAAAGCTACAATGGAGAGTACGAAAAGCAAGGTCCAGGCGGAGCGTGGTCGGCTGCTTTGCGGTTGTTCTTCAGGGTTGAGCAATGGATCCATGGCTACCATTACCATCGTCGGCAGGCGACAACGAGGTGGAATACACGCCACGATTTGCGCGCGTTACTACTTGAACCGGCACTCCAGCGCCCAGGCGATCCGTCTATGGGTAAATCCCTCGCAGCCGGGTGAACTCAGCCACCCGGTCAATTGCGCGGACGACTGCCGCTGTCCGCATATGCACGCCGTATGTGAGTGAAGTTCCATACACGGCGTCGAACGATCGGTTCATGATCCGTCGTAGCCGCTCATTCACTTCATGCTCGGTCCAGGGAAAGGCCTGGAGCGCCTGAACCCACTCGAAATACGAAACGGTCACGCCTCCGGCGTTGGCAAGAATGTCAGGGATAACAAAGACGTTTCGGTCGTAAAGAATTGCGTCGGCTTCCGGCGTAGTCGGTCCATTCGCGGCTTCGGCAATCAGCACCGCCTGAACCTGATCCGCGTTCTCCGCCGTGATTTGATTCTCCAGCGCCGCCGGTATGAGGATCTCAACCGGCAAGAGCAAGAGTTCCTCGTTGGAGATGTCGTCGGCGTCTCGAAAGCCGATCACAGACCCCGTCCGGGATTTGTGGGTACTGACGGCTTGCAAATCGAGGCCAGCCGGATTGTAGATTCCCCCGCGGGAATCGCTCACGGCGACGATGGTTGAGCCAAGCTCGGCGATGAGGCGTGCGGCGACCGACCCGGCGTTGCCAAATCCCTGCACCGCGGTTCGCGTCTTCGTCAGGTCCAGATCACGAATACGGGCGGCGCTTTCAATGGCAAAAACGCACCCACGACCCGTTGCCTCAGTGCGTCCCTCAGATCCCCCGAGCACTAGCGGCTTGCCGGTGGTGACTCCGGGAACTGAGTACCCGACATTCATCGAGTAGGTGTCCATGAGCCAGGCCATGATCTGGGGATTCGTATTGACGTCGGGCGCGGGAATATCCTGATTCGGGCCGATAAAGGGCTGGATCTCGGTCGTGTAGCGACGTGTTAGGTTTTGGAGTTCCGCTTGCGAAAGTAGCTTCGGATTGACCCGAACGCCCCCCTTCGCCCCGCCGAACGGCAGCCCCACGACCGCGCACTTCCAGGTCATCCACATGGCGAGTGCTTTGATCTCGGGAAGCGTTACGCTCTGGTGATAGCGAATGCCGCCTTTGGTGGGTCCAGGTCCGCTGTTGTGCTGCACGCGATAACCGGTGAAGACTTCAACCGAGCCGTCGTCCATCTCCACCGGGAAGTTGACCGTGAGCTCACGTTGACAATGACTCAGAATCTGCCGCATCCCATCATCAAGACCGAGCACGTCCGCGGCGATCGCAAACTGCTCGATCGCGACCTGGAACAGGTCACGCCCGTCATCGACCCGTTGCTCGTCTGCGATTGGTGCGATGTACGTGTGCGGCCGATCGAGAACCATGTAAACCTCCGCTAAAGGGCGACGCTGCGTCGCGCCTCGTTCTGCATCCGCCGCAGTTCGCCTTTGCGTCACCCCCCGTGCGGCAACGGAATCGAAAGTTCCTCTTCGAGCACCCGGCGGACGTGCTCCGGGCTCGCCCGGCCACCGGTGCGGCGGATCGTCTCCCCGATAAGTCTGCCAATCGCCGCCGTCTTACCTGCTCGGAAATCGCTCACCGCGGCTGGGAGCGCCTCCATCGTTTCAAGCACGGCCGTCCGAATCACGTCCTCCTCGTCCAGAACTAGGAGGTTCAGATTGGCCGCGGCCGTCAGAACAGCTTCGTGTTCTCCAATCTGCGGCAGCAACTCTTTGGCCGCCCGTCCCGTGAGCTTCCCCGCATCGAGTGCGTCGAGGAGCTCTTGCAACTGTTGTGCCGTAAGCGGAAGCCGTTCCACCGGGAGCCCGCGGGCGCGTTGCAACCCGGTCAGATCATTGAGGATCCAGTTCGCGGCTTGCCGCGCCCGATCGGTCCCATCACTCATTGCCACCGTCTCGTACAGCTCGGCCACTTCCCGCTCCGCGGTCAAGAGGGCGGCGTCAAGTTCTCCGATCCCGTATTGCTCAGCCAGGCGTGTCCGCCGCCGTGCCGGCATCTCGGGCAGCCGGGCCGTGAGCCTGGACACCATCTCCGCTGAAATCACGAGCGGTGGCAGATCAGGCTCGGGGAAATACCGGTAGTCGTGGGCTTGCTCCTTTGTCCGCTGGGAGACCGTCACGCCGCGGTCCTCGACCCAGCCACGTGTCTCCTGATTCACACGGCCTCCGGAGCTCAGGATGTCAACCTGCCGACGCACCTCAAAACGAAGTGCTCGCTCGACTGCCCGAAAGGAGTTCATGTTTTTGACTTCGACCTTCGCCCCGAGCGGTCCTCCATGCTCGCGCACCGACACGTTTGCGTCGCAGCGAAACGCTCCCTCTTCCATGTTGCCGGTCGACACACCGATGTAGCGAAGAATCTGACGCAGGGCCGTCAGATAGTCGCGCGCCTCCTCCGGAGAGCGCAGATCCGGCTCGCCGACGATCTCCATCAATGGCACCCCGGATCGGTTCAGATCGACGAGGCTAGTTTCGATCCCGCCTGCATCCTTACGATGCACCAGCCGGCCCGTGTCCTCTTCAATATGAACGCGGGTGATGCCGACCCGGAGTGGGATCCCTTCGGAAACGAACTCGAGGTGTCCATCGACGGCAAGAGGCAGGTCGAACTGGGAAATCTGGTATCCCTTTGGGAGATCGGGATAGAAGTAATTCTTGCGATCGAGTTTGCAAAACGCTGGAATCTCACAGTTGAGCGCGACTCCCGTCAGGATCGCGGCCTCGACTGCCCCCTCGTTCAACGCCGGCAGAGCGCCCGGGAACCCGCCGCAGACGATGCAGACGAGGGTGTTAGGAGGTGCGTCGGCGTACCGGGCAGAGCAGCCACAGTACATCTTGGATTCGGTGAGCAACTGCGCGTGGACTTCGAGTCCGATGACAGTCTCGTATCCGACACCGGCGTCGCTACGCTCCACCTCATCCACCACTGCGAAACCTGCCCGTCGCGTCCATCGCCGTCAAACGGACGCGAAGTCTACCATTCTCCTGGGAGTGCATTTTGGGATGAGATCAGAGATTTCGTGAGGCTCGCGTGGTAAAATTGCCTACGATGAGAAACGCAAAGCCTACTATTCGCCATACGCCATATAGCGCGAAAATGTCGACTGGAGAGCGAACGATCAAGCAATGGTGACTGCCACGCGCACCGAGCAAAAGATGGTCACCGGCACCATCAACGGCCAGGAAGTGACCGTTCCCGCGGGGACGGTCATTCTTGAGGCCGCCCGAATGGCCGGTATCGAAGTTCCCAATCTCTGTTACCAGCCACTCCTCCGTGCCTGGGGGTCGTGTCGCATCTGTACTGTCGAGATCCTCGGCAAGCGCGGGGGCCTGATCGAATCTTGCGCCACTCCGCTTACGGATGGCATGGAAGTCCTGACCCACTCACCCGAGGTCATGCAAGCGCGGCAGTTCATCCTCCAGATGTACTTGATCGATCACGCGCTCGACTGCCCGACGTGCGACAAGTCCGGCGAATGCTATTTGCAGGACAATACCTACCTGCACAATATCAACGCCAACCCCTATCGGCGCCCAAAGTTTGCCCAGCCATACGCTCACTTCAGCGAGTTAATCGACTACAAATGGGACCGGTGCATCATGTGCAACCGGTGCACGCGAGTTTGCGACGAGGTGATCGGCGTCACGGCCATCGAGGGCGCGTATCGATCGCTCGAGGCCACGATTGCCCCGGCATATGGCGAGGACCTCACCGAGACGCTCTGCACATCCTGTGGCATGTGCATCGCCGTTTGCCCTGTGGGGGCATTGACCGATCGCCACTTCGGTCTCCATCCCTGGGAGTTGGACACGACCGAGACGATCTGCGGATTCTGTGACGTCGGCTGCACTCTCAACGTTGAGGCGAACCGGGGTCTCGTTCGCCGGGTGACAAATCTCTGGGAACGCGGAACGAATCACGGATACGTTTGCGAGCGTGGCAAGTGGGGCCACGAGCAAGTTCAGCATCAGGACCGGTTGTTCTACCCAACCATCCGTCGCACATTCGGCGATGGCCGGTCACTGACCCACGAAGCTACGTGGGACGAAGCGATTGAGCTCGTCGCCGAGTCTTTGGCTCATTACCAGGGTGATCAGTTCGCGACCCTCGTATCTCCTGATTTGACGAACGAGGAGACCTACGTCGCGCAGCTCTTTACCCGTGCGGTGATGGGCAGCTCCAACGTCGACCGCCATCTCGGTGACGCTCAGGCGGCCGTTGCTGAGGCGACGCGCAACGGGCTAGGCATCGACGTTTCCAACACGAACGACATGCAGGAACTCTTTTCCGATGTGAAAGCAGGGTTGGTCGTCGGCCCCCATATCGGGAAGGCGGCGCCAGTTGCCTCCTATTGGTTCTATCACTCGCAGATCTACCGCGAGGCGAAGTACGTCGTTATCAGTCAGGACGATTATCCTCTTGGCTGGCGCTCGCCGCTGTATCTCAAACCAAATCAAGGAACCACCGCCGTCCTTCTCAACGGCATCGCTCGCGCGATTCTCGACCTTGGTCTAGCCCGTCCAGAAGCGCAGTCCGAGGCGCGGATTGCCGAGTGGCGAGCGAGTCTCGCGGCGTACGATCCGGACTGGGTTTCTGAGACTACTGGGGTATCCGCCGACCATATTCGTGGAGCGGCCGTTCTCTACGCGACCGGTGGCGCGGGGCCAATGGAAAATGCGGAGTACCCGGCGTCGCTCATCTACCAAACGGCGGCGCACGAAGAACTGCCCGGCTCCGGCTATGAGGACTATGGAGACCCGGCCGAAATTGCCAGCGCGTGCATCAACCTTGCCATCATTACGGGCAACCTCGGTCGCCCAGGCGGAGGTGTCGCCAGCCCACGAGGCCCCGCGAATTATCAGGGTGCAACCGACATGGGCGCACATCCCGCCCTGCTGCCGGGAGGGTTCTCAACCCTGGACGCGGAAGCCCGGGTCCGATTTGAGGCCGCTTGGATGCCGCATTGGGGCGACCGAGCCACCACGGGAAACGGCTTCGTGCCGGTTCGCCATCTCCCATCCAGTAATGGCCTGAGCATTGGAGAGTTGCCTGAGGCCATCGAGACCGGTCGTGTGAAGGCCATGATCATTGGCAACACCATCGCCGGCCGGTTCGAGGCAATCGCTCCAGCTCTAATGGCAGCGCTACCGAAACTGGAGTTCCTCGTCGTTACCGATTTCTATGCGGGCACCCCGCTCGGTAAGATCGCCGACGTTGTCTTGCCGACGGCTATGTCGATGGAGAAGGATGGGACGTTTACCTCATTTGACCGCACCGTTCAGCGCCTCCGCGCGGCCGTGCCGCCGATGGGTGAGGCTAAGAGCGCCATCGATATCTTTCTCCCGCATCGCTCAGCGGATGGGCTACGGAATGACATACCGCGGTCCGTCTCAGGTTGCCAACGAGATCGCCAAGCTGGTTCCTGGCTATGGTGGGATCACGTATGCGCGCCTCGAGCGAAATGGCGTCCACGTCCCGGCAACCTCCTATACCGATTCCGGAACGCCAATACTTTCTCCGGCGGGTAACAATGGGAACAGGCTGATGCCAAGTCTGACTCCCGTCACTACGCGCCGCTAATGCAAACGGACTTGGAGATCACTAATGTTTGACGAAATCAAGGGGTTCCAGGTCACCTTCAAGCGCCTGTTCAGGCCTAAGGTGACGATTGAGTACCCCGAAGAGAAGCGGCACATGGCGCCGCGCTACCGTGGTCTGCCGTCGTTGCGAGCTGACCCGGACACCGGAGAAGCGCTTTGTGTTGCGTGTGGTCTTTGTGCCCGCATTTGTCCGACGTCTTGCCTCGAAATGCACGTCGTCCCATCTGAGGAAGGTGACCGGGAGCTTGGGGAGTTCATCCTGCGCTCGGGTCGTTGCCTGTTCTGTGGCCTCTGCTCGCAAGTTTGTCCAGTTGACGCCATCACCATGAGTCACGAGTACGAGCTCTCGGTCATGGAGCGTGACGGGCTGATCTACACCAAGACCGAGCTGGCGGCTATCGGCGCCCAGCTCCCGAACTGGTGGGAAGACGGAACCGGCGAGTTCTCCGGCGCCCCAGATGCCTGGGCGGGAACGCGCGACGGTAAGGCACTGCTCGGGAAAGGCGTCGATAGCTCGTCGAGGCGTTAAGCCGCGAAACTATCCTCAATGACAGGGGGCCTCTCGCGAGGCCTCGTGTCGTATTATGAGCTTGAATCACGCGCCCTCTCGAAGCGAAAGGCACTGCTGTGGCAACGTCCATTCAAGACGCACGATCAGATGCAACCACTAGCGCCAAGAGCTACCCGATTTACGTCGCCGGCGAATGGCAGAAGTCCGAAGAACCGCTTGCCGTGCGCAACCCGTACTCTGGCGATGTCATTGGCGTAACCTACCAGGCCAGCCGGGATCAATTGGAGGAAGCGATCGTCGCGTCAGTGAGGGCATTCGAGATCACTCGACAGATGCCAACATACGAGCGCGTCGCTCTGCTCAAGGCAATGGCGACTGGTCTCAAGGAGCGACGTGACGAAGTAGCCCAATTGATCGCCCTTGAGGCCGGGAAGCCGATCCGCGACGCCGAAATTGAAACTGACCGTGGCGTCTTCACGCTGGAAACTGCCGCCGAGGAAGCAAAGCGGATGGAAGGCGAGGTCATTCCGCTCGATCTGCTCCCATCGTCGAAGGGCCGCAGCGGGGTTGTCCGTCGGTTCCCGATCGGCCCCATCGCTGGGATCTCGCCGTTCAATTTCCCGCTCAATCTGGCATTGCATAAGATTGCTCCGGCTATCGCCTCCGGCAACACGATCGTGCTCAAGCCGCCTTCCCGGGATCCGCTGACGATGCTGCTCTTCGCCGAGATTGTCGAGTCGGCCGGAGTTCCGAAGGGCGCGGTCAGCATCATGCCTATGGATCGCGAGGTCGGTGATGCGCTGGTCGAAGATCCTCGCTTCAAGCTCCTCTCGTTCACCGGCTCCCCGGACGTGGGCTGGGAGATGAAGCGCCGCGCGGGCATGAAAAAGGTCGTCCTCGAGCTTGGCGGAAATGCCGGCGTGATTGTTGATGCCGACTCGGATCTCGATTTCGCCGTCAACCGCGTTCGAGTCGGGGCGTTCGCCTACTCGGGTCAGGTCTGCATCTCGGTCCAACGTGTGTTTGTCGTCGAGGAGGTCTACGAGCAATTCCGGGATAAACTCGTCGCCGCGGTCAAGACGATTCAGCTCGGCGATCCAATGGATCGCGCGACCGATCTCGGCCCGATGATCGACGAAAAGGCGGTTTCGCGAACCCAATCGTGGATCGATGACGCGACCGCGGAGGGTGCGCGCGTCCTCACCGGTGGCACGTCAGAGAGCGGAATCTTTCAACCAACGGTCATCGAGAACGCGGACCCGGCCAGTTTTGTCTGCTCCAAGGAAGCATTTGCTCCTCTAGTAACCATTGCTCCGGTCAAATCGTTTGGGGAGGCGATCCGCAAGCTCAACGACTCGGAATATGGCCTCCAGGCTGGCGTGTTCACCAACTCGCTCGACAAGGCGCTCACGGCCTTTGAGCACATCGAGGTCGGCGGCGTGGTTATCAACGATGTTCCGGCGTATCGGATAGACCATATGCCGTACGGCGGCGTGAAGGCCTCGGGTCTCGGCCGTGAAGGGCTGAAATATGCAATCGAGGATATGACCGAGCCGCGACTGATGGTAATCAACCGCCTTGAGAGCGAGGCGGTCACGTTTGACTAGGGGCAGTAGGCAAGCAAATCGCGAGGAACGGCCGCCCGGTTTTTGTCCAGGCGGCCGTTTCTCGCCTCGAGGCACCGCCACGTGAAGACCGTTGCCATCCATGATCTCGGCGATCGGCTGATAGCCGATCTGCGCGCCGATTATCCCGGCGGCGCCAGGATGGGAAATGCCAATGCTCAAGCGCTTCGGGATCGCCTCGCAATTTTCGGCGCTGAGGCTGGCCACTCGGGAGTTCGCCTCGAGGAGGCAATGTCGGCCGCCATTGCCGCGCTGCAGGACCTGTTCGATCGCACCGGCGGTCAGGGAGGGGATCCAGCCACGGCGCTCGCAGCCGGTACAGCGTTAGCGGCTCTCGCCTCATCATTCCACGACGCCGAGAAAGCGGCTTCAGACGCAGATTCAAGCGTCGGTGACGCGCCGCTGCCCTGGCTCGCTGCGCTCCACCACATCAACCGCTCGGCAACCGCGGATCTCAACTTAGTCCGACCGACTCGAGACCGCCGTGCGGGTTCTGGCCGACACCACCAGTGCCGACGCATGCAGCATCATGCTTTATGATGAAACGACCGATACGTTGGCCCTACGCGCGGCAGTTGGCCTGAACCCTGTTGCTGTCGGCGCGCTCACGCTTCATCCTGGGATGACGATTACTGGATGCGCTGCCGCCGAGAAGCGAGTCATTGCGGCGCCGACGCACGTTCTCATCCCTCCTATGTGCCGATCCCGGCGACGGGAGAAGATGTCTATGCCTCGCAAATTTCCGTCCCGATGGTGCTAAGGCGTGGAACAGAGCCCGAGGCTCTGGTTGGTGTAATTAATCTGTTCACTCTGCAGCGCCGCGAATTCTCGGAGGACGAGATCGCCTTCCTGCAGACCGTTGCCGGAGAGGTTGCCATTGGCATCGAGAATGCCCGCTTGTACAGTCGAACCGATGCCCAACTGCAGCGGAAAATAACTGAACTCGGCACCATGCAGCGCGTCTCACACACGATCGCCTCGACACTCGATCTCGACGATGTGCTACGGCTCATCGCGGAGCAGGCCGTCGCCCTCTTCAATGTGGAAGCCGCCGCGATTTTCCGGCTGTCCTGGGCGGCCCGGAGAACCGACCGAGCCTCCGACCATTGGATACCGACTCGGGCTCGCACGAGATGTCGTCGACGAGACGGGACGAGATGAAGTGATCCGCGAGGTCATGCGAACTGGTGCCGCACGTGCGGTCGACATGGATTATGTCGACGGATCAGGACGTCTCTTTTGCCTACCTCTCCGGTCTGCTCGTGGACCGTTCGGCGCGCTTTGCCTCCGCATGGCTCCAGGCACCGAGCTTCCCGAAGACGAACTCGGCCTCCTTCAAGCATTCTCCGATGCGGCAACAGTGGCGATTGAGAACGCAACGCTCTATCAGGATGCCCGACGTGGACTCGAAGTGGCGTCCGCCCTGCTCCAGGAAATGCATCATCGAGTCCGAAATAACTTGCAGACGGTGGCGGCCCTTCTCTCGATCCAACTCCGGCACAACGAGTCCGCCCCCTGGGCATCGCATTTGCGCGACGCCATCAGCCGTGTTCAGGCTATCGCCTCCGTACACGATCTCCTTAGTGACGAACGACGGCTTGGTGGAACCACGCTAGATGTCATTGCGCGCCACGCCGCCGACGAAGCTTTTGGCACCCTCACTCCACCTGGACTCTCCGTCACGTTCGACATTCCCGCCGAGTGAGGTACGGTTCCCTCGAAACAAGCGACGATACTCGCGCTCCTCATCAATGAGCTGGTTGCAAATGCAGTCAGGCATGGATTTCGCGAAAAGAGATCGCGGCACGATCACGATACGGGCTCGTGAGGAGCACGGCGACGCAATTGTCGAGATCGGGAATGATGGAGAAGCGATACCAGAAGATTTCGATCCTTCCGGCAGCCATGGCCTCGGCATGCGGATCATTCAGCGGCTTGTAACCGCCGATTTGCACGGGACGTTTCATATCGGCCCCAGCGACGGCGGCTCGGTCGCAGTCCTGCGCTTTCCACTCGCGATGGGCCACAGCGCCGTGCATTCAGTCGGCGAGTTTGCGACCATCTGACCGGTCCCATCTGGGACTGATCACGCCTTCCGGCGATCAGAGGATCACAATCAACTCAAAGAATTTGCTCCCCCCGGTTCCCCAGAAGTTCAAACTCTGTAAACTCTTCGACCTCGTCGAACGCCTGGAGCCGGTCACCTGAAATCCGCCAGATTCGTGCTGAGGACGGTGACACGGTGCGTCGGCGGTGGGAAAGAAAGGAAGACGGGGCCGTCACGCCCTCCCCGGCGGAAACGCGTGTGCTGCCCGCGGCGCACCCATTCGTTACCGTACTGAGCACCATTACGAATTTCGCCGCGCTCGCCATGCTTGCCAAGTTCGCCAAGCTTGCCATCTACGACTCCCTGCATCGCTGGTACGACCGCGCCAACCATTCTTCAGCACTCCAGATCACACGAGAGCGCCCGTCACACGGGCGGCGCTCTGGTCGTCCCCCGCATAGTGCCCCGCCAACAAAATTCGGCACTCTCGTACGCAGAGGCTGCCGCCCTTAGGACCGAGAGCAATCGAAGCAGGGCTCTTGCCCACGTAATGCGTTTTCCGAACAAGCGCGATCACTGCTATCTCTCGTCGCTTCGTGGTGCGGCGGTCTCGGCTCCAGCTGGCACTCTTGTGGTGTCCAGATGCGAGTTCGAGGGTCTCGATGACGCTGCAAATTGCTGACGATAGAGCCTGGCGTACAAACCTCCGCGACGCAGCAACTCCTCATGCGTCCCCCGCTCGACGATTTTGCCCCGTTCAACGACGAGGATCACATCGGCCGCCAGGATGGTGCTCAATCGGTGCGCGATTGCGAGCGTAGTTCGGTTCCTCATGAGCGGCTCCAGGGCCGACTGGATCAACCGTTCAGATCGGGTGTCGAGCGCGCTTGTCGCCTCGTCGAGGATCAAGATGCTTGGGTTCTTCAGGATGACGCGAGCGATCGCCACGCGCTGTTTTTCACCGCCCGAGAGTTTGAATCCGCGTTCGCCGACCACAGTTTCGTACCCCTGCGGAAGTTCCATGACCCGTTCGTGGATCGCGGCGGCGCGAGAGGCCGCCTCGATCTCCTCCTGAGTCGCGTCTATCCGCCCATACGCAATATTCTCTCGAATCGTCGAGTGAAATAGATACGTTTCCTGGGTAACGATGCCGATGATGCTGCCGAGGCTCTCCAGGGTGACGTCTCGAACATCGATCCCGTCGATCATGACCGAGCCGGCTTCAACGTCATAGATGCGCGCCAGCAGAAGCGCAATCGTCGTCTTACCTGATCCACTCGGCCCTACTAATGCCGCAAGTTGGCCCGGTTCAACCTTGAAGTCGATATCCTTCAACTCGAAGGACGCAACCCCAGATAGCCCGCTCGCGCGTTCTGCAATGATCTTCTCCAATGCAGGCACAAATCCATCCCCGGGCAGCATCGATGCCGTCGGTAGGAGCGTTCCGGCGCCCGCATGATCGAAAGCTAAATCAGGGTCCGTTCGGACAGTCTCGGGATTGCCCGCATCAATCACGGCGTCTTGAAGCTCCACCATTGGAGGTGCCGCGCCCGGGTAGCGGAAATAGACATGATTGAAGGCGATGCGCCCTTGGACATGATCGGGATCTATCGCGATGGCATCCTCTCGATCCTCGATCTCGACCGGAAGATCGAGGTACTCAAATATCCGGTCAAAGAGCGCAAAAGCGACCTGGATCTCAACCTGGACGTTGAGCATCTGACCTAGAGGGAAGAAAAGTCGGCTCTGCAACGTTGTGAATGCGACGATATCGCCGATGGTCAATACCGAATTGCCGCCAATAATCTGAACCCCCGCGTACCAGTAAACGAACGCTGGCGTGATCGAGAAAAACGTCCCAATGATCATGAAGAACCATCGCCCGATCATCTGCTGCTTGATCTGCAGCGTCGTCAGTCGGCGGTTGATCGACTGGAAATTCCCCACCTCCCGACTCTGGCGGCCGAAGACCTTTGATAGCAGCATTCCGCTGACCGAGAGCGTCTCTTCCACCTGGGAGGTCATATCGGCAATGGCTTCTTGGGTCTCGGTTTGGACGTCTCGCCGTACTTCACCGACTCTGTAGGTCATAAACAGGAAGAAAGGCAGAAGACCAAGCGAAATCAGTGTCATCTGCCAGGAGATCAGCCACATCGCGATGACCGTTGAAACAGCAGTTGCAAGGTTGCTGACAATCGATGTCGCAGTGTCGGTAACAACTTGCTGCACGCCGCTGACGTCGGAGCTCAGTCGAGCTTGGATCTCTCCTGTGCGCGTCGAGGTGAAGAAGCGGAGTGGCATTCGCTGCAGGTGACGGTAAAGTTCGTTCCGAAGGTCCTCCATGACGTTCTGGCCAATGAGTGTGTTGAGATAGCTCTGACCAACGCCAATCAGCCCGGTCGCGATTGGAAGCGCGATCATCAAGCCGACATAGAGATACAGGTCTCCAAGATTTCGATTTGGAATTGCATCGTCGATGATGAGCTTGAGTAGGAACGGATTGACGAGTCCAATTACAGAGATGATCATGATGGCCAGAACGGTCAGCGCAACCCGCACCCGGTAAGGTCTGAAGAACGCCAGCACACGGAGCACCGTTGCCCTTGTTATCGGGCGTCGCTCCGCCTCGCGCAGACGAGGCGTCTGCATCATTCGGCCCCGGCCGCCATGCATCCTCTAGTCCCGCCTTCTGTGCTTGCCACTTCGCGATTCCGAATGTTGGGACCTACTGCGAGTCGAGCTCGGTTCAACCCCGCGCTTGGTCATAGTCCTCTGAATCGCGCTTAGAGCACCGTTCCCGACGAATCGCTAGTCGCGCTGACCTTTGCCCTCTCGACCGCCACGGCCGCGTCTCGTCCAACGCGATCAAGCCAGGCAAGGGCTGCTCTGGTCTGTGCCAACCGCATGTCCAGAACCATCGCGCCGAACCTGGTCGGGCTCTTACCACTTTTCGAATCGCCGGCTCTTCTCAGGCGGTCAGTGAGAGAGTCCACGAGCACCGAACAGCGTTCCCGTTGCTCGCCAACCAGCCGCACGGCGAGCGTTGGGTCGAGCAACAGCGCGAGATAGAGCTTGACGAGGAAGTCCAGGCGAATCTCCCGAGTATGAGCGACTGGCTCGGCAAGCCACCGTTCGAGCTCCTCGCGTCCCGACGAAGTCAACGCAAAAACTCGACGGGCTGGACGCCCAGGGGCCCCGCCGGGGACAACAGTTACCCAGCCCAACCGTTCGAGTTTCTTCAAATGGTGATACACCATCCCGGGTTCAAGCCGCAGAACGTCGCCGAGGGGAGCGTCGGGACTGAATTGGCGCGCGAGGTCGTATCCATGCCCCGAACCGGTATCGCTCACGGCCAGCAATCCCAGGATCGCGTGCTCGCCCGGCATGCCCGATATAAGTGTTTCTGATGAAATGTCCGCAGGATCAGGTCGCGGCGGCATCATCGCAGCAGGAGCACTACCGGGATCGCGAGGATGCCGAGTAGCCCGATGGTCGCTGCCGTTATCACAATCGGCGTAATCGTTGGATCGTAGGATCCCATCTCGATCTGCCGTGACGCCCTCACGTATCGATTCATACCGTACATGGTCATAGCCGTTCCGGAAAGAACCAAGAGAATCGAAAAGACCCTGACGTATGGGAACTCCGGGACAAGGTCAACAGGGAGGAATCCGGCTGCGGCGATGCCGATGGCCACGAGACTCAGTCCCGTGCGCAGCCAGGCGAGAAATGTTCGCTCGTTTGCTAAATGGGTGCGCGCGCGACTGTCGGGATCGACCAGCCGCGACGCCGAACGGTCGACAAGTTCAGTCGGCTCAATGCTCACGTTGCCGCGCCTCCTCAAGGACCGACCCACCAGTAGAGGGGAGACCTCGAATTCGTACGACGCTGAGACCATCGAAGTCCTCGGCATGAAGAACGTGATCGTCCGCTGACTCGATTCCATCTCCCAAGACCGCGGGTCGACCTACGCGGGCAAAGACGTGCCCATCAACGGTTTCGGCTTCGACATCCTCCTCAAGCTTGAGGTCGTAGAGCTCTCTTGCTTCCAGCGACGTCCTCAGTTCGTCGTTAGTGAAGCTGCCGTCAGCCGTCCGGAAATTGTTCGGGATCAGAGCGCCGACATCACTGGTGATATCGCCGACGAGACTTTCAACAAGATCGCCCAATGTGACGAGCCCGGAGGTTCCGCCGTCCTCGTCAATAAGGATGGCCACCAGCGCGCGCGCGTGGCGCAGGCGGGGATATTGCGCCGATGCCGCGAACCTCTCAGGAACAGCGAGGACATCACTCATGAGGTCACGTAGCTGCAATGATGGTCGCTGACAGCGACACGGGGTGGGTCACAGCTGCTCGGGACGCATCCGGGATGAAATGAACCGAGTCTAGGAGCGGCTGGACGAGGCCGGCAACAGCTGGCTCGCTGATCCAACTAAGAGCCAGATTTGCGATGGTAATACCGAGCTGTGTTGCCCCAATGTTCGTAGCAAGATTCCGGAGTTCTTTAAGAACCTGACGCGCGCGTCGATAGACATCCAAGGCAAGCAGCAGAATCCGAGTGCGACTGACAGACACCAACGCGAACTCGGCCGCGACGAAAAAGCCATTAGCCGGGACGAGAAGCATGGCGGCTAACAGCGACAAGGACGTACGAATACGCCGTTCCTCTCCGAACGCCAGATGCAGCACTGCTAGTTCACATCTGCATTGCAGGCAGAATGCCGCGACGACTCGCCAAGGATAATAGACGGTTGAGGGAAATCACGTGTTGACGTAGCACAGTCATGGGTGATTTCCCGGTGCTCGCACTGGGCAGGTAAACTCGTAGACGTTTGCCGCCCTCGTAATCGGAGCGTCCGCACTTCATGTCAAGTCCTGCCGCGAACAGTTTTGTCTTGCATCGCCTTACTCCTCTACAACAGGCTGTTGCGCGGCAATTGGTCAATGTCTTCGACGGCGCGGGCAAAGAGCTATTTCTCGTCGGCGGTGTCGTCCGCGACTCGCTTCTCGAACTCGCGGTTCCTACTGATCTCGATTTTGCTACCTCAGCTCCCGCCACGCTATCGCGCGAGCTTCTGGAAGCGGCCGGGGCATCGTCCGTCTATCTCGTCGGGGAGCGCTTCGGGACCGTTGGCGCGGTCTTTGGTGAACTGCCGACCCGGTTAGGCGTCGAGGTGACGACTTATCGCCGCGAGGTGTACCTCGATGAGACCAGGTTTCCCGCCGTCGCCTTCAACGCGACGATCACCGACGACCTGTCCCGACGCGACTTCACGATGAATGCCATTGCCGTCGAGGTCAAATCCGGGAAGATCGTCGACCCGTGGGGTGGCGAAGGGGACATCGCGCGTTCCCTAATTCGCGCCGTCGGAGATCCCGATCAGCGCTTCTCGGAGGATCCTTTACGGCTGCTGCGCGCGGCGCGATTCGTCTCACAACTGGGATTCAGCCTGGACTGGCACACCGAGCAGGCCATGGTACGGCATGCCCCTAGTCTCTTCCGGATTAGCCGAGAACGGATTTTCGCGGAACTGACGCGACTCCTTGATGGGCGGTATGTCGATCACGGTTTAGATGTCCTTCGCCGTACTGGACTCTTGCAGGCTGCCGTACCTGAGCTCGCAGCCGCTGACGGCAGAGGCCGACGCGGATCTCACAGGACGGCTCGGTCGGGAAAAGGATCTCTGGGACCACACGGTGCGGGTTGTGCGGCAGTCACCATCACGACCAGCGGTGCGCTGGGCCGCCCTACTTCATGATGCCGGTAAACCGCTTACCCGAGGTCTTGGCACGGACGGTGAAGTGCATTTCATAGGACATGAACGTGCCGGGGCTGACCTGGCCAATCGCGCGCTCCTACGATTGAATGCCGACAAGTCGTTACGAACCCGAGTGCGAACGTTGGTGGAGCTTCACGGCCGTCCCGCGGCGTACGACACCTCTTGGACCGACAGCGCGGTGCGTCGCCTCGCTCTCGAAGCCGGCGATGCCTGGGACGACCTGCTCGACCTCGCTGGGGCAGACGTCACGTCCGGCAGAGAACGAAAGCGAATCGAGGCGGCCCGACGAATTTCTGGACTCCGTGCGCGATTTGAAGCCCTTCAAGAGCAAACAGAGCTCGCGCGCCTCGAGAGTCCGCTGGACGGTAATGACTTGATGCGATTATTCGATCGGGCTCCCGGTCCATGGATCAAGCTGGTAAAAGAACACCTCCGTGAACTTGTGATTGAGGGAACGCTCGCTCCCGATGATCGAGACGGCGCGGCCGGGATCGCCAAGACGCTCCTCGACAACGACGAATCAGGTTTGGAGGATGCGTCGTTGCCTCCTTCTGGGGCCAGAATGGGCGCTAGTCGTTAGCGGCCACGGGCGTCGCCTGTTCCCCCTCCGGCGCCACATCAGCGATGAGAAAAACCGAAACTCCTGTTGCATTTGGGTCTTCAAGGGCCGGCGCCAACACGGCTACACCTGATGGAGTGCCCGAGTTGGGGGCTTCGAGTGCTACCACCATTGCTCCGGTGTCAGTGAGCGTGCCGCCAATTTCACCACACGCGACAATGGCGCCGCCCGCCTCTCCGTTCTCAGTGACACTGATGGCATGAGGAGATGCAAGAAGAGCCGAGAATGGGATCCCGGCGACTCCGAATCCCTGAGCAACAGGAACTGTCCCAGCAGCCCCTACTTGGTCGCCCTGACCTGTTTGCACCGCCCCGAGACTGGCAATCGCTTCCTCGCCTGCACCGCACTCCCCTGTGACGATCTGAGCGGAGCGCCCAGTGATCCGCACGATCTCGACCTGAATCGACTGAACAATCGCCTGCAGCGAGGCATCGCCGATCTGACCGACAAGAATCACATCCGTGGCCGTACCCTCGGCGAACGGAGTCTGGGGAAGACTGAGAAGCAAGGCGCTGGATTCCGCATCCAGGATATCCAGATCGTACACGCCGGCATCAATTGCCGCGTATTGCGATGCGTCACCAAAAGCAAGTGGCTCTGAAACGGCGTCTCCGCCAGTGAAGACCGGGACGATTCCTACCGCATCGGGAATACCACTGATAATCCTGAAGCGTGCGCGTTCTTGGTCCAAAGGCCGTTCGTCGACTGGGAAGATGCCGACGCTGGCCGCGTCGGCCGTTCCCAGGAGCGCCGCGTAAGACTGCGTGTTGTTCTCCAGCGTGACCGTGCCGGCCGCAATCGCGTTTTCACGGTTCGCCCCGGTTGGTACGACCGCAAGGTCGTGCTCTCCGCTTGAGAACGCCAGGGCACCCACTCGTATCGGTGAATCCGATGCCAATCAGCGCAAGCGAGCCGTCCAAATAGACATCGAGCGGGCCCGCATCGGCGATGCCGTGCACGATGCGGATTTCAGCCGCTCGGCTTTCAGGCTGTTGCATCGCTCGCCCACTAGCGGGCAACCACATCGACCCGGCCAGGAAGCCAATTAGCAGCGCAAGAACGAGAAATACGTCTTGAACGTGACCCGCGATGCGCATCCCGCCCGACATCGACGCCTCCCGTCAAACTGGAAAAGGCAAACCCGGCGATAGGCTCGCCGGGTTTCTCATTGTTCCTCACATTCCCGAGAACGACCAGTTTCCGGCCGGACGACGGGCTACGTAGGGTACAAAACCAAGAGCAGCACGAGCGCAACCGCAATTAGTCCGACAACCCCAACCCCTCGCAGTACCAAATCCGATGCGCGCAGCGAATCTGCGGCGCGCCGCTCGTTCTCGGTCACGCGTCCCGACCCCTCCCCCGATTGCGTCCCATCCCCGCGCCGCGCCGTCGGACCGCGATTCCCAAGTCGCTGCCGATGGTGTCTCCCGCGACCACCTGTCTTCCGAGGCGATGGTAAGGCGGCTTGCGGCGTCTGTCAATCCGGGTTTGATGCTGACTCTCGATTCGGGCTTCGAGGATCATTTGGGTAGCCGCCGGCACCCGTTGCCCGCGGTGGAGTCGGATGCTCGGTCTGACGCCGAGCTCGCGTTCTCTCACGCTCATCCCGCCTCCGCTTCCGCTCTTCACGGCTACGCTCAGACGTTTTTTTGGGTGCGGAGTCAACCGCGTTGCCACCCCTACTAGCAAGATACGCGCCGCGCAACAACCGCATCTCGATGACCCGGAGTTCTCTCTTGTGCCGTGGAACCCATTCGACATGTTCACCGGTGACTTCGAATCCGACTCGGGTGTAGGCTGAGATTGCCCTGGCATTGTGGCTGAAAACTTCGAGACGGATCTCGCTCAACCCCATGCTGTCAAAGGCTTCGTCTGCAACCAACCGCGTGGCCTCGGTGCCGTAGCCCTGTCCCCAAACATCTTTCTCACCGATCACGATGCGAAACAATGCTGAGGCGCCGTCCGGCTTGCTGACTTGATCAGTGAGTGCAGTCGTTCCGATGAGGCGCTTGGTTCGTCGTTCATGGATGGCAAAGCATGTGCCGCGTGCTGACGAAGGGAGGATAAACGTATCGAAATAACCGCGAGACTGATTGAGGGTGAGTGGCTCGAGATCGTGACGTAGGAGTTCGGCAATCTCTGGATCCGCGTACCAACGCTGAAACGCCTCGCGATTGGCCGGAACGTGCGACCGCAAGGAGACCCGCGCGCCTTTGCGGACCAGTGTGCCACGCTCCCGGTCTTTGTCGTCCAGGCTGGAATCCAATTGAGACGTGCGGACGTCGAGTCGGCGCCGAAGCCAGCGCTTGATCATGCATCGCATGGTAGCACTGGCGACGGCGTCGTCCCGGCGCCCGCAAGGGCTCGAGTGATTGTTCTAGAGCAACCCCACCTCGGACAAGAGATCGAGTGTCCCGCGCAGATCGGCGAGATCCCCCAGTTCAATATCGGGGTGTCCGGTTTCGCTCAATGGGACAAGTCCCTCGGGTGCGGCGACGCCCGCGATGAGGGGATACTCGAATGTCTCTGAGGCAAAATACTCCTGGCCAGCTTCCGACAAGCAGGTAATCGGCGAAGGAAAGGGCGGCCTCAGGTGCGTCAGCACCTTCAATCAAGCCAATGCCAGCGACATTGATCAGCGATCCGGGATCCCCGGCTTCGAAGTAGTGATTCGCGACTGGAAAATCGTCGCCCGCTTCGCGGCCCACCGCATAGAGGTAGTAGTGGTTGACGAGGCCGGCATCAATCTCGCCGCTGCCAATCGCCTGAACAATAGCGGAGTTGCTATCGCCAAAATTCACGGTCCCGTTGGCGATCATCGCTTCCAGCCACTCCCTAACGGCATCATCACCCTCCAACAGGCGAAACGCAGTGATGAACGCCTGGAATGATGCATTTTCTGGCGCCCATCCAACCCGGCCGGCCCACGTTGAATCCGTCAGGCTCCGAACCGATGCGGGAAGATCGTCCTCGGCCAGCGCGTCAGTGTTGTAGGCCAGGACGCGCGCCCGGCCGGTCACTCCCACCCAGCGGCCTTCCGGATCTCGGAACCGTGGGTCAACGCGCTCGAGAAGGTCCGATGGAAGCTGTTGCAAGCGGTCTTCGGCAGCGAGAAGCCCAAGAGCCCCGGCATCCTGGGCGAAAAACAGACTCGCCGGGGTGTTCTCACCCTCTTCGAGAATTGTCGCCGCCAGCTCACCCGTGCCCCCGTAGCGGGCATCTATGGTCGTTCCGGTTTGCTCTGCATACTCCTCCACCAGTGGGCCAACGAGCGACTCATTCCGTCCGGAATAGAGGATGAAATCACCCGCACCCGCGTTCGATCCAACGCCCGCTTCCGGGTCGGGTTCTGGGTCCGCAACAGGATCGGCCTCGGTCTCGGCTTCATCCCCAGCGTCGGGCGTCGCCGACTGCGCCATTACCGACAATGGGCTGATGAAGCCGACCGCTATCAAGCCCGCGGACGCGACCACCAGGTCGCGACGGCGTATCCGCTCTGTTGGCCCAGCCTCGGAATCACCGTGTCCCTCGTTGACCACCGGACGTTGACCTCCTTTTCACATGGCGGGAATTCCCACAGACACCGCGGGGCCGAGCCGACTGCTCTATATCCGACTCAACCAGTCGGATATAAAAACGGTACGATGCGAGTGGCGAAAATTTCAACCGGTCAAGTGCCGGCGGTCATTGTCCAACACTGCCCATCCACGACTATGGAACCTTGCCGCAAAGATTGTGATACAGGAAATCGAGTTAGGGGGCCCTTGCACTGCTTGTTGGCAGAGGATGTGCATAGTCGATTTCAGCTCGACGTTCGCGCTACTGGTCAGGTTGTCGCCAGTGCTGCCCACGAAATTCGACACCGCCTAAGGTTGGATTGATACTGGATGCTGAATGGTGATCATGGAGATGCTGGCCTCGCCGCTGCGGCAGCGAGGCCAGTTTCGCGCTCCAGCACATCGCGGTGAACAGGGACATTGGTGACTAGTCAGTCCTTTACGAGCAACCTAGATCTGCCCATCGCCCGCAACGTGATCCTCCTCATCGGGGACGGCATGGGACAAGCCCATCGCTTTGCCGGCCAACTACTTGCCGCTGGGCGCGATGGCCGCCTCGCGATGGACCGCCTATCACATCTTGGTCAAATGCGCACCATGTCGGCTGACCCGGCGACTTTCGTGACCGACTCCGCGGCCGCCGCCACAGCTATTGCCACTGGGGTGAAAACGCATAATGGCTCCGTCTCGATCGATCCGAAGGGCAGGGAGCGAACGACGATCCTGGAACTCGCCAAGGCTTCGGGTCGATCAGTAGGACTGGTGAGCACCTGCCAGATTACTGATGCAACACCCGCTGCCTTCGCCGCCCACGTGCCACACCGCGCGGACCAAAGTGAGGTGGCCCGTCAATACATCGAACGCGCCCAGGTCGATGTGATCCTTGGTGGGGGCGCCGCTCACTGGCTTCCCTGTGGGGCGTCGCTTCCGCCAACCCTACAGGACGGTTGCGAATGCCGCGGGATCGGGTCTGACGGCGACCTGATCGCTCGAGCACGAAATCTTGGGTACGAATTCATAGCTGACGCCGCCGGACTCCATTGCAGTCTTGATCGACGCAACCAGGAACCGGGAGGCCCACTTCTTGGGCTATTTGCCGCCCAGGAGTTCTTCAACCAGGCGGAGGAAGGATTGGGTGCGGTCTACGATCCACCAGTTTCCCTGGCCGATCTCACCTCGGCAGTCCATCGACATCCTTTCGCGCAATCCCGCACGGATTCTTTCTGATGGTCGAGGAATCCGCGATCGACCGCATGGCGCATCGGAACAACGCGCCGCTGATGTTGAAAGGCGTTCTCGAGTTGGATCGCGCTGTGCAAGTTGCGCTGGCGTTTGCCGATCAAACCCCGGACACCCTCATCGTCGTCACCGCCGACCATGAGTGTGGCGGTCTTGCCGTGGCCGGTTCCGAAGACCAGCCGTATCCTTATGAGCCCGGAGGCGGTCTCCTGGACACGCTGCTTGCCGGGGAAGATGGACCATTTCCAGTTGCCGATGCGGACTATGGATTCGTACTTGGCTGGGCAACGACCGGGCACACAGCAGCGTCCGTACCGATTTCAGCAAGTGGACCCGGTTCAGAACTCCTGTCCGGTTCGATTGAGAACACTGATCTATTTCACGCCATGGCACGGCCATGGATCTCGCTGGTCCGCTCGGCGCGATTCCGCCGGGTCCTGAAAGATAATCGGCCAGTCAGTCTCCGGACCGAACCGAAGTGGTCGAATGCTCCTGGTGACTCCGCCCTGGCCGACCGTCGAGTCCCATGATTTCGATGCGGCGGCTCGTCCGAAATTAGGCATCCAATCTCTCCGATGAAGGTCGCTGTTGCCTCCTGCTTCTACCGAATTGCGCGTTCGATTGCCGTGCCAGTCACCTGGCGCCGCGGTGAAGAGCAGCTCATAGTCCTCGCCGCCGCGCATCGCCAACTCGATCCACTCGTTAGGAAACAGGGCGTTGACGGCGGCAGCGACCGGGATCTCCCGCTCGTCGAGTCGGGCTGATACGCTGCTTGCCGAGAGGATTTTCGGCAGGTCCCCCATCAGCCCGTCGCTGAGGTCCATCGCGGACGTAGCTCCGTGCTCGAGCATACGGCGCCTAGCCGGACCCGCGGTTCTGGTTTCAGATGCGCCTCAATGAGTGATCAGCGGTTGCGGCGCGGCGGCGCGGGTCGCTGTGACTCATGCGAGCAATCGCAGTCCCGCCGCGGAAGCTCCAAGCGTCCCCGTTACCCCGATCATATCGCCCACGTTCGCCCCGGATCTCGTGAGCACGCGCCCCCGCCTACTGCTACCCAGGGCCATGACGTGAAGGACCAACGCGCGCAGGTGAGCGAACGATGTCACCTCCCGCGACGATCATGTTGTGTTGACGCGCGAGCGCGCCGAGGCCCCGATAAAGAGTTTCAAGATCGTCAATCCGCTCGTCCCCGCTGAGCCCAAGCGTCACCAACGCCAGTTTCGGGTCTGCGCCCATTGCGGCCAGATCCGAAATATTGACGGCAAGCATTTTGTGGCCGAGGCTCTCCCAGTTCGTCCAGTCGAGACGAAAATGGACATTTTCAATCAGACTGTCGGTGGTCAAGACAACATGTTCACCGGCAATTGGCAGCCAGACGGCCGCATCATCCCCGATGCCAATCTCCAGACTACCTCCATCGCGCACTTGCGCGTGGAAGCGCCATCGAGAGCCGCTCGATCAATCCGAATTCGCCAATGTCTCGAACTCGCCGATCACCCGTCATGAGCCTGTCTACCTCTACCTGCCGTGCGCGCATCTCAACACTGTTGAACCATGACTCGTTCTCTATTTGTCCGGCGGCCCGGGATTCAGGCGGACGATTCATTGATGAGTCGGATGCCAACGGCTGGTAGCATTGCGTGCACCGCGGGCGCATATGCCCGACGTCGACCACGACGCGATATCGGAGCACCGACCTGACGCCGACAGTTAGCCAACCTGCCCTCGCTATGCGCGAACAGCGCGTCGTCCGCCCGGATTCTGGGCATGACGGCGATCAAAGCGATTTCACGACGAAATCGCACAATTTGAATCTCACTACTCGTTCCAGCTCGATGACTTCCAGCGAGAGGCGATCCAGTCGTTGCTCTCCGGCGATTCTGTGATGGTCGCGGCTCCGACCGGCACCGGGAAGACCGTGGTCGCCGAATTCGGTGTCTGGGACGTGTTCAAACGGACCGGGCGCGTCATCTATACCACACCGATCAAAGCGCTCTCAAATCAGAAGTATCGCGATCTTCACGCGATCTATGCTGACCAGGTCGGACTCCTCACAGGTGATGTCTCGGAAAATAGGGACGCGCGCGTCGTGATCATGACGACCGAAGTGCTCCGGAACATGCTCTTGCAGACGCCATGGGATCTAGATGACGTCGACAGCGTCATTTTTGATGAGATCCACTATCTCGCCGATCCTGAACGTGGCACCACCTGGGAAGAATCGATCATCCTCTGCCCGGATCATGTCCAGCTCATTTGCCTCTCGGCGACGATCAACAACGCGGACGAGATCGCCGCCTGGATCAGCCGCACCCATCGCCCGATTCGCCTCATCACGCACACGCAAGCGGGCCGTTCCACTCGCACTGCACTATTTCATCGATGGCAAATTGAATCTCGTCGTCGACCACACAGGCGCTCAAGTGCGCGACTTTCCCCATACTGGCGGCGAGCTGAGGCGGCAGGCCGCGCGCGGAGGATTCGCCAAGCGACGGGCCGAACGCAGCACTCCGGAGATGGACGAGCCCCAGCCCCGGGAAATCGTCGACGCGCTCGCCGCTCGAGACATGCTGCCGGCAATTTACTTCCTGTTCAGCCGAAATGACTGCCAGGCGTTTGCGGAGCGGCTGGCCGTGATGCGACCTAATCTCGTCACGGAGCGCCAGGTGGCTCTCATCGATCAAACGATCGAAGCCATTCTCTCGGGGATGCGGCCCGAGGATAGGGACCTGGAACAGGTCCAGACGATTATCTCCGCTGGCACGGAAAGGCATCGGGTTTCACCATGCTGGGCTCCTTCCAATCCTCAAACAACTTGTCGAGGTGCTCTTTACGCGAGGGCTGATGGAGGTCGTCTTCGCCACAGATACACTCGCGTTGGGTATCAATATGCCGGCGCGGACGGTCGTTATCGGCCGCATGAGCAAGTGGGACGGTCGGCGGCGGCGCATGTTGATACCCAATGAGTTCCAACAAATGGCCGGCCGAGCCGGACGCCGCGGAATGGACCCCTTCGGGCATGTCGTCGTTCCCTATTCACCATGGTTCACTTTTCGCGAAACGCTCGAAATAGCGACGGGCGATCTCCATCCTGTCCAGTCTGCGTTCGCGATTCGCTACAACACAGTGCTCAATCTCTGGGATCCTCCGCACGGGGAACGAGTTCGCGCCCTACTGCAGCAGAGTCTGGCCCAATTCCAGTCCAGCCAGCGAATTCGCGATCTGGAAGACCAGATCATCGCATTGGGCGAGGAGATCGATCGCATCCCGAAGGGCTGCTTGATCGGCCTGGAAGGGGGTGAGGAGCTTCTCGAAGACTACCGGCGCATCAATAGATCCCTCGCCGCGGCACAGAATAAAGAGCGCCGGCTCGAAGGAGAGCTGACAAGCCTTCATCGCGCGCTCGGCACGACTACCCCATGGGCAGAGCCCGGACGCCAGGCACTGCGGCGGGCGTTCCGATCTGCGCCTCCCGGCACGATCGCCCACGCCCGAGACGGCGGATGGGCAGTTCTCCTCGGAAAAGGCTCGCGGGGTGGCGTGGGACAGTTTCTCTTCCGCGATGGCTCGATCAGATTGCTGACCGAATACCGCCAGATCGACCACCTCACCGATAAGCACGGATTGCCCTTCCGGAAGAGCTTCACAATACCCACCGGACGATGCAACCGACGGGGCCAAACTTGGCGGCAAACGACGCTTGAGCGCCCTCTGGAAAGCCGTCGACGCCTTGGCGCTGCCGGATCTTGACGCCATGGCCGCGGAGCATCGCCAGATCGAAGAAGAGCGTGCTGCATCCCGTATTTCAGCATTAGATAGTGACGTTGCCGAAGCGACCTTCCTTGCGCAATCGCTCTGGCAAGATCGGCAAGGGCATCCCTGCCATGAATGTCCGCGGCGAAATGAACATCGCGACTACCTCGCGCAAGTCGACCGCCTCGACAAAGAACGACGAGCCGTCGAAGAAGCGGCTCGGCAGAGAGATCGACCTCGAAGAGGAACGCCTTCGCAACGTCATGCGCGGCATTCGCAACGTCCTGCATCGGTTTGGTTATCTGCATCGAGGGTACCCAACCGAAAAGGCCGACATGCTGGCCGAAGTTTTCGACAGCGATGGTCTGATCCTGTGCGAGTTGGTCGACCGAGGCGTGCTCGACAGCCTTCCGCCGGAAGACCTGGCGGAGCTCTTCTCGTGGTTTTCGTTCGACCGTGAGTTCCGCTATGGCAACCGCTTCATTCTGCCTGATCGTCTCGTCCTCGCCCGTCGTCGGATCGAGGACGTTGAGCACGCGGTACTGGGCGAAGAGCGCGGTGAAGGTCTCGCCATCTCAGAGGGACACAACCCTAACTTCTATGGCGCGGCGCGGGCGTGGGCACGCGGCGCCACTATGGCCGAGATTACCGCACAGATCGAACTCTCCGAGGGCGACCTGGTAATGACGTTCAACAAGACGATCGATCTCATGCGCCAGGTCTGGGAGATGCTCCTCAACGTCAGGCCCGATCATCCGCTACGGGCCCGGTTGCAACAAGCCGAGTCGCTCCTGCGGCGGGACATCGTTGAGCACTCGCTCGCTCTTGGATTTGCACCGATCGCGCTCCCTGACATTGCCCGAGGAGAGCTCGAGGCCGCAAAGGCGGAGCGTCCAACCGCCACGCGGCGACGAGCACGGGCTGAATCGGAGTCGGTTCTTCCCCGGCAGAAATCGAACGCTACTCGGGCCAAGAAGCAGCCCCTGGGCCGTGATGGTTCCGGATCGCTGGCCACGGACGGCAATGCAGCATCCACGAAGCGCGGCTCAAAGCGACGTTCGAAAACTCCGGACGATGAATCCCCCCGAGAAGACCAAAAACAAGGGTCAGCACGCCGGCGGCGCGGTCAGCCGGCAAGAACGTCCTAGCGTCCGCTGAGTAGCCAAACAGCAAGGCCGACGCATGCGGCCGCCAATGCAACGTTGACCACCATTCCCAAGCGCAGCCATTGATGGACGCGAACCGGCACGGCGCCGAGCACGTCACGCAGCAAGAGAGCTCCCGCGCCGAGGGCCAACGCCATGACGATGAGTCCTGCCTCAATGCGGATAAGCATGGCAATGAACGGCGCGATAAGCATAGCCATCGCCATGACGAAGGCTGTGGTCCGCCCCTTGTATGGCCCTCCGTTCATACACCCCGCATCTTGATCCTGGGCCCGGGCCGCAACCCTCGCCATACAGGACATGAGAGCATCGATCCATTACGATTGTCCTGGCAGTCCTGCCATCGCCCGGAGGAGCCCGGAGGATCGCCGAGGCAACTCGTGACATTTTGCATTGCGTGCGCATTTCCAATCGTCATGGCGAGTACATCCTGCCCCAATTGCGGCGCAATGTACGCGGCTGCCGCCGCACTGACTGAGGCGCCAGTATCGGAAAGAACGTCGGCGGGACGAGCGAGCTTCCTGCGCCTTCTCTACCTTGCCCCGGTATTACTTCTTCTTTTCGTTGCCGCGGGAGTGGTGCAGCGGCATACGGCAGAACAGCAATTGCTGGCATCGGCCTACACGGCGGCGCAAGGCGCTGCCAGTACCGGTGATTTCGTCACCGCGCGAGATGCATTCTCGGCTATCGCTGGTTATCGTGACGCGGCTTCTCAAGCCGAGGCGATGGAGACTCGCCTAGAGCCTCTCGAAGCGAGTTATCTCGAAGGGCTCCACGCCCTCGAGCAAGGGGATTTCGCCACCGCTGTCACACTGTTAGAACCAGTGGCAGAGCAGGCTCCTACGCTGAGGGATTCAGTAGCACGTCTCGATGATGCACGTCGGCTACTCGGCGAAGAGCTGAAGCGCAATACCGACGCTGCCGAGACTATTCGCGATTGGCCGAAGGCGGAGCAGACCCTTCGCGAGCTGATAGCGCTCGACCCCTCAGACAACGACTCGCGGCAACGGCTGGGAACGATGCAGCGGGAGCACGGACCGCTTGTGCTCGGGAAAGACCGGGCGCTCTGGCTGGTCGCCCCAGATGGGAGCGACCCACGGCAACTCACCGACGAGGTCCATGTCATCTGGCCCGTGTGGAGCCCCGACCGTTCCCAAATCGCGTTCCTGGCGCCCGATCCGGACGACCCGATGGGTAATGTCTCGCTTTACCGCATCGGCATCGATGGCTCGAGCCCTGAGCGACTGGTCGATGGTGTCTCGGCTCATGCGGCCCCAGCGTGGAGCCCGGATGGTGCGCGCATTGCCTATACGAGCTTCGCCGGGTATGACCCAGTCTATGAAACTGGCTCGATCGGGGTGCGCATTATCGATGTCGAAACGGGAGACGAGACGGATCTTACCGGGGCCGAGTATCCGCTCGCCTTCAATCCATCCTGGTCTCCCGACGGTACAGAAATCGCGTTCATCGTCAAGCACCAGGGAATTGGCGAGCGTCCGCAGCACTCGCCTGGCGACGTGGTGGTCGCGAAGCTCGGGCAAGAAGGATTCGAGAATATTACTGCTGGCGCGGTCCGCGACGTCTGGAGCGTTTCCTGGTCGCCCGCGGGCGAGCACATGCTGCTGTACAGCCTGTTTGGGCAAACGTGGTACGAACCACCAACGACGTCGATTCGCCTGTTGCAACGCAGCTCAGGGGAGTTGGCGCAAATCGCCGGTGTCGACGAACGGCCCACTATGCCCGTCTGGTCTCCGGATGGGACCCAGTTTGCCTTCACGGTGGAAGAGACATCGATTGTGCTTGCAGACACCAAGGACAATCGCGAGACAATCGACGTCGACGAGGCGCTTTCGGGAGAGGTCGCCTGGAGTCCCGATGGCCTGGCTCTCCTCCTCGCTCCCTGGGACGCCGACACCTCGAGCACTGTCGTCGATCTCTCCGGAGCAGAGCCCGCTGTATCGAGCGTTCGCATCGAGTTCGACTCCAGCCCGCCGTTTATCTCGCCCCCACAGTGGGCGCCAGCGGTGGCACTACCACCGGATGCTAACCCGACGCTCGTGCAGCCTGGACCAGCCGACGTTCAATCATCGTGACGAGTGGCCCGCGGGAACCACCGGCGGAATGGGATGCCGAGATCTACCACCGTGTCTCTAGCCCCGCAGGTTACCTGGAGTAGCAGAGTTTTCGAGAGATTGCCCCTTTCGGGGAGCGAGACGGTAGTCGATGCCGGTTGACGCCATCTTCAGCACGGCGACGTTTCACTGGGTCCTCGATCACCCTCAGCTTTTTCGCGCTTTGTTTGCGTGCCTGAAGACTGGGAGTCGCCTCGTCGCTCAGTGCTGCGGCGGACCAAACATCGCTCGCCTGCGCCAGCGGGCGGAAGCGCTACTCGCCTCAGAAAAATATCGGGAGAAAGCAGTTGGATGGTGCAATCCCTGGGCGTTTTGGACAGCGGAGGAGACGACGCGCCGTCTTGGCGAAGCCGGGTTCATCGACATTGAAACCAATCTGGAATCGGCTCCGACCGCGTTTCAGAACACCTCGGAATATCATCAGTTTGTCAGATCGGTTGTGCTCCGCGCCCACCCGGATGCGCTTCCCGACAGCACTCGTGATGCATTCATGTCGGACATCACCGCATTGGCGGCCGTGGACGATCCGGCGTGTACCCTCGACTCCTGGCGACTGAATCTCGCGGCATCTCGCCCACGTACCACATGACCTCCTCGTCGTTGCAATTCGTTTCGGGGAGCCCCGCACAAACCGTTGCCGCTTGGTTCGTCACTCGCGAACTGGCTCCGTGAAGGCGATGTGTTGCTGCTGCATGGGGATCTCGGAGCCGGCAAGACGACGCTGGCCAAGGGTATCGCGAGGGCTCTCGGGATCGAGGCGGTGGTCTCAAGCCCGTCCTTCTCGCTCGTCAATGAGTACGACACGGGGCTAGAAGCACCAGTCAGGCGTCTTTATCACCTCGACCTGTATCGTCTCCAGGGGGAAGACGACCTCGCGTCGATCGGGTTCGATGACTTCGCCGGCCCCCCAAATGGCGCCACGATCGTCGAGTGGCCGGAGCGAGCGGCCGGCTTGCTGCCTGATCGCTATGTGCTGGTTGAGATCGAATCTACAGGCGCGGAGACCCGCAAGCCTGCGTTTCATCCCGGTACCTGATGACGGTACGTGGAACGATCGGTTCACGAGCCTCAACGCGTCCATCGAGGCGGCCATCAGCTGATGGAGCCCGCGATTACCTATGGGCAATGACTTCCGAACTCCCGATACCTCGGAGGCTCGGTTTCGTGGTACTCGCGGCAAAGCGCGACGAGCCGATCGAGAAGCACCGAAAAGAGCCGCTCTCCCTTCTCGGCCGAAGCCACAAACGGATCACCCATCACTCCATGTGCCATCTCGCGTCGCCGTTCCGGAAACTTGGCATAGCGCCCCACCTCCTCGCTGAACTTGAGGCGCCACTCGTCCTTGACCGCCCGCGACATGTCGACCAGCGCCGGCCGCAGATAAAGTTGAAGGCTAGTTTCCCACTCTCCGCCATGCCCGATGCTCCCCTCATCGGAATCGCTCCACGCGTTGAGCTCGTCGTTCGCCATATTCCAATAGGTCAGGGCAACCGGCCAGATATCCTCCTCAGCGAGCTTGACGGCCGCAGCCCAAGTTGGTTGTTCGTTGCCACCATGGCCATTGAGCAATATCAGACGTTGAAACCCGTTCGCCCAGATCGACCGTGAAACGTCACACAGGACGTCAATAAACGTCTCGAGCGTGAGGGTGATCGTCCCGATCTCACCCATGTTGTAGTGGGTAAAGCCGAAGGAAATCGGCGGAGCCACGATTACGGGGAATTCGGTAACCAACTCAGCAGCCCGAATTGCCAGGTGATACGGGATGCTGATATCCACATCCTGAGGGCAGTGAGGACCATGCTGCTCGACCGACCCGACCGGGACAATGACAACGGGATCTTGCGCCAGCGCCGCCAGCAGTTGATGCCTAAGCATCTCCTGCCATAGCACGCGTTTCCCGCTTGGGGGCTGCAAGAGCATGGTGCTTTTCCTCTTCAATCTGTTGGACGCCCGAGCCGGTCTGTGCTGGAGAATATCACCAGGAAATGCGGTTGGCAGAAGGGAGCCCGAACGAATCTCGCGTCACAGGCCGCGCGTTTGGCCGCCAACGCGCACCGGGTAGACTGACTGAGCTTCGGTCTCGATGCAACGCGCCTGATTCACGTGCGGGGCAACAATGGCAACGATCCCGCCGGCGGCCGGGGACGACCGACCGATTCTCGCAATAGACACATCCAGCGGTCAGGGTGGTATCGCGCTGTATGACGGCCGCCACCTTTCGAGCCGAACCTGGCCCGCCGATCGCGCCCACACCACGACGTTACTTTCGGAGATTCATCATCTCCTGAACAGGGCCGGCTTTCAGGTCCGCGACCTGAACGCGATCGGGATTGCGACTGGACCAGGCACCTTCACTGGGCTTCGAGTCGGATTCGGCGTAGCCAAAGGGTTTCACCTGGCGACTGGTTTGCCGCTAATTGGGATCCCCACCCTCGAAGCAGCCGCCCTGGCATTCGCCGATTGCGGCACTCCGATTGTCGCAGCGATTGGCGCGGGTAGAGGCCGTCTGGTGTGGGCGCGATACACACTCGGATCTGATGGGTTGATCACTCTGCGGCCCCCTCAAAATGGCACACTCACGGAGCTCATGGAAGAGCTAAGAGGGGTGGGGCCGGTCCACGTCACAGGTGAGATCGACGAGGATCAGGCCAGGCTGATAGAAGAACTTGAAGGCGTTTCGATACCGCCGCCGCCCCTTCGGCTCCGTCAACCCGGGGCAATTGCGGAGCTCACCTGGAGACGGTGGCACTCTGGAAGCTTTGACGATGCGGAATCGATCGAGCCGGTCTACCTCTCACGCTAACTCGCGTTCGCCAACGTGCAATTTGCTCGGGATGCCGGTTGGGTGCTACGGTCCCGAAATGACGACTTTGCGCCCCCGTCCCGGCGCCCGTACCGCCGAGGATGCGCCAGGACCGGTGTATTCACTCGACATCATGACCCAGGATGACGTACCCGAGGTCAGCCGTGTGGAGCGCCGCTGCTTCGCTAATCCCTGGCCCGCGTCGGCCTACCGGCGCGAGCTCCAGAATCCCGCGCAGAATTTCTACGTGGTGATCCGTGAGTCGCCCGTCACCGCGCCGATCTCCGGTTCGGACAGTGCTGACCCGCACGAACCCAATTTGGAACATGGCATAGCGCCTGCGAAGCCTGTGCCGCGGCGGGCTTTGTTACCGATCACTCTCGGCCGCAAACAGGACAGCAATGGGCAGCAGCGCTCCCCAATTGTCGGATTTGCCGGCATGTGGTTAGCGTTTGACGAGGCCCATGTCACCACGATTGGCGTTGACCCCGTGTGCCGCGGCCAAGGGCTGGGAGAGCTGCTGCTGCTCTGCATGTTCGACGAAGCGTTGGACCGCGGAGCGAACTGGCTGACCTTGGAGGTGCGCGTTACTAATGCCGCCGCCCAGGCGCTTTATCGGAAGTACGGCTTTACCACTCATGGAACCCGCAAGCGTTACTACAGTGACAACAACGAAGACGCGCTAATCATGTGGTCTCCAGCTCTGGCCGACCCGGATTTCCGCGCACGGCTTGAATCACGACGATTCGCGCTCGAGCAGCGCCTTGGAAACCACATCGACGCCTGATCACCTCTCCCCGTTCTCGGATTCCATGCGCCGGACGCAACCTTCATGAATTCTGTGGACTACACCACGCGCGTCCGGTGTTCCCGGTGATCGTGCTCGGGATCGAGACATCCTGTGACGAGACCGCGGCAGCCGTCGTATCGGACGGGCGCCGCGTGCTCTCGTCCGTGATTTCATCGCAATTCGACCTCCACCGGGCCCACGGGGGGGTTGTTCCGGAGCTAGCCGCGCGGCGCCATGTCACTGCCATAGTCCCGGTCGTCGAGCAAGCCCTGCGCGATGCCGGCGTCGATCGAGATGACCTCGATGCCATTGCGGTCACCCAGGGACCGGGCCTCGCGGGGGCCCTGGTTGTGGGAATGAATGCGGCAAAGGCGATGGCCTACGCGCTTGGCCGACCGCTTGTCGCAGTGAATCATCTCGAGGGCCACATCTACGCGAACTGGCTGTGCGACTCACCTAGCATGCCTAGCGAACCGGTCTTTCCGATTCTTTGTCTCCTGGTGTCCGGCGGCCATACTGAGCTCATCCTCATGACCGGCCACGGTCGCTTCAGACATCTTGGGAGAACTCTGGACGATGCTGCGGGAGAGGCGTTCGACAAAGGTGCCCGCTTGCTAGGGCTCGGATTTCCGGGCGGCCCGGCGATCCAGGCGGCGGCCAGCAAAGGCGACCCACACTCCTTTGAACTCCCGCGCGCCTGGCTCGCCGATACGTATGACTTTAGCTTCTCGGGTCTCAAGACAGCACTACTCAGACTTACCGAACCGATGCGCGTGCATGAGAGCAACGGGGCATTGACGACCGGTCCCCCAACTAGCCCGTCAGGACCCTTTCGGGAACACCGCCCTCCCACATACGCTCCGGATGCCCCAATCGAAGACCTCGCCGCGGCCTTTCAGTTGGCCGTTATCGAGCCGCTTGTAGTCAAGACGGCGCGGGCGGCGGCCGAATTCGACGCTCGAACAGTGGTGCTCGCAGGTGGCGTGGCGGCGAACTCACTCCTTCGCGAACACCTCCTCCGAGAGGTACTGGTCCAGTGCGGTCCCACAGTCCCGGTTGCTTTTCCTTCCCATGCCTATTGCACCGACAACGCGGCAATGATTGCGGCAGCCGCGGCCTGGGTGATCCGAGCCGGTGACCTTGTGGGCTGGGAAGCCGACGTTCATCCTCGACTGTCGTTGACTCAGCGCTAATTCCGACAAGAAAGGCACGAGTCACCCATGGCGGATACGATCCTGGACGATTACACGCGCTTTGCCGTCCAGCTTGCGCGAGACGCCGGCGCTGTACTGCGTGATCGCTTCGGTCAGCCGCATCAGGTGCGGTTCAAAGGCGCCATCGACATGGTGACCGAAGCCGATCAGGCCGCAGAGGCTCTCATTGCCGGCCGTCTCCGGGATGCATATGCCGATCATCTCCTGCTTTGCGAGGAAGGTAGTCGAGGGACAGCGCTGGATTCGAGGTACCGCTGGGTCATCGATCCACTGGACGGCACGACAAACTTTGCCCACGGCTTGCCCACGTTCGCCGTTTCGATTGCGCTCGAGGAAGAGGGACATCCGATCATCGGCGTCGTTTACGATCCTATGCGAGATGAGTTGTTCGTCTCATATCGGGGTGGCGGCGCTACGCTCAATGGTGAGTCCATCCACGTCTCCCTCACTGATCGCCTGATCGCCTCTATCCTCGTTACCGGATTCTCCTACGACTTCGAGCGGCGCGCCCTCCAGGCCGAAATATGGCGAGATTTTTTGACTCGAGTACAGGCAATCCGGCAGACTGGCTCCGCCGCGCTCAATCTCTGCTACATCGCTTGTGGACGCCTTGATGGATATTGGGAGCGAGGCATTTCGCCCTGGGATGTTGCGGCGGGAGCCCTGATGGTCATGGAAGCCGGCGGAACAGTGACGGACATGCGAGGGGGACCATTTCATTCCGATGACCGCGAGATACTCGCATCAAACGGAGCGCTCCACGCCGATCTCCTAGACGTGATTGTCAACCACAGAACACTGTCCCCTGGGAACGAACAACTGGGCGCGTGATCCTATTGGCTCAGTGATTCAATCGGCTATCATGGCGCCGCCCATGTGGAACGGCGATGCCTCCATGGAGCGACGCGTGCGCATCGCGCCGCCTTCGTCAGGAGGGGACCAATGAAGCTCGTGATCGCCATCGTTCAAGATGAAGACACGTCTGCATTGACCGACGCTTTGGTCGCGGCCGGTCATCGATTCACAAAAGTAAGCACAACTGGGTCATTTCTACGCACCGGTAATACCAGTCTGTTGGTCGGAGTAGCCGACGATCAGGTGCAATCCGTATTGGGCATACTCCGGCGCACTTGCCGTCGGCGAACCCAGGTTGCCGTGCCGTACTCACCAGCACTCGAGCCAGGGTTGCTCTACATGCCGGAAAACTTTGAGGTCGAGGTGGGAGGGGCAGTTGTGTTCGTGATCGACGTGGCTCGGTTCGAACGTCTCTAGTTAGTCGACATCCCGGGCGCATGCCAGTCTGAGTTTCACGGCGAGTGCGTCCTGTTGTGCGAAAGAAAGGTCGAGTAAGCATGACGCGGGCGTCAATGTCTGATCGCATTGACCGGGAAGAGATAGTGTCGCTCGCCAGCCGACTGATCTCCATCCCAAGCACGAGCGGAGAAGAGCGGGCGGTCATGGCCGAGGTATCCCGTTGGTGCGGCGCCGTGGGACTTCCGTTCCAGGTGATCGCTTCAGATGCCGATCGTCCAAACATCGTTGTTACCCTCGGCGATCCGACGGCCGGCCCAACCCTCGTCATGAATGGGCATCTCGATACCGTTCCGGTTTCGGATCTCCTTTCCTGGAAGTCCGGCCCGTTCGATCCAACTGTCAGCGAGGACGGGCAAAAGCTAGTCGGCCGCGGCGCGTCGGACATGAAAAGCTCGGTCGCGGTCATGCTCCACGTGATGGACATTCTCAAAGATGTGCCACTACGCGGCGCCCTGCAAACGCACGTGGTCAGCGACGAAGAGACCGGCGCCGCAGTGGGGACGAAGTTTCTCCTCGAGGAGATTAGCTCCGGGCGCCTTCCCCGTCCCGATTACTGCCTGATTGGCGAGAAAAGCGATCTCAAAGTGCGCAACGCCGAGCGCGGGTTGCTGGCGATCAACGTAACCTGCCTCGGACGCGCGTCTCACACCGCGGCAGCTCGCGTAACCGGTGTCAACGCAATTGCGAAAGCGGCCAAGGCCATCCTTGCCCTCGACAAGGATATCGACCGTTTTCACCCCGCGGTGGGCAAGCCTGTGATCAGTATCAATACCATCGTGGCGGGAATCGCCCACAATGTCGTCCCGGGGGAGTGCACGTTTTCGATCGATCGCCGTTTGATCCCCGGCGAGACAAGGGAATCGGCCGTGACCGAAATAACCGCTACACTCGATGCTCTCGCTCGCGACGATCCTGATTTTCGTTATGAACTCCAGATCGACCCACTAAAGGATCATATCCCGGCGAACATTACCGAGAGTTCGTCGCCTCTCGTCCAGGCACTTCAGCAGAGCGTCAAGGACATCACCGGTGAGGAGCCCGAGTATTTTGTCGCCTGGGCCGGCGCGACCGATGGGCGATTCTATCGCCAGGCTGGGATAGACACTGTCGGCTATGGGCCAGGTGGTGAGAACGCTCATGGGGCCAACGAAGCCGTCAAGATCAACGATCTCGTCACTCAAGCGCGGGTCTACACCGAGACAATCTCCCGCATCTACACCGAATAGCGAGTGCCAGAATCTCGGGCCGCTGCTGCCTCTGCTAGTGCGAGCATGTGGTCTCTAGGGGCCTTGAGCAAATAGCGGTCGAACCAGTCAAAGATTCGGTTCATGAGATCAATCTGGTGGGCGCGTTCATCGATGCTGTGCTTTTCTCGCGGATACCGTACGAACCGCACCGGGACGTCGAGAACCTTCAACGCTCGAAAGAACTCCATTGCTTGGGCGGGATGAACTCGCGCATCATCGTCGCCGTGCAGGATCAGGGTCGGCGTCCGCACCGCCGACACATACCGGATCGGAGAAGAACGCCAATAGTGCTCGAGATGGTGATAGGGCTGACCGGGGTAGTAGAGGAGATTGGCTGACGGGATGTCCCCTTGGCCATGATCGGAAATCATGTTGGCCAGACCGGCGCCCATAACCGCCGCGCGAAAAATCTCTGTTTGGGTGATGGTCCAGGCGGTCAGGTAGCCTCCCCAGCTCCAACCGGCAATCGCAAGCCTTTCCTGATCGGCGATGCCCCTCTCGACCATTGCCAATGCCCCGGTTACCAGGTCGCGTGATTCACCGCCGCCGACATCATCCTGAAGGAGCCGTTGGAACTCCTGTCCGTACCCAGTGCTGCCGCGCGGATTAGGCATCAGCACTGCGTAGCCATGACTCGCCAGCATTTGCGCCCAGTCGTGCCAATCCAACATGGCGCGGTCCTCCCATTGCCAGGACGGGCCGCCGTGGACCTCGACCACTAGGGGGTACCGCATCCCCGGCTGGTAGCCGGCCGGGTACGTCAACAATCCTTCAACCTCGACGCCATCATCGCTCGTCCAAGTTACGTGCTCGGCCGGTTGCAGGCGTCCATGAAAGTGGGCACCGAAGGAAGATACCGGTTGAGCGTCACCCTGAGCGTCGCCGAAAAACACCTCTTCCGGAGTCGTCGCATCACTCCAAATGCACGTGAGCCGACCTCCGTTGTCCGAGAACGACACTCCATCCAAAATGCTGCCCCGGTCGGAGAGTGCCGCTGGGGTAATGGGCAACAACTGTCCGTTATCGAGGTCGACGGCATACAGGCGGCCGTGGGTCCGCTCGATGATTCGCGCCGCTAAGCAACCGGCGGCTCCTGACCACGGGACAATCTCCACCACGTTGCCGCAATGTTCCGGCAGCACATTCACTGGTACGCCGCCCGCCAATGGAACTGTCCACACTGAGTCCCCGGGCTGCTCTCGATGACCGTCCGCACGAACCGCCACGACCGGCCCGCTGCCAGTTTCGACGACGATCGGGCTCGATGGCGCGGTCCGAAATTGCGCCACGTGTTGCGGTAGAGCCCCGTCAGATGAGACGTGCCAGAGATCGCCAGGTCCAAAGATCGCGTCGTATTCGACGGCGTCCGTGGTCACGGTGACCAGCGACCGGCTATCGGGCGCCCAGCTGAAATAGCGAACCTCGCGCTCGCCCGTGGTTAGACAGCGTGCGCGACCACTCTCCACCTCGATGACCCAAAGGCGCGTGAACCGCGGATGCTCCTCGACGACGATCGCGTCATCCCGCTCCTTCTTACGCGCCGCTACCTCTCCGGACTCGGGATCCTTCCGAAGAACGGCAATTCGTTGTCCATCAGGTGACCATGCCGGCTGGGATAGTTCGCCGTTGAGCTCGCCCAAAGGCAAACCTTCTCCGCCTGATAGTGAGAGCAAGAAGAGACGATACTCTTCACTGCGCGACTCGAGCCGATTCGATCGGAAAAGGATCCGCGAGCCATCCGGCGACCAGCGAGGATCGCTATCGTCCGCGGTCCCGGCAGTAAGCTGCCGAGAAGACCGCGAGGTGTCCGCGATCCAGAGCGAACGTGTTCTCTTCTCGTCCGCTTTGCTTGCCGCCGCCGCAACGAAAATGACGCGCGACCCATCCGGCGAGATGCGAGGGTCGGCCGGCACGATACGGTCGGCGATCTCCTCGGGTGTCAAAAGAGGCATCGGGCCGGCGCAAGGCGAGGTGCTCTCGCGGTTTTCCCGTACCAGCGAATTCGAGGACACTCACGCCTCCCTTAGCGGTGAATCCGCGGACGAAAACGCACCATGGGAAGCGCCGGGGGAGATGGGGCGTGTCCAGTCGAGATGATATCCACCTCCGGTCTCCACGCCAACATTCGGCGGCGATTTGTGCTTGCTGGACATGGCGGTCTCCCTGACACCGCATAAAATCCGTTTTGTGCATTCAGATCGCCGTAACGACACGAGGCATCAACCGTGGCTCAAGCCGATTCCATGCCGTCCGCTCCTCCATCGCGGAGGACGATCTCCGACGATGTCTATCTTCTTGCGGGCCTACTCGGTGAGGTCCTTCGCGGATCGGGCGGGGAAGGCGCGTTTCACCAGACCGAGAGCGCCAGAGTCCTCGCTAAGGATCTTCGCGCGGGCAAAATAGAGGCCGGATTCGATCTCGACGCATTGATCCGGGGCCTCGAGGATGACGAGGCCGAGACCCTGGTCCGTGCCTTTACGAACTACTTCCAGCTCATCAACCTGGCCGAGGACAGCGAGCGCATACGGCGCGTCCGCGACCGAGAAGCTGCGGATGGAGGTCCGCGGCGAGGATCGTTGCGAGAAGCGGTTAGGACTCCTCGCCGCACACGGCGTCAGCTGCCGAACAGCTAGCCGAATTACTCGAAGCCGCCCAGATTCGACTCGTATTGACCGCGCATCCGACCGAGGCGAGGCGACGCACCATCATCGCCAAGCTGGCCCGCATTTTCAGCGTTCTTCGTGATCTGGACGAGCGGGTCATGTTGCCGGAAGAGACGGCAAGAGCTCGGAGGCTTCTCGCGCACACGATAGAAGAGGTCTGGTACTCGGAAGAGGTGCGGGCTACGGCCCTCACTGTTCTTGATGAGGTGCGCACCAGCCTCGTGTATCTGCTTTCGACCTTTGCTGATGTGCTGCCCACGCTCTATCGAGATCTCGAGGGTGCCATTTCCGAGGTCTACCCGGGCGTCTCCATCACGGTTCCGGCGGTGCTAATCCCAGGAACCTGGATCGGCGGAGACCGCGATGGAAACCCGAATGTGACTCCAGAGATCACCAGGCAGGCTCTAGATATCATGCGGACTGCCGCTATTGGTCTCCTGGAGGAGCGCCTTCTCGATGTTGGCGGGACGGCTATCGATCGCCGAATCCACATCGGGCCCGGCGCCACTACTCGACTCCCTCATCCATGAACTCGCCGATCGATTCCCGGAAGCGGGAAAACGGGTTCTTCAGAGTAAACGCCGGCGAGCCGTACCGGCAGGCGCTCACGCTCATGCGCGAACGTTTGCTCGCCTCTCGTCAGAGCCATGAGACCGGATACGCGACGTCGGCCGATCTGCTGCACGATCTCTGGCTTATCGACACGTCTCTCCGCGATCAGGGAGCCGATCTGATCGCGGACGGAGACTTGCGGGATGTCATCCGCTTGACCCAGGTCTTCGGCTTCCATCTCGCGGTCATGGACATTCGTGACCACGCGCTGCGGCATGCCGCGGCGCTCGACGACATCCTTCGGGGAACTGGCGTCGTCGATTCCTTTCTGCAACTTGAGGAGCCCGAGCGATTCGAGCTGTTATGCCGGGAGATCGACAATCCACGACCCCTTATTCCAGTCAGCCTCGAGGCGTTCGCGCCCGAAACCCAGGACGTCGTCGGGACATTCCGGCTCGTCGCCGAGGCGTTGTCCGGTCCCCATCATGGCGCGATCGAAACATACGTGATCTCGGGTGCGGAAACGCCCTCCGATATCCTCGCCGTCCTGCTCCTGATGAAGGAGTCGGGGTTGGCGGATCCAGGAGGGGGCAACGCTCGGCTATCGCTGGCGCCACTCTTCGAGCAAGAGCAGGGGCTGAGAAATGCGGCAGCCACCATGGCAACCCTGCTGAGCCTGCCTTCATATCGACGGGCGCTGCAAAGCCGCGGCGATATCCAGGAGGTGATGATCGGCTATTCCGATTCGAACAAGGAGATCGGGTTTCTCGGCTCCGCCTGGGCGCTCTATCAGGCGCAACGCGACCTGACCAAGCTCTTCGCCGCGGAAGGCATCCGCCACACCTTCTTTCATGGCCGCGGGGGAGCGATTGGGCGCGGCGGTGGCCCAACAAATGTCGCTATCCTCGCTCTCCCTCCGAGATCGGTAGGAAGCAGCATCAAACTCACCGAGCAAGGGGAAGTCATCGCCACCCGATACGCAACCGGGCCGGTGGCCTACCGCGAGCTGGAGCTCGTGACCGGCGCGGTTCTGGCAAGCGCAGTGGGCGTCCTCGCCGTCCCCGATCCCACACGTCTCGCGGAATTTGAAGAGGCCATGTCTGAGATGTCTGCGGCCTCGGTCACAGCATACCGAGATCTTGTCTACGGCGATCCAGAGTTTGTACGCTTTTTCGAGGAGGCAACCCCACTCTCAGAGATTGCCCAACTTCAGATCGGCTCTCGACCGTCAAGGCGGCACCAGACCCGGCGCATCGAAGACCTTCGCGCGATACCGTGGGTGTTCGCCTGGACGCAATCGCGGTTCTTGCTTCCCGGCTGGTACGGCGTCGGGGCAGGATTGGAGCACGGTCGTGAAGTATTCGGCCAAGAGTTTCTTCGGGCTATGGACAAGGAGTGGCCGTTCTTCGCGGCAACCATTGCGAACGCAGAGATGGCGCTGGCAAAGTCGGATCTCGATATTGCCGAGCGGTACACCTTGCTTGTCAGTAACATCGAGCTGCGAACGCGAGTCTGGGAGCGGATTCAGGCCGAGCACGCCCGCACCACCCGGGAGATCCTGCTATTGACCGGGCAGGACCGGCTACTTGACCGAGAACCGGTGCTGCGGCGGTCGATCGACCGTCGCAACCCGTACGTGGACCCGATTTCGTTCATCCAGGTCGAGCTACTCCGCCGGTTGCGCGGGGGATCAGCTCAGAGCACCACGCTGCGTGCCATTCTGCGGACCGTCAATGGCATCGCGGGTGGTCTCAAGAGCACGGGTTAGCACTGATACAAAAAAGCAACCGCGGGATCGCTTGATCCCGCGGTCAACTTGATTACTGTCGCAATCCCGAGCCAGTAGCTCGGCGCCAGCGGCACTTACTCGAGGACAGCCGAAGGCGGCAACAACACCTCGCCCGTGGAAGCCACCGGCGGAAGCGGGTTGATGGCGAGTTCATTGATGTCGGCGCCGAACTCACCTGGCTCCGAACCGACTTCTTCGCCGACGTCCACAACGTAGGCCAGGCCCTGGGCACCCAGGTCCGCGTTCACCTCGTCCTCGACGACGTCGTAGACGCCTTCCCGGACTGCGAACGTGCAGGTGTTGACGTCGAAGCCAAGCGCAAGGCATGCCAACTCAACGGCCGAAACCTCGACCGCCTCTGGCTGGGCCGCAGCCGGCCCCGCCATCATGAATGGCACCGCAAGGCTCAATCAGCGCCGCACCCAGCCGCTTGTACGAAATTCTGCTCATTGTGACCTTTCCCTCCGCGACTCTCACCCCGAGCCCAAGATCGACGAGGCAGGCAGCCCCCCGACCGCTGCTCGCCAGGCGCTCACTACGCCCAGCGCATTGTACTACCTACCGCCGGCAAGTAAAACCCCCTTTCGCCAATTGTGACTTCCGGCGCCGAGCGCTCGTTCCAATCGGCCTCGGCGAAGGCGTAGACATACCCGTCGTGGCTGCTCGCGATGACCATGTTGGCGACGACAGCGAGATCAGCCGTTATTTCCCCTCCAGTGACGTGCGTCCAGAGCGTGCGTCCATTCGATCGATCGAGCGCCGTCAACGTCGGACCACTCCCGATAAAGACCGCGTCGCCCGAGTAGGTCGCCGACGAGCGGATCGCGTACCCCATTGGGGTGCTCCAGCGGATATCTCCGGTTTCCGCATCGAGTGCGCGCACAGACTGGTCGTCTCCGCCGAGGTAGACAACACCCTCAACTGTGGCCGCCGACGATTCCCCACCGACGTCGCGCTGCCACAGCCGAGTCCCGGAGTGCAGATCCAGGGCCACAAGTGATGGCTCGTTCGTCACGACGAATGCCACGCCACGCGCAACCGCCGGAGTTGCGAAAACCTCACCCGCCAGGGTCTCTTGCCATAGTTCCCGTCCGGTCTCGGCATCGAGCCCGGTCACAACCCCGGCTTCGTCTGCAATGACGACCACGTTCTCTGCAACTGCCGGCGATCCAAACAAGAGGTTGTCGTTCCGGTAGTGCCAGATCTCCTCGCCGGTTTCTCCCGCAAATGCCGAGACATGCCCCTCTTGTGTCGCGGCATAGACAACGTCTCCGGCGACCACCGGGGAGCAGGATCCCGCGAATCGGAGAGGTACACTCCACCGCTCGAGTCCTGATTCGACATCGACCGCCACAAGTGCATAGCCAGCCGCAACGAACACTGTATTTGGAGTGACTGCTGGCGTGGTTCGAGCCACGTACTCGCCAACATGAGCTCGCCACTTCTCACTTCCATCACTCAATCGCAACGCGACGAGACTCCCCGCCTTAGTCGCAACGAACACAGTCTCCTTCCCAATCACGGGAGACGCGTAGCTTTCGCCGCCGACGAATGTCTTCCATTTCACGACTGGTCGGTCGACGGGTGCGGGGCCGGGGTTCTCGCCGGTCCGCCCCGCGTTGCCTCGAAACATGGGCATGATTCCATTGTCAGGTGCCACCACTGCGGGAATCTCAGCGGGATCAGGTGTCGCGGTGGGCTCAACGCCGATCGAGCGCGGCGCGGCTGATCTTGGATTCATTGAAGCCGAGTGTTTGCGCCAGCGCAGCTCCAAGCACGACCGACGACACCACTAACGTCGCCGTGCCGGCACGCGCCATATTTCGATTGTCCCGGCGTAGACGCCAAAAACCAACGAGCAGCGCGAGCAAACCAAGGGCAAAAACCGGCGCCGCGATTCCGGTCGCTCCTCCGATCCAGAGCGCGAGTAGCGCGGCAATCGCGCCTGTCCAGATCAGTCCTACGCCCTCACCGGATTCGGTCGCCAAGCGCCGTCGCCGCTCTTCCCGATCGCGCTCGCGAGCGGCAAGTAAATACTCGGGCAACGCAAACTGGGTCTGCGGGGCTTTCACCAGGCCGGAGGCCGCCACGCTGGAAAGCAGGACTCCGCACTCGAGACAAAACTCGGACGCCGGCGGATTCAGATGGTCACAAAGTCCGCAACGTCGTTCGCGGGCGTCCATAACGTGTGTTCCAATCCGACGGTTCCGAGGAGGCTTGCCCAGCGGCGGTCTCGCAAGATTGCGGCCTCATCGGCTCGGCACCGCCGCGACGCAAATGGTCCACGGAAACGAGCCATCCAACTTCTGCACAACAAACTGCTCGCGGACTAGGGCCTCAAACGCCGGGCGCGACCAGAACTGCCTGTGGTCTGGATCGCTTCCTCGCGGGCGCATGTCCAAATTCTTCCCACGAGCCGCGTTGGCCAGGCAAAACAGCGGTTCGTGAGGAACGCTAAGCACGACCGCGCGGCGCGCGACCCGACGCAACTCTGAGAGGGCACGCCTTGGCAAGCCGTCAGGTAGATGCTCCAGAACCTCGAAGCACCCGACGATGTCGAACGAATGGTCCGGAAACGGCAGGTCGACCACGCTTCCCAGCACGAATCTCGCTTCAGGATTTGCGCGAGCGGCAATATCCAACGCTCCGTCTGACACATCGCATCCCGTCAAGTTGATCCCCGGCACCGCGTCGATGACACGCCGGGCAACGAACCCCTCACCGCACCCGGCGTCGAGAAACGATTCTGGCGAGAGCGCCACGATCTCCGACAAGACCTTCCGGTGGAAGCGGTCAATCAGCAACCGCTGAATCGGATTCGTGGCGGTATGTTTTTGGTAGTTGCTCGAAAGTCGCGAGGGCGCTTCGGCACTCATGCGGGAATGCTCCAACTCGGATACGCCAGGAAACAGAGATTTCGTGGCGTCAGGTACAAGTATCCGTCAATTCTGACATCATCGGCGCGGTCCGTTCTTGGACGCCAGCCGTACCAGCCCCCAGACAATCGGTGTAACCACGAACAGAGCCAGACGATACGCTACGGCTGCTAATACAACGGGACCCGCCGGAACTCCTTCCAACCGTGCCGCGGCCGCCATGAGCGCCTCCCGAACTCCCGCTCCACCGGGAATCGGGCTGAGCATGCCTATCAAAATCGGAAGCCCCATGATCCCAAGCAGCAACATCGGCGAGATTTCCGTGCCAAATGCATCGAGAATCACCGCCATTACGCCGACCTGAATGAGCCAGAATCCCGCGGTGAGGATCAGAGCGAGAAGTGCGAGAAGGGGATGCTCGACCGGATCGGAGATCATGCGGTGTGCAAACGGCGCGATCCGCGACCGAATCGCCGTGGATCGCGCGAGGACGGCTACAGCGAAGGCGCCGATGACAACCGCCGTAGCGCCAAGCGCGATAACGCGACCGTCAATGGGCATCGACTGTAACAACACCATTCCGCCGAGTACCAGCCAGGCGACGGAGATGAGCGCCAGTGCGATCAGGTCGAGCGCCGCTTCCCATCCGACGACTGCCCCGCTCTGACCACGGCTCATGTCGAGGTCCCGAACTGTTAGAGCTGCGCGGGTCGGCACCGCTAGTCCGATCGGCGCCGCATAATTGACGATGACCGACGTCAGGAATACCTCCGCGGACGACGCCCAGGCTGGAGAGCCACCGGCCATCCGGACCAGCGTATGCCATCGAAATGCGAGCAGCAAGAGACTTGCGGCGTAAACGAGCAGGATGCCAACCACCTTGATGGGATGGATATCCCGGGATGATTCAACAACCCTGTGCAGCCCTCCACCTCGCCAAAGCAATGCCATCGCTAGGGCGGCCGCGATGACAAAGATGACGGGCATTGGCAGTGTCAGGATAGGTGTAAACCAGCGGCGTCGCGACATGGGTCGAGGCGTGTTCACGTCCAGAGGTGCGTTTCCCTCACGGGAGGATGCGACGTCTTTCACGGTGCTAGTAGGCAACGAGTGATCACTCGATGGTGCGGCCACCGGTAAATCCCACCGTTTGACGAACGGGGGCCATCGGCGTCGGGCTTGTTGTACGTCTGTTCGCCGTGAACAAGCAACTCCCCAAGAAGCCCCAGACCGAAGAACTGGACGCCGACCAGCACCAGCAGGACGGCGAGCAGAAGCAGCGGGCGGTTCCCAATGGAGGCGCCGGTCAACAGCTTCTCCCCGGTCAGCCAGAGTCCGATGAGGGCGCCCAGGGCCAACGCAACAATTCCCGGCACTCCGAGTACATGCATCGGCCGTTGTCGGTATTCGGTCAAGAACGTCACCGTCAACAGGTCGAGGAATCCCTTTGTCAGTCGCGACCACCCGTATTTCGAAGTTCCCCAGCGACGGGGGTGATGGCGGACTGGAAGCTCCCCAATCCGGAAGCCCTCGGCATGAGCGAGCACCGGCGTGAACCGATGCAGCTCACCGTAGAGCCGGATCGAGCGGACGACCTCGGTGCGATAGATCTTGAACCCGCAGTTGAAGTCATGGAGTGGAACGCCTGACACCGCGCGAACCGTTGCGTTGAACACTCGACTCGGGAGAGTCTTTCCGAGGGGATCTTGCCGCCGCTGCTTCCAGCCGGACACGAGATCGTAGCCCTCATCAAGCCTTGCAAGAAATCGAGGGATCTCCGCCGGGTCATCTTGCAGGTCGGCGTCCATCGTGAGAATCAAGTCACCGGAGGCAACAGCGAACCCCGTTGACAATCCCTGCGCCTTACCGAAGTTCCGCCGGTGGCGGAGTCCTATCACCCGAGGATCGTGCGCCGCTACGGATTCGATAACCGCCCAGGTGTCGTCGCTTGAGCCGTCGTCGACCAGAATGAGCTCAAAAGTGATGTCTTCTGTTTCGAGGACGTCGGTAAGTGCTCGATACAAGTGAGGAACATTGCCTTCTTCATTCATAGCGGGAATAACTACGCTGAGCCGTGGCGGACCAGGCCGAGATGCGCCGGGAGACATGCCGGTATCACCGTCGATGGCCGGGGCAGGTGATAGCAGCATCAGACCATCTCGCTCCACTGTGGGATCTGACGTCATCTGACGGGTCGCCACGAGCCTTCCTCTTGAAACGAACTCGATCCTTCTGTCGGGGATTATGCGCGTCCCGCGGGATTCGCACCAAAGGCTGGCGCCGTAGGAGGGTAAAGTTCCGGCGGGCTTGATTGCCCAGGAATCGGCGTAGAGGGGCGCGGGAAACAATGAATAGGGGTGGCCATTGTTCGTCGTGTGTCCAAGTCGTACTAACTCGGATTGGCTGCCGATCGACGGCGCGGCGGATGGTCGGACTAGCATTCGTTGCACTTCAAGGCACCCTGCTCGTGAGTTGCGGAGGAGAACCTCGACTCGTGCCGCCGGGCGATCAGTCACCCTCCCCCATGATCGAACTTTCGGCGGTCCCCGTTGCTACCCCGCGAGCCAATGTCACGCCCACCGTGGGACAGATCGTCTGGACTGCCGCGATCGATGAGACGTCTAACGCGCCGATTGAACCAGTCTCCAGCTACCTCCCGAACGCTCCTCGGATCATCGCGGCTGTACCGGTGCAGTCGCTGCCGGATGGATCCCTGATCGAAGCCACTTGGGAGTACAACGACACGTCTCTGGATGCGTTTACAACTGAGCTTTCCCGATCCGAGATGATCGACCAGGCGTGGGTCACTTTTCATATCGAACGTGATCCTGGGGTGGATTGGCCCGCCGGCACATATGAGGTGAGCGTCTCTTTGGACGGCACTACGGTGCAGACGGCAGCGGTCGAGGTGAGCGGGTAGATAGCAGTATGGTACGAGTCCACTCCGATGGTTGCGGCCCAAGAAAACGTGGTGGTACGCTCTCCTTGTCGGGACAGGAAGAAGTTCAGCATCCCGCGCGAAGCAGCAGGTGGGCCGAGTCTCCGGTTCACTCCAGAGCGCGTGGACGATGTCCGCAACGGTTGAGCGGACATGCGCCGTACACTGTTGTAGCGGCAGGAGCCTGAAGTGCCAACCGGCGCGACAGCCAAACCCAATGATGAGCTTGGACCTCGCCGGTCGGCGGCGATGCGCGTCAGCTGTGCCCAAGACCAACAGGGGCCATTCGCGTGGCAGGATGGTCGGCGCCTATGGATTCTCGATAGCGGTTCTAGCGACTGGGTTCTCGCCGAATTGCTCTTTGAACCCCAGTCGTGCCGATACCTCGAAGTTCGCCGCTCAGTCTATCAATGGCCGCGCGAGGCGGCTGGCGCACTCCTCGGTCGGACGTTTGCCGGTGGCCTGCGGCAAGTGGAAGAGGCGGCGCGAGGACTGTCCGAGTGGATCACCAAGGTCGAATCAACCCGATAGCTCAGAACTCTCCAGGGTGGCTGCCGCGGCATCACGAAACGCCCGCTCACCGGCTCGAATGGCGACATCCAGTCGGTTCTCACCAGGCGGGATCGGGCAACTCCACGCCTCACCGTAGGCGCAAAATGGGTTGTAGGCATAATTGAAATCGATATCCAGTGTCCCATCAGGACGGCTCTGAGGTTCGAGATAGCGGCCAACCTCATACGTTTCTTCACCGGCGGAGGCATCACGGAAGGGAATAAATAGACCGCCACGATCGACGTCTCGTAGGACGGTCAATTGGACGGGCACGCCATCTACGACAAAGTTCACAACCCCCTCCCGGACAAACTGTTTGATCTTGCCGTCGGTAGTCGGAACATCAATGACGTCTCCCACACCGGGCCCAGTGTCGGCCAATGTCAATGTCAGTGCTAAATCCGCGCGCTCCGGGTAATAGTCGAGACCCGTAAACCGCGTTCGCTGCGATTCAGTGAGCGGCGAGTGCGGATGCTCCGCGAAAAAGTGGTCTCTCCGGTGCCGGTATCCCGCAAGTCGCTCTGCTCGATCAGTCATGCTTCTGCAACTCCTGCAACTCGGTCATGCACGCGACCAACGCCAAGCCGCTCTCGTAGGTGATCCCCGACGCGCAGCGATTGCGCGGCAGTCGTCAGTGCGGGATTCACAGCGGTCGAGGATGGAAAGAACGACGCGTCGACAACGTACAGGTTGTCGAGGTCGTGCGCGCGGCAATAGCTTAAGATGTATTTACCAGTTGCCGCCGCGATAGTGTGAGGTTCGTGCCACTCGTTTGTGGTGCTGATGTAAACAGCATCGACGTCAGGATCTGCAAGCAGACTATCGACCGACGAATGCGCCTTTGGAGTGCCGAGCTCATTCACAAAGTGCTGGCCTCGCTCAGCATTCGCGCTTGCGACCGCGACTACACATGAATCGGATTGGGCCTCTATCGCCGGCGCCATCCACTCCCGCGCAATAGTGCTCGCCCCAATTAATCCCCATCGCACCATGTGAGTCTCCCGAGTTCGCACTACGTGGACGTCCGCCCAGCATGGTTCGTCTTGGCTGCTGGGTCGCAAACCGTATTACTGATAAATGATTACGTCGGGCGCGGGGACCAAAGCGAGGATCTCTTGCGGGGACATCAGCGGCATGTCTTGACGGTAGAAGAGCTTGACCCCGCCAAACTCGATCAACTCATTCCTCACCAGGAAGTTGTAGACCGCGGTCTTCAATTCAGGTGCACCATATCCATCGGCGTCGATGACCAGTTGCACGCCCGGAACCGGGGCCAACTGGTCTTTGCCCTGAATCATGTCCTCACGGAATTGATGCACGATGAGGATTTTCGGCGGTATACCGTGTGTCGCCGAGATCTCTGCCAGGACCTGTTGGGCATAGGTGATGCTATCCGCAGTCACCGAGCCGATGTACTCGCCGGGGATCTCCCCTTCGGCCACCGCGAACTCCGGATCGATCGCCAGATGAACGTTCGGCCTCGTGAGTAGATCTCGCACCTTATCTATTTCATCAGCAACCGTGCCCCGCCCGACTTGAAGATCGAGGATCACAAGCATCCCCTGCTCGGCGGCAAAATCAATGTACGTCGTCAGCGTTTCTAAGTCGGTGTCGAGAATGTACGTACCGTCCGAACCGGGCACGCGCTGGGCAACAGTCGCAATGACTTCCAGCGCCGGAATCACGGGGCGGGAAGGATCGGCCGCCGCGTAGCTCGCGGCCTCCTCGCGCAGAATCCCTGTCAATTGTTCGATTCCGTACTCACCGACAATGCCCATTGCCGGGTCGTGGGGATGTCCGTAATACACCACGATGCGGTGCTCGGGTAGAAGTGCACGATCGACTGGAGCCCGTGCCAGTTGGGCGGAAAGATCCGCTGCCAGTTCTGGGGCTTGGGCAAACTCGGGCACTGGGAGGGTTTCGCTTCCCTGCTCGGCTGTTTCCGCCGACGGCAATTCCTGACCATTCGGTACATTCACGTTCGGATTGGAATTCGTCAAGGCAATGGCGCTCGGTTCAGGGACAACCACGGATGCTCCCTCATACTGAGAGCTGGTGGGAGGGACGATCACGGCGCGTTCACCGTCAATGATCGGCACGATCGCGGCGGCAAGCGTTATCACGACCAATAGTGCCGTGCTCAAGGCGCGCCGGTTTCCAATCCAGCCCGGATATCGAACCGGAGACCTGACCGGTGCTGGAGGTGCGTCCGAAGCCAACCATTCCGAAGAAAACGGCCGCGGGCCTGGTGCACGCGAGCGTCGCACCGCGATACGCCCAGGCATCACCAGCGGTCCCGGAGCCCGCAGACAGGCGGCGGCAAAAGGGTGGTTGAATTCCGTTCAACGGTTGCGGGACCGATGAGCATATTTCGGATCATGCCCTTTCGCGGAGTCGATGCTCGTGATGATCGTACAGCGGGACGACCGCTACGCGCGAGTATCTCATTCGATCCAATTGCACCGGTGGAAACTCTCGCCGCACGACGCGGGATGGGAAAGACAGCAAACCGATCCCGCCACCGTGAGGTGAACGCGCCAGTTTTAGGAGCAATATGCCAGATGTGACATGGAGCTGGAATTACGCGCGAGCACTGCAGGAACTTTGGCGCCGCTCAAGCTACGAGCGGGGTCTCATCAGCGATCCCTTCGGTGACGTTGCGCGAGCTGAACTGGGGCTCGCACGGATGCGCGCGCTGCTCGGCGAGTTGGGCAATCCACAGGCCAAAGTTCCCGCCGTTACATATTGCCGGATCCAAAGGTAAGGGGTCGACCGGGGCCTTCATCGCCTCGGCCGCGACGCGGGCAGGTCATCGAGTAGGGTTCTATACCTCCCCTCATCTCCACCGCTTCCCCGAGCGTATCGCAATCGACGGCCGGCCAATCGCGGACAGTTTGTTCGCCGCGGAAGCGCAAGCGGTTGCCGAGGCCGCACGGCGCCTGGAAGCTCTTGACCCGGACTTGGGACAGGTGACCACCTTCGAAATGGTTACCGCCATGGCGCTTAGCGGGTTCGCACGGCAATCGTGTGATCTTGCGGTCATCGAAGTCGGGCTTGGTGGGCGCTACGACGCGACGAACGTTCTGCAGCCGATCGCATCGGTCATTACGCGCATCGATCTCGAGCACACGGCAGTTCTCGGCCCGACATACGCCGATATTGCCTGGCAAAAGGCGGGTATCCTCCGCCGAGGTGTTCCGGCCTTCTCATCGCCACAGGAACCGGAGGCGGAAGCGGCCATCATTCGAGCTGCCCTTGAAGCCGGTGCGCCACTTCAAGTAGGGGGGCAGGATTGGACCTGGAGTGGATCGTGGAGGACATTCGCTGCAGTTGGCCCCTGGGGCAATTGGACGGACCTGTCGATCGGCATTCCGGGGCCACACCAGGTCGAAAATGCGTGCACCGCATTGGCGGCACTTCACGAGATCGACAAGGCCGGCATTCGAGTCTCGGAGGAAGCGATCCGAGCTGGGCTCGCCTCGGTCCGCTGGCCGGGTCGATTCGAGCGCGTTATCTCGTCCGGACAGGATGTGGTCTTCGACGGTGCGCACACGCCTGCGGCAGCCATGGCAGTCGTCAAAACGTGGCGTGAGGATCTCGGATTGGCCCGGGCGACAGTGGTCCTCGGGATGGCGGCGGATAAAAACATCGTCGCCTTTCTGGCGGCATTGCGCCCTCTTATTGGTAGGTTGATCGTGACTAGGTCTGACTCTCCGCGCGCGGCCGATCCCGCTGCTGTCGCGAACGTCGCGGCTGCGTTAGGGATTCCTCACGAAGTCCGGTCCACGGTCGCGTCGGCCGTCGCAGCCGCCAGGGCTGACCATCCGGACCCCATCCTCATCACCGGTTCTCTCTTCGTCGTCGCGGAAGGCCGAGAAGCGCTCGGTCTGGCCGAACCCGATCGAGTCTGGCTCGCCTTGAACAAGCGGGCGGCGGTCTGATCGGACCGCTGAGCGTAGGGAGGCCTCGGGTACCGTCGAAAGTGTTCGGGCGAACATACGGTAGACTGCGGGTCAGCGTCTCCCCGACCCGCAATTGACGCCGGAACAGAGGCGCCCCGCGCTGGCGGGCCGGGCAGCCATTCGCCACGCGCATCAGAGATCCGATTCTGCCGGTTAGGCCGTATATCCGGTCGAGACCGGCGTGGAGGCTACAGTGGCCATGCCGGCCGGCGACGAGGTGGGTTTTCCGCCCGACCTCATCGAAGCGAGCGACGCCGACTTGATCGGCCGGGCCGCGCAGGGCGAGGCCCGGGCGCTGGAGGTCTTGTACGAGAGATATTCGGGCGTGGTGTTCTCCTTTGCGTTGAGGATCGTCGCTGATCGACCCCTCGCCGAGGAGATCCTGCAAGAGGCGTTTTTTCGCGCCTGGCAGCAGGGAAGCAACTTCAGCGCTGGACGAGGCACGTTCATCACCTGGCTGCTGAGCATCACGCACAACTTATCGATCGACGAGATTCGACGGCGGCGGCGGAGGCCGCAAAAGGCGGAGAGCGAGGAGCCTGAACAAGTACTCGCGTCGGTGCCAGACACTGGTTCGGGCGCAGATGTCGAGGATGAGGTCTGGCTCGGTGCACTGCGCGAGACGATAGGTGAAGCGCTGGCGGAACTTGCCGCCGGCACAGCGGGAAGCGATCGAGATGGCGTACTTCCGGGGAATGACTCAGCGCGAGATAGCCGAAGCGTTGGGCGAGCCCCTGGGAACGATCAAGACGAGAATGCGCCTGGGACTGCAAAAGCTCCGGGACGCGCTCGGGAGTGACGGAGCACAATTGGCGTGAGCGACGAGCGCGGTCACCAACGTAAGGATCGTCGGAGCTACCGGCTTGCCGGGATGAGCAGTCGGTCCTTCTCGTCAATTGCCGACACGATTGGGCATGTTGACGACCAAATCCCCGGCTACGCTCTCGGCGCTTTGGATGCCGATGAGGTGGCGGCAGTTGACGCGCACGTTCGTATTTGCCATTCGTGCGAAGATTCACTCGCCGACGCGCAGCGCACCGCGGGCATGCTGCCATTTATCGTTCCCATGCAGAAGCCCCCAATCGATAGTAAGGTGGCCTTGTTTGCGCGTGTGGCGCACACGCAGCGAGCGGCCGCATCGTCGTTGCTACCGCTGACCGCCAACGAGGCTTGGCGCACGCCGACGATTCCAAGCGCCGCGGGCGTCGAGTTGACGCGCGCTGGCGTTGCCGGTTCACCGTCATCACGTGAGGGCGCGATAGTCTCTAAACGCAGGATCCCGCGCGAACTGGTTCGTCTCGGTACTTTCCGTGCCGCTGTTGATCGCCCTGGTGGCCACCGGATTCTGGGGTCTTCAGTTGCAAAACCAGCTCTCGAGTCAAAGCTCAGAGCTCGCCGAGCTTCAGTCAGAGTTAGCCAATTTCGGATCAGGCACGACGTCATACCCACTCTCACCCGGTTATGACTCGCCGCAGGCCGAAGGACAGATCGTCATGGGCTCAGACGGTCGGGCCGGGATGCTCCAGATCGACATCAATAGCAAAGATCGCGCCGGGGCCTACGAATTGTGGGTGAACCAGGACGGAAAGCTTGTTCCAGCCGCGGAATTCAGCGTGAACCAGGAGGGAATTGGGCAGGCCCGATTCGAACTCGATCAGCCGTTTGGTGAGTACGAGAGTGTGCACATTCGGGCCAAGGCGATTGATCCTGGGACAAGTAACGCTCAGGCGGACATGCTGGTTCGCGACAGCGAGGGCGCGCTCGGGTCAACCGGATCGAGTCTCGACGCCGGTCCGTAAACCACAATTGTCTTGAAGGATATTTTCCCAACGGGCGGTCTGATGACCGCCCGTTTCGACGTGCCTGGATTCGCTCCCGAAAAGAGGCATTACGCCCTTGGTCTCCGGGCTTGCGACAGGGTATGATCTGAATCCCGCTATTCTAGTTGGGCCAGAGCGCTCCGCGGCACCGGCTCGCACGACGCACGTGATTCATCCCGCGGGGGGGCTTTTCCGCATGCAAAGCAAGCTGGCGTGAACGTTATGGATCCTCGGGAGGGGTTCCAGGACAGGCATCCGCTCCTGCCGCTCAAGAATGTCGTCGTTTTTCCTCGCAATGTTGTAACCCTGCTCGTCGGTCGCCCACGTTCCGTGCGTGCGGTAGATCACGCCTTGAGTGCAAACCTGCGACTCATCGTGACGGCGCATCGCGACCCTGACGCCGACGATCCTCGTCCCGAAGATTTGCATCACATTGGCACGCTGGTCGCGATTGTGTCGTCCGAACGCCAAGCGGCCGGGAACGTCCAGGTCGTGTTGGAAGGCATAAGCCGCGTTCAGATCACCGATTTCTCCAACCAACCCGGGTTTTTCGTCGTTGCGGCGGAACCGTTTGATGAGCCGGAGGCGCCGGCGAGCGAAGCGCGGGCATTGATTGCTCACGTCCAGAATCTGGCCAACCGCTTCGCCGACGCCCGAGGAGCACTCCCGGTCGAAGTACAGGACATGGTTCATCGCGCCTCCGACCCAAGTCACTTGGCCGATCTCCTTGCGACTCAGCTGCTGACCGATGTTTCTCGACGCCAGGCGTTGCTCGAAATCGCGGATCCCTTGCGCCGGCTAGAGCATGTTGCCGTGCATCTTTCCGCGGAGATTGACGTCGCCGCACTGGAGCGACGCATCAAGGACCGGGTGCGTGACCAGATCGACCGCAATCAGCGGGAGTACTACCTCCGAGAGCAACTGAAGGCGATTCACGACGAGCTCGGCGGCGAACACGGAAGTGAATTCGACGCACTGCGCGCCAAGATCGCCGAGCGAGGCATGCCGGATGAGGTCGAAGAACGGGTCCTCAAGGAAGTCACCCGCCTGGAACGAATGCCTGGGGTATCGGCTGAGGCAACCGTCGTCCGGACGTATCTCGACACAGTTCTCGCGCTCCCCTGGCACGAAGCGAGCGATGACCAATTGAATCTTGTTGAGGCCGAACGGATTCTGGATGACGACCATTTCGGACTGGACACGGTCAAGGAGCGGATCCTCGATTTCCTCGCGGTTCGCAAGCTCACGGCTGACGCCACGACCCACGGGACGACTCAGATCCTCTGCCTGGTTGGCCCTCCTGGCGTCGGCAAGACCAGCCTCGGACGCTCTATCGCGACGGCAATGGGGCGTGGCTTCGTCCGCGTCAGTCTCGGTGGTGTGCGTGATGAGGCGGAAATCCGGGGTCACCGCCGCACCTACATCGGCGCCATGCCGGGTCGTATTATTTCGGCCATGAAGCAAGCCGGGACTGTAAACCCGGTCATGCTCCTCGACGAAATCGACAAACTCTCGTCCGACTACCGGGGCGACCCCGCCTCCGCCATGTTGGAGGTGCTCGATCCCGAGCAAAATCGGTCTTTCAATGATCATTTTCTCGACCTCCCGTACGACCTCTCGCGCGTGCTCTTTCTGACCACCGCGAATAGCATGGCGCCAATTCCTCGCCCGCTCCGTGATCGGATGGAAGTCATCGAGATTCCGGGCTACAGCGAGGAAGAAAAGGTCGAGATTGGACGCAAGCATTTGCTGTCCAAGCAAATCGCCGCTCACGGCCTCGTCCAGAAGTCAATATCAATACCGCCTCGAACCTGGTCACGGCTGGTGCGAGATTACACCCGAGAAGCGGGAGTGCGGCAGCTCGAACGGGAAATCGCCGCGATATGCCGTCGGGTGGCTCGAGACGTTGTCCGCGGAAAGAGTGATCGGGTACGCCTGACCGAGGCACGGCTCAGCGAATTTCTGGGCCCATCGCGTTTCGGGCAAGATCTCCATCTCGGCGAAAACCAGATTGGTCTGGCGATTGGGCTTGGAGTCACGGAGATCGGCGGCGAGCTGCTTCCCGTCGAAGTCGCAACGATGCCTGGAAAGGGCAATCTCACGATCACCGGCAAAGCCGGGGACGTCATGCAAGAGTCGGCCCACGCGGCGGTGTCCTATGCCCGCTCCCGAGCCGAGCAACTCCTGATCGATCCAGAATTCCAGTCGTTCCTTGACCTGCACATCCATCTCCCGGAGGGAGCGACGCCCAAGGATGGTCCTTCCGCGGGAATCACCATGGCGACGGCGCTTATTTCCGCGTTGGCCCGTCGTCCGGTTCGCGGTGACACAGCCATGACAGGCGAGATCACGTTACGCGGCAGAGTGCTCGCCATCGGCGGATTCCGGGAGAAAGCTCTGGCAGCGCACCGGCACGGCATTCGGCGGATGATCGCACCTCAGGAGAACACCCGTGACCTGAGTAAGCTGCCAACGGCTGTACGGCGTGAGATGGAGATCATATTTGCCGCGACCATGGATCAGGTCATCGCCGCGGCCATCTGTCTCGACGAAACGCAGGTCGGCGGTCTACTCGAGGGTATTGAACCCGCCGCTACAGCCCCGATTCCAGAACCCCTCGCTGCCGGGAGCGCCGACGTGGCCGGGGTGGCGAAACAGACGGAGGATGGCGACACCACCGGAGCCTGATGACGTAAGGACTTTCAGGGAGCGACGCGGCGAAAATCCGCAAGCCGCATCTGCACCCGCGGTGTCCCGTTCCAGACGTTCGTCTCCAGCACTCCGACAAGGTCGACGTGCCGCGCTCCCAGGAGCTCTCGCGAGCGATCCGCGCCGCTCCAGAGAATTGCTTCTCCGTCACTCGTACCACCCGTGGTGAGGATTTTGAGGTGCTGTTTCTCGCGCCCCATGACCGTGTAACCCCGAATTGGCATCCGCGAGATGCGAAGCACTGGCACTGGGTTCCCTTCGCCGAATGGCCCAAGATCCTGAATCAGTCGGGCGGTCTCGAGCCGTAGCCGCGCTGGCTCCAGCTCCGCGTCGATAGCCAAGCGAGGTAGACCCGGCGGCGCGACGTGAGACACAGCAATAGCGCGCTGCAGTGCGTCGTCAAGATCACGAATATTAGACGCCGGGAGAGCGAGCCCCGCCGCCCGTTCGTGGCCACCAAACCGGATTAGGGCGCCAGCGGAATCGGCTAGCGCGCTCGTAATATCGAATCCGGGCACTGACCTGGCGGAGCCGTGCGCTATGCCGTCAACTACGGTGAGCACGATTACTGGTCGATCATGCTTCTCGGCCAGCTTGCCTGCCGCAAGTCCGACAATCCCTGGCTCCCATCCCGGCCCCGCGAAAACCAAGACGCGACGCTCCAGCTGCTGTGGGTCCGCGACGAGTGCAGTTTCGACATCCCGCAGCACCCGATCCTGGAGGAGCTTGCGGCGCTGATTCGCTTGTTCAGCCTGCTCCGCGAGGCGCTCGGCTCGTCGCAGGTCTTGCGTGACCAGTAGTTCGTACGACGGACGGGGATCGCCGAGTCTTCCTGGCGCGTTCAACCGCGGAGACAGCTGGAACGCGATCTGAGTACTGGAGAGCACGGTCGGATCGATTCCAGCACTCGCGCACAGCGCGCGCAAACCTGGGCGCGGCTCATGACGCACTTGCCGCAATCCGTCGCGGACAAGAGCTCGATTGACGCCCGTCAACGAGGAAACGTCTCCGACTAGACCAACCATGGCAAGGTCGAGGAGGGCAGTTGGTTCCTTCCCCGCACCGCCACCTGTGTCAAATCCATCGCGGGCAAGCGCTGTCGCCAGCAAGTAGGCAATCCCGGCGGCGGACATCGTCTTGTATGGGGCATCCTCCCGCAACTGCGGTGACGCGACGATCGCATGCGGTGGTGGAGGAACCATAATCCGATGGTGGTCGAGGACAACGACATCCAGTCCGAGTTCTCGCGCCCGTTCCACAGCCGCATGGTCCTTGCTACCGCAGTCAACGGCTACGAGGAGGCGACTACCAGCCCTCGCTAAGTCCTCGACCCCGGTCTCGCTTAGTCCGTAACCCTCGCGACGCAATGGCAGCCGGATCGCGATCGGCTGGCTCCCACCACTCGCGGCGCGGAGTGCCAGAGTCAGCAGTGCGGATGACGTCACACCGTCAGTGTCGTAATCACCAAAAATGCCAATCGGCTCGTTCCGGCGGAGCGCGCGCGCTATACGGGCGGTAGCCTCGGTCATCCCTGGCAGCAGATGTGGGTCAGGAGCCGGCCGCGGATCGGCGTTGAGGAAATCAGCGGCATCGGTGACATTGGCCAATCGCCGTGAAAGAATCGCGTGGAGCAACGGGTCACTATGGAACGGCGGTTGGCCGCCCTTGAGTGGAACCGGCTCGATCCACTCTGCCGGCGCCTGCTGGCGAGAACTCGCCGGCATATTCAATGATACCTCGCGTACGTACGTCATGATTCTGGAGAGTATACTGCGACTGGGAGAGGTTCCGGGGTGTCAGCGATACCGCTGCGCGCCCTCAGGGTTTAGGGGGACGAAGATGGGGGACGGGCTGCGAGCGCGCGCCATGTTTTGGTGCGTGCGGACACTTCGATCGGTCGCCGCGACCACATTGTTTCTCGCCCTAGGGGCGATTCTCACTCCGCTCACGGTCACCGCTCAGAGTTGGTCCGCACCTCGCACGGTCTACGTTCCCGCCACGGGTCACACAACTGACGGCCTTTTCCTCGATGTCTGGCGGCAGACGCAAGACGTCTTGGGTGATCCCATCACAGAGGAGATCCGTCCCCGTACCGCTTTCGCCGCCGCTGCGGATGCCGACGTCATTCAATATTACGAGCACCTCGCTCTGGTCTATCTGCCAGACGAGGCGCCCGAGAATCAGGTTCAAACGCTCGACTTGGGTCGACAGGCACTTGACGGAATCACAGGAGGCGGGGCCGTCTCTCGCGCTCCAGCGGGCGCTCGAACGAGCGGTCTGCTCTCCCATCAGCGCAAGCAGCTGCGCAACGGTAGTCTCGTCGGGTCATACCGTGCGGGGCCCATTCTTGGAGTTCTGGCAGGCGGGCGAAACGGCAGCCTGGCTGGGGCTTCCGCTCACAGAGGCATTCCGGGCACCGGACGGAACGCGAGTTCAGTATTTCGAGAAAGGCATATTGCGACAGACGGCGAGTGGCTCGGTCGAGCCCCTGCCTCTCGGGAGGATCGCCGCCGAACGGGCCAAACTCGACATTGAACCGATCGAACAACCGCAGGATGTCCCGCTCTATGACGAGGCGCTGTTCATTCCTCCGCCCGAAGCGACCCCCGTCGAGGACGAAGGTTCGGATTGGTCATTCGGACCTGGACCACAGCAGGGAGCCTGGAAAGAAGTCGTCGTGTCTATCTCGGCGCAAACGATGTGGGCGTATGAGGAAGGCGAGATGGTCATGTCCTCCCTCGTCAGTACCGGCACCGCCGAGGTGCCCGAAACGACGACACCAGTCGGCTTCCACTCCGTCCTGGCGAAGTTCGACGCCCAGACCATGGAGGGTACGATCAGCGGCGAGTATTACCGGGTGGAAGACGTTCCCTTCGTCATGTACTTCGACGGCAATGGCAACGCGATTCACGGCACATACTGGCACTCGAACTTCGGGGCGCCGATGAGCCATGGCTGCGTCAACCTGCCCATGGACGTCGCAGCCTGGATGTATGGCTGGGCGGATATAGGTACCGCGGTCAGCGTGGTCGGTTGATAGGTTGACGGCGAGTCCGTGAACGATGAAGCCCGGCTCATGAGCCGGGCTTCATGATTGAGATCGGCGCGTTGACTGGGCGGGCGGCCGTGATGCTCTCAATGTGCTTCCTCCGGATGATTGCAAACGAGATCTGAATGGCAGGTCCCGGCGACTCGGTCACTCCAAAACGCGAACAGCCGCGCCTAACCGGATCTATTACCGAGGTCGTGAGGCTGTCCCTCAAACTGGGCCTGACCGCGTTCGGAGGACCGGCCGCGCACATTGCGATGCTGCGTGACGAGATCGTCACCCGCCGCGGGTGGATGACCGACGCGTATTTCCTGGATCTCCTAGCGGCCACGAACCTGATCCCCGGTCCCAACTCGACGGAAATGGTGATTCATGCCGGCTACCACCGCGCTGGGTGGCGGGGACTGCTTGCCGGCGGGGCGTTCTTCATCCTGCCCGCCGCGCTGATCACCCTCGGATTTGCCTGGGTCTACGAGCGCTACGGAACAACCCCGCAACTCGAGTCATTTCTGTACGGGGTGAAACCGGTGGTGATCGCGGTCATCGTGCAGGCTATCTGGGGCCTTGGCCGCACGATCGCCAACCAACTGCCGCTCCTCGCGGTGAGCGCCATCGCGTTTGCTCTATCTCTCGCGGGCGTCAATGAGTTGTTCGTGCTCATCGCTCTCGGTGTTGTCGTCATGGCGACGCGCGTTGTTCATGAGCGGGGAGTGACAGGTCTTCTCCTCGCGGTGCCAGTCCCTAGAGAGCTCTTGCACCGGTCGCCAGCGCTTGCTCCCGTGCTCGCAGCAGCGGCGGAGCCCTATTCTCCCTTCAGGTTGTTTCTCGAGTTCCTCAAGATCGGTGCGACGCTGTACGGGACGGGCTACGTCCTGCTCTCCTTCCTGCAGCAGGACTTCGTCGAAGACCTGGGCTGGCTGACAGAACAGCAGCTTCTCGACGCGGTGGCCGTCGGTCAGTTCACTCCCGGGCCGGTCTTTACCACGGCGACATTCGTCGGCTATCTGGTCGGCGGTTGGGGCGGCGCGGCCTTCGCGACTGTCGGCATCTTCCTCCCCGCCTTCGTTCTGGTGGGGCTGACGCATTCCCTGGTGCCCAAGCTCCGCTCGTCACCCTGGACGGCCGGTTTTCTCGACGGCGTCAGCGCCGCCGCCGTCGGGCTGATGGCATCCGTAACGATCATCCTTGGCCGTTCTGCCTTGGTGGACCCGTTCAGCATTGGTCTCGCTGTGGTTGCCGCCTTCCTGCTCATCAGGCTGAGAATGAATTCAGCCTGGCTGATAGTCGGTGGCGGAGTACTCGGTGTCGTCGCCGAAGCAGTCGTATTTTGAGAACTAGCTGATCTAAGCGTTGCCACCCGACTCAGAATGGATTGACGTCCATTGACATGTCGTATAGCTTTGCGCCCAATCCCTGAGGGTCATGCCGACCCAGCATTCGTTCATGATAGGAGGAGTCCATGCTCCGCGTATCCCGCCATTGGGCGCGGCTAGCTGCGATCGTCGCGGTTTTTTCGCTGGTGATCCCTGTGCTGACCACGGGGACGGCAGCGCAGGATAGCGGCAAGGTGCTGCGGATCCATCAGTGAGACCTACCCCGACGTTGTCGATCCCCAGAAAAGCTCGTTCGTTGACGAGATTGCCCTTTTGTCCTTGGTCGTATGAGGGGCTCACTCGCCTTGACAGCAACCAGCAGACCGTACCGGCCGCGGCGGAGTCGTGGGAGTACAACGAGGACGCCACCCAGGTCACGTTCACATTGAGACCAGACCTCGTCTACTCAGACGGCACTCCCCTGACAGCAGAGAATTTCCGTTACGCGATTGAGCGCAACTGCGACCCGGTGACGGCCGGCGAGTATCAATCGATCCTCTTCGAGATTGTCGGTTGCGCTGAGTTCGCCGGGTTGACTGTTGATGAGGCAGGAAATGCGCGCGAGTACACCCCGGAAGAATACGAGACGGCCAGAACGGCACTGGGCGTGCGGGCGGTCGACGACCGCACACTCGAGATTGATCTGACAAACCCCGCCCCCTACTATCACACAGTCGCCACACTTTGGGTTTTGTACCCGGTCAAGAAAGAGATCGTCGACGCCGACCCGGACAACTGGTGGAAGACGGCCGAGAACCACATCGGCAACGGCCCATTCAATGTAGCCAGCATCGCTGAGGACCAGGAATGGACCTTCACTGCCAGCGACAACTACTGGGAGGGTCGACCAAAAATCGATGGCATCGACTTTGTCTACATTGAGGATGCCGCAGTTGCCCTAGAGGCGTACCGCTCGGGTGACCTTGACATCGTTACTCTGCAACCCCCGCAGATTCCAGAAGTTACCGCCGATCCAGAACTCTCAGAGGCCTACGTTAACTATCCGACCGCGTCAAACCTCTTTCTCGCGATGAACCTGACCCAGGAACCATTCACTGACAAGAAAGTTCGTGAGGCGTTCGCCTATGCCTTCGATCGAGAGACCTATTGTGCGGAGATTCGCTCCGGTGACTGCACCCCGACCTACTCCTGGATTCCGGAGGGCGTGCCCGGAGCAATCGAAACCGACAAATACGCGTTCGATCCAGAAGCTGCCGTTCAGGCACTGACCGAGTCCTCATTCGGCGGTCCCGAGGGCCTTCCTGAGATCAAACTCGCCTACAACAGCGACCTCTCGGGCAATACCGAGCGCGCGGAATGGGTGGCGGGTCAGTATCGCGACATCCTTAATGTCGAGTTGACGCTCGAACCAACAGATGGCACAACGCTGACCGCACTGCGCAAGGAGTTGGAGACACATCCGCAACTTCTCTTCTTCGGCAGTTGGTACCAGGACTATCCGGACCCGCAGAACTGGCTCAGCGTCTATTGGACCTGCGACTCCTCGCTGAACCGGGTCGGGTACTGCAACGAAGAATTCGATGAGTTGACGAAACTTGGCGACACCACGATCGATCAAGACGAACGGGTCGGCTACTACGAGCAAGCCGGGCAAATTCTTGTTGACGATGTTCCCGGGGTTTTCCTGCTTCAATCTCTCCGGCGTATTCGTCGTGAATCCCGCGGTTACAGGTTATACGCCGACGGCAAGCGACGCCGCGTGGCCCGGTCAGTTTGGCATCACTCATGACGATCGACAAGACCGAGTAGAAAGCAGCGGCAATGCGGAGCTGGGGCGATCCTGGTCCAGGATCGCCCCAGCTTGCAACCTCATCGCGACAATCGATCGAAACAATGACGACCGAAAGGCTCAGCTCCAGCCGCATCTCGAAAAATGCCTCTTGCCAGCGATGGTGGACAAAGAGTCCTTGCAGGTTCCGTGAGGCTATGAGTCCACAAATCAACTGGGGGAAGCGCGAATCGAGCGATTGCCGATTAACCGTTTGTTAGGTACCTTGCATCAATCCACGGAGGATCCCGCTGGACCTGATGAGGCGGGTGTTTTGAAAAGGAGAGTCCGAATGCGTTCAGCGGCGAAGGCATTGTCCCGTCTCACCGCAATCGTCATTGCGCTTACCCTAATTGTCCCGGTGCTCACCTCGAGCACCGCAGCCCAAGACGGCGGCAAAGTGTTGCGCGTTCATCACGTTCGTACCCTGACGTGGTTGACCCGCAGAAGAGCTCGTTCACAAACGAAATTGACATCATGGCTCTGGTCTACGAAGGTCTGACCCGGCTCGACAGAACCAGGAGACGGTGCCGGCCGCAGCCGAGTCGTGGGAATACAACGAGGACGCCACCCAGATCACGTTCCATCTGCGACCAGACCTGAAATACAGCGACGGCTCGCCGTTGACAGCGGAGAACTTTCGCTATGCGGTGGAACGGACCTGCGACCCCGTCACCGCCGGTGAGTACCAGTCGATCCTCTTCGAGATCGTTGGTTGCGCGGAGTTCGCCGGGCTCGGTGTTGACGAGGAAGGCAACACCGTCGAATACACGCCCGAAGAGTATGAAGAAGCGCGCAGCGCTCTGGTGCGACGGGCCCTCGACGACCTGACACTCCAACTCGACCTGACCAATCCGGCTCCGTACTACCACACGGTTGCCTACATGTGGGTCTTCTATCCCGTCAAGGCAGAAATCGTTGCGGCGGACCCAGACAATTGGTGGAAGACGCCGGAGAATCACATCGGGAATGGTCCGTTCACGGTCACCGGGATCGCCGAGGACCAGGAGTGGACGTTTGCGGCCAACGAGAACTACTGGCAGGGCCGGCCCAAACTCGACGCCATCGAGTACGTCTACATCGAGGACGGCGCCGTCGCGCTCGAAGCCTACCGGGCCGGGGATCTCGACATCGTCGACCTCGAACCCGCCAGGTTCTGAGGTGATGGCAGATCCTGAGCTCTCCGAGGCATTCGTCTCTTGGCCGCACGGCCTCGACCTACATCATGGATTGAATCTCACTCAAGAACCGTTCACGGACAAGAAGGTACGTGAGGCATTTGCCTATGCAACCGACCGCGAGACACTTTGCGCGTGATCCGGGCCGGAGACTGCGCACCGACGCTCTCCTGGGTTCCCGAGGGGGTGCCGGGCGCGATCGAGACGGACAAGTACGCCTTTGATCCTGAAGCAGCCGTGCAAGCACTCGCTGAATCCTCATACGGCGGACCAGAGAACCTTCCGGAGATCACGATCGACTACAACAGCGACGTCTCCGGGCGTGGAGAGCAGGTCGAGTGGATTGCGGGTCAGTTCCGCGACATCCTTGGCGTCGAACTGACGATCGAGCCGACAGACGGTACGACGCTTACCGCGCTGCGCAAAGAGCCCGAGACGCATCCGCAGACTTATGTTCTGGGGTGGCTGGATCCAGGACTACCCCGATCCCCAGAACTGGCTAAGTGTCTACTACACCTGCGATTCGTCATTCGCCGAGCGCGTTAGTTACTGCAACGAGGAGTTTGACGCGCTGGTTGAGCAAGGCGACACCACAATCGACCCCGACGAGCGACTGACATACTACGAGCAGGCCGGCGAAATTCTGGTCGACGACGTGCCAGGCCGTTTTCTCTTCAACCAGCGTGTCAAGTTCGTCGTCAATCCGGCGGTAACCGGCATACACGCCGATCCCCAGCGACTCGAGTGGCCCGGATTTGCCTTCGCAGATGACGATCGACAAGACGGAATAGCCCTGACGGAAGCCCTACGAAGCGCTCCTGGCTACCGCGCTTCGTGCGTTTCATTGGGCAACGAGAATCTGCAGCAGCCTTGTTGAGAATCAGCGAGAGAAGACCTGGCCTGCATTCTTGCTAGCGATTAAGAAGTTACGCTGATGTGTCCCGAGCGATCCTTCAAATTGTCAATGCCGAGCGCCAGGTTGACGAAGCGAATGAGAGCTGTCCAGCACTTCGGTCGGTTCATGTGTTAAGTAGACCGGGCCTGGCAGGCTCGTTGCCCGTGGACGAAGGAGAGAACCGATGCATTCACTCGGCTGAAGGTCTTGTTTCGGCTCGCTGCGCTATTGCGGTTGGCTCGCGTTGGTCGATTCCCGCGCTGGCGACAGTGCAGCACAGGACGAAGGCAAGGTTCTTCGCGTTCATCATCCGGTCTATCCCGATGTCGTCGACCCGCAGAAAAGCTCCTTCGCCAACGAGATCGACATTCTGGCCCTCGCCTACGAAGGCCTGACGCGCCTCGACACCAACCAGGAGACCGTTCCGGCGGCCGCGGAGTCCTGGGAATACAACGAGGACGCCACCCAGATCACCTTTCACTTCGCGACCGGATCTGAAATACAGCGATGGCTCTCCCTTGACCGCCGAAAACTTCCGCTACGCCGTGGAACGGACCTGTGACCCGGTCACGGCGGGCGAGTACCAGTCGATCCTCTTCGAGATCGTTGGCTGTGCCGAGTTCGCCGGTCTCGGGCTTGACGAGGAAGGGAAAGCGCGGTCGAGTACACGCCGGAGGAGCATGAAGCGGCCAGGGCGGCCCTGGGGTAACGGCCCTCGACGATCTCACATTGCAAATCGATCTCACCAATCCGGCCCCGTACTACCACACAGTCGCCTACCTGTGGGTCTTCTATCCGGTCAAGCAGGAGATTGTGGAGGCCGACCCGGAGAACTGGTGGCAGATCAGCCGAGAATCACATCGGGAACGGGCCGTTCACGTAACGCGAGCATCGTCCCTGGATCAGGAGTGGACCTTCGCCGCCAACGAGAACTACTGGCAGGGCCGACCCAAGCTCGACGGCATCGACTACGTCTATGTCGATGACGCCGCAGTCGCCCTCGAAGCCTACCGGGCCGGCGACCTCGACATCGTCGAGCTGGAGCCACCCCAAATTCCCGAGGTGCATGCCGATCCCGAGCTATCCGAGGCCACGTTGTCTTTCCCGCAGGCGTCGACCTTCTTTCTCCAGATGAACCTCAACCTCGAGCCATTCAACGACCTCAAGGTGCGTGAAGCATTTGCCTACGCGTTCGATCGCGAAACACTGTGCGTCGAGGTCCGCCGGCGACTGCACCGCGACACTTTCCTGGATTCCGCCGGGCATTCCAGGCTACATCGAGACCGACAAATTCGCGTTCGATCCTGAGGCGGCAGTTCAGGCTCTAGCCGAGTCCTCCTATGGCGGGCCGGAAAACCTCCCGCAAATCGAGTCTTTCTACAACGGCGACCGTTCCGGCGCTACCGAGCGCGCCGAATGGCTCGCGGGTCAGTATCGCGACATTCTCGGCATTGACCTGATTCTCGGACCGACCGACGGAACGACGCTGACGGCGCTTTCGAAGGAAAACGCCACGCATCCTCAGCTCGTCGGCTTCGGCGGCTGGTCCAGGATTACCCCGACCCCCAGAACTGGCTGAGTGTCTACTGGACGTGCGACGCCACATTCGCGCAGCGCGTCGGCTACTGCAATGAGGAATTCGACCGTCTCACCGACCTGGGTGATACGACGGTCGACCCGGAAGAGCGCCTCGGCTACTACGAGCAAGCCGGGAAATCCTGGTCGACGACGCAGCCGAGGTCTTCGTCTTGAACCTTGTCGGTGTCTTCGTGGTCAGTCCAACGGTCACGGGCTACACGCCGACGCCGAGCGAGATCAGAATGGCCCGGTCAGTTCTCGTCGCTGATGACGATCGACAAGACCGAATAGAACTGGCGGTCAATTCGGCCGAGGCGACCGCGTCTCACATGCGGTCGCCTCGGCAGGGACTCTGCCATTCGCGTAACGCGACATGGGGAAGCACTTGACTGTTATGATATTCTCGCCCAGAGAAGAGACGTTGAACGTCATCGAGGATAGTTGATGCTGGAGTACGCATTCCGTAGAGTTCTTTGGGTCATCCCGGTGATCGTCGCCGTTGCCGCGGTCACGTTCTTTCTCATGTACCGCGCTCCCGGCGGTCCGTGGGACCGGGAAAAAACGCTTCCCGCCGCGACGGTCGAGGCTCTCGACGCGAAGTTCGGGCTCGACAAGCCGCTCTGGGTCAATCCGGAAGCGGTCAATCGTCCAACTTGCCGAGGGGGTCAGGAATCCCACTCGTTCTCGCGACCGCGTTCATCGACAGCCGCTTCTTGAATTACATGACCGGCGTCTTCCGCTTCGACCTCGGTCCTTCCTACGCTTCCAAGGGAGCCGAGTCGGTCCAGGAGTTTATCGCGAGAAAGTTTCCCGATCTCTCTCAAGCTCGGTATCGTCGCCATCCTGTTCTCGGTCATCGTCGGCATTCCGCTCGGCATCATCGCCGTCGCTTCGTCAAAACACCTGGCTCGACTACCTCAGCCTGGGACATCCACGCTTGGGGTCTCGGTGCCGACCTTTGTCAGCGGTTTGCTGCTCCTCCTCTTCCTCAGCAGTACGTTCGGCTTTTCTCCCATCCGCTCGACCCGAAGAGTGGGAAGGCTTCGGCCGCGCGTACTTTCTGCCCGGGATCGTGCTTGGACTTGGCACGATGGCCTACATGGCTCGGTTGACGCGCACGAGCATGCTCGAGATCAAACGGCAGGATTACATCCGGACCGCTCGGGCCAAGGGTCTGGGTGAGCAACAGTGTTGTCAACCGGCACATGCTGCGCAACGCCCTGATCCCGATCATCACCATTCTCGGCCCCGCGGCGGCCGATCTCGTCACCGGTTCGATCATCATCGAGTCGATTTTTGGCGCGCCCGGGCTCGGCCGGGAATTTGTCGAGTCGATCTCGAAGCGCGACTACTCCGTCATCATGGGCACCGCCATCTTCTACGCCATCCTCGTCGCCATCGCCAATGTTTTCGTCGACCTCTCGTATGGCCTCATCGACCCACGAATTCGGGTCCGGCGCTAGGGCTGAGGAGAATCCGATGTCGCAAGCCACCATGACCCTGGCCACAGAAGCCCCCGCGGCGACTCTACCCGGCACGCTTGGCACAGCCCGCGCGCCACGGAGTCTCTGGTCAAACGCCTGGCGCCAATTTCGACGCAACAAGCTCGCCATCGTCGGCATGGTCTGCCTGATATTCTCGCCTTCGTCGCGGTCTTCGCCCCGGTGATCGCGCCGCACAATCCGGTGCAGAGCGACCTGCGCACCGCTGGCAAATACCGGCAGGCCGCCTGGATCCAGACCGACGATCCCAAGACGACCGGCGATTGGAACTACCCACTCGGCACCGATAGCAACGGACGTGATGTCTTTAGTCGCCTCGTGTATGGCACCCGCATCTCGCTTGTCGTCGGCTTCATTCCGATGGTCGTCATCATGTTGATCGGGATCCCGATCGGGCTTCTGGCGGGATTCGCCGGGGGTCGCCTCGACAATATGCTCATGCGCTTCACCGATATTGTCTATGCCTTTCCGGCGCTCCTCTTTTTCATCATCATGCAGATTTCATTTGGGGATACGTACTTTGGGAGTCTGCTCAACGGGCTGATTGCTCTTGTTCGTCACGCTCTCGATCATCAACTGGACGAGTGTGGCGCGGCTGGTACGCGGCGACACCCTGGCCCTGAAGGAGAAAGAGTTCGTCGAGGCCGCCCGCGCCAGTGGCGCTTCGGCCTGGCGACAAATCAGCCGCCATATTCTGCCCAATGCACTCGGTCCGGTCATCGTCGCGGGCGCATTCATCGTCCCCGGCGCAATCATCGCGGAAGCGGTCCTCACGTACCTCGGCATCGGGCTGCGACCCGATGTCAATCTCGATGCGCCATTCCCCACATCCTGGGGTCAAATGATCCAGGCCGGCCAGACGGCTTATCGCATCCAGCCCTGGTTGCTCATCGCGCCAAGCCTCGCGGTGGCGCTGATCACCCTCTCCTTCACCTTCGTTGGTGACGGATTGCGCGATGCCCTCGATCCCCGCGACCAAATTTAGGGTGGCGATGGTGTGCAGGGTCTAGCGCGATCGATTGCACGACCTGACCACGCTCTGTCACCCTATCACCCTGACCCCTCGTCCGCTGCGAATGGGCCGGCACCGACCCCTTGATGGTCGCCTATCACGATGAAGAGTGGGGCGTTCCCTGTCACGACGACCGAGATCTGTTCGAGCGCCTGATTCTGGAGGGATTCCAGGCCGGACTCTCCTGGTCGACCATCTTGCGCAAGCGCGAGGCGTTTGTCAGGGCGTTCGACGGATTCGACCCGGGGATTGTCGCCGGCTACGGGCCTGAAGACGTCACCCGACTACTCGGCGACGCGGGTATCGTGCGCAACCGGCTGAAGGTGGCCGCTGCCATCTCGAACGCCCAGGCATTCCTCGACGTCCAGGATGCTTGCGGATCGTTCGACGCCTACATCTGGCAATTCGCTCCATCCGAACCCGGCCCGCGGCCCCGGTCGCTCGCGGACATCCCGGCGACCACACCCGAATCGGACGCGATGAGCAAGGATCTGAAACGGCGTGGCTTCCGATTCGTCGGCAGCACGATCTGCTACGCCTTCATGCAAAGCGCGGGACTCGTCGATGACCACGTCGAGAGCTGCTTTCGAGCCACCTCGATCTCGAATCCCATGAGATGCCGAAGCGATGAACCGGCGGTACCGCCTCGCCTGCGGTTGGGCCGACGTCGCGCTGGTTGGAATCGTCATCAATCTGGCTGTGCTCGTTGCCACGCCGATGCTGCGACCGGATCTCAACGTGCTCGAGAAGTCCCTGAGCTACTACGCGGTCGGGCCGTGGGGCGCGCTGCAATCGATCGCGTTTGGCGCCCTGGGCATCGCGTCAATTTCGCTGGGCTCGCACTGCTGCGGGCCGGCATCACGCCACCTGGCTGTCGGCCGATCGTCTTCCTGCTCGTCGTCTCCGGTTTCGCCAGCCTCGGGCTTGTCTGGTACCCGATGGACGCACCGGGCCCGGCGACCATCCTGGGCGACGCTCATCAATCGGCGGGCACGATCGGCGGCGTGGCGCAGCTTGCGGCCGCCCTCGCCTTCACTCTCGCGATCCGCGCTGATCCCAGCTGGAGCAGTCTGTTCGTCGCCGCGCTCGTCGCGTTCATCCTCGCCCTTGCCGGGCGCGCTGTTGTCCCAAGCGGCGATCTGGTGGCCCGACCTGGGGATTCCGATGGGCGCTACCATGCGCCTCCTGGTCATCCCGCTGGTGGCACTCTGGGGTCTGGTCGCGCTGCGCCTGCGCCAGACGTGCCGCTAACGCGTCAGCCAATCCGCCGCCGAGAGGTCACCACACCGGTGTTCATCCCGACGAGATTCAGTCCCCCGAAAAACCGCGCGTGCTCGATCTTGACACAGCGATCCATGACCACCTCGAGCCCGGCGTCCGCGGCGATTCGCGCCGCTTCGTCATTGATGACCCCAAGCTGCATCCAGAGCACCTTCGCCCCGATCGCCACCGCACTACGCGCAATGCCAGGGACCTCCTCCGGACGCCGAAAGACATCGACGATGTCGACCGGCCCCGGAATCTCTTCCAGGGATGGATAGACTGTCTGGCCGAGAATCGTCTCGCCGGCATATCGCGGGTTCACCGGGATAATGTCATACCCCTCGGACTGCATATAGATCGCGGCGAAGTGGCTCGGGCGCATCGGGTCGGCCGAGAGACCGACCATGGCGATGCGGCGGTTCTCTTGCAATATGCGTAATCGCTCCCAGGCGCCACTCGAAGCCCGGACCGTCGCCAGCGGCCGAGAGGTGAGAGTGAGAGGGGTGCTTTGCACGAGGGGTGGTGGCGACTGGGCCGCCTCGGAAGGAGTTGCTTCATTCATCGGAGAAGTCATTTCGCATTCGCCGCCGCGCCAAAATCGCGTTCAGCGACCGGCGCCGTTGCTTCGAGCAGCTCGGTCACCATCCACTTCAAGCGCAGCGTCCCTCTCTCCTCTTCCTGAGCCAAGCGCCTCCCTCTCCGTAGCCCGGCGCAGACGCCCGATCCAGGTCCCAACAGATGTCGTCGACATCTTCCAGCCCGACCGAGATGCGGACGAGGTCCGGACTAACTCCGGACTCGGCCTGCTGCTCATCGGTCAGTTGCTGATGAGTCGTGCTACCCGGATGGATGATCAGCGTCTTGGCATCCCCGATGTTGGCCAGGTGCGAGATCAACCGCAACTCTTCGATAAATCGAGCGCCGGTTTCGCGTCCGCCCTTGACCCCAAACGTAAAGACCGCGCCAGCCCCGAGCGGCAAATACCGAGCTGCCAATTCCCGGTAGGGGCTATCGGGAAGCGTCGGATAATTCACCCAGCTCACGGCCGGATGAGCGGCCAGGAATGCCGCAACGCGCTCCGCGTTCCGGGTGTGCCGCTCCATACGTACTGGGAGCGTCTCCAGACCTTGCAGAAACAGGAACGCGTTGAATGGGCTAAGCGCCGGCCCGATATCTCGCAGGTTCTCGACCCGGGCCTTCATCAAGTACCCGTACTCGCCGAAGGTCTCGTAAAAGCGAATCCCGTGGTACCCCGGCGACGGCTCGGTCATTCCCGGGAAATTGCCGTTATCCCAGGGAAAGCGCCCCGACTCGACGATGATCCCGCCGATAGCCGTACCGTGTCCGCCAATGAACTTGGTGGCGGAGTGGACGACGATGTCGGCGCCATGTTCGAGTGGCCGGCAGAGATACGGCGTGGCGAAGGTGTTGTCGATCATCAATGGCACGCCGGCCTCGTGGGCGATCTCGGCAACAGCGCTGATGTCGAGCACGCTGATGCGCGGATTGCCGATCGTCTCGCCGTAGATGACGCGTGTCTGCGGGGTAATCGCCCGCCGGAAGTTCTCCGGATCGGAGGAATCGACGAAGACGACGTCGACGCCCCAGCGTCGCAGGGTGATATCGAACTGGGTATAGGTGCCGCCGTAGAGGGCGCTGGAGGAGATGATCTGGTCGCCCGGTCCCAGCAGGGTCGCCAGCGCGATGTACTGTGCGGCCTGCCCTGACGACGTGGCCAGCCCACCAACGCCTTGCTCGAGGGCGGCGACCCGCTCCTCGAAGGCAGCAGTGGTCGGGTTCATGATTCGCGTGTAGATGTTTCCGAATCGCTGCAGCGCAAAGAGCTCGGCGGCATGATCGGTGTCTTCGAACACATACGATGTCGTCTGATAGATCGGCATCGCCCGCGCGCCGGTGACCGGGTCGGGCCGCTGGCCGGCATGGACGGCCAGCGTATCGAACCCGTAGATCCGCTCGTCGTCGATGCTGGGAGCCGCACCGCTGGCGTCGACTCGCCCGTTCCCGTCACCCATTGCCCGCGTCTCCGTCCGCTCCCCGAGGCGCAATGCTGGTCGTAAGCGATGTACCCTCACGAAGGGTGGCTCCGACGACGCAGTAGCGCTCGGCCCGGTCGGCCAACCGCTGCAATCGATCCGGCGGCGCATCGGCGTCGAATTTGACTGAGGTGCGGATCTGCTGGAACCCCACCGGAGTCTCCGGGTCGATCCCCATCGTGCCGCGGAAATCCAGATCGCCTTCGATATTCACTTCGACGTTCTGGAGCTGGATGCCCATTGCCGCGGCAACCATCCGCAGCGTGATCTCCTGGCAGGCCGCGAGTGACGCGAGCAACAGATCGCCGGAGCAGGCGAGATCGCCTTCGCCGCCGGCCATCGGGTGTGCCCCGGCCTCCCATGACGCACCGTTCGCACCGAGCACATCAACGTTCGCCACCGTACAGCGAGTCGGATCGTCCCCGGTCGTGGCGCTGCGCACCGTCATCACCAGCTTCGCGCTCTCGGGATCTGATTCATATTGCGCTTTAAGCGGAGCCTGCCGCTCACGCAGAGTCGTCATGGAACTACTCACTTTTCTCGATTCCGCCGCATGCGGCGCGTCATTCGTGCAATACAGTATCTGGCGTGCCCCCAATCCTCGGCAATGGCCCGCCACCGAGTGGTACGGGTCCAGCCCTTCCATCGTCAGGGGGCCTCAGTTCGGCTACCTACGGTATGGGTCAAGAGATTGGCTCCAGATCGGCTCCGCCCCGGGACTTGCAGTGTTGATGACCAAGATTCAATCCAGATCGAATGGTTGCGGAAATGAGTCGCAGAGCCCCGGGTCTCGCGGGTTCCACAGCAGCAACGGCTTTCGCGTGATTGCGGTGCATCCCAGCGGACTGTCGAACGCACGCACCACAACGCCTCCCCCAGTGCGTTGCGAGCGCAGGAATGGCCAGCGATGCCGGATCGTGGCGACCGGGGTCATCCGTGAGCGGCATCACACCCCACCTGAGGGCAATCCCATCGCGGGTCCAAGGCGGCGCTGAAGGTGTTAAAGGTGCTAAAGGTGCTAAAGATGGCGAACTTGGCGAACGTCGCGAAGACGGCAAAAATGGCAAACAGCGCGGGAGCCGGGAAGGGCGGCTTCTTCACCGGCCGCAGACTCTATTCGAATTCCCAGGGGTAGCCAGCCGCCCTCCGCGTCCGCGAATCCCGTGGACGAAACTCACGGAGATCGAGAATCCGGGGTCTGAGGACCCGGTGGCTTCAACCGGCCTCAATGCAATTGTGCACGATTATGCCTTGAGCGCGCCTTCCTGCAACCCCTTCATGAACCAGCGTTGGGCGATGGCGAAGGTGATCAGCGCGGGCAAAATGGCGATGATGTAGAGCGCTGCGATCCGCGGCCAGAGGGACGCGCCGATGCCGCCGGAGGTGCTTACAATGAAGACCGGCAGGGTCCGCTTGCCGGCATCGTTCATCAGCGTCAAGGCAAGCAGGTACTCTCCCCAGGCCGCCACGAAGTTGACGACGATGACAACCACGATGCCATTGCGAACGAGGGGCAGCATGATCCCGCCCAGAACTCGCAGCGAATTCGCTCCATCAAGTCGCGCCGAATCAACCAACTCCTTCGGCACCGACTCAAAGACGCCTCGCATGATGAAGACCGAGATAGCTACCGACAGCGCCGTGTAGGGCAGCATGAGGCTCCACGTCTCGTTGATCAGCCCCAGACGGTTCTGAATGTTGTAGATACCGAGCAGCGCCGTGACCCTCGTAGGGAAGAAGAGCGATGCCACCAACAGCCCGATGACGACGCCCCGCCATGGCGTTTTCAGGTGAACGAGCGCGTACCCCGCCAGCACCGCGGTGATGGTTGAGGCGATGACGGTCAGCCCCGTCACTAGCACGCTGTTCTTGAAGGCCACCACCGCGTCCTTCGACCTTTCGATAACAAAGGCGTAGTGGGCGTAGATTGGATCCACGAATTGATTTGGCCAGATGTAGCGCTGGGTGCCATCCGGCAGCGACTTGACCGAGAGGAGGATGACCCAGGCCAGCGGCAGCAGCACCCACAGGCAGAGAATGATCAGGAACACGTGGCGCCCGATCGTCCCCCACTTGATTCGACGCTTCGGCTTCCGGACATCGGTCGCGTCGGTCGCAACCTGGCCCATCGCGCCAACCCGACCGACTGTCATTTCGCCCGTCGCCATTACCTACACCTCGGCTTGCCCATGATTCGCACCTCCGAGGTCCGTCGCTCAGTCCCGGGACCGGAAGAGGTAGAACATGATGGCGACCACGATCAGCATGAAGAAGGCGCCGACCCAGCCGATCGCCGCCGCATAGCCGCGGAACTGCATGCCGCCGCCGAACGCCGTATCGTACATGTAGACCGTCCAGGTGTAGGTCGAACGCGTCCTATCGAAGCCACCCATGATGAGGTATTCCTCGATGACCGCCATCGCGCTGCCGAAGCGAATCACCGCCAGGACGAGAACGATCGGAAGCAGCCTCCAGAAGGTTACTCCCCAGAACATGCGCCACTCGCTCGCGCCGTCGACGCGGGCGGCGTCAAAGAGGTCGCGCGGGATCGTCGCCAGCCCGGCCAGAAAAAAGATCGTGTGATAGCCGAGCCCCCACCACCACTCCATAAAGGCGATCGAGGGGAAGACCAACTGCGGGTTGCTGATCCACTGGGGCTGGTTCCGCAGGTTAAAGATGCCGAGGACATCGACGAGAACGTAGTTGATGGGACCGACGTAGAGGTTATACATCCAGAGCCAGAGGATGAAGATCAACGGCGCTGGGATCATCGCAGGAATCAGCAGAATCACCCGATAGGCCATCGAGAGCCTATTGCTCCTGACTCGGTCGAGGCAGACTGCCGCCGCCATCGGGATTAGGATCACCCCGGGCACGAAGATCACGGTGAAGATGAAGGCGCGCTTGATCCCCTCCCAGAAGAGGGGGTCGCGCAGGACGTCGCGATAGTTCTGCAGGCCAATCCAGTTGGGGGCTGCCTGATCGAGGAACTTATCGTCAGTGAAACTGATTCTGAGCGCATCGTAGATCGGCAGGAGCTGCCAGCCGAGGAAGAAGACGATGGCCGGTAGCAGGTAGGGATAGGTCCGCAGGAGGTCGAGCGCCACGTTCCACCGGCCCGTGCGGACCGTCTTGGCCGGCACGGCACCTCGGACTGCATCTCCCGGCGCAACCGCCTGTGCCACTAGGTTCCCCCTTCCCGCGGCGCCTTTCCGGCCTTGGTGTTCCCCTCTCCCTCAATGCCCCTAGAGTCCGCGGCGAACTCCGCAGGATACCGAGGGACAGGGGAACGCTGATCAGGCCCGGCTGAACGCTACTGCGGGTCCTGTCCGGTCTCCCGCTTGAACGCAGCGCGCACCGCGTTCATCGCGTTCGTCGCCGCGGTCTTAGCATCCGTCACTTCGCCGGTGAGGTACTTGTGCCATTCCGGCCGCGCCGTGTCGAACTGCTTGATCCCGAGGATCGACGGAGCGATTGCGCTGGCGGCGCCGAGACTCTCGTAGATCTCCCAGGTCCACGGGTTGGCCGTTATCCATTCGGGTGGATTGTCCTCCCACGTGGTCCATACCGACGCCAAGACCGGCAGTTGACCCAACGGCAGAATTTCCTCCTCTGGATCGCCGACGACGCTTTCCTGCCAGAACCGCTCGTCGGTCGAGAGGGCAGCGAAGAAGTCGGCGGCCTGCTCCTTGTTCTTGCCATACTTGAACAGGACAGCGCCGGTGTCCCAGAAGACCGTGCCGCCCGCGCCACCTTCGGGAGCCGGGAGCCGGGAAAGCCTCAGCTTGGAGGGGTCGGGCCACTGCGAGGCGTACCGCAGCGGCGAGTTCTGATATTTGAAGGAATAGGCCGCCTGCTGCCCCGTGAAAGCGGCTTCGTCAGCGAGGAGCAAGGCTGAGGGTTCGCCCGGCGCGAGGACGTCTGGGATTGTCAGCTCCATCATCCGCCCCAGGATTTCAAGAGCCTGGATCGCCGGCTCGCTGTCGTACATGAACAGCCCATCCGGCGTGTAGACGTCGGTGCTGATCGAGTGCGTGACTGGAATCAACGACCGCCAGTCGCGGTTGTCGAAGACCAGCCCATAGGGCGCAACGCCGCTCTCCTGCACCGTGCGCGCGTTCTCGATGAACTCGTCCCACGTCTTCGGCGCGACCTCCGGATCGAGCCCGGCTTTTTCGACGAGATCCGCGTTCCGCGCCTGCACGATGATATCGAGCAGCAGCGGCCAGACGTAGATCTTGCCGTCCCAGGTTGATTCCGTCCTGACAGCCGGCACGAAGTCGTCAATCATGCCTTCCGGCAAGTACTCATCCCACGGCTCGATCGTGCCCGTGTTGACGAGCGCGATCATCTCGAGGAACGGCGTCACCCCGCCGTAGGAGTCCCAGGTGCTGTTCTCCTCGTTCGCCTCGGCGACGAAGCGATCGAAGCCGAAGTTCTCGGTCGGAGCGATCTCGACAGCGACCCCTTGCTCCTCGCCGATGGTGTTGATCATGGGATGGTCCCGGGGCATCCAGTAATAGAAGGTGCTGTTCGGCTTGCCCTCCTCAGACGCCAGTGCGGCGCGCATCGTCTCCTGTGCCAGCGCCGCCGCGACCGGCGCGCTGATACCGAGCGCGGCGGCTCGAGTCAGAAGCGTCCTGCGATCGATCCGCCCAGCCAGGGCGTCTGCAAACAACGCGCGAGTAGCGAGTTCCTTTGACACGAGAGCCTCCTTCTTCGTCGGCCACGTGCGACGAACCGCACGCTCGCACCCCGGGGCCGGGTGGCATCACGGCAACGGGTGTCGCCGAGGCCGCTCGATTTCGTCCCGTAGAGTGGTGGAGATTGTAGGAACGGACAATCCGGAGTGTCAACGGGGCTCCCAATCGGTCATCGCGCGACGGAATGAGAAGTGTGATACAAAGCGGCAGGGTAGACGTCTGCGCCCCTTGAATTGTGCTGCTCGACGAGTCAAGAGAAAGGATGTCGATGAACGCATCTCCACGGTTGCATCGTCGTTCTGTCCGATTCGGTTCGGTCGTCGCGCTTTTGGCATTGAGTCTGATGTCGCCGGTGATGGCGGCCCAGGATGACGAAGCCGAAGTCCATCCGGCGCACATCCATAGCGGCACCTGCGCTGAGCTCGGTGACGTGGTGGCGCCGCTCTCCGACGTCGCCCACATTGGGGACGATGCGGAGCGGACTGGTGCCACCTCCGCTATTCCTGTGAAGAGCAGCACGACCGTCGTCGAGATGCCCCTGCGGGAGATCATCGACGGTGGCCATGCAATCAACGTCCACTTGAGTGCCGATGAGATCGACGTCTATATCGCGTGCGGCGACATCGGCGGCGTCGTCACCACTGACGAGGGTGAAGGCGAGGAAGAGCTGGTTATCGGGCTGGGAGAGCTTAACGACTCCGGCCATACGGGTATCGCGTGGCTCGGTGCCGAGGGCGATACGACTCGCGTCCTTGTCGAACTCGTTGAACCCGGCAGCATGACCGCGGGCGCCGAAGCGGCACAGGAAGCTACGCCGGCGTCAGTGGATGCCGGCGCTGACGCAGCCGCGGAATCTCTTGCCGTCGAGATCAAGGGATTCGCCTTCAATCCTCCGACAATTGACGTTCCCGTAGGCGGCAGCGTCACCTGGACGAACCAGGACAACGCTCCCCACACCGCGACCGGACTCGACCGCGAAGCGCTGCAATCCGGGGCCATCGCCTTCGGAGAATCATTCACTCAGGCGTTCGACGCGGCTGGGACGTACGAGTACTTCTGCGAGTTCCATCCGAACATGAAGGGCTCGATCGTCGTCGAGTAGCACCGTGACAAGCCGTCGGCTGGCGAACAGTCAGGTATTTGGCTTTGCGAAGCCGAAACGGAGCATGGTGGCCGCGTCGTAACGGCGCGGCCGCCTCTATTTGCAGCGGTCGGTGGGGATCACTTGGTGCTGACTTCCGGACTTGGCCCGCTGGCAATCCTGATCGCAGTCTCTCAACTTGAGCAGGGGAAAGATCGGAACCTACTCTACGGACAGCGACCTTACTGAGCTCCAGGTTGACCCTGGATTCAGCGTCACCTGCCCCCGACAATCGATGGTGGCCCCATTTCTTGATGACCCGGGCGAAGTCACCTCGCATGTCTTTCGGGATGGGAATTTGTATCTCGCGCTGTGGGCGGCCGCCGGCGTCATGGAGTTCGCGGCGCGCTACCCCGAGTCACCACCAGCTACTCCTCGAGTTCGCTAGTTCAAGTTCACGATAGGGCCCAGATGTCCGATTCAGTTCCTTTCAACTTTCTCCCGGCCGTCGAGCCGACCGAGGATGCGTGGGCTACTGGGACCGGCAGACCGCGTGGACTGTGCTTTGCATTCAGCGGGACTGACATGCTCGTCGTCACGGCAGAGGCCAACGTGCCGGAGATTCCCAGCTGGGACGAACTTCGAGAATGGGATATCACGGCGGTTCGCTACCAATATCTGGGGACGCTTGACGGCGAGCCCTGCTGGTCCGTGGAGCTTCAGTCCAACGTGTGCCTACCTGAGATGGGGTCGCTGACCGGATTGCGCGCACTGTATGACCGGCTACCGGAGCCCCTCTATGCGATCGCCGGGCGCGCGGCTCAGGTCGTCGCCTGGGAGCGGGATCATCAGTTCTGCGGACGTTGCGGAAATCCAACTGACCGCATGCCAGCAGAACGAGGCCGCCGCTGTGGCGGGTGCAATCTGACTGCCTATCCCCGGCTTTCGCCGGCAATCATCGTGCTCATCGAGCGGGGAGACCAGATCTTGCTGGCCCGGGGTCACGCGTTCCTGCCGGGTCGCTTTGGCATCATTGCGGGCTTCGTGGAGCCAGGCGAATCGCTCGAGGAAGCGGTCCGGCGTGAGGTCCAAGAAGAGGTCGGGATCGAACTGGGTCGAGTCGAGTACTTCGGCAGCCAGCCGTGGCCGTTTCCGCACGGGATCATGATCGGCTTCCGGGCCAAGTATCAGCAAGGCGACATCAGTCTCGAGGACGGAGAACTCGCCGAGGCAGGCTGGTATGGACTCGACGATCTCCCCGATATCCCGTCCAAGCTCAGCATCGCCCGTCGCCTCATCGACGATTGGGCAGAGCGCCGCGGAGCCGTCATCGACCAACCTTGACGGGGTGAGGGGTGAGGGCTCCCTGCGATCGCGGTGAAGGGAAGAAGGGTGGCGGGGTGGCCATGTCCTCAGTGACCTGAGGTCCCCTTCCCCCTGCCACCCTCGATACACCCCATTCCCTTCGCTCTAATCGGCCGCTGCAGAATCCGCGCTCGCCCCCTGGATCGCCCGCCACACGCGCTCCGGCGTGCAGGGCACGTCGAGATGGGTAATGCCCCACGGCTCCAGCGCGTCGACCACCGCGTTCGCGACCGCCGGCGTAGAACCAATCGTCGCCGCCTCGCCGATGCCCTTCGCTCCGAGTGGGTTCAGGTACGTTGGCGTCTCCGTGTGATGCGTCTCGATCTGTGGGAAATCGAATGCGCGCGGGATCGCGTAGTCATTGAGCGTGCCAGTGATTAGTTCACCTGAGGCGTCGTAGACGATCTCTTCCAGGAGGGCCTGGCCGATCCCCTGTGCTACACCGCCGTGGACCTGTCCGCGCACGAGCGTGGGGCTGATGATCACCCCGCAATCGTCTACCGAGACGAACCTCACCAGCTTGACTTCGCCGGTGGCAGGAAAAACTTCGACGACCGCGACGTGAGTGCCGAACGGAAAGGTCTCGTCGTCGGGGCGGAAGAACTCTGTCGCTTCCAGCCCGGCGCCAAACTCCGCCGGCAGTGAATCAGAGTACGCCTCTTCGGCGATCTCCTCGAGAGTCACCCCGCGGTCCGGCACGCCCCGCACCCGGAACTTCCCCTCGCTGATGTCGATGTCCTCGGGCGCCGCTTCGAGCATGTGCGCGGCAATCGCCTTGGCCCGATCCCGCACTTTGTTGAGCGCCAACACCACGGCCCCACCGCCGACGGCGAGTCCGCGGCTGCCCATGGTGCCGTTGCCCTGAGGAGTGTTCAGCGTGTCACCGTGGTTGACGCCGATCTTCTCCATGGGCACCCCGAGACCGTCGCCAACGATCTGGGCGAAGCTGGTTTCCTGTCCCTGACCGTGCGGCGAGATTCCGGTGTAGACCGTGACGTCGCCGTTGGTTTCCACGCGGACGGTTGCGCTCTCAAACGGGCCGAATCCGCAGATCTCGACGTAGGAGGCGAGACCGATTCCCAGATAACGCCCGCTCTTCCGTCCGGCCGCCTGCTCCTCGCGGAGCGATTGGTAGCCGGACACCTCGACGGCATGGTTGAGCGCTTTCTCGTAATCTCCCGTGTCGTAGCGCTCTCCAGACGCTGTGGTGTATCCGCTGGCGAATGGCGCGATGAAGTTGCGCCGCCGCACCTCGACTGGATCGAGCCCAGCCGCATCGGCGAGGAGGTCCATGGCTCGCTCGACGTAGTAGGCGGCTTCGGGTCGACCAGCGCCCCGGTAGGCGCCAAGCGCCATCTTGTTCGTGTAGACGCTGCGCGATCGGAACTCGAGCGCAGGGATCTCGTAGCAGCCGCTGGACATCCGCCCGGTCAGTTCGGCCAGATCGGTGCCTCTTGGGAAGCCGCCCAGGTCCTGCACGACGTGCATGCGCAGTCCCCGGATACGCCCGTCAGCGTCGGCCGCGATCTCTACGTCGGCCCACTGGTCGCGGCCATGGTTCGTGGCCAGGAAGTTCTCGCTTCGGGTCTCGATCCACTTCATCGGCCGCCGCATCTTGAACGCCAGCGCCGCGACGATGAAGTCCTCCTGGTAGGCGCCGATCTTGACGCCGAAGCCACCACCGACCTCCGGTGCGACCGCGCGGACGCGGGTCGCGGGCAGACCCAACGCATCGGCGATGCTATTGCGGTTCCAATGGGGCGCCTGCGTCGAGGTCCAGACGGTGATCCCGTTGATCAATGGGTCGGGAGTCGCCAGCACGGCGCGAGGCTCCATCGGCACCCCCGAGAGGCGCTGCGACCGAATGCGCGCCTTCGCCACGACAGGTGCATCGGCGAAGGCCGCCCTCGATATCACCAAAATCGCGGTCCCACGTCGCGCCGATGTTGTTCTTGACCGTCTCGTAGAGTTGCGCCGCGCCTTCTTCCATCGCTAGCTCGGGGTCGGTGATAGTCGGGAGCACCTCGTAGTCGACCTCGACCACTTCGGCTGCATCCGCCGCCTGGTATCTCGACTCGGCAATCACCGCGGCCACCGCCTCGCCGACCCAACGCACCTTTTCGCGCGCTATTGGCCAGACTGGCGGAGATTCCTCGGCCTCCTCTTCCCGCTGCTCATAGTCCGCTTCTTCACCGCTGCCGCCTTCACCGGCGGCCCCCGAAAGCGGACCACAATACTGAGCCAACTCTTCCCCTGTGATCACCGCGATCACACCGGGCATCGCCAACGCCGCCGACGAATCGATCGCGCCGATCCTGGCGTGCGGGTGCGGGCTGCGCACCATCGCCACATAGGCGGTGCCCGGGATATTCAGGTCATCGACGTACATCGAGGAGCCTGTTATCAGTCGAGGATCTTCCTTGCGTCGCACTTCCGCGCCGACGAAGCGGCTCAGAACCATTGGTACCCTTCTCTTTCTTCGTGTCGCGTCGTCTCGACTCGGCACTCCCGATCTGCCTAACGACCAAGCAGTCTACTGTCCTTGGCCGGCAAATGGGCTGCCAGTTGCAAGTGGTCCGGTCACCGCTAACGGACAACCTGTGGCTCCTGCCGGCTGAATGCGCAGGGTTGGAAGGCGGCAATCCCACACCGGCGATTGCCTGACTCTCGCAATTTTCGCGCCTAATCGAGCACCGGTAGGGGATGACAGTGACTCTTGGACGTAGGCGACGGTGGAGAGCGCCGTGCCCGGTTGGGACACGGCGATCATGCTTCACTTGGATGCCGCAAGCGCCATGCAGGGTGCGATATGCGTCTCGTCCGCGAGAAAGCACGTGGGCCTGAGCGGGGGGTAACGTCGCGGGCCGGGATACCGGCGATGAAGGTGACGAACTTGCCGAACTTACCGAACGTGGCAAAGACGGCAAAGGTGGCAAAGGTGTTGCGAACCGGATCGTCTATTGCCACTGCTGCTTAACGTAGAGCGCTATTCAGCGGGGGCCCGTAAGCGTGGTGGACCTGGACGAGCTCGATTGGGACGGCTGCAGCAGGCCTAAACGACGCACCATCGGGGTGATGGTCAGACCTTGAACGAGGAGTGTGAACAGGACCGCTCCGTACGTCATCGCAAGGAGTTGCGCCCGATGGGGAAAGTCTTGCGGCAGGCTGAGCGCCGCCGCCAACGCTACCGCACCCCGTAGTCCTCCCCAAAAAATGACATGTCTATCAGCCCGACCAAGCGGAAAACCCAGAAGAACGAGGAAGGACCCAACACCATAGGCGACCACGCCGCGCCCAACGAGTGCCGCGGCGATTCCCAGCAACACCGCGCCGGGATACTCCGTCAATCCGGCCACGTGGACCGTCAAGCCCATCAACAAAAAGAGAGCTGCATTGGCGACGAATGCAAGGAACTCCCACAGGTCGGCAAGCAACTGCTCTGAACCGTCGCTATAGATCCAGCCACGAGCGCGGCCGAGATAGCCGAGGGTCATCGCCGCCGTGATCGTCGCTAAGACGCCAGAGAGATGGAGCGATTCGGCGGCGAGAAACGCCCCGTAGGCCATCGCTACCGAGATCGTCATCTCGGTCAGATGCTCGTCGATGGTGGCGATTAGATAGTGCCCAATCCAGCCGATCCCAAGACCAATCGCCGCGCCACCTGCCACCGAAAACAGGAACGTGCCCGCCGCTGAAGTAAGGCTGAACTTCCCATTGACGGCGTTTGCGAGGGCAAGGAAGAGGGTCAGCGCAACCGCGTCATTGAGAAGGCTTTCACCTTCCAGAAGCACGGCAAGGCGACGATTGACCCCAAGTTCGCGGAATGTTGCCAACACGGCCACCGGGTCGGTTGCGGCGATCATTGCACCAAAGACCAGCGCCACTGTCCACGGCAACCCGAGCGCCCAATGCACGAGAGCCCCACCGACGACCATCGCGAGCAGCACCCCGGGGACGGCTAGGGCAAAGACGCCCATGCGTACATCCCACAGAAGACGAAGATCGAGGATGAATGCGGCTTCAAAGAGGAGTGGCGGCAGGAACAACAGCAATATGATCTCAGAGTTGAGCGTCGGGGCGGGAATTGCGGGTACAGCCCCGAGGCAGAGGCCCAACAACAGCAACGCCAGGCTGTACTGGAGACGGATCCATCGCGCCACCACAGCCGCGATCGCGGACGCGATGAGCAGGACAACGTACCCTTCGATCTCTCCCATTGATATAGCACTCGATCCCGTCGCCGGCGACACGTGGTCGCTGTCCCCAACAAAAAGAGGACCACCGATTGGCAGTCCCCTCCGTCAGCCGCGCGGGTATGGGGTACGCGGCACCCCCGATTCACCAGGACTCACGTGCCGCCTAGTCTAACCAAACTTCCTCCTATCTGCCGCCAGGAAACGAGGTCCCGCAAATTCACCCGCCATATGGTCCCGACCTGTCTGGATCATAACCCCCAGTAACGCCAGGATCAGTGTCGGCGCCGAGTCCACCTGTTTCCACTTGCTCGATAGCGCGGCCGGAGAGGACGGCGACGATCCTGTCAATGACGTGAGCGACGGCCGCATCGCTGATCCGCATCTCCTGGGCGATCTCCCAGGTCGGCGCGCCTTCCGCGGCCATCGCGGCGATGTGTCGCTCCTGAGGTGGTAGGGTCAGGATATAGGCGTGGGACTCCCGCAGGAGTTGCATCGTTTCGTCGTCTGGCTCGACACGTGGTGGACTATCGTCATCCATGATTACGTCCTCTCCATGAGATCCAGATCCGCCAGAAACGCCCATGAGACGATCGCCAAACTCACTTAGTCGACCGAGCAGGCAGCCGCAATCGACTCGATGAGGTAGCGCGGGGTTCGCAACTCCTCAGCATCCAGCCGCCGGGAAATTGCCGCGATGACAACCAGATCGAGAGCCGGCACCACAAACACATGTTGCCCGCCATAACCGAGCGCGAAATATGCCGGAAACCCCGCGTTTGTCGCCGTGATCCACCACTGGTAGCCGTAGCCCGCCCAGGCGCCAGTCGCGTCTCCGGCACTCTGCCAGGTTGTCGCCGCGGCGGCGTACTCGGGATCGACGACCTGCTCACCATCCCACTCCCCGTTGCGGAGATAGAGATAGCCGAGCTTGAGCATGTCTCGCGCCGTCAACTCGAGTCCGGATCCAGCGCTGACCTCACCCTGAGGTGACCGCATCCAATCTCCCGGGGTGATGCCAAGTGGCCGGAACAGCACCTCGTCGGCGTACTCCTCCAGCGGCTTCCCAGCTGCCTCCGCCACGGTGACCCCCAGCACGTGGGAGCCACCGGTGTTGTAAACGTATGTCTGCCCCGGAATACCAACGACCGGAAGCCCCAGTGTCATGGCCACCCAGTCCGGCGCGTTGAGCAGTCGTTGCCAATCGCCGTAGGCGTCCCATTGCAAGCCGCTCGTCATCGTCAGCCATTGCCAGAGTGTCACCTCGGCAACCAACGGATCCGCATCCTCTGGGATGCGGTGCGGAATCGACTCACCGACGGTCTGTTCGAGCCCGGACAGCAGGCCCGATCGCAGCGCGGCGCCAGCCAGGGTGCCGGTAACACTCTTGGTCACGGAGCGGACATTGATCGGAGTCTCCGGGTCCTGACCTCCGTAATACCGCTCGAATACGACGTAGCCATGGCGCGCCGCAAGCAGGGCGGAAAGAGCCGGGACCTCATCCGGCACCCGAGCGTCGACCGCATCGAGGGCGAAGGGATCGACACCATGATCCGCGGGATCAGCCGATCGCCAGCCGTCGGTTGGCCAGTAGTCTGGCGCCGTTTGCCGTGCGAATGCGGCGTGCGAGCCATGCTAGCGTCAGTGCTGCTCCTGCGCTGGCTTCCAGGAACGCTCGGCGGGATTTCCGAGCGCGATGAAGAAACAGCTTGGTCATCGAACCAGGAACCCTCCCGTGGTTGGATCATCCGGGTCGACCACAAACTGGTGGAACCCCGTCACGAAAGCCCGCCCGGCGACCTCGGTCTCGACGGCCGGATATGGCCCAACCGACGTCTCGCCCAGCACGCGCCCGGTGAATGTCGTCCCGATGACGCTCTCATGAACGTAAGGCTGGTCGATCGGAATGTGGCCATCCGCATAGAGGTTCGCCAGCTTGGCCGACGTACCGGTACCGCATGGTGAACGGTCGACCGCCCCTTCCGCGTAAATGGTGATATTGCGTCCATCTGCACCCGCCGCTTGGGGCGATGCGGAGAGAATCGTTCCATAGATGCCGCGCAACTCAGGCTCCTCCGGATGGATGACGTCCATTTCCCGCTCGATCGATCGTTTGATCTCCATTCCCAACCTCGTGAGCTGGGGGGTGTTCTTCGGAACAATGTCCAAATCCAGGTCGGCGGCGTCTACGAGTGCATAAAAAGCTCCGCCGTAGGCGATATCAGCACGGACCGGGCCAACGCTTGTGGCGACATCGATCCCTCGAGCGTAGCGGAAGGCGGGAACATTCTGGAACGCCACCGCTGTAACCCGCCCCCTTTCGACTTCGGCTCGGGCTCGAATGAGACCGGCAGGTGCGTCATAGACGACATCGGTGTGCGGCTCATGGCATGGAAGCATGCCGGTCTCCAGAAGAACTGTCGTCAAGGCGATGACGCCATGCCCGCACATCGTCGAGTAGCCCTCATTCGTGAGAAAGAGCACCCCGAAGTCGGCGCCCGCAGTTACGGGAGGCGTCAGAACCGCACCGTACATATCGGCGTGGCCTCGCGGCTCGTAAAGAAGCAGGCGACGAATATGGTCGCAATGCTCCGCCATATACCGCCGCCGCTCGAGCACAGTCTCGCCGGCCAGCCGTGGCACTCCGGCGGTAATGATCCGCAACGGCTCACCACCGGCGTGCGCGTCGATCGTCGAGATCACCCGGTTGAATTGCACAGTCGCATCCTTGACGCGGCCTTCCTGGGGCCTCTTCCGCCTATACTATCGTTGATACCACGCCACGATTCCGCCCCGTCCCAGGAGTTCACACGTGCACGGCACCATGGAACCGCCCCCGGCTGTCGGGGCCGCGTCATCGGTTGCGTTTCCGGAGCCAGATGCGACGATCGCAGAGGCAGCCGGATTGCCAGCAAAGCTGCAGATGCGATTCGCGGCCTGGCTACGCGTCTGCGGTCAGCTTGACCGCGCCGCGACCATGCTCGACGCCGCCGAGAGCCAATTTGGCGAGTCCGCGGCAATCCTGGACGAGCGGGCGACATTGGCGCTCGCCAGCGGTGATGCATCACAAACCCGGACCAGTTGGGAACGCCGCCTCGCTGCCTACCCTGCCCCGAGCGCCCGTGCCGCGTTCGCCCGCGCCTTGCTCGAGCTCGGCGAGTTGGAAGAAGCCTCAGGTATCGCGGAGGAGCTCCTGGCAGAGCACGGAGAGTTGGCGACCGTCCGCTCCCTTGCCGCCGACGTCGCCTTGCAGCAGGGTGATCTTGCCACCGCGCACGACTACTGGCAGCCGCAACTGACTGAGGACGACTCCCGCATCATGCCACTGCTCGCGATCACCCGCATCTCGCTCCTCAGCGGCGATCTCGACGAGGCTCGTTCTTGCCTCGATCGTGCCCTGACCAACCCCTCGACCTTGACGGCGGCCCAACTTGCGTCAGCCGCCGGGCTCGCGGAACTGCTTGGTCAGCCCGTTCGTGCTCAGAACCTGCGGCTCCAATATGCCCGGCAGGAGGCAAGTCGGGCCGCCTTATTGGCCGCTGAAATCGACACGGCCCTGGGCCGTGCGAATGCAATAACTTCACAACCTAACGGTCATCCTCGAAACCCTGGATTCTCCGAGCCCACGACGCGAGGCAGAGCCCCGAGATCCAGCAGTCGAATCTGAATCAGCATTGCTGGACTTGACCGTTTCCCCCGATGAGGAGTCGCTGACCGACAGCCGCGTCCTTGAAACGCTGCAGCGAGGTTTTCGGTCACCGGGGCTTTCTCCCCGGGCAGGCCGCCGTCGTCAACCGAGTACTCGCCGGCAAGGACACGCTGGCGATCCTGCCTACCGGGGCCGGAAAATCGCTCACGTTCCAGCTCTCGTCCTTGCTCCTGCCGGGCACTACGCTCGTGCTCTCGCCGCTGATCGCATTGATGAAGGATCAGGTCGAGGGTCTGCCACCCGCTCTGCGCGAGCGGACGGTGGTGATCAACAGCACCCTCTCCCACAATGCGCAACAACGAGCCCTGGAGGAGATTGCCGCAGGGTCCTACAAGCTCGTCTACGCCGCGCCGGAACGACTCCGTCAGCACGGGTTCCTGCGTGCCCTTCGCCGGGCGGGAGTCTCACTGGTCGTCGTCGACGAGGCGCACTGCATCTCGCTTTGGGGTCACGACTTCCGTCCCGATTATCTCTCGATTCCCGCCGCGCTCCCCGAGCTCGGGAATCCGCCACTCCTGGCCATGACCGCCACCGCATCGAACGAGACTGCGTCCTCGCTGTCGGGCGCCTTTCGTCGTGAACTCGATGTGGTGCGCACCAGCACGTTCCGACCCAACCTCTTCTACGCCGCGGAGCGACTTGGGGCGAAAGAGGAGAAGGCCCGCCGCGTCGTCGCTCTCTGCCGCGAGTTGCATGGGCAAGGGATCGTCTACGTTTCGTCTCGGCGAGACGCCGAGAACCTTGCCGGGGTGCTTGGCGACAACGGGGTGCGGGCAGTGCCCTATCACGCCGGCCTTGAGCCGCGGCTCCGGACGACGAACCAGGACCGATTCATGCGCGGCGACGCCCGCGTCGTCGTCGCCACGGTCGCCTTCGGCATGGGGGTCGACAAACCCGACGTTCGCTTCATCATCCACTTCAGTCCGAGCACCTCTCTGGAAGCCTACGCCCAGGAGTCAGGACGCGCGGGCCGGGACGGCAAGGACTCCCGCTGCGTGCTCCTCTACACCTCTTCGGATCGCGCGAACCAAACTCGCCTGGCCCAGCGCGACGCGATGGACCTCGCCACCCTGCGCCGGGTTTACGCGGGGATCAAGCGGCATGCGGCAGGCTCCTGGGCGATCTTCGATCCCTCGCGCATCGCGCTTGGAGGGGAACCAGGCGACGATCCCGACGACGCGCCTGACCCGCGCATCGGTATCGGGCTGCTGGTCGAAGGCGGGCTGCTCGAACGGCACCCTAATGCCCCTGTTACCTGGACCCTGACGCCAAACCCCGAAGCCGAGAAGACGGCCGATGACGTTGTCGAAGAGGATGCCCCGATCTGGGCTCAACTCGCAGCGTGGGCGGAGCTGGATGAGATGCGAGGGCGGGCAGTCACAATCCAGACCGCGGAGGCGTGCGACGCGCTGGGCATTGCACCAGAGACCCTAGCGCGGGTGCTCGACGCGCAGCCGGATTGGAATGCTCAGGAAGGGAACCGGCTGCCTTGCCTCCAACTCTTCCCCGTCGAGGCGAACGCCGGGGCGCGCCTGCAACGCGTGCTGGATGCCGCCGCCAAGCGTGCTCGTGATCGTGTCAACCGGACGATGACTTATGCCGAGGGGCGCCGTTGTCGTCACGCCGAACTGGCCGCCCATCTCGGCGAACGACTTCCACCGTGCGGCAATTCCTGTGATGTCTGCACCGGTGAAGCGGCGAGTGCTTCGGGGACCCGCACCAGCCGGGAGCGACAACCGCGCAAACGGTCTGTGACAACCTCTGCCGACGCTCTCCTGGCCCTCAAAGCCCTCGCCAATGCCCCGTTCGCGGTCGGCAAGACAGGACTGACGCGCCTCCTCGAAGGGTCGATCCAGAGCCGCATTCAGGGCGACCGTTCCCCCTACTTCGGCGCACTTGGCGACCTGCAGAAATCGAAAATTGCGGCCGTGATCGACTCGCTCGTGGCGGACGAGGTACTCGTCTACGATCGCAGCCGCGAGTTCCCCGTCTTGCGCATCACTCAGGAGGGTGCGCTCCGGCTGGGCGATGATTCCGGCAACGCCTGATGGTGGCGACGATCACCGGGCGCGTGTAAAACGAGTGCTACACTCGATTGACCTCACGGGGGCGGATGGGGCCCGGTGGCCTCCCCAGTCTTCAAAACTGTGTGAGTGGGGGTGCTCCCCTCACTGGTGGGTTCGACTCCCATGCGCCCTCGCCAGCAAAACGACTTAGCCGCACCAAAAAATGCAAAAATCGAGGCAATGGCGCGAGTGAACCCCCCAGCGCCGCAACAGCTTCTACCCCAATTTTTACCCCAAAACTTCTGCTAATTGATGGTCGCACGTGGCGCGGGTGCTGCCGCATCCTTTTGCGCGTGCTGCGACGCCCGGTCAATCCAGGCCGGTAGCTGCTCCACCAGCGAGCGCATCACCCCCGCCATGGCTTCAATCCACACTTGGAGGTTCCCATCATAAGCGTCCCCGCTCATGCCACCGACGAGATCAGTCACGCCGCGCAGGATCACGCACCGTGTCCCGTGGCGTGCTGCTACCCAGGCGATGGCACCCGATTCCCAGTCGCCTGCGACCGCCCCGTATCGTGCGGCCAGCTCTTGGACCTCTTCGCGGAAAAGGTCACGATCACCTGAGATCAACACTGTTCGGCGCACAGGATGCGGGTGGTCATCCCCGAGCCAATCAAGGTCCACATCGGTCGCATAGTGGGCCACAGCCTCGTCAGGGTCACCCATTTGCTCATAGATGTCGTAGACGACCGTCCGATCCGCGAGCACGACTTCACCCGGCTCGATCAGTCCGACGAACCCGCCGCAGGTGCCAAGATTGACAAGCAGGTCGGGCTGCCAGCGCTCGATGGCGTACTGCGCTGATGCTGCCGCTGCAATCTTCCCCCATCCTCCATGGAAGAACACAACGGGGTCGATGTCAGGTCGCTCCAGGAGACTAGCGGCAAACCACTCGCCAAGCGGGGTGGACAATGCCTCGATTGTGGGGAACAGTGATCGAACCGCGTGCCACTCAGCATCGGCGGACACGACCACGACGGCAGTGAATGGCCGGGGCGTTTCCCGACGGTCATGGTTCAACTTGAGGATGATCGAGCCCCGGCGGGTCGACCCCGATGTGTGTCACGAGAATTGATTCTAGCCATGCGGTGTCATCCTGCCTACCTTGCGGAAACACGCCTAACCGACCCGGCAAGGATGGCATCCATTGCCGCCGCGGCCTGCTGATGCATCGCGGGCAGCAGATGCGAGTAGGTGTCCAGCGTCAGCCCCACGCTGGCATGTCCGAGCATGTCGGAAACCACTTTCGGGTGGACTCCTTGCATCAGCGCCAGCGTCGCCGCGGTATGCCGGAGATCGTGGAAGCGCACGCGGGGGATCCCGGCTGAATCCATACGCCGCGTAGAACACTTGCCGCGACCATGAGGGATCACCCAGCCCGCCAATAGACCCCGCAAAGACGAGATCGATGTCGCGCTATTTCGCTGCGGCCTCGCCACTTTTCTGCCTCCACCCGGCAACCGAGCTTCAATCAAGCTACGTCCCGTCCACGTCTGCCCCATACCGGACCGCCGCATCGACGAATATTCGTGGCGCCTGTTGAAGAGCGAGCAGACTCACCCACTCGTTAGGTCCATGCGCGAGTGGGAGCAGTCCCGGTCCGAAGGCCGCCAGTGTGGGGATACCGCCCTGCCCGTGGAACGGCCAGGCGTCGGTAGCGCCGGGGAACGCGGCCAGGGGTGGTACATCGCCCAGCACGTCGATCGCGGCCGCTTCGACAGCGCGCACCATGGGGTCGTCCGCGGTCACTTCGGTCGGCGCGATCCAGGCGAGCGCGGGCGCGAACTCCCAGCTCACTTCGGCGTCCGGCACAAGCGGCCGGATTCGCTCCAGCGCGGCATCCACGTCTGAGGCCAGAATTTCCTGCGTCATACCTGGTGTCGTGCGGATGTCACACCAGAATTCCGCGTGACCGGGGAGGACGCCGTAGCCGACGCCGCCTATTGCTTTCACGCCCAGGTTGATCGTCGGGCCCATGGGGCAAAGCGGATGATCGGGGTACCGAAGTTTCAATTCGCGGCGGAGTGCAACCAGGACATTCGCCATCGCTTCGACGGCGTTGACCGTTGGCATCTGGTCCGAGATCGAGGAGTGCGTCTGCGTCCCCTTGACGACCACGCGGAAGCCGCTGAAGCCACGCGAGATGACCCGGATAGCCTCCCAGTCCTCATGCACCCCCGCTGGCTCGCCAAGCAGGATGGCATCCGCCTCGATCGCTCTGCTCCGCACGAGATAGGACGCGCCAAAATGACTGCCGTACTCCTCATCGGCGGTGAAGATCAGGCTGAGCGATCCCGCGGCTCGGTCCGCAACGCGGGCGAACGCCGCCCCGGCCAGCACCATCGCGGCGCAGGCGCCCTTCATGTCGGTTGCGCCGAGGCCGAAGAGGCGGTCGCCCTCGATCGTCGGGGTAAAGGGATCAGTCCGCCACTCCGCGGCGGCGTCGCCAACCGGTTTCGTATCCAGGTGGCCGCACAACGCCAGGTGCGGGCCGGGCCGCGCACCGTCGATGCGGACGATGAGATTTGGCCGGTGTGGCTCCTCTGCCAGCACCCGAGGCCGGGGCAGTCCGTAATGAGACAAGGCTCGCTCAATAACGGCCGCGGCGGCTGTCTCATCCCCGGGCAGGTTCGGGGACGGTGCGGCGACGAGCGCGGAGGTGAGGGCGATCACTTCGCCCTCCCGTTGCAGGAGAAATCGGTCAGCCTCTACCAGGAGAGCTCGGTTGGAATCGATATCGTTCATCTCTAGTCAGCCAGGAGCGCGGCCGATTGCGGGTTGAACAACACGGTCAATACCTCGCCCGCCGGGTATTCGAGGGCGCCGACGGCACGGTTCTGCCGATAAACGCTCAACAACTGACCGCCAGGGAGCCGAATCACATACTGGGTGTGGGTGCCGACGTAGACGATCTCCTCGAGCCGCCCCGTAAGCTGATCCCAGCCCGGCACCTCGGACCCCGGCAAGTCGCCTAGCAACGAAATCTTCTCGGGCCGCACCGCAAGCGTCATTCGGCCCTCGGGCTGAATACCGTCCGGCATGCGTGCTCGGAGGGGACCCGATCCCGGCAATTCGACTTCGACAGCTGTCCCCTCCACCCCAACGACGTCGACCTCCAGGAAGTTCGTCTGGCCGATGAAGTCCGCCACGAAGCGTGACCGTGGTCGCTCGTAGATCTCGCCGGGTGTTCCGAGCTGCAGGATCCGCCCTTCGTTCATGACCGCAATGCGGTCCGACATCGTGAGTGCTTCCTCTTGATCGTGAGTGACGTAGACGAACGTGGCGCCGACTTCCCGGTTGAGCTGTTTCAATTCGAGCTGCATCGCTTTGCGCAACTTGAGGTCGAGTGCCCCGAGCGGCTCGTCCAGGAGGAGCACCGCGGGCCGGTTCACGAGGGCCCGGGCCAGCGCCACCCGCTGCTGCTGACCGCCAGAAAGCTCCGCCGGCTTGCGGCCCTCGACGTGCGGCAGTCTCACCATGGCGAGTGCGTCATCAACCCGCTTCTGACGTTCCGGTTTGGGCACGCCGGACATCTCGAGTCCGTAGCTCACATTCTGAGCTACGGTCATGTGCGGAAAGAGCGCGTAGTTCTGGAAGACGGTATTCACCGGCCGGCGGTACGGCGGCCGGTTCCCCATCGCCTCACCCTCGATCAATATTTCGCCCGAGGACGGCAATTCGAAGCCACCGATCATGCGAAGTGTCGTGGTCTTGCCGCAGCCGGAGGGACCCAGCAGCGTCAGGAACTCTCCCTGCCGCACGTCGAGCGAGATCCCATTGACGGCCGGCACCTGCCCGAAGAACTTGTAAATCTGCCGCAGCTCGATGCTCGGTCGTACCAAAAATCGGGTGACGCTCCATATCTCATACCAGTGATCGATTCGGTCGCGGTCGGGTGCGTTTCCGTTCCTGCCGCCATCTGCCCGCTAGCCACCGCGTCTCACCTAAGCGCGCAATATCGGACGGGTCAAACACGTCGGTCCACCAGCACGATTATGCGAGATCTCGTCACCGTCGTAGACAGCAACCGAACAGCCGGCAGTCTCTAGCCGCTCTCGAGTCACGGGGTTGCCATTGCACACCAGAACCCGTTTCGGCGCCAAAGCGCAAGACGTTGCAGCCGTGCGTTTCGAATTCCTCGTCCGGAACCTCGATGAACGAGAACCCTCGCCGTTGCAGCTCTTCGACAAATGGCACCGACATCAGCGGTAAGTAGACGACCGCGAGCCGGTCGGCGACCGGGCTGATGAATGACATCAGGTGCAAGCACTCGCCGGGTCCTCGCCAATGCGGCAGGTCGACGGTCATTACCTCAATACGGTGTGGATCCAAGACCTTGCGCAGTTGCCGGATCCCTTCGTCGTTCGTCCGGTAGCCGCGGCCGGCTGCCAGAGTCTGCTCATCGAGCCAGAGGGTGTCACCACCTTCGACGGTCCCGGGCGACTCGATCCGGCCTATAACCGGGATTCCCAGCTCGATATAGCTGCGCTCGGCGAGGTCAACTTCAGGGAGTCTCAGCTCCTTGCCTGGCCGCAACAGGATGGCACCGGCGTCGGTCACTAGCGACGGATCGTAGGAGAAGATCGCATCAAGTAACCCGGCTTCGTCAGGGCCCGCGAGTACGACTTCCGCCCCTGCTTGTTCAAGTAGTCTGCAAAATTCGTCGTGCTCGCGCTCTGTTTGAGCGTGATCGATGGCGTGCGGATAGGCAAATTCGACGAAGTCTTCTTCAGTTGCCGGAGGCGCCGGTTTCCTCACCAGCACCCGCTTGAGCGGCGCGAACATGCTCTGGCCGCCCCACGCCCGGCCGGTTGTTCTGGTGAGTTGCTCCATGACCGAGGCCATGCCGGCTCCACTCCCTACATCAGCATCAATTATGATCAAACGAACCCTCCTGCGATCCTAGCACGCAAGATTTGGGGCTCCCCCGACGATATGCTTCCTCTTCGTCACGGGCATGATGCCGGCTACGCCCGTAAGGGAGAGATGCATTGTCACGTATCGCCGTCTTCGATCCATTTTCGGGCGCCAGTGGCGACATGATTCTGGGCGCTCTGGTCGACGGAGGGGTTCCCATCGCTTCGATCGAGGAGGCAGTCGCCCAGCTCGGCCTCGATGCAGTTCACATCTCGTCGGAACCCGCCAGTTCGAATGCGATTCAGGGCACTCGGGTTCGCGTCGAGTCAGTAAACGAGCAACCGTCGCGCGACTGGAGAACAATCCGTACGCTCATTGCGAACTCCAAACTTGAACCGCAGGTCCGCGAGCGGGCGCTCGCCGTATTTGCCGCGCTGGCGAAAGCCGAGTCCGAGGCTCATGATGAGCCGGTCGAAGAGGTGCATTTCCACGAGGTCGGCGCCATCGATGCCATCGTCGACATCGTTGGTGCATGCGCCGCCTTGGATGCGCTCGGCGTAGAAGAGATCGTCTCGCACCCGGTGGCCGTTGGCTCTGGTTGGGTGCGATCCGATCATGGTCTCCTGCCGGTACCGGCGCCCGCGACCGCACACCTTCTCGCCGGGACCACAACACCCATTCGTCCAGATCCCCCAAATGGGTCGGCGCCGGGTGAGCTCCTCACGCCGACCGGCGCCGCAATCCTTGTCACTCTCGCGTCGTGGACCGTCCCGGCTTTCAGGCCGGGCCGCGTCAGCTATGGCTTTGGAACTCGTGAGTTCCCCTGGCCGAACGCACTCCGGCTCTGGATTGGAGAGACGACGAACACCGGAGGCGTCCCCGCGAGTGAAGAGGTCTTGCTCGAGACGAATATCGACGACATGAATCCGCAGTTTTTCGAACCGTTGAGTGAGCGGCTCTTCGCGGCTGGAGCGCTCGATGTATGGCTGACTCCGGTGACGATGAAGAAAGGCCGGCCGGCGACCGTCGTCTCAGCCATCGTTCCGGAAGACCGGCGGGCCACTGTCGAACGCACATTCTTTCTCGAGAGCACGACCCTCGGCGTGCGCGCGACGCCCTTGAGCCGCACGCGGGCGGACCGGCGATTCGAAACGGTCGCAACGCGTTGGGGAGATGTTCGACTCAAGCTACGAGGATGGGAAGGGCGGGTTATCGGCGCTATGCCCGAATATGACGATTGCCTCCGCTTGAGCCGCGAAAGCGATGCCTCCATCCGGGAGATCTGGGCCGAGGCTCATCGCCTGGGCGAAATATTCACCGGCCAGCGCTGGGAAGGCCCAAATCGCGGCGACGGCCGCTGAACTGTTCACTTATCGAAATCGGATCCAGGCGATGACGATCGGCAGCAGCGCGTAAAGGAGATCCGGAACTGGTCGCAAGTAGAGCACCCGTTGGACAGCTGGGCCGAAATCGCTTGATGTCAGCCAGGTCGACGCCAAGCCGCTGTGCCAGCACCACCCGGCTCAGTACCATGCCGTAGGCCACGATCGCCAGCGCGATCGCTTGCAGGTCGATACCGCGCTGCTTCGACAGGAACCTCACCATCGTCTCGACAACGCCAAAACCCAGCAAGAGCGCCCAGTAGAACTGCCAGTCGGGGAAGAATCCCCAACCGATCCCCGCGGCGGTCGCGATGGCGAGCCCAGCGCGCGGCAGCAGTCAGCGTTCGCGCGGGATTGGCCGCGACGGAAGAGCGTGTCCCGGCGCAATCAGGGCACCGCATCCCTACCGGAGTTCGCACACCGCAGCGCGGACAAATCGGGCGACCGCAGCGTGAGCAGCGCAGCCGTGTTTCCACATCTGGATGATCCCCGCAGGGCACCGCTCCCGTGCTCGAAAAAGCCTCTACGACATCAGTCATCGCGCTGCGCCAGACGGTTTAGCTGAACCCACCACCACCGCCTCCACCGCCACCGCCACCTCCGCCGCCGCCTCCCCCGCCGCCGCCAAAGCCACCGCCGCCGCCAAAGCCGCCTCCGAAGCTCGAACCACCACTCCAACCACCCCGGCCACCACCGCTCCAGCTTCCACCGGAAAACGCCTGGCCAGCAGAGTTAAAGAGATCAAAAAGGGATCCCGACGATGCCTGCAAAGACCGGCCGGCGCTGTCGCTGAAGTCCTGGAGGTCCGGCATGTCCCAGGACTGTCCGCCATCACCCGTGGGGAAACCACCATCCCCTACGCTGCCACCACCAGTCCCCCCAGTAGGACCCGGAGTTCCACCGCCGCCTGGAATAATCACGGTGCCGCCGTACGGCCCATACCACGGCCCCGGGTACATCCGGCGGCCGAAAGGTCCCGGCATAGGAGATACGTCGTCCCCATACCAACCCGGTGAGGCGGTCGGCACACGTGAGAATTTGTCGACCCATGAGCTCTCCAGGCCGAAGGCAATTGCGTACGGAAGGTAGCGGTCAAAAATACTCTGCGCTTCGTCGAGCTTTTCGTATCTCTCGATCGACGCGAGATAGTTTTTGAACGCCCGCCACTTCCCCGCCGCCTCGGCGCCTACTGGCGTCTTGCGTGGCATGAAACGGGAGATGGCAACCAGGATCAGACCGATTCCAACGAGCACCACGATGGGAATGAAGACCGCCGGAGCGATATCGGCGAACGAGCCGATGGCGACACAACCTCCGAGAACGGCCGCAATCAGGGCGAAGATCCCTATCGACTTCCACCGCCCGCGGGTGCGATCCGGCGAGGAGGTGAAGTAGCCCCGCTCGACGAGCTCGTCGTACAGGTGACGCTGAATCTGCGGCTGGGCGGCGGCGAATCGTCCTTTGACCTCGGATAACGCCACTTGCTCGCCCGCCTTGACCTTCGATCCGAACAGCGCCTCGAGCAGTTCCTGCTCGAATAGGGCCCCCTTCGGATCACTCTGCAGTGCCGTTAGGGTGAAATCGCCACCGCGGCCGAACAACCCGCCGCCTTCGGTGCGATCGATCCTCAGCACGCCGCGCTGTCCCAGTTCGACGAGCGTCGCCACGATGTCGCGTTGATCGACCTGCTCGTCGAGCAAGGCGCCGACGACACCTGGCGGCAGGTTGTCTGGCGGATCAGGAATGAACTCGGCAACCGGTCCAACTTCCGGGTCCCGACCTCGTGTCCACCACATGGCAAGAACCGCAACTCCACCACCGATGGCCAGGAGAAGGCCCAATCCCAGAAAGACGAGATTGAGCCGTCCGCCCTGTGCCGCGCGCGCGGCCTGCTCCTGCTCCTGTCGATCACTCGCCTCCTGCCACGAAGGCGGTGCCGCCGAGACGAGCGGTTCGAATTGGAGGCCCGCCTCGAGAGAGTCACCTCGGCCCAGGTTGCTCGCAGTCCAGGTCCAGATGCGCCCGTCCTCAGTGTGATCTTCTGGCTGGTCGCTCCCGGGACCCTGAATGAAGGTTCGCCCGGGATCGACCGGTCGGGGCAACACGAACCGCAATGTCGCCTCGTTGACCGGCGCGTTCTCCGTAATGTCGTCGTCGACCCCGATCCAGGACATCTGCTGATACGGAGTTTCGACATTGTCATAGACTCGCAGCGCTCCGAGGGCGTCTAAGTCGATCTGGAACGTGCGCATCGCCGACGAGGTGCGCGGAAAGCTCCAGTCGACGCGAAGGGTTGGGCCGACCTCGCGGTAGGTGTAGGTGTTGGGAACATCAGCCAGGAAATCAGTTGGACGCACGTATTGATAGGGCTGGACCGTAGTACCAGTCACCTCGCCCACACGAATGTTGTCGACTGCCTCAATTCTGGCGAGGGGGATCTCTCGGTAGCCGCTGCGAAAGGGACCGCCTCGGAAATCGATCCGGTCGCGTTCCGTAATATGAAACGAACCATCCTCCAGGAGCTCGACCGTTACGTCGATCTCATCCCAGGCGACGGACCGCTCGTCCTGCGCTACGGCCGATCCCGGTAAGCCCGCGACGAATACTATTGAAGCCAGCGTCAGGAGCAGCAGCAGCCGCGCCACAGGATGACTTCTGGAGCGCCTCGGGTCCATGTTTCGTTGCTTTCTTGCGTTTCCACTCGACTGGATCATTACGGCGAGGATACGGCACAGACAGTCGCTCCCACCACTTCTGGCCAGCCGCGCTGGAAATGCTACGCTTCCGTCATGCCTGTTCGAAATCAACGCGAGAACGTCCCCAAGTCGCGCAACGCGGGAGACTACTCACCGCAGGAAGCAATCGCCACAATGGCCGGCCATGGGTACCGGGTGACCGCCCCACGGCGCGCCATTATTGCCTCGGCGTTACAACAAGGGCGGCCCTTCACGGCCGAGCAACTCGTTGCCGAAGCGGCTGTTGCAGCAGGCGAGAGCGGTCGATCTACGGTCTATCGCACGCTGGAGATTCTGGCCTCGTTGGGGGTGCTTTCTCGCATTCTCGATGGCTCGGGCCGGCCGGTCTATGTCGCCGGTGCTCCGGTTCACCGGCACCACCTGGTTTGCGCCGGATGCGGCACGGCCGTGCCCTTCAACGCTTGCCCCGTCGCCGATCTGGCCGCAACTCTCGCGCGAGAGAACGATTTCGAGGTCCACGGTCACTTGCTCGAAATCTTCGGCACGTGCGGCGACTGCCGGGCATCGGCTGGATAGTCTCCGGCGTATTACATCTGGCCCCAATTGACACACAGTCTCATTTGCGGTTTCATTCGCTTTGAGCTGCGGGGGTAAAGTCACCGCGCGGGAGATGACTTGTGTCCGCGACTGAAGCATGCAATACGGGCACGCCCTGGGTTCTCGGGTGACCGTGACGGAACCCGATCCACGCCCCGCCTCAGTTGCATTTCCGGGGCACTCAAATTCACGACCAGTGCGGCTGCAAGCGGAGCACTTGAGCGTTCACTTCGCCGAACGCTCCGCGCTTGAAGATATCACTCTGCGCTTCCTTGCGGGCGAAACAACGTCGCTCGTCGGCCCAAACGGCGCGGGCAAGAGCACCCTCCTCAAATGCTTGTCCGGAATCCTGGCGCCGAGTCATGGCAAGGTGCTGCTCGAGGGGGAGATTGTTCGCCGGCCGACACCCCGCGTGGCCTACGTGCCACAGCGGTCGGACGTGGACTGGAAATTTCCAATCAATGTGCTCGATGTGGCATTGATGGGGCGGGCGCTCCGCACCAGTCGGTTGTACCCCGTTTCTAATGACGATCGCCAGGATGCTCTATCCGCGCTCCATGAGGTACGCATGAGCCGCTTTGCCTCCATTCAGATTGGCGCGCTTTCCGGGGGTCAACAGCAACGGGTCTTCATCGCCCGGGCGCTTCTGCAACAGGCGGACGTCTACCTCCTCGATGAGCCGTTTTCCGGCGTCGACGCCCCAACCCAGAGCCTTGTATTGCAAATTCTCGATGACCTGAGGCAGTCGGGTAAAACGATCATCTTCGCCACTCATGACCTGGCCATGGCCGAGGAATCGGCCGATGTCTGCGTCCTGCTGAACCGCACGGTCGTGGCCGCCGGTCCGCCGTCTCAGACCCTGACCGTACCGAACCTCCGGTCAACCTTCGGCGGCACCATGAACGTCGCGATTGATGCACGCGCCTGATGTCTCCGCTTTCGTATTTGACCGAACCATTTCAGCACGCGTTCATGCGACACGCCTTCGCCGCTATCGTGCTCGTCGGCGTCGTCTGCGGCATTGTGGGCGTGTTCGTCATCCTCCGCGGGCTGGCGTTCATGGGGGACGCCATCGCTCACGCGGTTTTTCCGGGCGTAGTCATCTCCTATGTTCTGGGAGGCAATTTCCTGGTCGGCGCCATTCTCGCGGCGACGACCGTTTCGCTGGCCATCGGGTTTGCAACGCAGAGCGGCCTTCTTCGGAACGACACCGCGATCGGCGTCTTCTTTGTTGGGGCCTTTGCTCTCGGCGTAGCCATCATCTCGACGCAACGCTCGTACGCCCGCGATATTACGAATCTGCTATTTGGTTCAATTCTCGGGGTCTCACCAGAGGACCTTGCGCTGACTGGCCTTGTCGGCTGCGGGGTCCTCATCACGATCTGGTTATTCCGGCGAGAGATCGTCACCATCTCGTTCGACCGCACCTTTGCCCAATCCCATGGGCTCAACCTCTGGGCCTGGGACCAGGTCTTCTTGCTGCTCCTATCGTTGACGATCGTCATCTCGCTGCAAACTGTCGGCAACGTGTTAGTGCTCGCCATGTTGGTCACACCGGCCGCAACGGCACGGCTGCTGACGGTTCAACTGGGACCGATGATCGCTGCCTCCGCACTCATCGGGGCCGTGTCCGGCATAGCCGGTCTCTACGTTTCGTACTATCAGGGCATTTCCTCCGGGGCAAGTATTGTCCTGGTGGCGACGACCATCTTTCTCACGGTGTTCCTTTTCGCCCCGCGCACCGGAGCGATCACCGCACGCGTTGTCCGCCGGCTCCACTTCGCACATCCAGAGCGTGACGAATTTGCTCTAAGCGACCTCCAGGAGGATGCGACCGGTTTTCGCGGCTAAAGGCGCCCATTCGGACGTCCAGGGACGAGCCATGGATTCGATGTGCAGGGCTGGAAACAGTTCCTCATCTATCATCGAGTTGCGCCAGCAGCCGGTGAAGAGATCAAGCCATCGATAAGGAGGTAACGTCATGAGCGAAGGAGAAGCGCCCGCTCGATTTCTCAGCCCGGAGACGATGCCCAGACCCTACGGTTACTCGCAAGTGGTCGAGACCACCGGTGGGCGGCAGGTCTACATCTCGGGACAGGTGCCGCTCGACACTGCTAACCAGGTGGTCGGCGTGGGCGATTTCGCTGCGCAGGCCAGGCAAGCGTTTGAAAACGTGCGTCTGGCACTCGAGGCTGTTGGGCTGACGTTTGCGCATGTCGTGAAGATCCAGATGTTTCTCACCGACATTTCGAACCTTCCAGCAATCAGAGAAGTGCGCGACGAGTTTGTGAACACCGACCGGCCACCCGCCAGTACCACTGTTCAGGTCTCCGCGTTGTTCCATCCCGACGTGCTCTTCGAGGTCGACGCGATCGCCTACGCGCCAATTGACTCGGGGAATGCCTCGGGTGGCCAAGCGTAATGAAGGTCACTGCCGAGTCTGCGGGGACACAATGATCACAGCGTCCAGTAGCGCTCCTGCACGGCGATCACCCGCTCTATCGCGGCGGCCGCGTCCAGGCCTAGCTCGGTCGAAGCTCGTTGGGTTTCGGCTCGCTCCCCGTATGGATCAGGGATCCACTCTTCATCCGGCGCCAACCCAACCAGGGCTTGGGCGATCGTCGCCGAGCAGTACGGCGCGTAGTTCGGTGCGTACCCGCCCTCCTGAGTGACAATGAGCTTACTGGCGCAGCAGTCGGCCGCCACGGCCATCATCGCCCCTGCCATGGCCCGATATCCGGCAAGCGTCAATGACATCCGCGCCAGAGGATCGAAAACACTCGCATCCTGACCTGCCGAAACCATCACCAGGTCCGGACGGTATTGCCGGGAGATCGGCACGACGATCCGTGCGAACGCCTCGGCGTAGCCACGATTTCCAGTCCCGGCGGGCAGAGGGACATTGACGGTGAAGCCCTTACCCTCCTGAATTCCGACCTGATCAGCCGCTCCCCAGCCTGCGGGGTAGAGATCGTCCTGATGCACGGAAATGAATAAGACCCTGGGATCCGACCAGAACGCCGCCTGGGTCCCGTTTCCGTGATGGACATCCCAGTCGAGGATGAGTATCCGCTCCGCGCCGTGGAGTCCCAGCGCCTGATGCGCCGCGACGACGGCATTGTTGTAGACGCAGAATCCCATCCCTTCGTCAGCCATCGCGTGGTGGCCCGGCGGGCGGTTAAGTGCGTACGCCTTGTCGACCTGCCCGGTCATCACAGCGTCGACCGCCGCGATCGTGCCGCCCGCGGCAAGACGCGCCACCCGGTCCCCACCCCGACCGATAGGAGCGCCCGCGCCGGTGTCCCCGCCGTCGCTCCGTGCGATCTCCGCCACTCGAGCGAGGTGCTCCGGCGTGTGATAGACCGTGAGTTGCTCGTCAGACGCGATCACGGGGTCGATGCGCGTCATGCGCTCGGAAATTCCGAAGAGATCCATGAGGTGTTTCGCGCGGCCAACGAGAGCAGGGCTCGAGGGGTGCGCTACCGGCTCGGCGAACGGATAGAGGAACTGATCCTCTATCAAACCAAGTCCGGTATTGTGCGTCAGGTACCGATCATCGAACACGAGCCCAACGCGGTGGTCTTGTAACACCGGCGCCTCCCCGTTGGGCCGTTTCTGTCTATTAGAGCGGCGCGACAGAGAGTCCCATGCCGTCCAGGACGTTCCAGAACGTCATGAACGTGGACCAATCGTAAAAGCTCTTGCCGCCGGTGGCGGGGTCGGAAATGTAAACGCCCCCACTATCGTACCCGTGGGCTACAACCACGTGCATTCCCGGAACCAGCTTGTAGGGCGTTCCGTCCGAGGCATGCTCGTAATAGCCCGTATCGCCCCACAAGCCGAGCCAAACGACGACCGGGATGCCCGAGTCAAGTCGCGCCGTGAGCGCGTTTGCGTCGCCCTGGGCGTAGAACTCCTCGCCAGAAAAACCGAAATCATTGAGCGCGGGCGCCAGGGCCGCAGCATAGACACCGTAGTCATCGGTGTTACCCCACCAGCCGGTGATGTCGCCGCGATATCCCCAATGGGGATTCTCCGACCAGCCGACGCGGCTGTCGAACTCATACTCTGATACCCATACCCCGTACCCTCCCATGGCGATCACCAGCGCGGCGTATTCGCACGAGAGGTTTCGCTGCTGCGCGTAGGTAGGCACCCCAACGTCGACGACTCCCGAGTCGGACAAACTCCAGCTTTGAGCCGTACCACTTGGCTCCGACACGGGAATCTGCGCGCCTATTTCAACCATGTCGGGATTGTCTGCGCAGCCGCCGCTTTCGGTAATGGAGACGGGTAGGCCGCCCGCATACTCCCCGCCGACAAGCACGTCTAGCCAGGCCTCGTATCCGGGAGCCGCCCAACTAGTGTCCACACCCAGGAACGCCAGCCCATCTCCGTCTGTCATGCCCCAGTCTGACGAGGCAACCTCGCCGTCGTGGACGAGGTTGACACTTACCGCGACATCGGAAACGCCGGCACCACCTTGCTGCACTTCTATGCTCGTGTCGACCCAACATCCCGCAGCAGGCGTGATCGACCCAAGCGTGGCCCAACCGCCGACCGATAGGTCAGCGGCCTGAGCGGTTCCTGGCCCGCCAAGTCCACTGAATGAAGAAACGAGCACGGCCAGCGCGGTGAGCGCGGTGGGTATCCGCACGTCGTACCCCTCCCCCAAATCGAGTTTCCTCGTTGGTCAAGCCCTATGCAGCAACAGCCGATAACCGGCACCATCCCTTCTTCGATCCTACCACACCGAAGGCCAACTCCCCGCATGTAAGTTCACGGTGAACGTACATCTGCGGTCTGATCCTCAGTCGCGAATCGCTCCTCTCGCCAGGGATCCGCGGTATTGCTGTAGCCAAATGCCTCCCAGAATCCTGGGTGGTCCTGCTCCAGAAACTCCAGACCGCGAAGCCACTTCACGCTCTTCCAGGCGTAGCGGTCCGGAACGACGATTCGTAGTGGAGCGCCATGTTCCGGGGTCAGGGGCTGGCCGTCGTGGTGCGTAGCGAGCACCACGTTGTCACGCAGAAAAACGTCAATTGGGATGTTCGCGGAATAGCCCGCGTCACCATGCAACAACACGAAACTGGCAGCCGGCTTGACCGCGACAAGATCGACAATCGTCCGCGGGGCAACTCCAGTCCAACTGTGATCGAGGCTCGACCAGCGAGTAACGCAGTGAAGATCCCCTTCTACTTTGGCAGTCGGCAGGGACTGAAACTCGGCCCAGGTCCACGTTCTCGGAACGTCGACCAATCCCCAAACACGGAAGTCCCACGTTATTGCATCGAATGGGGGTATGGCTCCCTGGTGGAGCACCGGCCAGCGTGAAGCGATGACTTGTCCCGGGGGAACGCGTTGCGACCGGAGCGGCGCGGTGCCCAGCCGGCGTGGCGTGCGAACTACTCTGCGTTTCAGCGACAGGACTCCTCGAACACCAGTGGAACTCGCAGGGCGGGACGACGTTTCCCACGTCAGAGTATAGAGTCCGCGTGTCGCGCAGACGTGTTCAGACGGTCAAAAGCGCTTGTATTTGAATGGGCGTAAGGAGTCGGTTGACGCGTGAGATATTGTCAATGTAGAGTCGTTCAAGAGAATAATCGTTGCCCTTGCAGGCTCCGCGCGCCCGAGTGCATTGTGCGGCCCGGGCACGGCGCGGCCCCCCGCTGGTTGTTTTAGTCTTAGCAGCCGTCCAATGAGGACGGAGTGAGTCGAACATGTCTCAGGACACAATGGCTGGCAAACGCGACTACTATCAAGTACTCGAGGTCGACCGATCGGCGTCGGCTGACCATATCCGTCGCTCCTATCGCCGACTGGCGCGGCAGTACCACCCTGACTTGAACCCCTCCCAGGAGGCCGAGGAGCACTTCAAGGAGATCAACGAAGCGTACGAGGTCCTCTCGGACGATTCCCGGCGTGCCGCGTACGACCGGTTTGGTCACGCCGCCAGCGGGATGCCAGGTGGCTTCGGCGGGTTTGCCGGAGGCGCGGATCCGTTTGGTTTTGGTGGCGCCGCCGGGTCACCGTTCGCGGACATCTTTGAAACATTCTTTGGCGCGCAAGGCACCACGCGGCGGTCGCGAACTCCAATGCGCGGTGCCGATGTCCAGGCAACACTAACGATAGAGTTCGAAGAAGCGATCTTCGGCGCCGAGAAAGACGTAGAGATTAGCCGCCTGGAGGTGTGCGAGACCTGCGATGGTTCGCGCATGCGCGACGGCGCAAAACCGCCTGTCTGCTCCGTCTGCAACGGCGCTGGACAAGTGCGGCGAGCGCAGCAGACGATCCTCGGTCAGTTCATGACCAGCACTCCCTGTTCCGCATGCGGCGGTGAGGGAGTAAGCATCACCGACCCCTGCCCTGACTGCCGCGGCCGCGGCCGAATCGCCAGAACCCGGACAATCACGGTTTCAATTCCCGCCGGTATCGATGACAACTCGTCGTTGCGTCTGACCGGCCAGGGCGAAGCCAGTCCGGACGGTGGTCTTGCCGGCAATGCGTATGTGCGGATCATCATCGCCCCCCATCCGCTCTTTACCCGCAAGGACCGCACGATCTACCACCAGATCCGCGTCAATGTGGCCCAAGCGACGCTGGGTGATGAGCTCGAAGTGGAGACGATCGACGGTCCAGTTGCATTCCGACTGCCAGAAGGGACGCAAAGCGGGCAGCAATTCCGATTGAAGGGACGTGGCGCGCCATCGGTCGGAGGCACCGATCGTGGAGATCAGATACTCACCGTGCAGGTTGTAACGCCGAAAAAGCTCACGCCAGAGCAGCGAGACCTCTTCGAGCAACTTGCGGCGGCGCTAAACTCCGAGACTCCGGGAATCGAGGGTGAGCGCACGTTCTTCTCCCGGGTGAAGGATGCACTTCGGTTTTAGCCATTGCCGGAATCCCGTCGTTATCCGACAGCCCGCGGAACTGCTCGCGAAGACGTCGGCGTAGTTGCACCCACGAGACGCGAAGAATCGGCTGGTATACTCCCTCTGGCGAAGGTAGGCACCATCCCCGCGTTTGTGCGCCGACTGTATCTGTTCCTTCCGTTGGCGGGTAGTGAAATGGTATCACAAGGGTCTTTGGAACCTTTGTTCCAGGTTCGAATCCTGGCCCGCCAGCCCCAACCTCGATTTGCTTCCTCGTTATCGCGCGCCAGCTAGGGGATTTCTACGAACACCGCGGAGACCTCACGTCGACGAGCCGGACGGATTGGGCTCGTCATTCTTGCCGCGGGCGCCGGCACCCGGTTGAACTCACTGCTCCCGAAACCATTGCATCCGGTGGCTGGGATTCCGATGGTCGAACGGGTAATCCGGGCCGGGCACGGCGCACGTCCGGATGATCTCGTGTTGGTGGTCAGTCCCGAAACCGCTGATCCCGTCGCGGAGCTTGCCCAAGCCGCGTGCGCGGGCACCGTCCTCCAGGATCCACCGCTCGGAACCGGTGACGCCGTGCGACTCGGGCTCGCCGCGCTGCCAGACATCGATAGCCTCATCGTCTTATACAGCGATCATCCCCTTCTGCAACCGGCGTCCGTTGCCAGACTTCTGGAAGGGCATTGTGACTCCGGGGCAAAACTGACCGTCCTCACCGCTACGCTTCCGGACCCAGCGGCATATGGCCGCATCCTGCGAGACGAGCACCGCCGCCCGCTGGGGATCGCCGAGCGACGCGATGATGACGCGAGCCGCCGAATCGGCCCGACGGAAGTGAATACCGGGATGATGACGCTCGACGCGCACTGGGCGCGGAAGTCCTTGGAGCGGTTAAAGCCCAGCGGCGCCACCGGGGAGCTGTACCTGACCGACCTCGTGTCGATCGCCGTCGGGGAAGCGCCTGTTAACGGACCATGGCCGGTTGCGACGGTCGCGGGAGACCCCGACGATGCCGTGGGAGTGAACGACCGCCTGGACCTGACACGCGCCGAATCGCGAGTTTGGGAACGGAAGCGGGAGTCTCTCATGCGTTCGGGCATCACCATGCGTCTGCCCGAGACGATCGCTATCGACGAGGATGTGAGTGTCGCCGCCGATACGGTGATCCTCCCCAACAGCCAACTGCTTGGGAAAACCAGTGTCGGGTCTGGATGCGTTATCGGACCCTCCGCGGTAATCGAAAACTCTCGTTTGGGTGACCGCGTGATCGTTCGATCGTCGACCGTCGAAGACTCGGAAATCGCCGACGACACTGACGTGGGTCCGTACTCGCATTTGCGCGCTGGGACGCACATTGGACCGCACGCCCATATTGGCAACTTTGCCGAGATCAAGAACGCTCGCCTCGCTGCGGGTGTCAAAGTCGGGCACTTCAGCTACATCGGGGACGCGTCCATTGGTGAAGATACGAATGTGGGTGCGGGTACGGTTACGGCCAATTTCGACGGCGCTCAGAAGCACACGACAGATATTGGGGCGCGGGCGTTCATCGGCAGTGATACGGTCCTCCGCGCGCCGGTTCGCGTTGGGGACGACTCACGCACCGGCGCCGGATCAGTCGTGACCAAGGACGTCCCGGATGGCGCCACGGTGGTCGGCGTGCCAGCGCGGGTAGTCAAGCGTTCACCGGCCACGCGGGATCAGCAAGCCGAGGAGGGCTAAGTGGACGGGCGGCTGCAAGTATTCGCGGGATCGTCCCATCCCCAGCTCGCCAAGGACATGATGGGACAGCTCGAGGCTCCGCTCGGCCGTGCCGTTGTCGGGACGTGGCGAAACGGTGAGACTCGGGTCAAACTCGAGGAGAACGTGCGCGGGTCGGACGTCTTCGCCATCCAGGCCATGAGCGATCCCGTCAACCATCACCTCATGGAGCTCCTCCTGATCATCGACTCTCTGCGCCGGGCGTCCGCCGCCCGCATCACCGCGGTAATCCCGTATTTTGCGTATGCCAAGCAGGAGAAGAAGACCTCCGGTCGCGAGCCAATCTCGGCGAAACTCGTCGCCAACCTGCTCACTACGGCTGGCGCCGACCGAATTCTCACCATGGATCTGCACTCCCCGGCCATCGAAGGATTTTTTGATATCCCGGTGGACCATTTGCGCGCCGCGCCGATACTGGCGCGACACATCAATCGCCAGGACCTGAAGGATCTCGCCATTGTCAGCCCGGACGCGGGCGGCGTGGCCCGCGCCGAAGAGCTACGCGGCCGGACCGGGGGGTCGCTGGCGATCATTTCGAAGCGGCACCCGGGACCCGATGTCTCTGAGGCGCTCGAGATGGTCGGCGACGTGTGTGGCAAGCCTGCGGTCATCGTCGATGACATGATCTCCACCGGCGGCACCTTGGCACTCGCCGCTGAGCTTCTCCAGGAGCGCGGTGCGTCTCCAATCTACGCTGCTGCCACGCACGGCATCTTTGCCCAGGAGGGCCTGCAGCTCATCCATCGGTCCCCCCTCGACAAGGTCCTGGTAACTGACACCCTTCCCTTGCCGGATGGCGCACCAACTGACAAGGTCGAGGTCGTCTCGGTTGCTCCACTGCTTGCCGAGGCTATTACGCGGATCCACAAAGACTTGAGTATCAGCGCCCTCTTCACCTGAGGAGGGCTTCGGGAGGATCCGCGGGAGGAATCGGTCCCGTGACCGGCGACAGTTGGACCCTAATCGCAATCGCGGTACTTGCGTTGCTGGTGATGGCCGGGGCGGCAACCGTCGAGGCCAGCGCGGGACTGATCAGCCGCCAGCGGTTTCGCCAAGCCGCGACCGGCCCCGGTCGCGAACGAAGCGTCCATACGTTGCTCGATCCGCGCCGGTCGCTTGTCTCAGCCCTTCAGCTGGTACAAGCGATCGCGATCGCACTTGCGTCGAGTCTGGTGACCTTTGTCATCATGCGCGAGGACGGTCGAGGAGCTGTCGCAATCGCGGTCCTCGTCGTCAGCGTACTCTTCCTCTTCCTCGGCCAGGCTGTCCCGCGCGCCCTGGCCCGCACGAGACCAACCGCAACGGCCGGCGCCCTTTTGAGTTTGGCGCAATTTGTCGCGGCACTTGTTCGTCCCCTGTCGGCCATTTCCGACGCCGCCGCCGATCTCCTCACCAGCGCATTTGGAGGAGAACGCCCTGACAGCGTTCCCGCCGGATCTGAGGACGAACTTCTGCTCTTGACCAGAGATGCCACCGACGACGGCGTCATCGAGCCAGAAGAGCGCAAGATGATCGACAACGTGCTGCGTTTGGAGGAGACGACTGCCCGCGATATCATGGTGCCACGGGTCGATATCGTCGCGGTCGAAGAGGACGCGTCGTCGCAGGACATTGTCGACGCGATTACAGAGAAGGGGCATTCTCGACTGCCCGTCTATCGGGAATCTATCGACGACATTGTCGGCATTCTCTACGCCAAGGATCTCTTGCCATTTGTCATCGGATCGACGAGGACGCTGCCGATCAAGCAATTGGTTCGTCCCGCGTATGTCGTCCCCGAGTCGAAACGGCTCGACGATCTCCTGGGCGAGCTGCGCCGCAACCGGGTCCATATTGCAGTAGTCGCCGACGAGTACGGCGGAACCGCGGGACTTGTGACCATCGAGGACATCCTCGAAGAGATCGTCGGCGAAATCCATGATGAATACGACGAAGAGACAACGCTCCTGGAGCGAGTGGGTGAGAACGAGATCATCGTCGATGGCCGGCTCCCTATCGAGGATGTTGAAGAGGCGCTTGGCACCGAACTGACCGGCGATGACGATCCCTACGGCACCGCGGCGGGTTTCGTGCACTGGCACCTCGACCGGCTGCCACAGGAGGGCGACCAGTTTGACGCACACGGGATCCGGGCAGAGGTTCTGGATACCGAGGGCCATCGATTGCGGCGACTGCGCCTGACGCTCCTCGGCGTGGAGCGCTCATCTGCCGACCCGATCGCGAGCCCCGACCAGCCATCTACACCCCTTCTTCCGGACTCGTGACCGCAATGTCTGGTTGGCTGATTCACCGCTACGACACGGTAACGAGCACCATGGACGTGGCTCGGGTCCTCGCGCGGTTCGGCGCCCGAGACCGGACTGTGGTCATCAGCGTTGAACAGACCGCCGGCCGTGGCCGGTACGGGCGATCCTGGCAGGCGCCCGCTGGGAGCGCGGTCTTCTGTACGATCATCGTGCGGCCCACCATCACTGGAGAGCGTCTGTCGACGCTTCCGCTCCTGACCGGAGTAGCGGTTGCAGAGGCGATAGAAGATGTTTCCCAATACAGAGCTCGTCTGAAATGGCCAAACGACGTCTGGCTCGGTGAGGAGCCCAGCAATGCAAAAGTGGCCGGCGTCCTCGTGACCTCGAGCCTCCATGGGACTGCCGTGGACTTCGTGTCGGTAGGAATAGGCATAAATGTTCTGGTCGGATCGGGCGACCTACCGCAAGGAGCGACCAGCATCCAGGCGGCTACTGGAGCCACTGCCACCCCAGATGAGGTCTTCTACGCCCTGCTCGACCGGTTCGATCGCAGCTATGCCGACTTTGTCACCAGCCACGGACGGCCATCGCTCGCCGGCTGGCGTGCGAGAGCGGCGCTCCAGGGTGAAGTCGTCACCGTGGTGAACGGCAACAGTCGTCTTACCGGGATCTTCGCTGACATCGACGACGATGGAGGTTTGCTGATCGAGGAGCCCGGTCATGGAATCCGAAGGGTCGTCGCCGGCGATTTGGTACGCGGACCGCGACCAGTTGGCAAGGGTCGATAGGTCGTCACCGCACTCGTCCGAGGTTCCCGATCGCTGAAGCTCGCTACGTCACCCGCGGATGTAGAACGAGATCCAACGCTATCTAGACAACCTGCGAGAACGGGAACAAGATCAGAGGAAATGCGACAGCGAGCGCTACAGCGATGACCTCCTGCCAGATCAAATCGAGCTCGCGTACGCCAGATTTGAAGAGTAGGTCGATGGCCAGGCCCAAACCCAAAAAAATCCGCCCCACAAGGTTGAGCCCGCAGCCGCCAAGAAAATAGCCCTCTTTCCGCTCAAATGTCACACCGCAGATCAGGCATCGATTGCGGGGCGTGAAGTACCCATCGAACACAACGTGCCCGCCGCACTATGGGCAGCGGCGGCTGATTGCACGGCGGATGGTGACGAGAAATCGGTCCCCGGTGTCGTGGGAGGTCCCACAGTTCCGTCCCTGGTTGCCGGTCAACCATGATTCCTCTTGAGATGAATCAGCCTTTGGCGCTGCGGATCTCCGCGGTAACAGCAGGGACGACCTCGAATAGATCGCCGACGATCCCGAACGACGCGAACTTGAATATGGGTGCGTCCGGATCGCGGTTGATAGCCACAATGTAGTCCGAGCCTTGCATTCCCACATTGTGCTGAACGGCACCACTGATGCCGATGGCGATGTAGAGGCGCGGCGATACAGTTTGTCCGGTCTGGCCAATCTGCTCGTGATGTGGCCGCCATCCGGCATCAACGACAGCCCGTGTGGCACCCACTGCCGCACCGAGCGCCTCCGCCAGCTCTTCAACGGCGGCGAATCCAGCGGGCTCCTTCAGCCCGCGCCCTCCACTGACGACGATATCCGCTGAATCGAGCCGTGAGCCGCCTGATCCTTTTGGTGCGGTTTCGACGAGTGACACCCGCAGGTCGTCTGAGGTGAATGTCGCGTCGAACGTTTGCACAAGCGGGTCTGTCAGACCTGGCTCCGCCTTTTGGAAGCTGCCAGACCGCACGGTCGCCATGACTGGTCCGGACCCCGCGAATGTGATACGGGAGAGAGCGCGGCCCGCGAGCACCGGCCGCTCCGCCACCACGTCGCCATTCTCGACCGAGATGGACACACAATCTGCTGCGAGTCCGACGCCAAGCCGGGCGGCGGCCAGCGGTGCATAATCGCGCCCGGCAGTGGTCCCCGGAATGAGCACGACAGCCGGATTAGATGCGACGATCGCTTGCGTCAGCGCCGTTGCGGCCGCGGCTGGCATCAGACCCGCCAGTCGCTGATCATCCACAACGAAGACACGATCGGCGCCACCCGTGCCCCACATCCGAGCCGCATCGGCGACTCCGGATCCGAGGAACACCCCTGTGACGTTGCTATTCGGGCCGAGCAAGCCGGCAACCTCGCGAGCCGCAGTGAGCATCTCCCAGGAGATCGGCCGTCGGCGATCCGTCGATTGCCGCTTCGCCGACGACGAGAACGACTCGCGCTGCTCAGCACCGTTTCCTCCCCCGGATGAGAAGCTTGAACCGTTTGCACTAGATCAGCTTCTGGTCGCGCAGCCAGCGGACTAACTCCTTGGCTGCCTCAGGCGCCGGAACGTCTTGTACGATCGTGCCCGAAACGGTCTTCGCCGGCACATACGGCGCATCCCAGGCGATGCGATCCGACGTCGGAGACTCTGCCGTGATGGATTCGATCGGTTTCTTTTTTGCCGCCATGATTCCCTTCAAGGACGGGAGCCGAGGTTGATCCAGCCCGGTCGACGAGAGAAGCACGGCCGGCCGCGGCGAGCGCACTGTCTGATACCCGTCTTCCATATCTCGGCGGACGAGCATCCCGTCCTCGTCTAACCGGATGTCGACAACGTTGGAGATCACCGGCACACCAAGGGCTTGGGCGACCTGTGCCCCAACCTGGCCCGTTTCGAGATCGTCCGAAGTCTGACCGGCAATGACCAGATCGCATGCTAGCGGACGGATCGCATCAGCCAAGATCATCGAGAGGCCGAGCGTGTCAGCGCCGTTGGGATCAGCTATCTCAATGTGGATGCCGCGGTCCGCGCCCATTGCCAGCGCGCGCGTGATGACATCCCGCGCCGATGCCGGACCGGCCGTAACCGCAATGACCTCGCCCTCGAACGACTCCTTTATCCGGAGCGCCGCTTCGACGGCATATTCGTCGTAGGAGCTCATCACCAGCTGCGCGCTAGGAACGATGCGCCCGGTCGCCCGGTCGATCCGGACCGCGTTCATGTCTTGGACCTGCTTGATAAGCACCGCCACAGTGAGCGGTCCGACATCAGCCATGCGTGTGATGCTTCTCCTGTGGTCCCGCCGGGTTCCTGGGATGGCCAGGTAGACGGAAACGCGTTAGGCCCAACCAGCAATCATAGCAGTGGTCATGGCCAGAACCTGAGCGTGCTCATCGGCCGAGACTCTCGCCGAGCGCGAAGTGGACGTGCAGCGCCAGCTGCAGCCGCATTCGCACCCCGGCGTCGTCGAGGTCGTAGCCGGTGATGTCGCGGATACGATCGAGCCGATAGAGCACCGTGTTGCGATGCACTCCCAACCGCTCTGCCGCCTCTTTCGGGCTCCCGTTGGCCGCGAAGAACGCATCGAGCGTACCGACCAAACCGGCGTTGTTCTGGCGATCATAGGCAAGAAGATCGCCGAGAGTCTGCACGTAGAGCTCGGTCAATTCCGGCAGACCCTCGGCGGCGAAAATGAGCCGGTAAACTCCGAGGTCGCCAAACAGGGTCAGGTGTCCGGGACCCTGCATCCGGCGTCCTAGCAGCAGCGCTTGGCGCGCCTCACCATGCGAGCGCCGGATGCCCGCGATTCCGTCCCGGATTGTGCCAACGCCAACCGAAACTGCGCTTTCGCCGCCGGAGCGCAGGAGACCCTGTAGCTCATCCCGTAGCGTCACGGCCAATTGACGTTCGTCGCGCGGGTCTGCCGTCGGCAGCACGAACTCGGCGCTATTGTTTCGAATCCGCCAGAGCACTCGCCCACCCCGGGTCGTCCCAGCTCGAGCCACAGACGCCTCTAAGCCGTCCCAACGCTCTTCATTTCCACCTGCGCGGACTGGACCCGGCCCGGCACTGTCGATGCGGGCGATGACAGCTACGTGCGACGTGAGTAGGTCGTGCCCAAGCCGTTTTGCCTGTTGCAGCAGTGTCGCTTCACTACGAAGAGCCCCATCCAGGACCTCGTCGAGCACGTGAAGCTCGACTTCCCGGCGCACGGTCGCCGCCGCTTGCTCTCGCGCCAGCACGACTGCACAAGCTGCGGCTCCCCGTGCTGTGACCTGCGCGTCCTCGGGCGTGCCACGGCCTCGGGGAACAATGAGTGACACACTCCCCAATAATCCATCGCGACCGATAACCGGCGCTACGAGGCGAGACCATGAGCTGTCGAGCTCATACATCGCCGTCGGCGGATCGGCGGGACTCGCCTCGGCCGTCGTGCGCAGCCAGCGAGCGACAATAGGTCGCTCGCGTTGGACAATCGACTCCACTGCTTCACGGCTTGGGGGCGACTTTCCCGCCTCGTGATAGGCGAGCAGCCGGCCGTCACGACCTTCCAGCACAACCGGCCGGCCGCTTATCCGGGCAAGCTCCCGCACCACGTCGCCCAAAGGCTCACCGGCGATCGCGAGATCCATGAGGAGCCGAAGCACCTCCTGGCCCCGGTACTGCACCTCGCGCCGGCGCTCGCTGATGAGTCGAGCCGCGTCGCGCTCGAGTGCCCCGATATCGGCACCCTTTGGGAGGGCTAGCAAAGGAAGGCCGGCAGTTTCCGCGGCGTCCCGTGCCGGTTTCCCGATAGTGCCGAGTACTGCCGCCCCGGCGACCCCCAACTCGGCCAGGCGGCGGATTGCTTCATCCAGCTGTAGCCGCTCGTCGAGCTCTGACAAGATCGCCACTGGCAAGAGCACGAGCTCGCCACCCGCCAAGTGGCCGAAAGCGGGTGGACTCGAACGAATGCGCGCCGCCCAGGTCACTTCCCTCCCGAGTCCGCTGGCGCCAGCGGCGACCGTCGTCCCTTGGGGCAATGCCAGCTTGATGACGTCTTCGACGGTGATCATTCCTGGTTGCGCCTCGTTCTGCTCGGCGGCTAGCTTTGCTGAGTCGTCCCTTCAATCGCCGTAGCGAGCCCGTTCCCACGGGCTGACGTACCGCCGGTAGTCACTCCACTCGGCGCGCTTGACGAGCAGGAATTGGTCGCAGACGTAGTCGCCCAGCGCATCACGAATGACGTCGTCGTCCGCGAGTGCGCCTAGCGCGTCCCCAAGCGTCTGCGGGAGTGACGGTACGCCGAGCCGGATCAGTTCGGCGTCGTCGTAACGAACCAGGTTTTCATCCGAGGCCAGCGGCGGCTCCTCGGCGCGGCGGATCCCGTCCATCGCGCTGGCCAGCGAAACGGCGAGCGCAAGGTATGGATTGGCCATATTGTCAGGAGAACGCAGCTCAAGCTCGACCGTAGAATCAGTGGACGGCCCCCATGATGGGACCCGTACGAGAGACGCTTGGCTAAGTCGCGCCCAGGTAGCATGACGTGGGGCCCGATGACCGGCCGCCAACCGCTTGTAGGAATTGACCGTCGGACAGACGATGGCGCTCATGCCCCGGGCATGTGCCAGTTGCCCGGCGATAGCGTGTCGGGCCAGAAGGGAGATTGTTTCCCCGTCTCCCCGGAGCGCGTCGGATCCGTCAGACACATGATAGAGACGTTGAAAAATGTGCATGCCCGAACCGGGCGCGTCGGCCAGCGGTTTCGGCATGAAGTTGGCGCGCAATCCGTGTCGCTGCGCCACGGCGCGAATGACCTCACGCACAGTCAGAATGGTATCTGCCATGTGAAGCGAATCGGAGGTGAGGAGATCGAGCTCCTCTTGACCCGGTCCGGTTTCGTGATGCGCCCCTCCCACCTGGATTCCCATCGCCGCCAACGACGCGACGACGTCATCGCGGGTGCCCGTGCCAAGGCCCGGCCCGGTGCCAAAGTAGCCCGCGGCATCCGGTGGAGGAAGCAAGCCCGCGTTGTCAGGTTGAAACAAGTAGTACTCGAGCTCGACCGCGACCCGATAGTCGAATCCGGCGGCACGGGCCTCGGCGAGATTTCGCTCCAGGACCGATCGCGGATCGCCCGCGAAGGGCTGGCCATCGCGACGGCGGACCGAGCAGGTGAACCTGGCCCGGCACCCGACTCCCGAAGGCTCAACATACGTGACGAGCGTTGCCGGATCCGGTGCCAGGAAGAGGTCCAGTTCGACCTCACGCTGGCCCCCAGTGACGGCCGAACCGTCAAACCGGTAACCATGCCTGAGCACAGCCGGCAGCAAATCGCCGGGAATCGTCATCACCCTGGCGCCACCGGCAATATCGCTGAACTGGAGGTCGATCAGCCGGACCTGTTCACGCTCGACCCGCTCCAGTATCTCGTCATTGGCGGCGTCACGGCGTGGAACCATCACGTTTGTAGCCATCGACCACCTCGAGTTCCGCACGGCCGCCCCCTTAGGCACCGTGCACAAAAGTCGCGCACGCAGCGTACCGCGCAACCCACCTGGCAACAACATGTTTCTGCCGGCGGCACCCTTCTTCGGGCTACCGAACGGTGTGAATCTACAGGCACCGTCGCTATTGTCGCAGCCCAGTTGTTGGACGCTGCGCCCAATTAGGGCTTGGATCGTCAATGCGCTCCGGCCGTTGGGATCCTGGTGTCCGCGGGCTACTCTCGTGATTCCACGATGAGGTGGTGGTCCGGAAAGGTTTCCGGGTGGGGGGCCCTGTGCGCCCTCGCGGACGACTCGGTCTGCAATTGAGCGTATCGAGCCGACGATGTGGATACCAGCCGGAGTGAACGATATGAAAGCAGCGCCCCGCTCATCTGACCAGATTGCACCCCTCTGGAGCCCAGCATTCGAGCACGATTCGTGCGGCGTCGGCCTCGTCGTCGACATCGCGGGCAAGCCGTCGCGCGAGATTGTCGACCGTGCCCTCGGCGGACTCGTCAATCTGACGCACCGTGGCGGCGTGGGCGCTGACTCCCGGACGGGTGATGGCGCAGGCGTTCTGACCCAACTCCCACTCGCCCTGTTCGCCGAGGATCTGGCCGCGTCGGGTCACTCGGACATTGGCCAAGGCGAACTTGGCGTCGCCATGACTTTCCTCCCGGTCGATGGAGATCAAGCGCTTGCCGCTCGGGTCGCCATCGAGGAGGCGGTCCGCGGCCGCGGTCTCGAGCCAATCGTCTGGAGAGCGGTCCCGGTCAATCCCGGCGCGCTCGGCGAACAGGCGATCAACTCGTTGCCTCACATCGAACAGCTCCTAATTCGCCGGCCCGACGGGATGGATGAAGACCGGTTCGAGCGTGAGCTGTTCCTGGCCCGCAAGGCCGCCGATCGTACCGCCGCTTCCGCAGGGTGGCATGGGTTCTTTGTCGTCTCGTGCTCGGCGCGGACGCTGATCTACAAAGCGTTCTGTCTCCCTCGCGATTTGCCGCTCTTTTATCTTGACCTGCAGGACCCACGGTATGAAAGCGCGATCGTCCTTTTCCACCAACGCTATTCCACGAATACCCTCCCCACCTGGGGCATGGCTCAGCCGTTCCGCTTCCTTGCGCACAACGGGGAGATCAACACCATTGGCGGCAACCGGCTCTGGATGGAGGCGCGGGCGCCGCAGCTGAGGTTCCCGGACGGTACGGCGCGGAGTGAACTGGAGCCGGTTGTTTCCACTGAAGGGAGTGACTCTCTCAGCCTGGATGATGTGGTGGGACTCCTGTATCACGCGGGGCGGTCGCTCCCGCACGCGCTGATGATGCTGGTTCCGGAGCCGTGGGAACAATTGCCAGAGATGGACCCGGCGCGGCGAGCGTTCTACGACTTCCACGCCGGCCTGGTGGAACAATGGGACGGGCCGGCGGCCCTCGGTTTCAGTGACGGCGTCATCGCCGGCGCGACCCTCGACAGGAACGGGCTGAGGCCGTTGCGGTACGCCATTACCAGCGACGGACTCTTCATTGCCGGATCAGAGGCAGGCACGGTCGAGGTCGACCAGGCCACCGTCATTGAAAAAGGTCGACTCGGACCTGGGCAGATGATCGCGGTCGATACCCGGCGTGGCGTCGTTCTCCGCAACGATCCTTTGAAGAAAGAGATTTCTACTCTTCAGCCGTACGCGGAATGGCTCACGGCCGGCCGCGTCCAACTCGAAATTCCGGAGGAAATTACCGAGATCGCGGTTCCGACGGCCGCAAGCAATGGCACCTCCGGTCGCGCGAAGCCGGATCAGGCAACGGTCGCGTTGCAGCGGGCCTGCGGGTATACCGCTGAAGACCTGCGCCTGATCGTGAATCCCATGGCTGAAGGACTCGAACCGACCTGGTCGATGGGCGACGATGCACCCCTCGCGGTCCTCTCCGAACGGCCGCGCCCTCTGCACGCGTTCTTCAGGCAGCGCTTCGCCCAAGTAACTAACCCGGCCATCGACTCACTACGCGAGCGTAAGGTGATGGCGCTCGACAGCTTCGTCGGACGGCGCGGAAATCTCCTGGAGGAGTCCCCAAATCACGCGCGACTCCTCAAGCTGGCCAGCATCGCCATCGATGATGCAACGCTGGGCGCCATCAAGAATCTGACAGTCAACGGCGTCACGGCAGTGACGATTTCGACATTGTTCCAGGTCCCGGTCGAGGAGCCTGAAGCGGCGTCCGGCGCCGCACTATCCACCGCACTCGATCGCGTCATCGCGGCAGCGGAATCCGCTGTTCGGGGAGGTGCGGGACTCGTGATCCTCTCCGATCGCGGGATCGATGAGCACCATGCACCTGTGCCAGTCTTGCTCGCGACCGGCGCCGTACATCACGCGCTCATTCGTGCCGGACTGCGCAATCTCGCCGACATCGTCGTCGAGAGCGGTGAGGTCTACGATGTTCACGCGCTGGCTTGCTTGATCGGCTATGGAGCTTCCGCGGTCAATCCGTACGTTGCTCTCGCGGCGGCCGGCAGTCTCAGCGGCAGCCGCAACTATGAAGAGATCAGCCCTGAGGACCTCCGGCGCAACTATCTCCAGAGCGTGGAAAAGGGCTTCCTCAAAGTCGCCTCGAAAATGGGCATCTCGACGGCAATGGGGTATCGGGGGGCGCAGATCTTCGAAACCATTGGCCTGTCCGCCGATCTGATCGACCGTCATTTCACCGGCACTCCCGCCCGCCTGAGCGGTATCGGGCTCCCAGAGATCGAAACCGACGTCCTGCGCCGGCACCGCGAAGCCTTCACCGATCCCGCGCCCAAGCTGGCCGACATGGGGTTCATCCGCTACCGCAAGGAAGGCGAGCCTCATGCCTTCGAGCCACCGATGGTGAAGCTCTTGCAGGAAGCGGTTAACACCGGCAGCGGCGAGGCATACCGTGCCTACCGGGACCACGTCGCCCAGCACGCCCCGACGTCAGTTCGTGACCTGATGCACGTCTTGCCCGCCGGCGCCCCCATTTCGCTCGACGAGGTCGAGCCGATTGAATCGATCGTCAAGCGCTTCGTGGTGACCGCGATGTCGCTCGGGTCACTCAGCCCTGAAGCCCATCGCACCCTCTCGATCGCGATGAATCGGCTCGGCGCCCGTTCCAACTCCGGTGAAGGTGGAGAGGACCAGACCTGGTACGACGAGGGTGGACCTGATGTGGCCCACTCCAAGGTCAAGCAGGTTGCCTCCGGCCGGTTTGGGGTCACAGCGCGCTATCTTTCCATGGCCGAGGAACTGGAAATCAAGATCTCGCAGGGGAGCAAGCCCGGCGAAGGCGGACAGATTCCCGGCCACAAGGTCACCCACTTCATCGCGAGCGTCCGTCACGCCGTGCCCGGCCTTCCCTTGATCTCGCCACCACCTCATCACGACATCTACTCGATCGAAGATTTGGCCCAGCTCATCTATGACCTCCGGCAAATCAACCCTCGGGCGAAGATTGGCGTCAAACTGGTCGCCGAGGCCGGAGTCGGCACTGTGGCCGCCGGGGTGGCGAAGGCGCGCGCCGACTATGTTCTGATCAGCGGCCACTCGGGAGGTACCGGGGCCTCGCCGCTGGCGTCGATAAAGCACGCGGGCTGCCCCTGGGAGCTCGGTCTCGCCGAGACTCAACAGACGCTCGTAAAGAATGGGCTCCGCTCGCGAGTCCGGCTGCGAACTGACGGTGGGCTCAAGACCGCTGAAGACATCATCATGGCCGCGGTACTCGGCGCGGAGGAGTTTGGCTTCGGCACCTCGGTGCTTGTGGCCATCGGCTGCGACATGGCCCGCCAGTGCCACCTCAACTCCTGTCCGACCGGAATCGCCACCCAGCGTGAGGACCTTCGCGCGAAGTTCACGGGGAACCCCGATCAGGTCGTCAACTACTTCCTGCACCTGGCGAGTGCGATCCGTGAAGAGCTGGCCGCGCTCGGCGTGAGGTCCCTCGACGAGCTTGTTGGACGCACTGATCTCCTCGCGGCGAAAGATCTTCCCGGTCGTGCAGGCATGCTTGACGTTCGGCCGTTATTGGCCCTGCCAGCGCCGGAATCCCAGCGGCGCAAGCATGTCGATGTGAGTCCACAAGCAGCCACGCTCGACGACGGTGTGATCGAGCTGGCCGGTGATGCCATCGTCAATGGCGACCCGGTCATCATCGACATTGCCGTCCGCACGGAGAACCGCACAGTCGGCGCAAAGGTGGCCAACGCGATCACAGTCAGGCATCCGCGGGGTCTGCCTGAAGGCACCGTCTCGATCCGCCTAACTGGAAGCGCCGGTCAAAGCTTCGGTGCGTTTATCGTCGACGGCATGCGCCTCGAACTTGAAGGCGAGGCAAACGACTACGTGGGCAAAGGGATGGCCGGCGGTGAGATCGCGATTCGCCCGTCCCACGTCGCCCCATTCGACACGCCGCAGGCGATCGCCGGCAACACGATCCTCTACGGCGCGACAGGGGGCGCTCTGTTCGCCGCCGGCCGTGTTGGGGAGCGCTTCTGTGTTCGCAACAGCGGGGCCGTCGCCGTCGTAGAGGGGATCGGCGACCACGGCTGCGAATACATGACCGGCGGTCTGGTCGTGGTGCTAGGTCCCACTGGTTACAACTTCGGCGCGGGCATGACGAACGGCGCCGCGTACGTTTACGATCGAGAGGGCGAGTTTCCGGAGCGCATCAACGGCGAGTCGGTCATCCTTGAGGCGTTGCCGGGCCAGGCGGACGCCGAGGCATTGCGCACACTCATCGAGCGGCATTACTCGCTGACGGGCAGTGCGCACGCGAGGGAACTCCTCGACGATTGGGACAACAGTCTCTCCTCATTCTGGAAGGTCATCCCGCGAGCAGCCGTCACGGCGCGCGCCGAGGTGGAGGCAAGGGCCACGACGGCTGAGCTCGAGCCATCACAGGGTGCCGCCGACTAACGCCGATTCTTACTGGAACTACATCAGAATGACCGCCGCGCGAGCGATTTCGCGCGGCGGTCAACGTTTGCGTAAGGGTGAGTCTCTTGAGAATCAGGCGATATTGCCTTCTCTCCGGCAGGGTGATCGATCGGCGGAGTGAACCATGGGGCAAGAGTCCTCATTACCAGATTCTTCTCTATGCCGGAGGGCAGCAGTTTCGAATTGCCGTAAACACTCGATCAGGAACGAGCGAAAACCGCGTGTCAGATTTGCTCTACTTTGCCGACGATCATTTTCGGCATGAAATCACCGAGCAACTTGCTAGGTCCGCGGACGGCGATCACTTCATCCAATCCCGTCCCGGCGGTTTGGCCCTGGACTACCAGCGAGGCGGCATGTTCGACCGCCGAGACATGCGGCGGATCTCGGCCAGCCGTCAGGGACCGCGTAATGACCTTGTCGACGAGCTCGATTTTCGTGTGGATCGCCTAATGGCGAACGCAACCAGCCGGCTCCACGCATACGGCACTCGTTGGGGTCCCGAGTCCAGGACACCCGACCAGGTGTTCGGGTTCACGCCTGGCAATGGGATACACGATGTGCACATGAACCAGGGCAATCGCGACGAACACCATGGTGACAATAGGGTCTGGGCCGACGGCGGGCTCATCTTCCAGGAGCCGGGGCAAAAACGCTGGTCCGCAATATTCCTGGCTTTCCAGACGCAGTCATGGCAGACCGATGAGAAGGGCAATCCACGGCGCTACCCGGCAAAGAATGGAGCGGCAGACCTTTGAGCCTCACCTTTGTGATGCAGAGCAATGGCTCGGATACCGCCTGCAACTCTTGACAAATCTCGGTATTCCTCGTAAGGTCACGTTTGTCCAACGGCGGACATTTAATTCGTCATGCATGCCACAAAGGTTAGCCGCTCAATGACGGCACTCTCGGTACCGAACCTCCGAACCCGTACGTGCCGGACGGGCGTTCCCCGTTCGGCCTAGCAGCGACAGCCCCGCCAGGGGTGCGTCTGGTTCGCGTTCATCTTCTGACCGGGAGTTTTTTTAAGTGTCATCGCCCGCCGGCCACGCGCCGAAAAAAGTTGTCCTCGCGTACTCCGGAGGCCTCGATACCTCCTGTATTATCCCGTGGCTGAAAGAGCAGTACCGCGACTGCGAGGTCGTCGCCACCGCGGTCGACGTTGGCCAACCTGACGACCTCTCCCAGATCGAAGCCAAGGCGTTGGCGAGCGGGGCGTCGAAAGCCTACGTCATCGATGCGCGCGAGGAGTTCCTTCGCGAGTACGTCTTCCCCACTCTCCGCGCGGGAGCGATCTACGAACGAAAGTACCTCCTTGGCACTTCGATGGCCCGGCCGGTGATCGCCAAGCATCAGGTCGAAATTGCCTTGCTTGAAGGTGCGGATGCAGTCGCACACGGCTGCACAGGCAAAGGCAACGACCAGGTCCGCTTCGAGCTCACCTACCAGGCGATGGCACCGCATCTGACGGTCATCGCTCCCTGGCGGTCGTGGCACATTCGCTCTCGTGAAGACGCACTTGCGTACGCCGCCGCTCACGGTGTCCCGGTCCAGGCGACTGCCGCCAAGATCTACTCACTCGACGGCAATGTCTGGCACCTTTCGCATGAGGGGGGCGTGTTGGAAGATCCGTGGCAGGAGCCCCCTGAAGATGCCTACGGTCTAAGCGTGGCTCCCGAGCAGGCGCCGAACAGCCCAACCTACCTGACGCTCGGATTTGAAGAGGGTTGGCCAGTCAGTCTCGACGGGCAGCGTCTGGGGCCGTTGGAGCTTGTCCGGGCGCTCAACACCATCGGCGGAGAGCACGGCGTCGGACGCATCGATCTCCTCGAGAACCGGTTGGTCGGCATGAAGAGCCGGGGCGTTTACGAGACTCCCGGCGGGACCATCCTGGCCACAGCCCATCGGGAGTTGGAGCACTTGACGCTGGACAAGGCCACGATGCGGCTCAAGGACGAGCTCGCGTTGACCTATGCCGATCTCGTCTACAACGGTCTATGGTTCTCTCCTCTCCGCGCCGCACTCGACGCCTTCGTCGACCGCACGCAGATGCCGGTCACCGGCGAAGTGCGGATGAAGTTGTATAAAGGCACCGCCAACGCGGTCGGGCGCAAATCGCCGTTCGGTCTTTACCGGGAAGATCTGGCAACGTTCGGCGAAGATGATGTTTACCGTCAGGCCGATGCGGAGGGGTTCATCCGCTTGTTCGGTCTCGGTCAGAAAGTGGCGGCGCAGCGCGACCGCCGGTTGCAGGAAGAGACAATGGAGGTCGCGCGATGACATGTATCACATGGCGGCGGTGGGAGGGAACCTCCCGCTCTCCGCTCGGGCGGCCAGCGCGTCGGTCCCGTCCGACGCGCTGACGGCCGCCACACCGCGGAACGATCAGCGCACCGCTGCCAACAACTCAGTAGCCATGCTTTGACCGTTCGCAAGAAACAGGAACTGCCTGTTTCTTGTCGATGGTCCCCCGCGACGAAGGGGAGGAGTACGGGTGAGAACCGCGAGAGCGACTCAGGGACGGTGGAAGCCTGGGAGCAGCGGATTCGCCCGGAACGCGTCCCAGAGCGGCTGGCCGAAGAAGGTCGCCCCGCGCGACAAGTAGGTCCAGGTGGGTGGTTCCCACGGAACGAACAACCGAGAGATGCGCACCAACGGAGATTTCCTCTGGCGCGCAAGAAGGGTGGTACCGCGGGAGCAGACGCCTCTCGCCCCTTCGGTCCGGATTCGGCGCATGGTGCGTCGACCGGCACCGGGCGTCCCGTCGACGTCAGGAACCGAAGGGGGTTCAGCATGTTCGAAGCATCCGCCGCGTCGGCTCCGCGGCCAGTGCCGCACTCGACGCCCAATCTGACCTGGGTTGAACCACAATCTGACCCGTTCACCGATGCGGTCGCCCCGCGGGCGATCTCGCTCGGCGGCGCCAGCACAGCCAGCTACCCAACCTTCACGATCAGCGCTCGCCTGCAGGGGCGAAGTGTCCTGACCGATACGGATCTCACCCACGACGAGATCGTCGAGGTGCTGGACACTGCCGCCCGCCTCAAGAAGCTGCGCCGGTCCGGTCAGGCCCACGGCTACCTTGCCGGTAAGTCGCTGGGCATGATCTTTCAGCATCCCAGCACACGGACCCGAGTCGCCTTCGAGGCAGGCATGGCCCAGCTTGGTGGGCAGGCGATCTTTCTCGGAGTTCATGACTTGCAGATCAAGCGGGGTGAAAGCCTTGCCGACACGGGGCAGGTCTTGAGTCGCTACGTCGACGGTATCGTCGCCCGTGTCGCAGCGCATAGCGATATTGAGGAAATCGCCGCGGCCTCGACCGTACCGGTTCTCAATGGTCTCTCCGATCGCTGCCACCCGATGCAGGCGCTCAGCGATCTGCTGACGATGCAGGAAGCATTCGGCGGTCTCGCCGGGCGCAAGATCGCCTATCTCGGCGACGGCAACAACATGGTCCACTCGCTGCTTCTGGCCTGCGCCACGATGGGCATCAGCGTCAGTGTTGCTTCACCCGAGCGGTTTCAACCTGATCCGGACGTCGTGAACCATGCGCGGTGGCTCGGTGCCGCGAGCGGAGCGAACCCCGAGATCATGATCACCGACGACCCGTTGGCAGCAGTCGCCGGCGCTGACGGGGTTTACACCGATGTTCACGTGAGCATGGGTCAGACCGACGCCGCCGCTCGAGCAGTGGCGCTGGCGCCGTACAAAGTCACGACCGCGATCATGAACGCCGCGAAGCCAAACGCCGTGTTCATGCACTGCCTCCCCATGCATCGAGACCAGGAGGTTGAAGGCGCCGTTGCCGATGGGCCACGGTCAATCATCTTCGATCAAGCTGAGAACCGACTCCATCTGCAGAAGGCGGTGCTGCTGCACACCCTCTGCTCGACAGTGGCATAGGGGGCGACGACGTGGTGCAGACGGCGATGGGTGGCTACGGCGCAAGCATGGGGAGCGATCCGGTCTACTCCTGGATCGACGAGCCGGTTGCACGCGCCGCGGCTCCCGGTCTGCATGGCCGCAGCCTCCTCTCGGATCTCGATCTGTCACGCGCCGAGGTCGACGCCCTGGTCGAGACAGCGCTCTGGCTCAAGATCCAGCGCGAGCGTGCGCAACCGCACCCCTACCTGGCCGGCAAGACTCTCGGCATGCTCTTCCAACACCCCAGCACACGTACCCGCAACGCATTCCAGGCGGGCATGGAGCAGTTAGGAGGTCACGCAACCTTTCTCGGCGCGCGAGACCTCCAGCTCACCCGCGGCGAAACGTTGCCCGACACCGCGCAGATTCTCAGCCGCTACGTCGATGGCATCGCTGCGCGGTTCGGCGCTCACGACGACCTCATCGTCTTCATGGGAGGCGCCACGGTTCCGGTGCTCAATGCCCTCACCGAACGCTTCCACCCCATTGAGGCCCTCAGCGATCTCTTGACGCTCCACGACCAGTTCGGCGGACTCAAGGGCCTGACGCTCGCCTACGTTGGGGACGGCAACAACGTCTGCCACTCGCTGATGCTCGGGGGCGCGGCTGCCGGCATGCATGTCGCGGTTGCCTCTCCGCCGAAGTTCGAGCCCGATCACACCCTGGTCGAACGGGCTCGGGAGCTCGCGGCGCAGGCCGGTGGGTCAATCGTCGTAACCAGCGATCCCGTAAACGCCGTCTCAGGGGCGAATGCCGTCTACACCGACGTCCACGAGAGCATGGGCCAGCCAAACGATCCCGGTAAACGGCTCGCGCTAGTGCCCTACAAAGTGACGTCCACGCTCATGGCCCACGCCCGTCCTGACGCGGTCTTCATGCACTGCTTGCCAATGCAGCGAGACATGGAGGTGGAAGCCGCAGTGGCCGACGGCCCGCAATCGATCGTGTTCGAGCAGGCCGCGAACCGGCTGCACATGCACAAAGCCGTGCTCCTATTGACGCTGGGGTAAGCCGAAACAGCAGCATGAGCGGCATAGCGAGGGCTCTGTCGTCATCGATTCGAACGAGGGAGGAGAAACAATGAACGCGACTTGTCCGGAGTGCGGTGCCGAATTGGAACTAAGTGGCGTCGAACAGGGTGAAATCGTCACCTGTCCCGATTGCGGCGTCGATCTCGAAGTGCTGACGGTCGATCCGGTTACCGTCGGACTTGCTCCTGAAGAGGGTGAGGATTGGGGCGAGTAGTCGCGGCGGACACTCGCCCAGGGCGGTCATGACGCGAGAGAAGGGTTCGATGATGGCGACGGTGGGATTGCTTTGCGCGCGGGCGCGAGTGGAAGAAAAGGCGATCATGGCTGAGCTCGCGGAAGCGGGCATCGTCTCCGCGCTCTTTCCTCCCGCGGACGAGCCACTGCCAGTCGGTCCGCTCCCTACCTCGCCGTCAGGCAGACCGTTCCCCGTGCCGCAGCTTGTCGTCGATCGGCATCCCGACCGGCAGATTGCGCGTGCGGTTCTCGCGACCTGTCGCGCACTCGGCGTACCGGCGCTCTGTGCCAATGTCGCGGCGACCGGCGACCGCCTCGACGTTGCCTCCGCGCTCGCGGCTCACGGATTGCCAAGGCCGTTCACGGCCCTGTGCACATCTGAGGACGCGGCGCTGGAAGCGGTCGCGGAGATGGGTCTCCCAGCGACACTCTTGCCATTAGAGTTGAAATCGAGGTCGATTGAGCTTCTCGATCAGGACGCGGCGGAAGCGATTCTCGAGCACCGCGCGGTGCTCGGCGGCATTGAAGGCTCTCTGGGGCTGATCCAGGCGGGTTCTCCAGGTCCAGAATCTGTGGCAATGGTGATCGTCATCGACGGCGTGGCAACGGCAATTGAGGTGGCGAGCGGCACGACCGTCCCGGACAGCGCACTGCGGCTGGCCGAGGCGGCGGCTGTTGCACTGGAAGCGGATTTTGTGGCAATCACGATCGCGTTGGACGCAACAGGGCCGGTAGTGTGGGACGTGCGGCCAGTGCCGGAATTTCGGCACGCGATACCGATCTCCAAACTCACCGTGCCTGGGGCAATCGTCCAGGCGGTCGAGAGGCGATTGGATTCGGTGATAGCGAAGCATGGTCCAGACGAGCGTCGTAACTGGTCCCGGCTAACGCTGCAAGGGAACGAGCAAGGACAAGGAACCCGTCGTGATCTCGTCATCAGCGCCTGAGCTAGCAGCGGCGCCAGGCGCCGACACGGCAAGTCACGAGGATGTCGAGCTGCTCAGGCGGTTGGTCGAGATCCCGAGTCTTTCCGACCAGGAGCGGCCGGCGGTCGAAGAACTCTGCCGGCAGATGGAGGCGCGCGGCTTTCGCGTCCGCATCGACTCCGCCGGCAACGCGATCGGGACTATCGGGACCGGCAAGCGCAGCGTCGTGCTGCTCGGACATATTGACACCGTTCCCGGTCATATCCCGGTCCGCATCGAGAATGGCGAGCTGTGGGGACGTGGAGCGGTCGATGCCAAAGGCCCGCTCTGCACATTCGTCGCCGCGGCCGCTGCGGCTGCCGCCAGTCTCGAGGCATCTGTCACCGTCGTCGGCGCGGTCGGCGAGGAACGGCTCGGCTCTCCCGGCGCGCGAGCCGTTGCGGAGTGGGATGCACCGAACTATTGCGTGATCGGTGAACCGAGCGGTTGGGATGCCATTTGTCTCGGCTACCGCGGTACCCTGGGTTTCCATTACCGGTTGAGCCAGCCGTCGCGTCACACCGCCGGACCCGGCGAATCGGCCGGTGAACAGGCGATTACGTTCTGGACCACCCTGGCGGCAGAGGTCGATGGCATGAACAGGGCGCGTGGCGCCGAGACGGGCTTCACGACGATCGCACCCGCGTTGCGGGAGATGCGCGCAGGTGGGAATGGAATGCAGGACGAAGCGGTGATGTCAATCGGCCTGCGACTGCCACCGGGGGTTGATACACATCGTCTCCAGTCACGTCTGCACGAGCTCGCCGGGTCGGCGGAGATTCAGGTTGATGGGGTGCAAGAGGGGTATCGCTCGCCAAAGCAGACACCACTGGTGCCGCCGTTCCTGCGCGCCATTCGTACTGAAGGGGGGACGCCGCGCTTCACGCTGAAACTCGGCACCTCGGACATGACGATAGTCGGCCCAGTATGGGGATGCCCGATGGTCACCTACGGCCCTGGGGACGCGTCCCTCGATCACACACCCGAGGAGAGGCTCGACCTCGAGCAGTATGGCCGGGCCATTCGTATCCTGCGAGACGTTCTGGTGTCGCTATGACCGGAGTGAGTCCGAATGGGCGCCGCTCGCTCTCATCATCTCGCCCCACGTGTCTCGGGGTTCTTGTCTCCTACCTGCGTCCTGAGGAGAAATCTATTCTCGCCGCAGCCCGGGATCGTGGTATCGAAGTCGCTCCGATCTTTGATCGGAACATCGTGCTCGACTTGTCCGCGACCCATGCGCCCGAAAGCGGACTTGACTTTGACGTCGTTCTCGACCGCTGCGTCGCGCACTCTCGCTCCGGGTACACGCTGCGCGCTTTGCGTCGCTGGGGAATCCCCACGCTCAATGACGCCGAGGCAGTGCGACTCTGCGACGACAAGGCCGAGAACAGCCTTGCCCTGGAATCAGCCGGCATCCCCACCCCCCGCACCCTGATTGCCTTCGATCTCGAATCCGCCATTCGGGCTTGCGAAATGGTCGGCTACCCCGCCGTGCTCAAACCCGTCACCGGGTCCTGGGGTCGGCTGCTGGCCCGTGTCAACGGGCCGGAACAGGCTCGCGCTGTCCTGGAGCAGAAGAAGGAGCTTGGATCCTTCCACCATGCCATCTTTTATGTCCAGGAGTATGTCGAGAAACCGGACCGTGACATCCGTGCCTATGTCGTCGGCGAGCGCGTTCTCGCCGCGTCCTACCGCACGGCCAAGCACTGGGTGACGAATGCTGCGCGCGGTGCAGAGTCGGTGCCTTGCCCGATCACCCCTGACATCGAGGCGCTCGCCTTGCGTGCCTGCTCCGCCGTCGGCGCCCGGCTCGCCGGCGTCGACTTGATCGAGACCCGGGATGGTCTCGCGGTTATCGAGGTCAACACCGGCGGCGAGTTCAAGGGACTCATGTCGACGACCGACGTCGATATCGCCGGGGCTATCGTCGACGAAGCTGTCCGCATGGCGCGAGTGGAAGCGCCATGACATCGCTCAACTCTGAGCCGGCTGCCCTCGCTATGCGCCGCCGGCCGCTGTCCCGGGGGCGGAGGTGCGATGCCCGCATCCACCGTGCACATCCGCACCGGATGAGAGGTCCTGCAGGAGTTGGTAGCCGCACGTACCGCCGAGGTAATTCATCATGACCAGTCCCCTGGTGGTCGGGGTGCTCCTCTCCCGGGTGCGGGTCGAAGAGAAGCTGCTCCTGACCGAGCTTGACCGGCGGGGCGTCGAGATCGTCCGATTTGACGACCGTGAGTTCTGGCTCGATCTGCATGCACCTGATCCGGCGATGGAGCGCTGCCACGTGGTCCTGGAGCGTTGTATCAACCACCTCCGCGCTCTCTATACCCTCCGCGTCCTCAACGACTGGGGCGTACCCACCGTGAATACGTACGACGTCGCCAATGTCTGCGGCGACAAGCTGCTAACGTCAACCGCGTTGGAGCGCGCCCGCGTTCCCTCACCACGAACATTGATTGCATTTACACCGGAATCCGCACTTGCCGCCTGCGAAGAGGTTGGTTACCCGATTGTGATGAAACCAGCCGTGGGCTCGTGGGGACGCCTACTGGCGCGGGTCAATGATCGGGACGCGGCAGAAGCGCTCCTCGAGCACAAAGTCACGCTTGGCTCATTTCACCACGGGGCGTTCTACATCCAGGAGTTCGTGCACAAGCCTGGACGTGATATCCGTACGTTCGTCGTCGGGGACGAGACGATCTGCGGTATTTATCGAGACTCTCCGCATTGGATTACCAACACCGCGCGCGGGGCATCCGCCAGCAACTGCCCGGTGACCGACGAGCTTCACGAGCTTTCCCAGGCGGCCGCGAAAGCTGTCGGTGGTGGGGTCGTCGCCATCGATCTCTTTGAAAGTGACCGGGGGTTGCTCGTCAACGAGGTCAACTACACGATGGAGTTCCGCAATAGCATCGACACCACCGGCGTCGACATCCCCGCCCGCATCGTCGACTACGTCATAGAGGTGGGTCGTGCGGAGCAGGAACGACGCGAGGCGATTCCACTCGGCAGCCTGGCCGCGGCGGGTGCTTGATGAGCGCCGCGATCGGTTCTCCGAACCACAGACTCGATTTCGACCAGCGGGCGAAGGAGTACGCGCGTCACCGCAAGGTTCACCCCGGGGTAATCGACGTGATGGTGGGGAGCGGCGTCTTTAGCCCACAATCGCGCGTCCTCGACGTCGGCTGCGGCACCGGAAACTACGCGGCAGCATTGACCGCCGCCACGAGCTGCCGCATCTCCGGTCTCGATCCATCAGCGCGAATGCTCGATCGCGCCCGCGAGGCGGCAGGGTGGGAATCGCTGTTGCAGGGGAGCGCAGAGCACCTCCCATTCGCCGACCATTCGTTTGACGTGGTCATGACGACCGACGTTATTCATCACATCAGAGACCGGGATGTCTATTTTCGGGAAGCGAACAGAGTTTTGAAACCAGGGGGCCACATCGTCACCGTCACCGATTCCCACGACGACATTCCGCGTCGACGGCCGCTCTCCAGCCACTTTCCAGAGACGGTCGAGGTCGAATTGCGCCGCTATCCGCCGGGACCACTCTTGCTGACCGAGCTGGGACGTGCCGGTTTCGGCGAACTTCGCCTCGATCAAGTGGAGTACGAATATGACCTCGTGGATATCCAGGCGTATCGGGATCGCGCCTTCTCGTCGCTGCTCATGATTGAGGAGGACGCATTTCGACGCGGCATTACCCGCCTCGAATCCGATTTGGCGCGCGGGCCGGTCTCGTGCATCTCGCTCTACACGATTATCTGGGGAACGCTGCCGGGGTTGCCCGGCGCGGCATGAGGAGGCAATAGGTCACCGATGGTGAACGTTTCAATTATTGGCGGCAGCGGTTACGCCGGGGGCGAATTGGTCCGCCTGTTACTCGACCATCCTGAAGTGACGATCCAGCAGGTTACGTCGGAGCGGAATGCCGGAAAATTCGTGCGCTCGATTCATCCGAACCTGCGTAAGCGATCTGACCTGAAGTTCTCAACGGTGGGTGACTTGCAATCCGTTGATGTCGTTTTCAGCGCGCTGCCGCACGGTGTCGCCATGGGTCAGATGACCGAGCTACGCCAAAAAGCGCCGATCGTCATCGACCTCAGTGCCGACTTCCGGCTGCGCGATCCGGCGGACTACCCCAAATGGTATGGTCACGATCATCAGGATCCTGAGCTATTAGAGTCGTTCGTCTATGGGATTCCGGAGCTCCATCGCCAGGAACTCCGCTCCGCGGACCTCATCTCGAGCGCCGGATGCATGGCAGCCACCAGCATCCTCGGTCTCTATCCGCTCTTCCAGGCTAAAGTTGTCGACCTTTCCCGGCCGGTCGTCGTCGAGGCGAAGACCGGATCCTCCGGTTCGGGTGGCGCGCCAGGGCTTGGATCTCACCACCCCGAGCGCAGTGGGGCGATGCGCTCCTTCAAACCGACTGGTCACCGTCACTCGGCGGAGATCATCCAGGAGCTTACGGTTGACGGACAGGGACCGGAGGTTGCGTTTTCCGCCACCGCGATCGAGGCGGTACGCGGCATCCTCGCCACTTCGCACGTCTTCCTGAAGGAGCCGGTGGCTGAGAAAGAGATCTGGGCCATCTACCGCGCGGCCTACAAGGATGAGCCCTTTATGCGCCTCGTCAAGGAGGCCTCGGGCGTCCACCGCTACCCGGAGCCAAAACTACTTTCCGGATCTAACTGGTGCGACGTCGGATTCGAGCGCGATCCCAATTCGAATCGCATCGTCGTTATGGCCGCGCTCGACAACTTGATGAAGGGCGCTGCCGGACAGGCTGTCCAGGCATTCAACATCCGGTGCGGCTTTCCGGAAACGACCGCTCTGGAGTTTGCGGGGCTTCATCCGATTTAGGTTCAGGTCTATGGCTCGGGGGCGCATCGACTCATGCTCGTGATCAAGATTGGCGGCGGCGCGGCCATTGGCGAAGGCGGCTACACAAACTTTGCCACGGACCTCGCGGCCATCGGCGAGCCGGTAGTGGTCGTCCACGGTGGAAACGCCGAGTTCAGTGAGCTCAGCCGGCGACTCGGCATGCCGCCGCGAATGATCACTTCGTCCAGTGGACGGGTGACGCGCTACACGGATGCGCCGACCATGGACGCGATGCTGATGGCCTACTGCGGCAAGGTGAACAAGCGCCTCGTCTCCACCCTGCGAGCCGCCGGCGTCAACGCCGTCGGTCTCAGCGCCATAGACGGCGGTATCGCGGTCGGCAGGCGTAAACCAGTGCTGCGCGGCGCAGAAGATGGCAAATCCAAGGTGCTGCGAGATGACCACGCGGGAACGCTGGAACGGGTCGATCCCTCGCTGGTGCGGTTGTTGCTGGACAACGGCTTTGTTCCAGTACTGACGCCGCCCGCGCTCGGCGAAGAAGGTGTGCCGATCAACGTCGATGGGGACAAACTCGCCCTCGAGCTGGCGACGGTGCTTGGGGCCGACGGGCTGCTCTTTTTCTCGGATACACCGGGGTTGCTGCGGGACCGAGATGATGAGACATCGCTGATTGACGAAATTGACGCCTCGTCACCTGAATCAGCGTTGGCGACGGCGAGAGGAAGAATGGTCGTCAAGGTCGAAGCCGCGTTGAGCGCCGTGGACCGGGGTGTGGGCCGCGTCATCTTTGCCGACGGCCGGATCGCGAACCCCGTCCAGGCGGCGCTCTCGGGGCAGGGGACGACCGTGCACCGCAAGCGTGCGCCCGTGACATTGTAGGAAGCAGGGAACTATGACCATCAGCGCGCTCGACCTATCGCGGATTCAACAACTCGAGACCGAGCATCAGCCGTCCCTCTACGCCAAACGAGAGATTGCCCTCGTTCGTGGCGAGGGACCATATCTGTATGACTCGGAAGGACGCCGCTATCTCGATGCCATGAGCAACTACGGTGTGGCAATCCTGGGCCATGCCGATCCAGAGTACGCCGCCGCACTCAGCGACCAGTTGCAGACGCTCGCCACCGGCCACCAGAGTTTTTATAGCGATGTCCGGGCAGAGCTACTCGAAGAAATCGCGGCAATCGCCCCAACGGGCCTCACCCGGTACTTCCTCTCGAACTCGGGCGCCGAGGCGATCGAAGCGGCGATCAAGTTCGCCCGCGTAGCCACGGCGCGACCCAATCTCGTCGCCGCCAAGCGCGGCTACCACGGCCGTACCCTTGGCGCTCTGGCCGCGACCGCGGATCAGAAATACCGGGCGCCATTCGAGCCATTGTCGCCAGCGGCGACGCATGTCTCCTTCAACGACGTGGACGCCCTCGAGGCCGCCGTCGATGACCAGACGGCGGCGATCCTTCTGGAACCGATCCAGGGTGAAGGCGGCATCTGGCCCGCATCGTCTGAATACCTCCAGGCGGCACGCGACATCGCCTCGAGCCGGGGAGCACTACTCATCGTCGATGAGATCCAGACCGGATTCCGCACGGGAGCGCCCTGGGCGATCGGCGAGTCGGGCGTCATTCCCGACATCCTGGTCACCGCAAAAGCACTGGCGAACGGATTCCCCATCGGTCTGACGATGATGAGCGACGCCCATTCCGCGGCGATCCCGGCCGGTGCCCATGGCACGACGTTCGGCGCGAGCCCACTTGCCTGTCGCGCCGCACTCGTGACCCTGCGCGCGCTGCAAAACCGCGATCTCTATGCACGCTCGGTGACTCTGGGTGACGCGCTCATGAACGGGCTCACGACCCTTGACAGCCCGAAGGTACGGCAGGTTCGCGGCCGCGGCATGATGATCGGCGTTGAGCTCAAAGAACGTGTAACCCCCACCCTGCGGGCCCTCCAGGAGCGAGGTGTGTTGGTGCTCCCGGCGGGAGCGACGACCTTTCGGCTTCTCCCTCCCCTCGTCTGGGAGCAACAGCAGGTCGCCGAATTCATAGAGGCGGCGAGTTCGGTCCTGGCCTGACCGGAGCTCTTGGAACGCTTCCTTGTTGATTGATACGGAATCCGGGTGATCGCGTCATTGGGTGACAGCTGCGGGGCACCTCGCTGCCGGATGAGCGTTATGGAAGGTTGTGAAGATTCCGAACATTACGAAGGCTGGGAGAGGCAGGAAGGGAAACGGTCACGGCCGAGACGCGGTGCCGGTTGACGCGAATTGCAATTGCGGCTCTACCCTCCGCCGCCAGGGCTACCACTTCCTCCTGCCACTGTCTGCCGGTGCGGATGTAGCGCGTCATCGACCTGTTCGCGAGTCAGCCCTGACTCCTCGTAGGCCAGGTCGCGCACGGTTCGCCCGGTAGCATGAGATTTTTTGGCGATCGTCGCCGCCTTGTCGTAGCCAATCAACGGGTTGAGCGCGGTCGCCATGCTGATCGAGCCCTCGATGTAGCTCTCGGCCTGCTCCCGGTTCGCCTGGAGACCCGCGAGCGCCTTGTCGACGAAGACGCGCGATGCATTTGCCAGGAGGCGCACGCTCTCCAGCATGTTCTTGGCCATCATCGGTAGCATCACGTTGAGATCGAGCTGCCCCCACTGACCACCGATCGTGATCGCCTGGCAGTTCCCCGTTACCTGAGCCCCGACCTGGATGACAGCCTCGCTGATGACCGGGTTCACCTTTCCCGGCATGATCGAGCTTCCCGGCTGGATCGCCGGCAGCATCAACTCTCCCAGCCCCGCCTGAGGTCCTGACGCGAGCAAGCGAATGTCGTTGGCGATTTTCATCAGGGCCGCCGCGAGCGCCGTGAGCGCCCCCGCGGTAAAGACATAGGCATCTCGTGAGCCCTGCGCTTCGAAGTGGTTTGCTGCCTCTTTGAACTCGGTTCCCGTGAGATCGGAGAGCTCGCGGGCCACCCGTGCCCCGAACTCAGGGTGGGTGTTCAGTCCGGTGCCGACGGCGGTGCCCCCGATAGCGAGCTCGCGCAGCCCTGGCAGCGTCGCCTCGATGCGCTCGATCGACAGCTCGATCTGGCGGGCGTAGCCGCTGAACTCCTGACCCAATCTGATGGGTACCGCGTCCATGAGGTGAGTGCGGCCGATCTTGACGACGTCGTCGAACTCTTCCGCCTTTTTTCCAAGCACGTCACGCAGACAGCGAAGGGCCGGCAGCAGCTCATTTTCAATTGCCAGTACCGCGGAGACGTGGAGAACGGTTGGAATCACATCGTTCGAGGATTGCCCGAGGTTGACTTCATCATTCGGGTGGACGCGCCTCCCGAGCTCGGTCGAAGCCACCGCGGCGATCACCTCGTTGGCATTCATGTTGGACGACGTCCCGGAGCCTGTTTGAAAGACGTCGATCGGGAACTGAGCGTCTAGTTCACCGCCGGCTACGGCCCGCGCTCCGGTCTCGATCGCGCTTGCCACGCCAGGCTCCAGTAGCCCCAGCTCGCGATTGACGCGGGCCGCGGCCAACTTGACAAGACCGAGTGCCCGGATGAACTCCTGTGGCAGAGGTTGACCGGAGATCGGGAAGTTTTCCACCGCGCGCTGCGTTTGCGCCCCGTAGAGGGCGTCGGCGGGGAGAACCACCTCCCCCATCGTGTCTCGCTCGATTCGCGTCTCGGTCATTCGATGGAATCTCCACTATTGAATACAGCGACACTATGGCGGCGTCGTTCTGAGTCCTCGAGCAAAGAATCTGGTGGTCCGTGAACGAACGCGGCATTCAGACGAGATGCGTCGTTCCTCAGCATGACACACTCTCCAAATCTCCACGCTGGGCCTCGTACGAAGAATTTCGTTGTCCACCGGCGCGTCTTCCTTACGCCTGCATAGTTCGATATGGAGCATGACAAGGTCACTCGGTCGCGGTTCTTATTCGGGAGCTCTGACCGCGGGCGCCGCCCCAGTTAGCTCGGCGTACAAGCCATCCAGCATGCCGCGCACCGTCTGCACAACGTCGGCCAAGGGCACGAACACGGCCTCGCCGGCGGCTCTCAACTTGATCTCTGCCTCACCCTTGGCGAGCGTTCGCGAGCTGACCGACACGCGTACCGGGGAGCCGATCAGATCGGCGTCGTTGAACTTGACTCCCGCTCGCTCCGGCCGATCATCGTAGAGCACTTCAGTATCGGCACTCGTCAACTCCGCGTAGAGCCGGTCAGCCACCTCCTGCGGCTCTGTATCGTTCTCGCCACCGATCCACATCAGTGACACCTCATACGGTGCTACCGAGACTGGCCAGATAATCCCGCGATCGTCGTGGTGTTGCTCGACGATGGTCGCCGACACCCGCCCCGATCCAATCCCGTACGATCCCATGACGATCGGGTGGCTCATTCCCTCGGCATCGAGATATTCAGCGCCCAGCGCCTTCGAATACCGTGTACCCAGTTTGAAGATATTCCCGACCTCGATCGCGCGCTCAGCCATCTAGCGGAGCACCGCACTTCGGACATGGGAACCCGGCCTCGGCCGAGGCAATATCGGCGATCACGTCAGGCGTGTAATCCCGTCCCGGGTTGGTATTGCGCATGTGCCAGCCGACTCGGTTCGCCCCTGCCACGAGATTGGGCGTATCCCGCACACTTTCGTCGATCACGATCAGCGCATTTCGCACTCCGACAGGAGACCCATAGCCTGGTTCGGCGCCAATCGCCCGAATCTCTTCCACGGTTGCGGGCGTCAGGCCACCTTCGCCCGAAGCCTTACGCAGCTTCGTCTCGTTGACGTCGAGGTCTCCCCGGATTACCGCGAAAACGAACCTTCCTGAGTCGCCCATGTAGAACACCGCTTTCGCGGTCTTCGCCAGGGGAATGTCGAGGAAATCGGCGAGGCTCTGAATCGTCGTCGTACTCGGTGTCTCGACCTCTTCCATCGGCAGCGGCGCTTCCCCGGTCGCGGGATCGCGCTCAAACGTTGCCACCTCGCGGTTGTCAGCGTATCCACACTGCGGACAGATCAGGACGATATCTTCACCGTATGGGGAGAGAGCCATGAACTCGTGAGATGCGCTGCCTCCCATCATGCCGGTATCCGCACCAACGACGACGAAATCGAGCCCGACCCGGTTGAAGATCCGCTCGTAAGCGCGCCAATGGTTCTTGTATTGCACGTCCAACCCGGCCTCGTCCAGGTCCAGGGTGTAGGAGTCCTTCATGGTGAACTCGCGAACTCGAATCAGCCCGCCTCGCGACCGTGGCTCGTCACGCCACTTCGTCTGGATGTGGTAGACGAGCATTGGCAGTTGCCGGTAGGAATTGATCTCTTGCCGGGCCAGATCCGTAACGATCTCCTCGTGGGTCATCGCCAGGACCATATCGCGGTCACCCCGGTCCTTGAACCGGGTCATTTCCGGTCCCACCGCGTCGTATCGTCCCGATTCGCGCCAGATGTCCGCGGGGTGGACCACGGGCATCAGCAACTCCTGCCCGCCGATCGCATTCATCTCCTCGCGAATGATTTGCTCGACCTTCCGCACCACTCGCCAGCCGAGTGGAAGCAGGCTGTAGATGCCGGCGCCCAGGGGCCGCATGAACGCGGCCCTCAGCATCAGGCGATGGCTGGGCAACTCGACGTCACCTGGCGCCTCACGCAGCGTCCGGCCGAACATATGTGACATCCGCATCTGCTGTTGAACCTCACCTTCACCGCATTACGTGAGCGTCGCGCCAGAGTGAGGATACCAGCCTGCTAGTTTGAGATGTCCCAGGATGGCCGAAGAATCAACTAGCCTTGGCTCGCTTCAAATCAGCTCCCGCGGCCCGATCTTCGACTCTCGCTGCGATGAACAGGAGCGACGAGAGACGATTCAAGTAGCCGAGGATCGTCGGATTCACCACCTGGCCGGCGTGGACAAGGGCCACGACCTGCCGCTCCGCACGACGCGTGACCGACCGGGCCACGTCGAGCGCCGCTCCCGGACTCGATTCTCCTGGCAGGATGAATTCGCGCGGCAGCTCGACCGTCGCCGCCAGCGAGTCCGTCTCATCGCCGAGCCATTCAACCCGGTCTGCACTGAAGTCGAATGAGGCCGGACGCAAGTCCGACGTGAAGGCGAGCTCAGCCATGATCCGGTAGAGGTCGCGCTGCACCGCGACCAGTCCCTCGCCTATGCGGCCCTCCAGGGCCATTGATCGAGCCAGACCGATTGCCGAGGATACTTCGTCGAGTGCGCCGAGGACGTCGATCCGGGGGTCATCCTTTGCGACGCGCGCTCCAAGCAAATCCGTTGTTCCGTCGTCACCAAGACCGGTGAAAAACCGCATAGTGATCATGCCCCTCTCTCTACCTGCGCTCCCGCGTCCGTAGGGACGACGCCTGCGTCGCCCACCGGCCGTCACCACGGGGCGGTGGATCCAGGACATATCGCCCACCCCGCTCACTCTATCGATGGTAAGCTAGCTGCTCCTACTCGCGGCAATCGTGAGCCCGTACCGCATGTGGTAGCATCCACGTCCCGGAGCGCCCCGAGTCTCGTACTTCGCCTGGCCGTTCCTCAACCACGCCAGGAAGCATTGTGAGCTACTCCCAGCCAATACCCGATATGTCATTCCAGACTGATGTGAAGGAACCGATTCGCGTTGGCGTTATTGGCACTGGCTTTGGAGCATCGCTTCACCTCTCCGCGCTTCGCGAAAACTCCGACTTCGACACGGTTGCCATCTGCTCGCGGCGACCAGAGCGCGCCAGAGCGGCCGCCCTCGATCACGGTATACCGGCACATCTGGCCGATTATCGCGAACTAGCCCGCAACGACACGATCGATGCCGTGATCGTGGCCTCTCCGCCCCACCTCCATCACGCCATGGTGATCGCCGCGCTCGAAGCCGGGAAGCATGTCGTCTGTGAGAAACCGATGGCCCGAAACCTGGCTGAAGCGAGAGACATGCAGCGGATCGCGGACCGCGTCGGCACGGTGGCCATGGTCAACCATCAGTTGCGGTTTCTGCCGATCCGCATGCGCATCCACGAGCTGATCAACGAGGGCTACATCGGTGAACCTCATGCCGCCAGTGTCACGGTTCATCGCTCCAGTCTCAACGACCCGCATGAGCGGCCCTGGGGCTGGTTGATGGAACAGGAGAAAGCAGGAGGGATGCTGGGAGCCACCGGCGCCCACTACCTCGACGCGCTCCGTTGGTGGTTCGGGGAGGTGAAGGCGGTCGCTGGCGCTGTATCGACCATGGTCCGGCAACGGCGGTTGCCAGATTCGTCGGCGATGGCCAAAGTAGACGCCGACGACAATTTCTCGGTCATTCTCCGTTTTGCTAACGGCGCCCTCGGCACGATCCACGTCTCTGCAACGTCCGGCCACGAAGGCGACGAAGAAGTGACCCTCTCCGGTTCCGAAGGCACCTTGCAAGTGCGACAGGGCCGTCTGTGGGCCGCTCGCGCGGGGGACTTCAGTCTCAGCGAAATGCCCGTGCCGGAGCGCCTTTCTGGCGGCGTCATTCCCGGTGGCCACTATCTCGTGCAGCCGACCGCCTTGTTGCTACGCGCCTGGGCCAGTGCAATCCGGGAGAACCACCCTGCGTCGCCATCATTCGCTGACGGCGTGAAGACCCAGGAGTTGATCGATGGCGCCCTCCGCTCCAGCCAGCAGGGGCGCTGGATCGATACCAGCGGAGCGCGCTGGCCCATGGCTGGTTCCGCGTAAGAGATTCAGGTTGTCAAACCGAACACCGAATCGCACCATGTCCGGCGAGTTTTCGCGAAGCGATGACCGCCCGCACAGGGAACTATGAACGCTTCCTCGTCCGGCGAGTCTTCGCCAAGAGCCGTGAGCGGCTGCATAGGGAACCAATGAACGCTTCCTCCGCGGTCTCGGAACACCGCATCGTTGCTGCCGATGAGCTGCTCGACACACCGGTCATCGTCGTCGACGAAGCTCTCCTGCACCGCAATATCGACGAGATGGCCTCGCTTGCGCAGAGCTACGGTGTATCGCTCCGGCCGCATGCCAAGACCCACAAGAGTCCGCGCATCGCCCGCCTGCAACTCGAGGCCGGGGCAATCGGATTGACCTGCGCCAAGCTCGGCGAGGCCGAGGTATTCGTTGCTGAGGGAGGAGTGCGAGATATTTTGATTGCCTACCCAATTGTAGGCGAGCTCAAAATCCAACGCCTCATCGATCTCGCGAATTACGCCCGTATCACCGTCGCGGTCGATACTCTCGAGGCTGCCCTCGCTCTTTCGCACGCCTTCGTTGGCAGCGGTCGCGTACTTGACATCTACATTGAAGTCAACACCGGGCAGGACCGTGCTGGAGCCAGGGCCGGTCAGGAGGCGGTCGACCTTGCCGTGGAGATCTCCCGCATGCCTGGACTTCGCCTGTCGGGCGTCATGACCCACGAGGGACATGCCGGCTTCAGCGGGCCGGACGACATCTCGACCGTCGCTCAGAACGCGGGTCAGGCACTGGTCGATACCGCCGATCGCATTCGCGGACTTGGTATCGAGATCACTCATGTCAGTGTCGGTTCAACTCCGTCCTCGTGGTTCACACCGAGGGTCAAGGGCATCACCGAAATGCGGCCCGGTACGTACGTATTTCACGACAACAATGCGTTTCGGCACGGCCGAATTGGCCCCGAGAGGTGCGCCGCGCGGGTGGTCGCCACGATTGTCAGCCGCCCAGCGCCGGATCGAGCAATCATTGACGCGGGGTCGAAAGCGCTCGCACTCGACCCGAGCCCGAGCCACCCGGGCCACGGGTACATCGTTGGACACCCGGCGCTACCATCGCGCGTCTTAGTGAGGAACACGGGGTGGTTGTACTCCCTCCCGGCCAAGAGGGATTCAACGTCGGCGATCGAGTCGAGATCATCCCCAACCATATCTGCCCGGCCGTCAACCTCACCGACGAGCTAGTGATCGTGCGCGACGGAGAGATCATCGATCGTTGGCCAGTAGCCGCGCGCGGAATGGTGCGCTAGCGGCAGTCCGCCAGCAGGACCACCTCCTCGGTCAAAGAGGCCGCGCAAACCTCGATTCGTCGGGAGTGATCATATTCCCGCGGTTGTCTTCGACGTCTTCGAACGTTGGAACCGGCTCGTAGTCGTCCTCGTAGTCGTCCTCGGCATACTCGTCCTCGGCTCCATCGAACGCGAACGGGTGACCCGCGAAGCCAGGCAGGGCATCCTGGACCAATGGGTGGGCCGGGTTCAGCTCTGTCATCACCAGTTCCTGGCCCTGGCCGTTGATCGTCTGCCGCTTCGTGAGAATCCCTTTGCGCAGGAACTCCATCACCTTCGCCTCGATATGCTCGGACGGAAGAAGCGCGCGATCGACGAAGCGCCAGAGTGTGCGGCTCATGTGACTCTGGGTCGGGACGAATCCATCGTGAAGCTGGCGGACATACGTGTCGATCGCCTGGATGATCTGCCGGTCCACATCGACGGACGGCGCAAACTGGAGCACATCTTCGGCGCCGGCGGCAATGACCAGATCAGGACTGATCGAACCGGGGACGCCGCAGATAACCACCTTTTTGCCGAGCCGATTGCGAAGTGTCGTCACCAGCCTGATGAAATCCTTGTCTCCGGTAAAGAGCAGGAACGTTTCGATGTCAGGACGCGTGAGCGCGGTATTGATCACGTCGATCACGAAGTTCAGATCGGCCCGTGATTGGATCTTCTCTCGTCCAGTATCCGTCCGAGGTGCGCTTCGCGGGGTAGTGCTGCGCCTCGAAGCCCGCTACGTCGAGCCGCGTGCGAACTGGCGGCGGATGCTGATCGAAATCGGCGTAGGCCCGGGCCACCGCCATCAAACCGTATTTGAGGGCTTTGTCGCGCCACGCCAACGGATCCGGTTCACGTCCAAAGGAATTGATACTGGAGTAGCGAATATTTTCGAAGTCTACGAACGCGGCAACCTCGCTACGTCCACTTCCACCTGTGTTTGCCATTGTTGGTTGCGAGCCGTTCGTCACATCTAAACTCGCCGCAGACGTTGCCACCGGCGCGCCATTTTCACTGTGCACCATGAACCCCCTGGACAATTTCCCGGGACCTCTTCGCGTGTCGGGCATGACGGGAATCAGGGGTGGTCTCCCGTCTCACGTTTCTCGCCATGCTTTCCCTACGCGGAGAGCCTCTTATCCCGAACCATTACCGCAATTACTGAACAACTTCGCCGCGAATGGTGCGGCGGTCCATCCGAACTGAGCCGATCCCACAAGCGCCAGTCTATCACGGCGCCCGGGACATTCATTTGGCGGTTCCGCCGAAATCTATGCTCCGGCGCCAATCAAGGCCGCTCCAACGACCCCCGCATAATCGCCCAGTTTCGCGCGCGAGAATTCGACCGCGCAGTCCGGGGCGGCGAGCGCTTCACGATGCGCATACTCGACCGCCACGTCAAAAAGCAGACTGACCGATTCAATGACACCGCCGCCCATGACTATGCGTGCGGGGTTCAAGAGATTGATGACCGAGGCCAGTCCATAGCCGAGATACCGCCCAGCTTCGGTGACCGTCTCGATCACCAATTGGTCACCCATCTTGATTGCCTCTTCCAGCACACCGGAGCGTACGGCCCCACTCTCCGGCCACATCGCGGCTGTAGAGAGTTCTGGCGACAACTCGCGTAGGACCGATTTGCGGCCGCGCTTGAGGTCGCCCATGAGGCTGAAGGTGATCGCGGTGCGCGAGGCGTACGCTTCCAGATGTCCCCGGCCGCCACAGCCGCATAGGCGACCGCCGGTGTCGACCACGAGGTGCCCGATTTCACCAGCACTACCGCTAGCGCCGGTCACCAGCTTTCCCCCGGTGACAACCGCTCCACCCACGCCCGTTCCTACAAAGCAGCAGATGAAATCCGACACGCCCCTCCCGGCTCCAAACGCCAACTCGCCGGTTGCTGCCACCTGAACGTCATTGCGCAAGGCCGACGGGACACCGAACCGTTTGCGGAGCGACTCCGCGATTGGCAGATCGATGACGGCCTGACTGAGGTTCGGCGTTCCTCGCAACACGCCCTGGTCGGCGTCCACCTGGCCGGCCGCGCCTACGCCGATGCCGACGATCTGCTTCGGTTTCATCTTGGCCGATTGAAGCGCGTCGTCCGCGGCGCTGTAGATCTTGTCGATGATGGTCTTGGGGCTATCCGTGGCCGAAGTTCGTTTCTTGGCGGTCGCGACCACTTCTCCGCTGTCGAGCTCGACAACCGCCGCCAGCAGTTTTGTCCCCCCGAAGTCAATGCCCAGCGCGTGTCGCTTCGCCATCGTCGCACCTACCTTCGATCGACCTCACGGCGGGCTCGACCGCCACTCACGGGCGATCGAGGACTTCCAGTACTCGCCCGAATGCTTCCACCCCGGCCACGGTATTCGGGTCGAGCACGACCTGGGCGTGGCTGATTCCCTCCTGGGCGTGCCCACGCAGGATCTCGGCCAGCGTCTCGGCGTCACCGGTGACATATGGCGGAGTCTCCCGCGGCCGCCCTCCGCTCCCAGGCAAGTCGATCAATACCGTGCATGTCCGGCCCAGTGTCGCCGGATCACGCCCAACCGTTTGGCACGCCGCGTCGACTCTGGATTGCGCCCGTACCACTTCGTCCCGCGTGTTCAGCCCCCAGGCATTCCACAGGTCCGCAAACTCGGCGGTCAGCCGCATCATCCGGTCCCCGGTGGTTCCGACCATGATCGGCGGGCCGGATGTTCGCGGGCCCCGTGGCCGCAGCTCGCAGTCGCGGGCTTGATAGTACGTCCCCTCAAAATCGACGCGTCCTTCGCGCAGGAGTCCGGCAATGATGCGGAGCGCTTCGGCGAAGCGACCAACCCTGTGATCGAAGGGATAGCCAAACGCTTCGTACTCGGGCTCATGCCACCCCGCGCCGAGCCCGAGGATGAGCCGGCCGCCACTGATCTCATCGACCGTCTCGGCGACTTTGGCCAGGAGTGCGGGGTTGCGAAACCCCGTGCAACTCACCAGCGGCCCAATCTCCACCCGTTCGGTAACGGCCGCTAGAGCGGAAAGGAGGGACCAGCACTCCCAGACCCCTTGCGGCGCCTTATCCTCGAAACGAAAGATGAGATGGTCGGACACCCAGATCGAATCGAACCCACATGCCTCGGCTGTCTCGGCCATCACCAGGAGGTCGGCCCATCGCGCCGATCCGCCCCCCATCTCGCGCTCGGTGTCGGGGAACATCAACCCGACTTTGAGCGGCCGATTTGTGGGTGGGCGGTCAGCCACGCTTCAGCTCCTGGAGCACCGGGGCAAATTCCTCGATCGCCTCGGTCGTGATCGGATCGAGCACCAACTGCACGTGGCTGATCCCTGCATCAGCGTACTGCCGCATGGCCGCCGCGAGCTCGGCGGTTGACCCTTTGAGAGGTGGCATCTCAGCTTCGCCGGATGCCCCGACGTGCCTGCCTTTGCCTCCAGTGAGACCGACGTAGACGGCGCACGTCCGCTCAACGGTTTGCGGATCGCGCCCCACGCGCCGGCACGCCTCATCGACCTTTCGCATCCAGGGTGCAAGATTTTCCGGGCGGTTCCCGAACCATGCATACCAGGCGTTCCAGCTGTGGGCGAAGGGCATGGTGATATCGAGCATCCGCTCGCCCGCCGAGCCGATCATCAACGGTGGTCCCTCTGGTCGCGGTCCCGGCGGCACGACCTGGCAGTCCTCCAGGGTGTAGTAATCCCCGTGAAAATCAAATGCTTCCCCACCCAGCAGGCGCCGAATGATGGCAAACGCCTCCTCGAATCGCGAAACGCGATGGTCATACGGGTAGCCAAACGCGGCGTACTCGGCCTCATTCCACCCAGCGCCGAGGCCGAGGATGAGCCGTCCTCCCGAGACTTCGTCGAGCGTCGCCGCCTTTTTCGCGATCATCGCCGGGTTGTGAAACGAGGTGCAGGCGACGAGTGGTCCGATCTCGACCCGCTCGGTAATCGCGGCGATGGCCGCCATCACCGTCCATGCTTCCCAGGGACCGCGCGGCGCCTCATCGCCATCGCGAAAGATCAGGTGATCCCCGACCCAGATCGAGTCGTACCCCAACGCTTCAGCGGTTGTCGCCATCCGGGCGAGATCGCTCCAAGGCGCGACTCGCTCGATCTCCGGGAGCTGGACACCCACTTTCAAGGGACGGTTTTGTGACGGTTCACCCGCCATACCTCACTCCAGTCTACATTCCGCCGGCCACCTGACGAATCGCGAGCATACCGCGAGAACGCGACGATTTCGCGGCTGATCGGAGAAGATGTCCCAGGCGGGGATCTAGTTGATCTGAATGCCGCGCAATCGCCAGACCGCGAGTAGCAGGCACACCAGGGCCACTACGAGCATCGTCAACGCCGCATTCGACGCGGCCGCGGAGTCACCATCCCAAAGCCCATTGAACACCCGCAGCGTGTATTCCCTGCTGGAGACCGCCTGCACTCCTGGCAGAAACCGCCCCAGCAGGCTCTCCCAGGCGAAGATGTAAACCATGCCGGCTAGTAGCGCTCGCGGGACGACCAGGCTCACGAGCAAGAAGACCGCCCCAAGAAGAACCGACCCGGCAGCCGACGCGCCCCCCATCGCCAGTAACAGCCGTCCCAAGTCCTGAGCGTCTGGTCCTCTCGACGCGACCAGCGTCGTCACCACCACACCAACAAGCAGCGCCGGTACGGTAACCAGCAGAACCGCAGCGTACTTGCCGAAGACGAGCCGCAAGCGGGTAACCGGCTTCATCAGCAAATACAAAAGTGTCCCATCCTCCAGCTCATTTCCGAATGCCGCCGTCGCCGGCAGCAGCACCACGATCGGGAGCAGCGTCGGCACGACGAGCTCCCGGAAAAGATCGACCAGGAACTCGCTCGGCGTTATTCCCCATGGCCTCACGAGATAGATCACGGCGAATAGCGCCGGGATCAGACTCAAAGCAAGGGCGAGTCTTGCCGTCCGGCCGCCGGAAAACTGACGAACCGTGAGCACCGTGACCGGCAGCAATCTCCACAATGCGGTCACGGGTTACTTACCGACCAGGTACGAAAAGACTGACGCCAGCGATTCATCGACCGGCTGCATCTCGAACAGGCGGATCCCTTCTCGCTTCGCAATTTCCGGCACCAGGAGGCTGAACCGCCGTACGTTGTTGGTCTCCGCCACAAACCTGCCGTCGCTCGAAAGTCGGATCGATGTCGTCACCGGCTCCGCCACGATCGCGGCCGCCAGGCGCCGAGGATCATCGCACTTGATGCGCACCATATGGTCGCGCTCGTCCATCCGCTCCCGAATGGTCCGAAAATCGCCGGCCGCGGCCAACTTGCCGTTGACGATCACGAGGACGTTTCTGGCGAACCGTTCCACCTCTGGCAAGACGTGCGATGAAACGACCACGCTCTTCCCTTCGTCGCCGAGCCGCCGGATCAGCGCGATCAGACTTGCCCGTTGCACCGGATCGGTGCCATTCAACGGCTCGTCGAGGAGCAGCACTCGCGGGTCGTGGACCAGCGCGGCGGCAACCTTGATCCGCTGCCGCATCCCTTTCGAATAACCGCCAAGGGTTCGGTCCGCCGCTCCGCCCATGTCAACGAGGGCGATGGCATTCTCGGCGGCGCCATCTGGATCCGGAGTCTTCTGCAAGATGGCATTCAGGCGCACGAACTCCCGGCCGGTCAGCGGACCGTAAAGCTGCTCCTGTTCTCCGGCGAGACCGATCTCCTTGTAGATCGTCGTGTCCCGGCGTACAGGCCGATCGAGCACCTGGACTGTTCCCGACGAGGGAGCAATCAGACCGGACACCATGTTGAGGATTGTCGACTTGCCGGCGCCGTTGGGACCGAGCAGAGCCGTCACCCCTGGTCCGATGCCGAATGTCAGGTCGGAGACGGCGACGACCTCTCCGTACCATTTGGCAACGCCGCGAAGGGCGATGATTGCTTCCTCTCCCGGCGCCAGACCTGGCAGATCGTCCGAGCCGGGCTCGGACGAGGCTTGCGCCAAAGGCTTAGTCACGGCGACGATACCAGGCAAACATCACCGCGCAGCAAATCGCGATCACCGCCGCCATGACTGCGAGTGATGCGTTGAGCGGTATGTCGGCGGCGAGGTCAGGCTCGTCGAACAGCTGACCCACCATCGCGGCGATGGTGCGCGACGGACTGATGGCAAATGTCCATCGTGCCAGATCAGGTTGATCGCGGAGCGCCTCGGAGATGGCAAGCGAGAGCGATTCGGAGATCACAAAGCCAAGGATGATGACGCCCACCGCGATGCTTTTGCGCCCCGTGAACGATGAGATCATGAGGGCGATCGCTCCCAGGTAGAACGCAATCATGGTCCCGGCGACTACGATGCGGCCAAGATCATCCAGGCTGTCCCGCAGGGCAGCCAGCGGCTCATCCGCCAGGAGACCGTTCCCGAGCCAGAGCACGACCGCCGGCGCCACCGACATGGACAGGGTGAGCAGACCCGCGGCGAGGAGTTTCGCCACGACGTACGAGCTTCGCCCGATCGGACGCGAGAAATAGAGCGGCAGCAACCGGTCGTGCCGATCACTCGACATCATCTCGGGCGCGATCATGGCGACGAAGATCCCCACCAACAAGAATATCGCTCCGAAGAACGCCGCGTAATCGAGAAACTCGAAGGCGGGGAAGAACGCCCGAATCCCGACTGCGATCAGGACCGGAATGGCGACTGCCGCGTATAGCAGCATCGGGATGATCTTTGCCGTCCAGGGACGACGGATACCGAGCGCTCGCGCCATCGAGTAGCGAGCCAGTGCCCACACGGCGTGCGTCTGCCCTAGCCGGGGACCGTTGTAGTGGAGATATCCCCGGTCGAAGATTTCGCCGTACTGGCCAGTCGAAGCGCTCATGTGTCAGCACCTCGCCCATTGCCCCGGGCCCCATTTGCTCCCGCTCCTACCGAGTCGACGTAGAGGTCTTCGAGCGATCGCGTTGCGGGCCGCAGTAGTCGGAGGGGCGAGCCGGTTACGGCGGCGGCATCCCGGATCGCATCCAGCGTCTGGTCGCCACCTCGCGCGATGACGAACTCGTCCGAGGAGTACTCAATGCCAGCCGGCCGCGCCTCGATGCCAAGTTCACCCAACGTTTGCAGAAACGGTCCCGGATTGCCGTCGACGCGAACATGTACGTCCGTTGTGTCGTCATCCGGCACGTGAAGCGGCTGCGACGCGACGACCTGGCCTCCGTCGAGCACGACGACGTAGTCGCAGACACGCTCCACGTCGTCGAGGATGTGGGACGAGAGCACCACCAGAATGCCAAGCTGCTGGTGAATTCGGTCGATCAGATCGAGCATCTCCTCCCGTCCAAGGGGATCGAGCCCGTTCGTCGGCTCGTCGAGAAACACCAGCTCGGGGTCGTGCACGATGGCCTGGGCCAGCTTCACCCGTTGTTTCATCCCGGTCGAGAACCCTTTGACCAATCGATAGCGCTCCTCGTCAAGGCCAACGTGATAGAGAACATCCGCGGCTCGTTGCAGGGCCGCGCGACGCGGCAGTCCACTCATCTCGGCCATGTGTGAGACGAAATCCGCGGCGGTGGCGTTGTCCGGCAGAGCGTCCGTCTCCGGCATGTAGCCGACCCGCATCCGAAGCTCACGTGCATCGGTGACTGAGTCACGCCCCAGGACCCTGGCGGTCCCACCATTCGACTGTGAGAGACCGAGCAGAATCTTGAGCAGCGTCGATTTTCCCGCCCCATTCGGCCCGAGTAGGCCGACCGCCGCCCGAGGCACCGCGAGATCGACGTGATCGAGCGCCAGAATATCGCCATACCGCTTCACGAGCCCTGACGTCTCGATACTCAACGGCTGTACTGTTTCCCCGTGCATGAATCTCCTGTACCAACGCTTTGCGAGACTTCCGCCGGAGTCTAGCAGGGGGCCCTCCCCGAACGGCTAGGCTCAGCGTCCCCCACATCGGCGATGGCGCTCCGCAGTCCGTCCTCTAGGCTGATGGTGTCGCCAAGAATTCGGCGTGCCGTCAATTCATCGAACAAGGGCGTGCATTGCCAATGATGCCGCTCAAGTAATCAAGGAGTACTTTCGATGTCCACAACGCTCTCATCCTCGTCGCTTCTTGCCAGTGTCTCCGACGAGCTCGCTGGAGCCGTCGAGCGCGCTGGCTCCGGTGTCGTAACGGTCGACGCCCGCCGCCGCCACCCGGCAAGCGGGATCGTCTGGACCAGTGACGGGCTGATCGCAACCGCCAACCATGTGGTAGAGCGGGACGAGGAAATCGAGATCGGTCTTCCCGACGGCAGAACCGTGAGTGCCACCCTCGTCGGGCGAGACCCAGGCAGTGACCTCGCGCTCCTTCGCGTCGACGCCTCGGACGTCACTCCACTGGAGCGCTCGACCGTCGAGCCGCGGGTAGGCCACCTGACCCTCGCGATTGGCCGGCCCGGCCCGAGTGGCGCGATGGCTTCACTCGGTGTCATCAGTGCGGTAGGCGGCCCGGTGCGGTTCCGCGGTGGATCGTCTCTCGAGCGGTACGTGCGCGCCGACGTCGCCATGCTCCCAGGATTCTCCGGTGGACCACTCGTCGACGGCGTGGGGAATCTGATCGGTCTGAACTCTTCGACGCTCGGCAACGCTGGTCAACTGACTGTGCCCGCCGCGAGCATTGATGTCACCGTATCGACACTTCTTCAGCACGGCCGGGTCCGTCGAGGGTATCTTGGCGTCGGCGCACAGGGCGTCCGCCTACCAGAGGCGCTGACTCGCACCCTCGCCAATGGTCAGGAGCAGGGTCTACTTATCGTCTCTGTCGAGGCCGGTGGTCCCGCGGATACCGCCGGACTGATGCTGGGTGACGTGATCCTGGCCATCGACGGCGACGTGGTCGGCCAGGTCGAGCAACTTCAAGAGCGATTGTCAGGAGACCGAGTTGGCAAAAGTGTCCCGGTCCGCATTGCTCGCGGCGGCGAACCGCGAGAAATCGGTATCACCGTCGGCGAACGCCAGCGGCAGGCCGAGTAGACAGGGCACGACCAACATGTCAATGACTCTCGAGCGCGAACTTGCTGACCCAGTCGCGCCAGCCCTCGCGGGGTTGGCGCTCTCCGAGGCCATCGCCGACGTCGCCGCGGAGATCAAACCATCGGTTGTTCTTGTCGGCCATGGCGGAAGCCACGGTGCCGGGGTCATCTGGCGCTCGGACGGCATCGTCGTCACCAACCGCCATGTGATCCACGACGACCGGGTCGACATCGTCCTCGATGACGGTCGCAAGTTCACCGGCATTGTCGCCGCCCGTCACCCCGATCGGGATCTCGCGGTCGTCAAGATCGCCGTTGACGGGCTGCCGGCGGCGCGGCTCGGTGATTCCAGCACAGTGCGCCCAGGGCAGATTGCCATCGCCGTCGGACATCCGCCGGGGCTCCGCAGCGCCGCGACCGCCGGCATCGTCGTCGCCGCCGGCCAGGCGGCTACGCTCGAAGGGCCGCGTACCGGAGACTGGCTCCAAACTGACGTAACGCTGCGACCCGGAAACTCCGGGGGCCCACTCGTTGACGCCCACGGCGGCGTCATCGGTATCAACACCATGGTTAGCGGGCGCTTGGCCTTGTCGATTCCCAGTGCGGCGGTGGAGCGCTTTGTCGCCGGCGAGCGTCCAGGAGACCCGCATGCCTGGCTAGGAGTCAACGGGCTCATCGTCCCGTTACGCCTGGCGGGCCATGACACCGGGTTCCTGTTGACAGAGGTTGCGGAGGGTTCTCCCGTAGACCGGGCCGGTTTGATGATCGGCGACATCGTTGTCAGGATCGGCGAGGCTGACGTGATCGACAATGAATCGGTTCCCGCCGCGGTCCTGCGCATGAACCCAGGTGAGGCTGTCGAGATCGCGATCCTTCGTGGTGGCGAGCCGAGGCACTTCACGGTGGTTCCAACGGAGCGCGCGTGACCGACGGCCGGGGAGTGCGACTGCCGGTTCTCGTCGTCTCGGCCTATCCAGCGCTGCGAGCAGGATTGTTGTCCCTGCTCGCCAGCGATCCGCAGCTAGACCCGATTGCGGCTGAGGCGGCGGAACTTGGAGGAGACTCTGGTTCCGCCCCGGCCGCGATCGTCGTCGATTACTCGGCCGGCGAGCCGGAGGAGTTCCTGGCCACAGCGGAGACCTTCCCTGGAACGCCACTGGTCCTGATCGGCGCGGATCCGGCAACGGACGGCCCTGGTCTCTCCGGCACGCCGGTCGCCTACCTGCCCAGTGACGTCGACGCGCTTGGCGCTCGCCGCAGCGGTCCGAGCCGCCGCGGCCGGTCTTATCGTGCTCGATCCGACCGTTGCTGGGGCGACGGGAGTCCATGCTCATTCGCGGACCAGTGAGAGCGGTGAGATGCTCACGACGCGTGAACGCGAGGTCCTCCAGCTCGTCGCGGAAGGTCTGCCCAATAAAGCCATCGCTCGTGAGCTGGGCATCAGTGAGCACACCGCCAAGTTTCATGTCGGTTCACTATTGGGGAAGCTGGGCGCCGCGAGTCGTACCGAAGCGGTAACGCTCGCCACTCGTCGCGGCATTCTCCCGGTCTGATCGGACTTAGTATGCTCGGATCGTCTCGGCCAGCCGACCCATTGCCTCGGTGATCCGCTCCTCGGGTTGCGATGAGAAGTTCAATCTCATGGAGCGGGTCCAGGAGCGGTCCGGGTAGAACCACGAACTGGGCAGGAAGATCACGCCTCGATCGGTGGCATCGGGCAGCATGGCGTCGGTATCGTACCCCTCGGGCAGGGTGACCCACAGGAAGAATCCGCCGTGCGGGGTCGTCCAGGTCACACCGGCGGGCATCTCCCGCTCGAGTCCCTGGAGCATTGCGTCTCGCCGGCGGCGATAAATCTCCCTGGTTGTGTCGACGTGCTCATCGAGGAACCCATGCGCCGTGTGATAGACGGTGCGGGTCATGATCCGCTCGTTGTGGATGTCGGTGCCTTCTTTCACGTTGAAGAACGCCTCGCGCAGTTGCGGGGATGAGGCAACCCAGCCGACGCGCAGCCCCGGCGCCAGGACTTTGGAGAAGGTGCCCAGGAACACGACGTCCGGATCGAGCGACCTCAGCGTTGGCAGAGGATCCCCATCGTACGAAAGCTCGCCGTATGGATCGTCCTCGACGATGACCAGGCCCCGCTCCCGGGCCAGGTCGACCAGCGCGCGCCGCCTCCCAGACGACAAGGAAACCCCCATCGGGTTCTGGTATGTCGGGACCGTGTAGAGAAACTTGGGTCTCTTGGGCAGGCGATCGAGCAACGCGGCCAAGGCATCAATCTGGAGCCCGTCTTCGTCGACGGGCACACCGATCGGCTCCGCATCGTGCGACCGGAAGACGCGCAGCGCGTCCATGAAGGTCGGCGCTTCGGTGAGCACGATGTCGCCCGGGTCAATAAAGATCCTCGCGGCTAGATCGATTCCCTGTTGGGCGCCGTTGGTGATCAAAATATCGGCGGTATCGACGACAGCGCCGCGGGCGGCCATTCGCTCCGCGATCAAGTCCCGCAGGGGACGATACCCTCGCACCTCGCCATAGAGGAGGGTGCTCGCTCCATCATCCCAGGCGCGATCCGCGCCCTCGCGCAGCCGCGCGATCGGGATGACATCGGCTGGGGGCACGCCACCGCCGAAGAAGACGGCCTCCGGGTTCCGTTCCGCCATCTGGTCGACCCACGGCCAGACTGAGGCGGCGAACGGCTCGATCCGCCGCGAGGTTGCCGCGCTCTGGTGCTCTTGCGCCGTTCCGGTCACTCTTGCTGGCCCTCGCGTCCACGCCTGTCCGTCGATTCCTCGCGATCGTTCAACTCGATCTCCAGGCGCTTGTTCGCCTTACCCTTGGAGCGGGTGCCGACAATCCGTAGCGTCCCAACTTCCCGCGTGTTCTGCACGTGCGTTCCGCCATCCGCTTGCAAGTCGAGCCCGACGATCTCGACAGTCCGCACCTCTGTAATCCCCTCCGGGAGCAGGTTGATCTTCGTCCTGATCAAATCGGGGATCTGGAATGCCTCCTCCCGGGGCAGGATCCGCACTCGCACATCTCTACTCTCGTGCAGCTCGTCGTTTGCTCTCCGCTCGATTTCCGCCACTCGTTCCGGGGTGAAGTCAGCGGAGTCCATCTCGAAATCCATTCGCGCCCGGTCGGGCCCCATGTTGCCGCCGGTGACCAGCGCGCCGTAGTCACGAAAGACCACACCGCACAACACGTGCAGCGCCGTGTGCATCCGCATCAGCCGGTAACGCCGCTCCCAATCGAGATCGACTCGCACGACGTCGCCAACTTCTGGCATCGGTTGGTCTCCACCCAGCTCATGCCAGACGACGCCGGTTGTCTTGACCGCCGAGACGATCAGCCATTGACTTCCGTCTGCTAACCGCGTCAGGGTGCCCGACATCAGACGGCTGACCGCCGCCGCCCGGGAACATTACAGTCCGGTCGAGCGCAACTCGCCGGGATTCGGCCTCGACCGCAGTGACTGCAGTGTCAATTGCGCGCAGGCTACTGTCTCGCTGGTAGACAAGCTCAGTTTCGGGGACCACGCGCTCGCCGTCCATATCGAATCCACTCAGTCCCAAGCACTTGTAGCGTCTGGCCGCAACCCCAATTGTCCATTTAGTCGCCCCGAAGCGCTACACGGTGAAGGTGGTTGCCCACGGGTCATGAGCTTGATATGATCCTCTCGGAGTGTACGTACACCTCGCTCATGCTGCCCCGCGAATGAAGGACCGCGCGAAGCGACAAATGGAGTTAGGGGCAGCGAATGGAACAGTCTCTCCGTGTCTCCAAAATGCACATGCGGGTTAGCGCAACCGAAGCAGAATCGCGCCAACCAGCAAGAGCGATCGCGGTCGGTGCGTCCTACTCGTTCGATCCGGGAGCGGACGGGATGGCCAGCATCTATGCCGCGCGGGTGCTCGAACGGGGAGTCGATCCACGGGCACTCTGTGCCGACGTTCGCGCGGACCGACTGGGACATGCTGAGGGAGGTATACGCCGCAGGGCCTTATTGACCCGCACCCGTGCGACAAGGTTTGGGCGCGGCACTGCCGCACACCTGCAATCACAGGCAACAGTCGCCATGCTTTCACCGATGAACCCGTCCTCACAGAACCAAGGGACGTCCCGCGCCGGGAGCGTGACCTCCCCACCTCGACGGCACTCCCAGGGGAGCTGGTCACGCAAACTTGCGGCGGCGGGACTCTTCGCACTCCTCGTTCTGCCGCTCGGTTTCATCGCTGCTGGCGCTCAGGATGTACCGTTGCAATCGCGATACATCGTGCAGCCAGGCGACACCATCGATACGGTCGCCGCGGAGTTCGGCGTCGATCCAGTGGCCATTCTGGCCGCCAGCGCCGTGCAGAACCCTCCCTGGCTCACCCCTGCCGAGGTGATCGTTATCCCGGATCCAGCTGAGTCTCCCGAGGCCGCGGCCTGGAACGCCAGCCAACTCCAGGGGGCAAGCCCGTTCGTGGCGAGCGCCTATGAAGTCGCGGCAGGAGAGACGTTCGCTAGCATCGCCGCGGCTTACGGACTCGATCCCTGGGCGCTGGCCGCATTCAACGGAATCGCCGACATCAACACTCTGCATGCTGGACAGAAGCTGCGTATTCCTCTGACCGACGACGTGGCAGCTCCCGTGGATAACGTTACGACCGATTGGGAGCCTGTTGAGCTCGATTCGACGGCAGAAGACCTGTGGGTGGAGGAGCAGTGGGCCGTCGACGCGGTCGGCGGCACGGACTCGGGCTGGGAGGAACCAACTGCTGGTCCGGTCTTCGCTGCCGACGTCCCGGCCTACCAGCAGATGTATTCTCTCTCCTGCGAGTACGCCGCGGCTTACATTGCGACTTCCGCGTTCGGGTGGGGAGTTCCGGAATCGGCATTCCTCGAGCGGATCGGCTTGTCGGCAAATCCGCATTGGGGGTACCGCGGCGACATCCAAGGAGCATGGGGTGGCGCCGATGACTACGGGATATATCCGGAGGCATTGGTTCCAACGTTGAACGAGTTCGGGTTCGTCGCCGACGTTTTCTACGGCGGGGACGCGTCGTCGCTGACCTCGCGAATCGACGCCGGCATGCCCGTCATGACCTGGCTCGGCTACTTCGGCAACACCGGCTGGGTGCAGGAGGACGAGGGGTCGTATCTCCTGGTCCCCGGACTGCACGTGGTCACCGTCTACGGCTATGACGACGGGGGTGTCTACGTCTCCAACCCGGGCCGTGGCAATTTTGACTACTACGCGTGGGGTGACTTTCTCGGCATGTGGGGTGTCCTCGACGGGATGTCACTCGCGGTCGGACCCATGTAGGCCAAAGTCAGCTCACGCCCTCGGGCATCGCCTATACTCCAGCGAGGATCACCCTGGAGTAACGAAATGCCGCTTCCTTTCCTGCTCGCCCTCGAGCCATTGTTGCTGGGCAATGCCGCTCGCCTTCACGTTCATGCGCTTATTCAGACTGAATTGACGAGCGCCCTGGAATCAGCGCTAGCTGCGCTCGCGGATCCGAATGTCGCCTATACCCTGCTCATCCTCGGATTTCTTGGTCTCTTTCTGGAGCTATCGAGCCCCGGTACGTCGATTCCGGGCGCCATCGGGGTGGTCTGCCTCATCCTGGCCGCCATCGGACTCTTCCAGCTCCCATTCGACTGGCGAGGAGCGCTGCTCATTCTGGTGGCGTTTCTGCTTTTCTTCGCCGATATTTTCCTCCCTTCGCTGGGTCTCCTGACCCTCTCAGGGCTCGCCTTACTCGTCGCGGGGTCATACGTGTTGTTTGATCAGGCACAGGGAGTCTTCGTCAGCCGCCCGCTCATCTGGGCCTTCGCCGTCGCCCTCGTCATTCTGTTCATCGTGATCGGTGGATTTGCCCTGACTGTTTGGCGGCGCAAGCCCGCCACTGGACGCGAGGGCCTTGTCGGCGCGGTCGGCACCGTGCGGAAAGCTCTCGAACCCGACGGTGTCGTATTCGTCCATGGCGAACTCTGGCAAGCCACCGCGCCAGGAGACATGGTCCCCGCCGGAACGCCGATCCCGGAACGCGTTCCGGTCACGGTCACGGGGATGGATGGCCTACGGCTCATCGTCCGCCGCGCCACTGCGGCCGAGGTCGACGCGGCCGGCGTGGCGGTGATCGGTGATGTCCGTCCAACGGCGAGTCAGGAACCGGGCCTCTCACTCGCCGACTCATCATGACGCCAGCTGTGATCGCTAACGCCGTGGGATGTGTTACATCCAGATTGGAGAGGACCGCATGAACTGGTCACTATTCATCATCATACCCATCCTGCTTTTCATCCTGTTGGTGCTGGCGTCCGCGATCAAAGTCGTCAAGGAGTACGAGCGCGGGGTCGTCTTTCGCCTCGGCCGTCTTGTCGGTCCCCGCGGGCCTGGCCTGATCCTACTGGTGCCCTTCATCGAGCGAATGCAGAAGATTGACCTGCGGACGGTCACGCTTGACGTGCCCTCCCAGGAAGTTATTACCCGGGACAACGTCACGGTTCGCGTCAACGCGGTCGCCTACTTCCGTGTCCTCGATCCAAATGCGGCGATCGTGAACGTCACAGACTACAACCGCGCCACTTCACAGATTGCCCAAACAACTCTCCGATCGGTCCTCGGGCAGTCGACTCTGGATGACCTCCTCTCGGAGCGCGAAAAGATCAATGAGCAGCTGCAACAGATCATCGACGAGCAGACCGAACCGTGGGGCGTCAAAGTCAGCATCGTCGAGGTCAAGGACGTTGAGCTGCCCCAGACGATGCAGCGGGCCATGGCCCGCCAGGCCGAGGCCGAGCGCGAGAAGCGGGCCAAGGTGATTCACGCCGAGGGTGAGCTGGAGGCCAGTCAAAAACTTGCCCAGGCGGCAGTGGTGATCGATCAGAATCCGCTCGGCATCCAACTTCGCTATCTGCAAACGCTCACGGAGATAGGCGCCGAAAAGAACACGACGGTGGTCTTTCCGCTCCCGATCGATCTCATCGCCGGTTTGTTCCAGCGCAACGGTAACGGTCGTGTTGAATTAGCTCCGTCGCCGACTGAGCCAGCCGATTCAACGCAGATCTAACCCGGCGTCCAGTCGATCGCTCTATTCGGGGTATTCACAATGGCGCGGGTCACCCGCGCCATTGTGAATGATTTCTTCTGCCACAGATTGTTCCCCTTCTACCTGCTCGACGGGCCGGGTACCCGCGAAGCGGGTGGCGGGTAGGGGGTGAGGGCGTTCCCGGGAAGTTCAACACCTTCAGCACCATTAGCACCTTTAGCACCTTTAGCACCTTCAACCCCACCCTTTCGGCACACAGATGTCACGCGAACGGCTCGCCGATCGTCTCCTGATTGACGGAATCAGTTCCGGCGTGGGCAGCAGGCTGATGCTCGCGGCTTGACCGGAACTCGAGGTTCAGATTGAGGAGGTGAGCCCTATGATGTTTACCGCCAATTCTCGGAGTGAATCACCTGGCCGCCGTGATCGAGGCGATCCGGCGCAATCTGTTGCATCAGGATTTGGACGTCGGGAGCCGGCGATGATCGACAGCGAACCGTTTCTAGAGCACCGGCCGCTCCTCTTTTCCATCGCCTATCGCATGCTCGGCACTGTGGTCGACGCTGAGGACGCGGTGCAGGAGACGTACCTACGCTGGCGACGGACGACCGAAAACTGCGAGGAGATTCGCTCGCCAAAAGCCTGGCTGACCACTACCATCAGCCGCGTCTGCCTCGACCAGCTTGGCTCGGCCAGGGTGAAACGAGAGCAGTACATTGGGCCCTGGCTCCCCGAACCGTTGGCCGGAGCGTCCCCGGACATCGCGGACACTGTTGCCGATTTCGATTCGCTTTCGGTGGCGTTCCTGGTTCTCCTAGAATCGCTCTCAGCCGAAAGAGCGGGCCGTCTTCCTCCTGCACGACGTGTTCGGCTACGACTTTGCGTCGGTCGGAGAGATCGTCGGCGAAAGCGCGGCCTACTCTCGCCAACTCGCGAAACGCGCCCGGGCACGGATGGCTGAGCGTCGTCCGCGATTCGAGGCGGATCGCGCCCAACAGGAACGGCTCACCGCGAGTTTCCTGCGTGCCGTTTCCGACGGTGATATGCCGGCGCTGATCGCCATGCTCGCCGATGATGTGACGGTCTTCTCTGACGGCGGCGGCAAGGTCAACGCGGCCCGCAAACCGGTCATTGGCCGCAACAAAGTGGCGCTGTTCCTGACCAACCTCATTCGCCTCGCGCCGGCAGGGACGAGCTTCCGCGTCGAGTCCATCAACGGCCAACCCGGCGTCGTGACCTTGGTCGACGGCATCGTCCGCAACGTCGTCACGTTCGATTTCGCCGACTCTGGCATCCGGACCATCTACATCGTCGTCAACCCGGACAAATTGCGTCCCGTTGCCTCCGCTTTGATAGCTGCGACTCCTGCCACCGAGCGAGCCTGATGAACGCCCAGCTCTCCACTTCTGGAAAGGAACTCATGATGTCAACCGTGTTCGTTACCGGTGGGACCGGCGTGCTCGGCCGCGCCACGATACCGCAATTGCTCGCCGCCGGATACTCTGTACGGGCGCTCTCGCGCAGCGAGGCGAACGACGCGGCAATTCGTGCTCTCGGTGCTGAGTCCGTCCGTGGTGATCTGTTCGATAAGCGTTCCCTGAGGGTAGCAATGACGGGCGTGGACGGCGTGCTCCACCTGGCCACCCGAATTCCTCCCAGCTCCGAGATGCGAAGCCGCTCGGCCTGGAACGACAATGACCGCATTCGGGCCGAAGGCACGAAGAATCTCGTCGATGCCGCCCTCGAGGCCGATGTGCGGGTCTTCATCTATCCGAGCTTCGCGTTCGTTTACCCCGATAGTGGTGATACCTGGATCGATGCGGAGTCGACCCCGGTCGACCCAATCGACACCATACGCTCAACCATTGCCGCCGAGCGGGAGGTCGCGCGTTTCGGGGCGTCGAATGCGGGAAACGGGCGGCGCGGGATTGCCCTCCGGCTCGGGGCCCTCTACGGACCCGATGTCCCTTCGATGACGGAGCAGCTAGAGCTCGCCCGGCGCGGGGTCTCGATCTTCGGTGGCGCGCCTGAGGCATTCACGCCGATGCTCTGGATCGCCGACGCGGCGTCGGCCCTGGTATCTACGCTCGACCGCGCCCCCTCCGGACTGTACGACGTTGTCGACGATGAGCCGATGCGCCAGCGGCAGGTGAAACAAGTGTTGGCAGCGGCAGTTGGCCGCAAGCGGCTGCTATCGATCCCAGCGCTGCTCATCCGCCTCATCGCTGGTCCAACTGCGGGGGCGTTGAACAGAAGCCTGCGCATCTCGAACGGGCGGTTCCGGGAAGCAACCGGCTGGGCGCCAACTGTACCGAATGCCACCCACGGGCTCGAGCTGATTGCAACGGCCAACCCACTATCACCGAGGATGCACGTCCCAGCACTGGTGAGGATCGGACTCTGGCTGATGGCGCTCGTTACTCTCCTCAGCGGGTTGCAGCAACAATTCGCTCCCCGCTCCTTCTACGACGATTTCCCCGGGTTCGGCATGCAGTGGGTCTCCGTCGACGGTCCGTACAACGAGCACCTCATGCGCGACCTGGGCGGCGCGAACCTCGCTCTCACCGTGATCTTCTTCTTCGCGATTGCCCGTCCCACAATCGGGCTCGTGCGTGCGGTAGCGACGGCCGTGCTGGTCGCCCAGGTTCCCCACTTCATCTACCACGCCGCGCATCTCGACGTCCTGGCGACAGATCTCGATCGGGTGCTGCAGACAGCCTCACTCGGGCTGACCCTGGCAATCCCGCTGCTGGTCTTGCTCGCGTCCCGTGGCATTGGCCGGGAAGGAATTTCGCGGACGAGCGCGAGTGGCGCTGAGGCGACTCATGCCGGGCCACGTCCGCAACTGATCGCGTCCTCACACTGACCGCATCGGTGCCGGGGTGGTTGGTGCTGGCCACCCCGGCACACGATGACATCTCCTCCGCGGCTACCGGAGCCGATTCAGGCATACAATCCCCGCACACGGTTTCAGTACCGAAATGCGGGGGGTACAGCAGCATGGACTCCGATCAGTTGAGGCGGCACGAGTCGGTCGACCACGTCAATCCGACCGATGCCGGATTGATGGACCAAGCCAACGAAAACGCGCCAGGCACCGGAATCCTGGGCGACGAGACCCTCGTCCACGATCTGGACGACGGCAAGCCGCCGGGCATTTATCCTGACCCGCCGGCGCACACGGGCGGTCTGGCGCATCCAGGTCCCACGCCGGCCGCGGTCGAAGACGAGATCGAGCGGCCGGCCGATCGTCGCTAATCCCAGTAGTCGTTTGGCACTCAGTGAGTCAGGAGAGAACGTGAAGATCACTCGCGCGACAACGTATGTCGTCGGGAACCCCTGGAAGAACTGGCTCTTTGTTCGCCTCGACACCGACCAACCCGGACTCTATGGCGTTGGCGAGGGCACACTGAACGCGTTCGCGCGCACCATCGAGACGGCAATTCACGAACTGGCTCCTCGCTACGAAGGTATGGATCCCTTTCAGATCGAAACGATCTTTCAACGCATGACCCGGGACCTCTACTCGGACGGCGGTCAGATTCACGGCAATGCGGTCGCCGCCATCGAAGAGGCCTGCTGGGACATCATCGGCAAAGCGACGGGGAGACCGGTTTACGATCTCCTCGGTGGCCGTTATCACGCCGATCTTCCTGCCTACGCCAACGGGTGGTACACGGGACCCCGCACTGCGGAGAGCTTCGCCGAGCGAGCCACGGAGGTCGTGGCTCGGGGGTACAAGGCGCTCAAGTTCGATCCGTTCGGGTCGGCCTGGCGCACGATGACTCCCCAGGACCGCCAGCTTTCGCTCGATATCGTCAGGGCGGTGCGGGAGACGGTCGGCCCCGACGTGCAGATCATGATCGAGGGGCACCGTCGCTTCAGCATCTCGGAGGCTATCTGGGTCGGAGAACGGATCGCCGAGTTCGATCCGACATGGTTCGAAGAGCCGACCGACCACACGAAGATCGACGCCACCGCCGAGGTCGCGCGGCGCCTCAACATCCCCGTTTCTGCCGGGGAGAGCTTTCACACCACGCACCAGTTTGCCGAATTGCTTAAATACAATACTGTCCACATCCTGCAGCCGGATCCATCGACATTGGGCGGCATCTTCCGCACACGGATGGTTTGCGCCATGGCGGACGCCAACTACGCGGTGGTCGCTCCTCACCAGGCTCAAGGCCCGATCGCCACCGCGGTCTGTGTCCAGATCGGCGCCTGTACGCCGAACCTTCTCGTCCAGGAGCTCTTCGACGAGTTCAACGTTGATTGGGAGCGCGAGATCGTCACACCCCACGTGCACGTGGTCGACGGTCGCATTCAGATCCCCGATGCCCCCGGTCTCGGGATCGAGGTAAATTGGACGGAGGCCGAGAAACACCCCTATCAAGTGTCGAATTTCCTGCCGCTCTTCGCCCCAGGGTGGGAACGCCGCGAAGGGGAGCGTCCGGATATCGATGCCGCCGATGAAACGGCGTAACGAAAGATGGGCACGAACGCGATGCTTCGCGGTTGCATTCCGATTCTGGTTACCCCGTTTTCCGATGACGGATCACTCGATCTAGAGAGCCTGGAACGCGAAATTGACTGGGCTCTCGCGGAAGGCGCCTGCGGTGTCGCCTGCGTCGCCATCGCCAGCGAGGGATACAAGCTCACTGAAGCCGAGCGCGACGACGTTATCGCCACGACCGTCCGTCGCGTAGATGGCAAGTCGCCAGTCGTGGCGTCAGCGGACGGACCTGGAGAAGAACCGGCTATTGACCGCGCGCGTCGCGCCGCGGCGCTCGGGGCAGACGCCTTAATGGTCCTTCCCTCGTACTTCGTCAAACCTGGTCCCGACGCCCTGGTCTCCTACTACGCACGCATGGCTGAGGCGTCGGGTATCCCGATAATGTTGCAGGACGCGCCGCAATTGACCGGTGTCTCGATGTCTCCCGCACTTTGGGCTCGCATGGCCGAAGCCATACCTGGGCTTCGATACATCAAAGCCGAAGGAACGCCGCAAGGCCCGACGATTTCCGAAACCCTTCGCCTCTGCGGCGATCAGGTCGCGGTTTTCTGTGGATGGGGCGGACTGAGCCTGCTCGATGGCCTGGAACGCGGCGCGGTCGGCAATATGCCCGCACCGAACTTCACCAGGTTCTTTGCCGACGTTCAACGCATCTGGGAAGAGGGTGACCGGTCGCGGGCAGAGGGGCTTTTCGAGCGCGGCGTTCCGTTTGCAATGTGGACGATGCAGTCGATCGACCACTCGGTGACTTCAGCCAAAGCGGAGTTGCACCGGCGCGGCGTCATTGCGTCACCGCGGCTCCGCCAGCCCGCTCTGTCCTTCGACGACGCCTCGCAGGGACAACTCTCGCGATACCTCGATCGGAAGATTGCTGCCGGGTGGTGATACCGATCGAGCTGGACATGCGTATATGCCCGTAGAAGACACGTAAGCCCTGTAGTGAGACAGAATCCCTAGCAGCTGGAGCGTCAAGATGCTCTTTCAATCCCAGCCCGTCGTTACGCGAAGATCCGTTCTCGCCGGTATCGCCCTTCTGACCGCCGCGGCTGCCCAACGCCAATTCGTCTCTCGGGCTCAGGACGACGCCCCGGCAACCGTCGCCTCTCCAACCGCTGGGATCGGCAGTATCAAGCCAACCGGGGTTGGCGACGTGCCCAGCACCGGTGCCAGCCGCCCTGGTCCGGCAAACATCGTCCAGGAACGGATCATCGTCGAACCTGTCGCTCCCGTCGGTTTGTCGGTTGAAGCCGCGGGTATTGACGCTGGCATCGAAGCGATGCGGGTGATCGACGGCGTGATGCAGGATCCAACTGGCCCCTGGGTCGTCGCCTGGTACGAAAACCTCGGCGCGATTGGACGCGCCGGCAACGTCGTCATGGCCGGACACATTGATTATTGGAACGTTGGCCCAGCCGTCTTTTACAACCTCTCAACGCTGGAGCCGGGTGATGAGGTCGTCCTTTCCGGGGATGACGGCAAGACCTATCCCTTCGCCGTAGAGTGGGTCCGTCAATACGACTCGGCGTCCATGCCGCTTGACGAGGTGGCCGGGCCAACCGAGGGGCAAAGCGTGACCCTGATCACCTGTGGCGGTGCATTCGACTACGCGAGCGGTCTCTATTTGCAGCGAACCGTTGTGCGCGCCAACCGGACGGGTCCAGGGCAAGCCAGCGAGGTGTAATGGCGAATTCACCCGTTGCCTTGCTCTGGCGCCGTGCCGGTGCGAATAGGCAAGGGGCCGATCAGCAAGTCACCCCAACACCCTATACCCTATCACCTAAGACGCTCGTCACTACCGCCCCGTCCATGTGTATTCTCGCTTCTCGACGAAGGCCCGCACTGCTCCACGGAAGTCGTCACTCATGTAACAGGAGAGGATCAAATCCTCCCCATCCTGACTCTCTAGGGTGCGTGCGGAAAGGATGCGACGAATAGACTCCTTGGTTGCCGCCAGAGTTAGCGGCGCGAGTGTGGTTAGGCGATCAGCAACCTCACGCACTCGGGATTCGAGCTGCTCCGCCGGCACGATCTCAGTCATCACGCCGAGAGTGAGCGCCTCCTGCGCGTTCAGCAACTTGGCCAGCATGATCAGTTCTTTGGCCTTGGCCGGACCGACGTGATCGACAAGCCGTCCATACCCCGCGAGCGAAAGGCAATTGCCGATAGTGCGGGCAATGGGAATCCCAAAGCGGAGGTTGGGATCGGCATAGCGGAAGTCGCAAGCAAGCGCCATGCTGGCCCCACCACCGACGCACACACCGTGGATCTTCGCGATGGTTGGTTTTCGCACCCGCTCCAGCCGGCCGATCACCTCACCTGTCCGTCGTTCATAATCGATTGCGTGTTGCGGGTCGGAAAACTCCTGAAACTGGCTGATGTCCGTTCCGGAGACGAATGCCCGGTCTCCAGCGCCTTGCAACACTGCAACGCGGATGTCGTCTCGTTGATCCAGCTCGTCACAATACGACACCAGCCGGTCATACATGTTCCAGGTCATCGCATTCATCGCCTCGGGGCGGTTGAACGTGATGGTCGCGACCTGACCCTCAACCTCGAATAGAATCTCCCGCCTCGCATCCACTGCCACTATCGTTCTCCTATCTCCATTTCCCGCGACTATTGGACGCATTGACTCCATCAAGAGACCGTTGGCGATCGGAATACCCACGCGTCGACCCTCAGACGATCGTCTGCTCCCGCAAGCGACGCAGCTCTCCGTCATCCAGGCCAATCTCATGCAGGATCTCGTCGGTGTGTTCGCCCAGCTCCGGTGGAACACGATGCACGTCGCCTGGTGTCTCGCTGAACTTGACCGGCACCCCGAGCAGCGAGACTGTTCCCAGCACCGGATGTGCTCGCTTTACCACCATCTCGCGATGCCGCGTCTGAGGGTGATCCAGCGCTCCGTCCATCGCGTAGACCGGACCCGCCGGAATACCGGCCTCGTTCAGCACCTGCTCCCACTCGGCGACTGTCCGCGCCCGCAGTTTCTCGTTGATCAGTTCCTGGAGCACCAGCCGGTTCGCGTAACGATCGCCGTTGGTCTCGAACCGGGGATCCTCCAACCACTCCTCGGTGCCAAGTAGTTGGCAGAACAGGTGCCAGCGCTTGTTGCCCGTGGCGCCAAGGGTGAGGTAACCGTCCTTTGCCCTGAAAATGCCGTACGGCGCGTTGATCGGATGATGATTTCCGGCCGGCGGCGGCACCCCACCGCCATTCAAATAGCGAACCGCTTGAAACCCCATCGTCCCGACCATAGCCTCCAGCAGGGAGGTGTTGACCACTTGCCCGCATCCGGTGCGCTCCCGTGCCTGGAGCGCGGCCAATACCCCATACGCCCCGTAGAGTCCGGTGAGGAGGTCCGCGATGGGAATACCGGCGCGAACGGGATCGCCTCCCTCGAAACCAGTTACGCTCATGAATCCAGAGAATCCCTGGATGATCTGATCGAGGCCGGGGCGCTCGGCGAACGGTCCATCAGGGCCAAACCCCGAGATTGAGCAGTAGATGATCCGCGGGTTTCGATCACGCATCGTGGCGTAGCCAATGCCCAGCGCATCCATGACACCCGGGCGAAAGTTTTCGATGACGACATCAGCGGTGTCCGCCAAACGCCGAAAGACCTCCTGACCCTCTGAGTGCTTGATGTCGAGGGTGAGCGAGCGCTTGTTCCGGTTTGCGGAGAGGAAAAAGGCGCTGACGCTATCGAAGAAGGGCGGGCCGGCAGATCGCCCGTCCTCGCCAACCCCCGGTTTCTCGATCTTGATGACATCGGCGCCAAGATCGCCGAGGAGCATCGCGCATGACGGGCCTGCCAGATGCCGCCCAAGATCCAGCACGCGGACCCCGGCGATCGGCATCTGCTGGGGAGGCAACTCGTCAGTCATCACCTATTCTCCTCGCAACCAGTGAAGTGGATTGCCTTCAGCAGCCTCAATATACGGTGCCAGCCACCGCAACGAACGATGTCAACACCGCACAAAGGGGGTATCCTCCTTGCCTGTACGGAATTCCGGGAGGCGCCGCAACGCGCTTCATCCAGGGGATCACGGGTGACGAGCGCGGTGGAAACGACCCTGCCCGGTTCAACGAATACTGGGACAACCGATCTTGAGGTGCTGGAGCGGATCGTCATCCGCTGCATGGTGTGCGAGAGGCGCTACACCGGCGCCGAAATCCTTACCAGTTGCCCGTCCTGTGGCGGTCTCCTCGACGTCGTCATCCCCACCAGACGCAAGCTCTCCGCAAGCGACCTGGGGATCGACGTCCCCGTGACCGCTCACCACTCAGGCGTTTGGCGCTACTGGCCGCTATTGCCGGCTCTCCCTGAGGACTCCATCGTTAGCCGCTGGGAGGGAAATACACCCCTCTACCGCGATGACCGCCTGACCCGGTACGCAGGTCTCTGTGACGGCCAGCTCGAGCTAAAGCACGAGGGGCATAATCCGACCGCGTCGTTCAAGGATCGGGGCATGACCGTTGGCGTCAGCCATGCCAAGGCCGTCGGTGCACGCATCGTGGCGTGCGCCTCGACCGGCAACACATCCGCCTCACTGGCGGCCTATGCAGCGGCAGCCGGCATTCCCGCGCTGGTTCTCGTGCCTGAGGGGAAGATCGCCGCGGGTAAGCTGGCGCAGACGATCGCGTACGGCGCCACGGTCGTTCAGATCGACGGAGATTTCGATATCGCGCTGGCCCTCCTTCGCGAGCTGACGGCGGCCTACGACGTCTATCTCGTGAACTCCGTCAACCCGTTTCGTCTCGAGGGCCAGAAGACGATCATCTTCGAAATGCTGGAGCAGCGCGGTTGGCAAGTACCCGACTGGATCGTGTTGCCGGGTGGGAACCTCGGTAACACATCGGCCTTCGGCAAGGCGCTGATCGAACTGCACGCGGTCGATCTCATTGACCGCCTGCCTCGTCTCGCCGTGGTCCAGGCCGCAGGCGCCGCGCCGTTCGCGGCCTACCACGCCAGCGGTTTCGAGGAGTTCGCACCAGTTCAGGCGGAGACTGTCGCCACGGCGATCAAGATCGGTAACCCAGCATCCACACCGCGCGCGCGAAGATCGGTGGAGCTGACCAACGGCTGGGTGACAACCGTCGACGATGATGAGATTCTGGACGCGAAAGCCGCCATTGACCGTAGCGGCATTGGCTGTGAGCCCGCGTCAGCAGCGTCGCTCGCGGGGCTACGTCGCCTCGTACAGGACGGAATTGCTCAGCCAAACGAGAGCGCAGTTGCACTCCTGACCGGGCATATCCTGAAGGACGCGGACGCGGTTGCCGCCTACCACTTTGACGACGTGGGCGGCGCTCCCCGCAGCGGAGCGAACCGACCAATCCGCGTTGCAGCGGAACTCTCCGCCCTGGAGCGGGCCCTCACCGATGCGCTTCACGGTTAGAACGCCGGCCTCGTCGGCTAACCTGGGACCCGGGTTCGACGCACTCGGTCTCGCTCTTGGGCTCTGGAACGAAGCGACCATCGATCCCTCAGGCGATCCGGGGCGGGTCGTCTTGCAGGGAACTGAGGCTGAGCTTCTCGACGGTCGCGAAAATCTAGCACTTACGGCAATGAAGCGGTTGGCGGACGAGACTGATCGGTCCCTGCCATCCTTTTCGTTGCTCGTGCGGACAGACGTTCCCGTGGCGCGAGGACTCGGGTCCTCGGCCGCCGCACTCGTCGCCGGGCTCGTCGCCGCCAATCATCTCCTCGGGACCTCCTTATCCGTCTCCGAACTTTTTTCTCTTGCTTGGCAAATGGAAGGGCACGGCGACAACGTAGGAGCAGCCCTGTACGGTGGTGCAGTGCTGGCGGTACCAGAGGTGGCGAATCCTATTCAACTCCTCACCCACGGACGCCTCGATCTCTGTGCGGTTGTCTTCATTCCTCAGGTGACGGGACTCACCCGCGCGGCGAGAGCCGCGCTCCCGCCGATGGTTCCCCACGCCGACGCCGCGTTCAACGTCGCAGCCGTCGGCGGTCTCGTTCTCGGCCTTCACACCGGCGACGCGGGCCTCATCGCTGCCGGCATGCACGATCGGTTGCACGAGCCTTACCGGGCACGGCTCTTCCCCCACCTCGAAGTCATGACCGCCGCCGCGCGATCCGCCGGCGCTCTCGGTGCATGTCTCAGTGGAGCCGGCCCTTCGGTGCTGGCATTGACGCAACCAGATCGCACCGAGGCCATTGCACGAGCCTATCACGCGGCCGCGTCGTCGATGAGGGTGGCCGGTGAGGTGAGACAGCTAGCGGTGGCTCCGGCTGGTGCGGAGATCATTGAAGAATGTGGCAGGGTTACTCGTCCAGCCGTCTAGCGTCATGCCCCAGCAGCCCGGCCCCGTGACTTGTGCGTGATCGAAGGGGGAGTCATGGAAAGTCAACCGTACACTGTTCTGCGCCGGGCCTTCACACGCAAACAGTCTCGCCGTAGCGTCCTCCGTGACTCGCTGATCGCTGCCGGTTCGTTCGCGGCCGCTCCCCTGTTCCTGTCTTCCAGAAACGCTGGAGCGCAGGATCTCGCCACGCCAATCGCGGTTCCGGGCTCCGCCGGGGAGATCGGCAGACCCAAATCGGTCCCCATTGACCACCTGATTGTGGTTTTTCTCGAGAACCGGCCATTCGACCACCTCTACGGCCTCTTTCCAGGGGCGAACGGGCTCATGACCCCAGGGGCCCGCATCCCGCAAACCGATGCCGATGGAATCCCCTATGCCCCACTGCCGCGGGTCATCAACAGTTGGGCCGATCCGCCCGCTGTCGACACGCGTTTCCCGCCCGACCTATCCAACGAGCCGTTCCTCATCGAACAGTACATTCCTCTCGGCGACATCGATCCTTCGCCAACCCATCGCTTCTACCAGCACCAACTCCAGGTGAATGGCGGTCGCATGGACCGGTACGTCGTCTGGAGTGATACGGGTGGACTCCCACTGGGGCACATCGATACGGAGAAATTGCCGCTCTATCCCTACGCCCGCGAGTTCACCCTCTGTGACAACTTCTTCACCGCGGCCTGGGGTGGTTCGATGCTCAACCATATCTGGCTGATTGCGGCCATGACTCCGCTCTGGCCCGGGGCACCTAGTGGCCAGATCGCCGCGCCGATCTTCGACAGCGGTGGAGCCCTCATCGGATTGCGGCATGACGGCAACGTCACCCCTGACGGCTTCTGCGTCAACGACGTGCAACCGTTCTTTGCACCCTTCCAGGCGGGTACGCCGGTTGAGGAGCGGATGCCACCGCAGCTTGCGCCCACCATCGGCGATCGCCTCTCAGCTGCCGGGGTCTCATGGGCCTGGTACGCCGGCGGTTGGGATGACGCTGTCGCCGGCAAGCCGGCTCCAACATTCGAATTCCACCACCAGCCGTTCAGCTACTTCTCGCGCTATGGTGAAGGCATGCCAGGTCGTACGCACCTGCTAGACGAGACGCATTTTCTAAGCAGCCTCGCCGATGGATCCCTTCCTACAGTGTCGTTTATCAAGCCACTCGGTATTTTCGACGAGCATGCCGGTTACTCGGCCGTCGAATCCGCTGAGAATCATGCGGTTGAATTGATCGAAGCGGTCAAAAGGTCACCGTTCTGGGAGAGGTCAGCCGTCATCGTGACCTACGATGATTTTGGTGGCTGGTACGACCACGTTGCCCCACCACCGATCGACCGCTGGGGACCTGGCGGGCGGGTCCCGGCCATCATCATCTCGCCCTGGGCTCGTAAGGAGCACATCGACTCAACGCCGTATGACCACACGTCGATCCTCAAATTCATTGAATGGCGGTGGGGATTGCCACCGCTCGCCACCCGGGACGCGCTCGCCTGGAACCTTCTGCCCGCCTTCGATTTTGGTGCGCCAGGAAATGCCTGAATGAGCGAATGTGAGATGTTGGCTCGTCAGAGTCGGCTCAGCCGTCTGGCGCCGGTGGGGTCTAGAAGAGTGCCATAACGCGGGACGGCCCCCCCGAGCCAACCATAACCTTGGGCCCTCCCACGACGAGCAACGCCCCAGAAGGCGGCACACTGGCAAGGGCCGCGAGCCCTTCCAGTCCATACTTGCCCGCTTGCAGTAGGGTGACATGGGTGACGAACTGGGCTGCGGGGCCATAATCGAGACTTAGCGTATCCACGCCAATGCCGGTTATGTCGCGCTCTTCGACCAGGAATGCTGTCGCATCCTCGTGAAACCCGGGAAAATGGAGAAGGTCGTCGTCACCTTTGTTGATGAACGAGGCGGGATCACCAATGCGCGAGTCCCACCCGGAGTTCATCGCAACAAAGGCCCCAGCTGGGAGCGGACCGTGTTCGCTTTCCCAGGCAAGGAGATCCTGTGGCATCACCTGGGCATCCGGGTCGGCTAGTGTTCGCTCGCTAATGTCAATTACAGCGAGTGGAGCAAAAAACTGCTGCACGGGTAGATCATTCGAAAATGCCGCATCCGGGATCAGGTGGGCCGGAGCATCCAAATGGGTTCCGGTGTGTTCCGCGAAGGTAAGCTTGTTGGCGTAGTACCCGTCCTGATCGTATGTCCGCAATGGCTCAATGACCGGCTGGGGGTTTCCTGGAAACACAGGAATCTCAGGGGTAATCGTGTGAGTCAGATCCTGAACCTGCGTGTAAGAACCGAAGGGTATGCGAAGCACTCCTGGGCCCGTGGTAACCGGGGTCGCCATTTGGGCCGCCAAGGGCAATCGCGAGGCAACTCCAGCCGTGACGGCGGCGCATAGCACGCCCACCACTTGCCTTCGTGTTACCGCGCTTCGTACTGCGTCCATGATGAGCGGGGAGCACATGACACGCGCCTCCTCAGATTCCGTCCACACGCAAACCGCCCCTCCTGGTGGGCAGAACGTCGACGTCTACCTTCCGCAACATGCGCCTCATGGCATTCGAGGTTAGCACCGGTGAGTGGGGAACGGCAGCAAAGGATTGAATCGTTCTCTGATGCCCTGCGGGTGGCCAGGAAGCGCTTGGCAATGTCGCAGTCCGAAACTCCTGGCCTAGATGCCGAAGTTCTGCTTCGCCACGTTCTAGGAATCGATCGGACGCAACTTTTCGTCCAGCTCCCGGAACCGATTGACGCTGTCGCGCTCGCCTCCTACACGCGATTGGTCGACGAGCGGGCAAAGGGTATCCCGGTCGCCTATCTGACCGGCGTACGAGAATTCATGGGACTCCCGTTTACCGTGGGCCCAGACGTGCTGGTGCCGCGCCCGGAAACGGAAGTCCTGGTCGAGTGGGCAATCGCCTGGCTCCGGCAGCGAGTTCAAAATCTGCCGACGGTACTCGACATCGGAACCGGTTCGGGAGCTATTGCCATCAGTATCGCCAAGACGATGGGACCGGATTGGCCTGGCCGCGTACTCGCCTCGGATATTTCCGCGCAGGCTCTCACCGTGGCGACCCGAAATCGAAATCGTCTGAATGCCGAGCATCGAGTTCATCTCGTCCAGGGTTCACTCATCTCCTGGCTTGAGGAGCCGGTCGACCTCGTGCTGGCCAACCTCCCGTACTTGCGTGCTGACCAGATCAGCGACAACCCACAACTCGCCGCTGAGCCTCGCCTGGCACTTCATGGCGGCACTGATGGCCTCGATCTTATCCGTGAGTTGCTCGCGGACGTGCCCCGCGTTATCAAGCCGGGAGGGGCTATCGGGTTGGAGATCGATCCCAGCCAGCGTGTTGAAGTTCTCGAGTTGGCTCGGAGTGCATTCCCTGGATCGCGGCTCCGAGTGCTGCCTGACCTAGCGGGGCTGAACCGGCACGTCACTGTCGAGACGGTGCTGCCGCGACGTTGATCATGAGCAGCATGATCCGTTCGACTACCATGCATACTGGGAAGACGGGGAAACTACGTCCCGCAACAGCGCGAGACAAAATCGGCGAGGGACGATTGCGGGTGGAGTTCATCGACATCGAGGCACCGCCCGAGACGTTGCTTCGGCGGTTGGAGAAAGACTGTCGGCTCGTCGCCTATGGTGGTGCCAACTTCGGTATGCCGCTTGATTTGATCGAGCCAAGTGCCAACCGCGCCGTCCCCAACGACCGATTTTTCGTCCGCTCAAATGGTCCAGTTCCCCTTGTTGATCCCCGCATGTGGCGCCTCGACGTCTGGGGCAATACTGAGGGCCGTCTCACCCTCTCGCTCGATGAGCTGCAGCGCCTCGGATCGAGCCGGATCGAAGCTTTCCTTGAATGTGCCGGGAACGGACGCACCCGCTTCGACCCTGTTCCGCCGGGCACACCCTGGCGCAACGATGCCGTGGGAAACGCCAACTGGGAAGGTGTACCGCTTGGATTGGTGCTCGATCTGGCAGGCATCAAGGCAGGAACCGTCGACATCGTGACACAGGGTGCGGATTTCCCGGAAATGCGACGTGGGCTGCCCCTCTCAGTCGCCCGCGATCCCGAGGTGCTCCTCGTCTGGGGCATGAACGGCGAGCCGCTGCCGGTCGCTCACGGCGGACCGGTGCGCTTGCTCGTGCCTGGTTGGGCAGGGATCGCTTCCACGAAGTGGCTCGTCGGCATCGAGGCACTCGATCGGGCGTTCGACGGGTTCTGGAATACGGACAATTACGTAATCTGGGACGAGCGCGGGGATCCCCTGCGCCCGGTGACCGAGATGCCGCCAAAGTCGGTCATTGTCACTCCCGCCGAGGGCCAGTCGATTATTTCCGGTCCCACCATGGTTGCTGGTTGGGCCTGGTCCGGGTTTGGGCCGGTCCAGGCCGTCGACGTCAGCACTGATGCGGGGCAATCCTGGCAGTGCGCCGATCTCCTTCCTGGTGCGCGAAGAGGTTGGCGTCGCTGGGAGATGAACTGGGTGGCAACGCCCGGCCAACATCGCGTCCGAGCGCGCGCAACCGATGAGCGGCGTCTCAGCCAGCCTGTTGTCTCGGCGTGGAACGCTAAGGGATACCTGATGAACGCGATTCAGGAAATTACGGTATCGGTCGAGCCCTGACCGATGGGGACGATCCGCATACTCCCGCCCGAAGAGATCGAGCAGCTCCTGCGGACCGCCATCGTTGGCCGCATCGCGTGTTGCGGGCATGGCGCGGCTGGGGACGGACGCCCGTACCTCGTCCCTCTCGCCTATGGGTACGACGGGGAAGCCGTCTATGCCCACTCGGGTCCGGGACGCAAGCTCGACCTGATGCGCGCCGAGCCGCGGGTCACGTTCGAGGTGGACGAGGCTCAGGCGCCGGACCAGTGGCGCAGTGTCATCGCCGAAGGGATATTCGAAGAGATCGGTGATCCGCGGCGGCGCTCGGCCGCACTGGCGGTAATCTACGGACCAGCCGCCATTCCGGAACTGGGATCGCAAACTGTCGTCTTTCGGCTGCGATTGACAGCACGCTCCGGTCGCTACGAGACACCTGACTGAGAACTCCCTGTCGGTAGCCCGGACAAGCGCGGCATGACCGCGTGATCGGGGGAAGGACGCGCGCAATGGTGGACAACTGGTTGACGGAGATGACCGGAGCGAGGAAGCCGATCATCGGCATGGCGCACCTGCCCGCGTTGCCCGGCACCCCGCTCTATGACAGTGTTGCCGGCATGGAGCACGTGCGGGACTGGGTATCGCGGGATCTCGAAGCGCTCCAGGGTGGCGGCATAGACGCGGTCATGTTCTGCAACGAAAATGACCGGCCCTACCGGCTCGACGCTGACATAGCCTCTGTCGCGGCGATGTCCGACGTCGTCGCTTCCCTACGGCGGGAGCTCTCCGTTCCATTCGGCGTCAACGTCCTCTGGGATCCCAAAGCCACGCTTGCCGTTGCCGCCGCGACGGGTGCCGCCTTCGCGCGGGAGATCTTCACCGGTGCTTTCGCGGGAGATTTCGGCGTCTGGGTGCGAACGGCCGGCGACGCCTTCCGCTACCGCCGAGAGGTCAGCGCCGAGGGATGCCGCCTCATCTTCAACATCAACGCCGAGTTCGCCGCTCCACTCGCCCCGCGTCCACTCGCCGATGTCGCCCGCTCCGTCGTCTTCTCTTCGATGCCGGATGCCCTGTGCGTTTCAGGACCGATCACCGGGCAACCGGCGGATGCGTCCGGTCTGGCGGACGTCGGCCAGGCAGTTGCTGGTTCCGGGGTCCCGGTCCTCATCAACACCGGGTTTCGCGCCTCGAACGCGTCGGAGCTGCTCCAGTTTGCGGACGGCGCGATTGTCGGCTCGAGTCTCAAGACCGATGGGATCACCTGGAACCCCGTCGACCAGACCCGCGTGCGGGAGCTCATGAAGATTGCTAGAGAAATAAGCGGCTGATCCAAAGCGCCAACGTACCCATGGCTACATAAACCAGTGTTAACGTAATGCCGAGACGTCCGAGCACTGCTTGACGTCTTGGCATGAGACGTGCAGCATACGGTCATTGCAGCGAGCACCCCGGGTCAACGGCGACCGGACCAAGTGGTATCTCCTCTCGGGCACGGCGCCGATAAATGACTCCATGGGTTAAGTCACACCGGACGACATCGTCCGGCCGGTCGTCATTTGGAGGAGGAACGCAGTGCCTCAGTACGACTCAACCTCGAGCCCCGTCGGCCGTCTGGTCGCCGAGAGCCTGACAGGCCAGACATCACGACGTGAGATCGTGCGACGCGGGATGGCGCTCGGATTGAGTGCGCCCGTCATCGGCATGATCCTCTCGGTGCAAAGCCGCAGCGCGATGGCACAGGACGCCTCACCGGCCGCGCAGGACGTTGGTTGGTCCATCGTCGTACCTGAAGGCTTGCGGACCGACCTCGCGGGGGCGCGGGTTCGCGCCGTCTTGACGTCATCTGCCCACCCAGATCGCCCATGGCAGGAGGCGGCAATCCGCATCTTCAACGAGGCGACAGGGATCAACGCCGAATTTGTCCCGGGGGAGGAGAACGCCACCGATCGCCTAGCGATCTATAACCAGCAATTGGGTGCCCAGACTACTGATAACGATCTGTACCAGATCGACATCATCTGGCCTGGAATCCTTGCTCAGCATTCAGTCGATCTCAATGCGTCGCTCTCAGATCTCGCGACCCTACACTTCCCGGCTCTCGTCGAGAACAACACCGTCAACGGCGCGCTTGTCGGTATGCCGTGGTACACCGATGCGGGACTCCTCTACTATCGCAGCGATCTGCTAGAAGAGTACGGCTTCGAGAACCCACCCGAAACGTGGGCCGAACTCGAGGAACAAGCTCAGGCGATTCAAGACGGCGAAAGCGGAGATAACCCAAGCTTCCGCGGTTTCGTCTGGCAGGGCAACGCGTACGAGGGCCTGACCTGCAATGGGCTGGAGTGGCAGTTCTCCAATGGTGGTGGCCGCATCATTGAACCTGACGGGACGGTAACGGTCAACAATCCGCAGGCGATTGCGGCATTCGAGAGGGCTCAGGGCTGGGTTGGCACCATCTCCCCGGAGGACGTCACCACCTATAACGAGCCATCTCACTGAATGCGTTCGCACCAGGCAACGCGGCGTTCATGCGCAACTGGCCGTATGCCTACTCCGTGACCCAGGCTGCCGACTCGCCGCTAGTCGGCAAGGTCGGCGTCACCCAGTTGCCAATGGGTGAAGGCGAAGGCGCGACTCACGCCTCCGCACTCGGCGGCTGGCAGTTGATGGTCTCCAAGTACTCACAGAACCAGGATGCCGCGATCGAGTTCGTCAGGTACATGTGCTCGCCTGAGTTGGAGAAGGCGTTTACCATTGAGCGCAGCCATTCCCCAACAGTGCCAACGGTCTATGATGATCCCGAGGTCATTGAAACACAGCCATTCTTGGCCCAGCTCAAGCCTGTATTTGAAGGGGGAGCGGTAGCCCGCCCATCGACGGTCACCGCCGACCTCTACAACTCAGCGTCAATCGCCTATCACACGCGCCTGAACCAGATTCTGACTGGCCAAACCGATGCCGCGAGTGGGGCGGCAGAAATCGAAGCAGAACTCCAGGACATCATGTCCGAGCTCGGCTACTGATCGACGCCCATGACGTAGATGTCATGCCGGCGGGTGGAGCAAGCGGCTCCACCCGCCGCACCCATAGCTTGGAGTGGTGACATGACCCAAGGGGTTGCAACGGCCCCGATCCCCCGGCCAGCGAAACGGGGACGTTCGGTCGATCTGCCGCAGAGCGGTTGGATGAAAGCCCGCGAGCGCCTCGCCTGGTTCTTGGTCGCACCCAGCATTCTCGTCGTCGCACTCGTTGCCCTCTACCCGCTCTTCCAGTCGTTCCGGCTCAGTTTTACCAACGCCCGCTTCGGCAGCACCCGGCCCGAAGTGTATGTCGGGTTCGACAACTACGTGCGTCTCTTCAACGACAATGTTTTCATCAGCGCCGTAGGGCATACGGTTACCTTCACTGTGGCCTCAGTCGCTATCGAAACCGTCCTCGGCATCGCCATCGCGCTCATCATCAACTCGAATTTCACCGGCCGGGGCGTTGTCCGCACCTCGATGCTCATCCCCTGGGCGATTCCGACCGTGGTGTCGAGTCAGCTCTGGCGCTTCATGTACAATCAGGACAACGGCGTTATCAACGACATCCTCGTCTACCGGCTCGGCATACTTTCCACGCCAGTGGCCTGGATTGCCAATCCCACGACCTCATTACCCGCGATCATCGCGGTCGACGTCTGGAAGACGACCCCATTCATGGCTCTGCTGTTACTCGCCGGGTTGCAGATCATCCCTGGCGATGTTTACGAAGCGGCCACTGTCGACGGCGCTAACAAGTGGCAACAGTTCTGGCAGATCACCTTGCCGCTACTCAAACCGGCCCTTCTCGTCGCGTTAATTTTCCGCACCCTCGATGCGTTCCGCGTCTTCGACGTCGTGTTTGTGATGAAGGGCGCGGCACTCGATACCATCACCCTTGCCATCTATGCGCGGCAGACGATGATCGACGAGCAGTGGCTGGGCCGTGGCGCCGCCGCGAGCGTCATCATCTTCCTCTGTATCGCGCTGCTCGTCATCGTGTACAGCCGTCTCGTGCGGGTAGAGGAGTCGTAACATGGCGACAACGACCGCCGTCCGGCCCGTCGTCGCGGATCTTTCGACGATTTCCGGGACGCGCCAGTGGACCATCGGGAAAGTGATCAACCGGGTCCTTTTCTGGATCCTCGTGGTCTTCATTATCTTCTACACGATATTTCCCTTCGCCTGGGCTCTCATTTCATCGATCAAACCAAACGCCGAGCTCTTCACGGCCCCAGTAGACTACTGGCCGTCAGCGATCAACTTGACCTTCTACCAGTTTGTCCTCGACAACGGCGACTTCCTGCTCGCTCTGCGGAACTCGGTGGTCGTCTCCGTCTCCACAGTTCTCATTTCGTTGGCCCTCGGGTCCCTGTGCGCCTATGCGATGGGACGGTTGCAATTCCGGGGAAAAACGCCGGTCATGTACTTGATCCTGTCGATGACCATGTTCCCCCAAATCGCGATCCTCGGGTCGCTTTTCCAGATGATCAGCGCGGCTGGCCTCTACGATCGCTTGCCCGCATTGATCATTGCCTACCTCACTTTCACTCTCCCCTTTACCGTTTGGGTGCTGACCAACTTCTTCAAGGCCATGCCCGGCGAGCTCGAGGAAGCGGCATTGGTTGACGGCGCCACACCGTTCCAAGCCTTCGTTCGCATTCTCCTTCCACTCGCTGCACCAGGGCTCGTCACAACCGGTCTCCTTGCATTTATCGCCGCCTGGAATGAATATCTCTACGCCCTGACCTTCACGCAGACCCGGGCTCGCACCGTGCAACCGGCCATTGCCAGCTTTAGCGGCAACACCCAATTCGAGCTGCCTTGGGGCAATATCCTGGCAGCCTCGGTGCTGGTCACGCTCCCGCTCGTTGCGCTCGTGCTCATCTTCCAGCGCAAGATTCTGGCCGGACTGACAGCCGGAGCGGTCAAAGGCTAGGACGTGGATGATTGGTGACAGGGTGCGAGGACTCTTCTTCCGACCACCTATTACCAATTACCCCACAAGATTCTTCGGCACGAACAAACTCTGGCACGCCGTGTGGGCGGCGGCGATGTGGCGCCGGCCACCATCCACGCAGATGGCCGCGTGCCCCGGCAACAGCGCGTCAAACTCGAGCGCGGCCAGCTTGGCGATACTCGTCGCCGATTTCTGGATCGAGCAGTCGTGGATGTTCTGGAGGACGACCCGGCCGCCGCTGAAGACCGCGTCCCCGGCGAAGAGATAGCTCCGCTCTCGGCCTCGCAACAGAAATGAAGCGTGACCGTCGCAATGGCCTGGCGTCTCGAAAACCTCGAGTTCGAGGCGGCCGACCGGAATGCGGTCCCCTTCCCGCACCTCCTGTGAGACCTCGACCGGTTCGAAGCGATAGTCCGCCGCGTAGAATCCGGCCGCCTTGGCCACGTCGAGCGCGACGGCTCGCTCGTCACCTGTTCGTAGAGCGTCGGCGGCATCCGCCGGAGCTACCACGTCGAGGCCAAGCTGATCCCGAAAGCGAGCCGCCCCACCGGCATGATCCATATGGTAATGCGTCACAATGACCTTCGTGATCTTGCTCGGATCGAGACCCTCGGCGCGCACGTTGGTCATGATCCGCGCCAGTGAGTTTCCGGAGGCCATTCCGCAGTCAATCAATGCGAGCTCATCGCCGCCGTTCACCAGGTAGATGTGACAGTCGGGATCATCGGAAAGCCCGAAGGCGTTCGCGACTCCACCCCCCACCAGATACACCTCGTCTGTGATTCGCACGCTCCCACCTGCCTCCTAACGCTTCCGCTGGCGTTGACAGTGCCGCCCGCCCATCCCTACGATGCTGCCCATCGTACGTCAGATTGGAGGAGGGAAAATGACTGCCAGGGAAGCCCCGGCCGGTGAGGAGTGGCGCGGCAAGGTTGGCAAGCTGAGTGAGGATGAGCTGGACGAATTCCTCGCGGCCGGAAATGTTGCCCGGCTTGGCTGCCTCGATTCATCAGGCTGGCCGTACGTCGTCCCTACCTGGTACCAGTGGGCTGATGGCGGGTTCTATATCATTCCCCGCGCTCGATCAGCCTGGGCCAGGTACATGGCGGACGATGGCCGGGTTTCGATCTCGATCGACTCCTCTGATCCGCCGTACATCAAGGTGCAGACGCAAGGTGAGGCCCAGGTCGTCGAAGCGCCGAACGTCGGCGGCCGCTGGGTCGAGATCGCGAACGAGATGTCCCTTCGCTACCTGGGCGAGGATGGCCCGAAATACCTGGTACCAACCATCAACGAACCCCGCTGGCTCTTCTTCGTGAAGCCGAAGAAGCTCTCCTCCTGGCAGGGAACCGATTGGGCCCGTCGTTACAAACACAGCGAATGGGGAACGTAGTCGAGACCCAGATGCCGAGTCTCGACGCGATTGAGCTCCCTCTTCCCTGGGGACCGGTCATACGCGGCTTCCGCTGGGGCGAAGGCTCGGATACCCTGTTCTTGCTTCATGAGCCTGGGTCGGACATCGATGCCTGGGGAATGTTGCCGGCCACTCTCGCGCATGTGCTCCAGGTCAAAACGGTCGCCCTCGATCTCCCCGGTCATGGACTTTCCGATGATCCGTGGGACCCGGTACGGCTTCCCGATCTCTTGCGCGAGCTGTCAATTGGAGTTCGGGTGACGGATGATGGAACACTCCCGTCGGCTCCCTACGCCTTGCCCTCTCTCCAACGTAATGGGAGACCGTCGCCAGACTTCTCCGTCTCTCAATCGCAGTCTGAAAGGCGGCCAGGGGGTGAGGCCTCACGCCGAAAGAATTGTGATTATCCGGATTCCAAGCTCTCCTCAAATCCCAACCGCCGGTTCGTCATCGCGGCAGGCATCGCAGCGACTTCCGCGCTGACCCTTGCGTCCGAGCTCGAACTCACTGGCTTGGTCTTCTTCACTCCGGAGGCCCCGAATGCCGGCTGGACCCCTCCCCGGTCACCGACAATTCCCAAGCTGTTTGTCGCCGGTTCGATGGTGGGAAACGATCTCGAAACGGCACGACGGCTCTCTACCACCTGCGGCGGCTGGAGCGTCGTGACCGCACTCCCCGTCGCCGCGCGTGGAACGGCACTCCTGACGTCGGCATGGGGTAAACAGCTCGCTTAGGAGATCGTTGCGCTCCTGCTGGACTGTCGGCGGCCAGCTCAATGGAAAAATCGCATCACCCCGACAATGCCGTGAGAAGCGAACTCCGGGTCAGGATTCCTCGGTAGGGGAAACACTGCCGGCTGAGTCCGGCTGAGCATCGCGGGCATTGGACCGGTCTGGATGCTCGGCCGGGTCGGCCCCGACTGTTTCGCCCACAGCGCGGATGTTCGACCATTGCGGCAAGGAAGCTCGAGATTGGCCCGGAAGCGTCTGGACGCGCTCACCCGGTGGGAGCCTTGGCTCGCCACCAACGCGGTGGCGCAACGCGAGCATGTCATTGTCCACGGCTGTCAGTTGCGTGCGCATCTCCCCCAGATGCTCATGCTGAGACCGCACGAACCTGGTGTAGGGTGAGATTGCCTCCCGCACACGATCCATCGACCGCGCCAGTTCGTGCTCGAACTGCTCCCGCATGACTTCGATGAGATGCTGCTCGAGCTCCTCGGCTTTGGCATGGAAATCGCGCTTGGCCTGACGGCGCTTGTTCGGGAGCACGAAGAGTCCCAGACCAGCGAGGAGACTTGCTGCGAGGATACCCGTCACGTCGACGGCGATCGTGCTTGCGGCCGCTACCACAAGCGCTCCCAGGCCGACTGCCCCGGCCTCGGCGACGGCGACCGTGGCAACAGCGTTCCGCACGGAGTCGGCAAGTTCATTTGCCTCCGCCTCGAGGTCGTAGCGTTCGACCTCCTCCTGAGTGCGCCGGGCCACGGACTCGAGGAGAGCGCGACGATCGTAGCGGAATTGGCCACCGACCTCACCGATGAGCCCTTCCTCGTACTGGGTCAGACGACGCCGGTCGATGTAATCGGTGACGCTCTTCCAGATCTTCAGATCCTGGTCGACCATCCAGTCGATCAGCTCGTCGACGACCGTGTCGATCTGCTGTTCGGTGCTAGACACGACCTGGCGCTCGAACTCGCCGCGGATCTTGTCCTTATTCAGGAGGTCGAAGACGCGTCCGAGCCGGATCGTCTCCTCGAAAAAGGCGTCACCCCGTTGCAGCATTCGGGCGATGATATTCTCGACGCGGGTGAGGTGGTAAGTGAACTGCCGCCGCATGTCCTCCTGGTAGGCGATGAGCTGGCGATCGATGTTGTCTATTGTTGCCAAGTCGTCGCGCAGAACCGCCAGACGCTCTTCCGAGATCTGGAGGTATTTCTCCGCGATTCGCTCACCAACGCCGAGCGGGCTCAACAATTTCAATCGAATGCGTCCCTCCTGATCGAGGGTCGCGAAGATGTACTCCTCGAGCGCGGCGAATCGGCTTGCCTCCCAGAGTCGCGTTCTCTCCTCAGGGTTGCGGTCGCCCAGTGCCTTCGCCTGCTGTGCCAAAAGCGAGGAGACCGGAAATACCTCAGGACTGAATCCGAGCAGACGCTCGATATTCTCGCTCACGAACGCCATCACCTGATCGACCTCCGATTCGTCCCGCAGGAGGTCGATCTTGTTGACGACCACGACGATCTTCTTGCCCCAGTCGCGGATCGACTCCATGAACGCCCGCTCGCTCTCGGTGAACGGGCGATCCGCGGAGGTGACGAACAGGACCAGATCGGATCGAGGCACGAACTGTTGCGTCAGCTGCTCGTGTTCCCGGATGATCGCGTTCGTGCCCGGGGTATCAACGATCGTGATGTCGTCGAGAAACGCCGCGGGATATGCCCGCAGCATGACCCCGTCCCCTTGCATGGTCACCGCTGGCTCGGCTCCATACCGCAGCAGGTTGATGACCGACGTTGTCGGGGTCACCCCTTCTGGCATGACCTCTGCCCCGACGAGAGCGTTGATGAAAGCCGACTTGCCGGCGTTGAACTCGCCGACTATTACGAGCATGAAGAGCGCGATGAGATGCTCCGCCGCTCGGTGCACCGCCCCCTGGTCGTCTTCGGCCGCTGGGTAGCGCTCGAGAACTTCGGATAGTCGGTTCAGCAGCGTCAGCTCATCCTCGATCAGCTGTTGCTGCTGGCCGGTGAGCAGTGCACCTGCCGCTGGCTCCCGATCCTCGCGGCGCGAACGCCCGGGTAGTTGGAACACGCGTCGACTCATCAGGCTTCCGTGATCCTCCACGTCCACAGCATTGCAGACCTGCCCAGCGGTGGCGAATTCTCACGGAGCATGGAGGATTGGCAGCTTTCTGACAAGCGACGCACTGGGACACCGTGCTGTTGCGCCATAGTTCGTCCGTCTCTAATCGATGCCAGTGCAGGTCTCAAGAGCCGGGATTGTCGAGCCCTACCCGCGACCAGCCCTCTTTTCAGGGTTCGAATTGGGAGCTTCGACCTGTCCCGCGGATGCGCCATCGACCATATCTGTGACCGAGGCGATGGTTGCCTTGAGGTGGCCCTTAAGTCGCTCGACATGTCCCTCGTTGATCAGCCTATCGTCGCCTGCAAGCGAACCCAGCTTCTCCTTCGCGGCGCCAGCCAGCTTGTCAAACGCGCCCGGTGCCCGGTTGGCGAGCTTCTCGCCCTGCTCCTCAACCAGTAGGGCGGCGCCGGCGCCCACGGTCTTCGCCTCATCCAGCCAACTCTTTAGCTTGTCCCGGTCGACCTCGTCAACCCATTGCCTGAGCTTGGTGGCGTCGACTTTCCCCTCAGCCTGTCCCGCGACGTCTTTGACCCGGGTGACGAGCGCATCTGCATCGAAATCGCTTCCCGACTTTCCGATCGTCTCCCGAATTCGGGTCATCAGTCCGTCGGCGTCCACATGACCTTCCCCAGTGCCAACCACGTCCTTGATGCGGGTCTTGTATTCGTCGATCTTGCCGCTTCGGGATTCGCTCATCTCGCTTGCCTCCAATGCGCCACGCCAGGATCCGACGAGTTCACCCTGGTTCGCGGCGACACCGCGATTGTCGGAGAGTATCGTTCAAGCGCAGCCTTCGCTTGGTCCGCGTCTTCCTTAGCACCTCTGTGCGACGATTTGACGATGACTAACGTCTAGTGCCGACCGCTTCGACCAGATCCTCGTTATAGAACTGCTGGTGCAGGTGCACTGGCTCGCTCTTCTTGCGGACTCGCAGGTTGATGATTTCCACCAACACCGAGAAGGCCATCGCAAAGTAGATGTAGCCCTTGGGGATGTGCTGCCCAAGGCCCTCCGCAACGAGCGTCATCCCGATTAGCAGCAGGAAGCTCAACGCCAGGATCTTGACCGTCGGATGAGCGTTGACGAAGTCCGCCAGCGGCTTCGCAGCGACAAGCATGATCCCGATCGAGATCACCACCGCGACGACCGCGATCGTGATGTTCGACGTCATACCGATCGCGGTGATGACCGAATCGAGCGAGAAAACGATATCCAGCAGCACGATCTGGACAATCACACTCGAGAACGTGACGGTGCCCACGCCAGCCGCGCGCTCGTGCTCCTCGCCTTCCAACTTGGCGTGAATCTCGGTCGTCGACTTGTAGATCAGGAACAGTCCTCCCAGAAGCAGAATCAAGTCCCGGCCGTTGAACGGGTGCCCCGCGACGGCGAAAAGCGTTTGCGTGAGACCCAAAATCCAACCGATCGAGAACAGCATCGCGATGCGCATCAACATCGCCAGCAACAGTCCAGTGGTGCGTGCTCGCTGCCGTTGGTTTTCCGGCAGCCTGTCGGCGAGAATCGAGATGAAGATGATGTTGTCGATCCCGAGGACGATCTCGAGTGCCGTCAAGGTCAGCAGCGCCGTCCAGATCGCCGGATCACTCAACCACTCCACGCCTCGACCCTCCCCATTGGCTTCCGCATCATCCCGGAAGGCTTCATGTCACTCGGATCGCCGAGATGCCGATCCTGATAACTATGCACCGTCCGAGCCTACCTGAACTCGGTCGCCCGGTAGCGGCTTTAACTCAATCCATGTGGCCGTGAGCAACGACGCCGCGAAAAGATCGCCGTTGTTCATCCGCGCCACCCACTCCGAGGGCTGGAAGCAGGCGAGCTCAACTCGGCTCATTGTTGATACCGGAGCCAGCGCTACTCGGCATCGGTCAAATACGCCGTCGATCGCCTCGATCTCCAGACTGCCGACGATAACGACGTACACCGGAGTAGAGGAGGACTCCGGGTTGCCGGCGACCCAGGCGCCCTCTATTCCGGGCACCCCTTCGACGGCGCCGCGCAGTGCGTCCTCGAGAGGGATAGCCCGTAATGTCAGCGCCGTCAGGGGCTCCAGCAGCCGCCATCCGGGATCGGGGCGATAAAGCCGGGCGTTGCCCACCCGCTCATCGTGTAAGAGGCCAAGTCTCGTGAGCTTGTAACACTCATGCTGCAGGCTGCTCACGGGCAGTCCAAGACGTCGAGAGAGATCCGTCAGCGAAAATCGCAGATGTGGTCGCGGGAGAACCAGCATCAACACCGCCGCGCGCACCCGGGAGGAAAAGAGCTCTGCGAGTGGCTCTGGCACGATCCTCTCGTCCTGGCGTGATGGTTCAGCGTCCGGCAAGGCCGCATCGTACCAAAGCCGCGGCAAGAATCAGGCTCGGACCCACAAGGATCGGCCGTCTCGCACCTCGTGCGCAATTTCGCCCTGTCGGTGCAGATGGCTGAGAAACGCGAACACGGTCGGTTGCAGAAGGTAGAACGAGGGCGCGTCGGTGACAGGGGCGCCAAATCGCCTCAAGATTTCCTCGAGAATTGTCTCGGCAGATCGTGGACCGACCGTCAGCTCGAGGATTGCATCGGCGACCCGATAGGCCAGAGCGGCATTGCGGTCGATCAACTCGCCGAGCTGCCCGTCCGGGAGGACCGAGCCGTGCCCGGAAACTGCCACTCTATGGGAAACGGTGCGGGCGCGTTCCAATGCTTTGAAGTGGTCGGTGAGCGAGAAGAGATACGGGATGCGGTACTTGTCGAGGACGTTCTCCGGCAAAACCACATCGGCGCAGAAGAAGACATCGCCCGTGACGTAGCCGAGTTGACCTGGGGAGTGACCGAAAAGAGGCACTGCCTCGACGGTAATTCCGGCGACTTCATGTGCTCCAGCTTCGATCACGACATCGACGGGACTCGGGTCGGCGAGGAGGAAATTGGTGCGCAGGGTTTCAAGGGGATCGGCGCCACCAAAGAGGGTGGCCGGTTGCAACAACGGGTATCGAAGATAGGCCTCGTCGAACACCGGGGCATGGACGACCGCACCGGTCCGTTTCACGACCGTGGCATTGCCGCCGAAATGGTCCGCGTGCGCATGCGTGGTGAGCACTGCCACGACGTCGCCGCCCAACTCCTCGCGGACGACTTTCAGGGCTTTCTTTGCGCTCGACTCATTGAGCCCCGTGTCGACAAGCACGATCTGTCCGTCGTCGTTCGCGAGCACGCCGATATTCACGCCGCCAGGAATGACCCATGCCCGTTCCGCGAGTGGAACTAATATTCCCAAGGGTTCACTCCCTCCAGAAACGCCGGATTGGCACCTACCCGCCACTATACTGGTCGCAGGGAGGAGCAACGGTGGATCGGCAATCCGTTACCGCGGTGCGGCATGTCGTCGAGGTCGGGCAGTTCGACCGGCCGGGGATCGAGCGACTCTTTGAGGTCGCCGATTACATGCGAGATCTTCCCCGCGACGCCGCGCCGCTAGCCGGGTTCACGCTGGCGACCATCTTCTATGAACCATCGACACGGACCCGCCTTTCGTTCGAGACCGCAATGCACAAACTCGGCGGAAACGTCATCTCCACCGAGAATGCTCGAGAATTTTCCTCGGCGATCAAGGGCGAGTCGGTCGAGGACACCGTGCGCATCGTCGGCGGTTACGCCGATGCCATCGTCATCCGACATTACGAACAGGGATCCGCACATCGCGCGGCCGCCGTTTCAACCATCCCGATCCTCAATGCGGGAGATGGTCCCGGAGAGCACCCCTCTCAGGCGCTCCTCGATCTCTACACGATCGGGCATGAGCTAGGCCGCATCGATGGGCTGCGTGTCGCCCTTGTCGGAGATCTCCGCTTTGGCCGGACGGCCCGGTCCCTGGCCCGCCTCTTCCGCCTGACAAAGGACACCGAGTTGGTCTTCGTCTCCCCGCCGGCCGTGCCCATGGGGGATGACGTCCGCGCCGAGCTGAACCAATCCGGTGTTCCCTACCGGGACGAGCCGGATCTCAACGCCGTCTTGCCTGATGTCGACGTCGTCTATCAAACACGGGTCCAGAAGGAGCGATTCACGACGCAGGACGAGTACGAAGCCGCGCGGGGACAGTACGTGATCGATGGTAGTGCCATGCGACGCCTCAGCCCGCGTGCCATTTTGCTCCATCCACTGCCGCGAGTGGATGAAATCACCACCGACGTCGATATTGATCCTCGCGCCGCCTATTTTCGCCAGGCGCACAACGGCGTCTTTGTCCGCATGGCGCTCCTGCAGCACGTGTTGGGCGAGGCGGGGTGATTATTCGCTTCGCTCGTGGTGATAGTTCGCCGCGCTCAGAGAGTTAGGGTAGTGGGTTTTGGGTGACGGGTGATGCAAGAGCGTCCGTCGCTCGTCCTATCACCCTTTCACCGTATCACTCATGACCCCGTGAGCGGTGGATTTCCCCAAACCGCCACCTGTCGCCGATCAATCACGCCATCCCAGAGCGCGACCCTGCATGTCCGGTGCAGCAGATCCTTCCAGAGCTGCGCACTGGCGAACGTCTCTTCGTCTAGGCTGACAAGGTCGAAGACTGACCCCGACGTGATCAGAATCATCTTGTCCTTGGCCCGGCTGATGGCAACGGTCAACTGTCGCGCATCGTAAAGGAATTTTCCGGCCGCCTGCAGACAGGCCGGATCTCTTTCCGTTGCCGAGGCGATGATCGCGTCCCGTTCCCCACAGTGAATCCTCGCGACGGTATCGACCGCACGAGCGACGTCATCTGGATCTTCGACGCCCGGCAATGTCCGTCTCAGTATCTCCTGCAAAATTGCACGCATCGCTTGGTTCGGCACGACCCGGAAGCCATTCCGAACGCTGTACCCAGGATCAAAGAGTGCGCCAAGCAGCGGTGCGGTCAGGTCGCGCTCCAGACGCACCAGCTACGAAACGCCGGTAGGCGATATTCGCCGTCTGTCGCAACGGCCAGGAACCAGGTAGCGATCCAGCGAGCCACAGCGTCTTCACTCATAGCCGCCTGCGTCTCCTCGTCCTAACCCGACGGCGACCGCCCATCTGACGTGGCGAGCATTCTGCTCAACGCTCCGCCGCGGCCTGTTCCCGTCCCAGCAACCCCGCGCCGATTACCCCGGCGTCGTAGCCAAGTCTGGCGGGCCGGAAGCCGACCCGCGCAATGTCGACGACGCCGGTATGCGTCCTGGCTGTTTTTTCGGCTGCTCGGACGAATCGACTCCCGCTTGGGGCGACCCCGCCGCCGATCACGACGACCTCCGGTGCCAGGAGCGCAATTGCGCTGGCGAGAGTGATGCCCAGCCAGGCGCCAGCACGATCGATAACGTCGACGGCCACGGAGTCTCCTTCGTCAGCCGCCCGCGCCACCAACTCTGGAGTGATAGCGTTGAGGTCGCCACCGCTCAACCCGACGAGCGACGTCGTGAACCCCTGGACTACTCTTCGCACCGCCTCGCCAACGATCGCGGGTCCATTCGCCAGGGTCTCGGCACAGCCCAGGTTGCCACAGGTGCAGCGCGGTCCTTCTGGCTGAAGGATGAGATGGCCGATCTCCCCGGCCATTCCTCCAGCCCCGAACAGGATGCGTCCCTGGGCGATGACAGCCCCTCCAATACCGGTACCGACGGTGATGCAGAGCGCTGTATCCGCACCAGCAGCCGCACCCATCCGGTACTCGGCCAGGGCAAAGGCCTTCGCGTCATTGATCACGGCGGTCGGGAGGCCGGTGGCGGTGGCAATCGCCGGACCAACAGGCACTTCGCGCCATCGCCCGGGCAAGTTCGGAAGATCGCCGGTGATGCCGGTGGCCATGTCGACATCCCCCGGCACGCCAATCCCGATCCCCTCGACCGCGATTTCCGGTCTGCTCGTGCGTAGCTCCTTGACGCCGTCGATCATGCGCTCCAGCACCGCGTCGCTCCCGGCAGCGCCCCTTGTAGGCACCGTCAACCGCGCCACGATGCGATTCTCCCTATCGAGGAGCGCGAGTTTGAGGTTCGTCCCCCCGAGATCGATCCCGATCGCACCCGCCGTGGCATTCATGCTTGGAGGATCAGATTCGCACTCATTTGGTGTCGCAGTCAGGCGCTGTCCGCGATAGCACACGGTGACTCATTGATCGCTTTGTCGAGTCGGCAGTTCCACCCGCTCTCGTACAGATTTCATTCATGAAGGAACCCGCTAACCTCTCGCTCCGGCTCTTCGTCATCAACTCTCCTGAATCGACAGCACCAAACCGATACGTATCTCCTGGCCCGGTGAGTTTTCGCATTCTCGACCGGCGTTATCAGCTGTCAAGCAGTGAAACGAAATCGGGTCGTCAAGTGTCATTATGCTAGACTGTACGTACAGAGCGTCCGGTCGCCCGCGCCTGTATCGCCGTTCTCCTTCCCCGCGTCATTGCCTCGCGCCGCCGCTGCCTCGCCTGGGGTCTCCCGGTGTAGGTGAGCGGCTGCACGAGCGTCGAGGGAAGCTGGCATGCCGAACCGTGATGAGCAACAGCACGACTCGCAACAGGACGTCCCACCGGTCGGCCGACCACGTGGCGCCGTTTGGCGCGCGCTGCAGGCCGACGGTGTCGTCTGGGAGGGTCAGGTGCTCCTCGTCGGCGATGACGTCGACTTAGCCGCCCGCATGATCGTCACCCACCGTCGCGTCGTCTTTGTCCGCGGCGGTGAGCTTGCCCTGGACATGCCAAGGAATTGGCTTCGTCCAGAGCCGGTGCTGCGCCGCGACGGGGTCCTCGACCTGTTCGTGACCATGCCCGACGCCAACCTCTTCGACGAGCCGCTCCAGGTGCCAATCCGAATGCGGGAGGGACATTCCGCTGCGGGGCATATCATCGCCATGCTGGGCCCCAGTGGGGTTCGTCGCATTTCACCGGACGCATTGTCCGGAATCGAGCGCGCTCGGGAAGCGACGCCAGCGCCACACTTTGGCGGCTTCTGGGATGATTTCGAGCGCGACCCTCTGCCTCCTGGGAATGGACTCGTCGGAGCGGTCGACGACTTCGATCAGTATCCGGAAATGCTCGATTCTAGCGAAGTTCATCCCGACTTGGCGCCTCTCGAGCCGCCCGACCGCGTCCTGCGCGCGCCGACGACAGCGCAACGCCAGCAGCATGCAAGTGCCTTTCCTATCACCGGCATGTTGCCGCGCGATCAGCGACGTTCGCCCTGGCGGCTGCTCATTCGACTCGGAGCATTGACTGTCCTGCTCGGCACCGCGGCCGCCCTCGGAGCGGGTCGACTGGACATTCAGGTGCCTGGCTCGGCAAATCAGCCTATCCTCGCGGCTCCCACCGCCACAATCCCGGCAACCGGCGCTCCGTCCGATGTGCCAGATACGACACTTTCTCCTGAAGAGGAGTCCGCGGCCGCTATCGGCGTCGGTGGGCCGGCCGCGCAGATCTCGTCCGGAGATCAGACGGCAACCGCCGTTGCCGCCGGCGTCGCGACGGAAACCCCGACTCTGGCACCCGTGGCTGGCACCCCCGCCCCAATTGCTGCCCCAACCGAGCCAGTCATTCCGACGCCGGCTCCGACGACGGCGCAACCCGTTCCGACGGCGACCGCACAACCATCACCAACAGTGGCGCCGACGGCAACAGAGTCAGCCGCTCCGGCAGCCGGGACGCCGCCTGCCAGCCAAGCGGCCGCGACTCCAGCACAATCGTCCTCGACCCAGGCAGCGGCAGTCTCGGCGGACGAGCCGCCAGCACAAGAGATCGTCGTAGGCCCACTTCGCCTCGCATTTCCAACGGCGCTTCGCGCGGAGAGTCTTCCCCGCTATGCCCTACCCCCTGGCTCCGGTGAATGGGTGCTATTGATCGCCGAGATCACTAATGAGAGCGATGCTCCGGCGTCGTTGGCGATGAGTGATCTGCGCCTCTTCGATCGTGGAGCCGGCACCGTCCTGGACCTGGACACCGGCACGGACGTCATTGCGACACTGGCCGGCTTTGACCCGGCCTGGACAGGCCAGGATGTCATTCCTCTCGAGCCGGGAGCATCGGCGGAGGCGCTGCTCCTCTACCTGCTGCCACCCGGTTCAGGCGACGACCTGGCCCTGATCGTGGGTCAGACGTCCATCGATCTGGCACCGCTGTTGGCACTCGGTGAAGCCGCATCCGCCGCGGCTCCAGAGCTCGTCCAGGCCACGGTCACGGAAGTCCGCGACGGGTCGCGGATCACCGTCGACATCGCCGGGCTTCAGGAGACAGTGCAGTACCTGGGCTTTCAGGCGCCGGTCGCGGAAGCGTGTTTCGCCACCGAAGCAACGGCTGCGAACAGCGAGCTGGTCGAAGGGCAAACCGTCTGGCTGGAGCGGCAAGCATCCGATCGCGACTGCGGACGGCGCCCTCCTGCGTGACGTCTGGATCACCGGTCAGAATGGGAATCGGGCACTTTTGGCCGCGCGTCTCCTCGAAACCGGAGCCGGAACCCCAGCGCCAGCCGCACCTGACACCAGATATCAAGCATGGCTGGAGGCCGCGGCGGCGCTCGCGCGCTCCAATGGCGCCGGGTTGTGGGGCGCTTGCGGCGATGCTCCCGCGAGTGTGGAACTTCTCCCAGAAGACCCGGAGCGGCTCGCCTTTCTGAGCTCCGGCTGGCGCGATCGCTCGGGTCTCGGCCGCTAATTGTTCATTCAACCCAGCAACACGCCCAACCGGTTTTGGGAGAGTGCAGCGCTGAGGGCACCAGGATCTCACAACCCATCAGACACCCCTTGCGCTGCGCCGCGTCCATTGGCACCATCCTCCAGGCACAGTGATCGGCAGACCCGTGCGGGAGAGGACTCGATTGTGACTGCGGCGAACACGATGGCCACAGATGGTGTGCCTCCAGACGGATCCCGTTACGATGCGATCGTCGTTGGCTCGGGTCACAACGGTCTCATCGCTGCCGGCTACCTCGCCAAGGCCGGGAAAAAGGTGCTCGTGCTGGAGCGGCGCTCAATCATTGGTGGCGCCACCGTTACCGAGGAGTGGTTTCCCGGTTATCGTCTCTCAACCTGTTCCTACGTCTGCAATCTCCTCCTGCCCGAGGTCATCTCGGACCTGGAGCTGGAGCGCCATGGTTACGAGGTCCGTCCATTTGACCCGCAGTATTTCGTTCCCTTTCCAGACGGCTCCTACTTTATGAGCTTCCTCGATGGCCGGCAAACGCGAGAGCAGATCGCCAAGTTCTCGCAACGGGATGTCGCCGGCTACGACGCCTACTGGGAGACGTGGGACCGCATCGTCGAGCGGATGCGTCCCTTGCTGCTGCAACCCGCTCCCACCTGGGATCAGATCGAAGCGCGCTTCTCCGGACCTCAGGGGCAGGAAGACTGGCGCACTCTGACGCGTAAGAGCATTGCCGAACTTCTTGACGAGTACTTCGAGTCCGAGCAGATCAAAGCACCCTCTCTCCACTGGCGGCGTGATCGGGGTCAACGCCGGACCGATGACCCCAGGTACCTGTTATGTGAAATACCATCACCTCATAGGAAGTATTGCGGGGCACCAGGGGGCCTGGGGTTTCGTACGAGGGGGCATGGGCAGCATTCCGAACTCGATCGCAGCCTTTGACCGTGAGCACGGGGTCGAGATCACGACCGACAGCGAAGTAGCCGAGATCGAGATTCAAGATGGGACGGCGAAAGGCGTTCGCACCATCGATGGCCGCCGCTATTTTGCCGATATCGTCCTCTCGAATGCCGACCCAACCCGCACCTTCCTGAGAATGGTCGGCGAATCGCGGTTGCCGCCGGAGTTCGCGGACGGCGTCAAGCGGATCAAGGTCAAAGGCTCGGTGGTGAAAGTGCTGATGGCTCTTGGCGAGCTACCCAACTTCACGGCCCTGCCAGGCACGTCGGTGGGCCCTCAACACACCGGCGGCATCGTCATCAATCCTTCGGTCGACTATCTCGAAACCGCCTGGGACGACTGCAAGCGCGGCCATCCCAGTCGCCGCCCGTTCATGGACTGTTACATCCAGACCGCAACCGAGGAGGGTCTTACCCCTCCCGGCAAGCACACCATGAGTCTCTTTGTGCAATACGCGCCGTACGACCTCGCGGAGGGCACCTGGGAAGAGCGTCGCGGCGAGATCGGGGCGAACATCGTCGAGACGCTCGCGATGTTCGCGCCCGAATATCCCGGCCGCAATCGAACACATCGAAGTGCTGGGACCGCCCGACATCGAGCGCATCATCGGCATCACCGGCGGCAATATCTTCCACGGTGAGATCATGCCGGATCAGATGTTCGGGTACCGGCCCGTCCCCGGTTACAGCGACTACCGGACACCAATCGACCGCCTCTATCTCTGCGGCTCCGGCGCCTGGCCGGGCGGCGCCGTCTTCGGCGCACCTGGCCGCAACTGCGCAATCGAGGCACTACGTGACCTCGGCAGCAACCCATCACTCGTCGCGACCGCTGCCGACTAGAAACCTCCTGCGAGGCCGTGGGGCCCCTGCTAGTAGCACGAGGTCAGTCCGATTCTGGGCAGCCCCGAACTGGCGGTAAAGGGGAGCGCGAATACGATCGACTCGCATGAGACATCGTAAACGGAGGACTCGCCGCTCTCAGGCACCTGCGAATACAGATGGTCAAAGCCGCGTCACCAGTTAGGTCTTATTCTCCGCGGTCGAGCACCTCGAGCACCGGCGCGAATGCCTCCACGCCGGCGACCGTATTCGGCTCAAGCCAGACCTGAACATGCCCGATCCCGGCGTCGGCGTACGCGAGCAACACTGTTGCTAACTCCTCGGTTGATCCCGAGAGAGCGTGCCCGGCGCGTGCGTCCGCAACCCAATGGTCGCCGGGTAGCGCGTGGCCCGCAACGTCGACCATCAGCGCGGCTGATCGCCCCAACGTCGCCGGGTCGCGGCCCACTTCCTCGCAGGCGGCGTCAACGGCGTCGTTTAAGGAGCGAATCGACTCCTGGGTGCTGCCGAAGTCGGCGTTCCAGACGTCGGCGTAACGGGCAGTCAGGCCAAGCATGCGAGGGCCTAAGGTTCCGACCATAATCGGTGGGCCATGCGGTCGCGGCCCGGACGGACGCAACTCGCAGTCGTGGGCAGAGTAATACGTTCCCTCGAAGTCCACGCGCCCGTTACGAAGTAGGCCCGCAATGATCTGGATCGCCTCTTCGAAGCGGTCGACCCGGTGGTCGAACGGGACGCCGAAGGCGTGGAACTCCGATTCCGCCCAGCCGGCGCCGAGGCCAAGGACCAACCGGCCCCCGCTGATCTCATCCACCGTGCTGGCGACCTTGGCTAGCAGTGCTGGGTTGCGAAAAGGGGTACAGCTGACAAGGGGTCCCAGCTCCACGCGCGTGGTCGTCGCGGCCAACGCGGCTAGAAGCGTCCAACACTCCCATGCGCCGATCGCGTCCGAACCGTCGCCCCTCCCGAGGAGGACGTGGTCGGGCAACCAGAGCGAGTCGAAGCCGAGGTTCTCTATCCCCCGGGCGAGTTCCAGCAGGTCAGGCCAGCCGGCCGTCACTCCCCCCAGCATGATTTCACCTGTTGGAAGGAACAGCCCGACCTTGGGTGAACGCTGGGACGTCCGCATCGGAGCAGATTCTGCGGTCATGATGGATATCCGGTCCCGAGGCATGTCAGTATTTGTCGGTTTGACCGAGGCGACAAGGTGCTCGGGCGCTGCCAGGGAGGTGAGCATCGTAGCGCGACAGGTTTTGCGACACCGTCCAAGCGGATTTCGAGCGATCCGGCTCGGCAGGCGACATCAGCAACGTCCAGGGTGCCCTATTGGCAATGCTCCTGTTTGCCCAGCAGTTCAAACTCTTTAAACCCTTTAAACCCTTTAAACTCTTCGAACTCTTCGCCGCCTTCGTTCTGTCGCTGGTGCCACGCCGCAAGAATTGCGATGTCACCGAGCCGGGCGAAAAGCGGGCGCTGGTGGCCCGCCCGCGACCCAGGAGTGTTTCCCACAGCACCGCACCGTTCGTGGCATCCCGGTGGCCGAGGGAGCACGTCGTCTTGCCCACACGTCGGGCGAAAAACGAGATTCCTCGCGGCGGCTCGGAATGACACCTGCCGGCGTAGCGCTCTAGTACCCCGCTCGCTTCCGCGCCGCGGCGATCGTGTATTCCGGGCTGTTGATGAAGTCCATCGTCGCCCGCTCTCGCGTGCGCACCTCCTGCACGGCATCTGGCAGTCTGCCCAGCAACTCCCGCGGCACGATGACGATGCCGTTGGCATCCCCGTGCAGAATGTCGCCGGTTTTGACTTCCTGCCCGTCGAGCACGATCGGCGTGCCGATGTCGACGATCTCGTAGTTCCCGTGGGAGACGACGACGTACCGCGCAAAGTAGGCGAACCCAAGCGCCCGTACCTCGTGCACGTCACGCAAACCGCCGTCCGTTACCATCCCCATCGCACCGAGCCGCATGGCCAGCGTCGCCATTACCTCGCCGGCCAGCGCACATCGCGACGGCGCGCCGCTCACATCCTGCACAGTCAGCACGGACGGCGCCGGGATCTGGGAGAGCGCCTCGTACATGCGCCACCAGTTCTCGCGCCCGGCGATCGGACCCGGGGTGTTGGTCATGGTCACCGTCAGCGCCGCGCCAACCATCGGCGGCATTTCCGGGAAGAGCGACCGCACTTCGCCCCCGATGAAGCCCTCTGTCCGATCGCGGACCTTGAAGGGCTCGATCGCGTTCGCCATCGTTGGACTATCGACGCCTCTGAGAAACGCGAGATCTTTCTCACTGATAGGCGGCACCTGCGGCAGATCGGTCATCCGGGCCCTCTTCGTCGATTGATACCGAAAACGGCGCGCCACCCCACACGGCGCCGCGGCATTGTCGCCGACACGTCTCGCGCCATCGCTTCACTCAATACCCGGATCACTCCCGGCGTCTTCGCTATCCCCGGATTCCCTGCTCTCGCGCCGTAGAAGCTCGTAGATCGCGATCGCGCCCGCGGTTGCGGCGTTGAGCGAATCGACCCGCCCTCGCATCGGAAGCGCCAGCAGCAGATCGCAGTGCTTCCGTAAATTGGCTCCTAGCCCGGAGCCTTCGGCACCCACCACCAGGACGGTGGGCGTTGGAATCTCTGTCGTGAATATATCCGTCGCAGCCGGGCCAGCGTCCAGACCCGCCACCCAGCGCCCGCTCCCCTTCAAAGCCTCCAGCGCGCGCGCCAGGTTCGGCACGGTGGCAATCCGCAGATGCTCGACCGCTCCCGCCGAGGCATTGACGACCGCCGGGGTGACGCCGGCGGCGCGGTCCTCGGGGATCACCACTCCGGCAACACCAGCAGCCTCGGCGGCGCGAAACAAGGTGCCGACGTTCTGGGGATCCTGCATGTGGTCGAGCATGAGAATCATTCCCGGCGCGGCCACGAGATCCTCGAACGCCGTGAAGCGGTACGGTTCGGCTTCGAGCGCAACCCCCTGATGATTTGCGCCGCGGGTTGCGTCGTCGAGCATGAGCCGCGGAACGCGCTCGATCTCGGCGCCTCGCTCGGCTCCCAATGCCATCAACGCGCGCAGCCGCTCGTCTTCCCGCACGCCCTCGGCCACAAACAAGCGCTCGAGATTTCGCCTACCCCGTAATGCCTCGAGCACCGCGTTTCGCCCGAACAGCAGCTCGCGGCCGGTTCGCGCCAGCACCGGCGCTGCCGGAGGTGGAGTCCGTTCCTGCCCACCACGAGGCCCGCCAGGGGCTCGCTTCTGAGGACCACCCGAGCTACCTGATCCCCCCGTCCTGCCCGATGAGGGGCCACGCGGACCGCCCGGCTTTGGTCGCGACCGTGGGGTCGGTTTCTCATTCCGCGGCGAGGGCTTTTCACTACGCGTCGGCGGCGTCCCCCGTCGCCGAACGGGTTTTCCCGGATCGCGGCTGGGTTTCGATCTATCCCCGTCGTTGCGTCCAGGTGGCTCCCGCCGGCGTATCTTCAACCGCCACCTCCAGCTTCCCTAGCTCGTCCCGAATCAGATCGGATAGCGCCCACTCTCGGCGCTGCCGCAGCTCCTCCCGCACGCGCAGGAGCAGGTCGATAAACGGCGCCGCGTCAGCCGAGGACTCGGTGGCCACGTCCCGCAAATCGAGTCCCAAAACGCCCGCGAGATCCACCAATGTCACCCGAGCTGCCTCGATTGACTCCGGCGACTCGCCCGCACCACGGGCGCGGTTGATCGCTCGGCCCAGGTCGAACAAGACGGCCAGCGCTTCCGGCGCATTGAAATCGTCATCCATTGCCTCATGGAACCGACGACGGCTCTCCTCCGCCAGGGCCAGGAGATCGGACTGCGAGCGCGCCTCATCCTCTTCGATGGCAGTGGTAGTCGCGGCCGGGTCAGCCGCGGCTCGCAATCGCGACAGCCCTCGCTCCGCGGCAAGCAGCCCCTCCTCCGTGTACGTCAGTGGCGCGCGGTAGTGGCTTTGCAAGACCATCAGACGAAATGCCGGCCCCAGCCCGCGATCGACAATCTCCTTGAGACGAACGAAGTTGCCCAGGGACTTGGACATCTTGTCCGCGCCGACGCGCACCAAACCGTTGTGCACCCAGTACCGGGCGAACGGCTCGACACCCAGATACGCCTCACTCTGGGCTATCTCGTTCTCGTGGTGCGGAAAGATGAGATCCGCGCCACCACCATGAATGTCGACCTGTCCATCGAGGTAGGTCGAGCTCATCGCCGAGCATTCGATGTGCCAGCCGGGACGCCCCGGACCCCACGGCGACTCCCAGCTCGGCTCACCCGGTTTGGCGGCCTTCCAGAGCGCGAAGTCGAGCGGATCCTCTTTCCGCTCGTCAACCTCGATCCTGGCGCCCGCCAGCAGGTCATCGAGATCGCGGTGCGATAACTTGCCGTACCCCGGAAAGGAACGAACGCGAAAATACACGTCGCCTTCGACCTCGTAGGCATGATCCCGATCGATCAGTCCCTGCACCATCTCGATGATGGGGCCGACCTCCTCCGTCGCCCGTGGGTAGTGTGACGCGGGCAACGCGTTGAGCGCCCGCGTCTGCTCGAGCCACTCTGAAATGAAGCTCTCGGTCAATGCGTCGGGGTCGATATTCTCCGCATTCGCCCGGTTGATGATCTTGTCGTCAATGTCCGTGAAATTCTGGATATGGCGCACCTCGTAGCCGCGGTGCTCGAGGTAACGGCGAATCACGTCGAACGACGTGAGCGACATGCCATGACCAATATGGGCGCTGTCGTAGGGTGTGACACCGCATACATACATCCGGACTTTGCCCGGCTCGATGGTGCGCAACGGTTCCTTGCGCCTGGTCTTGGTGTTGTACACGCGGATATCCGCGTTCCCCGGTCCGGTTTCGGCCCGCGGCTCCTGAGGGGTCATTGGGCGCCCTCCTCGTGGGTTCGCAACAGCGGTCTGGTGGGTTTACCGGCAGGGAGAAAGCGGCTCGCGGTCGGCCTTGTCGTGCTCCATCTCTTGCACGCGCGCCTCGAGCTCCTCGATGCGTTGCATCAGTGAGATCATCGTGTCCCGGTCGGGATCCGGCAGATGCTCCAACCGCCTCGTCTCGCCCGATGCCGGATCGCGCCAGGAGACGGCCCGCGCCGGCATTCCCACCGCGGTCGTATGCGGCGGCACGTCTTTCAGCACGACCGAGCCGGCGCCCACCCGCGCCCCCTTGCCAATCGTCACCGCGCCCAGGACAGATGCGCCAACCCCGATCACCGCATCCTCCTCGACCGTCGGGTGGCGTTTACCCCGCTGCTTCCCCGTACCTCCGAGCGTCACCCCCTGGTACATGGTCACGTTGTCGCCAATCGAAGCAGTCTCCCCAATGACGACGCCCATGCCGTGGTCGATAAATACTCCCGATCCGATCCTGGCTCCGGGATGGATCTCGATTCCCGTGAGCGCACGGCTCAATTGGGCGAGAAGACGCGCGGGCAGAAAGAGCCCCCGACGCCATAGTCTGTTTGCGGCACGATGGAGCGCAATCGCATGCAGTCCGGATGACGTAAGAACCGCCTCGACAGTCGAACGCGAAGCCGGGTCCCGCTCCCGAATGGCGCGGATTTCTCTGGAGAACCACATAGCGGGGCCTTTCAGTCGGTGTAAGAGGTTGTCGGCAACCGCTAGTTCGCGGCCAACCGAGACAAGGTTTGTCTTCAGGAGCGCCCGAGGCGCCCCTGAAGACAGGAGCAATGGCCCCCGCACCCGGAACCGCGACGCTCGGGAATCCAATAGCAGAGTGGTCTTGCGGCCAACGTCACAGCTGACTCCATCGCCTAGTCGGCGACCTTGGCCGGGGTCTTATCCGTCTTCGCCGTGGTTGCCGGTTTTTCCACGCTGTCTACCTTGCCGGGTGTTTCCGCCTTGTCCCCGGCTTTCGCCGCTGGCTTGGCCGCCGCGTCCGCCCCCTCACTCGAGCTCTTCGGCCGGCTGTCAGTGATGTACCAACCCGATCCCTTGAAGACGACGCCCACCGGCTGGATCACGCGTCGGATCGCCGCGCCACACTCCGGGCACTGGGTCAATGGATCGTCGGCGAATCGCTGCACGGCCTCAAATCCGTGGCCACAACTGTCGCACTGGTAGGTGTAGGTCGGCATCGCTGTGCGCGTTCTCCCGGTCTCGCTCATGACGGTATTGCTGGGCGGATTGTACCCGGGGACCGGTCGCCTCTCCAGAACCGGGATGGACGGGTGCCGGGAAGCGGAGCGGCGTACCAGTCGGTGATGCCGTGGCCGTCTCCCAAAATGGGGGACCGGGTGTTGTTCTGTCAGGTCTGCCGAATCCTATTCGCCTGAGACGATCTATCGCCGACCATGATTGCGGACCTGTGTTGACCGCATTGCCAACTATGCTGTGGGAACGTCTGTTTCGGACCTTTCGGGTCTCAAGGAAAACGTGACGTTCGGAGGATAGATGCACCGACAAGAACTCGACAGATCGACTCCTGTCGATCCGCCCAGGGCCGGTCGCCGGGAGTGGATTGGTCTCGCGGTCATCGCCTTGCCATGCTTGCTCTACTCCATGGACCTTACCGTCCTGCACCTGGCGGTGCCAGCCCTTACCGCGGCGCTGCGGCCGACCAGCTCTGAACTTCTGTGGATCGTCGATATCTATGGCTTCCTCATCGCCGGGACATTGCTCACCATGGGCACGCTGGGCGATCGCATCGGCCGTCGCAAGTTGCTGCTCATCGGCGCCGCCGCCTTTGGGCTCACCTCGATATTCGCCGCCTACTCGACGAGCCCTGAGATGCTGATCGCGGCCCGCGCCTTGCTTGGCATCGCGGGGGCGACGCTGGCGCCGTCGACTCTTTCGCTCCTGCGCACCATGTTTCCCAACCCAGCGCAGTTCACCGTTGCTATTGGGGTTTGGGTATCCAGCTTTTCGGCCGGCGCCGCGATAGGGCCGGTCGTCGGTGGGGTGTTGCTGGAGCGCTTCTGGTGGGGCTCGGTGTTCTTGATTAGCGTCCCGGTGATGCTGCTGCTGTTGGCATTGGGTCCAGTGCTTCTACCAGAGTACCGAGACCCGAACGCGGGGCGATTGGATCTGCTAAGTGCCGTCCAGTCGCTTGTCGCCGTGCTCCTGATCATCTACGGACTGAAACAGATTGCCGTGGAGGGTCTAGGCGTTCAACCTGCCCTGGCGATCGCGGTCGGCCTGGCCCTCGGTGGCTGGTTTCTGCACCGACAACGCACGCTGCCCAACCCCCTGCTCGACCTGAGCTTATTTACCAACCGCGCCTTCAGCACGGCCCTGGGCACCTATTTGTTCAGCATCCTTTTCGTGTTTGGCACCTTCTACTTCACCGCGCAGTACTTGCAGTTAGTGCTCGGGCTGTCCCCGCTTTCAGCCGGGCTGTGGTCGTTGCCCTCGGCTCTCGCCTTCATCGTCGGCTCCAATCTTGTCTCCCGGATCGTGCGCTGGATTCGTCCCGGGATCATCGTCCCTGTCGGCCTGGCGATGGCGTCTGCGGGCTTCGCCGCGCTGACTCAGGTTGGAGTGGCTTCGCTGCCCCTCCTCGTCGTTAGCACAGTGATCATGTCCCTCGGGCTCGCACCGGTGATCACCCTGGCCACTGACATCATCGTCGGGACAGCTCCACCGGAGCGGGCCGGTGCCGCGTCGGGAATCTCAGAAACCAGCGCGGAATTTGGTGGAGCACTCGGTATTGCGGTTTTGGGAAGCATTGGTGTTGCCGTCTACCGCCACCAGGTGACCCGCACCCTCCCCGCTGATGTTCCGCCTGCGGCGTTGGCTGCGGCACGGGAGACACTCGGCGGCGCCGCGTTGGCGGCCGAGCAACTCCCCGCACCGCTCGCTTCCACCCTGCTCGGTTCTGCCCGCGAGGCATTCGTCCAGGGGTTGCATGTAACGGCTGTGGTCGGAACTGTTGCCCTGACGGGCTTGGCGGTTCTGGCCGGGATCCTGATGCGAGACATTCAGACAGGAGCTGAGTCGCAGGGAGAACAGGACCTGCGTACGGATGGCGCCGGAGCGAGCGCTGTCGTCGAGAGTGAGAGCCTGAATCAGGCCGCCTGACGTCAACAAGACTTAAAGGGCGCTCGGTCGGTGATCGAGCCATTCGCGCGACGGCTCGATTTCCGCATCCCGACACCTCCGTTCGGCGCGACTACCGCTACCAGACTCGTACAGGGGTGTATCCCTTCCCCGATGAACCGGATCGACGTTAGAGGGGAAGGGCCGGTGGCTCACAGTTGAGGCGCTATCCTTGCCCGTTCATCGCTAGGCGTGGATCGCTAGCTCGGGCAATGGTGCGAGGTCATCCCAGTTTGGTCCGGCGCTCACCTCTGTCTCGAGTGGCACTGAAAGCTCAGCTGCCCCTTCCATTACCCTTCTCACAAGCTCGGCGACTGCCGCGGCGTCCGGGCGATCGGCTTCGAGCACCAGCTCGTCGTGGACCTGCAGGATCAGTTTGGCGCGCAGTCCGGACTTCGCAAGCTCCTCATCGACCCGGATCATCGCGATTTTCATGATGTCCGAGGCGCTGCCTTGCAATGGCATGTTCACGGCCATACGTTCCGCCGCAGATCGACGTGAGTAATTGGCCGATGTGAGGTCGCCGATGATGCGTCGCCGGCCATAGATCGACTCGACGTAGCCATGCTTCAGTCCGAAGCCGAGAGTCCCATCGAAATAGCGTTTCACCAACGGAAGGTTCTGCCAATACTGTTCGATGAAGCGCTGAGCCTCCTGACGTGGCAGACCTGTGTCGCGCGATAGACCGTGAGCCTGCATGCCGTAGATGATCCCGAAGTTCACCGTCTTGGCCACCCGACGCATATCCGCGGTTACTTCTTCCGGCGGCACGCCGTGGATGACCGCGGCGGTCACTTTGTGGATATCCTCACCCCGAGCGAACGCGTCAATCAGGAATGGCTCCCCACTCATGTGCGCAAGCAGGCGGAGCTCGATCTGGGAGTAGTCAACGGCGACCAGCACGGCATCGTCGAATAGACTGAACTCCGGACGCCGATCGGCAATGAACGCGCGGCGAACGCGGCGGCCGAGCTCGGTGCGAATCGGGATGTTTTGCAGGTTCGGATTTATCGACGACAGTCGTCCGGTCGCGGCGATCGTCTGGTTGAACGACGTGTGCACCCTCCCGGTGCGGGAGCTGACTTGCAGCGGCAAGGCGTCGACATAGGTCGATTTCAGCTTCGCCAGTGTCCGGTACTCCAGAATCAAATCGACGATCGGGTGCCGGTGACGGAGATTTTCGAGGACTTCCGAGTCTACGGAGAACCCGGTCTTGGTCCGACGCCCGGACGGCAGTCCTAACTCTTCGAAGAGGAGTGTGGCGAGCTGCCTGGCTGAATTCGGGTTGATCGGGCGGCCGGCAACTTCATTCAACTCGAGCTCAACCTGCTCCAGCCGCATGGTGATCTCGCGCGAAAGCTCATTCAGATACGGCACGTCAACCGCAATTCCGGCCTGCTCCATATCTACCAGCACCGGCACCAACGGCTGCTCGATCTCATAGAGCAGCGTGTCCATCCCCGCCTGATGAATCTCTGGGCGCAGCAGGTCTGCCAGCTCGAACGTGACCTCGACATCAGCCGCGGCGTAATCCCCCGCCTCGTCAGAGTCGACCATGTCCATCGTCAATTGATTGCGACCGCTTCCAATCAGGGCGACGATCTCGGTCATCTCACGGCCGAGCCGCGTGAACGCCAGATCCTTCAGGCGCACTGAGGTTTCGCCGAGGAGATAGGCCGCGATCATCGTCTCGAAGCCGAGATTGGTCAGGTCGTAGCCGTGTCGCTCCAGCACCGCCAAGTCGTACTTGGCGTGGTGGGCGTAGGCCTCCAGCTGATCGTCCACGAGCAGCGGCTGCAGCACGGCATGCACGGCATCTAGGGAAAGCTGATCCGGGTTCCCCGCCGCGTGCCCCAATGGAATGTAGTAGCCCTCGGCCGGTCCGACGCCGACCGCAATGCCAACCAGGTTGGCGGTCAAGGGGTCGAGTGAGTCCGTCTCGACGTCGATCGCATACCGGCCCGTTTCGCGTACGCGACCCGCCAGTCTGTTCAGCTCCTCTTCGGTGCGCACGATCGTGCGCACCGAATCCGGCCGCTCCACGCGCGGAGCATCCGCTTTGCGGTCGGCGCGTAACTCGGGCAGCCGGTCGGCCATCGATCGAAACTCGAGCTCCCGGAACAGCTCGACAATCGCCTCGCGGTCGTAGTTACCGACGTGACTGCGGTCGAGATCGATCTCGATCGGCAGATCGCGCACGATCGTCGTCAGCCGTTTACTGCGTCGGGCCTCTTCGATCCCGGAAGCCAGCGCATTCCTGGCGCGCGGCGGGGTAATCTCGTCGAGGTTGGCAATGATCGATTCGATGTCGCCGTACTGCCCGATGAGCGCCTTCGCGGTCTTTTCGCCGATGCCCGAAACCCCGGGAATGTTGTCCGAGGTGTCGCCCACCAGCGCCTTGTAGTCGGCGACGTACTCCGGTCCGAAACCGTAACGAGTGTGCACCGCGGCCGGATCGAAGTAGCGCAGATCCCCGAATCGCTGTGCGCCGGGGAGGACGACCGTCGTGTTCTCATCGACCAGTTGCAGCAGGTCGCTGTCGCCGGTCACGATGATCACCCGCACGTCGGCGCGATCGGCACAGACTTTGGACAGCGATCCGATAACGTCGTCGGCCTCGTATCCTTGCCGCTCTTCGATCGGGATATTCAGCGCATCGATCAGTTGGCGTACACGTTCTACCTGGGGCCGCAGGTCGTCCGGCATCGCCCCGCGGTTTGCCTTGTACTCGGCAAACTCCTCATCTCTGAACGTTGGACCACCTTCCAGGGCGATGATTGCGTAGTCGGGATTCTCGCGGCGAAGCACGTCCAGCAGCATCGAGGCGAACCCGAACACGGCGTTGACGACTTCACCTTTCGACGTCGAAATTTCGTTCTTGATCGCGTAGTAGGCGCGGAAGATCAGCCCATAGCCATCGACAAGCAAGAGCGTTGGGCGATCGTCTTCTCGCCGGTCGACGAGAGCAATGTCAGGATCGGACACCCGGGGAACCTCCTCATATCGAGGATAGTATCGCCGATCGCCTGTGTCCGTACGGGATGCAGATTAAGGCGATAATCGGGCCAATGTGAACTCGACATGTGGCTCCGGGCTACGCCACAGCGCTCATCGTGCCGCGCTCACAACACGCAAGGTTCGCAACGTGGGATCTGATGCGCCGCGAACATGCATCCCCGCCGAAAGCCCTTCCCGCAGGCACGTGAGCTTGACGTCGCTAATACCTTCACCCGGGGTCAAAACCGGAATACCCGGTGAATAGGGAATCACTGCTTCTGAGGCAATTTCGCCAACAGCCTCGGACAATTGAACGACTCGAGTCGGCGCAAAGTAGGCCTCGCGTGACGTCAGTGCCAGTGTTCCCGGCACGATAGACTCCCCGGCCACTGACAGGCAGACAAGGTCCTTCATCACGCTCTTCATCAGCCCGCGAAAAGCCTCCAACCACGTTGCCGCAATCATCTCCAAGCTTGAGGTCGATTCCCGCACCGCCGCTGTAGCCTTTGCCCTTCGTGGCGGTTTGGTCCAGTCGGCTTCAACCTCTGGCCACGGATTGATATCAGTTCTCCCCAAATCACACCCATGACCGTCCCCACCCGGATGCCAGATCTGGAGTAAGTTGGCTTATTCGCCAACGCACATCACGGAGCATTCACTAACGCGACAGCGAACCGTTCGTGGTCCTGCGAACTATCACCTCACCGGTTCGGAGTTGAGGCGCGGTTCGGTCCGATTGTGCTGACACCGGGCTATACTTCGCGGGATGCGAAGTCTTGTAAACGCCATCAAGGAACGCGTCCTGCCCAGCAGGACGCCCTGTAGGAGCTGCGCCAGCTGATGGATCCCGCGGCGGTCCAGAGCGTTGCCCGCCTGGTCGGCGATAACGTCGAGCGCGTAGTGGTCGGCAAGCGGCACGAGGTTCTCCTCGTGCTCGTTGCCTTGTTGTGCCGTGGTCACGTGCTGATCGAGGATGTTCCCGGTGTTGGTAAGACCGTACTGGCCAAAGCGGTCGCGCGCTCCATCGGCTGCACGTTCAAGCGCATCCAGTTCACGCCTGACCTGCTCCCCAGCGATGTAACCGGGGTGAATGTCTTCAACCAGCAGAGTGGGCGCTTCGAATACCGGCCCGGTCCGGTCGTCGCCCAGCTTGTCCTCGCCGACGAGATCAACCGCGCCACGCCGAAAACCCAGGCTGCCTTACTGGAAGCGATGGAAGAGGGACAGGTCACCGTCGACGGTGTGACCCATCAGCTTCCGGAACCCTTCGTCGTCCTCGCTACCGAGAACCCAATCGAGTATGAGGGGACATTCCCGCTCCCCGAGGCCCAGCTCGACCGCTTCCTGATCCGTATGTCGATGGGGTATCCGGGCCGGGCTGGGGAGCTCGAAATGCTCGAGCGGCAACATCGATCGCATCCTCTTGACAATCTTCAACAGTCCACGCGACTCGAGGACCTCGTTCGCGCCCAGGCCGCGATCAAGGAGGTCCACGTCGCCGCGGCCGTGCGCGAATACATCGTCACTCTGGTTGAGGTCACACGCAAGCACGACGATGTCTACCTAGGGGCCTCGCCGCGAGGATCACTGGCGCTCTACAACGCCACCAGGGCCTGGGCCGCGCTTCATGGGCGCGACTTTGTGACTCCCGACGACGTCAAGATGCTTGCCGAGGCCACACTTGCCCACAGGATCATCGTCAATCCGGCCGCCCGGATCAAAAACGTCGACAGCCGCGTTGTCATTGGTGATGTCCTCGCGATGGTGCCGGTCCCTGGAGCGCAACCGGTGAGTCCCGCCGGCCGTGGCTGGGGAACCCGCAAGCCAGGACCGTAGGGCGGACGATACCCGTGAACGGTCTCAAGGTTATCTTCCTGATCGTGGCGGTCCTCGTGATTGGCCAAGTCACGGACTGGGGGATCGCCGATCACCTGGCCGTCGCTCTATTCGTCATCCTGGTGGCCGCGTGGATCTGGACGCGGCTCAGTCTGCGAGGCATCTCCGTAGTGCGAAAGACGGGAGCCGACCGGGCACAGGTCGGACAATCCTTACGGGAAACGCTTGCGGTGCGAAATAGCGGCCGCATCGGCAAACTGTGGATCGAACTGGTTGATCGCTCGACACTTCCTGGCCATGATCCTGGCCGCGTCGTCACCGTCCCTGGCCGCTCTGCCGTGGAATGGGACACGCAGACGGTCTGCGTTCGCCGCGGGCGTTTTCACCTGGGACCGGTCGACGTTCGTTCGGGAGATCCGTTGGGCATGTTCACCAGCCGGACCGAGTTTTCGGAAACACCGGAAGTGATCGTCTACCCCGCCGTCGTCGAGTTGCGAGAGGTCGGTATCCCAGAGGGCGCCCTTTCCGGTGGCAGCGCTTTGGAACGGCGCACTCCCTTCGTAACGCCCAATGTGGCAGGGGTGCGTGATTACACACCCAGCGACGGGTTCAACCGAATCTCCTGGTCGGCAACCGCGCGGCTCGGCCGGTTGATGGTCAAGGAGTTCGACCAGGATCCCACCGCTGATGTCTGGATCGTCCTCGACCTTCACCACGCTCCCCATCGCCCGGCCACCCGGTCCGTGAACTGGGTCCCTGACGACCGTGGTCAATGGCCATCTGAAGCATGGCTCGACTCGACCGAGGAGTACGCGGTCACCGTCGCGGCATCGCTTGGAGGACGGTTCCTGCAGGAGGGCCGCAATGTCGGGTTGATCGCTTCAGGGGCCCATCTAGAGACCATTCCGTCCGATCGCTCGGACCGCCAGTTGGTCAAGATCCTCGAGAGTCTGGCCGTGGTCCGCGCTGATGGAGACATTCCACTCGCGGAATTGCTCGTAGCGGAGGGCCGACGCCTCGGACGGCACGATTTCATGACCGTCATTACGCCGTCTCTTGACGAACGGTGGGTCGCGTCTCTGGCGGAGGTCGCCCAGCGCGGCGTTGGAGTTTCGGCGGTCCTCATCGAACCCGAGACGTTTGGCTCAGGCCCGTCGTCGTTGCTGATTGTCAGTGCTCTTGCGGCAGCGGGGATTCCCGCCCATCTCGTCAAGTATGGCGAGCCGATTGCCAGGGCATTTGCCGGGCCAGCCGTCACCCTCTTGCGAGGCGCACGTGGTTAGCCTCGCTCGTCCCATTCCCGCCCCACACACTGGGCGCTGGTCCTTGGCGCGGGCCGCGCGCGGTCTCAACCCGGCCGAGGGCTGGGTGAGTGTGACTCTCCTTGGCATCATCCTGCTCTGTACGGCCTGGACGGTCGCTCGCACCGATGTCGCACCGGATGGTGTGAGCATGGCCCTGCTCGCCGTTGGCGGGCTGTTAACCGGGCTCGTGCTGGCCAAATTGAGCACGCCCGATCTGCTTGCACACGTGTTTGCCATTCTCAGTGGTGTCCTGGGCTCATTCGTCCTCGCCATCGAACGGATGCCGCTGGCCGAAGGCGGTCGGCTCTCACGGTTGAGCGCAATGGGGGATCTTGGAGCGCAATGGATCGCCCAGGCCCAGGCCGGCGAACCGCTCGACGATCCGCGTCTGTTAGCCATCATGCTGGGCGCCGCTGTCTGGCTCGTCTCGTACACATCGGCGTGGGTGTTGTTCCGGCGCGGTTGGCTGACCACCGCCCTCGCGCTGCCCGTCGTCATCGCACTCGCCAACCTTGGTTATGCCCCCGAGGAAGGCACGCTACCGCTTTTGGTGATGGTCGTCGCCGGAACGATGCTCGCGGCGCGGCATGCTGCCTACCGGCGGGAGGTCGAGTGGTCTCGCCTCCAGTTGCCGTATCCGCGCCGAACGGCTCCCCGCTTCCTTCTGCGGGGAATCGCCATCGCAGTGCTGGTAGCGGCTCTCGCCTGGACACTGCCGCTCTCGACCCGGGACTCCCTCTTTGGTGAAGCCTGGGAACGTATCAGCGCGCCGCTCGAAGAGTTCGCCGACCGCTGGAACGAGCTGGTATCACAATTCGGCGGACCAGGCGACAAGAGTGGCGGCTCCTACTCCGCGTTCGGCGAGAGCTTCCGCCTCGGCGGTCATCTCGAGCTCACCGACGATCCAGTCATGCGTTTGCAGCCATCCGGTGGCGCTATGCGTCCGCCGTACCTTGCCGGCCAGCGCTACGACGACTACGACGGACACGGCTGGGCGACGACGGTCGATGACACATTTGAAGCGCTTGGTTCCGATGGACGCCGCTACTCGTCACGGATGAGTTTTTTCCGCGGACAAGGCGTGCACCTCTCGCCACAGGTCACCGCCGATCGCTCCCAGGTGGAGGCGGAGATGACGGTCATCCGACCAAAAGGCGATCTCATCTTCACGCTCGATACCTATCTTGCCGCCGACCGGCGCACGAACGTGCAGCTCTCTTGGCGTCAGCTCGAGAACCAGCAATTTCCGCTGGTGGACGGCGAGTTGACCGCTCTCCCGCAGGATCTCCAGCGTATCGCCGCGCTCGTCGCCAGGGGGAGCTACACACCGCCATCCAACGGAGGCGTCAACACTGACTCGCCACTCCCGCTGGACCCCACTCTGGCCGCGGAGATTCAAGCCGAGCGCGACGCGCTGTCGACCCGCTTTCTCGACGTGCGCTGGGAGATCGGACCGAACGGACAAGCCCAGGCACTTCGCGTGACAGGACAAATGCCCATCTACGATGACGTGGAGGCGGTCTTCAGCCAGGACGACGTCGCCGAGGGCGACGCCTACGCGGTCACCGGCCTGACCAGCACCGCTAGTCCCGACCAACTCCGTGCCGCCGGCACCGACTATCCGACCTGGGTGACCGATCGTTACCTCACGCTGCCGGAGACAGTCACGGCTCGAACTCGCGACCTGGCAAACCAGCTCGCAGCAGGGCATTCGAATGCCTTCGATACCGCCCTCGCCGTCGAGGAGTATGTCCGCTCGACGATCACCTACAACGAAAATATCGCTCCGCCACCGGACAACCAGGACGTCGTCGATTACGTGCTCTTCGAGAGCCAGGAAGGGTACTGCGAGTACTACGCTTCGGCGATGGCGGTGCTGCTGCGCGCGGAGGGCATTCCATCGCGGGTCGTCGGAGGCTACTTCCCGGCTCCGTACGACCCGAATGAGGGTGGTCACCTCTATCGCGAAAAGAATGCGCACTTGTGGGTCGAGGTCTTTTTCCCGAACTACGGCTGGATCCCCTTCGAACCGACCGCGAATCGGGAACAACTCGACTATGGCGATCTCGGCGCCCCGGCACAGGAGCCTGCACTGCCAACTCCGGCGCCAACGCCACCTCCGGTCGTCGCCGAACCAACGCCCCCTCCGGTTGTGGAAACGCCCGAGCAGCAGCCTCCTTTCAGTCCGCCCGATATCCTTTCCGACCCGGCACGGATTGCGGGTTGGGTCGCGCTCGCGGTAGCGGTGGTGGGCGCCATCGGCGCACTGGCCGTGACCACCGCCTGGTTCATCGGGTTTCGCGGACTCTCACCCGTCTCCAGTCTTTACGCTCGCGCTTTGCGCGCCGGAAACTGGCTTGGAGTGCCCCCTCGGGTGTCGCTAACACCGCACGAGTACGCCGATCGGGTCGGCCGGGTGGTGCCGTCGGCCCAAGGGCCGGCCCGCGTAGTCGCCGAGCTCTACACCCAGGAGCGCTACGCCGGGCGCCGACCGGACGGTGACGCCCTGCGGGCCGGCCGCACCGCCTGGCGCGATCTACGCGGGATCGCAATGGCATCGCTTCTGCGCCGGAACCGGGGTGGCAGGAAATGGTGACGGCTGCGGGGGAACCGCCGCCTCGAAGAGTCCTCGTGGCGGGAGCCATCAACACCGATCTCGTGGCCCGCGTCGAGAAGGCGCCGGACGCCGGCGAGACGGTGACCGGCTCGACCTTCGCCATCTTCGGTGGTGGCAAGGGAGCCAACCAGGCCATTGCCACCGCCCGTTCCGGCGCACCGACGGCGATGTTTGGCGCCCTCGGCGACGACGATTTTGGCCGCCAGCGCCGCGCTGACCTTGATGCCGAAGGGATCGACACGGATTCAGTCACCCGCAACACGACCGCCGCATCCGGCGTCGCCCTCATCGTCGTCGAAGAAAAGACCGGGCAGAATCGAATCTCCTATGTTCCCGGCGCGACGATGACGCTCACTCCTGAGCAAGCCCAGAGTGCCGTCGATCGTGTCAAGCCCGCGGTTGTGCTGACTACGCTCGAACCGCCACCGCGAACCATCGACGCGCTCGTGAATGCTGGAAAGACGATCGATGCATTCGTCGTATTGAACGCGACACCCGAGGCGATCGGCGCGAGACCTTTTCTCGGACGCATCGATGTCCTGGTGGTCAATGAAACCGAGGCGGAAGACCTTCTCGGCCATCCTGTGACCGCCGCAACCGGCGAAAAGGCGGCTCTGGCTCTTTCAAGCCCTCGGTCCGACCACGGCCGTGGTGACACTCGGGGCCGCCGGGGCCGCGGTTGCGCATGATGGCCAAGTGGCATCGTTCCCAGCGCCACAGGTCGACGTCGTCGACACCACCGGCGCCGGCGATGCCTTCTGCGGCGCGTTTGCGGCCGAGTTGGCCCGGGGCGCGGACCCGTTCACCGCGGCGCGCTCCGGTGTCGTCGCCGGGTCCCTGGCGACAACCATCCCGGGCGCCTACCCCGGCATCCCCCGCCGGGACGCGATCGAGCGGATGCTGGCAAGAGCCTGACTGACCGGGACGCGGGTCAACTAGTGAACCGGGCTGCCAATCCCAGTTGTTCGGCCACTGCGTTGAGGCGCTGGTCGCGCGTCCATAACGATGCGCCTGGCGTCAGGCGCGACGCCGGGCAGCAAGTGAACGTCGACATAGCCAATACCCAGCCCGAATTATTGGCGCCGACCAATGAACTGCAGGATCTCATGGTCGGTGACGACTCTGGCCTGAGGTCAATCCTGCAAATCACCTAGTACACCATCGCATTGCCGCAGATTGCTCAGAGCTAGCTCTCTGATAACAAACGGATGGGCCAGCACTTGCCCGGCGTGGAGGAGATCTACAAGCGTTTCATCGCGCGCAGGTGATCTACCCAGATCGAAGAATGAATCAGGTTCACGTCAACTCTATCCGACGTCGCGGAGCCAATTCCAGGTCGGGTTCCGTGCCCCCCAGAAGGGCCAGGCGGTGGGCGCTTTCCCGCTCGATCAACGCCTCGAGCGCCTCTCGCACAAGGGCGGATTTCTCCTTCAGGTCAGTAAGCGACTGAGCCCGGGCCACTCATTCATCGTCAAGTGCAATCGTTGTGCGCATCCGTTTGCCTTTGCACCACTTGGCACGAAAATGTCATCAAATGATGATTCCACTTGTGGCCTACCGAGTAATGCCTCAGCCGTGCGCAATCAGCGCGCTGATAGCGCTGCGGCCGCAGCCCAGACTACATCCGCATAGGGTCGAACCGAAGAGTTCTAAGAGTTCAAAGGGTTTAAAGAGTTTGACACGGGTCAAAGAGTTTGCATGTCTGAGGGAGCAGATTCTTTGCCGCCGAGTGCGATCTGAATCAGGTGGCGGAAGGGGAGGGATTCGAACCCTCGAGGCGTGTTACCGCCTACGCGATTTCCAGTCGCGCGCACTAGGCCAGGCTATGCGACCCTTCCGTAATTAGCTATCAGCTATCAGAACGGACCGTATGCAAGCAGTCACGAGCCCGTCCTGGCGGAGAGGGTGGGATTCGAACCCACGGAGGCTCATCACCTCACCGCTTTTCGAGAGCGGCACCTTCAACCACTCGGACACCTCTCCAAACCTGTGAAGTATACCAACGCCATCCGCTGAGCGGACGTAGAAACTGCCCTACGCGACGCGAAAACCGCCCGGCGGTGACCGGGCGGCGATTCATGGGTACGCCTGGCAGGATTCGAACCTGCGGCCTTTGGGTCCGCAACCCAACGCTCTATCCCCTGAGCTACAGGCGCGTATCGCTCATTTTACACCAGAACAGCAGCGGCCCGCTCGCGCGGGCCGTCTGGGGCGGGAAGGGAGGGATTCGAACCCTCGGAGCGCTTTTTCAACGCTCAACCGCTTAGCAGGCGGCCCCATTCGACCACTCTGGCACCTCCCCAGGTGGCTCTGTCCACGGCTCGCGCAGGGCATCGCGTGCACAGAATTCCAGGCTGAAAAGTTTACCACGGGGCCGACTTCGCGCCGATTTCTCGGGGTCGATCAACCCGGCGAAAGACCCCAGGTCGATCCTCGTCCGCTGGCCCGTTGGCCCTGGCCAGCAGGCACGCATCGCTCAACCGAGCCCTCGAGAGAAGGTGGAACACGGAATCGCGATGCCTGCTCATACGCGTAGGCGATACCGATGAGCTCGGCGTCCTGGCGTGACCGCCCGATGAACGTGATGGAGTACGGCGCTCCACCGGGATAGAGCCCGGCTGGTACCGCAATCGCGGGGAACCCGGCGAAGGGGTAGATCAGCGACTGAAGCGTGTCGATTCCCGCCAGGGCATCAAGCTCATCCGCATCCAGCAAGCCGGTAAGGTAATCCCGAGCTTGCTGCCGGTTGGCCCGCGCGATCTGACGGACCTCCTGTTCGCCGAGCGGGCTCCACAGGCAGTCGCGGAGACGGTCCTGCCCCCAAGGCGCGTAGCGGCCGGGGTTCTCATCGTTGAATGCGATCACATCGGCGAGCGAGCGTACGGGCGCATCAGTCGCCGCCAGATAGGCGTTGACCCCTTCCCGCATCCCCCAATTCCACTCAGGCACAAAACCGGGGCCAACGAAGTCGAACGGCCTCGGCCGGACAACGACAACTTTGGCTCCCGCCTCCTCAATCGCGCGCACCGCGTCCGTAAACCCTGTATTGGCGATGATCCACTCATCGTCGGCCGGGCCAGTCAACTCGATTCCGATCAAGCCGATCCGTTTGCCTCGCAAGGCATCCGCATCGAGGGCCGTCATGAAGTCGGAGCCGTGCACGCCCTCCGCGCGATCCGAATGCCGGTCGCGGATGTCGCGCTCGTGCGCCATCGCGGTGAGCGTCACCGCCACATCCGTCACGGTGCGCCCGATCGGTCCCGCGGTGTCACATTCATCGCTGATGGGAAGGACGCGGTCGCGGCTCACCAACCCCAGCGAGGGACGCATCCCGACCACCGATGCTCGGGCCGAGGGAGCGACGATCGATCCCGCGGTCTCGGTACCAACCGCGATCGCGGCGAGGTTCATGGTTGCGGCCACCGCCGAACCCGTTGACGACCCGAAAGGGGTCGATCCCGTCACCATACGGGCTCACCACCTGGCCACCGAGCGCGCTGAACCCGCTCGGCGCGATGTATGACATCCAGTAGGCCCACTCGGAAAGGTTTGTCTTACCCAGGATGATCGCCCCGGCCCGGCGCAACCCCGCGACCAGATGAGCGTCACGGTCGCTATGAGCATCGCTCAATGCCGCTGCTCCGGCGGTCGTGTGCAGACGATCTCCGGTGCCGATATTGTCCTTGAGCAGGATCGGTACTCCGTGTAGCGGTCCGCGGATTCGCCCGGCTGACCACTCCCCGTCACGCTGCGCGGCAACGTCGAGTGCGTCCGGATTCAGCTCGATGACCGACCGCAGTTGGACCGCATCGAGCCGACGAATTCGATCCACGTAATACGTCGCGAGCTCGGCGGCGTTGTAACGCCCCGCATTGAAATCTGCGTGAAGCTGTGGAGCTGTTGCTTCGGGAATCAAGCCATCGAGCCGGCATCGGTACTCCGGGGTCAACCGGGCCAAGGCATCCTCGAAGGGCCGAAAGTCGAGTGGGCGATGTGGGGGCGGAGTCACGACGGGGGCGGCCTGCACCGCCGAGGAATGCCGGCTGACTCCACGAGCGAACAGCGCGCCCGCAACGCTTTTCATGACCGTTCGCCGGTTCAACCGGTTCACCGCTTCCCTTCCAACTCATGGGTGGTCAGCGATGCGGGCTCCGATCACGTTCCCAAACCCGGAGACCAGGCAAGACCACCGACGCGTACTTTACCCGGCAGGGGCCATTTCGAACCCGCCACACCGCCGTCGTCACTCCCAATTCTAGGGAAGTGCCATGGAGGTGAAAGAAGGCTGTGCTTCACGGATCCGAGCGGACCGACCTCCCGCTTGTGCTGCATTCCGGCACGTGGCGTGCTGCGCGGCCACACGTCACCTTCAGATAATTACCTTGGACTCGCTGATCGAGGGGGAGCATTGTGAAACCCTGACCCGCCTGGTCGCTGCCAAAGGTTCACGATGGGTGGCGCTTGCCGGGCTGATGGCGGCGGTCCTCCAGGGCCAGGCGCCACAGCCCACCGAGGCCCAGTGCCGCGCGAAGGAGGGCAAGAACAAGCGCCAGTGCCGACGCCGACACCGGGACGCCAACGCTCCAGGCGGCCCCTCTGTCACGTGCGGCCTCGCCAGGTAGCTTTGCGGCGACCTGCTCGGCGTCGAGTGCTGTCCCCCCATTCAAGTGCACGATCTCGCTGCGCGCTGATCAGTAGTGTGCGTCCCAATCATCGCCTGCAGCCCCTCCGCCCCGCAAGGTCGGCACGAGCAAGCGTTAGCGCCGACGACCGGACGTGTTCCCAGGATTGCTAGGAAATTGCCATTTACAGGGTCGTTTCCGGAGACCCTAAATCGGCCCGGGCCGTCCATAGGGTGAAACAGGTGAAATATCGGAAACTCGGAAACAACGAGGGTCGGGAGCACTCCCGACCCTCGCTTCATGTCTGCCCCGGCAAGGATCACGGTGCCGGCGTGGCCTCACCCATCATCCCCTCGGAGGGGAGCACAAGGAAGCCCAGGAGCACCACCGACTCTTGCCCGTCGTTGCGCAGCTCTCCTGCAACATTGGCCGGGAGGTAGGCGGCATCCCCCGCCTCCAATGTCACGGCCTCCCCTTCCGCGATCGATTCGGTCAGACTGCCGAAATCACCACTTTCCTCGGCGGCGATCATGGCTTCGCCCAGCCCCGCACCGCGGGTCACCGTGACGGGGCCCTCTACCTGGACCGTCAGCGTCCCGGACTCCACAATGACGATGCCGACCGAGGGATCACTTTCGTCGCTGGGCAATGCCGTCCCGGGCTCGAGGCTGAGGCGAGCCGCGAGCAGGTTAAAGGGGCTGGCGACCTCAACATCAAAGGCGAAGGTGAGCGGCTCAAAGGTGAACCCCTCCGGCATCATCTCGTCGGCAGCCGGCGTGGCCTCCTGGGCGACAGCACCAGGCTGCGCGTGCAGAGTGAGCCCTCCGAGCAGCATGACCGCAAAAAGTGACAGGACGATACGAACCTGACGCATGATGGCCCTCCCGACGTGCTTAGCGGCTACCGACGTGGTAGCCGCGCGGGCATCATAGAGCTTCAATACGAGGGGTGCTGGACACGGGCGAAACGCCGGGGAGCGGGGCTTCCCCGACGCCCACCACCAGCACCCCGAAGGAACCACGGGGCTCTGGCGTTGGAGGCTCATCGTAGCGAGTTGGTCATCGCGCCGATAGAAGCCAACGGTCCTAACTCACGCCTCCTGAGCCGTAATGCCCAAAATAGTGGGGACTTTACCCTCACGCCGTGAGTGGCCCGAGGTGCCGGTGGCACCACCGGCCGCAACGTTTCGTAACTGAGACGTCGATTGCGGATAGGGGTGATTATTCCAAAACACAAGACCTCCTGTGACTGATTATTCATTTCATACGCTTGACATTCCGTTCTTCTCCTATATGCTGCGACTACCTCAGACAGTGATCTTGGCGTTGGACCCGTGCGCTCCGGGCTTACGGGCGACCACCGCCACCGCCACCACCGCCGCCATGAACTTGGGTCTCGTCGGTGCCCGGAGGCGTGACCACGACAACGCTGCCGCCGGTCCCGCCGCCCCCCGAGAAGCCGCCACCACCATTGCCGCCGGCATTGACGCACGCGGCACGTCCGCAAGCGTTTTCGACCCCCCCTGCGCCACCACCACCGCGCGCATCCACACTGTGGGGGGTGGCGAACCCCAGGGCGAGCGTTAGCAGAGCCATGATCATGACCGTGCGCATCGTGTGTCCTCCCTGCTCATGTCCATACCGAGCAATGCCAAACGAGACTAGACGAGATGGCCTTGTCCCTTGCGGATACTGGCGATTTGACGCGGGGCTAAGATTCACCCAGCCCCGCGTCATGATGACTCGGCTACGGGGTGGGCGTGGCAGCTACCTCGACGACGTGGACGATATCGACCACCCAGGCCGTGGCCTCCTCGGTGCCGGCATTGCGGACCTCACCGGCCATGGCGCCAGGGAAGAGGGCCGAGTCGCCCTCACCCAAGGTGAACTCAGTGTCAGCGACCACGTCCTCTGGCGGGGTGGGCGTGCCACCTCCGCCACCGGCGCGTGCCACCGTCATCGCCTCGTCGACGCGAAACGTCAGCTCGCCGCTCGCCATGTAGACCAGCAGGGCCGAGGGATCGGTCTCGTCAAAGGGGATGCTGGCGCCCGGTTGCAGGCTCATACGCCCCAGCACCGCGTTGGCCGTGCTCGGCTCCAAGACCTCAATCGAGCCAGCCGCCAGTGCGCGGAATGTAGCCGGTTCCGGTGTCCCAGCCGCTTGCTCGGTCGGGGGCGTGGCCTCCTGGGCCGTAGCAGCGCCAAGACTGCCGAGGAGCGTCAGCAGAACGACGAGGAACGCGAATACGCGGAGCGGTGGGCGGACCATACGGAACTTCCCTTTCATGTGCCTCTGCGGAGGCGCGCTCGGACCTGACCGAGACGACCCCAAATCCGGAGCGGCGTCCTACCCGAAGCTCGGCTGACCAGGGGCACGGCACTCGCCTGCGGGCTGACACCCTGTCTTCAATGCGGACAATGGCTATGTATCCGCAAGCATCTCGCCCTGGCGCTCCTTCGCGCTGATGGGCACGACCTTGTCGTTACTCCACCGGGGCGAAATCGATGATCTCATCGACCAGCCAGCGGTCCCCTTGTTGTTCGAGGATTACGTAGACCGCATCCTGCTGGCCCATCGAGCGATCGACGATGATGGCCCCCAGCCGCCCGTCGCTCAGCTCCATGACGTCCGACACGGAGATGATCTGGTCGGGCTCGTCCATGGACTCAGGGACCAGTGAGGCCTCGATGAAGGCGCGGGCGTCCTCCATCGTGGTGCCGGGCTCGCCGCCGAAGCTGCGGGTCAGATCGTCCGTCAACAACGCCGTCGCGCGGGCGAAGTCCCCCGCCGCGAAGCAACTGAAGACCTCAGAGGCGACCGCCGTCACGGCGGCGGTCGTCGTCTCGTCGGCACGCGGACCGAGCGGCACGGTCACGGATGTGGCGTCCATCATCGGCGTCGCCGCCGGGATCGGGCTGCCCTCCGGCGTGTACCACAGGGCGAGCAACTCCTCCGTCGCGCGGGGCTCGACCTGGCAGTCAGCCGGGTCCGGGGTGATGGGAAAGGTCAGGTCACCGCTCTCGGGGGTACCCTCCTGCGCCCCAAGCGGGCCGGCGGTGCCTACCGACAAGGAGAGGGTCAGACTGATCGCGGCGAGCGGCACCAGGGTTCGAGGCGTCGACATCGGCTTCTCCTTCCTCCATGAAGATGGTCGCACCCACTCGCGACCGCCAGATGGTCGCGATGCAACTTGTGGGCCATTACCGGGTGGAGGGAACGCGCCGCCAGGGTGACGGCCGCCGTGTGGGAGGGGAGGGACCGGGAGGAGCCGTCGGGTTGACCCGGGCCACGCCCCGGCACGTTTTGCGGATAATGGGTGCTTGTCCGTGAAATTGCTGTGTGAACAGTGGAGGCCCCCACAGATGTGGGGGCCTCGTTCCTCATCGGCTGTCGTTGGATCGGCTCGGCCCGGGCTTACGGACGACCGCCTCCGCCTCCGTGGCACCTGGAGTGGCCATCGGTGCTAGGGTTGATGACGCAGGCAGTGGCACCGCCGGCACCACCACCTCTGGAGCCACCACCACCGCCGCCGACACTATGGCACGCGTTGCCCCCGCAACCTTCGCTCCCACCACCGCCCGCGCTCACACCAGACGGTGCCGCACACGCCAGGGCCAGGCTCAGTAGCCCGACGATCATGAGCTTCCGCGTCGCGATTCCTCCCTCGTGACGGAACTACCGTATCGGTCGTGGCTGCGGCTCCCCACCCGGGGGACCAGTGCCCAGGCGGTCAGGATCAGGCCGCCCGCAATGACCCGCCTACCGCCGATCCCGGCCGCATCCGACCTGGCATTCGCGCGCACAAACAGCGCTGCATGCAGGCATTACCCGCGCGACTGCACTCGCTGCGGCAGAATTCCAGGCACCCCCTCTTTCATTGCTGCTTGCCGTTGGTGACGAGCATCACCGTGGTGGGCACCCGACTCGCACTGGGTCTTGCATGCAGATCTTGCGGCAGGAGTCACGACCGCCGGCCGGACACACTTCGCGGCAACAACGGACATAATCAGGAGCTGCGTGGCTCTCCCACCGGCTCAGGAGGGTACCCGCCCCCCCGGCGGCGGCCGCGGCGACGGCCTTGATCATCGTGCGCCGTGGCATTCCCGTCGCCAGCGTCCGGACGACCTGATCCAGTGTCTGCTCGGTCATCACATTCCTCCTGTCGTGCGCTGCCCCGGCACCTGCCAGGACCTGCACTGAGCATGCGCCGTTGCGCTCGCCAGCACCCGCGTGAAATCACCTGGTTGGATCACCTGGTTTTGCGCAGAGAGAGGGTCCGTACCAGGTGATGTCACCTGGTACGGGTGGGAGGAGCCGGCCCGGATTTAGGCGGTCCGATCGTGTCGGTAGTAGACCCCACAAAAAGGTTAGGCGTGTTCTCACGGCGCGAGGATGCCTGGCCTGGCCTGGCCTTCTTCAACAATGCATGAGGGAGGGTCGGCACCAATGCCGGCCCTCCTGCATGACTCCCTGGCTCTGACTCCGTTGCCCGCTGCGACGGGTGGGACGCGGCGAGGCGGTCACGTCGGCGTTTGCGGATAAGGGAGATATCCCGCAGAGAACCGCCTTTCGGGCGCACGGCATATCTCGCAACGTACACCCAGCCGGCCGAATCACCCTTCGTGACCGCCGCTCAAGCCTCCGCGATGCCACGCCATCGTCGCCGGCGTTTGTGCCCTGGTGCCGCCTCACTTTCGACGGTTGGCGCCTATCGCCAGCGCCCCATGCCCTTGCCCGCGGCACGTCTGTGGACACCAGACACCTTTCGTGCCCGCACACAGGCACTGCGGCCGCAGGAATTAGGCAATATTGCCCATGCGCGGCTCGTCCCAATCTGACATGTTAGGCGCCTGCGGGCTACGGGCAACGCGACCGCCCACTGCGGCGGAGCACATGGTGTTGTGTCCCGATAACGACCCCAACGCCGCCCCCCAACTCGGGCGTGCGGCACCGACGAGAGGAGTGACCACGGTGGATATGGATCGCTTTGATGGTCTCACGAAGGCGCTGGTCAGCGGGATATCCCGGCGGCGACTGCTGGCCGGCCTCCTCGGTGGGGCAATTCCTGTGCTCCTCGGGACCCGGCCGGTCGCCGCCGATGACAACAAGCGCAACGGCAAGAAGTGCACCAAGAACGCGCAGTGCGCCTCCGGACACTGCTGCGGGGCGACGCTCGCCGCGTTCGGCGTCTGTCAGGCGTGTTGCCGCGATACAGCAATTCCGAACGGCGCGTGTGATGCGCCCGACCCGGGCTGTGTCTCGTGCGGCGCCGGTGCTGGAAAAGACAGCTTGGGGACGAGTTCCCTGTGCTGCAGCAGTCCGAACCCAGACCAGCCCCTAAACTGCCGCAAGACGCTCGGGGAGGGTGGCGTCATTCAGGCCTTCTGCTGGGAGGCTCCCGCGCTGCCCTGACCGGTGATCCGCATTGCAGTGCTGGCGCGCAGGCGACCGCAGGGTGCTCATGGTCATGCTCGAGACACCCGAGAGCCATCAGACTTGACACTTCGGACGCATTATTTGGCCCTGTGACGAATGCGAGGTGTCCGCTGCCTTCGTCCTCGGCTTGTCGTTTGCTACACCTGCGGTGGCGGTCCGCGTGTCCAGGGGAAGAGCCAAGGATCGCGCTCCCTCCCCGTCCTTCGTCACGGTCACCGACAGTCCCCGCACGTCCCGCCTCGGTCACCCCTTCCCTTGACCGGACGGAGGCGCGGAGCGCCGCGGTGGTCATCGTCCTGTCCTGCCGCGGCGTTTCCGTGCCTGCTCAGCTGCACCCTCTCTGCCAGGGCCGGCCTGTCCGCCCTCGCGCCGCTTCACGTTCGACGGTTCGCGAGGTGCCGACGTTCTTGATGATGCGGAAGAGACACTCCCCCGGATCTGGCCCCTTCGCGGAGTCAACGCCCCCGACGCGACGCCGAGGGCAGTCGCCTCCGGTCTACGTCCCTCACGCGGTACAGACGTTGGCAATGCACTGAGTCGTCGGGCCGCAACAGTCGCAGCTCTTCCCGCAGGATCCGCCGACTGGTTGACAGCAGACGACATTACCGGCCTGCGGGCAAAAGTTGTCCTCGCAGATGGCGCCCGTCGTACTCGTGCAACATTGGGCACTACTCGAACAGGCCACCTGGAGGCCCACAAACGAGCACGGTGTCGGAATACACGCCCCGTTCTGACAGGTCCCGCCACTACAGGAGGTGCCCAAGGCCTTGGCCGTGATCTTACCCGCCTTGCACGTCTTCTTCCCGTTCTTGTGCTCACACTTGCCCCGCTTGCAGGTTTCGCACTCGCCGGGCTGGCGCTTGCACTTGTTGGTGTTCTTCTTGGCCCCCGCCTCCTGGCGCGTCACGCCCACGCCAACGGCGCCCGCGAGTGCACCGGCCGCCAGCGCGCGTAGGGCATGCACCCGGGTGACGCGCGTGGTGCCGAGCCGCTTGATCAGGGAATCAAACTGGAGTCCGTCCATACCGTGTCCGGCCTTCCTCACTGGTTCGCGAGTTGTCCCAGCACCTGCTAGGACCTGCTCCCAGCATGCGCCGTGGAGGCCGGCGGCACACCCGTGAAATCACCTGGTTGGATCACCTGGTTCTGGACAGCGGGAGGGTGGAGACGGGGACGACCCCGTGACATCACCTGGTTGGATCACTTGGTGAGGGGAGGAGGAGGCGCTCCGGACGAGCGTGGTCGATCACCACGAGGGTGCGGGGTCGCGTAGCGTGACGGCCGCCTGCGTCCTTTGCGGATCATGCCACTATCCCGCAGCGGATGGAACACGTGCTATCAGACCCCTGGGCTGTCTGATATCGCGGCGCCCATGCGTTGGTTTCTCGCGCCCTGCCTCCTCACCGGGTAAGAACTGCGATGGAGCCCATCTACGAGCCAGGTGGCCTCACGCACTCGACGCTGCAGGAATTCGCGATGATCGCCGCCTGGATCGCCACCCTCGCCGAGACCATCGACGATCTCGAGGATCTCCTTATCGACTGCCGCGCCAGGAGCCCTCATGCCCAATGTCCGCACCCCCTGGCCGTGGGAGTTCGACTTCATCGCGGTTGCCCTCGCCGTTGTGAAGACGCACCGCAACGAGTCGGTCCATGCCCTGGAGGAGCTGCTGGCCACCTGGCTAGGCGAAGACCGCGAGAACGGACCGGTCTTTCAGCGCACGCTGCTGGCTCCCTGGCAGGAGCGGCCCGGGATCTGGTCGGAGGACACTCCGGAGGGGATCCGTACCTTCGCCACCATCGCGGAGAGAGCCCACGCCAAGCACGGTCCCTTCGATCGCCGGTCCCCGGACTAAGGCGGCGGTGCGAAGCGCGTGTTGCACAACCACGATACGTGGCGAGGTGCCAACGGCAGGCCGTCGGGGTGACCGAGCGCACGAACCGCTGCTGGTGCAGACGACGCCCGCCCCACGTTCGCGCCGTCTGCGGCACAATCACCCCGTCAGACCTTCGAGCGCTCGTGCTGGACGGGTCGTCAGCGACCGCCGCCTCCGCACGGCGGTGGCATTAGCACGGGCACGAGGGGCTTGCGGGATCGGCGCAACACCAGACCGACGCGGGGCCTGTCGCGCAGGCGGTCTGGCCGCGGCTACACAAGTATCGTTGGCTTCGGCACCTCCCGTTGCTGCACATCTGGCTGTTCCGACAGTCCCCATGATTCTGGCACCCATTGCCGGCTTCGGCCGGGCGCGACCCGACACGCGCCAACGCCCCACCGGCCGCGACGCCAAGGAACCCTATCAGGACACGGCGTCGCGACACCCCGTCTGCCGCTAGTGTCTGTACGACGCGATCAAACTGCTCAGCATCCATCACGTGGCTCCGTTCTCAAGTCCTGCCCAACCATCATGGGTCAGGTGCTTACTTCCTGGTCCGCCCGTCACCACCGGACGTGCGTCGTAGTAACCAGTGGCCCGCCGTTGTGCGCCGACCACGCGGGTGCGGCGCGACGACAGACTCACGCCTGGCTCGGGTTACCCCCCGGATTCGCACGTGTCCTTGGACGCAAAGCCGCACGCCGCCTCCTGCTCGAGCACGCAGATCGTGCCGCGGTCGCGCACAACGTCTCGGTGGTCTTGTGCTGTGCACATCAGTGTGAGGGGCCCGCCCCCTTCACACCGATAGAGACCCCGGCACCAATTCGATGCCGCACTCACCGAGCGCAGCGGCCCCGTGGCCGCGACGCCCATGGCGACCGCGACGACCTTCAGCGCTCCTCGCCGGGACATCCCGCTGGCCAACGATCGGGCGATGCGGTCCAGGTGCTGGCCGTCCATTGCTGTCTCCTTTCCGGTCCTCTCGCGTCGTCCCTTTACAGGGACAGGGACACCCTGTCCTGAGTTACAGCGTAGGAGACTCCCGGCACTGGCACATGGGTAGAACTACGCATTCGGGATACGCATTTGACGCTGCCGAAAAGGGGAGGAGAAGGCTGCATACGGAGAAACGAGGAAGGTGGAGGGGACTGTCCCACGTTGGGAGGCCGCGGACGCGACCGCAATCACTGCTACGGGCGTCCACGCCCGACCACCCGCACGACCGCCTTGCGCGGCGCCTCTCTGGGACCACGTCGCGGCGCCAGGCGCTAGCCGCGCTCGGGGCGCTGGGAGCCGTGCGCCTCCATCCCACCGAGGCCGCGAGCCAGCTCGAGGTGGCCACCTGCGGGGAGGAAGGCGCGGTCTGCACCCACCTCAACGGCTGCTGCGAGGGGCTGGTCTGCGCCACCTCACACATCAATCCCAACTACGGGGTCTGTATCCCCGGTGACGGCGAGCACCTGGCGGTGACCACCCAGCTGGTGGTGCCCGGGGACGACGCCGTAGTCACCACCTTGACCGCGGAGCTCGCCGACACGGAGGCGGCGGCCGCCGACGCCGAGACGGTGCTCGCGGAGCAAGCGGCGGCCAAGGACAGCCGGCGCAGCACCCGGCGCAGCCGCAAGGACACGCAGCGCAGCCAAAAGCGCTCCCGCAAGACACGCAGCGCGCACCAAGCGCTCCCGCCGGACGAGCACCACGACGGGAACCACCACGACCTGTACGGCGCTGCAAGCGACGTGTTCGAGTGCGGACGAGTGTTGTGCCAAGACCGCGAACTGCCTGGACACCTTCTGCGGCGACCGGAGTGAGCCCGTCTGCTGTCTCCCGGCGGGCGAGGCCTGCGAGGAGGACTGCGACTGTTGCGGCAGCGACGCCGTCTGCGACGCGACCTTCGTCTGCTCGCGGGCGTAGCCTGCATCCCGAGAGCCTGATCGCCAGGACCTGCCGCCTCACGGATGTTGCCGCCGCACTCGCCCCTCGCCCGTGGGCCGATCGCGTCAGATGTCCGACGACGTGCGGCCACCATCGGCCATGATGACCCTCCGGGTGCCTCCGATCACACCGCGCCCCTTCGGCGTGCAGGTTTTCCGCGCCTCCGCAAGGGGATCCGGGAGCGCAATGCAGCGTGCCTCTGCGTCGCCACCGTTTTGACCCCGGCGTCGCGTCCGGTTCGACGCTTCGGGTCATACGCCGGGGATGGGACCGTGGCCACGCCGAGGTGGCGTGTCGCGACGGGGCCAGCGCGCCTGAGGAGCGGTGGCCTCGTCTGGGACCCGGTGGCCGCTGGCGGTGAGCGGGCGGCGGGTGATCGATTACGTGAATACGCACACACGACCTTGGCAGGACTTGCCGGGGCCGCAGTCGTCGCCCGGGGCGCACGCGTTGGTGCAATAGCCAAGGACGCAGATCGGAGTGGCCGGGGTACTTGCGCAGCCGTTGATGCCAGTGTCCGCGTCGCACTCATTGTCGAACTGGCAGATGTCTTGCTGCTCACCAGTCGTCACCGGCTCGAGGCAGAATAATGGTGGGTTGAAGCACTGCTCGTTGGTGGTGCATGCCTCACCACCGCGGCAGACGCCCGCCAGACAGGCGCGTGCGCCCGCGCCGGGGACGGTGCCGCACTGGGTGAAGCTCGTGCATGGCTCGCACTGACCGGTTTGCGTATTACAGATCAGGCCCGCGTTGGTGCCCACGCACCCGCTGATGGTGCAGTCGAACGGCGGCGGGGGCGATTGGCAGCGCCTGTTGACACAGACCTGAGTAGCATCGCACTGACTGCTCGCGGTGCAGTCCACGCACTGGCCACCCACGCAGGCCTGGCCGCGGAGGCACTGGCTCTGATTCTGGCACTGTCCATCAGGCGGCACCGTCGGGCGCAGGGATTCGTCGTGCAGCCACCTCGATAGGCGCAGGGCGCATTCCGCTTGATGACCTTCTTGGGGTTCCGGACCTTCTTGCTCTGGCAGCCCGCCGCTGAACAGAGACAGACCCGCCGCTTTCTCGGCTTGTTCTTGGCCGTCTCCGCTTCCTCAGAGAAGCGGCTCAGCCCGGTCAGGCCCGCCACCGCCCCCACCGCCAGCCCACGCAGGGCCGTGAGGCGGCTGACGCGCGTCGTTGCCAGTGCCTTGACCAGGGTATCGAAGTGGGATCCGTCCATGAGGACCTCCGTGCCCACCCTGCGGTGGGCGATGGCCGGAGAGCGGCACGGCACGCCGGCCAAGTCGAGCCGGGCTCAGGCCGGACGCGCCAGGCCCGCCATCGCGGCGCGGGCGATCACGGACAGACGATGCGCCGGATGGGTCACTGTCTGAGGTGGTCGCATCATAGGAGATCGAAGCGGAATGTCAATCAGCGGACGCCGTCCGGTCAGCACCCGCCGCCCTGGTCGTGGCAATGCCGTGCCGCGCATCGGCGCAAAGAAGCTATCGAAACTGACGGCTCTTGATCTCCAAGCGCTCTATGCAAACCTCGCGGAGTTTGGGCTGTCACCGCGATCTGTGCATCACGTCCACCGAGTGTTGCATCGAGCGTTTGTTCAAGCGGTTCGATGGAGCCTGATTCCTAGGAATCCTTGCGACGGGGCCACATCGCCCAAAGCGCCAAGAGCCGAGCTGACCATTTGGAATCCCGAGGAAGCCGACGCGTTCCTGCTCGCCACGCGGGAGCACCGCATGCACGCGCTCTATGTCTTGGCGCTGACTACAGGCATGCGGCAAGGTGAATTGCTCGGGCTGAAATGGGCAGACATCGATCTTAACACCGGAACCCTCGCGGTACGGCGTGCCCTGCAATGGCAGCGTGGCAACGGACTAGTCTTCACGGAACCCAAGACAGCGCGGTCCCGCCGCAAGATTCATCTCAGCCAGACGGCGCTCGCTGCACTCCGCGCACATAAGGACAGGCAGTCATTCGACCGCCATGCTGCAGGTTCGGCGTGGGCCGAACATGGTCTGGTGTTCTGCAATGCCACGGGCGAACCGCTCAGTCCGACCAATGAGACGAAGCGGTTTCAGCGGGCAGTTCCTGCGGCGGCACTCCCCGCGATCCGCTTCCACGACCTGCGCCACACAGCGGCGACGATCCTGCTCGCCAAGTGCGTTCACGTCAAGCTCGTCTCGGAGATGCTCGGGCACTCGACTATCGTGCTGACACTCGACACCTACTCGCACGTCATTCCGGCGATGCACGGCGACGCGGCGGTAACGATGGATGCGGTATTCACCGCATAGTGCGTGTCCGTAAACCGTTAACAGTTGCCATAGCTCGGGAGATTCGCCTAGATTGTTGCCACCTCGCAGCATGTGCAGTGCAGAATCCGTTGGAACCTTCAGCGATGCCCAAGCCGGAAGCAACTGACCCATTCCCCGATTGGCGCTCAAAGCCAACAATGGACGGCACCCGGCCCGGGCCTGAGATAGTTCCTGGGGTCAAGGGACCACCAGTACGGGTGAACATTAGCGTTGTCAATCAAGTGAAACTGAAAGGAAAGGGGCAACGCGGCAACTCCCTCACTCACCGTGAGTTCTATGCCGTGCCACTTTACCTAAACGTGGGCATGGACGCTGCAACGAAGGCGCTGGAATCGTTCGCCGCGATTGACTTTCACGAAACGAAAACCGCAACCGGTATTGATAGGGACGTGAAGCACACCAGTCACGGGCATTTTCTATCCTTCCTGCAGCAGTCGCTTGTCGCCATCACTTTTAGCTTCCAGGCGATTGAAGCCTTTGCCAACGCGGTCATAGGCGACGAACTGGCCGGCGGACAGTTTTTCGATGGCAGCAAGAGGGGCAAGCCAGCGACGTTCACTGCCAGTGGCGTGCAACGGGACTACTCAACGGAACGGAAGCTGACAGAAGCCCTGCCGCAGCTTACTGGCGAAAATCCAATCAAGAAAGACTTTCAACTGTGGCGGGATTTCAAAGAACTCTTGGACCTACGCAACGAAGCCATCCATCTCAAATGGGAACGCCAGCAGCGCGCCCTGCAACCCGGAGTCTTGCTAGACGACCACACACTCTGGCATCTCATCGTGAACACTGAAATAGTCAAGCACCCAAAGACGGCAGCGCACGTCATCCACCACTTCTCGCGGAAGCTAGAGCCGGTGCCGCCGTGGCTCTGGCATATCATCGACGAGTTCGGGATTCCTGATGCCCGGTCACGCGATGAACCGGGCTCCAGCGTTACAACGAATAGGATTCAGCGGCGTTAATGGCGGATCAGCCATGCGCAGTCCAGGACGTGTCCGCAAACTCGGGCGGCTAGTGCCCCGGCCCGCGCTCGCGAGCATGCGGGCGTCGCGGCCGAGGACACAGCCCAACATGGGAGTCCGGGTGACAATTTCAGCACCCGTACCGTGAATACGGTGGCGATCAGGCCGGTGACGACCCAGCGCGGCCGAAATGGGGGCTGTGTTCAGCGGGTAGCCAGGAACTTTGCTGTCAGTTTTGCTGTCAATCTCGCAGAGAGCCGGGACTTGTCACGCTCCAATCTCTGCATTTTTCGTACGGCTACGACGATTTCTTGGCGGAGAGGGTGGGATTCGAACCCACGGAACTCATCGTTCGGCTGTTTTCAAGACAGCTGCCTTCAACCGCTCGGCCACCTCTCCCGGTGGGTCCGACTCGACCCGGGTCTGGGGTCGCTCGGAACAGTGCATTTTACCATTCAGTGGTCAGTTCCGGGCTGGGCCGATCGGCGGTTGCTTGCCGATGACCACCTGACCGCTCATGTATGGCCGGAGTACTACCGGCACCTCGATCGTACCGTCCTCCTGCTGGTATTGCTCCATGATGGCGATCATCGTCCGTGGCAGCGCCAGACCCGAGCCATTGAGCGTGTGCACGAAGCGAGGTTTCCCCCCCTCGGCCGGCCGGAAGCGGATGTTGGCTCGTCGCGCCTGGAAGTCTTCGAAGCGCCCGCACGACGACACTTCCAGCCACTCTTCCGACCCCGGCGCCCATGTTTCCAGATCGACCTTGTCGGCGGCGGCGAATCCCAGATCTCCGGTGCTGAGCTGCACCTCGCGGTACGGCAGCTCGAGCGCGCGAAGTGTGTCGGCGGCCTCCTCGATCAGCCGCCGGTGCTCCTCTTCGGACCGGTCAGGGTGCACGAACTTGACCATCTCGACTTTGTCGAACTGGTAACCCCGCTTGATGCCACGCACGTCGCGGCCTGCCGAGATCTGCTCCCGGCGGAAGCAGGGCGTATAGGCAACGTGGTAGATCGGCAGCAACGACTCGTCGAGGATCTCGTCCCGGTAGAGATTGGTCACCGGCACCTCGGCCGTCGGAATCAGCCATTTGTCCTCTTCCGCATCCCGGTAGAGATTCTCGGAGAACTTCGGGAGATTCCCGGTGCCGACCAGGGTCTCTTCGAGCACGAGATACGGCGGATAGACCTCCTGGTAGCCGTGCTGTCGCGTGTGGAGATCGAGCATCCAGGTGATGAGCGCCCGTTGCAGCCGGGCGCCGTCCCCGCGCAGGACATAGAACCGCGACCCGGCTACTTTCACACCGCGCTCGAAGTCGATGATCCCCAGAGATTCGGCAAGCTCCCAGTGTGGCTTTGGTGGAAAGTCGAATACGCGCTTCGCGCCGTACTCGGCGACGACCACGTTGCCGCTCTCGTCCGGCGCCACCGGGACATGCTCCAGTGGAACGTTTGGGACGTGCAACATCAGACTCTGCAGCTGTGCCTCGACGTCCTTGACCTCTTCGTCGAGTCCGCGGATGCGGTCCCCGAGCTCGCGCATCCGCCCGATCAGCGACTCCCGCTCCGTAGGGTCTTTGGTGCGGCCGACTTCCTTCGAGCCCACGTTGAGCTCAGCCTTGAGCGACTCGACGTCGGTCAGCAGCGCACGGCGCCGCTCGTCGAGCGTCACGATCTCGTCGATGGGGGCATCGGTAAAGGTCGTCGCGATGGCGGCTTTCAGGCGTTCCGGATCTTCACGAATCAGTCGCAGGTCAAGCATTCGGGCTCCTGTGAGTTACGCGGGGATGGTCCAGGTTGTGTCAGTGGCAAAGAAAACGCCCCGCTCTCGCGGGGCGCTGCATCGGCATTCCGTTTCACCGGCGAACCGAGATCAGCGCGCCGCGCGACTCGCTCCTCGTCCATTCACCGAGCCGACCGAAATCGGGGTGAACCCGGGCAAAAACTTCGACCACTGATGCGTCACCGCGCCCTCGATCCGTCGCTCGATCGTGTAATAGCGTCCGGCGCGGGGCTCGAGCGGCTGCTTACGCAATGCCATCCGCGCTTCTGCCGGGAGTTTACCCCCTTTGCGGTGGTTGCACGGCTTGCACGCGGAGACGAGATTGTCCCAGGAGTGCGGTCCGCCACGGGACCGCGGGACGACGTGATCGATCGTCAGGTCGTGACACTGTCGCCCGCAGTACTGGCAGGTATATCCGTCACGAATGAAGACCTCGCGCCGCGACAGCTTCACGCGTGGACGCGGCCGGTGAATCAGGTACACCATGCGGATCACGGACGGCGCGGGGAAGGATTGCGAGGCGGACTTTACCAGGTGGCCGTTGGCCTCGAGGACCTCGGCCTTGCCATCGAAGACGAGCACGATCGCCCTGCGCACATTGCAGACGTTTAACGGCTCGTAATTCTGATTGAGAACCAGGACAGCGCCATTCACCCTGCCGATGCCTCACCGGTCTCAGGGTTGCCGCGGTCACCTTCGCACCAGGCTCCAGCGCAACCTCACCCAGTTGCCGCTGTGGACCCGCCCGGGGTGCAAACCGCGCGTGGCGATCGAAGTTCCTGCCGGATTGAGTCCGACGCGACTGTAGCATGGGTCTTTTTCGTCAAGCAAGCCCATTCGATCAAAAGAGGACTTTCGTGGTTCAACCCGGCACGAGCAAGCGCCGCAGAGAACGTATCATCCTCATTCGGCCACCGGGAGATCTCGATCTTCGCGAACGTACGCGGGTAAGGGCGAGCGTCCTGGCTGCGAGAAGACTCGGCACTACTCCTCGTCGTGTCGCTCACACCGCTAACGCCGCCAAACGTGTGGCATTGCGGTTGTGCTCTTCGACGACAGTTCGCAGGTCGAGGGTCACGACCTCACCGTCGTCGACGACGAGCCGGCCGCCGACGACCGTGTGCCGAGCCCGCGTCGGGGCACAGAAGACGACCGCCGCGACGGGATCGCTCAGGCCGCCGGCGTACGCCACGTTGTTCAGATCGAGTGTGAAGAAGTCCGCGCACTTGCCTGGTTCCAGTGACCCGATGTCGTTTCGTCCAAGCACCTGGGCTCCGCCAATCGTCGCGATCTCCAGCGCGTCACGCGCGGTCATCCATTCGCTTGCCCGTAACGGGTCAGACGTCGAGAGGACCGTTTGCGGTCCCTCCGGTGGTAGGAGTCCGATTTTCAGCCGGGCTAGCAACATTGCTTCACGGACTTCGACGAGCAGGTTCGAGCCGTCGTTGCTTGCCGAGCCATCGACGCCTAGCCCGGTCCTAACGCCATTGTCACGGTATTTCTTGACCGGTGCGATCCCCGACGCGAGCCGCATGTTCGACGATGGGCAGTGGCAGACACCTGCCCCCTTCTTCGCGAAGAGGCGGACCTCATCGTCATTGACGTGAACGGCGTGGGCGTACCAGACGTCATCGCCCACCCAGTCGAGCGTCTCCATGTACGCGACCGGGCGCATGCCTTGATGTTGGAGGGTGTACCGCTCCTCGTCGAGGGTCTCGCAGAGGTGGGTGTGCAGTTTCACGCCGTACTCACGGGCCAGCTTGGCCGATTCACGCATCAGATCGGGGGTAACGGAAAACGGCGAGCACGGAGCGAGCACGATTTGCAGCATCGAGCCGGGTGCCGGATCGTGGTATTGCTGAATCACCCGCAGCGAGTCGCTCAAGATCGCGCCTTCATCTTCGACGCAATCATCCGGCGGCAACCCCCCTTTCGACTCACCCAATGACATGCTGCCGCGCGAGACGACGAAGCGAACGCCGATCTCGGCCGCGGCGTGGATCTGGTCATCGACCTTGCAGCCGTTCTGAAACACGTAGGCGTGATCGAAGACCGTCGTGCAGCCCGAAAGCGCCAACTCCGCGCACCCGACGATCACCGCCGTTCGGGTGTCCTCTGGCGTGCGGCTGGCCCACACCCGGTAATGAGCACGCAACCAGGGGAAGAGATTGGTGTTTTGTCCCGCCGGTAGATTGCGGGTCAGCACCTGATCGAGATGGTGATGGCAGTTGATCAGCCCGGGCAGCAGGATGTGGCCCGATAGGTCGAGGACGGTATCCGCGGTCGTCCGGCAACTCGCTCGTCGCCCCAACCTGCTCGATGATGCCGTCCCGCGCGAATAGACCCCCGTTTTGCAACTCGCGGCGGTTGCCGTCCATTGTCACGAGCACATCGGCATTTCGGGCGAGTAGGGTCGCCAATGTCTTTCTCCAGTCAATTCCGAATCGACATCGCCGTGTTACCGTTCGCGGGAATATCCACACGATCGTTCAATGAGTCGCGGCCGGGCACAGGTGCCGGCCGTGACGGGTGTCTCTGGATATGCAAGATCAGATTATCAACACTCTATCTGTTCTTGCTGGGATTGTCGTCATCATTCTCTCGACGGGTCTGGCGATCCGCACCTTCATGGTTCCCTCAGGAGCGCCCCCGCTCATCAACCGCGTGATCTTCCGCTTCACGCAGGCGCTGTTCGATGCGGCCATCCGGCCGATCCGCTCCGAAGCCCGCCGTCAGGGCATCCTCAGCCTGTTCGCTCCGGTGTCGCTCCTCGTCGTGCTTGCGGTCGTTCTGGCCTTGATCGGCTTCGGTTATACCCTTGCCCTCTATGGCGCCGGGATCAAACCACTCATCCGGGCCTTCCTCTTCAGCGGGTCCGCGCTCTCCACGCTGGGATTCGAATCTCCAGGAAACCATTTCTGGGTGATCGTGTTGTCGGCGTTCGAAGCTTTGACTGTCGTGACGATCGTTGCGCTGCTGATTGGCTATCTGCCCGTCATTTACTCCTCCTACCAGAAACGCGAGCAGGCGGTCACCAACCTCGACGAACTGACCGGAACCCGGCCGGACGGCATCAAAGTCGTCGACACCTATGTCAATATTTTCGGGCCGACACGACTCGGGGAGTTGTGGCAAACCTGGCTCGGCTGGTTCGACGACCTTGCCACCTCGGGATCGACGCTCTCTGGCGAGCTCTTCCTGCGCTCGTCCCGCTGGGATCGCTCCTGGATCAGTGCCGCGGGCGCGATGCTCGACGCGGCAGCGCTTGTCGATTCGAGCATTGATCTCTCGACCGACCCGGAAGCCGATCGGCTGGTGCGCTTCGGCTCTCGGGCGCTACGACGCGTGCTGGAACCGCTCCGACTGCACTGCCCGGAAGAACCCAAGTGGCCAGTGACCCCGATCAACATCACCCAGGATGAGTTCGATGAAGCCTACGACCACTTTCAGCAGGCGGGCCTGCCGATGAAACCGGACAAGGAGGCGGCCTGGCGAGCCTTCGCCCAGCTTCGCGTCCAGTACGAATGCCAGCTCATGACGCTGGTGCGGCTGAAGAACCCGCCGCGCGGAGCGCGTTGGACGACGGACCGGGACGAGGCCCAACAGCCGCTGGCGATTCCCGTCCTAGGCACCGCATCAGCCGGAGACAACCCGGCCGGGAAGTGAAAAACGGACCTGCAAAGGGAACTGGGAATCAGTCGGCGGCCATTGCCGGCAGACCCAGAACCGGCCGGAGGAAATCCCCGGTGAACGAGCTGGGAGTTGCCGCGACTGCCTCCGGCGTGCCTTCGGCGATGACCAGCCCGCCGCCGCTGCCACCTTCGGGGCCCATGTCGATGATCCAATCCGCCGATTTCACCACGTCGAGATTGTGCTCGATGACGATCACGGTGTTTCCACCATCGACCAGCCGCTGCAGAATCGCCAGCAGTTTCTCGATGTCGGCGAAGTGGAGTCCGGTCGTCGGCTCGTCGAGGATGTAGAGGGTGCGGCCGGTGGCCCGTCGCGACAGCTCGCTGGCGAGTTTCACCCGCTGCGCCTCGCCACCCGAGAGCTGAGTAGCCGGTTGACCGAGCTTGATATAGCCGAGCCCGACGTCGTTGAGTGTCTGCAGTTTGTTCTTGATGGCGGGGACGTTCTGGAAGAAATCGAGGGCTTCCGCGACTGTCATATCGAGCACGTCGGCGATCGATTTGCCCTTGTACGTCACCTCGAGTGCCTCGCGGTTGTACCGCTTGCCCTGGCAGACTTCGCACGGCACGAACACATCGGGGAGGAAGTTCATCTCGATCTGGATGATCCCTTCGCCCTTGCACGCTTCGCAGCGGCCGCCCTTGACGTTGAACGAGAATCGCCCCGGCATATAGCCACGTGCTTTGGCCTCAGTCATGGAGGCGAAGAGCTCCCGGATTGGTGTGAACAGTCCGGTGTAGGTTGCCGGGTTGGACCGCGGTGTGCGGCCGATCGGGCTCTGGTCGATATCGATCACCTTGTCAAGGTACCGAATCCCCTCCAGATCGTCATGGGCGCCCGGCTTCTGTCGCGCGTGTTGCAACTCCATAGCCAGTCGCGGGTAGAGGGTGTCGGTGACGAGCGAGCTCTTGCCCGACCCCGAGACGCCGGTGATGACGATGAACGTGCCAAGTGGAAATCGCACCGTCACATTGCGCAGATTGTTCTCGCGCGCTCCACGGAGGACGAGCGCGTTGCCGCTTCCTGCCCGACGCATGGCAGGCATCGGGATGTGACGCTCCCCGGAGAGGTACTGCCCCGTGATCGACTCCGGGGTGTTCATGATGTCGTCCATCGAGCCAGCGGCGACCACGTGCCCACCATGCTGTCCGGCGCCGGGGCCGATGTCGACGATCCAGTCAGCGGCCCGCATCGTCTCCTCGTCGTGCTCGACGACGATCAACGTATTGCCGATGTCCCGCAGCCGCTCCAGCGTGTGGATCAGCCGCGCATTGTCCCGCTGATGGAGACCGATACTCGGCTCGTCGAGGATGTAGAGCACCCCCATCAGTGACGAGCCAATCTGGGTGGCCAGGCGAATACGCTGGGCCTCTCCTCCCGAAAGCGTATTTGCCGAGCGCTCGAGGGTCAGATAGTCGAGTCCGACGTCGACCAGGAAGCCAAGCCGCTCACGAATCTCCTTGAAGATCTGCCGCGCGATGAGAAATTCCCGTTCGGTGAGGGGAGCCGTCGGATCTTCGGACGGGTCTCGCGCCAAGACGGCGAACCAATCGCGCGCCTCCCGGATCGGCAGTCGGGCCACGTCGACGATCGAGCGCTCGCCAACCGTGACCCCCAGCACCTCGGGCTTGAGCCGCGCCCCGTGACACGTTGGACACGGACGCTCCGCCATGTAGCGCTCGAGCTCCTCGCGGACATAATCGGACGAGGTTGCCTCATAGCGCCGCTGCAGGTTCGGGATGACCCCTTCGTAGGCAACGTCGTACGAGCGCATGCGGCCCGACCGCGACTTGTAACGGACGGTGACCATCTTGCCGCGGGAGCCGTTGAGGATGATGTCGATGGCGTCGTGAGGAAGGTCGCGAATCGGGACGTCGAGGCTGAAGCTGTATTTCGCCGCCACGCCCTCGAGAAGCGCGGTGTACCAGGCGCTCCCCTCCCCGGTTACTCGCAGCCAGGGCGCCACGGCGCCCTGCGCCAGCGACAGACCCCGGTTCGGCATGATCAGATCCGGGTCGAACTCTCGCGTGGTGCCCAGGCCAGTGCAGACCGGGCAGGCGCCGTGCGGCGAGTTGAAGGAGAAATTGCGGGGTTCGATCTCGGTCAGCCCGACGACGCCATGCACCGGGCAGGAGAATTTCTCCGAGAAGACGATCGGCTCGCCATCGATGATCTGCGCCTCGGCGATGCCGTTGGCGATCTTCAACGCCGTCTCCAGGGACTCGATGATGCGGATACGATCGGGGTGATCGCCTGGAGCTGTCCCTTCGTCGTGGCGGATCACCAACCGGTCGACGACCACCTCGATCGAGTGCTTGCGGTATTTCGCGAGGTCGAGCCCGACCGCCTCGTCGATATCGAGGACGTTGCCGTCGACGCGGACGCGGACGAACCCCTGCCGCCGAATCTCCTCGAACACTCCGTGGTGCTCACCTTTGCGGTCCCGGATGACTGGGGCCAGAATCATCAGCCGCGTGTCGTCCGGGAGCTCGAGGAGCTGCATGAGCCATCTGCTGCACCGACTGCGCCACGATCGGTCGGCCACATTGCGGGCAATGAGGGTGGCCGATGCGGGCGAAGAGGAGCCGCATGTAGTCGTAGATTTCGGTGACGGTGCCGACGGTCGAGCGCGGGTTGCGGCTGCTCCCCTTCTGGTCGATGGAGATTGCCGGCGACAGCCCGTCGATATGGTCGACGTCGGGCTTCTCCATCTGACCCAGGAACTGACGAGCGTACGCGGAGAGCGACTCCACATACCGGCGCTGCCCCTCGGCAAAGATGGTGTCGAAGGCGAGCGAGCTCTTGCCCGAGCCGGATAATCCGGTCAGAACGACGAGCTTGTCGCGAGGAATGTCGATGTCGATATTCTTGAGGTTATGCTCCCGGGCGCCGCGCACGCTGATCCGGTCGTGTAAAGCCATGAAACAGAGATCCTCGCTCGGGGCGCTCGGAATCAGCGGGGACTCATCCGAACAAACGATCGCAATGTGTTAGTTTAGCACCCATCATGCCCCCGAGTCAGCGGTGTCCGTACAATTGCAACGCTCTCGGCCGCCGCCCGTAGCTGTTGCGAATCGGCGCTGCACTGCACGAAGGTCGACCCCTAGCACTGAATCCTCATTCGGGAGTCCCGCTACTCAATGATTCATATCAGGAAATCAGGTCATGGCGAACCCTGATTCCGCCAAGGTCACGCCGCTGATCCTCGCCTCCGGCTCGCCGCGGAGGCGCGAGCTCCTTGGCGAGCTTGGCATTCCCTTCCAGATCATCGTCAGCAATGTGGCGGAGACTGGTGCTCCCGATCTCCCCGCCGAGGAGCAAGCGACAGCGCTCGCCGAGGAGAAAGCCCGGGCTGTCGCGTCGAGCATCCAGGCAGGAGTCGTGCTCGGCGCTGACACGATCGTGGTAATGGACCGCGAGTTGCTCGGCAAACCTGACAACGATGCGGACGCCATCGACATGCTGCGGCTCTTGAGCGACCGGGATCATCGCGTCGTGACCGGGATCGCCGTCATCGATGCCGCCTCCGGCTCTCTCCGCTCGTCTGCCGTGTCGAGCGTCGTTCGCTTCCGCGAGCTGAGCGATGATGATATCGAGGCGTACGTCGCTACCGGCGAGCCCCGAGACAAGGCCGGCGCCTACGCTATCCAGGGTCTCGGGGCCGACCTTGTCAGTCATCTTGAAGGCTGTTTCACCAATGTCGTCGGGCTGCCGCTCTGCGAGACGGCGAGCCTGCTGAGCGACGCGGGGTTCATCATTAGCGAGACCTGGTCGGGTTGCCGGAATCCGCGCGGCGAGCTCTGCCCACGGCACGTTTGACATCCGGCGTGAAAGCGCGACAAAATCGCCACTTGCCATCGCGCATCGCGATTGTCAGCAAGAAATTCTGATATGACCATCTGGCGCCCCTGGCGGCGCGGTGCAAATGCGCACCGGCTGATCAACAACGATAAAGAGCACGAAGAGAAAGACTGATGACTATCGCCGAAGCCGCCAAACCGGGCGCCGAGTCCACACTTGCGAAATCGTATGACCCGCGCCTGGTCGAGACAGGTGTCTACGACCGCTGGGATGACGCCGGGTACTTCCAGCCGCGGGAACGGCCGGACCGTGAACCCTTCGTGATCGTCATGCCGCCGCCCAACGTCACCGGCGAGCTGCACATCGGTCATGCCCTGTTCGTGACCGTCGAAGACATCATGACCCGCTGGCATCGCATGCTCGGCGACCCGACGCTGTGGATCCCGGGCGCGGACCACGCCGGAATCGCCGGCCAGTGGGTCGTCGAGAAGGAGCTCGCCAAAGAGGGTCTCACCCGCCACGATCTCGGTCGCGAGAAGTTCCTGGAGCGCGTCTGGCAGTTCATGAACCAGTATCGGGGGCGCATCCGGGAGCAGACGATGATCCTGGGCGCGTCGTGCGATTGGACGCGCTTCGCTTTCACCATGGATCCTGGCCCGTCGCAGGCGGTGAGACACGTCTTCAAGCGCCTCTACGACAAGGGGCTCATCTACCGCGGCGAGCGACTCATCTCCTGGTGTCCACGCTGTCAGACCGCACTCTCTGATCTCGAAGTCGTCCACCGCGATGAGCCAGGTTTCCTCTGGACCATCGCTTACCCGATCGACGGCAACGATGAGGTCATTACTGTTGCCACCACCCGGCCGGAGACGATGCTCGGCGATTCCGGGGTCGCCGTCCATCCCGACGATGGCCGTTACCGGCATCTGGTTGGGAAAGTGGCACGGCTGCCAATCCTCGACCGGCTGATCCCGATCGTAGCCGACGACGCGGTCGATCCGGCTTTCGGTTCCGGCGCGGTAAAGGTGACCCCTGCTCACGACCCGAACGACTTCGAGATCGGCAAGCGCCACTCATTGCCGGCGATCAACGTTATGAACGCCGACGGCACCATGAACGAGAATGCCGGGCCGTTCGCAGGATTGTCGATCGCCGACGCGCGCGCGGCGGTGGTTGAGCGGCTAACACGGGATGGCCGCCTCCTGCGCACGGAGTCACACATCCACGCGGTCGGACATTGTCAGCGCTGCGATACAGTCGTCGAGCCGCTCATCTCGACACAGTGGTTCGTCCGGATGGACGAACTGGCGCAGCCAGCGATCGCGGCGGCCAAGGACGGCAGTCTCCAGTTCGTTCCGGAGCACTTCCGCGGTGTCTACCTCAACTGGCTGGAGAACATCCACGATTGGACCGTCTCTCGCCAGCTCTGGTGGGGTCATCGTATTCCCGGTCTGGTACTGCCAGGCCTGCGGTGAAACAGTTGTCACCGAAGCGGAGACGCTCGATGCGTGTCCGCTTTGCGGCGGTCCAGTCGAACAAGATCCGGACGTGCTCGACACCTGGTTCTCCTCCGGTCTTTGGCCCTTCTCGACCCTCGGCTGGCCCGCCGACACCGCGGACCTGCGTCGCTACTACCCGTCGTCGGTCATGGAAACCGGGTACGAGATTCTGTTCTTCTGGGTCGCCCGGATGGTCATGTTCGGCCTGGAAGTGATGGGCGAGCTGCCCTTCCACACCGTCTACCTGCACGGGACAGTGCGAGACGTCGAAGGCGCGAAAATGAGCAAGACGAAGGGGAACGTCATCGACCCCACCATCGTCACCGCTGAATACGGCGCCGATGCCCTGCGTTTCGCGCTCATCACGCAAAGCTCGCCCGGCAACGACTTGCGGCTCGACATCCAGAAAGTCGAGGATGCCCGCAACTTCGCTAACAAGCTCTGGAACGCCACCCGCTTCGCGCTACGGCCGATCGGCGAGGCAGAGATCGTCATGGGCAACGACGGCCCGGCCCGGCCCTCCGGGAATCTGGCGCTGGCCGACCGCTGGATCCTCAGCCGCCTGGACGGCACCATCAGCGATGCCACCCGGCTGATGGGAGCGCATCAGTATGGCGAAGCGGGGAAGACGATCCGGGAGTTCGTCTGGTCGGAGCTGTGCGACTGGTACATCGAAGCAGCCAAAGTTCGGCAACGAGGCTCCGCAGGGGAGCGACAGGCCGTCGCGCAGACACTGGCGTATTGCCATGGAGCGATCGATCCGCCTTCTCCACCCGTTCATGCCGTTCGTCACGGAGGCGCTCTGGCAGGAGCTGCCGCACATCGGTGAGAGTGTCATGATCGCCTCGATGGCCCGAAGCCGGAGAGCGAGACGAATCTGCCGAGTCTGACTTCGGCGCGCTGATCGACATCGTCCGCGCCATCCGCAACGCGAGAACCGAGGCGGGCGTCGAACCCGGCCGCTGGATCGCGGCGGAGGTCTTTGCGGGTCCACACGTTGCGGCCTTCGAAAGCGCCCGCCGCGAGCTGAGCACGCTGGCGCGGATCGCGGACGATGAGCTCGCCCTCCTTGAGGGGACGGCGGAGGGGGGGGCAGGGGCGCTGACCGCGGTCGCGGGCAACGTCGTCGCCATGCTGCCCTTGATGGGGATGATCGACATCGGGGCCGAGCGAGATCGCCTGGGTAAGGAGATCGCCGCGGCCGTCGCCGAACGAGACCGCGCGCAGTCCCAGCTCGGCAACGAGGCGTTCATCTCCAGGGCGCCGCAGCATGTGATCGAGGTTCAACGCCGTCGTTTGGCGACGGCGGAAGAGCAAATATCGCTTCTAGAGCGTCGCCTCGCGGAGCTTGATGCCTGAGTTCGATAATCGTCTGCCCCGGGAGTTCTACGAGCGGCCGACGATCGAGGTCGCCCGAAATCTGCTCGGCCAGGTAGTCGTCTCGGACGGCCCACCCGGCCGCACCGCCGGCCGCATCGTCGAAACCGAGGCATATCTGGGCGCCGACGATCCCGCGTCGCACGCGGCGCGCCTCCGCGGAGGACGGGTCGAGGTGATGTGGGGCGAGGTCGGTATCGCCTATGTCTATCGCTCCTACGGGATCCATGCCATGCTCAACGTCGTCGCGAAACCGATGGGGGCAACTGGCGCCGTGCTGATTCGTGCCGTCCAGCCACTCGAGGGTATCGAGATCATGCGAAGCCGCCGCGGGGTTGAAGACGAGCGGCTCCTCTGCTCGGGGCCCGGGAAGCTCTGTCAGGCGCTCGGCATTAGCCTGGAAATGCATGGCACCGACCTCGTGCGCGGCGAGGCACTCTGGATTTCACCCGGAGAGCCGGCTCGGGAGGTTTCTACGTCGGGCCGCATCGGGATCAGCCGTGCTACCGAGCACCCATGGCGCTATTGGGTTACGGGAAACCCGTTCGTTTCCGCCCATCGGCGCGCGCTTTCAACCTCGGAATGAGCCTACTCAATCGCGTGGTACGCTGATTTTGTCCCCGGCCCGCATGTCGTTTTACCACGTGGACGCCGCATGACTCTTCGCCTGCTCGACGAGCGCACCATCGGCAAGATCGCCGCGGGAGAGGTCGTCGAGCGACCGGTGTCCGTGGTCAAAGAGCTCGTCGAAAACGCGATTGATGCCGCCGCGACCCGGGTTCGCATTGCCGTCCGCGGTGGCGGTATCGAGCAGATCGAGATCGTCGATAACGGGTGCGGGATCGGCCCGGCGGACCTCCCCCTTGCCGTGCAGCGCCACGCGACGTCGAAGTTGTCGGCATTCGAGGATCTGGACTCTCTGACGACGCTCGGGTTCCGCGGTGAGGCGCTACCGAGCATTGGCGCCGTCTCGTCCCTCGCCATCCGTTCTCGGTCCGCGAACGCCACGCACGCCTCGCTTCTGCGCGTCACGTTCGGTGAAGTATCTCCGCTGGTCTCGGTCGGCGCCTCGGAGGGAACCGCGGTCACCGCGCGCGACCTATTCGCGAATGTCCCGGCACGTCGCAAGTTCCTGCGGCAACCCGGCACGGAAATCGGGTACATCCAGCGTGCGGTTTCCGCCTACGCCGCTACCTACCCGGCCGTCGCCTTCGAGTTGACGATCGACGGCCGCCGCGCCTTCGTCACTGACGGCTCGGGTGATGCCATCGCCGCGGCAACCGCCGCATGGGGAGCCGACGTGGGACGTGCGGCCATCCCATTGGAGCCGCTCGACGAGTCCGCATCCATTCCTGGCATCTCCGTCAGCGGTTGGATCAGCGCGCCGGAGCTCTCCCGATCGCATCGCCAGGGCATCGTCATTTTCGTCAACGGGCGCTGGGTGCAGAACCGGGCGCTTGGCTTCGCGCTGGAGGAGGCGTATCACTCGCTGCTTCTCGTGGGCCGGCATCCCCTGGCGGCAATCCACATTCACCTCGATCCGGCGGCAGTCGACGTCAACGTTCACCCCACCAAAGCCGAGGTGAAGTTCATCGACGAGCGGGCGGCCTGCCGCGCCGTGCAACGAGCGGTCCACACCGCGCTCGCACGTCGCTCGCACGACGCGCTCCCGGACCTTCGCTTCGAGCAAATCGCCGACCTCTCGCCGGCCCGGCAACAGCCCATTCCCTTCACTCCCCCCCGCTTCGCTCCTGTTGAGACCGGACACGCTTCCCCGTCCGACGCATCCGAAGCACCCAATGGGGCCGAGACAGTGCATCCATCAGGCGTGCCTATGTTGCGCGTACTGGGACAGATCTCGGCGAGCTTCATCATCGCCGAGGGGCCGGACGGCATGTATCTGATTGACCAGCATGCCGCCCATGAGCGTGTGCTCTACGAGCGCATTCTGGCTCAACTCCGGGACCGTGCCGTCGATCGGCAGACCTTGCTCGATCCGCTGCTGGTCGACCTCACAGCGGAGGAGATGGCCGCGTTCGAGCGGTCCGCGGCCGAGTTGGCCGAGATCGGGTTCGAGATCGATCGCTGGGATGGGGGCGCGGTCGCAGTCCGCGCGATCCCGGCCCTGGTCAAAGGTGTCGACGTCGCCCAGCGCCTACGACTGATCCTGCGTGAATTGGCCGAGGGCGGCCAGGGAGAATCCTGGCTCGACGCCGTCGCCGTAAGCACGGCCTGTCACACCTCGGTCCGGGCCGGACAACCGCTTTCGATCCCCGAGATGCGGGAGCTTGTGAGCGCGCTCGAGAGTTCGTCGCAACCTCGCGCCTGCGGCCATGGCCGCCCGACGATGCTCCACCTTTCGGGCAGCGATCTCGAAAAACAGTTCCAGCGAAGGTAACCAGCACGTATGGCGCGCTTGCGTGCATCCGCCGAACGTACGATCCCTGCCCCCGCGGTGGCGGTCTACAACCTGCTCTCTGATTACCGCAATGGTCACCCGCGGATCCTGCCGCCGGCCTTCTCGAACTACTCGGTACTTCATGGGGGAGTGGGCGCCGGAACGATAATTCGGTTCACCCTCAAAATGGGTGGGCGGCCACAGGAGGTCGAAGCTCGCGTCGACGAACCCGAGCCCGGTCGGGTGCTAGCGGAAACCTACCCCGACAAGGGCGCCGTGACCCGATTCACGGTCATTCCTACCGGGAGCCAGAGCCTCCTCCAGATCGAAACCACCTGGGACTCGAGCTCAGGGCTCGCGGGGCTCATCGAGCGCCTGGTCGCGCCGCGCATGTTCCGTAAGCTTTACGCAGAGGAACTCGACCTCATTGAGCGCTGGGCGATCGAGCGAGGGTCCGCTCCAGAGCACGTCAATTGAGGGCGACCCCATCATCGTTCACCCTGTTTCGAGCATCGATCTCATACGCGTTTCGAGCTCGGCCAGGCTCGTCTGATTGCGATGCCGCTCGTCCTCGATCAAGTGCTGGTTCATCTGCGCCAAGATCCCGGCGTCGCCGATCGTGGCGGCCCGATGCACGAGGGCCATCGTCACTGTGCGCCGTCCAACCGCCGCTCACTGACCGGGTCAAACAGGTGCGCCCGCTCTGGGTCGAACCCGAACCAGAGGCGCTCACCCATCTCCGCGGGGTAGTCCGACTGCACCCGCGCCACGATGAACTGCCCGCCCAGATCGAGTGTGATGAGTCGCTCGTTACCCAGATCCTCGACCACGAAAACCTCGCCGGGAATGCTTGCTGATTCTGGCTCGCGACGAATCAGCGTTTCCTCGGGACGTATGCCGAGAATGACTTCGCTCTGGTCGCCTGGCAGCGCTGCCAGGCTAGAAATCAAACGCCCTGATGCTGCTATCGCGGTTCCAGCGATCTCCAGTCCAGGCGAGCCAGCCGCGCTCGTCACGCGAACGTGGAGCAAGTTCATTGGCGGGCTGCCCAGGAACCCAGCCACGAAAACGCTCGCGGGCTTTGCGTACACCACTTTCGGCGGTCCGACCTGCTGCAGCACACCGCGATCCATGATCGCCACCCGATCGGCGAGGGTCATCGCCTCCGCCTGATCGTGCGTGACATAGATTGTGGTCGTCGCCAGCTCGCGCTGAAACCGCTTCAGTTCGCCGCGCGTGTGCAGGCGTAGCTTGGCGTCAAGGTTCGAAAGCGGTTCGTCCATGAGAAATACCGCCGGCCGCCGGATGATCGCCCGACCCAGGGCTACCCGTTGCCGTTGCCCGCCGGAGAGCTCCCGCGGTTTGCGCTGGAGCAGCTCCTCGATCTGCACCACGCGCGCCACATCGCGCACGCGGCGATCGATCTCTGTCTTGGCGAGTTTCCGCACCCGTAGCGGATAGGCGAGGTTCTCAAAGACCGTCAGGTGGGAATAGAGCGCGTAACTCTGGAAAACCATCGCGATGTCACGCGCCCGGGGCGGCAAGGCATTGACGATCGTATCGCCGATGCGGATATCTCCGGAGGTGATCGACTCGAGTCCGGCCAACATGCGCAGAGATGTCGTCTTGCCGCAGCCCGACGGCCCCAGAAGGACGAGCATTTCGCCGTTGTCGACGTCGAGGTTCAGATCGTCGACGGCCGTGACGTTGCCGAAGCGCTTGCCAACATGCTCGAAGGTGACCGGGGCTGAACGTCCTTCAGCCGCGCCCGCGATCCACCAAAATTGCCGATCATCCAGTGACCCCGCCCACCGCCAGACCCCGCGTCAGATAGCCGCTGGGTCAAAAGCGCGAACACCAGGACAGGGACGGTCGTAATCACTCCAGCGGCCATCATGTTGCCCCATTTGATATCGTATTGGGTGATCTGTCCTGCGACCGCGATCGGCAGCGTCTGGGCCCGCGATCCGGTGAGGATCAACGCCAGCAGGAACTCGTTCCAGGAGGAGATGAAGACGAGAATGAAGGTGGCGGCCAGCCCGGGCGCAGCCAGCGGGATGGCGATCTTGCGCAGCACAGCGAAGCGGCTGTCGCCGTCGACGAGCGCCGCTCCTCCATATCGCGCGGGATATCGCGAAAGAAGCCGATCATCATCCAAAGCACGAGAGGGCAGCTCCATGAAGCCGTCGATTAGGCCCAGACCCGATCTGGGTGTCGAAGAGCTTGTGGCCGAAGAATCTCCCGGTTATAGAAGGTAAAGAGCGGGATGACCGTCACGATCGGCGGAAACATGCGCACCGTCAACATGGTGAAAAGGAGTTGGTAATTGAAGTTTCGCGGCAAGTTGAAGCGGGAGAGGGCGTAGGCCGCGAGAGTCCCGACGACGACCGCGATGCGTGGCCGCGATCAATCGCCACCACGAGGGAATTGATGCCCTTCAGGTAAAATCGCTGCGTCACCAACAGATCGTAATAGTTCTCGGTCGTTGGGCTGCTCGACAACCAGTGGTTGGCGGCCGCGCAGACGAACTCACCTCGGCCCTTGAACGACATGTTGATCATCCAATAGACCGGCAGCAGCACCAGGAGCGCCACCATCAGCACCGCGATCTGCTTCGCGAAGCGTTCAAACGTCGTCTCGCCGACCATCAGGTACTCCAGCAGGCAGGGCTGGATCGGACCCGCCGCGAATCGGACTTACGCATCGCGTGGCGCCGAATAGTCGGCCATGACGCGCCTGACGTAGATCGTGGCGAAGATGACCAGGACAATCTGGAAGAGGAATGAGAGAGCCGACGCATAGCCGAAGTCGTACTTGTTGAAGGCCTCGACATAGATGGTCAGTGTCGCCGTGTAGGCGGAGGACCCGGGTCCGCCGCGAGTCATGACGAAGATCTTGTCGAAGATGCGGGCGGCGTCGATCAGCCGCAGCAGGACGACGACACTGAGCACCGGCAGCAACAGCGGCAGGGTCACCGTCTTGAAGACGTGCCAGCGGCTGGCGCCGTCGATGGCGGCAGCTTCATAGGGATCGCGGGGCAGGGAGAGGATGGCGGCGTAGAGCAGCAGGAAGGCGAAGGGCGTCGCCTGCCAGACATCGACCACCATCATCGAGTAGAGGGCAATGTTCGGGTCGGAGAGCCAGCGAACTGAAGGGAAGCCAACTTCATTGACCAGATAATTGAGGATGCCGAAGTTGTAGTCATACATGAATAACCACATGATCGAGACCGCCACCGGCGGCATGATGATCGGGATGATGAGCAGGGACGTGAAGATCGCCCGCCCGCGCACGCCGTGCGCCAACAGGAGTGCCAAACCGAGGCCGAGCAGGATCTCGACTGTCGTGACCGTCAGCGCCCATTTCAGGGTGGTGACAGCGGACTGCCGCACTATGGGATCATCGATAGGCTCGAGCAAAGTTGTCGAATCCGATAAACGTTCGCTCCATTCCTCCTCGCTGGAGCCTGATATGACTGAACGCATAAAGAATCGCCGTGATCGACGGCAGGACGGCAAAGATGACGAACATGAGGAGCATCGGCGCCACCAGCAGCCACGCCAGATGACGCTCCCACCACGGCGTGGTAGCCGTTCGCTGAGCGCTTCGTTCATACCGCGCGGTCTCGATTGCCATTGGCTCACTCTAATCGACGAGTTTCCCGGTGAACGGTGACTTTGTCGCTCACTCCGGGTGAACCCCCACTCCTCGGCGACAGTGGAGAGGGAGTTCACCGGGTGAGGGCTCCCGGCGACGTTCAACCGGTCGCCCGGACTTCGTCTTACTCGAGAACGCCTTCGCGGACCATGAGATCCCGGATCTCCTGGTTCGAGCGCGTCATCGCTTCTTCACCGGAGATTTGCCCGGCGATTGCCTCGGCGACGTAGCGGCCGTATATTGCCTCCGCCGCGTTGTAATGCTCGGTCCTCGGGCGCGGCACCGCGTTGCGTCCGGCGGCAAGCAGCCCTGGCAGGAATGGCAGTTTTTCGACCGCCTCCGGATCCTCCAACACGCTGATCCGAGTCGCTGGAATGTTCTGCTCGAGCAACAAGCGCTTCTGCTGTTCCGGCGCCGTGAACCAGAGGATGAAGTCGAGCGCGGCTTCGACATTCTGGCTTCCCTCCGGAATACCGAGCAACCAGTTGCCGGTCATGTTGGCCGGCTCGACACCTTCCTGCGCCGGCTCACCTCCGATGTCGACCATCCCGACCACCTGAGACAACTCGGGATCGTAGATCTGGAGGAGTTGGTCAGGCCAGATGTCAGCCGACTGGGCGATGAGCCCCTGGCTCATATTGACGCCCCATCTCCGGGTGGCCAACGGTTTCGACCCCCGGAGGCGCGAGCTTCGCGAGGGCCAGCTGGGTGGTGATCGCCTGCATTGCGGCGTCCGTCTCCAGTTGCGGCTCCCAGTTTTCATCGAAGAGATCCGTGCCGTAGCCGCGCAGGACCGGGAGGAAACTAGTTGCCGCTGGATTGCCCGCAACCCCGCGAACGCCGATGCCGTAGACATCCTCGCCGCTCATTGCCTCGGTGATTGCCTGGGCGTACGCGAGGACGTCGTCCCACGTCGCCGGAGGCGCTTCCAGACCGAGCTCTTCGAGCACGTCGGTGCGCCAGGCAAAGACCTGAACGTTGCCAACCCACGGGATTCCCCGGAGTCCCGAACCCGGAGGATAGTCGCCAAGGGCGATCAACTCGGGGACAAAGTCCGGGTCGGCTTCGATGCCCCGCTCAGCCATGAGCTCTCCGAGGTTCATGATGAACTGGCCCCCGGCGAACTGGGGCATCCACGGATCGTCCATGCTGACGACGTCGTAGGCGCCGGTGCCCTGCGTGAGGTTCGTAATCAATTTGGTCTGGAAGTCGGTGTACGGACCCTGCTCGACCTGGATCGTCACGTTGTTCGCTGCCTGATAATCGTCAAGCAACGGCTGGATCTTTGGCGCGTCGTCGCTGGTCGACGCCCAAGATGATCGTCGACCCCTGCAGAAACGCCGGGGCCGCAAAGGTCGATCGCTTCGAAACCGCACCAAACGTGGTTGCCGCCGCGCTCGCCGCGGCGCCTTTCAGGATGGTTCGCCGGTTGATCCGCGACGGCGTTGTCGTCGGGGCTGCGTTGACCTTGCGCTCCATGGCTTCCTCCATCCGGATGAATGAGCGAGTTGAGCTAACGAACGAAGCACTCCAGGTCCTGACTGTCAGCAAACCGCGGAGGACACCTCCTTTCGGACCCCGTAAAGTCTCATCCCTTGGCCTTTGGCACTCCGAAGAGACCGCGGCGGACCACCGGCGAATTGTCAGGGAGATCGAGATCGGCGATCCCGGCTGATCCTTTCCTGTAGACCGGGTGGTCGGGGGAAAGGGGTAGCGAGATCTCCCGGCCGAGGGCGCCCGAGACGTACGCGCCGAGCACCGCGTCCAGGACGCGCAGGCCGGCTTCACCGTTCGCGATCGGCTCACTTGCGGAAGCGACCGCATCTCGGAAATTGCCAGCGATGCCGGCCATGCCATAGGCAACGGCCTCTCGCGGCGTCCAAGACCGTGCCCCGGACTCGCTTACCACATCGATCCGTTCGGCCGGGACAAACGGGTGCGTGCCGAAGCCTTTATTCGTCATCACCACGCGGCCTTGCGTACCGCCGATGTCGGCGCCGCCCGGCCCTACCCCCCAGGCCATGTTCACGAGTGCCTGGCCGCCAGCATAGACATAGCGGACGAGGGCAATGTCTTCGACGTCGCCGTCTCCTTCGAGCCGCTTATCGATCCAGGCCGACACCGCAAGCGGTGGTTCACCCATGAACCAGTTGGCGAGGTAGACGACGTGCAACATGTCCATCAGCACGCCACCACCCGAATCCGCAGCGCGGTGGCGCCAGCGGGGGCTAAATGCCGCCGCGCCGGGCCGATCCTCGACGCCCAGGTAATTGAGCACCGCGATCTCCGGCTGGCCGATCTCTCCCGAGTCGAGCACCTCCTTGATATCGCGGTAAACAGGCATGAAGTGGTAGTTGTGAACCGTAGCCAGGGTGACGCCCTGTTCTCGCGCGGCGTCGATCATGGCCCGCGCATCGGCCGGGGTGAGGGCCAGCGGCTTCTCGGCCAGAATGTGCTTGCCCGCTGTCGCCGCCGCGATGACGATTTCCGGCCGGAAGCGCTGTGGCGTGGCGACGATTACGGCGTCGATGTCGTTTCGGGCCAGAAGGTGCCGCCAGTCGGCGTGCAGATTGTCCGCGTCCAGTCCAACCACGGCGGCCGCCGCCTGGAGTCGATCCGGAGTAGGATCGGCGGCGGCAACAATCGTCATCCCCTCGTTCGCCTGCACGGCGGGGATGTGCGCGTTGACCCCGACATTTCCCGCTCCGATCAACCCGATACGCATGCTCGCTCCTTGACTATGAACATGGCTACATCACTGTTCGCAGAAATGGCACCGTACGCTCCACCCCCTCGATTCCAGGCAGGTACGGATCCTCGTTTTCGATACTCGCGACGTCGTCGTAACCGATATCGTCAAGGGCAACAAAGAATTCCCGCCACCAGTGGACGTCATGCCCAAAGCCTGGAGTGCAGAAGTTCCACGGCCGGTCCCGGAATGCAACATCGGGCCGGTTGTCGAGCACGCCGACGAGCGCCTGGTTGTGCGGGTGCATCATCACGTCCTTAATGTGCACGTGGTAGACCCCTGGACCGATAGCGCGGACGCACGCGGGAATATCCATCCCCTGCCACATGAGATGGCTCGGATCGAAGTTGGCTCCGATTGCGTCCCCGACCGCCTCGCGCATCATCAGCAGCGTCGGCACGTTGTAGACAAGGTTGACCGGGTGCAGTTCGAAGCAGATCCGAGTCACGCCATGGGACACGCCGTATTCGGCCAGTCCTCGCCAGAGCGCGATACCCTGGTCCCACTGGCGGCGCACGGTGTCACGCATGTCACCCGGCCAGGGATAGGTGATCCAGTTCGGCACGGAGGAACCGGGTGCGTCCCCCGGTGCCCCTGACTGGGCGATAACCCGATCTACCCCAAGTTGCCCCGCGAGGTGGATCGACTTGCGAGTCAGATCGATGTGAACATCACCAATTCCCGGGTGAAGTGGAAATGCACTGATGTTGATCGCGGAAAGCGACATTCCATGATCAGCAATTTTTTCAAGAAGTCTCTGGCGCCCCGAAGCACTCTCGAGCAGCGCATCGACGTCCAAGAACGGTTCGGGATTCTGCCCACCAGTTGAAAGTTCGATCCGGGTAATTCCGAGGTCGCGGGCACGAGAAAGGGTCTCGTCGAGAGACGACAGTCCCGCGGACTCCGCGTAGAGTCCAATCTCCATGCCCACTCCTTTCCGTCTGCCAAGGCTTCGTCGCCCGAGACGGATGAGGCGAATGGATCGTTAGCGCGAGGCGGACACTAGCAATGAGCCCTGACTCTGTCAACACCTGCTGAACCGGGTCGCGGCGGTATGATGGTCAGGTGCGGGCGTGCACGCGCCAACTGATCGAACCGCGGAGTCGCCTCACTCGTGATCGGACCCGACCAGGCAAACGCTCGGCTCATCCGCGCCCCCAGAGCGCATCCGGTCGACGCGTCCAATGGGGTCCGTCCCTATGCCTGGGTGGTCGTCGCGGTGGTCGCCGTTACCCTCACCATCGCCTCCGGCGCGCGGTTCTTGTTCGGGGTCGTGCTCAAGCCGGTCTCGGAGGAGTTCGGCTGGAACCGGGCACAGCTCACCGGCGCTGTAATGGTCGCCATGATCGTGCTCTCTATTTGCCAGCCGCTGGTTGGGATCCTTGTGGACCGCGTCGGACCCAAGAAAATTCTCGTCGCCGGCATCGCGCTGCTCGGCGTCTCGCTCATTCCGCTCTCCTTCGCCACGAGTCTCTGGCAGATCTACATCCTGTACGGTTTGCTGACCTCGTTCGGGCTTGCGGCCGCGTCGCCGGTACTGGCCACCTCGATCGTCGAGCGGTGGTTTACGCGGCATCGTGGGCTGGCCATGTCGATGGCGACATCCGGCTCCGCCTTCGGTCAGCTCCTGATCGTGCCGGTCGCCACCTGGATCATGCTGGCGACGTCCTGGCAGACGACCTACCGCGTGCTGGCGGTGGCGCTGCTCGTCGTCGCATTGCCGCTCAGTGCCATCTTCTTGCGCGATGCGCCGCGCGCATCTGTTGCCGCAGGCGAACCACCGATGCCCGAGGACGGCCTCACGTTGCGGGATGCCCTCGCCCATCCCGCGTTCTGGATCCTCGCCTTTGGGTTTGCCGTCTGCGGCTGGACAATGGCCTTCCCCAATATCCATTTCCTGGCCTATGCCGACGATATGGGGATGTCGGTGCTGCACGCGGCAAATACCATCTCCGCGACGGCCATCTTCAGCATTCTCGGCAGTGTCTTACTCGGTCTGGCCGCCGACCGGTATCAGCGAAGCTCCGTACTCGCGCTAACGTACGCGATGCGAGGCGCCGCATTCCTGCTCTTGCTCCTGCTGCCATCCGGAAATCTGGTCTACGCCTACGCTCTCGTCCTCGGCATGTCCTGGACAGCGACGACTCCCCTCACCGCCGCCATCGCCGCTGACCGATATGGCCCGAAGCATCTTGGCCTCATATTCGGGTCGCTCTTCACCTTCATGAACCTGGGCGTCGGTGTGGGGTCCCTCCTCGGTGGGTTGATCTTTGAAGCCACCGGTGGCTATCAGGCGGCGCTCGTCGTGAACGTCGTGCTTGGGATAGTCGCGGCCGTCGGCGCGGCACTGATCCCTCACTTCGGTTTGGAGCGCAACAGGCGCCTCCGACCCGTGCCCGCGTCGGAAAACGTGACTGTACCGGCACGGGCGACCGGCTGACCGCACGGACTTGGTCTTGTCCACGTCCGGGGCGTACCGTATGCTCTCGGGTCGTGCCCTGACTGTTGAGAGGTGCGACTGTCACAAACACGTTTCCGCCGTTGACGCGAAAAGGAGCGCCATGCCGGCGATGCGGGATTTTTTCCAGCGCCGGGGCAAATTTCGTCCCGAACCAGCAGAGGACGAGCGTGCGGACCTCCAGATTCCAGAGGACTTGTGGATCAAGTGCGCGAAGTGCAGCGAGCTGATCTACTCTCGGGAGTTGGAGCGAAACCATCAGGTCTGCCCGAAGTGCTCGTACCACTTTCGCCTCCGCGCCCGAGAGCGAATAGCGCAACTGGCGGATCCAGGCTCGTTTGTTGAGTTGCATGCGACGATCTTGCCGGAAGATCCGCTCGGATTTGCCGACGGCGGCGGATCGTATGCCCGGAAGCTCGAACAGACCCAGGGGAAGAGCGGTGAGCCGGAAGCCATGATTGTTGGCGCTGCCGCGATCGACGGCGTGCCGGTAACGATCGCTGTGAGCGATTTCGAGTTTCTCGGCGCCAGCATGGGATCGGTCTTCGGGGAAAAGCTGGTACGGGCTATCGAATGGTCAGCCGAGCACGGGACTCCACTAGTGACCATATCGTCTTCAGGTGGCGCTCGCATGCACGAGGGTCTCTTTTCTCTCATGCAGATGGCGAAAACCGTTGCCGCATTGGCGAAGTTGGGACGAGCAGGCATCCCCCACTTCGCCGTACTCGTTGACCCCTGCTACGGCGGCGTGACCGCCTCTTACGCCACGGTCGCCGATGTGGTCCTGGCTGAACCGGGTGCGCTCATCGGGTTCGCCGGCCCTCGCGTCATCGAGCAGATTACCCGCCAAAAGCTCCCGGACGGATTCCAGACCGCCGAGTTCCTCCTCGACCATGGCATGGTCGACATGATCGTCCCGCGGGCCGATCTCGCGGCGACCCTTGCCACACTCGCGCGGCATTACCTGAGACCGCCGCGACACAGGCCAAACGCCGCGCGTCAAGAGACTCACGGTCCGGTCCGCGAGCCGATTTCCATCCTCGATGCCTGACATGGCTGCCACGTTGCCTGACGGCCCTGCCGCGCCACTGACGGCCTGGGAACGCGTGAAACTCGCTCGCCATGCCGACCGGCCTCGCACCTTCGACTACCTCAACGAGCTCACCACGAACTTTGTGGAGTTCCACGGCGATCGCGCGTTTGGTGACGACCACGCCATGATCGGCGGGTTGGCCTCGTTTGACAACCAGACGGTCATGATCATCGGTCACCAGAAAGGCAACGACACGAGGGAGAACCTCGTCAGGAACTTCGGCATGGCTCGGCCGGAGGGGTACCGCAAGGCGGAGCGGTTCATGCGTCACGCCGAAAAGTTCGGGTTCCCACTCGTAACGTTTATCGACACCCCTGGCGCAGAACCCGGTATCGGATCGGAAGAACGCGGCCAGGCGACAGCCATCGCCGAAAGTCTGCTGGCCATGGCCGACCTCGGCGTGCCATCAGTGGCGATCGTCATCGGTGAGGGTGGATCAGGTGGAGCGCTCGCCATCGGCGTTGCCGATCGTATCCTCATGCTCGAAAACGCCATTTATGCCGTCGCCTCCCCGGAGGCCTGCGCGGCCATTCTCTGGAAAGACTCCGGGCGCGCAGCCGAGGCGGCCGAGACCATGCGAATTACGGCGACCGATCTCGCTCGGTTCGGTATCGTTGACGAAATCATCGTGGAAGCAGTTCCTGCCCACGAGGGGCCGAAGGAGGCGATCCGGGCAACCGGCGATGCCCTCACTCGACATCTGCGAGAGCTTATGCTCGAGTACCCCCACGATGACCCGAGTGCGATTGCACGTTTGCGAGCAGCCCGCTATGACCGCTTTCGGCGGATCGGCGCATGGCGGGAGATCGTGCCGAATGAAAACGGCCTCGACCCCAGCCGCATCCCTTCGCTCTAGACCGCTTCCTCGGCGCCAAGGTCAATCCATCCGTGCCGCAGCGCGTAGATCACGGCCTGAGTCCGGTCGTTCACGTGGAGTTTGCGCAGGATCGACGTGATGTTATTTTTGACCGTCTGGTCCGAAATGCGCAGGATACTGGAGATCTCTTTGTTGCTCAGACCTTGGGAGACGAAGCCTAGAATCTCGATCTCGCGCGGGCTCAGTGGGGAGTAGTTGTCGTTCTCCGGCGCACCTCGTCTGGTGCTGGTGCGTACCTCATCCAGAATCCTGGCGGAGACGAACGTGGGTGCGGGCGCATCGGTTTCTGGGGCCACAAGGTACTGGATGAGACGAACAAGCTCACCGACCTCGATCGACTTGGCCGCGAACGCCTCGGCGCCGCAGCGAATCGCCGCGAACAGGTGCCCATCGTCCTCATGCATGGTGAGGATCACGACTACGGTTCGCGGATGCCGTCGCTTGATGGCGCGCGCAACGTCAAACCCTGACATCGTCGGCAAGCTGACATCGAGCAGGACAACGTCCGGCGCAAATTGGTCGGCCGCTTGCAGGGCCGTCGGCCCGTCCGCGGCTTCGGCAACGACAAACAGCTCTCGTTCTCCTTCGAGACCCATGCGGATGCCACGACGGAAGAGCGGATGATCGTCGACAACGAGGATCCCGATCCGACTCACGACTCACGCTCCTTCAATCCTGTCTGCCTTCCCAGTGCCAACGGTAATGGCACTGAGACCGATATGTGTGTTCCCTCTCCCGGCCTCGATTCGATGTTCAATTCACCTCCCAGGAGCGCCACCCGTTCGTGGATCCCTGGTAGACCCTCTCCCCGGCTAATCACAGGCATGTCAGGTGACTGAGAGAAGCCTCGGCCATCGTCGACAACCAGCAGTTCCGCCGATCCCGATCTTGCCTCCAGCGACACCATCACCCGGCTCGCGGCGCCATGCCGCCGGGCGTTGCTGACTGCCTCCTGGGCGATCCGGAAGAGCGCCAGTTCAACCTCCGGCGGGAGACGATGGTCGACGCTGATGCCTCGCGTCTCGACAGTCACCTCCGTCCCCCACAACGGCGGCATCGCCGCGAGCGACTGCAGGGCGGCGGCGAGTCCGCGCTCCTCGAGAAGCCGCGGCCGCAGACCGGCCATGAGCGCCCGCACGTCATCGAGGGCGTCACGGATGAGCGTGCGAGCGGCGAGGAGCTCATCCCGGGCCGAGTCGGGCGCCCGATCAAGCGCATGGATCGCCATATCGACCCCGAACAGTGCCGCTGCCAGGGCCTGTGCCGGACCATCGTGGAGATCGCGAGCCAGCCGTCGTCGCTCGTCTTCGCGAGCGCTCGTCTTGCCGTCAGACGGCCCAGGCGCACGTCCGAAGGCCGCGGTGTTCATCCGCCTCTCGGCTTCCGCCACCTGTCCGGCCCCTCCAGATCCCAAAAACATTGCCGCTCCACGAGGTGTGGAGCGGCGGGTCCATGCGCTGATTATACGGGTTTATTTGGTGTACGTACACCTCGTGGAAAGTTCTATCTCCTCAGTATGTGTCCCCAGAGCCCTGGGGCCTGGCCGGTGGAAGTAGAAACGGGAAACCACCGAAGTCGTACACGGCGACCGGATAGCCAAAATTCGAACCAGTCTTTTTCAGTACCCAACGGTGTCGCGCTGTCCCGCAATTCAGTTTGGCTCGCCCGTTACGACCGTCTCCTCATCCAGTCGACCGACCAGACCTGCAAGCTCCTCGTCGTCAAGCTTTCGGAATAGCGGTTGCGGAGAAGGCAACGTCCGACCTGCCGGCAGATCACGGTACGCCCAGGGCAGTGCGTGGACGCTGCCCTCTTCACCCAGGTACTCGTGGAGTTGCTGCGCCGAAAATGGCAGGTATGGTGCGGTGAGTACGCGCAGCGCGCTCACGACCTGGAGCGCCGTCCAGAGTGACGTCGCTGCTCGCTCGGGATCGGTCTTCAGCGTTTTCCAGGGCGCCGCCTCGTCGAGGTAGCGGTTCAGCGCTCCGGCCAGCGCCATCACTGAGAGCAGCCCGTCGCGCAGGCGAACCGCTTCGATTTGATCGCCGACGATGCCAAACGTCGCACGTGCTCGCTCCAGCATCACGTCATCTTCGGACGCGAGCGGGCCGGGCGCCGGCACGATCCCCCCGAACCGGGACTGAAGAAATGTCAGCAACCGATGGACAGCGTTCCCATACGTCGCAACCAACTCGTCGTTGTTGCGGCGCTGGAACTCGTCCCAGGAGAAGTCGGTGTCGCGGCTTTCCGGAGCATTGATCGTCAAGAAAAACCGGATCGCGTCGGCGTCGAAGAGATCGAGCGCCTCAGGTAGGAAGGGCAGCCGCGAGGTGTAGGTCCGCGACGATGAAAGCTTCTGTCCATCCAGCGTCAGAAACTCGTTGGCAGGCACGTCATATGGGAGGGCGAGACCGCCATAACCCATCAACATCGCCGGCCAGATGATGGCGTGGAACGGGGTGTTGTCCTTACCGACAAAGTAGTAGGACCGGCCAGGGGGGTTTCCCTCCCCATCGAGAACCCACCACCGCTTCCACGCCTCCGGGTCACCCTGTTGCTCTGCCCACTCCATCGACGCCGAGAGATATCCGATCACCGCATCGAACCAGACGTAGATGCGTTTGTCCTCGAACCCCTCCAGTGGAATGGGCACGCCCCAGTCCAGATCCCGAGTGATCGCGCGCGGTCGCAGCCCCTCATTCAACCAGCCCTGGACAAACCCGAGGACGGCCGGCCGCCAGTGGCCAGATTCGGCACTGACCCAGGTCTGCAAGCGGTCCTGGAACTTCGGTAGATCGAGGAAGAAATGGGTGGTATCTCGCGTCTCCGGCGTCGCACCGGAGAGCTTCGATCGCGGATTGATGAGGTCGGTCGGATCGAGCGTACGGCCACAGTTGTCACACTGGTCGCCTCGGGCATCGGTGTAGCCGCAGTGCGGGCAGGTGCCTTCGACGTACCGATCCGGAAGAAATCGCTCCGCTTCGGGGTCATACATGGCTGGCTGCGTGTCCTGGAAGAGGTAGCCCTGTTCCAGTAGCCGCGTGAAGAAGTCCTGGGTTACCCGGTAGTGAATCGGCGTCAGCGTTGTCGTATAGAGGTCGTAGCTCAACCCGAGGCGGCGAAAGCTCTCGGCGATGCCGAGATGGTTCTTTTCCGCCAGTTCGCGCGCGCTCATTCCGAACTTGTCGGCGGCGACGGTGATCGGGGTCCCATGCATGTCGGATCCGGAGACCATCAGCACGTGATCGCCAACCATGCGGTGATAGCGGGCAAAGATGTCCGGGGGCACATACGCTCCCGCGGCATGCCCCAAGTGACGTGGCCCACTGGCATACGGCCAGGCGACACCGACGAGAATGTAGTTGGGGTGGCGGGGTGGCGAGGTGGCGGATTGACTGGATCGATGCTCTTCCCGCCACCCTGCCGCTCCGCTACCCTGCCGCCTACTCCCCACTTCCGACTCCCGACTCCCGTCTCCCGACTTTCGACCCACGATACCGGCCTCTTCTCGCACCAATCCATACATCCAGAACATCACGCACATTGTGCCAAGTATCCCGGGCCGGGCGCACCTTGCTCCCCTCGCCATAGCTCCAGATCACGGGAACGGAGCAGACTCGGTAGCCGTTCAGCCGCGCGATCGTGAGGAGCTCGACGTCGAAGGCCGTCACCCGGGGTCCGGAGATTGTTTGGCCTCCATCACGATACAGGCGAGACCGGTTCAAAAGCTCGCGGGCGACTTCGGCTCGAAAGAGTTTGAACCCGCACTGGGTATCCTGAACGCCAGGAATCAGGAGCAGCCGGACGAGCCCATTGAATACCCTCCCCATGAGGTGGCGATACGGGGGCTCACCGACGCGCCGTGCTCCGACACCTTCTCGCGACCCGATCGCGACATCACACCCTTCAGCCAAGACGGCACGCAGATCGGTTAAGTACCGCAGCGGAGTCGCAAGATCCGCATCGCTAAAGGCGATCTGATCGGCCGTCGCCGCCAGCATCCCGGCGCGGACGGCCGCCGCCTTACCTCCGTGGGCAATTCGGATCAATCGGCCATGCGGAAATGCGGCCAGAGCGCCCTCGGCAAGGGCCGCAGTTGCATCGTCGCTGCCATCGTCGACAACGATCAACTCGGAGACAAACGGCTGTCGGGTCAGCCAGGAGATGGACTCACGAATCGTTTCCGTTATGCGAGGAGCCTCGTTGTATGCGGGGATGACGAGCGAAATTGAGGGACCTTCAGGTCGAGCCGAGTCGGCGTCCCCCGTGTTGTGTTGCACCGCCCGGTCTGCCTTCGAATCGTCCACGCGGCCGCGAGTCTACCATCACGGCTCAGAACGACATTTCGGTCGGCAGGGTTGCTATGGTATGGTCGCCCTGAACCCGCTCTGGTAAGCGCCCCGTGACGTGATAAGGACACAATGATGCGCATGCTTGGCGCGCACATGTCCATCGCCGGTGGTCATTCGCTGGCCATTGACCGGGCGACGGCATTCGGCATGACGGCATGCCAAATTTTCACCAAGAACGCCAATCAGTGGGCCGCAAAGCCGATTGCCCCCGACGCAGCCGAATCATTCCGGGCCCGGGTCGCGGACAGCAATGTCGAGATCGTCGTCGCGCACGATTCGTATCTGATCAACCTTGCTTCGCCCGACGACGCGCTGTGGGAACGCTCGTGCGCGGCTTTTGGCGACGAACTGCGGCGCTGCGCCCAACTCGGGGTGCCCTGGCTCGTTACCCACCCCGGCGCGCATATGGATACCGGCGTCGAGCTAGGGACCCGCCGCGTGGCCACCGCGTTGAATCGCCTCTTCGATACGCTCCCCGATATCGATGTCACCGTGCTCCTGGAAACGACCGCCGGCCAAGGGACGACGCTGGGCCGTTCCTTTGAAGAGCTAGCCGGGATCCTGGCCCTCGTGGAAGACCAGACGCGCGTTGGGATCTGCTTCGATACCTGCCACGTCTTTGCCGCTGGATACGATATTCGTGATGCGACGGATTATGCCGCGACGATGCAGACGTTCGACGACATCATCGGATTGGACCGTCTCCGCGTATTCCACCTGAATGATTCACGGAAAAGTCTTGGCTCCCGCGTCGACCGGCACGCCGCAATCGGTGAGGGGGAATTGGGAGCGGAAGCGTTTCGCCACCTCCTGAACGACGAGCGATTTGCTGAGCATCCCGGAATCCTCGAGACGCCGAAAGGCGACGACGGCGAAGACGACCGGCGCAATATGGCGACGCTGCGCGAACTGGTCGGCGTTGCGAACCCACCCCTCGCTGCCGTCCCGTGAGCGACCAGCGTCGCCGGGGTTGGACGGCACCCCCGCCACGCCCTGCTCGGACACCGCGTACGCGGGTTCGCCGGACACTAGCGCTTCCCGTTCCACAGGCTGAGACGCCTAAGGCGGTTGCGACACTCGCACGGTGGTCAGCCGGAGTCAGTCGTGACGCCGATCGCTTGCGCGCCATTCTGGCCTTGACGCTGGCCGTTTGCGGACTGGCCCTCGCTATCCTGGCCACTTGGGCCGACGTGACGATCCACCGCGGTGTGGGTGACGGTATCACTCCTCCCATCGTCCGCCAGTACACCGGCCGTGATCTGGCCACAAATGTTGACCTTACCCGGTTTGCCCTAGACCAACTCACCTCAGTCACCGCCGGTCTGCAAGCGAATGGCCTCCGTTACGCGCGACAGACCTTCTCCTGGGCTGAAATCGAGCCCTCACCCGGTGAGTACTCCTGGGAGCGCTACGATGCCATTGTCGACGCCCTCAACAGACGCGGCATCAGCCCGGTCGCGGTCCTTCATCGCTCGCCTTCGTGGATCCGATCCCCCGGGGCCGGCGAGGCGTTCGACGCACCCCCGGCCGACCTCGCGGCGTTTGAGCGATTTGTGAGCGCTCTCGTCAGCCGCTACGGCGATGGTGTGCCGTTCATCCAGCTCTGGGATCTGCCGAACCGGCCCGAAAACTGGGGCAACGCGCCGGCGGACCCGGACGCGTATGTGTCCTTGCTCGCGGTGGGATCGAACGCGGCTCGCAGCGCGAATCCGAACTCGGTCGTGCTTCTTGCCGAGCTCGATCCATTTCCCGAACGTGGTGGTACCAACGATCTGCAGTTCCTGCAAGACGTGTACGCCGCCGGTGGCGGCTCATTCTTTGATGTCGTCGCGGCACGAATTGACGGTGGCTCTCGTACGCCGTACGACCGATCGACCCGGCCGCACGAAGCCGCGCTTTCGCGGGTCGTCCTCATCCGTGAGGCGATGGGTGAAGCCGGCGATCTCGCCAAGCCGATCTGGGCCACCCACTATGGCTGGGACGCGACTCAGATCGCCGGCCCCGTGCGCGAGACCACCCAGGCGGACTACGTCGTCGCCGGTCTGGAACGCGCGCGCGCCGAATGGCCCTGGATGGGACCGTTGTTTCAGTGGGGGTTGATTCCGGGAGCCGATCTGAGCGGGGGGACCCCTGCCGACATGGCACTGCTTCGCCAAGACGGTTCGCCCACGCCGTTGTTCACGGAGTTGGGCGCCTTCGCGGCACGCGGCGGCCCGGGTTCGGCCCCAACTGGGCTCGCACCAGTCGCGGCACACCAGTACATCTGGGAGGGGAACTGGAACCAGCAGCATCTCGGCGCGGATACGTACCGCACGACGTCCGAGGTCGACGCGCGCTTCCGGCTCCGTTTCGAAGGCACGGGCGTCATTGCCATCGCACGATTGAGCCGAGAGGCCGGGGATGTAGAAGTGACGATCGATGGCCAGCCCGTTGATGTCTCGTTAGCATCGTTTCAAGCGGAAGACGTCGATATCCCACTGGCGCGCAAACTCCCTGAAGGAGTCCATGACGTTGCGATGCGCCTCACCGCACCGGGACAATTGACGATTGGCGGTCTGGTCGTGGAACGAGCGGTGCCAATGCAATGGCCAATCCTGCTCCTGCTGGGCAGCGGTGCCCTCCTACTCTTCCTCGGCATGTTTGATGCCGCACTCCTCGTTGCCGAGCGAACCGGCTTACTTCAGCGCCGCCGCGGCGGTGAGCTCTGGCCGGAGCTGCCGCAAATCCCGGACTGGCGCCCTTCCCGCCGTGCCTAGCGACTCGTCCCGAACGGTGCCGCATCTATACTCCCCGCATGTTGGGAATTCGGCCGCGGCTCGTCGCGGGACTTCGGCGACGAAATGGGGCGCGATGCTGATACAGCCGTCTGCTGCCGCGACCGACGGAAGGACGTCGGGCACCGCGGCGTCTCCTGAAGCTCCTGCGCCGCTCCTGGGCGACCAGCGTGACCCGGAAGCCACTGCGGCCGATATTCAAGCAACGCTGCGCCGGCGGGTGCTGAGTCCCCAAACGCTCATCTCGTTCGGAATCGCCATCGCCGTAATCTGGTTCGTGGCACGCCGTCTGGACATCGACCCCCCCGCGATCTGGGCTCAGATCAGGCAGGCGAACCTCGCGCTCCTCGCCGTCGCCTTTGTTCTCTGGTACGGAGCGTTCTTCGTCCGCGGATGGCGATGGGGCCGCATGCTCGATTCCGCCGGCCTCAATTCCGCACATGGCTTCCCGATTCCCTCGACCCGCGGGCTTGCCGAGATCATCGTGCTGGCCTATTTCGCCAACTCCATCGTCCCGGCGAAACTCGGCGACGCGTATCGTGGTTATCTCCTCAAGCGAGAGGGTCGGGTCCCATTCAGCGCCGGCTTCGGCTCGATTCTCGCCGAGCGCCTGGTCGATGCCATGGTGTTGGTTGTCGTCCTGGCGGGCTCCGCACTGCTGGTCTTTGGCGCCGAGATGCCGTCTCAGGCCAGACCAGCCTTGATGCTCGCCGCGTTGCTGACAGTTACTGGCGGCGTTGGACTTATCCTTCTCTGGTTCACCCGAAACACGGTCGTGCGTTTCCTGCCCTCCCGCTTTCAGGACACGTACTCTCGCCTGCAAGGAGCGATCTTCGGCTCGCTGCGCCGCCCGGTGCTCGTTTTTGGCGTTGGCGGGTTGCTCTGGTTGAATGACGGGATGCGCGTCTGGTTTGTCGCCCGCTCACTGGATGCCGGAATCTCGCCGGCGGTTGCCATTCTGGTGGCGGTGATGGGGGCGCTGCTGACGATCATTCCCTTTACCCCCGCTGGCCTGGGTGTCGTCGAGCTCGGCGTCGGCTCCGTTTTGGTCGGCGTGCTTGGCGTCGACCCGGTGGTTGCGGGATCGATCATCCTGTTGGACCGCGTTGTTGCCTACTGGAGTCTGCTCGCCGTTGGCACCGGGCTCTACTTGCGGCGGACCCGGCGCGAATACCAGGAACTGGCGTCAGGCGCGCCACCACTGTGATGAACCTGCCGCCCCTGGGTAACCCCTGGTCTCGGTTTCGAGCGTGGGCTTCGGCAAACCGGGCGCAGGCCGAGATTGCCGCGATAGCCGGGGTAGCCATCGGTCTGATCGTCATCATGTTCGCGATCACGATTGTGATCATCTTCCGGACGCTGCGCTGACGTTTACGCGGCGCCAGAATGCAGGGACTTCCATTGTGACAATTACCGACTCCGCAACGGCGCCTCCCATCCCTGTTTCCGAGTTCCGGTCCGTGGTGGCGCGGATCGAGGACGAGGTTGCGACTGTCATGGTCGGGCAGGCGGAGGTCGTACGTGATGTACTCATCTGCCTCATCGCCGGCGGCCACGCGTTACTCGAGGGCGTACCCGGTCTTGGCAAGACGATGCTCGTGCGTACGCTGGCTGAGGCGCTCGACCTCGATTTCAGCCGCATCCAGTTCACGCCGGACCTGATGCCGGCGGACATCACCGGCACCAATATCCTGGTCGAGGATCCGATGGGCGGCCGCCAGTTCGTATTTCAACCCGGGCCGGTCTTTGCCAATCTGCTGCTGGCCGACGAGATCAACCGCGCCACACCAAAAACCCAGTCCGCTCTGCTAGAGGCCATGGCCGAGAGGACCGTCACCGTTGCGAACGAGATTCACATCCTCGATGAGCCTTTTTTCGTCCTGGCAACCCAGAATCCTCTGGAGATGGAAGGGACGTATCCGCTCCCCGAAGCGCAGCTCGATCGCTTTTTCTTCAAGCTGGTCGTCCCGTATCCGAGCGCCGAGGACCTGACCGAGATCGTCCGGCGAACGACCGCGCCGGCCATGCCGGCGGCGAAGAAGGTCGCCGTTGGGCACACCATCCGCCAGATGGGACTCCTCTCTCGCCAGGTGCCAATCTCGAGCGCGGTGACCGACTATGTCGTCCGGCTCACGCTCGCGACGCACCCGGAGAGCGTCGATTCCCCTGACGTCGCGCGTCGCTTTGTCCGCTACGGGGTGAGCCCGCGCGGTGCGCAAGCGATTGTCCTCGGCTCCAAGATCCGGGCGCTCATCGAAGGCAGGCTGAATGTGGCCTATGACGATGTTCGGGCGGTGGCGGCGCCAGCGCTCCGCCACCGCCTCATTCTCAACTTCGATGCCGAGTCCTCCGGAGTGACCGCCGACGAAGTTCTTCATCAGCTTATGGCCTCAATCCCGGAGTGACAGTGGGCATTGCGGAGCGAATGCAAGCCGCTCCGCGGTGTGGGACACTTCAGCGCATCCAACAATTGCCGGAGTGTATTCGGCGGTGAAGATATGTCGAGCCAGCGAGGGTCTTTGACCCGCGGCGATCGGTACGAGAGAACCTGTCAGGAGGAGGCACGCACGATGGTTGATCTCATTCCCCGTCCCGACCGTTATGTAGATAGAGCGCCCGACCTCGACACCGTCAATGGGCTGATCCAGGCCCGCATCGACGGCGTCATCAGCAGGCGTGATCTGATCCGCCGCGCCGCGGCCCTGGCTATCGCGGCGCCGGTCGTCGGCGTGATGTTGCACGCAACTTCGGACATGGCCTATGGCGCGCCGTCACCGGGCCGCGCGAACGCTCTGCGGCGTTTCGCGCAAGGTGGCGAGACGATTCCTGCTGATGCACCCACTGCTCCCGAGGGAGAGGCACAGACCGGTGGCACCCTGACGGCCGGCACCAACCAGGAGCCGGATACGCTACATCCGTACATCACCCAACTCATCTCCTCCGCCGATGTCTACTACGCCATTCTTGACGGTCTCATGACCTACGACAGCAAGCAGCAACTCGTGCCGCGATTGGCCGAATCGTTCGAGATCTCGGACGACGGGTTGACTTACTCGTTCCAACTCCGCGAAGGGGTGAAGTTCCACAACGGGGATGACTTCAGCGGCGAGGACGTCGTCGCCGTCTGGAACGTCATCATGAACCCCGATTTCGGCGCCTACAATCTGAATGGCTGGGACAAGATCGAAGACATTACCGTCGACGGCAACCAGCTAGTGATCATCACCCGCGAAATTTTCGCGCCGTTCATCTCCTACGTCGGCGTGGAGCGGATCGCGCCGAAGAGCGCCATCGAGGCCGGCGTCGATTCATTCAAGCAGGAGTACGGCCGCGCGCCGATTGGCACCGGACCATTCAAGTTCGTCGAGTGGCGACCCAAGGAGCAGGTCGTCGTCGAGAAGTTTGCCGAATACTGGGGCGAGCCGGCCCACCTCGACCGGATCATCTACCGCATCGTGCCCGACGATAACACGATGCTGGTCCAACTTCGCACGGGTGAGATCCAGGTAGTGGGCAGTGCCGCCGCGTTGACGGCCACCCGCGTCGACGAAGCGCTCGCTATCGAGAATCTCGTTGTGCTCGAGCACGGCACGCAGCAATGGAAGCACATCGACCTCAAGCAGTGGGACCACTTGCGGATGACGAAGGTCCGCCAGGCGCTCGACTTCGCCACACCGTCCCAAGACATCATTGATAAGCTGCTCAAGGGCCGCGCGCTACCGAGTGTCGCCGACCAGGCTCCGGGATCCTGGGCGCACAACCCGAATATCCAGCCCCGGCCGTACGATGTGGAGCAGGCGAAGGCGCTGCTAGCCGAGGCCGGGCTGACGCCCGGCGCGGAGGGCGTGCTGGAAGGTCCGGTGCCGACCAACGACCCCAATGTCGGTGACGGTGAGGTCAAACCGCTCGACATCGAGCTCTGGTTCATCTCCGGAGACACGGAGCTTGAACGGATTAGCCAGGTCGTGGCGCAGAGCTGGAACAGCATCGGCGTGAAGACCACGGTCCTCAACCAGGACATCTCCACCATCTGGGGCCCGGAGGGGTATCAGTTCACCGAGCGGATGACCGGCGGCCTCTACTCCTGGGGCAACAGCAACGACCCGACTGACAGGTTCTATTGGCACTCCGAGGAGATCCCGGATAGTCCCACCGGGTCCGGCGGGAATATCACGGCGTACTTCCACGAGTACAGCTTCCAGGACGAGATTGACGAACTGACCGACGCGGCCAACGCGACGACCGACCAGGAAGAGCGGAAAGAGATCTTCTGGCAGATCCAGGAGCTCCTCCATGAAGAGGTCCCGGTCATCTTCATCTACTGGGAAAAAGCCTTTCCGGCGGTCGCGCCCAACCTTGGCGGCTTCTGGCCGAGCGCGTTCAACTACCTCATGTGGAACGCCAATGAGTGGTACCTGACGTAGAGCCAAACGCTGGCAGCGGGAGTGGGCGCCGAGGCCTACTCCCGCCCCTCCGGGGCTTGAGCCATGACTCGCTTCCTGATCCGCCGCCTGCTCGGGGCAATTCCGCTTTTGCTCGGCGTCGCCGTACTCTCGTTCATCTTCATGCAACTTGCACCGGGTGGACCGGACGCGATGTTCGCGCGCAACGCGCGCATGACGGAGGAGCAGCTTCAGGCCATCCGGCGCAATATGGGGCTGGATCGCCCGATTCCAGAGCAGCTCGTGACCTGGTTAGGAAACCTCCTGCGCGGCGACCTCGGCATCTCCTACTCTCAGTACCGGCCGGTCTCCGAGGTCATCTGGGACGTCGTTCCCAATACGTTGCTGTTGATGGGAACCGGGATGATGATCTCGCTCGTGGCCGCGCTCATCTTCGGCATCCTCGCCGCCCGTCGCCAATACGGCTTCTTCGACAACGCCACCTCGTTCATCAGCTACTTCGGGCTGGCCATGCCGGTGTTCTGGTTCGGGCTGATGTTGCAGCTGCTCTTCGCGGTCCAGCTTGGGTGGCTTCCCTCGGCAGGCATGCATTCATCCGACGGCGGCGGTCCCTGGGATGTCGCTCGACACCTGGTGCTACCCGCCTTCACGATCGCCATCGGCAGCATCGCCGGCTGGAGCCGCTATGTCCGCTCCTCTACGCTCGAATCGTTGAACCAGGACTACGTCCGCACCGCACGCGCCAAAGGCATGGAGGAGCAGGGCGTCCTCGTCCGCCATGTCTTGCGCAACGCGCTGATCCCGTTCGTGACCGTCGTCGGCATCGATGTCCCGCTCTATTTGACCGGCGCCGTGCTCACCGAGACGGTCTTCTCCTGGCCGGGGATGGGGCGACTTTTTTTCGACGCCCTCACTGTGCGTGACTACCCGATTCTGATGGGCATCCTCTTGTTGGGAGCCGTTCTGATCGTCCTCGGGAACCTGATCGCGGATATTCTGTATGGCATCCTCGACCCACGGATCAGTTATGGATGAGCGGCCGTCAACGTCGGGGAGACGGTGACTGATGAACGCCAACGTCACGCTCGACGCGGCCACCCCAGAGACGGCAGACGGCGCCGTTCGTGCCGATCCTCATGGGCTGGCGATGCTGGCCCCGGATCTCACGAGCCGGCCGGCGCGCACTCCCTGGCAAATCTCCATCGCGCGGTTCCGCCGCTCGAAGCTGGCGTTGCTCGGTCTGCTCCTAATTACGGCGATGACTTTGATCGCGGTCTTCGCCGACGTGATCGCCCCCTATGGCGAGAACGAGATCGACCTCTTCAACATCACCGCCAGGCCCTCCGCCGAACATTGGCTCGGAACCGACGAACTGGGTCGTGATGAGCTCAGCCGGCTCATCTTCGGCGCTCGCGTCTCGCTGCTCGTCGGCGTCGGCGCTGCACTCATTTCGACGGCGGTCGGCATCGTCGTCGGCTCGCTCGCCGGGTACTATGGTGGATGGATCGACTCGGCGCTGATGCGCTTCGTCGACGTCATCCTTGCCTTCCCGGCCATCTTCCTGCTGCTCATCTTCTTCTCGATCCAGGGCAGCTCGGTGTTGACCGTAATCCTCTTCCTGGGACTCTTCTCCTGGATGTGGCTGGCACGGGTGATCCGGGGGGAGTTCCTCTCCCTCAAGGAGCGTGACTTCATCGAGGCCGCCCGCTCCATCGGCGTCCCGGATGGCCGCCTCATGTGGCGTCATCTGTTGCCTAACGTCGTCGCCGCGATCATCGTGTCCACGACGCTCAGCATCGCCTATGCCATGCTCGCCGAGGCGGCGCTCTCCTTCCTCGGCTTCGGCGTTCCGGCCGGTACGCCGACCTGGGGCAACATGCTGAACGCGGCACGGCCAAACTACACGACAGTGCCCCTCCTGGCGATCGCTCCTGGCCTGACCCTGACCATCGCCGTGCTTGCCATTAATTTCGTCGGCGACGGTCTGCGTGACGCGCTCGATCCTCGCGGGCGTGGTTGAGTCGACGATCGTGGACGACGCGTGATTCCTCTGATCGAGACCGGTGGGTCCTGGCGTGATATTGGTTACGACGTCGGCACGGGGGTGCGCGAGCAGCTCCAGTGCGCCGCCGCCTCTTGCCGGGCCGAACTGGGCGGGATCGAGCCGAAGGATGTCGTTGCCAACATCGAACCCTACCTACGGATCACGGAGGAGGTGGCCCCGGATGTCATCGCCGAGCTGCGCGGCATGGCCGAAGGGTCGGGCGTCCCGTTCGAGACGCTCTTCGTACTCAACGCCGGCGCCGAGCTGACGCAGTCGCTCGGTCGATTCGAATGCACCGTTGCCGGAATCACCGCTTCCGGCACGGCCGACGGCCACGTGCTGCTGGCCCACAACGAGGACGCCACCGCCGGCTGGGGCGATCTCACCTACGTCATCAAGGCCCAGCCCGACGAGGCGCCGGCGTTCGCCGCCTTCGCTTACGCCGGGTTGCTTCTCCACCAGGGGGTCAACGCGGCCGGTCTCGGCTCGGTCGGCAACGCGTTATACGCGCGTGACGCGCGACCCGGGATCCCCAAGCTTCTCCAGTACCGGCGGGCGATCGCCCAGTGCACCATCGAGGGCGCGATCCGGACCGTCACCGACGATCGCCGCGCCTACGGCAACAATCATCTCTTCGCCACTGCCGACGGCGATCTCTACGACGTCGAAGTCTCCGGGTCACGCTGGGCGATGCGCTCGGGCGGGAACGGATTTCTGGCGCACGCCAACCACTTCACCCTCCGCGGCATGACCGACCTCGACCGGGACGACGATCTGCTCAACTCGCGGCTGCGCCAGACCCGCGTCGAAACGCTGCTCGAGCGCGACTGGGGCTCCCTCGACGCCTGCTCATTGCGCCGGCTGATGGCCGACCACGCCAACTACCCGCGCTCGGTCTGCAAGCACCATGCACCCGAGAGCGACCTCGACTACGGCACCATTGGCAGCGTCATCATCGACGTCACCGAGCGCGTGTTGTGGGCCTGCGCTGGCAATCCCTGCCGCGGCGAATGGCGCGAGGTGCGCCTCTAAACCGAGAGCGCGCCCGCCGGTGCGGATCGAACTATTGAACTTGTTGAAGTTACCGAACTTTTGGGGAAGCAGACTACAAGCACACGTGATCTCATTGACAGTCAGGACACGCGATTGGTATCCTGACTCACACTGGAGGCGTGGTGTAGTGGCCTAACATGCAGCCCTGTCAAGGCTGAGATCGCGGGTTCGAATCCCGTCGCTTCCGCCTCTTCTATCTCACGGTTGACACCCCCGGATCCCTCGGGGGTGTTTCCATTTCCGCCGTTTTCTCGCCGGAGCCGGTCGACGAAGAAGGGCGCGAAGTCCGGCTGCGGCACCACGGCGATGACCCGATCATCCTTGATCTCGATGCTCTCGAAGATGAGCCGCGCCAGGTCATTGCGCTGCTCCGGTGTCGCCGCATCCCATGCCGCCGGCAGGTCCCGCAGGAACCCTGCCGCCTGCGTCAGCGCCGTCGACCACTCGTTGCTCCCGGAGTCCCGTGAGCCGCTGCCTGCAGCCGGTCCCGCTCCGCCAGATACGCCTCTCGCGTCATGTCCCCCCATGTGTACAGCTCGGCGATGCGCTCGAGCTTACTCTCGATCTCGCGCCGCTCGCGATCGGCATCATTGCGCTGTCTGCGCCGCCGACTCATAGAGCGACACCACCTCCGCGACGACATCCTCGGGCAGGTGAAACGTCTCGAGATAGGCCGTGATCTGCTCCTCGATCACCGGCAACAGGACCGAGCGTTGCGGACACGACGAGACTTGCCGGCGCTGATAGCAGTAGATCCGGACCGTCTTCTTGCGCTCGGTGAGGATGTGCAGGCGCCCGCCGCAATGACCACAGATGCCAAGACCCGAGAGGGAATGACGCCGGTGTGCCCGCGTCACCTTCAGCGATCCGGACTGGTTGGCGCGGCGAGCTGCCGCCGCCTGGTTGAAGAGTTCCTCGTCCAGCACGGGCTGATGGGCACCGGGCATCCATCCGCCCTGCCCATCGGGGAGCTGGCCGAGATAGAACCGGTTCTGCAGCAGTCGGACAGATGGTGTCTTTCGTGAACGGGTTCCGGCCGCGATTCCCCGTTGTCCGGTAGCCAGCGGTGTTCAGCGCGTCGGCAACATCCCGATCACTCTTCCCTCGAGCGCGAGTTGGAAGGCCAGGAGCAGTCCTGGGTAGGTCTCGGGATCCGGAACCGGGAGACCACTTTCGGCATGCTTCTTCAAGCCGAAGGGCACGAGGCCGTTGTAGAACCCTTGCGCTTTCCGCTCGGCTTTTCCCTTCTTGGTCTCCGACGAAAGGTTGTCTGAGTAGAACTGGGACAAGGCCGACCAGCATCGTCAGCATCAGCTTGCCCGATCGGACTCGAGTAATCGATCTGCTCGCTGAGCGAGACGAAGCCGACATGGGCCGTTCCAACCGCTCGAAGGTCTCGAAGGCGACGCGGCGATTGCGAGCGAAGCGGTCGAGTTTGTGGACGACGACGACATCGATGAGACCCGCCTCGGCATCAGCAAGCATCTGCTGGAAGGCCGGGCGCTTGGCGAGATCGTCGGTGCGGGCACTCCGCCCTTCGTCTCGATAGACATGAACGACCTCCCAGCCATGCGCCTCGCAATAGAGGCGCCGGCCCGGTCCTGGGCATCGAGGGAATAGCCCTCGACCTGCTCCTCGCTGCTGACCCGCTGGTAGAGAGCGGCACGGAGGGTCCGGGTGGTGGTTGGGTCATCGCGGTTTCTCCTCAGGCTCTGCCGTCTCCGTCATGGGCTCGATGCCAAACACCAGCCACTCGACGCGGACATCGAGGGCGGTCGCGAGTTTGCGTGCGGTAGCCAGTCGCGGCTCAAAGTCGGTCTGCTCGATCTGGCGAATGGTGCGCAGCCCCACACCCGTCTGGCGCGCAAGATCCACCTGCCGCATCGCGGTCCTCGCCCGAGCCTCTTTGAGCCGCTGGCCGATCCCCATAAACGCCTCTCCTGTTCATCGGAATTGTACCATTTTTAGTATATTCACATGCGATCCGCGAATGACCCCGCTCGCGCTCGTGCGACCGTGATTGTTCTGGTCGCTGGTCTGCTACGTTCTCGGGTCTCACGTCTTCGCGCATCTCATGCAGGACGACCCAGGTCGCGCGAGCGCAAAGCGAGCAGCGGAACGTCACCCCCTCGTGCAGCTGCTCCCCGCACGAGACACAACACCCCGGCTCCGAGACGCCGTTCACGAGCGACCAACACCGGAATCGCTCCTCGTCGCGGCACCTGCGGTCGCATCGCATCAATGCGCCACGCGACCTCCGCGTCCTCTGCGGCCAGCAGCGCCGATACCTCGCTCTTTCGCTCCAGCAGACGCTGGGCGACGGTCTCCTGCGAGCGGGGACCGCGCACCACGAGGCGTCCGGGCTCGGCGCGAACCTCCAGTCCTACCGCCCGCGCTTCGGTCAAGACCGTCACAGCGTCGCTGCCCATTCGCCGACCTCCGCAGTCGGTCGACATCCGTTGTTTCGGCTGCCTCTGAGGTCTCCAGCCGACCGTCCCCTCCACCATCCAAAATCCGGCCAATCCCGCCATCCCGGCCACCCCCGAGTGAATCCGATGCTGTTTGGCCGGGTTTCGTGGCCGGATTCCCGCTCAGCAGCATCACCATCCGGCCAGAGAATCCGGCCATGGCTCCGCGAGAATGCGCGGCCTGCCGCACCGTCTGCATTCGCTTGGGTCGGATTGGCCGGATTGGCGGGATTCCTCAAGGGTGATGGTGCTGGCGGCGAGATGGAGGACGTGACGGCGGCGGCCTTCCAATGCGTGTCGCACCTTCAACTCGCCTTGCTTCTCGTTAATCGAGAGGAGAAACCCACGCTCGTGCAGTCGCTTGGCCAGTGTTTTTGGTGTCACCCCAATCGGACCGCCGGTCGCCTGACCCACGGGCTGGACGGCGGTGAGGGCGGCCGCGAAGTCGAGGTACAGATTGTCGCCGTCCGTCCACCCGGCCCGATCACCCTGAGGCTGCCACTCGATTCGCTCGTATTCCCCGGTACCGACCGTCCTCTGGCGCCATCCCCAGGCCTCCGGGTGGTTCGGAACATCCCCGGTTAGCGACGCCACATGCGCGAAGCCTCCAGAGAGGGCGGATCCCAGCAAGTCGATGAAGCGTTGCGCTGGTTCCTCACTGACCTGATGCTGGGCCTGGCTCGCTGCCGCTTCGCCGAGCGCCTGCCAGACTCGCGCTCGGAGCTCCTCACCCTCCTGGTGCGTGATGGCCCCGACATCCACGGCAAAGTCCAGGAAGATCACCATCCCAGAGCGAGGTTGGCCACCGCATCGGGCGTCCGGGCATGAGAACCGTACTGTTGGGCTTTGGCCCGAAACTCCGCCAGCTTTATCGGGATTTGCTGCCGCACGTCGTCAACATTGGCGGCTATCCACTGGACAAATCCGGCCATTCCCGCCACCAGCAGGCCATTCCGGCCAGCCGCCTGTGCCTCGGTGAGCTGGACCAGGTTCACATCGCCCGGGCCGACCTCGACGATGTCCATGCGGGCCCGCAATGAGTGACCTCTTGGCGCATCCTCCCCGGTGCCGATGACGAAACCCCGCGGGGGCAAGTCGGGGCGGAGCGACCCATCCGCGTTCATGCGACCGCGCCCACCGCGATTGCCCACCCCGCGGAGCACGCGGTCTGCCGTGGCATGCAGCCGGGCGATGTCGGTTGCCGAACCCGTGGGGGCAAAGTCGTCGATGACGACCGGGACATCTTTGAACCGGAAGCACATGCCTTCAAGGAAGTTGGGCGTCGCCGACCAGTGCGCGGGCAGGTGCAACCGATCGAACCGCGACCCGACATGCTGCATCGCTAGTCCGCCCAATTCGGACTTATAGACGCCACTCGGCCCGACAAGAAAGATGGAGAGATCGACCGGGGCGAACTCGCACAGGACTGATCGATAGACCCCGCCGAGGAGCCGCACCATGATGACGTCGGGGGCAACGTTGAGCACGTCTAGGGAGGCGCGCACGGCCTTTCGCAGCTCCTCGCCTGTCGGTGGGTCGGGAAGGAGAATGTTGGCTGCTGCTCCGTGCAAGCGCGACGTCGATGCCGGTCGTGCTCCCGTCGGCGCCAATGGCTCCGCCGGCGTGCAGGAAGCACCACCCCACGTCAGCAATCTCGCGCCAGCCTGGATGCTCGTAGACCCGTCGCTGCGGCACCTCAGGAGAGAGCCGCTGGATCGCTTCGCGCAGGCGATCCTTGGTTCCCATCCCTGCCGAGACGATGGCTCGTGTTCCCCACTTTCGAATCGGCCAGTCGAGTGTGGTGAATTGCGTAATCGGGACACTGATGCGGGGCAATACGATTCCGCCCGCGAGCGTCCCGTCGATCACGAGTTCCCCGCGCTCGTTGACACCGTCATCGGCGATGACCTCCTCGACAATGCGCGCAGTAAAGTTCGCCAGAAGTTCGTCGACAGTGCCGTCTTTGCGTATGTCCGGCGGTAGATGATGCCATTGGGAGTGACGATAAATGGCCCGGCATCTGGTCCGATTGCGCCTGGGTCGCACCGAGCCACTTCCGGACCCGGGCGACCACAGTCCTCACCGACATACTGACCAAGGCGCGGCCAGCCAGTGGCTGGATTGCCCTCTGCCAGTCGCTGGGCGGTGTACATGACCGCCGCGACGCGGTCACGTGTTTCCTCATCACCAGCGGCCTCCGCCACCGCCTCAATAAATTCGGCGATGTCCTCCTCACTCCCACCCGAGCCGGAGCAAGCCACCAGCCAAGGCCAGGGCGGCGTCGTGTCGGCCGCCTTCTTCTGGCCAGTGGCGAGCCAGGATGGAGGCGGCAGCGATCTTTCCGACCCGCGCAAGGAGCTCGTCGCCAGAAACCACCTTCGGGCTCACCATCCTCATCCCACCTGAGACATTCACCATTCGGGTGTATGGACGGCGGGAAGACGGTCAGCGATCCCGTTGAACGCACCTCCACGAGCATGCGCGCCGCCCACATCCTTGAATTGGGTCGTTGGTGGGAGTGGATCACCGATGTAGAGTCGGTGGCTGCGCGGCTTCCCGGGCCGGCCAAAGACTGATTGCGTCGGTGGCAAGAACGCATCGGCGAGCACCAGCGCCTGCGGGCAGTCGAGATCGACATCGACCTGGTTCCTCGACGGCTCCCCATTGAGGATTGCCAGGTTTGCCGGGCGACTGAAGTGACCCGCCAGGTCATCGTCGGTAAGCCGGAGCTTTGGCCAACCATCTAATGTTGCATTCTTCCGTCCCAGTGGAACCGGAATGGGCTGTCGCCCACGCTGGAGCTCTCGCCGCGCCGCGTCGAAGACCGGCATTCATGACGCACCTCCCTCTTGGTGAGGGGATCGCGCCCGCGCAATCTCGACGAGCACGGCGAAGAGTCGAATGAGTGACCGGGATGACGAGGACGGCGATTGCTGGGTTGCTGCTGGAGAGGCAAGCAACTGTGACGACGAACGATTTCGGCGCGGCGTTTCCGTGGCCGTACCTGAACCTTGCTGGAACATAGAGAGCCTCTGAACTGGTTCCGGAATCATCCGGCGCATGCGCTCACGGGCGCACCAGCAGCTCTCGGCTGGGGAATGCCTCTACGGGCTCGGAGTGCCTCAGTGGGCTCGGAAGTGCCTCAAAGGGCTAGGAGTCGGCTCAGGGGCCGGGGATGCGCTCAGGGGCGCGGGAGGGCTATCGCGGAGGGTACGAGCGAGCCACAGTACGGGACGCCATAGGCGACCATGATCGCGTCGCGGGCGAAGACGCGGGATCTCATGACCACACCGGCAAGAAATGGTGATGCGGCTGCGGACGGAGTCGATCTTGCCCAAGGACCGGTCGCAGTGTGTACACCGCCAGGGTCCATTCAACGCATCGGCTAGCTGCAGCGGGCGGCCAACGGACGCTGTCACCAAACCCTCGTTGATGCGCCCACACTTGGGACACTTGCGCTCCACGATGAGGGTGCCATCCTCGACGTACCACCCGGAACATGCTCGTGAAACGCGACCATTCTCCAGATCGTAGAGGCGTTGGTTGCATGCGCCGCAGCGCACCGAGACGGACGCTGCTTCGCCTGTTGTCCTCAGGCCCAGTGAAAGGAGATCCGCTCCTCAATCGTGGGGTCCGCACCCGGATTGCGGATGAGGCGCGAATGCGACCGCATGGCCGCAGTCGATTCGGTCGTCTCGGTCATTGGGCTGCCGCCTCCTCCGCATGTCGCCCTCGGTGAGCGCCCGTTTTCCTTGACGGCAACTGCGAGGACATCCCCGATCATCGTCGCCGGATAGCGGCGGGTCAGCGCGGTGGAAATCCCGTAAGTGCCGCGCGAACGCTCCGCCCGAGACCAGGAGACTGGTGCCCTCTTTCTGCGGTCGCAATCGATACGCGTGTGGCGCCTCTGCCCCAGCGGGACGAAACCCGATCAGCCGCGCACTGCGGTCGTACAGCAGTTCCACCGCCGCTGGCTTGCCGAGGAGTTGACAGGCCCCGCTGTTCAGCGAGAAATTGCCGCCGCGCTGCACTGAGACCGCCGGCTCTATGCCTGCCCGCGACGACGGTTTCCGGTACACCTCAAAACCTGCCATCACATGCCCTCCACGTTCCCCAACACTGCCAACCATCGTTGGTGCAGAACATACCGCAACATCTCTATTTCTCAACCCATTTTTCCATATGTTTTTCTCTTGTCAACCCGTTTGCGTGATACGCATAGCTCTATGCGTATCACGCAAAGCCATGGCCTAATTTTCTACGTCATTATTGGATTTTTTCACCATGCCTCTGACAACGCACGGCCAAGACTCGTCACACCATGGCTGCAATCACCCCCCAGCACCACGCGTCGGCACCTGACACGGCGATCTTCCCGCGCACGGGATGCATGGCTGGGAGGCACCCACGCCCATCCCGTGCGGGTTCGCGATACTCCCGCACAGCGCCTGCCGTAGAGTGAGGCCCCTGAGCTCGTCCCACACGCGTGCGCGTGGCCACACGCAACGCCGCTCGGAGGCGGGGTGCAGCAATGAAGCGAGCAAGACCGACCCGCCGATATCAAAGCGGTCTTGGAGAGGCCACGTGGTGGAGCGAGCCGCGCCGCGGGATGACGGGCACATCGCGATCGAGAGCGGTACGACGCTATGGAGGCGGGCACGGGAACACGGGCCAACGGAGGAGGGAGGCGAACGGGCGGGCGGACACCACCAGAGGACGCAGAGAGACGGAGCAGAGACGAGACGAGGGGAGGGAGTGCGGAGGTGTGGGTAAGAGTCTGAGCGATGGTGAGATGGGTGTTTGTCCCTAGGGAGGTAGGGATGAGATTAATTGCGTTGTCTGTTCGTGGTTGGCTGGGTGCCCCCCTCCTGAACTTGCACCAGGCTCCATGGAACTATATCGTTATGGAAACCTAGCGTCTCCACGGCACATGTATTCGTGATGCATGTCTCCCGCCGGCATCGGCGAACATCTGGCGTGATGCCGAGGAAATACCGTAGGCTCCGGGCGATGGCCAGTCCGAGAATGCTCGTGATTGCTGCTATGTTTTGTCGTTGCCTGAGGAGGACCGTGATGGTCGGTCCCGTGAAACCGGCGATCCCGTACGACGGCTACATGCCCCTCGCGGAGGTGGCTCGCCTCTTTGCAGTCGACCCCGCCACCATCCGCCGGCGACTCCAGGCCCAGGGGCGGTCCCTCTATGCCTATCCCGGTGATAAGCGGCTGCGGATGATCAAGGAAGAGGACATCCGGGCCATCTTCCGGATCGTCCCGGCACCGCAGCGGACCCGCGAGGACGGCGTAAGCGAGGGCTGAAAAGGGGGCCGCTCCGTTGGCTCCTACGCGCGCGCGAGAGAAGCCAATTGAATCGCTAGTATGTTCGTTCGTTGCCTGGGATGAGAAGACCTCAGTGGCGGCGCAAGCAAACGGGGTGCACCACTGGTGAGTCCTCCGGCGATGCTGACCGCGCCCATGGCGATCCGTCTCTCCTGGTCAATCCTGTTCATTGACTTCTATACTTCCGCCGCCCCTGGATATCCCGCCTGGCCTCGCCGTCACCAATAGAGGAGTGCGCTTTGTCCAGAGACGACGTGCTTGCGCGGGAAGATGTCGTTGGCCCGTGGGCACTAGAGAAACACCAGCGGCTTCGCGACTACCTTGTCGCATACACCACATCATGAAGAGTCAGCCTTGGTGCCGGGGATACGAGTACATCGATGCCTTTGCGGGATCAGGAAATGCACGACTGCGCGATCAGGATGTGCGAATCGATGGCTCGCCCCGCATTGCACTTGACCTTCCGCACCCCTTCACGGCTACACGTTCATTGAGACGGAGCCCTGGCGCGTTGAGCACTTGCAGCAATTGCGGGCTGAGTTCCCAGACCGAGACATTCGTATCGTGGAAGGGGACTGCAACCAGGTTATCACCCGCGACATTACCCCTCGATTCACTACCAATCGCAGCGGCGAGCATTCATCTTGCTCGACCCGTTCAGCACCCACGTCGATTACGACACGATCCGGCAGATCGCCGAGACTCGGCGCGATCGAGATCTTTCTGCACTTTCCCACGATGGCCATGAACCGAGGGGAACTGCACAACGAAATCAAGGTCGATGTGGATGGCGCTTACGGCGACGTGATGGATCGCGTCTGGGGAAACCACGATTGGCATGACCTGCTGTATGTGAGTCAACCCGACTTATTCGGTGGTACCTGGGACATCGAAAAACGGCGAACGGGCGCGGCATTTCCTCAGTCGCCTCTTCGTGGAGGAGCGACTCAAACCGCTGTTCACGCACGTTACCGATCCCATCGTGATCAAGAACACGCATGGCGCCGACATCTATTGTCTGATCTTTGCCGGCCACAACGAGACCGGCGCGAAAATCGCGAACGACGTGTTCCGGAAGAAATCGAGCCGGTCATCCAGATGCCGCCGCCTGCTACCCTTCCGCTAGAACTTCCGTTCTAGGCTAGGAGGGGCCATGGCTGCTGGATCAGCCATCGAATGGACCGACGCGACATGGAACCCGGTCACCGGGTGCACGCAGGTCTCTCCCGGTTGCGACCACTGCTACGCGCTCACCTTTGCCGAGCGCTTCCGAGGCGTCCCAGATCATCCCTACGAGCAGGGCTTCGACCTCCGTCTTTGGCCACAGCGGCTTGACCTTCCACTCAAGTGGAAGAAGCCCCGCCGAATCTTCGTTAACTCGATGTCCGACTTGTTCCACGCGGATGTCCCCGAAGAGTTCGTGCGTCGCGTCTTCGACACCATGGTCCGGGCCGATCGGCACACCTACCAGATCCTCACCAAGCGCCCCCAGCGCCTCGCCCGGCTTGGCCAGTCCCTGCCCTGGCCACCGCACATCTGGATCGGCGTCTCGGTCGAGTCGAACGCGTACGCGTGGCGGGCAGACTACCTCCGCCAGGTCCCGGCCGCCGTCCGCTTCATCAGCGCCGAACCCCTGCTCGGGCCGGTGGACGAGCTCAACCTCGAGGGCCTCCACTGGGTTATCACCGGCGGTGAGAGCGGAGCGGACACCGGCGATGCGACCCGGCCTGGGTTCGTGATGTCCGGGATCGCTGTGTTGCCGAAGGCGTTGCCTACTTCCACAAGCAGTGGGGCGGGCGACGCCGAAGCCGGGGGCCGGATGCTCGACGGCCGAACTGGGACGAGCTACCGAACGTAAGCAAGCCCCAGCAGCAAACACTCCCGCGGTGGTGATCAGCAACCGAGCATGAAAGCCATCCGCAAGCGCCAGGTCTGGGTGGAGCCGCTGTTTGCCGAGGCCA
>CAVVTE010000026.1:0-74690 GCA_963751075.1 uncultured Chloroflexia bacterium | reverse complement strand
GACCGCGACCCGATCTCCTTGTCCACCGCCCCGTAGTTCGTCAGTCGCGGGCGGCCGACGCCGAGGGCGAGCGACTGACCCAGGATGTCGTAAAAGTTGCCGAACTTGGTCGCGTCTCATCGGTCTTCGCCGCCTCGTAGACCGACTTGCGGCTGGGATGGAGTTGGGCAGCCAGCATTTTGGTCTGGGTCGGGGCGCTGGTAAACCAGTTTGCGGCGCGGTAAGCCCACTCCTTCTTCTGGGAGGCCTTGTTCACGCTGAGCATCCAGGTCCCGAAATGCGGCCCACGGGTGACCTTCTCGGGCACCAGCGCGTACGTGATATTTCCCTGGACGTCCGGCGCGAGCACCTCGGTGTGGTAATTCATGCCGATCGCGGTCAAGCCAGAGGTGAAGGCGGCCGAAGCATCGTCCCAGGAGAAAGACGTAACGCCGGGGGCGTCACTTTGTGGACGTTGATCAGGTCGGCGTAGTACGTCAGCGCCTCGACACCTTCCGGCGTGTTGAACGCAAGCGAAAAGTCGTCCGAGATCATGTAGCCGTCGCCGCCCCAGGCGGCGAGAGGGTCTTGAAGTCGTCCGTGGCCCAGTCGCCGTTGCCGGCCATCAGGGTCGTGCCGTAGAGATTGTCATCCGGCCGGGTGAAGAACGTGGCGACGTCGACGAACTCGTCCCAGGTGTTGGGGAATGCCAACTCGCGCCCGTTGCGGTTTCGAAGGCCGCCATCTCGTCCGCATTCTCGAAGAGATCGGTGCGGTACGTGGCGACGAGCGCGTTCGCCTGCAGCGGCAGCCCGTAGACCTCGAAGCCTTCGCCAGTAATCGCTTCCAGGTCGACCGCACTGGTGTCCGGGAACTGCAGGTTGGGTGAGTCCGGGTTGTAGACCGCCGTGTCGAAAAAGACCTTCTCGATGAAATCGTCAAGTGCTGGATCCGAGACATCGTTGAGCGCTTCGTCGGTGAGATAACCGCTGAGCGGCTCCAGCTTGCCAGTCAACGCGGGAGTCCAGGGGAGTATCGACGATGATGACGTCGTAATACGGGCTGTCGACGGCCAGTTCGGCGAAGACCTTCTGCTGAAGGGCGTCGTACGGCTGCGAATCGAGCACAATGTCGATGCCGGTTTCGGCTTTGAAATCGGGGATGGCGAGTTTGATGGCCTCGACATCTGCCTCCACCGTCGCGTAAAGCATGTTGAGCGACGCGGGTTTCTCCGCCTCCTGGCGGCGGACAGCGTTGCGCGGGGCGGCCGAAACGGAGGACTTGCCGAGCACCGGGAGCGTTAGCCCCGCCGCCAACGGCGCTCTTCGCCAGGTTGCGCCGCGTCATGCCGTCGAGCCCATCTGCGTCTTGTTAACTGAAGGCGTGCTTTTCATCCTCGTCCTCCTATAGCTAGCCAACTGACTACCCCTGCTGGGTGACGGTCCCTCTCGCCGCGCACCGTGCCTAGCCGAAGAGGAGGCCCCTGTCGAGACCTTCCGCTGATCCAACCGACCCCCCGAACGGCTGAGGCCTTTGGCGGCTCAGGCCACGTCTCTGCATAAGCCGTGCCGCAGCACTGGCCCGTTTTCAGATCCACCCATCACGTTTCGCGCGTCATTCGAGAGCTGCGAGTGCGGCGACGCCAATTGATCTGGCCTCGTCACCACCGTTGACTCGCCCGCCGGCACCGTGCTGGTCGAGACGCTCACTCCGGTCGGCGCGGCCGCCCTGACATTCTCGCTGCACGTTGCCTGCTGAGCCAGGCCTTTGGGGCACCGCGGCGCGGGATCGCTAGGAAAAGGCTCGCCGAACGGTGCTCAGCAGAACCGTGGCCGAGGTCGGCTGTTCGCCATGCAGAGTCGACGTCAGCGTTGTGGCGATCCAAGATGACGGGGAAGGAAGTGAGAGTGTTGTTAGGGAACACGCACTCCCACTGCTGCTGTAAGAAGCGATCTAGCCCGTGACCATTTCGTGACCATCATGCCTATTTAGTGAGAAAAAACCGACGCTATCAAGCCAGTTTCCGTCGATGCGGTCCGAATCCCTCTCCCGGCGCCCCGTATCCACCAGTTTCGGCTCCGTCCAGAGCACCGCATGAGCGCCGAAGACGGTCGCCAACAGTCGCCACGTGGAACTCCCTGCCACGACCGTCAGCAAACGCGGCGCCTCCTCTCCGGCGTACGCCAAACTCATCGAGCGGGCGTGCTACGGATGCAGTTCCATGACTTGTGGCACACGAGTGCAACGCTCCTCCTGACGAGCCTTAACATCCGAAGGTAGTGCAGGAACGACTGGGACATGCCTCGATCAGCGAGGCGAGCGCTCGACCGCTACTCACATGTCTCGGCTGACATGCGGCAGCGTGTGACGACAGGGTTCGATGTCCTGCTCAGCGACGTGTCGGGACACGACGCAACGGGCACGGCGAGATTCAGATGCTGCAGTGTGAGAATGTGACACATCGTCGTCTGCAATGTGAATGAGCATCATGAGCAACCAGAACAGGTGAAGATATCGGGACATTACCCGTCTCTATGAGTATGCCGAGTCGATTGGGTGAACCACGCGTCCCGGCTGACTTTCTTTCGGTTGAGTCCGCATTGGTCGGTCCGGGGAGTTCCGACCTGGAATCGTCAATTCATGATTCCTTTATGTTTTGCAACAATGTGGCACACCGTTTGCGTTTCAACCTCCCGAGAACGTGGTAGGGCTAGGATCAATCTAAGCCACTTGGCCTAGCCAGCACCGAAGGGATCAGGATCGAGGGATCGGGAGTCCATTGCACATGGCCGGTTCCGGGCGCGTTCCCCGCTTCCGCGTGAGTGTCCCTCACTCGATCCAGTGATTCAGAAGGTACGCTGGACGTTGGGGCATCTGCGCATTCCTCTGGAGTGACGGCTTTCGCTTCCTGATGCGGGCGGGTCTCGGCGGCATCGACAAGTCCCGGCTCGCCCCGGAAATCGCGGCTGCTGACGTGGCCGGCCAGGTCGGGGACCTCTCCTCGCTGCGTGCGCTCGACCCTGGATTCGTTGTCAGCGACCTCGGGCACCACCCGGGTTCGCTGGTTCATCGTGCTTGTGGGTGCTGACTCGTCAGAAGCGACATGGCTGACGGCGTAGAGCGAAGACAGAGCTGAAACCATGGTGCTTCGGCTCTCTGATGCACGACTGGAGTGCATGACCCATGAGCGACGATCTTGTCCGTGTCCTGCTCGTCGAAGATCAGACCGTATTTCGTGAGGCGCTGGTCGTGGCCCTGGAGCGAGAGCCAGACGTCGAGGTCACGGGGCACGTAGGGACCATTGCCGAGGCCCGCAGCTGTCTTTCAACGACCCCTGTTGATGTTGCTGTCACCGAACTGGAGTGCCGGATCGGCATTGCACCGCGTTGTCCACGATCTTCGCCGTGCGCGCCCACTGGTGCAAGTCCTTGTCCTCACCGCCGCCGCCGATGGATATGAGCTGGGCGAGGCGGTAAGCGGGGGCGGCCGGCGTCGCTGCAGAAAGAGCGCACCCCTCGCCGAGATTGTCACTGCCGTTCGTCGTCTTTGTGCCGGCCAGCCAGTGGTAGAGCCCGCGGAACTGGTGCGCTTTCTTCGCCTTGCTGAGGAGCGCCGTGCGCAGCACCAGAGTGCTCGGTCGCCCTCGCTCGCTTGACGCCGCGGGAGCGTGAGGTGCTGGTGGCCCTCGCTCAGGGACTCAGCGACAAGGAAATCGCCCAGCAACTCCATGTAGGTCGCGGCACGGTTCACACCCATATGGTCAATCTGATGGGTAAACTGGGCGTCGAGTTTCGCCTCCAGGCGCTGGTCTTCGCCGTCAAACCGGAGTCGTGCGTCTGGAAATGTAGGGACTGCGGCAGACGGTCGGTTCATCATTCCGCTACGGACAGCACCCTGTTGTCTCTGCCGGTCCCCCTCCCCAGTAGCGACAAGGACCTTCTTCCATGGCACGACTTCTCGTTCTGGTTGCCACCGACCCCCCACTTGCGCGCCGAAGCAATCGCAGTCGCCTTGCACCCAAGTGCGCCCCGACATCGACACGATCGCTGTCAACCCGGCCTGCCCTTGCCGGCGGATGTGGCCCGCTACCATCCGGACGTGGCCATCTGCAGCGAGCGCAACCGCGCGGTGGAGGCGAGCGTCCCCTCTTGGGTGCTGCTCTCCGGCGGTGGAAGCAATGCGGCGGTTACGCGTGGCGGGCAGCGACGCGAGACCGACCACCTGCACTTTGCCGACCTCGTGGACCTTGTCGACCGCGCAGCAGAGCCACGTAGTAGCTATCTGGCTGATTTCAACATAATGCAGCGCCTATGGGCTCTTTCTGTAACGTTTAGGTCGTCCACTGACCCCAATCTAGAGCATCGCCTGAGGAACTCCCTGGATGGTGGTACTCACTCGGAGAGGGATGTAGTTCGGCCGCTTTGGCAGTAAGAGGTAAGGTAAGCGCTCAATGCAGGGCGGCGACCCGCTCTAGAACATCTGGAAGCGTAATTGTGATCATCCCGAACTTCTCACGTTAGAACGCCCGCTCATGGATGGGACGATACGTAGGCAGCGGCGTCCAGGCTGACAAGTCGTGGAGAAGGGGGCGTCATGGGCGAACGGACTACCTCGCACATGCGGACGCATAAATCCCTATGGGAGCGGATCAAGGACTGGGGCCCTCGTGTCTCTCGTGGCGCCAGTCCCGAGGGCATTTGTCTCTCGCGGAGACATGAACTGGACGCGCTCGTCCAGGCGTACAGCCCGCTGCGCATGATCACGTCGATCTGCCAGGGACCGACGTGACGTTCCGAATCACGCGACCCTACCCGGTGATTACGCCACGTCGTCGCTTTGGGCCGTACTGGGGGAGGTCTGGCCGAGTGGCATCGTCCTCGCCAGCGTCATCGCTCGTGACCCAGGCGTTCTACGCGGCAAGCGTGTCCTCGAACTCGGTCCGGGGGTCGGGGTCACCGCGGTCGCCGCGCTTCAGGCCGGCGCGGATCTGGTTGTCGCCGACGCTGTACCAGGATCCCTGGCGTTCTGCGCGCTCAACGCCCTCGAAAACGTGGGGGTTGAGCCCAAGACAATCCGCGTCAATTGGCGCAATCCAGCTCAGAACTGTTCGCGGAGGCGGGCGAGGGATTCTCGCTGGTCCTCGCCGCCGATGCGCTCTACGAAGAGGCGGACGTCAAGCCGTTGCTGGCGCTGATCGAACGGATCGTGGCTCCCGGCGGCGAACTGTGGCTGGCTGAGCCGGGACGCACTCCGGCGGAGAACCTTGTGAAAGCGATCCGCAAGCGCGGCTGGCCCGGCAAGTCCGAAGACTTTGACAGTCCCAGGCCGGATCCACATTACCGTGGAGAAATGGACACTGTACGGTGCATCGGCTACGCCGGCCATCCGTCCAGTCCTAGTTCCAAATATGCCCCCGGGGCCAAGAGAGTGAGAGCCTGGTGGACTGCGAAGCCTGACCCAAGGGCCGACATCGAACGCGCGGCTCTCGCGCCGTCGACAAAGAGGGTTTTGCAAAACTCAAGGTGGTAGCCCGATGGTTCCCCGGCATTTGCACCTCGGCTTCTGCCCCCGCAGACCGCCGGTATAAGGTGGTGATCGCCAGGACCGCCGGGGCGTCGATTCTCGTGCTCCAGACGTCAGCTGCTCGCGGGGAGGAGCCCCATGCGTCCGGTCCCTCCTCGCTCGGCCTGTTGCCCTGTTTGCTCGGCGCACTGTGCTCAGTTGGGGCGAACACCGGCCCGGCGACACCCCGTCGGCTGGCGGCGATTTCGCCGGCATGATCGACATCGGGGGCGGCAGCTCTGGCTGGAGTGCTTAGGGACAGACCGACGGTAATCCTGGAGGTCGGCTACGGCAACGAGCTGACATCTGGGACTGGGCGCCCTCGACCCGCCTCCCAGACGACGGTGGACCTGCCGGGTGTCGCCGCCTTCACTGGTGTCTGCGCCTACGACCACAAGGGCACGCTACTCGACGCGACGCACTTCAGCTGCAGCGACCCAGCCCGATGCAATGCAAGGTGGCGCCATGGTTGCGGAAGTCCCGCGTCACGGCGTCTGGATGCTGACTCGATCCCTCATCGAGGGTCGCCAGACATGGTTGCTAGACGAGGAGCGCCTGGACGGTCCACTGAGTGACCGTCCAGGCGCTCCAAGCGCTATTCGAAGTTGGCTACAGGGTTACAGGCTGAGCCTTACCGATAGCGCTTGCCGTTTCGCTTGCCGTCGGTCCTTCTTGCCGCCGTCACTTCTGTCGGCCTCTTGCGTGATTAACCTGGTGTAATGCCCGTCGTGGGAATGGCCGGTCGCCGGCCTGCTCGGACCCGACCTTCACGCCGGCCCAGTCCGGGCGTAGATGACGAAGGTGAAGACCGCCCGCTCTTTGTCGATGTTCTTACGGAAGTGGCTCGGTCGGCCCTTGCTGTCGTACGCCGTGACCTGGCCCCCAGTTGCTCGGGAGTTATCCCCAATTGCCCGCTCCCGAGGCATGTTCGTTGGGCGTTGGTCGTCGGGCGCCCTTCTTGCCGCCCCCGTTGGGGCATAATATTCTCGGCATGGGTATAGATCGTTTTGAGCCGCTCGAAATCATGGTGTTCGGGTTCTCATCGCCCCACGGCGTGTTGCCGTAGTCCATGCAGGTGCCGGTATTTTTGTTGCCGAAGTTCTCGTCATCGTGGTCAAGGCCGAAGCCGTGGGCGATCTCCTGGCAGGTCACCACCTATCGAGCGGCGATGGGTGCCTCTGATGGGTCGCTGAACCCTTCGTTACGCAGCGCTCAGGTAGTTGGATCAGTGAAGTAGGAGTCATTCTGCTTCGCTGTGGCCTGGGTGATATGACCCCTGCTTATCCAGATCTGGGCCATGCCGGAGCCACCCGTTCCGGCCATAGGTAGCTGCAAGACCTGAATCGTCGCCGGCACCGGCGAGCAGTTCGTCCCCGCCGTCCCGGGTTCGATAGTTAGGGACGGCCTGCTGAGTGGATCCGGCCATGCCCCCTGGTCGGTATTTCGCAATTGCTACTGTGTGTTCCCGTCCACTTGTCTGTCGTCTTGGCCTTGGTAGTCAGTGTAGGCCTTACTCTCGGTATTCCGGTCATCGACGGCGCCGTTCAGCACCGCCTGCGAGTGGCCACTGACGTTGCGCCCCACTTTGTAGGCTAACGGTGCCGGTGGTGGAGCCCTGCCATTTGGTGCAGCTCCCCCCACTAATCTATGGCCAAGACGGGCATGCCCACCAGACTCAGGGTGATGAGTGCTGCCACGAGGGCCGTAAGGCGATGGCGCATCCGTTTCGTGTGCATCGACCCCTCCTTACATTGTGTCGACATTCTCGGTATCGCCTATTGCGTGCCAATTGAGGTCTTCCCGAGATTCGTGGTGCGGTAGGGCATGACGTCGAAGGCTGGTGCTTAGCCTTGCGGGAGCCGGGGTGACCCAATTGCGACCACGGTTTGACTGGCGCCGACGCGACGCCTACGGACCGTCGCGTCGGCGGAGAATCACCGCGCTCCTAGCACTGCTTACCGCTCTTGACGCAGTGTCCGAAGTTCTGAGAGGTAAACTTGGGGCAGCAGACCGGGGGATTCCGGGGCAGGCATTCGACGGATCCGGCTTGTAGGCGCATCGGTAGCGAGTCGTGGTCACCCGTCCCTCGTCTTATCCGAACCTGCCTGGCGTTGTCTGAGACGCTGCCCTCGCCCGCGAGGCCGCCATTCGCATCAGGACAATTCGCGTTTGCCGGCCGCGCCACTGGCCGCCCGTACGCCACCCCGCACTCGTGCTCCTGCCCTCCCTGGTACGCAGCAGACAGCTCGCCGCCTCAGCACATTCGGGGCAGTTGCTCAAATCAGCGCCCTCATTCGGACAGATCGGCTTGGCCTCGATTACCTCTGGCTTCTTGTCGTTCTTTGCCAGCGCGCCGCTTCGGTCGAGCGCCAGGGCGCCCAGCACGCCCCCCGCGAGGCCTCGCAGCATGCTCGCCGCGAGCGACCACGAGCAATGGCGACTGTGAACTCATCGAATCGTCGATTTTCCATCGCTTGACCTCTCCTCAAGAGGGGCCCTGCGCCCCGCCTATCTCCCAACGATCTGGACGTATCATGCCAGCCCCGGTTTCCGCTGCCCTCCCCAAAATGGGGGAATTTCTGGCCGGGCCGTCATTTCAGTCCATTATTGTTCTCCGCAGCACGAAGCATGGCATCGAGTACAGAAAAATACAATACACAAAACCACTCATCCGTGATTTATCCGAGGTAGGCTAACGGTGATCGCGGCACCTTCGTCGCGTCGTGGAGTGCTGATCATGGAGCCGTCATCCCGGGTGGGCGAGGAGCTGCTGAGCGCCGACGACGTCGCCCGCTATCTGGAGTTGGAACCGGTCACCATCTACCGCTGGTGTCGCGACGGGCGGCTGCCCTGCCTGAAGCTGGGCAAGGTCTGGCGCATCCGCCGCAGTGCCCTCGACGCCTTCCTGCGGCAGGCGGAGCGACCGCGGACGCTGGCGGCCCACCTGGGCGCCTTTCTCGAGGTGCCCGATCAGGTGCTGGCTGTGGCCGAGGATGCTGAGCTGCTGACGCGTCTGGATGCGGCGTTTCTCCAGGCCGGGGAGACCCGGGGCGGACGGCTGGTCAAGCTCTATGAGCCGAAGCAGACCTCACGGCGCGCGCTGGCGACGGCCTACCAGCAGCACGGCCTGGACACGGCCTCCCTGGAGAGCAGTGGCCGCCTGCAGTGGTGTCCCCTGGCCGCACCCGAGGAGGCCGTTCCCGTCCTGCGCCAGGTCCTGGCCAGCAGGCGGGGGACGAGCGAGCGCTCTGGGTCACCCTCAACTGGACGGAGGCCATCACGCTGGAGACGGCCCTGCAGCAACAGGCGGAGGTGGCGGATCTGGTCGCGACGCATCCGTTGGTGGTGGCCACAGGGGTGGTCGAGCCGGCAGCGGAGACGTGGCCGCCGCCGGTGGAGCAGTGGCAGCTGCTGGGGTCGTTGCGGGGAGTGATCCGGTTTGCCCGCGCCGGATTGCTGCTCAGCCGGGTGGTGACACCGCCCCTCGGATGAGCACCGATCCACAGTTGAAAATGTGTCTCGCTAGCTAGCGGCGCGGTTCAGGCCAATTGACGGGCCAGAAACAGGATCCCGGGTTCCGTACTCACTTTGGGGGCGTGTGCGGAGTTGCTTCCGAATCTCGCGCCGGCTAGGCGTTCATTCGGCGACCTGCTTACAGGTCCCCGCAATGCACTGGTATTCGTACCCAAAATCCTCACAGCGCGTGGCACTCGGTTCGGATTGCAGCACACACTGGGAACTCGGATACGGATCGCTGCATCGGTCGCAGACCGTTCCCGGCGCTGCACATTTCAGCTTCTCGTTGCTGCAGCAGGTACAGATGGATTCCGGCGTCTCACCGACAGTTTAAACGCATCCTGCCTACCCACAGCATTCTGCAGACGTACGCTGTAACCGGCAGGGCAGCCAATAACCGGGTCAAGGCTGCTGACCAAAACGCAGCGTTTTAATCCGAGGGAGTGGGCGGTCATGCAGCCAGGTTCACTCGACTCCGTCGTCCCGGGTTGTGTCTCGCCGCTCTCCCCGGATGCTGCCGGGTCATCGCTCGTCACGTCCGGTATGGCACCTGCTTCCCCTTCCGGGCAGCACTCGCCGTTGCCACAGCAGACGTGCCCGCGCATGCATGCCACGCTGGTGTAGGTGCAGGAACCGGCATCACAAAACGCGCCGGTACAGGGATCGGGTACGACCGGCATGCAGTCGCTGTCCTGGCTGCACGTCTCACCGGAATCCTCCGTGACCACTTGCCCGGCAATGGTCCCGACGCTGAGGCGCAGGGCGACACCCGCTACAGCGGCAGCCGCAAGCCCGTGCAGAAATCGCCTCCGGTTCCTCGTGGCGGCCACGGTCCTGACAAGGGTATCGAAGCGATGTTGATCCATGGGGTGCTCCTTTTTGATCCAAAACAGCTGACGGAGCGTACGCCTCTGGTAGGGCACATGTCGTGCCAGGCCCAGGACTATGACGTACCGGCCAACATGGTACTTGTCAGACCTGCGGCTGTTATCGAGCGAGCAATCGACAGACTTGGACACTGCTGCTGCCAACAATCTCCGGGGGCAGTCGAACGCGCCCGCGGCGCGTTCGACCGGGCGGCCGATGCGTTCACCCGGGCCCTCACTCCTCTTCCGGCAGCAAAATCTCATGGACTGGGCCGCGCTGGCGCTGCTGAACCTGGGAACGGTGTCCTACTGGCGCGGCGATGGGGATCGAGCCGCGGCCCTCATCACCGAGGCGCTCGGACTCTTCCGCGAGCAGGATGATAGGTATGGCACCGCGGTGGCGCTCAGCGACCTCGGCCTGGTGACCCTACGAACGGACCACGTGCGGGTTGCCGCGTTCTTCCTTGAGAGCCTCGAGGGTTGGCAATTGGTCGGGACCAAAGAAGGACTCGTTGACTGGCTCGCGCGCGTCGGGTCGCTGGCTGTAGTCACCCAGCGCCTGGAGGTGGGGGTGCGGCTCTTCGGCACCGTCGAGCGAATTCGGGAGTCCATCGGCTATAGCTTCGAACTACCGGAACGCGCGCCCCAGCAGCACGTGCTCGAGACCGCGTGGGAGCGGCTCGGGGCGGGCGCGTTTGCGGCGGCACTCGAGCACGGACAGGGGAGGACCCTCGTTGAGGCGCTCACCCAGGGGACCGCTTTCCTGGAGACGTTGAGCGCCACCGCGGCCCCCGACGAGGCGCCAGAGGACGCCGCGCCGTATGGTCTGACCCCGCGCGAGTTGGAGGTCTTGCGTCAGCTCGTGGACGGCCGGTCCGATCGCCAAATTGGTGAGGTACTGTCGATCAGTCATCGCACCGTCATGCGCCACGTCGAGCACATCCTCGCCAAGCTCGACGTCGACTCGCGCACGGCCGCCGCCACCCAAGCGGTACGCCTCAATCTCGTCTGAGTTTCTCCCGTTCCCGGTCGCTACGCATACGCCCTGCTCCTCCCCGTCGCGGCGCTCCCAAATGCGTATCCCCGATGCGTAGTTCTACCCATGTGCCGATGGGCGCAGCCTCCTACGCTGAAAACCAGGACAGGGTGCCCTGTCGATGGACGACGAGAGCGGATCGGAAAAGGAGACAGCGATGGATGGACAGCGTATGGACCAGATTGCCCGATCGTTGGCCAAGGGGATGTCACGGCGTGGAGCTCTGAAGGTCGTCGCGGTCGCCGTGGGCGTCGCGGCCACGGGAAGGATACGCCCGGCGAGTGCGGCACCGAATTGGTGCCGGGGTCTCTATCGCTGTGGCGTCGGGCCCCTCACCGTCATCTGCACGGCCCACGACTTCCGTGACGTTGTTCGCGACCGCGGCACGGAATGCGTGCTCGAGCACGAGGCGGCGTGCAACTTTTCGTCCCAGCAATCGTGCGAATCCGGGGCGTAACCAGAGTCATGCGCAAGTCCGCCGTCGTGCTCCAACCACGCTGGTGCGGCACGACGGCGGGCCTGGGGCGGCGACGGCCACGCCCAGTGGTGACCAGAGGACCAGGAATCACTCATCGGACGGGCGAGAGACGTCGAGATACGGCACAGGAGGGCGTGATCGTTGATGCAGGTCGGTTTGACACGATCGTGAAGGCGGTGGGCGCTGACGCGACGCGTCGCGCCATCCTCAAGGCGGGGGCGGCTGTCACAGTCGGGGGGTGCTAACCCTCCTTGGTCGGCAGGCGGATGCGCTGGCCAGCACCTGTCCTGAGGGGCACCAACGGTGCGGCAAGCAGTGCTACGACCCCTCCCGGCAGGACTGCTGCCGCGGCTGTAAACGCGGACCGAAAGTGGCAACCAAGGGGTACTGCTTTGCCCTTGAAGGGTGTTGACCGCGGCAAGCCGGTAGATCACGGGACCGGCGATGGATCGATAGCCATGAGGGATGTGCACGAGCCAGGAACGGTGGCACGTGATGGATGCTGAGCACTTTGATCGTGTCGTACAGACAGGTGAGGTCGACAGGTTGTCGCGATGGCGGATCCTGAAAGAAGCTCCTCGCCGGAGCAAGCGGGGGAGCGTTCGCTCTCCTGACGGCACGGTCCTCCACTACCACCGGTTGCCACCGCTCGTACTACCAGCATTGCTGCGAAAGCTTCCGGATGGCGAAGTCGGCCTCGCGGATATAGGGAACGACTGAGCCCGGAAACATATGGTGCGCCTTGTGTCCTGGCATTGGCCGCCGCTACTCGAGGATTGTTGCATTTGCACGCGGTAAGCGGCTGACTGGAATCAGCGGGAATTCGAGCTGAATTCCTCTAACTGAGTAGCCAGCGATGCACAAGCACATTCCAGTTCGCACCATTCTTGCGAGCAGAGCCATGGCCTCTCCTGCATTCCGGCCCGAAATGCGAAGGTCGAAACGTTACGTGGGAATCAGGAGGCGGCATCCCATTGGAAATCACGTTCTGGTTCATCGTCGTCGGCGCGGTCTTCATCCTCATGGCCCTGAGCGCCTCGATCGTCAAGCGCTTGCCGCTTTCGACCTCCATGCTCTACCTCGGGGCCGGCGTTCTCATCGGTCCATATGCGCTCAATCTGACCAGGTTCGATCCCGTTGCGGAGGCCGCGCTCGTCGAGCGGATTACCGAGATCGCGGTGATCGTCTCTCTCTTCAGCGCCGGACTCAAATTGCGGGTTCCGCTGCGAGACCCGCTCTGGCGGCTGCCGGTCGTGCTCGCCTCGTGGTCGATGACGCTCACAGTCGGACTGATCGCACTCGTTGCCGTCGCCGGGCTTGGGTTGCCGTTGGGCGCGGCCATTCTCCTCGGCGCGGTGCTGGCGCCGACCGACCCGGTGCTGGCGTCCGATGTCCAGGTGACCGGTCCGCGGGACCGCGACCGGCTGCGCTTTACCCTCACCGGTGAGGCCGGTCTCAACGACGGAACGGCGTTCCCCTTCGTCATGCTTGGTCTGGGGCTGCTCGGGCTGCATGAAACCGGGGAAGGAGGCTGGCGCTGGCTGGCCATTGACGTGCTCTGGGCAATTCCCGGCGGGCTTCTTGTCGGAGGACTTCTCGGCACCGTGGCGGGTCGCGTGATTCTGTATCTGCGCCACGAGCACAAGGAAGGGCTCGGCCTGGACGACTTTCTCGCTCTCGGGTTGATCGCCCTCTCCTATGGGATTGCCCTGCTCTTGCACACCTATGGGTTCCTGGCCGTCTTCGCGGCGGGGCTGGCGCTGCGCAAGATCGAAGAGCGGGCGGTCGGACAGGAAAGAGCGCCGGATGAGGTTGTGGCGAAGGCCGCGGCCGAGGGTCGGGAGGAGGAGATCGCCACCCATCCGGAGACGGCGCCCGCCTATATGGCGCAGGCGGTTCTCGGCTTCACCGAGCAGTTGGAGCGCATCGGCGAGGTTGTCGTGATGCTTATGGTCGGAGTGATGATCTCGGTCAGCGGCATCCCCGACGTTGCGTTCTGGTTCGTGCCCTTGCTGCTGCTCGTGATCCGGCCTGTGGCCGCGGGTCTGGGGATGATCGGGTCAACGGCGACGTGGCTGCAACGCGGGTTCATCGCCTGGTTCGGGATCCGGGGCATTGGCTCCATCTACTATCTGATGTATGCCATCCAGCACGGCCTGCCTGACGATCTGGCTCAGTTGCTCACGAGACTCACGCTGGCCGTTGTTGCCGCATCGGTTGTCGTTCATGGCGTCTCGGTCACGCCCCTGATGCGCCGCTACAGCGACCTCGCGACGAACTGAGACATGTCACCAACAGTGCTGGTCGAATGTCCTATCGCGTCGAAATCATGTGGCTGGTATCGACAGGGACTCCGCGCGCCTATAGAGTGCGCCTTCGATTCAACCCCGAGGTGACGCTCGGCATACGAGTGGAGGTATGAGCGGTGCGGCGGTCCTTCTGTGATTGAGGCGCAGGTCGCCCAGGCGCTCGGCCGTCCGCTTCCGTCTCCGATCCAAGCCCTGGGTCTGGAGGAGCGGGTCCAGGAGGCAGTGGCGGCTTCCGGAAGGAAGGTCGTTGCGCTCGATGACGACCCGACGGGCGTGCAAACGGTCCATGACGTAGCGGTACTGGCTCAGTGGAATTCGCAGCGCTTGCCGCAGAGCTTGGCGGCGCCTCGTCGCTCTTCTTCATTCTCACCAATTCCCGGGGATTGCCGGAGGACAAGGCCAGGATTCTCAATGAGGAGATTGCCGATGTCCTGATGCAGGCCAGTCGGGAGACCGGCATCCCGTTCGCGATCGCCAGCCGGAGCGACTCGACGTTGCGAGGTCACTTTCCGGCGGAAACGGACGCATTGGCCGCCGCACTCGGTGGGGTGGACGGCGTGCTCATCTGTCCAGCGTTCTTCGAGGGGGGCAGGGTCACCGCTGACGACGTCCACTTTGTGCGGGACGGCGGTCGCTTGATCCCGGCAGCTGAGACGGAGTTCGCCCGCGACGCGACCTTTGGCTATCGAGCCAGGACGCTGCCAGGGTGGGTCGAGGAGAAGACGCGTGGCAGGATCAGAGCGGACGGACGTCACCGCGTTGACCCTGGAGGAGATCCGCACAGGAGGACCGGACCGGGTCGCGGAGCGGCTGGGAAAGATCCGGAATGGACAGCCGGTCGTGGTGAATGCGCTCGACTATCCGGATCTCTGGACCGTCGTTCTTGGTCTCCTGCGGGCGGAAGCGAAGGGGAAGCGCTTCCTGTACCGCACCGGAGCATCCTTTGTTCGGGCCCGTGCGGGGATTGCGGCGCGGCCGCTCCTGACCCGAGATGATCTCCTGGGACCGGACGCGGCGCGACCGGCGCGGGGGCTTGTCGTCGTCGGCTCGCATGTTCAGCGCACGACCGAGCAGTTGGAGCAGTTGCTGTTCAAGCCAGGTGTCAGGGGAATCGAGGTTGATGTGTCTGAGCTGCTGCTTGGCGATGACGATCGCCACCGCGAGGTCTGGCGCGCTCGGCGACAGGCTGATGATGCGCTCACAGCAGGAGCGACACCGGTGGTCTACACGTCGCGTCGAGTTGAACGGCCAGAGGGGATGGATGAGCTCGACGTGGCCCGGTTGGTCTCGGACTCGCTCGTGACAATCGTGCGTGGCATCGAAGCACGCCCGGATTTCGTCGTCGGCAAGGGCGGCATCACCTCGAGCGACGTCGGCACTCGCGGCCTGGGCGCCGGGCGGGCGATCGTGCTGGGCCAGGTGCGGCCAGGGGTGCCAGTCTGGAGTCTGGGTCCCGAGAGTCGGTTCCCCGGAATGCCCTACGTCGTCTTCCCCGGCAATGTGGGCGGTCCGGATACCCTCGCCGAGATCGTCGGGGAGCTTGTCGGATAGAAGACCTGAAGAGACGTTTCCGCCGCACATTGTCCACTTCCCGATGCCTCACCTTCCTAAGCTCTTGTGCGTATCAAGAGGCGTTCTGAAACGGACCACATGGTATAATAGAGGTGTTTGATCAGGTCATCCTGTCATATTGCCGAACCTGGAATGGAGTCGTGAAATCATGGTTCTCGAGATGCCCCGCCGCGAATCGACGCCGGAGCGGTGGCAAGCAGCGCTCGCCCGAGCGCGGAAGGAAGGCGTCGAAGTGCGTCAGCTGGTCGGCTCAGGAGGGTGGATTGCGACGAGTGGCACCAACCGGCGAGCGGCCTACGAGCTGGCTGTCACCGGCGGTATCGTGCACGGTTGCGCCTGCCCGGCCGCACTCCATGACGACCCGGTCTGCAAGCACCGGGCGGCCTACTGGGTCGCACTCGGTATCGTCGATCCCGCGCAGATCGAGGCTGTGAGCCCGATCGCGGCTTGACAATTCGCCCTCCTCATGTAATCTGCAGTCAGCTCCCTGGCCCAATTCATGCTGTCCTTTGAGGCCGGGAATCGATTTCTTCCGTGAGGAGGTGGCGCATGGTCGATGCACAACGCATCGATACCCTACCTGTCGAGAGTTTCAGTCCGGCGGTTCTCGCCGTGCTGCGGCATCTGTGCGAGGGCGATTGCCACACGATCGGTGGCGTCCTCGAATGGTGCGAGGCTCGAGGCGATTGCTGTCAGGCGGTAGTCTGCCCGGTCTGTGCAACCCAGTTTGTCGTCGACGATGACGAGCTGGCCGAGCTCCTGCGGTGGACCGACGACCAGGGCAAAGCGCTCGTCTGTGGGGTCCGCTGGGATTAAGACGAGGGTAATAGGGTCATAGGGTGTTGGGTTGAAAGGGGGGCTCTCCCTCGTCCTCAACCCATGTGCTGCACTCGCCTAACCGGAGTCATTGCCGGACGGGATCTTTCTGGTACCTCCCTATCACCCTAATACCCTCGTTACGGTACGGAGAACGAAATCTCTCCGAGGATGCCGTCGATTAAAAGCCGGCCGTCGACTTCTGTGAAATAGAAGAAGAATCGTTTAGGCATTGGTACGGAGGGGTAGGCGATGACGACCGTCGCCCCGTACCGCCCGTCCGGCAGGATTCGCTGCCCTTCGATTGCGACCAGTGTGGACGCCTCTGTGACCGCCGTTGCCGGCGTCGCCAGATCACGAAAGGCGTCGTCTAACATCACCGCTTGCCGCGATAGCAATCGATAAAGATAGCCATCGCTGAATAGCGACCAGGCGCGGAGCGGCTCGCCCGCGTTCTGGCAGGCGAGCCAGAGACGGACGATACGCTCCATCGCAACGGCCGATGTGGTTCCGGCGGGAGTTCCCTCTGGAAGCGTTTGACCGCCGGTCGTTGCGGCCGGGGTTGCCACGCCTTTCTCCTCAAGGAGAGCGGCGATCTCGTCGTGCGATCGAGCCGGCACGTCGCAGTCCAAAGCAGGAACTGGACGTGGGGTGGCTTGGACACCCACCACGGGCGTTGGCACCAGGGCCGAGACCAGCGCTATTACGGCCGCGACCGTCGAAGCGCGGAGGCTTCGGGGACGATGACCGGCCTGCATTCTCCAGGTTCCCTCTCTGCGGGGCTGAGAAGAATGTGGCGAATCGTTACGACGTGGCAAATCAGCTCGGGCGATGCCCGCGTCGCCCCTACGACCGGTTGCCAACTCTTCAACCAATGCCCGGCGGTCTCTGGCCTACGCGTCAGTGAGCGCCTTGCGCGTGGCCACGAGTTTGCGACCGCGTTGCTGCTGCAGTTGCTGGATCCGCTCCGGGGTGTAGTCGAAAAGCCCTCCCTGCGTCTTGATGCCCAGCTTCCCAGCGGCCACCTTGTCGGTCACCGTCTTGCTCACCTCGGGAGAAGCATTGAGGGACTTGTTCAAATAACTGGCGACGCTGGTGTAGATGTCGAGACCCGCCATATCGAGCAGCTCCAACGGCCCAATAACGGCGAGCTTGTAGCCGATGCCCCACTTGGTGATCGTGTCGATTGCTTCGGCGCTGGCGACCCCTTCGTCGAGCAGATGCAATGCCTCGCGCATGATGGCGTAGAGGATGCGGTTCTCGACGAAGCCGGCGACGTCCCGATCGACCATCGCCGGGACCATACCGATCTTCTCGACGATCTCGACCGTCCTCTGGGCTGTCTCGTCGCTCGTCTGCTCTCCTCGGATCACCTCGATGACCGGGATCAGATGTGGCGGGTTCGACCAGTGCATGCCGACGACCCGGTCGGGTACTCGGGTAACCGACGCGAGCTCGCTGATGGGAATGCCTGAGGTGTTGGAGGCCAGAATCACATCGTCGCCGACGAGTGCCTCGAGCTCCTGGAAGACCTGCTGTTTGAGGTCTTTCTGCTCGGGCACGGTCTCGACGACGAAATCCGCCCCCGTGAGCGCTTCGGCAAGGTCGGTCGTGTGGGTGATGCGCCCCCGTCCCGCGTCGGCGTCCTCCGCCGTCATGAAACCGCCGCCGGTGAGGATGGTGTAGACGAAATCGACCGCCCCCTTCGCCTTCTCGAGTTGCTCCGGTTTCACGTCGTAAAGCGCGGTGTCGAACCCGTTGCGAGCAAATGTCGCCGCCATGCCCGGGCCCATGGTGCCCGCGCCGACGACAGCGACCTTGTTGATTCCACTTTCAGTCATCGTATCCCTCGATCATCGATAGCGTGACAGGGTGACAGGGTGACAGGGTGGCCAGGTCGCAGGGTGGCAGGGGTCGTGCGTCGAGTAGTCGAGGAAAGGCACTTAACCGACACCCGACACCTGCGACCTATCACCCTGCGACCCTGCCACCCCCGACTCAGTGCATGCTGATACCGCCTCCAATATTGATCGCCGCGCCGTTGATGAATGCCGCATCGTCTGAGACGAGAAAGACGATCAGCCCGGCGACGTCCTCCGGCTTCTCGAAACGTCCGATCGGGGTGTGACTCAACACAAAGTCGAAGTGGCCTTGCGGGAACGAGGCGCGGGTGCCGGGTGTCTCCAGGAGGGTCGGCGTGACGTAGACGCTGGTGATGCCGCGCGGACCGAGCTCGGTCGCGATAGCGCGCGTAAAGGCCAGCACCGCGCCCTTGCTTGCCACGTAGTGGGCGAACCCTGGTGTGCCCATCCAGACGGTGTCGGAGCCGATGTTGATGATCTTGCCGCGCCCCTGCTCGGTCATCACCGGGACAACCGCTTTAGTGGCAAGATAGGTGCCGTCGACATTGACCGCGAACCGCTCCCGCCAATCGGCAAGGGTGAGATCGTCCCACGGTTTGGCGGTGAACAAACCCGCGTTGTTGACGAGGGCGTCGATGCGGCCATAGGCATCGATCGCGGCCCGCGCCATTGCCTCGGTCGATTCCTCCGAGGTGACGTCGGTCCTGACGTAGACGGCGTCGCCGTCCTGGCTCAGCTCCTGCGCGAGCGCGGAGCCATCGGCAATGTCGGCGATGACGACCTTCGCCCCTTCGTCGACTAACCGGCGCGCAATCGAGCTTCCCATCTCCCCGGCGCCACCGGTGATGACGACGACCTTGTCTCTAGCCGAAATCGGCATTCTCTCTCCTCACGTAATGAGGGTGGCAGGGTGGCTGGCGTGACGGGATGATCTCTTCGTCCGCAACCCGAACCTCGCGACCACCTCTTACCTACCGCGTATGCCCATCGTTCGATGACCTGCCACCCCGTCACCCAGCCACCCAGCCACCCTCGTCATCCCACCCGGATAGCGCGCCCATTGCCGCACCAACGCCAGTCCCAAGCTGCACGGGGTAGCCCAAGTCGGCCAGGGAGCGCTCAAGCACCGCGAGCTGCGCGGCGAGGATGGTCGGGTGCGCCTGAGCTGGGCCCATGTGTCCGAGCCGGAAGAGCTGGCCGTTCAGTTCGCCGTAGCCCGGCGAGATCATGACCCCGTAGCGATGGCGCATGATGCCCCGCAGCTCCTCGTCGTTGATGCCGTCTGGCACCCGGACGGCCGTGACGCACGCGGCGGCAATCTCCTCCCGCACCGGCCACAGCTCGAGCCCGAGTGCCTTGACTCCTTCGCGGCAGGCCCGAGCGATGGCCTGTTGGCGATCGACAAAGCGCTCCATCCCGATCGCCAAAGCCTGGTCCAATACCGATTCCAGGCTGTACATCTCGCTGACCGACGGCGTGTAGGGGAATCGCTTACCCTCTAGCCACGCGCTCTTCCAGTCGAGGATCGAGAGGAAGCTGGCCCGTAACGGTTCCGGCTGCCGCGCCTCCAACGCTTCCCACGCCGCGGGACTGACCGTCATCAAGGAGAGACCGGGGGTCCCGCCCAGGCATTTCTGCGGCCCTGCGATGGCGATATCCATGCCCCATTCTTCCGGGCTGAGTAGCTCGGCGCCGAGCCCGGAAACGGTATCCACCATCGTCAGCACGCCGAACTCGTGGGCGATGTTGCCGATCTCCCGCACCGGGTTATGGGTGCCCGATGGCGTTTCGGAGTGGACGACCGAGAGGAATTTCACGCCGGGATTCGCCTGTAGCGCCTTGCGCACGTCCTCGGGGTCGATCGCATCGTTGTACGGAACGGCCAGCTCGATCGTCTCGCCGCCGTACTTGTGAATGAAATCCTCGAACCACTTGCCGAAGACCCCGGAGACGAGATTGAGCACCTTGTCGCCTGGTGAGAGGAGACCGGCTGCCGCCGCCTCCAACCCGAGGATCGCCTCGGCCTGCATGATCACGACGTCGTATTTCGTGCGAAAGACGTCTTGCAGAAGCCCACTGGTACGCGCGAAGAGCTCGATGAAGGCCGGGTCGTAGTGATAGAGGATCGGCCGCGCCGCGTCCCGGAGGGTCTGGTCCATGACCTGGACCGGGCCGGCAGCCAGATTCAACCTCGGCCAGGCTGTGGATTTCGTCATCGCGGTAAGCCCTCACCCCTGTCCCCTCTCCCACAGACATGGGAGAGGGGAACGGAGCAACGTGCTGAACTACTGCGGGAAGAGCTCCGCGACCTTGGCCTTCATCTCCTCGGCATCGCTGATGGCTGACACCGTTAGCGAGCCGTCGACGATAGCGGACTCGGCCTCCGCAACTGCGTCCTTTGCCTCCTGCGCAAGGTCTTCGGGGAGCTCGAGCAGGCGGACACCGCCGTTCTTGACGTCCATGGTGTAGACGTCGCCGAACGTGCCGGCGGCGAGATCATCAAGCATCTGCTTGTAGATGCCGCTGTAGTCAAACAGCACAGAGCTGAGCAGCACGTCGCCATGCTCGGCCTTCTTGTCGCCGATCACGTCGATGAACCATGCCTTGTTGGCGCCGTCCTGAGCGTTGTGCTCCTCAATGGCCTGGATCATGCCGAACGACGCGCCATCGCCCATTCCGAAGATGACGTCCGCATCCGCGGCGAGTTGCTGTTCAGTGACTCGCTTGGCGCCGGCGGCGTCATCGTAGGCCGCCTCTCCGATCACGCTATACAGCATGTTGGCGTCCGGATTCGCCGCCTTCAGACCCTCGGCGAAACCGACCGTCATGTAGTTCCAGGTCGGTGGCTCGCCGGAGACGACGACGCCAACAGTGCCGGTTTCCGTTGTTTCGCCGGCAAGCACGCCGGCGAGGTAGGCGACTTCCTGAGCCTGGGTCTCGATGTCGGCGACCAGGCCCGGCGTGACCGCATCCGGATTCTCAATGACCGCGACCGGAACGCCTGACTCGGCGGCGAACTCGGGGCAAACGGTCTGGTAGCCACTAGCGTGGCAGATGATCAGGCCCGCGCCGCCGGCGGCGACATCGCGCAGGATGGGAGTGATGTCCTCGTAGCCCGCATTCTCGGCGACGACGGCCTCGATACCGGCCTCAGCGGCGACGGCCTCGACGGCGTCAGCCGCTTGCTGGTCCCATCCCTGGTTCGTCCGCGAGGACGGAGTGACCACGGCGATCTGCTCGACGGCTGCGCCGGCGCCGGGAGTGGCGTCCTGCGCCGCAATCGGCCCGGCGAGAACTGCCTGCATCAACATCGCGACGGCCGCGATCATTCCCACGCGTACGCGGTGGCGGTTCATGCGTTCTTCTCCTTCAACTTGGCGCCTCGATATTTCACTGAGCATCTGAGACAAATCTCGACTCTTCGCATTCCCAACTGGCTTGAAATCTCTCATCTCGTCGCGGGGCTCACCTCCTTTGCCGCTCGTCACGCTGAATCTGGTCATCGGCGGCCGCGGGCATAAGGAACCCCGAGGGCCGTCGGGATCGAGGTTCGTCCGGCTAAGAGTGCCAGCGCGACCATGATCCCGATGTAGGGGAGCATGGTGATGAACTCGGTGCGCACATCGATGCCAAGAATCTGCAAGCCATTCCCGAGCGATCGCAGGAGGCCGAAGAGCACCGAGGCCAGCAGAATGCGATACGGATTCCAACCGCCGACCATAGTCAACGCTAGCGCGATGAAGCCGGTACCGACCGTCATCCCGACCTGGAATATTTTCAAGTCAGCCACTGAGAGGAATGCTCCGGCGAGACCAGCCATTGCCCCCGCGATGAGCGCGGCCAGGTACCGGGTGCGAGTGACGTCGACGCCGGAGGCGTCCGCCGCGAACGGATGCTCGCCGACCGCGCGGACCTGGAGCCCGAAGCGCGTCCGGGCGAGCAAGAACGCAAATACCGGCACCAACAGGAACGCGAGATAGAAGAGCAGCCCCTGGTTGAACATGGCGTCGCCGAGGATGGGAACGCGACTGAGAGCTGGGATCGCGACCCGTGGCGTATCGACGCTGAGCGAAGGATTCTGCCCGCCAAAGATGTCCCTGTAGAGAAACGCTGTCAGCCCCCCGCCAAAGATCGTGATGGCCAATCCGACGAGCACCTGGTCGACCCGTAAGGAGACAGTGAGGATGGCGAACAGCAAGCCGAGCGCCAGCCCGGCCGCGATCCCGGCCAGCACACCCCTGACGGCGCTTCCGGTCTGGTAGGCGGTGTAGAAGCCAAAGAAGGCGCCGGATAGCATCATTCCTTCGATGCCCAGATTGAGTAGTCCGGACTTCTCGCCGACTGCCTCGCCGAGCGCCGCCAGCACCAGCGGCGCCGCGGCCACCAGACCGGCGGCGAGCATTGCGGTGATGAAGGCTGCCAGGGGGATACCGCCCGCGGTCACGGCTGCCCTCCGGTTGGCTGCGCAATCGGCTCGAGGAGCGGCTCGCCGACAAGCGCTCCAGGAGGCTCGCCGGCATTGGCGGATCCTGTTTCGACCTCCTCCGTGTGTTCAAAGGGCGAGCGCATCCGCTCGAAGTAGGTAGCGACCGCGAAGCAGATGAGCATGAGCCCCTCGAGCATCTCGACGAAGTAGGTCGGGATCCCGAGGGGACGTGCCATCATCTCGCCGCCGATGGCCAGGAAGGAGAGAAAATAGGCGAAGGGGATGATCCAGAGGCTGTTCAACCGGGCCAGATAGACGAGCGCGAACGCGGCAAAGCCGTAGCCGGGGTTCCAGTTGCCCTGGAACAGCCCCTTTACTCCCAGAATATCGTTCGCTCCGGCCAATCCGGCCAGGGCGCCGCTGGCCAGCAAGGCGACCAGCGTCAAGCGGTTGACTGGCATGCCGGCGTGGATGGCGGCCTGGCGGTTCCTTCCCACGACGTCGAGCATGAACCCGATCACTGTCTGGCGAAACAGGATCGTCACCAGGGCCACGACGATCAGCCCGACAAGGAGTCCAATGTGAACCGTGGTTCCCGGGACCGCGGGGAGGCGCATCTCGCGGGGGATGAGGACGGTCTGCGGTGGAACGACGCTGGGATCCTTGACCGGGCCTTTCACCAGCCAGGAGGTGACGTTCAGGGCAACATAATTCATCATCAGGGTGGTGATGATCTCGTTGAGTCCCCAGCGCACACGCAGGACGCCGGGGACCAGTGCCCAGAGCAGCCCACCGCCCATGCCGGCGAGGGCGGCAACCACCCACATCAGGGGATTCGCGATCTGCCCAGCGAGTGACGCCGCGGCGACCCCCGCGAAGAGCGCGCCGACCATCAACTGCCCGTCGATACCGATGTTCCAGACACCGGCGCGGAGTGAGATGAGCAGTCCCGCGCTGACGATCAGGAGCGGCGCCATGCGGATGAGCGTCTCGGTGATGCCGTACGACGTGCCGAGACCCCGGCTAACCAGCATGCCGTAAGCCGCAAACGGGTCCTTGCCGCGGATCGCGAGGAAGAGCCCGCCCAGGATCATCGCCGCCGCGATTGCCGCGATCGAGGTCAGCAATGGAGCAAAGCGGGCTGGGAACACCCCTTGCCGCATCATGCCGGCACCCGTCGTGGAAGCCGCGTGCCGCCGAGCATGAGGTCGCCGATTGTTTCGAGATCGGCCTCGGCGCGTGGTATGACGGCCACGAGTTGCCCGTTGTACATCACTCCGATGCGGTCGCTGATCTCCATCAGCTCGTCGAGCTCGGAGGAGATCAGGATCACCACCTTGCCGGCGTCAGCCTGGTCGCGCAGGGATTGGATCACGAAACGAGCAGTCCTCAGATCGAGACCCGTCGTCGGTTTGTTGCAGATCAGGAGCTTCGGTTCCAGGGCCAGCTCCCGCGCCAGCAGCAGCTTCTGGATGTTGCCGCCGGAGAGCGTGCCGATCGCGGTGTCCGGCCCAGGGGTCCTGACGTCGAACTCGGCGATCAGGCGCCGCGCCTGCTCCTCCATGGCGCGACGATTGAGCCAGAAGCCGTTGGAGAACGGTTTGCGGCCGATCGACTTGAGCGCGACGTTGTCCGTAATACTGGACCCCGCAACGGAACCCTCGTGCAGCCGATCGTCGGTAACGTAGCCAATGCCGAGCCGGGTCGCGACGGCGACACCGCGGTTAGTGATGTCGACGCCGTCGAGAAGGATCTGGCCAGTGGTTACTGGCCGCTGACCGGCGATGACCTCGCCCAGCTCTTTCTGACCGTTGCCGTCGACGCCGGCGATCCCGAATACCTCGCCAGTATTCAGTTCGAGCGAGAGATCGTGCAGCGGTGGTGAGCCCCGGTCTCCTGACGTGGAGATGCCACGCAATGACAGCAGTGCTGCGCCGCTCTGATGGTGATTCTGGCGATGGGACTCCGTGGGTTGAGATCCGCCAAACATCTGCTCGACGATGCGCTGGCGAACGCTCTCGCGGTTTGCACCGGACATCACGTCCGGGCCCAGATCGCCCACGTTGCGTCCGCCGCGCAAGATGGAAACGCGGTCGCTTACGGCCAATGCCTCGCCGAGCTTGTGAGTGATGAGCACGACGGCAACGCCCTGGTCCCGCAGGCGGCGCAGGAGCTCGAGGAGCGACGTGACCTCGCCCGGGGTGAGCACGGACGTGGGCTCGTCGAGGAGCAGCACGCGCGTGCCCCGGAAAAGGACTTTGATGATCTCGACCCGCTGCCGTTGGCCGAGCGCTAAATGCCGAATTTCGGTGTGAGGCGAGACGTCGAGGCCGAACTCGCCGAGCATCGACGTCACTTTCGCTTCCGCCGCGCCGAGGTCGACCAGGAATCCTCCCTCCACGCCGAGCACCACGTTCTCCAGAATGGAGAGATTCGGGACGAGCGTGAAGTGCTGGTAGACGGTGCCAATGCCGCGTCGCAGCGCGTCTGCTGGGGAGGTGATCTGTACCTCCTCGCCCGCGATGCGAATCATTCCGGAGTCCGGCTGGTACATCCCGGCGAGCACGTTCATGAGCGTGGTCTTGCCGGCGCCGTTCTCACCGAGGACGGCGTGCACCTCGCCTGGCCAGAGGTCGAGGGAGATGCGGTCGTTGGCCAGGACCGGGCCGAAGCGCTTGCTGATATCGCGCATCTCGACGATGGGGGACTGGGTAGCAGGGTGATGGGTGATGGGTGATGGGTGATGGGGGGACGGGACGATGTCAGGCGCGATGCGGCCGTCGCCGGCTCCCATGCCGCGACCGTCCCCATTCTTCGATTCCCGCCTCGGAATGCGCGCCATCGTGAAGATCCGTCGCTTCGCTAGCTACCGTAATACGCCGGGCAGAGCGTATACCCCGCATATTCCTCAGGATCGTGCGAGTAGAAAATCTTGCCACCGATCTTCCTGGCGATGTTCTCGATGCGATTCATCGAGTCCAGGAGCTCCAGGGGATCGCTGTGGAGCCCCATCAGGACTTTATCCTCGAGATTGTGCCGGGTGTATGCCACATCGATGGGAAACACCATCGGCGGCGTGTCACTGCCCGGCTGCAGAATGACCGATAGATGCCCCGCGGAATGACCGGGAGTCTCGATCAGGGTTATCCCCGGCAAGACTTCATATTCGTAGTGGCCGAGATCGAGTAGCTCGGTCTTCATCCCCGGCATGACGACGAGATCGGGATCGTAGCCGAGGCGCTCCCAGGGATCAGGTACGTGGGCGTGCCGCAACTCCGACTTCGAAAAGTAGAACGTGGCCTGGGGGAAGAGCTTGTTGTTCGAGCAGTGGTCGAAATGAAGGTGCGAGTTGATGACGATGTCGATCTCCTCTGGCTGCACGCCGATCTTCGCCAGCTGCGCTGAGATCGTTTGATCTTCGCTCTGTTGCGGCTTTTCGAACGGGAGCTTGCGTTCCACCCACGCTTTGTCAAAACCCGTGTCGATCATGACCTTCCCCTGGGGATGGTCGACATAGAACGCGTAGACCGGGAAGCGGAACTCGATCCCCTGTCCGTGATTCCAGGTGGCGAACGACTGGTCGAGCATCAGCGTACCGTTGTCGAGCAGATAGACCTTCATGTTTGTCGTCACCGTCTGCCTCCGTTATCCGTTTCCACTTCTGGCCGCTGGGACTCAGGTGCAGTCAATGCCCGCCACACGCGCTCCGGAGTCGCTGGCAGGGTGTCAATCCGCACCCCGGCGTCCGCCAGCGCCGTGGCGATGGCCGCGGCGATCCCGGCGAGCGCGCCTTCGCCGACGCCCTTGGCGCCGTACGGCCCCGGACCGTCCGCGTTCTCGACGATGTTCGAAACGAAAGTATCGGGCATGTCCGCGATTGTGGGGACGTGATACTCGAAGAGTGTGGCGTTCAACAGCGTACCGGTTTGATCGAAGAGCATCTCCTCGTGCAGGGCGTTCCCGATCCCCTGCATGGCGCCGCCCATCTCCTGTGCTTCGACGAGGCGAGGATTGATCGCCTTGCCGACGTCGGCGACGCTGACCGCCTTGGTGACAATCACGCGGCCGGTCTCGGGTTCGACCACAACCTCGGCGCCACCGATGCAGACCTCCCAGAAGACCGGACCTTCCGCGTAAGAGCCGCTGCCGTGCTCGGGTCGCACTTCGCCATGCCCAATCAGCTCCCCGCCGACCATGCCGAAGTGGGTCTTGATCAGGTCCGGGTAGGGAATCGACTCCCCTTCGTGCCAGACCGCCGCGGCATGCACGGTCAGCGCTTCCTCTGGCAGATCGAACACCCTCGACCCGATGGCCAGCAACTGAGCTCGAATATCGGCCGCGGCACGCAGCACGGCGAGACCGGCGATGGTCGTGGAGCGGCTGGCGCCTGTGGAGCGGTCGTAGGGGGTAACGCTCGTATCACCCCCCTGCACCCGCACCTTGTTCAGCGGCAGGGCTAGCTCCTCGGCCACGATCTGCCCGAAGACTGTTCGCGCCCCCTGGCCGACTTCGGTCGAGCTGACGAGAAGGGTCACGCCGCCGTCCGCCTCCATCCGGATGATCGCGGTCGAGACCGGGTGCGCTCCGGCGGCGAGGAGTCCGACGCTCATGCCGCGCCCGGCGATTCCCTCCGGCTTTGACGCCTCCCAATCGAGCCCGGCCGCGACTTTTCTGATGTCGCCGATGAGATCGGCGTCGAGCGGCTTGCCACCCGGGCGGACCGATTCGCCACGATGGAGGAGGTTCCGTTCCCGGATTTGCAGGGCGTCCAGTCCGCAGCGGCGGGCGATTTCGTCGACCTGCAGTTCGCCGCACCATTGCAGGTGACTCGCCCCGAAAGCACGGTAGGAGCCGGCGGGAGAGGTATTGGTGTAGACGCCCCAGGCGTCGACCCGCACCCCTTCCCAGCGATAGGGACCGGGAGCAGCATCGGCGCCGGTGGCGACGACGCGAGGTCCGTTATCGGCATAGGCGCCGGTATCGAACCAGGCGCGGACCTCACGCGCGAGGAGCCGGCCGTCGCTCGTCGCGGCGGTGCGCATCCAAGCGTTCATGCCATGCCGCCTGGTCGTGACCATCGACTCGTCGACACTGTTGGCGATCCGCACTGGACGGCCGGCTTTGCGGGCGAGCGCTGAGGTGATCGGCTCCATCTTGGTGTACGACTTGCTGCCGAATCCGCCGCCGAGATAGGGGACCACGACGCGGATCGCGGCAACCGGCAAGGCATACAGATCGGCTAGCTCGGCACGAACCAGGAACGGATGCTGGCACGATGACCAGACGGTGAGATCCTCGTCGCCGCTCCACTGAGCAATAGTCGTATGCGGCTCCAGCGAGTACTGGTAGACCGCGGGAAAGGTGTACTCACCCTCGACGACGACGTCCGCCTCGGCGAAGAGGCGGTCGACGTCGCCTCGCGAGAACGCATGGTGGTAGCAGACGTTGCCGGGTTCGAGGCGAATGTCTCCCAGACCGTGAAAGAGGCCAGGGCGCAGGCTCGTGACGTCATGTAAATGCGGCGCGTCAGACGCCAGAGCCTCGTCGATCGTGATGGCCATGGGAAGCTCTTCAAAGTCGACGTCGATGAGGGTGATCGCCTCGTCGGCGATCGCCGGTTGTTCCGCGGCAACGGCAACGACCGGCTCGCCAACGAACCGGACGCGGTCAAGGGCCAGGATCGGCCGATCTTTGAGGGCGTGCCCGTAGAAGGGGTCGGCCGCGGGCAGATCGCGCCCGGTCATCACCGCGATCACGCCCGGGAGTGCCTCAGCCCGGCTAGTGTCGATACTGGTGATGCGGGCATGGGCGTACGGACTCCGCAAGAGCCGGCCATAGGCCATCCCGTGCAGGCGGAGATCGCCGGCGAACCGCGCCGCGCCGGTCACTTTGGAGACGGCGTCGATGCGAGGTGCGTCGTGCCCGACCGCGGTGTGCACCGATGGCGCCGCTGTGGTCACGGTCATGAGGCGTCACCCTGGCCGGTGGGGGGAGCGGTAGCGAGCCTCCTGGCGGCGTCCTCAACCGCCTCGAGGATGTTCCAGTAGCCGGTGCAACGGCACAGGTTCCCACCCAGGAAATCCGCGATCTCGGAGCGTGACGGAGATGGAGTTCTCGGAGAGCAGCGCCTTGGTCGTGAGAACAAAGCCGGGTGTGCAAAACCCACACTGGATCGCCACCCGATCGACGAACGCCTGCTGGATCGGGTGAAGCTCTTCTGGTCCCGCCAGACCTTCGATCGTCTCGACCGTCCGGCCACCGGCCTCGTAGGCGAGGGTGCAGCAGGCGCTCACGGGCGAGCCGTCGAGGAGGACGGTGCAGGCGCCGCAGACCTGCGTGTCGCAGGAGCGCTTGGCGCCTGTCAGTCCAAGATGGTCGCGCAGGACGTCGAGCAGGATTGCTCGCGGCTCGACCTCGAGTGAAACCGGCCGCTCGTTCACGGTCGTTTCCAGGAGCATCACCGGCGGGGTGGGTGTCTCACGCGGCAAGGCGACCGCCTTCCGTGCCGGTCGCGCGTCGAATCGCGGCGGCGATGGCCCGGCGGCCAACAGTGCGGGCGAGTTGGCGGGTGTATGGATCGGACTCAAAGAGATTGCCAGTAACTTCGACCTCGTCCCGGATAAAGTCAGCCGCGGTTGTCGCGGATGTTTCCACCGCCGGTTGTCCCCGCAACATCACTTCGGTCCCGAGGAGCCGTTGCGGCCGGGCGCCGACGCTGCCGGCAACGATCCGGGCATCACTGATCGTGCCTTCAACCACCGCGATCACCGCCGCGACGGCCGCGGTCGGGCGCTCGTGCAGCTTGAATCGTTCGTAGGCGACCCCAGAGTTAGCCGCCGGCTCCGGCACCGTGATGGAAACGAGAATCTCATCGTGGCGTCGGACCGTCTCCATCAGACCCGTGATGAACGAGGCCATCGGGATCTGGCGCGTACCGGTGGTGGCAACCAGGGTGAGCTGAGCATCCAGCGCGGTCAGTAGTGTTGCGGGATCGCTGTGCGGTTCGGCGAAACAGAGGTTTCCGCCGATCGTGCCCGCGTGGCGCACCCGGACGTTCGCGACCGCCGCTTCCAGCGCGGCCAGCGCCGGCAAGCGGGCACGCACCTCCGGCGAGCGCTCGAGATCACGGTGGCGCGCAACCGCGCCGATGAGGAGCTCCCGTCGCTCCGCGTCATACACGATGTCGTTCAATCCGGGAATTCGCTTGATGTCCACCAGGTGAGGAAAGTGGGCGAGGTGCTCTTTCATCACGATGAGCAGCTCGGTGCCCCCGGCATAGACCGTCGCGTCCGGGCCGAATCGCGCGAGCATCTCTGATGCTTCCCCAGCACTTTGCGGCTGGTGGATGGTGAACCGATCAAGCACGGGAACCACCCACTTCCGGCATCCCGTCGCCGAGTCCGGCCCGCCGCACCTGGCGCAGAAGATAGTCCCAGTACCGAGCCAGATGATCGTCCCGGTACTTCTCCGGGTAGACGCGGTCGGCCATCTCTGGGGTCATGGGCAGGAGATTGCCGAGCGTTCCGGCAATCGACTGAATGCGCAGCACGCGCTCGAAGGTGAGCGCGGCATAGGTTGCCCACGGCACGGTCTCTCCGGTCACCACCAGGCCGTGACCACGCATCACCAGCACCCGATGGTTACCCAGTGCGGCGGCAACCCTTGCCCCCTGGTCCGGGCGCACGATCAGCTCGGCGGTGTCGTCGAAGTAGGCAACCCCGTCCCGGAAGAGGACGGCATCGTGGTTCAGCAGCTCGAGGGTCGCATCCGTCGCGCCGAAGGCCGTGGCATACGGGGGGTGGGTGTGAACCACCGCGCCGACATCCGGTCGTGCCTTGTAGATTTCGGTATGGAGCACGTATTCGAGATGCATCGGTCCTTCGCCTGACAGCCTCCCGCCGTCCAGGTCGATCGCGAGGACATCGCCGGGACAGACCTCTTCCAGCCCGAGGCCGTTTGGCTTCATGAGCATGTGCCGGCCGCCAGCAGCGCGGGCGCTGACATGTCCCAGCGTGTAGTCGCCGTGGCCGCCCATGGCCAGGATGCGGCCGGACCAGGCAACCTGCTCGCGCAGGTCGACGTCGCCTACCTCATCGCTCCGTTCCGGCGCGGTCGCGAGTGCTCGACCATTGGGACTCATCGTCGCTCCGTCGGTGGGTAGTCGGGGTGAGGGAACCCGAAGACCATCACTACGTCCTCATCGCCGGTATTGACGACGGCGTGCCAGAGACCCGGTGGAATGTGCAGGGCCTGACCGGCGCGGAATGGCGCTGGGTCAGCATCGGTGCGGATCTCGCCACTGCCGGCCAGCACGAAGGCGACCTCTTCGACCTCATGCGATACCATCCCGGTGGCGGTACCCGGTGTGAAGACTGAATAGCCGAGGCGAGCTGGCAATCCCAGGGGCCGTCTCGCGCGTGAGGACCATTCGGCTCCAGCTGCCGTTGGGCAGCGGAATGGGATCGATCTCATCTCGCGAGACGACGGTGATCGCTGGCTGGTCTACAGCGCCCACTTGCCGTCCTTGATGATGTACTGCCCGCTGTCCTCGATCAGGAGTGAAGCATTCAGGCAGTTGCCGTCGAGATGCAGGGTGCTCACATTCTGGCCGCCGGGGTAGGCATTGTGGTTGTCACCGAGGGCAAAGTGGACGGTACCGAGCAGTCCTTTTTCGGACGGCGAGCCGGTGGGAGACTTCTCGCTGGTACCGAAGGCGAATTCGCCGATCACGTCCGAGCCGGAGACGCCGGCGATGACCTTCTTCAGTTTTTCGGCTTCTTCACCGCCGGTGATCTCGGTGACGCGGCCCTTCTCGACCTTCCAGGTGATCGGGTTCGGCGTCTGACCGGGTAGGCCGATGCCGAGCATGATGCCGTCGACGACGATCGTCCCCTCGGTGCGGTCCTCGACCGCGGCGAAGGCGACTTCCGCCCAGAGGGGCACCGGCCCCATCATCTGACCGCGTTTCTTGATCGGAGTCACTTCCAGCGCCGGCCGCCCTTCGATGGAGACACGGACGTCGGTGCCGGCCGGCGACGTCACGCGGCACCACGTCGCGCCCTCGAGCGCCGCGATCGCCGCCTTGGCACGGTCGGTGGCATCCCGGATGTCGGCCTCGGTGAGATCCCAGGAACCGATGCCTTCCTCGACCGAGGCAATCTTGGCGTTGTTGTCGCACGATTCGCGAACGGCGGAGACGTGGGCAAAGCGATTGGCCCACTCCAGATTGGTGATGATGATGATCTCATCGGAGGCCGTCATCGCCTGGTGCAGGTTGCGTGGGGGCGCCATCGGGAAGCGCATATCGGCGATCGCGCGCTGAACCTGATGCTCGTTGTTGGCGATGACCGGAAATCCGCCGCGCTCGACGACGACCTGAGCCAGTGCGTTTGCCTCGTTCAGATGATCGTCGTCGGTGATGATCGTCACCACATCTTCCGGCTCGACCGACATGCAGACAGCGGCCACCAGCTCCGCATCGCGCCGCAATCCAGGGGACAATGTCGTGTCGCTCACTCGCACATCCTTCCTCGGCGCACCGCGCCGCGAATCCGAGCTAGACCGTTGCTCCAGTCTTCGATGGCTCGAAGGCGGGTAGGACGTCTCGTGCCAGCCGCTCCACCTGTCCGAATTGATCGAGTGACCCGAAGCGGCAGATGAAGTAGTCGACGCCAGCGTCGGCAAAGGTGCGTAGCCAGTCCGCGATGTCATCCGGCGTGCCGACTGGTCCCCACTCGCCGATGTCCATCGCTTTGCTCAGTTCGGGGTAGTACTGACTGATGTAGGCGTCGATCCCGGACTGTGCTTCCTCCCGGCTATCCGCGATATTCATCGTTACCTGGTAGGACATCACGAACTCGTCACGGGCGCGGCCAGCATCCTCGATCGCCTGTTCGATCTGCGCCAGCTGGGCGCGGAACTCGTCCGGGTGGCGGGCGCGGCAGCAGGTCATCCAGCCGTCGCCAAGTGTGGCGATGCGGCGCGCGGCACGGCTCACGACACGCTCCGTCTTGTCCTCCTGCTTCGTGCCAACGGTCAACCGCGGATTGCTGACGACCCAGATCGGTGGTGGCGACTGCACGGGGGCCAGCGGACCCATCTCGGTTCCTGAGAAGAACGAGACGTTGTCAAACGCGTAGTGCTCACCCTGGAAGCTGGTCGCTCCCGTCGTCCAGAGCTCGCGGAGGACGGCGAGACCCTCCTCGAAGATTCCAGCTCGCCGGTCGAAATCGAGTCCGACGGCGGCATACTCCCGCCGCACTCCTTCCTCCGGATTGCCCATCCCGGTGCCGAGGATCGTGCGCCCGCCCGAGAGCTGGTCGAGGGTTGCCCATTCGAGGGCCAGGTAGAGCGGGTGACGGGTGCCGGAGACCATGCAGGCGGTGCCAAGCTTCACCCTGTTCGTCCGCTGTGAGATGGCGGAGAGGAGATTGATCGGCTCCCAGCGTGGTTTGGAGAAGAGGCTGTCTCCCACCCAGACGGAATCGAATCCCAGCGCCTCGGCGCGTTCGGCCAGGGAGAGGAGATCGGACAAGGTGTAGTCCGGCGCGATCAGCGGCTCGCGGTTGTTGAGATTGACGCCGAAGCGCAACGGTTGGCGAATCATGACATACCTCTCTCTGTCGTTGCCACGGTGCTGCATTTCGAGGGCGCGCTGGGGGACGTGGATATGCTCGCGCAGCAGACGCGCGGCCTCGTCGGCGTTGCCGGAGCGCACCGCATCGAGGATCGCCTGGTGCTCCTCGATCGAGCGCTCGAGCCCGCCGCGAAGTTCGAGCGAGGGGGAGAGGTGACGGCGCATCTGGTCCATCAGAGGAACGTAGATTCCTTTGAGATAGTCGTTCTCGGACCGTTCGACAAAGAGCGCGTGGAAGGCGCGGTTAGCCGCGAAGAACGCGCCGGCGTCATCGGCCGCCGCATGGCGCCGCATCTCGGCCTGGAGACGCTCGAGCTCAGCAAGGTCGTCGTGGGTCAGATTTGGCAGGGCGAGCCTCATGGCCAGGTCTTCGAGGGCCTCGCGCACCCGGTAAGCATCAAGGAACTGTCGCGGCGAAAGCGAGCTTACGAAGGCGCCCTGCCGTGGTTTCAGCGTGACCAATCCGTCGGCGGCAAGCTTGTGCAACGCTTCGCGGACGGGAACCCGACTGACGTTGAGCTGACTGGCCAGGGTCTTCTCCGGCAGCGCCGCGTTCGGTGGGAAGACATTGCCCAGAATGTCCTGGCGCAGATGCTGATAGACCTGTTCGGCTAGGGTGGCGTAGTTCAGCGCCCGCAGCTCCGGCAGCGCCGACTGGTGCTTAATGTCGCGGGGAGCTGGCTGCACGGAATCTCCCGGCAGATTCGGCGAGAGCAATGGCGAACCTCTGCCGACTGTTGGCGAACTCGGTATACGATATACCAGAAGCGTACGGGCGCGGATGAGGGCTGTCAACTCGGTGCGAAGCTGGTGCTAGCGGACCACTACGGAGATACACTTGGCGACGTACCGATACCTATCAATGCACTCATCGATCGTGACTTCCTCGCAACGTTCTGGGAACCCACTTGACTGACCACAGAATGGCTGCTGTAAAACCTTCCGGTTCGATCGTGCGGTGAGACAGGCCGAGTGATGTGTGAGCAACCCGCTCGAGGAGGTGAACGCCCGCGAACGGCGATTCCAATCCGTGGAACTGATTTAGCGCTGGCATCGAGGCAGGCGCTCTCACGGCCCGCTATGCGCGAAGCCGGGCACACGTCGGGAGATTGACTGATGCAAAAATCGTTGCGTACGCTCCTTTTCCTTGGAATCCTATTGATCGCACCGCTGGCAACACTGTCCGCACCGACAGCCTTGGCGCAGGATCCGGTTGAGATCGAGTTATGGCTCGGTGTCACGTCGGGATCGACGGCCGCGGAATGTGTCGTGGAGCAAGCCGTCGATGCGTACAACGCTCTCGGCAACGGAACCACGGTGAACGCGACGGTTCAGGCCAACAACTGGCAGGCGACGCAGACCGCTGTGGCCGGAGGTGCAGGTCCCGACGTCGTGGGCACACCTGGACCATCGTTCGCGATGCAACTGGCGTTGGCGGGTCGGCTTGTGCCGCTCGATGAGTTCGCAGAACAATTTGGCTGGAACGACCGGTTTGCCGCAGGGTCGCTCGACCTCGGCATGGCTGATGGTCAGCTTTACAGCATCCCCAACGAGATCGAAACTCTCGTCCTCTACTACAACAAGACGCTTTTCGAACAGAACGGATGGGAACCTCCCACGACGCTGGATGACCTGACGGCTCTCGCCGAGCAGGTGCAAGCGGCCGGGATTGTCCCATTCGCCAACTCCAACGCGGAGTGGCGACCGGCGAACGAATGGTTCGTCGGCGAATTCCTCAACCACAGCGCCGGAGGACCGCAGAAGGTCTACGACGCGCTCACCGGGAGCATCCCCTGGACAGACCCCGATCTCGTGGCCGCCATCGAGGCGCTGAATCAGATGCAGCAGAATGGCTGGTTCAGTGGGGGGCTGGATCGCTACTACACCGCGACGGAGGGAGAAACCGGCGCAATGTTCGGTGCCGGCGAAGCGGCGATGAAGATCGAGGGAACGTGGTTCATCGCCAATGCCGACCTGTTTTTTGGTGAAAATGCCGGCAACGAGAACGAATGGGGCTGGGTGCCGATGCCATCGGTGAGTGGCGAGGCGATATTTGATCTTGGTATCGGTCAGACGTACTCGGTGAATGCCAACTCCGAGCACCCGGAAGAGACGGCGGCGTTCCTTGACTACTATTACTCTCCGGAGACTCAGGCGCGGCTACTCTCAACCTGCGGTGTTGTGCCGTCAGCGGTCGATCTCGAGGGGCAGGACCTAACCGGCGTCAACCCGGGGTTGGCCGAGATTCTCGCGGCGCTGAATGAAGCGTTCGCCGAAGGCAACTATGGGTACACCACCTGGACTTTCTGGCCGCCGGAGAGTGAGACCTACCTGATTGAAGAAATCGAAAGAGTCTGGGCCGGTGAAATCACGGCCGAGGAGTATCTCCAGGGTCACCAGGAGGTCTTCGACTCCGAGCGTGAGGCGGGCGTGGTGCCGCCGATTCCGGAGCGCTAAGCGTTCATGATTCGTGCTGGGCGGACTTCCCAGTCTTGCCCAGCACACCGCGAGTGAAAGAGGCAGGAAATTTGCAGGCGCAGAAGTCGATAGCTCTTGGCACTGCACAGCGGGAAATTCAGGTCAGCCCGAGAGAACGCCGCCGCGCCTTCCTGCGGCGCAAAGTCGTGCCGTGGCTCTTCGTGCTGCCGGTCCTGCTTATCAATCTCGCGGTGGTCGCCGGACCTGCCTTGAGCGCGCTCTATTACTCGATGACCGACTGGAACGGTATCGGCGCGGCGAACTGGGTTGGGCTCGAGAATTTCCGGACGCTGATCGGCGATGCCGGATTCCGGCACGCGTTCCAAAACAATGTCATCTGGTTGGCGATGTTCCTGACGGTTCCGATTGCGATGGCGTTGGTCGCGGCAGGTCTGTTGGCGCCGATGCGGAAGGGCGCGATCGTCTTTCGCATGGCATTGTTCATTCCCTACGTATTGCCGAGTGTGGTGACGGCGGCCCTCTGGCGGGGATTGCTGAGTCCAGATCGGGGAATACCGGCTCTATTGACCGATCTCGGGGTGCCAGGTTTCGACGTCGCGTTTCTGGGAATCTCACGGACGGCATTGCCCGCCATTGGGTTCGTAGACAACTGGCACTGGTGGGGCTTCCTGATGGTGCTGTTCCTGGCCAGCATGCAGAACATTCCACCGGATCTTTACGAATCGGCCCGTCTCGATGGCGCTAGCCGCTGGCAAGAGTTTCGCGACGTGACCCTGCCCGGTATCCGCCCGACGCTCATCTTCATGATCCTGATGACGACGATCTGGTCCTTTTTGACCTTCGACTACATCTGGATTCTTACGCAGGGCGGGCCGGCGGGCGCATCGGAGGTCCTTGCCGTGCTGGTCTACAAGGAGGCATTCAATAACTTCAATGCAGGCTATGCCTCGGCGATCGGCCTGACGATGAGCTTTTTCGTCGGCTGTGTGATTGTCATTTTCCAAGTGCTGCGGCGCCGGGGTTGGGAGATTTGAGCGCCATAGTTCCGGCGAGCGGCACTCGCCGGGAAGGGACACTGGTTCCCAATTACATTGTCCTGGCGTTCCTCCTGGTCTTCTCCGTCGGGCCGCTGCTCATTCTCGGGTTCAACTCCCTGAAGACTCAGGCGGAGCTCTGGCCGCAACCCGCTCGGTCCGCCGCAATCGTTTATGTGGGAAAACTTTCCTAAAGCCTGGGACACGGGCAACTTTGCCATGACCACTCGGAACAGTGGCATCCTGGTGGTGGGAACGGTGATCGGGGTGCTCCTTCTCGGCGGAATGGCGGCGTATAGCCTCGCCAAACTCGATCTGCCTGGGTCCGGACTCCTCACCCTATATCTCCTGATCGGCACGAGCCTGCCGATTCAACTCTATCTTGTCCCACTCTATTTCACTTGGAACCGGCTTGGGCTAGTCAACAATCTCTTTGGACTCGTAGTGATCTATATCGCGACTAACGCCCCGTTTGCCGTCTTCCTCTTACGCTCCTACATGTTGCAGCTGCCACGAGACTTCGAGGATGCGGCTCGAGTCGACGGGGCCGGAGAATGGCAGGTTTTCGCGAGAATCGTGGTGCCCCTTTCCTGGCCCGGGTTTCTCACCGTGGGACTCGTCGTCGCTCTCAGCGTCTGGAACGAATTCCTATTAGCAACAGTGTTCCTGACCGATCAGGATCTATTTACGGTCGTCACCAGTTACAACAACTTCGCGCAGCGTTTCAGTCGTGACTGGACGATGACCAGTGCGGCGGCCGTCATGATGATTCTTCCGGTCATCATCATCTTCCTCGCCCTCCAGCGCCGGTTCATCGAAGGACTCACACAAGGCGGATTAAAGGGTCATCGAGTGCTCCAGCGCCGGTTCATCGAAGGACTTACACAAGGCGGAATCAAGGGCTAACCGCGACCAATTAACGGAGGACCGGGCATTGACGGGAGAAGCAGGAGACTCGTTGCTGCTTGGCAAAGTTCGTGGTTGCCTCTACGGCGGCGCGATCGGCGATGCGCTGGGCGCGCCTGCCGAGTGGAAGATGCCTCCCCAGATCCGCGAGCGCTACGGCGAGATCGTCGATTTCGTCGAGCCGTGGGATGGTCCGTCAGAGATCGGGAAGGGCGACGGCCGCTTTACCGACGATACGCACATGACGCGAGTGCTGGGCGAGATTTACTGCACCGAAGGAGCGCACCTCGACCCGTTTCGCTTCGCCGAGCGTGTAGTGCCGCTCATTGCTGACGAGCTGCGTTGGCTGGCGGAACTGGGCCAGGAGATGCTCCTGGTCGATCGGCTTTTCTACCCCGAGAAGTGGCTGTTGATGCGGCTGCGGCTGGCCAATGCCGATCCCCGGCTGGGGGGCGTCGGCAACATGGTCAACTGCGGCGCGGCGATGTACGCCTCGCCGGTCGGCATCGTGAACGCCTGTGATCCAATGAACGCATACCGCGAGGCGATCGAAATATTCAGTGCGCACCAATGGAGCTATGGGCTCGAGGCAGCGGCAGTAATGGCCGCATGTGTTGCCAAGGCTTTTCGCCCGACGGCGACGGTCGATTCAGTCGTCGCGGTCGCGCTCGATCTTGCCAAAGAGGGAACCCGACGTGCGATCGAGTCGGTCACGACCGAGGCGCGCAAATACGAAGGCTGGCGCGATGCGATTGGGCCCCTGAGAGACGCGATTCGGCCCTTTGACGGCAGTGCCGAGGATGGAGTTCGCGACCGGGGCAACAAGACCGATGATTGGGCGCCCAGCCGGTTGCGGTCGATCGAGGAGGTGCCGATCGCCCTCGGCTTCCTGGTTGTGGCGAACGGCGACTTCGAGCAAGTCGATCTTTGGCGCCGCGAACTACGGGCGTGATAACGACTCGATCGCCGGCATGGCTGGGGCCATTGCCGGGGCATTGCACGGCGACGGCGTCATCCGGCCGGAATGGATCGCCCAGGTCAATATCGCCAACAAGGTTGATCTCGATCCACTGGCCCGCGATCTGGCGACGCTTGCCGCAACGCTGCAGCAGGAGCAGCTCGCGGCCGTGCAAACGCGGCAGACGGAGTTTGCGGCGCTGGGCCATGGGTGAGCCGGGGAGACGAAACGAAGAGGGGCAGACGACGAAACGGCGATTAAGGGCGACGCCTGCAAGCGCGTCGCCCGCCTCTTCGGACGTCAACACGGGCGTGCTTCGGGGTTGAAGGAGTAACGATGACGACGGCAACGATGGCGACGAGAACACCTACGCTTCCGGCGGACTATGCCGAGCGGGTCTACGCCGGGGTACTCGGCAAGCTGATCGGCGTCTACCTGGGGAGACCGGTCGAGGGTTGGACGTACGACCGCATCACCGCGACCCATGGTGAGGTCAACCGCTACATCCACGAGTCGCGTGGTATGCCGTTGGTCGTCACCGACGACGATGTCTCCGGCACGTTTACGTTCCTGCGCTCACTCCCGGACCACGGGAACGATCCCGATCTGCACGCCGGCGCAGATTGGTGACACCTGGCTCAACTATCTCATCGAGCGGCGGACGATCCTGTGGTGGGGAGGAATCGGCAACTCCACCGAGCACACGGCCTACTTGCGTCTGAAAAGCGGCATCCCGGCCCCAGCCAGCGGGTCGATCGAGCTCAACGGCAAGACTGTTGCCGAGCAGATTGGTTCACAGATCTTCATCGACGGTTGGGGGATGATCGTGCCGGGCGATCCCGAGCGGGCCGCCGACTTCGCCCGCCGTGCGGGAAGCGTCAGCCACGACGGAGAGGCGATCTACGGCGCGCAGGTCATCGCGGCCATGGAGGCGCAGGCGTTCGTCGAAGCCGAGCTGAACCGGCTGATTGACGTCGGTGTTGGCTTGATCCCGGCTGATTCGACGATCGCCCGGCTCATCGCGGACATCCGGGAGTGGCACGCGGCCGATCGCGACTGGAGGGCCGCCCGCGAGAAGATTGCGGCCCACTACGGCTACGACAAGTACATCGGCAACTGCCACATGGTGCCGAATCACGCGCTGATCATCATGGCCCTGCTCTATGGTGATGATGATTTCGGCAAGTCGCTCACGATCGTCAACACCGCGGGCTGGGACACGGACTGCAACTCGGGCAATGTCGGAGCACTGCTCGGCATCAAGAACGGTCTGGAGGGGATCGATGCATCCTCCTACGATTGGCGAGGTCCGGTTGCCGACCGCATGTACCTGGCCACGGCCGACGGTGGGCGGGCCATTACCGATGCGGTGATCGAGACGTATGCGGTCGTGAACATCGGGCGCGCGCTAGCCGGCGAGCCGCCCCTGGCTCCCAAGGATGGCGCCCGGTTCCATTTCGAGCTTCCCGGATCAGTGCAGGGTTTCCGGGGAGACCATCCTTCAGTCACCATTGACAACGTCGCGGAGCGGAGTGCTAACGGCTCGCGCACGCTGGCCGTGCGCTGGACCGATGAACGGCCGGATTCCCCCGTCGTAGCGTCCACCCCAACCTTCATCCCGCCGGAAGCGATCACTATGCCCGGGTACACGCTGCTGGCGTCGCCGACGCTCTATCCCGGTCAGGAGGTCCGAGCGCGACTCGTCGCGCATCCAGGGAACGCCGGGCCGGTCGAGGCGAGGCTGCTGATCCGTTATTACGGCGAGGGAGACGAACTCCAGACGCTCGCCGGTTCCCCTCAAGTCCTTTCTCCAGGCCGAGACGCGGAACTCGCCTGGCGAATCCCCGATCTGGGTGGAGCGCCGGTGGCCGAGGTGGGAATCGCAATCGAGCCCGCCGAGGCTGGTGCGGGTGCGGTCTATATTGACTGGCTCACCTGGAATGGCGCACCGAACGTCATCTTCAGCCGCCCTGAGGCCGGGGGCGAGATGTGGCGGCGAGCCTGGGTGGATGGTGTCGATCAGTTCGAGGGACGCTGGCCGGAGCCGTATCGGATATCGCAGAACCACGGCACCGGACTCATCAGCCAGGGCGGCGCGGAGTGGGTCGACTACCGGGTCACGGCCGATGTCTCCATCCTCCTGGCAAGACAGGGCGGCATTGCGGCTCGAGTCGGCGGAATGCGCCGTTGGTACGCACTGATGCTCTGCGACGATGGAGCGGCTCGGCTCATTAAGGGTCGCGAGGGGGTGACCATCCTCGCGGAGCACCCCTTCGACGTGGAGCTCGACCGTCCCTACCGGATGGCGCTTACGGTGCACAGCAACCGCATCGTCGCTGAGATCGACGGGCAACAGATCGGGGACGTCATCGACAACGAGGATCCGCTGCTTGCCGGTGGAGTAGCTCTGATCGTGACAGAGGGAACGCTGTCGAGTGGGGCCGTCCGTGTGGAACTGGTTTCCTCATGACCTAGGCCCTCTAGCACCGGTCACATGACCAGTTACCAATCCGGCCGGTCCTCGACCATTGCCGCGGCTTCCCGGTAGGGTGCTTCTTCGCGCCGAATGAGGTCGGGGTTGACCCCGGCTACCGTCGCCATCGCGAGCGTTACTCGCTGCAGCGCCGCCGCTCCGGCGAGGAGCGCGCGCAGAGGAGGTAGTGCGTCCTCCCCAGCGGGACGAACGATCCGCCCGGCTGGTGTCAAGTCATCGGGAACAGCCTGGGCGCCCGCGGGCGAGAGAATGGCGGCGACCGGCATGCCGAGGTGGGCCGCGGCCTCCATGCCCTGCACGGCGCGTCGCCATAGGCGCTCGCCGCCCCGGTCGTCGACCAGGATCACGATCAGCCCGGTGTCGGGGCCGCAGGCCACGAAATGACCGTGCAACAGGGTCTCCAGATCGCGGGCGACGGCGGGCCGACGCGCGCCCTCCTCGATCTTGAGCGCAAGTTCCCTCGCCGTCGTGCGATCGGCGCCGCTGCCCACAATGTGGAGAAGGCGTACATCGCGCATGGACCGAGCGATCTCGCGTTCGGCATCGGCGGGAGCAACTGCCTGTTCGAACCAGGCGGCGATCTCTTCCGCGTCGAGGTCGAGCTCAGCGATCTCGGCGGCGAGCGCGGCTCCCGCGAGGATGGCTGAGCTATAGGCCACCGTGTGGCACCAGGCGCGATCTCGCACCGGAGTCACCATTGCCACGTCGACGGTTGAGATAGCTGTCCCTTCTGGGTTGGCGGTGATCGCCACAGTTGACGCGCCGGTTTCGCGAGCAGCTTCTACGGCAAGGATCGTGGCTTGGGTGCCGCCGCTCTCGGTTACCGCGATGCAGAGACCGCCCGCGCGGGGATCGAGCGCTGCCTCGAGCGCCTGCCGCGCTTCGACTCGCCCACCGCCTGCGCCACGATGGCGCAGTGCCGCGTCAAGCAATTCGGCGACGGCCATCGCCCCATGCTCGCTGGTGCCGCAACCGGTGACGACGATCGGCTCGCCGCTCTCGTCGATGTCGAGGATGAGTTGGGCAATCCCCGGGACCTGGGGATTGCCGAGAATCGGATCTACCAAGCCTGGTTGCGAAGCGACCATCTCTTCCGTCACCCACGGTGGAGCGGAGCGCAACTCGGGGTAGTCGTCGGTGTGCCAGGCCGGGCGTTCTCCGACGCCGGGATCGATCACCACAATGTTCTCCTCATGAATGATCTCGCGATTACCCTACGGGAGCCGGCGTGCGGCATGGGAGCGGGTTTCACGCGTGCCGGTGGTCTTGGTGGGCGGCTTGAGGTAGGTCAGCGGGGCTTGCTCCTCGCGGATGCGCCTCGCGAAATGCCTCGGCGGCGGTGCCGAGGGTTGAGAATCGTGTGCCGGCGTGGTCCTTGAACCACGCAACGAGCCGCTCCAGCAGCAGCATGCGATGCCCATGGCCGATAACCTGAGGATGCATCGTCAGCGTGAAGACGCCGTTCGGTACCTCCCGTCGCATGAAGGTGAACTCTTCGCGCCAGATCTCTTCGACTTTGGAGGGGGCTGAATGTCCCGGGGAGTTGACTCCCAGCGAGCGGATCGAGACATATTCGAAGTGGGGAAAGTCGTCGAGGATCCAGCTCACGGGCATCTCGACGAGATCGACATCCGGCCCGAAGTGATAGGGCCCGTCGGGCTGGATCACGTCACCGGTGCGGCACCAGTACGGTGTGAAGTCGTTGCCCATCAGGGAGCTCTCGTAGCGGAAACCCTGCTCCAGCAGAAGCTCGACCGTCCAGGGGCTGTTGTCCCAGGAGGGTGAGCGGTAGCCGGCGGGTCGGACACCCGCGGCGCGGCCGAGTGCGTCAATACCCTTCAGCAGGACCTCACGCTCTCGCTCCGGCGTCTCCAGGGACAGGGGATTCTCATGGAGGTAGCCGTGGTGCCCAATCTCGTGACCGGCGGCCGCGATCGCCCGTACGAGATGTGGATAGGTGTCCGCGGTGTGCCCGGTGATGAAGAACGTCGCCGGAACACCCTCTCGCTCGAGCAGCCGCAGGATTCGCTCGCAGCCGACGGCGCCAAACTCGCCGCGTGAGATCATGCTTGGGGATCTCGCCTCGAACGAGCCGAGCCAGAGCGAGATGGCATCGAAGTCGAAGCTCAGACAGACGGTTGATTCCCGTGAGTCCACGGTCATTCGGAATGTCCTGCCTCATGGGTGATGCGCCCGTCGACGATCGTCATCACAATCGGTAGGTCAACCAGGGCGTCGGCGTCCACATCCACCGGATCGGCGGCGAAGCCGGTGAGATCGGCGCGGTAGCCAGGTGCGATACGACCGGAGACATCGTCTTCGGATACGGCGGCCGCCGCTCCTGTGGTGTACCCCTCGAGCGTCTGAAGTGCAGTGAGCGCCTGGTCCCCCGCTCGCGGCGGCATCTCAAACTGTCCTGGCGCGCGGCGCAGCCGAGCCCAGGCCATGCCGAGACGCGGATCGAAAGGCGCGACCATCCAGTCTGAACCCAGGGCCAGAATCGCGCCGGACGAACGAAGGGTCCGCGTGCGAAAGGCGGCCGCGGTACGTTCGGGACCGACGCGTGCTGCCCACTCGTCGCTGCCGTCGGCGCGAGCCGCGGCCATGTGCAGTGGTTGCATCGAGGCAACGACGCCTAACTCACGGAAACGGGGGATATCACGCTCCTGTACCAACTCGATATGCTCGATCCGGTGGTGGACACCTGGAGCGTGACCGGCCGCCTCGTAGGCGTCGAGCGCCGCTTGCACGCCGCGGTCGCCGACCGCGTGCGTAATGCACTGGAAACCGGCCCCGGCGAAAAGCGCGATCGCCTCGGCGTATCGCTCGGGTTCGGGCCAGAAGGGATGGCGACCCTTGACCTTTCATGTCGGGGTCGACGAGCCACGCCGTCCCGGTCTCGATCACGCCGTCGATAAAAAACTTCGCCGCGCCGCAACGCCAGAGCCGCCCGCGATCGTTGCGGAACGGAAGCTGGTCGCGCATCTCCGCCATCGTCGTGTCGGGTTGTTGCCAGAGCGGAACGACGACACGACATGTGAGATCGCCGTTCTCCTCGAGCCGCCGATAGATGGCGAGGTCTTCGGGAGTGCCGTCCATGGCGTGGATTGTCGTGAGTCCCACCTGGCTGAAACGACGAAACGAGTCCTGGAACCACTGGTAACGCGTGTCCGCATCTGCGGCGGGAACCACGTCCTGGACGAGCCGCATTGCGGCCCACTCTTGCAGCTCGCCGGTCGGCGATGCCATCAATACAAACCACGGTCGCTTCTTCTTCGAACGCGATTGGTCCATAGATGCCAGCGAGCTCGAGCGCGGAGCGATTGGCCAGCGCGGTGTGGCCATCGAAGAACTCCAGGAGCATCGGCTGGCCGCCGACAACCTCGTCGAAGTGGTCACCGCGAATGCCGGCTTCCTCGAACGGCTCGTAATGGAGGCCCCAACCTTGCACCCAGGCGTTCGGCCCGACTCGATTGCGCTCCGTGATGAGGCGCTGCCGGATGTCATCCAGGCTCATGGCGTCGAACAAGTCGGCGCCCTGGGTGCGGATCGTGCCCATCAGCGGGTGGATGTGGGCATCGGTGAGACCGGGGACGAAGGCGATGCCGCGGCCATCGATCAAGCGCGTTCCTGGACCCCGCATGGCGCGGATCGCGTCGTCGTCCCCGGTAGCCACAATGGCGCCGTCTTTCACCGCCATGGCGGTGCAAGCCGGTAGATGCGGGTCGAGCGTACGGACATGCGCTCCCCAGATGATCAAATCTGGCTGCGAGGGCATTGGCGCTCCTCAATCGATCGCGAATAGCCGCCTGGGATCACGGAAAGCACCGCATTTGGAAGAGATTTCGAAGGCTGTCTGGGAATGCCGGCGCCGCATGCTCCCAATCGTACATCGGGTGTCTGGATACAGTGCTGGCGGCAGCGAAACCGGGATTATCTCTCGGGCGTCTGAGGGAGCGAGACTGACGCCGACCAGTGGCACAGAGACCGCGAGAGATCTGCTGGGTCGCGGGATCGCCGGGTAGGCTAAGCCTCAACGGTGGATGGGGAGGAAGAGGAAATGTCTGAACCGACGAACGCCCCGCGCGTCTGGTTGCGCTGGGGGCTCGCGCTGGCCCTCGCCACGGGAACCGTGGTGGGATCGATTGCTCCGGCGCTGGCACAGGATGAGGCCTCACTGGCCGAGCAAGCCGCGACTGGTGCGGCAGCGGCTGCTGCCGAGGAGGCTGCCGCGGAAGCGGCGGCGATTGCCGCTGAGGAGGCCGCGGCAGATGCCGCGGCACAGCAAACAGCCGTGGATTCCACAGCGGCCACGCAAGCGGAAGCCGATGCGGCGGCGCAGGCTCAAGCGGAAGTGGATGCGGCCGCACAGGCCCAGATTGAGGCGGATGCGGCTGCCCAGGCCCAGGCTGATGCGGCTGCCCAGGCCCAGCAAGCAGAGGCCGATGCGGCCGCCGCGGCGCAGGTTGAAGCCGACACAGCCGCTCAGGCGCAGGCAGAAGCGGATGCGGCCGCACAGGCCGAGGCTGAGGCGGCAGCGGCAGCGCCCGCGACAACCATTGCTCCGATCGCGACAAATGCCAATCCGATCCTCCAGAGTGAGGCCGCACTGACCGCACTTGGTGAACCAGTTCCTGCTGACGCGCCAGCTGAATCGGCAACCGACGACACTCAGAGTGCCGACAGCGCTGATTCTGGCGGAGATACCGGCGGCGCTGATGATACGAGCGGCGGTGATACCAATGGCGGTGACGACGGTGCTGGTGGCGGCCAGACCGAGGAGGCCGTCGCAGAGGAGACCGTTGAAGAGGAGAGCGCCGAAGCCGCGCCGAATCCGCTCGATGGCAACATCTTCGAGAACTGCGATTTCAACGCCAACGCGTGCGCTCCGGAGACGAGTGACAGTGGTGGAGACGCCGCTGCTGGTGGAGATACGGCGGTTGACGCCGACTCAGCCGCTGCCAGCTCGGACGGCACGGCGGCGCCCGCGGACGGCGCCACCACGACCAGCACCAGCGACAGCGCCGGGAATGACGGCGGTCGCAGCGGTGGGCGTCGCAATAACGGCGGCGAAGAGAACAGCGACAGTCAGAGTAATGACGGTCAGGTCCAGGAGGTCTCGAGCGAGTCGGGCACTGGGACGGGTGGCGACACGTCTGGAACACAGTCCGCTACCAACCAGACCACCAGCGGCGAATCGCGGTCTTCCGGGAACTCGTCCGACAACACTGAAGCCGCGTCGGCCGAGGAGGATGGCGGCGGGTCTGGTGGCACTGCCGAACTTGCGCAAGATGCCGACATCAACGGGAACGGCGAAGTCAGTGTGGTCGAGCAGAAAAGATCCGACCGCAAGGCCGTCAAGAAAGAAGAGCGGAAGAACGATAAGTCAGACGACAAGAACAACAATAACGGCGGCAACGGCGCGAACAGTGAATCCAGAGGGAACAATAACGGCGGCGGGAATAACGGTGGCGGCAACAACAATGGCGGGAACAAGAACAACCGGCACCGCATGGGACTCGCCGCCAGCCGCGTCGCGGCGCTGAATGGTGGCACTGGTGATACTGCGTCAGCCGGCAACGGCGGGCGCGCGAACGCCAGCGCCGACGGCGGTATCGTAGTCATCGGCGAGATCAACTCCGGTGGCAACCAGGGGAACACGATCGGCGTCGGCGACATTGGTGGTGGCGGGTACGGTGAATGCGGAGCCGGATCCACGTCCATCGACGGCGGCAACGTTGATAACAGCCTGAACCTCAATATCGATGCCGGCGGCGGAACGGCCATCGGTGATGCCTCAGGTGGTAGCGGCAACCTGGGTGTCAGTGACAGCGGCTACATGGTCTCGACCGGCAACGGCGGGGTCGCAGGGACTACTGCCGACGGTGGCATTGTCGTCATCAACGAGGTCAACTCGGGTGGCAACCAGGGGAACACGATCGGCGTCGGCGACGTCTGTGGCGGCTCTGGAGCCCCGGTCTCCATCAGCGGTGGTAACGTCGACAACAGCACCAATATCGATATCGACGCGAGCGGCGGGACCGCGATCGCCGATGCGTCAGGCGGCAACGACAACCTGGCGGCGGCGACCGGCGACGATGATGACGGCAATGGTGGTCGCGGCAACAACGGTCGCGGCGGGCTGCGCGGGTTGATCCAGAGCCGGTACGGCCTTGGGGGGCGTGGCCGGGTCGGTGACATCGCGTCAGCCGGCAACGGCGGGCGCGCCAATGCCAGTGCCGACGGCGGTATCGTAGTCATCGGCGAGATCAACTCCGGTGGCAACAGGGGCAATACGATCGAAGTCGGCAACATCGGTGGTGTCGGCGCCTATGGCGAATGCGGCGCCGGCCCGGTTCTTATCGACGGCGGCACGGTCGACAACAGCACGAACATCGACATCGACGCGAGTGGTGGTACGGCGATCTCCGACGCCTCCGGTGGCAGCGGTAACCTCGCCGTGGGCGCTGGTAGTGACGGTGGTGGTGGCGGTGCGCCGATCCGCAGCCGGTACGGTCTGGGAGCGCGCGGCAATGGCGGCTTTGGCGGAGACACCGCCTCGGCCGGCAATGGCGGAGTCGCTGGCGCCAGCGCCAACGGTGGCCTCGTGGTCATCGACGACATCAACTCCGGTGGCAACCAGGGGAACACGATCGAAGTCGGCAACATCTGCGCCGGCCCGGCGGCCCCGGTCTACGTGCCCGAGGCGCCAGCGAAGCCGGAGAAGCCGGGTAAACCCGCGAAACCGGGCAAGACCATCTCGGCCCCGACCAGCAAACCAGCTAAAGGTGGTGGAGGAAGTCGCGGCGGCGGCAAGGTTCGGGTGACGCGGGTCCCCTCGACGGGCGTCGGTCATATCCCGACATCACCCGCTCCTGTGCCTACGACTCTGATCGCGGCGCTCCCGGTGTGGCGAGAGGACGAGGACGGCGTGGACGACGTGGACAAGCGAATCAGCTAGGAGCGGCAAAGCACACGGCAAATGGCAGCGGCGGAGGCGATTATCGCCTCCGCCGCTGTCGTCTGGCTTTTTTGAGACCAGGGCATCCTGGACGTGTGGACCTGTTATACGGAACCCGGATGATGGCTTAGGTCCTAGCGAGCACGTTCATCCTCTGTCCCCTGAGGAGCGGGGAGGGGGAGCGGGAGCCGTCCATGCAGGAGGATTGCCGCCTCGGAGCTTGGTCGGGCTCGACCACGCTGACGGCGAAGCGGCTCAAAGGGTTTAAAGGGTTTAAAGAGTTTAAAGAGTTTGCACCGATGCGGGAGCAGATTCTTCGACGATGGTCAGCGGGGACAGGCGCTGGCGATCGCACCACGCGCGGCATGGGTCCCCGGATGATGCAATCCGGCTGACGACTGCCGGACACGATCACTCCCCGGGTGCCCGTTCCCCGCGCCCGGGCCCAGGTCCGGCTCTCCGTGGTGCGCCGGGCGGCTGGGTTTCCCCCCGGTGGCCGGCTGTCGGTCAACAACCGATGATGATGCCGCCTCCCGGCTCCGGCGCTCTTTGCCACCGTTGGGACGTTCGGCACGTTGCGGCACGTTCCCTCGATACGTTCGACACGTCCATCGTCCCCGGCTGCGGCCACGCGCTTCACGGTCCCCCGGTCTCCCCCGCCCCGAGGACGATACGCCCCGCTCCCTGCGGTAGGGCCAGGGACCGGGTGCCGGGTGCCCTGCTGGGCGTGGCGTGGTGACCGCTGGGGTGAGGGGCGTCTCGGCATTTCGGGACGTTCGGCACCGTCACGACCGTCACGTCCACGCGGAGACCCATCGATGGGCCCATCCTCGGCTGGCAGGTCCGACCGCCTGGGGAGCACCCCGCCGCACCACTCCAGGACCGCTCGCCGGCTCCCCGCGCACCTGGTGCGGCGTGGGAGGTCGGGCGTTCACCAGGACGCCGAGTCGCGCGGTAATCACCCGAAATCCGTATTACTCACGTGTCCCGCCATCTCATGCGAGGGGGAAGGAGCTAATCGGGAGATGATTCGCGTGTACCCGCAAGCTCCTCCATGAGCAACGCTACCGCGGAGAAGTCGAATCCACTCTTGCCCGTCGCATTGGCGGCCAGGACCATGTCGTGCGCGATAGCGGTCGCCGGCATCGGCACCTGGAGCTCGTTGGCCAGGCTGAGGACGAGCCAGAGGTCCTTCTGCATCAGGGCCAGGGTGAAGGCAGCGGGGAGGTAGGACCGCTCAGTAACCGTAGCGGCTTTCGCCGCGACCACGGGCGCCGCGGCAGACGAGGCGCCGAGCACCGTGAAGATATCGCTCGGGTCGAGACCCGCCTTCTCGCCCAGGGCAACGCCCTCGGCCAGCGCCTGCACTATCGTCGCCAGGATCGCGTTGCTGACGAGCTTCATCGTCGCGCCGCTACCGCTCTCTCCAAGGTAGAACGCCGCCTTGCCGATAGTCGCAAAGACCCCCTGGCAGCGATCGAAGGCCGCCCGGTCGCCGCCGACCATGATCCCGAGTTGGCCTTCGGCGGCGGCTTTGATCGATCCGGCCACGGGGGCATCGAGAAAGGCCGCGCCACGCTCCCTGGCCGCCGCCGCAATGCGCCGGGCCGTTGCCGGAGAACCGGTCGAGAGATCGACGAAGATCGTCCCCGAGCGCGCGCGGTCGAGTAGCCCATCCGATCCGAAGTAGACCGACTCGACCGCGGCGGGATCTGCCAGACTGGAGAGCACGATGTCCGCGGATCTCGCCAATTCGCCTGGCGATTCAGCCCATCTTGCGCCGCGTTCCAGCAGGCCGGCTGCCTTTTCAGCGGTCCGGTTCCAGACCGTGGTCGGAAACCCGGCGTCAAGGATGTTCACCGCCATGGGATGCCCCATGCGGCCCAGACCCGCGATGCCGACCGTCGGGCGCATCTCCATCTCTACCTTCCTCATCGCGGCTCGCTACCGAGTCAGACCCGCCAGCGGTCGCGGAGGCGGTCGATGATGACCGCCAGAATGAGAATGGCGCCGATGGCGATGGTCTGGAAATAGGATTCCATCCTGATGAGATTCATGCCATTCGTGAGGATCGTGATAAAGAGGGCGCCAAGGACAGCCCCCATGATCCGACCTTCCCCACCGCGCAAGGAGATGCCGCCGATGACCGCCGCCGTGATCGATTCGAGCGGATACTGGCCGCCCAGGTTTGGTTCGCCGGAGGAAGTGCGCGCGGTGAGCAGCAGACCGGCGACGGCCGCGAGCAAGCTGCACATGACGTAGACCGACGCGGTGTAGACCCCCACCGGGATACCGGAGAGAAACGCCGCCTTCGTGTTGCCACCAATGGCGTAGAGATACCGGCCCCAGGCCGTCGATCCGACGAGGAAGAGGACCAGAATGGTGGCGGCGATCGCGGCGTAGATAGGGACGGGGATCTCGAACCAACGCCCAGTGCCGATCTCCCTCGTGAAGAGCGGTGGCATGCCGCTGACGGGAGACCCCCCGGTGTAGTAGAGCGCGAATCCGCTGCCGACCGAAGCCATGCCGAGAGTCATGATGAAGGGTGACACTTTGAAGCGCGCGACGCCGATGCCGTTGACGAGACCGAAGACCATGCCGACCAGGAGTCCAACCCCGACACCGACCAGGACCGAAGTCAACTCACTGTTCGGATTTGCCGCGTAATGGCTGGACATGTAGCGTGCCGAAACCACGCTTGTCACCGCGATAACCGCACCCACGGAGAGGTCGAAGCCACCACTGATGAGCACGAGAGCCTGCCCGAGGGTGACGATGATGAGATAGGTTGACTGGCGGAGCACGTTGGTCAGATTCGCGGTGCCGTAAAAGCGGCTCTCCTGCGACGCGAAGTAGAGGATCACCACGGCCAGCAGGATCGGCAGGATGCCGACCGTCGAGAAGATGGAGCGCGAGAGATCGGCGAACCGATTCGATCTCACCATTTCCCGCTCCATTGGCGCCGTCGTCATGATCTCTAGCCCTCGCTCGCGCCGGACTGCAGTCGTCGCATCCGGGTCAGTTGGTCTAGAACCACCAGCGCGGGTTTATGCCGCATCGGCATCACGGTCAAAGAAGTTCGCCAGCACCGCCTTTTCGGTCAACGCCTCCCCGGCAAGCTCGGCCCGCACTTCGCCCCGGTGCATGACATAGGAGCGATGCGCCAGGTGCAGCAACTCGGGGAGGTCGGAGGAGATGAGCAAGATGGCGGCGCCGCGCTCGCAGAGCTCCTTCATGAACCCGTAGATCTCGACCTTGGCGCCGACGTCAACACCGGTCGTTGGCTCATCGAAAATGAACACTTTCACCGCCCGCGCGAGTCCGCGGCCGAGCACGACCTTTTGCTGGTTGCCGCCGGAGAAATAGGCCACTTCACGCTCGACATTGAGCGGACGGAGATTGAGTCGTTTGGCGATCTCCCGCACTGTCCGGCCCTCGAGCCGGCGCCGCAGGAACCCCAGCCGGCTGAACATAGGCAGACCCAGCGCCGCCAGCGACATATTCTCACGGACCGGGCGCATGGCGACAAGCCCTTCCTCACGCCGGTCAGGCGGAATGTAAACCACGCCGCGCTCGAGCATGCCGCGAGGTGTTGGGTGCGACACCGTCTCGCCGGCAATGGCGATCCCGCCGCTGACGATCGGTTCGAGACCGAATACCGCGCGGCCGATTTCTGACTTCCCGGAGCCGACTAACCCGGCAAGTCCGACGACCTCGCCGGCCCGCACATCGATGGAAACCTCATGAACGCGTCCGCTCGCCAGCGTCAGCCCAACGGTCTGGAGCATGAACTGGCCAGGCTGGTAGGCAATAGTGGGATAGAGAGTGTCGATCGTGCGGCCGGTCATCAACTCGACCAGCCGGGATTCGGAGACGTCACCGGCCGCGACCGTGGCCACGAGCCGGCCGTCTCGCAGGACGGTCACCCGATCGGCGATGCGGCGAATCTCCTGCATTCGATGCGTGATGTAGATGATGCCCAGACCTTGTCTCTTCAAGCGCTCGATCAACGCGAAGAGATGATTTGCTTCGTTCTCTGTCAACGATGCCGTTGGCTCGTCGAGGATCAGGATGGACGGCTCGCCCTGGATCGCTTTCGCGATCTCGACCATCTGCTGCTCGGCGCGCGACAAGCTACCGACCGGGGCCTTGGGATCGAGGTGGAACTGGAGAAGCTCGAGTGTTTCTCTGGTGCCACGAGCGATACCAGCCTTGTCGAGGATACCCGCTCGCTTGGGTTCCCGCCCCAGATAGAGGTTGTCCTGGACCGACAAGGTCGGCACCAGCGAGAACTCCTGGAAGACCGCATTGATGCCCAGTTGCCGCGCGTGGTGGGGAGAGTGCAGGCGCAACGGCTCTCCCCGGAGCGTCATCGTTCCATCGTCGGGGCCAAATGTCCCGGCAATGATGTTGATGAGGGTGCTCTTGCCAGCGCCGTTCTCTCCGAAGAGGACATGGACCTCACCTGATCTAAGGTCGAAGTCGATGTCGCTCAGGGCCTGGACACCAGGAAAGCGCTTGCCAATCGACGAGAGACGGAGAAGCTCAACGCCGCTGGATGCGACAGGCAGGGGCTGTACGTCTTCCGCTACATGATGCACAGCTGACCTGCCTCTGTTGGCGCCTATGCCGCGGAGGTACCACGAGGGGACCGGGTCACTGACCCGGTCCCACGGCATGCGGCGAATTGCTACTCGATTGTGAATTCGGGCTGGTAATCGACCGGCGCGAAGGTCGACTCCCAAACGAACTCCGTCTCGAGGTTGTCCGGGGTCATCATGGTGATCACCGGCCCGGCCCGGTTGCTGGGCTCGAGTGTCTGGCCTTCGAGCAGGCGGATCGCCATGTCGACCGCCATCCGGCCCTGGATGACCGTATGGTCGTTCGCCGAACCGGTCAGATCGCCGGCGGCAAGCCCGTCGTAGACCGGCGGGTTCTGGTGGAAGGCGAGGATCTTGATCGAGTCCTCGAGACCGGCCTCGCGCACCGCCTGGACGCCAGAAACGGCGGCCTGGGCGTTGCCGACGATATAGTCGATGTCGGGGTTCGCCTGCAGCTCATCTTCGATCAGCGCGAGTTGGATGTCGCGTCCGGTGTCGCCCCACTTGGTCGCGACGACCTCGATATTGGTCCCTTCGGTGGCGTCGAGAAAACCCTGGTACGCCGTATCGGTCCAGCCGGCGCCCTGCGGGCCGGGGAAGAAGGCGACCTGGATCGGTTCATCGCCGGTGACCAGGTTCTCTTTCATGTAGGTGCCAGTCACGTGGCCCATGTCATAGAAGCTGACCAGCGCGTGCGCTGAGACTTCCGGGGAATTGACCCCGTTGACGAAGTCGATGACCGGGATGCCGCTGGCGACGATCTCCTCGACCTTGGCGTTGACCCCGTCGGCGCTGATCGCCCCCAGGATGATCGCGTCGGCGCCCTGCGCCACGCAGTCATCCATCTGGCTGAGCTGTGTGTCGAGCTCCGTGTACCCACCGGCCTCGAGCAGCAGCATGGTGGCCCCGTCGCGGCGGATCTCCTCGGCAATGCCGTAGTTCGCGCCGAGCCAGTAGGGGTCTTTCAGGTGCGGGAACGACACGCAGATGTTCCAGGCTTCAGTGATCGACGCCGGATCGATCGGCTCGTACATCGCCGGCTGTTTCTCTTCGTCGACGACCCACTCGACTGGCCAGGTCCAGTTCTCCGCCGCCAGGTTCTCAGCAGAGCCGGTCTGCGGTGTGGCCTCCTGCGCGAAACTGATGCTTCCGGCACTGCCGAGCAGTGTGCCGGCGCCTAACAATGTTGCCAGCGCCAATCCGCTTATGCGCTGCCAGCGCGATCGATTGGACATAGGGTTCCTCCCGTGTGTCTCGGACCCGCGGCTACCGTTTCATGTATAGCGTTGAGATCATCGGCGCGACGCTCGCGCCTGTCAAGACGCGGGGCGCTGGTTTGGAGTGATGTTGCTCTCTCTAGAGAGTCCGCAGCTTTGGCCTAGTCATCTCCGGTGGTTGGAGTGATGTTGCTCTCAGTGAGTCCGCGGCTTTGGTCTAGTCATCGCCGGCGGTCGGAGAGCCGATCAGTTGCACCACTGTCTCCATCAGCCGATCGAGGTCGAAGGGCTTCGGCAGGAAGCCGGCGATGGAGGGATCCAACCGGTCTGCCCTGGCGGCGGCGCTCATCATCACGACCGGAACGTCCGGCAAATCCTCACGGGAGCGCAAGACGCGGTAGACCTCCCGGCCATCGATACCCGGCATCATCACATCCATCAACACCAGATCCGGGCGCTCTCGGTCCAGGATTTCCAGCACGGTGCGACCGTCCGGAGCTTCGACGACCGCGTACCCTTCCTCGCGTAAAACGTCACGCACGACGGCTCGGACGACTGGTTCATCGTCAACGACGAGGACTTTCTTCACGGAGCCTCATCTCCGGAAGGTGATCCCTCGGTCCCGCGACCGGTCAGGAGCCCTGACGAAGCCGCGAATGGGCCGCTGACGGCGATTCCCTGCTTACCGACAACGAACTCGCGGATCGCGGGATCGGACCCCATCTGCCGGACCTTGAGGACCGAGACCAGGCGATGGAGGGACGAGCGCAGCTCGACCTGACGTAACAAGATGCCATTGTCCATGGTGGCCGAGGCGGCCGGCACCGGAACAACCAACTGATCGTCGACGTAGGCGTCGAGCTCGGTGGCAATGAGGGCCGTAGCCCCTCGTGCGCGCAGCTCATTGGTGAGGGCCGCGGCGTAGGTCGGCATCCGTTGCGGCGAAGCGATGAATCGTTGGATATCGGTGATAGCGTCGACAAAGACCCGCTTGGGCCGGTGCTCGCTAACTTCCGCGAGTAGCCGCCACGCCCAGGCATCTGCTGAGAGCTCGAGGGGTGGGTCCCACAAGATGCGGATGATTCCCGCCTCCACGGCTCCCCGCAAGTCGAGGCCAATTCCCGCCGCCGTTGAGATCAGATCTGGCTCCGTCTCATGGAACCCGGCTATCAAACCGCGCTCCCCCCGGTTGGCGCCTTCCATCAGGAAGCTCAAACCGAGCAGCGTCTTGCCGGCGCCTGGCGTACCCATGACGAGCGTGCTGGATAACGGCAGCAGCCCGCCGCCGAGCATGGCATCCAGACCGGGCACACCGGTGCCCAGACCCGAATGCTCCTCGAGTGCTTCCGGTGGGCGGTACGCGCCGGTGACCGATTCCAGGCGTGGGAATACCGTGAGGCCATTGCCGCTGATCTCGAACTCGTGAGTGCCCGTTACGTGCTGGCCACCGCGAAGCTTGAGCACCTCCAGATATCGCACGTGACGGGCATCCATCTCGCTCGTTGGCCAGCACCACCACTCCGTCGACGTGAGCGCCGAGTATCCCCAGTTCGTCCCGGTCATGGCCGGTAAGAAGCACTGTTGTGGCACTGAGGACGGCTGCTTGGGCTTGCAGCTGTTGGGCGAAACGACGCAACGCAATCGGGGAGGACGCGACGTCCTCGATCGCCGCCACCCCATCGATGACGAGGAGCGAGGCTCCAGCGTCGCGTACCACCCGACGGATGGAGGCAACAACGCCGTCAAGTCCCTCCTCTACCAGGGCGTCAAAGAGATTGAGGTAGTGCACCCGGTCACCGACGAGCGTTGGGTCAAAGAAGCGAAACCCGCGCAGATTTGCGAGCATCAGGTCGTGCGTCTCAGACACGAGCGTCGCCACGACGACGCGGCCCCCCGCGGCCGCGTGGTGAAAAGCGAGCTGACTGCCGAGCGTGGTCTTGCCGGTACCAGGTGGTCCAGTCACGAGGCAGGTACGACCAATCGGCAGCCCGCCACTGAGAACCGTATCGAGGCCAGAGATCCCGGTCTCCAGCCGTGGTAGCACTGGCGCCTCTCGTGCCTCCACATCACCAGGCATCGCGTGTGGTCCACCTCTTCCCGTGAAATCGTCGGTCGGTTGCAGCCGCACACCGTTTCTCACTGCAGCACCTCGCAAGGAGAATGCCGACCGCTGTCCGTAGGGGCAACTGACGTGCAGTAACGGTCGCGCGGGAACTCCGGATCGCCGACAGACCAGTCGCTGCTCGGCCCGCGATGAGTCCCCGCCCTTCGTATTTTTGGCGGGAGTCGCGCCGGGGCAAAGAATCCGCGAGAATGGTATGAACGACAGCATGAACCAGAACCAGGGGAGGTGACAGTGGGCCAGGCCAATGGACGGGCAAATGCGGCGCTCCTGGCGGAGACCCCAGCCCAGGACGGACGGCCAGGTGCGGTCTATCGATCGGCAGGTGATCGCTTCCTGTTGGTCGAGTTCGGGCCAATGGAGCTCGACCTCACGCTGAACTTTCGCGTCCTGGGTTTGAATCAGGCGCTCAAAGACGCGGCCATCGGTGGTGTGATCGAGACGATCCCGGCGCTGCGCTCGATCCTCATCCATTACGACAGCACTGTGCTGCGGCCGAGCGATCTCATCACGGAGGTCGACCGGCTCTACGCCTTACTACCCCCCGTCGAGGACCTCGACATTCCTAGCAGAGAGATTAGCCTGCCGCTAGCGGTCAACGACCAGTGGACGCGCGCCGACATCGCCAAGTACGTGCAGTTCATCCGCAAGGACGCGCCGAACATCCGCAATGGCAACAACATCGACTATGCCGCCGAGTACAACGGACTGCGGGATGCCGAGGAGTTCGTCGAGTACTTGATGGCAACGCCGTGGTGGAACGCGGCAAATGGGTTCTTCCCTGGACTGCCGTTCATGTTCCCACTCGACCCCCGCTACGCAGTCGTGATCCCGAAATACAACCCGACGCGGCCCTGGACGCCGGAAGGAGCGGTCGGCATTGCCGGTCCCTGTCTCGCCATCTATCCGGTGCCGTCCCCCGGCGGCTATCAGCTCATCGGCCGCACCATCCCGATCTACGACGCCCAGCAGCGCAATCCCGCATTCAAGGAGAATCCGATCCTGATGAGGCCCGGCGACCGCGTCTCCTTCACCCGGGTGACCGATGACGAGCTGATCGCGCTGCGGGAGCAGGTCTACGACGGCTCGTACGAATATCAAATCCGGGAGGGAAGCTTAGGGGTCGGCGAGTATCTAGCACGGTTGAAGGAGATCAAAGCCGAGACCGACGCCTTCAAGCACCGGCAGCAAGCAGCGGCCGAGCGCACTCCAGTCCCCTGACGTTCAGACAACGCGGAGAGAATGACGGGAGAGGAACGCATGATCGAGGTGCTCGAAGGGGGCATCCAGACGACGGTTCAGGATTTCCCCGGCCGGCAGGGATTGCTGGATCAGGGAATCTGCCCAGCCGGTCCGTTCGACAATCTGGCCTTCAGGCTGGCTAATCTGCTCGTCGGCAACGAGCCCGGAACGGCCGGACTGGAGATCACCGCCGGCAATTTCCAGGCCAGGTTCGCCCAGGATGGGGTTATCGCGCTCACGGGAGCGGACATGCAGCCGAAGCTCGACGGAGAACCGATCGAGCTCTGGCAATCCCATCGCGTCACGCCCGGTCAGACGCTTGCCCTCGGCAGCGTTGCCGGCCCGGGGTTTCGCTCCTATCTGGCAGTGAGCGGCGGAATTGACGTGCCGGCCTATCTGGGGAGCCGAGCCACCTACGTGCCCGGCGCGATTGGCGGTTTTGAAGGCCGGGCTCTGAAGAAAGGGGACCGGCTCCCGGTCGGGTCCCCGGCGGGCGGTCTCGACGAGGCTGCCGGACGCAGGGTCAAATCCTCGGTCATCCCCCGCTACACGCGCCGAGTGGGAGCTGGAAGCGGTGCCTGGACCACAGGCGGCGCCCGACTACTGGACCTGGGACGACTACGACCATTTTTTCAGTCACAACTGGAAACTCGACCGCAACTCGAACCGTATGGGTTACCGGCTCGAACCGCATAGCTGGCAGTGGGCGCGTACAACCGGCGGCGTTGCCGGTGGACACCCCTCCAATATTCTCGACAACGGCTACGCGGTTGGTGCGGTAAACATCTCTGGTGACCAGCCGATCATTCTCTGCGTCGATGGTCCGACCCTCGGCGGATTCGTCTGTGCGGCAGGAGTCGCGTACGGTTCAATGTGGAAGCTGGGTCAGATGGTGCCGGGGCGGGACCATATTCGGTTCAAGGAATTGTCAATCGACGAAGCGGCGGATCTCGCCCGCGACACTGAGTCCCTGATCGACAACTCCAGCCTGGAGCGAGTCTGAGATGACACGCACGATCGACCTGAACTCGGACATGGGCGAAAGCTTCGGGCGTTGGCAGCTTGGGAATGATGTCGAGTTAATGGAAGTCATCACCTCGGCCAACATCGCTTGCGGCTGGCATGGCGGTGATCCGGCGGTGATGCGCACCACCGTCGAGATGGCGGTTGAGAAGGGCGTCGGTATCGGTGCGCACGTCGGTCTGCCGGACCTGCTCGGGTTTGGCCGCCGGCGCATGCAGGTGACACCGGACGAGACCTACGACTACGCCATGTACCAGGCGGGCGCACTGCGCGCCTTCGCCGAATCGGTGGGAGGCCGATTGCAGCACGTCAAGCCGCACGGTGCGTTCTACACGATGAGCGCCGCCGACGAGGCACTTGCCGCCGCGCTTGTCCGTGCGGTCGATGCGCTCGGGGATGACGTCGTCCTCTACGGGATGGGCGAGATCGAGCCGGCGCTGGCGACTGAGGCGGGGGTCGGCTATGTCCGCGAAGGCTACGTCGACCTGAACTACGACAACAGCGGTAGCCTCGTGATCGAGCGCAACAAAGGCGCCTGGGACCCTGAGGAAGTGGCCCGGCGTGCGGTGCGGTTGGCGACGAAGGATGAAGTCGGCACTGTCGAGGGGAATACGCTGCCCCTCGCCGTCCAGACGATCTGTATCCACGGGGACGCGCCGAACTCCGGCGACGTCGCGCGGCGGGTCCGGCAACGGCTGGAAGAGGCAGGAGTCGAGATCGCTCCGGTCGGCGGCCGAACGGCCGCGGTCTAACTCGTCTTCACAATTGACGCGCGAGGGAAGGGAGAGGATTCATGTCCGCTGAGGTGCTTAGCCCGCTGCCGGGTCTGGTGGCGACCGTTCATATCAGTGCCGGCGACGCCGTCTCCGCTGGTGATCCCGTGGTGACGCTGCAATCGATGAAGATGGAGATCCCGATCACCGCCGAAAACGACGGCACGATTGCGGAGATCCTGGTCAACGAAGGTGATGAGATAGACACCGGTGCGGTCATTGCCCGCTTTTCCTAGTATTGAGGAACCCCTTGGCCCACTCAGAGCCGTTGTTCCGAAAGGTGCTGATCGCTAACCGCGGCGAGATCGCGGTGCGTATCGCGCGAACACTCCGGGAGATGGGCATTTCGTCGGTTGCGGTCTATTCCGATGCCGATACCGGCGCCGTCCACGTCAAGGCGGCGGACGAAGCGTTTCACCTCGGGCCACCGATGCCGGCGCAGAGCTACCTCAACCAGGACCGCATCTTCGAAATCGCCCGCGAGGCCGGTGTGCAGGCGATCCATCCCGGCTATGGCTTTCTCTCGGAGAATGCCGCGTTCGCCCGTCGTTGCGGTGAAGAAGGTGTGGTCTTCATTGGACCGCCGCCGGCAGCCATCGAAGCCATGGGGAGCAAGATCGCCGCGCGCCGGGCGGCGAAGGCGGCTGGTGTGCCGATCGTCCCTGGGAGCGAAGAGCCGCTGTCCGACGCCGCGGCAATCGTCGCGGTGGCGGGCGACCTCGGGTATCCAGTCGCCATCAAGGCCGCGGCCGGTGGTGGCGGTTATGGCATGCGCGTCGCAAACAGCCCGGAGGAGGTCGCAACCACTCTCGACGGCGTGCGCCGCGACGCCGGTCGGGCTTTCGGCGACACGACAGTCTACGTTGAAAAGTTCTTTTCACCCGCGCCGCGTCATGTGGAGATTCAGGTACTCGGCGATCGCTTCGGGGGGACCGTTCACCTGGGCGAGCGCGAGTGCTCACTGCAACGCCGCTTCCAGAAAATTGTCGAAGAGACTCCGTCACCAGGAATCAGTCCCGAGCTCCGCCAGCGGATGGGCGAGTCTGCCGTGGCGTTGGCACGACACATGGGCTACCAAAGCGCCGGCACGATCGAGTGCCTCGTCACTGAGGACGGCGAGTTCTATTTCCTGGAGATGAATACCCGCCTGCAGGTGGAGCATCCGGTCACGGAAGAGGTTACCGGGGTCGATCTGGTGCGGGAGATGGTGCGCGTTGCCGCTGGTCTCCCACTATCGGTTCCTGACCAGGGGATAGGACCGCGTGGACACGCCATCGAGGCGCGGATTTACGCGGAGGATCCGACGCGCAACTTCATGCCCTCACCAGGACAGATCACGCGACTTGATTTTCCGCAGATCCCGAACCTGCGCGTCGATGGTGGTGCGAACGCCGGAACGAATGTGACAGTTTACTACGACCCGATGATCGCCAAGCTCATCGCCTGGGGCGAGGATCGCGCCGCTGCTATTCACACGATGCGTGATGCTCTTGATGGGACTATCATCGAAGGGGTGAAAACGAACATCCCCTTCCTGCGGCGGATCTTCGCCGGCGAGGACTTCGGCGCCGGACGCATCCACACGCGCTACGTCGACGAACGTCTTGCTGACATCATGGCTGGTGATTGATCACCTCTCTGGCTCGAGTTGTGTTTCTAGACGATTGTCCTTAATGGAATCGCTCGTTTCCCAAGAGGCCATAACCACGATGAAGCGCAAGTCTTCCGTGATTATCCTCCTCACAGTGGTTTGCGGCTTGCTCTGGCCGGTGAATGCACTGGCGGAGTTCGCTGTTCCGACTGGGTTTGTGGACCAACACGTTGTCAGTGGTGTCCCAGCCCCGACCGCCATCGACTGGCTGCCGAGTGGCGAACTCCTGATCACGACTCAGGGAGGCGTCCTCTTCCGCTGGGATGGTGCGGGCGGCGCGCGGCCGGTCCTGGATCTGTCGGGAGCGGTGTGTGACGGAGGGGAGATGGGGCTCCTCGGGGTCGCCGTCGATCCCGCGTTCCAATCGGGCAGTCCTTTCATCTATCTCTATTACACGCATCGGAGTGAAGCAAGTGGAGGATGCGATGCGGCCAGTCGCGCGAACCGGGTTTCCCGCTTCAGCGTCGATGGCAGCGGGGCCATCGGTGGTGAGACCATCCTTATCGACAACATCGCGGCGCCAGGCGGGAACCACAACGGCGGCGATCTGCAGTTCGATCAGAACAGCCTCCTCTACATTTCCGTGGGGGATGGGGGATCGACCCCCGAGACGGCGAGATCGCTCGCCTCGCTTAATGGCAAGATTCTGCGCATCGACCGCCACGGCGGCATCCCAGGCGGGAACCCATTTACCGGCGCGGGGACCGAGTCATGCCGGGTTGCCGGGGGATCGGCGACCGGTCAGACCTGTCAGGAGATCTACGCCACCGGTCTGCGCAATCCGTTTCGGATCGCGATCGACCCGGATGGAGGCGGACAGTTTTTCATCAATGACGTCGGTGCCGGCAACTGGGAGGAAGTCGATGCGGGATCGTCCGGCGCCGACTTCGGCTGGAACGTCCGTGAGGGCCCCTGCCTGATCGGCAGCAGTACCGCTTGCCCCCAGCCCTCGGGCTTTGTCGAGCCGATCCATGCCTACGCACATGAGACCGGCTGCCGCACCATCACCGGCGGCGCTTTCGTTCCCAATGCCGCGGGCTGGCCGGACGGCTTGGACGATGACTATCTCTTTGCCGATCTGGCCTGCGACACGCTCTTCACCCTCGACACCGCTACGGGCGCCGTCTCGCCGTTTGCCACTGGCGCGGGGGCGGTCCACCTGCGGTTCCATCATGACGGCGCGCTCTACTACACCACCTACGAGGATGGCGGCCAGGTGCAGGCGCATCGCCGCGACAACGCAGGACAAATGCAAGAAGAACAAAAAGAATAAGAAGAAAAAGGGTAAGAACAAGAAGGGAAAAGACAAGAAGGGCGGGTGTAAGAAAGGCAACCACAAAGATGGTGGTGGAAAGAAGGGCAAGCACCGCAATAAGCATTGATAACTCGTTTGGCTTCCGAATGAGCCGCTAACCCGGTGTCACGCACACGAGCCGGTTGAGTTCACCGTCGTCTCTGCTCGATGGCGCCAGCATCAATTCATGGTCGCCGCATTGAGAGGCAACAATCGGACCCTCGCGCCTTGGGTGCGGTAGCATGACCAGGTGCCCGCTGTTGTGACAATCGCGCTCCGTTGTCTGAGCGCCTCGGGGACCATGCAATGATTCAACGCCGAGGCCGGCACATGCTGATTGCGCTCATGCTCATCACCGCTCTTGGTGGCCTCCCCGGCCTCAGCGTCGTGACGCATGCGCTCCAGTCGGAAGAGGTCTTCTCTCCTGCCGGCGGACATGCGCAAGTCATTGCTCAGGGCGTCGCCGCCGTGCCCGATGAGGCCGCGTGGCGCGTGGTCTTCCACTCTATCGATCCGGGAAGCGCCGCCGAGCTTCCCGCCGCCGGACCCGGTTTCATCCTTGTCGATACTGGAGGGGTTCTCGTCGATGAAGGTGGGCCACCGGCCCTTCTGGCGCCTGCCGAGGCGTTTTTTCACGCGGCGCCGACTATCGCGCTTGATTCCCATCGGTGAGCGTCCGGCGGGGGTATTCGCGCTCGATCTGGTGCCACCAGATGCTGCGGACGACGCCGGTGGTGGACTGCCGGTCTTCGCCAGCGAGCCGTTTGAGACACCAGACGGGATGCGAGACATCGATCTGGCGCGCGACCTCCTCGAACCTGGTGAATCGACAACGATCGTCGGTAACGAGGCGCCGGTTCTCGTGCTGGTCACGCTTGGTGCGGTCCGTGCGGAGGCGACCGACGGTTCGGCCGCGAGCCTGAGAGTCGGCGAGGCGGCGACGTTTACCGGCGACATCGTGCTTACGGCGGAAGGGCAGGCTCCTTCGACCGTGATCGCCGCTGTCATCGGGCGGGAAGCGCCTCTAGCAGCAGCGGATGGAACGCCGGGGGCAACGCCGGTGCCGCAGATCGTCGGCTCGGTCCAACTGACGGTTTACGCCTGCCCGCCGCTGGTGGAACCCGCTCAGGCGAGCGCTGGAAGCTGCCTTCGTGATCCGGAAGCGGTCGCGCTCGAGCTGGCCGCGATCGAGGGCGAAGCACTGCGCGACGTTGGTCCCTCGACCGAGCAGCAAGGCTTGCCGACCTGGGTCGGTCTTGCCGGCGGCGAGTACATCTTACGGGCAGCCAGCTTCAAGGAGGGCTTCGATCGCTTCTTCGTGAGAGGTCTCGAAGGTATCGACGGAGGCGGGGATAACGGGTACCGCATCGGCGACTCCGGCGGGTACCTGATTCCCGTAGGCACCGACGCCGCCGACTACGAGCTCGAGGTCTTTGCCTTCACCGCGGGAGGAACGGGAACGCCGGCAGCGGAACCTGTCGAATCAGAACCGACCGAGTCGTCGTCGGTGATCATGATCGAGACGGCCGTTCCTGGCCAAACGGCGGCGCCAACGCCGACTCGAGCGCCGACCGCGACCCCGCGCCCGGGGTCGATCGTGACCGCGACGCCGCGCGCTAATGACTCGCCGCTCGTCACCAGCACGGCCGTCGCCCGGGCTCGACTGGGTACGATCGATGTTCGCGTCCTGGGCTGCCTCAATAGCATCGACGCCTTCGATCCGGCCAACTGTGTCCAGGCCGCCGACGGCTTTGACTTGCGGCTCGTCTCTGAGGACGGAGACATCGTCGAGCTCGCCGACGCGACGGTCAATGAAGACGGTTCGATCACCTGGCGGAATCTGCCCCTTGGCACCTACCTCCTGCAGCAACCGCAGCTCCTTGCCGGAGCCACCACCTACTTTGTGCCAGACCTGCCGATAGCGAACAATCGCGCGGGATACGTTGTGACCATCGGGTCCGAGGAGCCAGTGGTAGCAGTTGATGTCTACAACCTGCCTCCGGCGCCGGCTCCGACGGTCGCGGCCGTAGCCACAGTTGATCCGGCGCTTCTCGATTCTGATCTGGATGGGGTTCTGGATGTCGACGAGACGGGCATCTATGGCACCGACCCGGCGAACGCGGACAGCGATTTGGACGGCGTCGCCGACGGTGCAGAGCTTGCGGCGGGCACGAACCCGTTGATCGCTGACGCGGCGGCCGCGGCAGATGCTGACCTCGATGGTCTCCTCGATGCGGACGAGGCGACGTTCGGCACCGATCCCGGCATCGCGGATAGCGACGACGACGGATGGTCCGACGGTGACGAAGTCAGCATCGGCACTGACCCACTTGATGGCAGCAATTTCCCGGTCAGCTAAGGTCGCCGGGCGTTACGCACGCAAGAACCTGGACTCCTGCGTGGCCCCAATTGACATTTCTCTCGCTTAGCGAGGAGGACGACTCGTCGTTCCGGCGCGGGTTTCGGCTTCAGCTTCAGCGGCATCGCCGACAATCGCGAAATCGTCCGCATCCGGCGCGCCTTTGAAGATCTGATAGAGCAGGATGGCGCCGAAAGTCCCGAGTGTAATCCCGTTCAGTGTGAACCCGCCGAGCGTTACGGTGTAGTCCGCCGCGCCGATGATCAGGGTTACCGCCGCCACGAAGAGGTTGACCGTCCGTGTGAAATCGACTCGGTTGTCGACCCAGATGCGGGCGCCGGTGACGGCGATCAGCCCGAACAGGACCGTCGTGACTCCGCCCAGCACGCCCTGCGGGATCGAGCCAATGATCGCCCCAAACTTGGGTGACAGCCCGAAGATGATTGCGATGATCCCGGCGATGAGAAAGACCAGCGTCGAGTAGACCCTGGTCACCGCCATCACTCCGATGTTCTCGGCATAGGTGGTCACGCCGGTACCACCCCGCAGACCGGCCACGATGGTGGCGACCCCATCGCCGATAAACGCTCGGCCGAGGTACGGCGACAGATTCTGGCCCGTAAGCGCGCTGACCGCCTTGACGTGCCCGGTGTTCTCTGCCACGAGCACGATAGCGACGGGAGCGATAAGGGCCATTGCACTGCCGTTGAACTCCGGTGTTTGGAAGGCCGGGGTGCCAAACCAGGACGCGGCCCCAACCGGCGCGAGGTCGACGCCATGGACGGTCACGCCAAGGTATTGACGGCCTGCTCCGGACGTTCCGCCCAGCAGCAGCGCCGCGAGATACCCGATGACGCTCCCGATGAGAATGGGAAGACGGCTGAAAACACCGGTCGTCAACAGCCCGATGACGAAGATCGCCAGGACGGTAATCGCGGCGACGACGGGGTCGACCGCGGCAAGGTTGCGCGCGGCTGGAGCCAGATTGAGCCCGATGATGGCGACCACCGCGCCTGTAACCAGCGGCGGCATCAACCTGTCGATCCAGCCCGCGCCCGTGACATGGACGATCAGACCGATGAGGGTATAGACCACGCCCGCCGCCACGATGCCCCCGAGCGCGAGCCCGATCCCGTTCGTGGCGCCGCTTGCCGCCGCCGTTGCCGTCACAGTCGCTACCGGACCGATGAAGGCGAAGCTCGAGCCGAGATAGCTGGGTACCGCGCCGCCGACAAGGGCGAAGAAGATCAGGGTGCCGATGCCGGAGAAGAGAATCGCCAGGTTCGGGTCGAACCCCATGATGATTGGCGCGACCACCGTGGCGTAAACAGGTTCGCGTGCGATGGGGTGCTGACCGTGACGCCCCCCGGAAGCCGCATCTCCGCCACCCAGCGCGGCGCTTCGCTGGCTTCCTGCGCCAGCGTCACCGTGACGTTGAGCACGGCGAGCGCGGCCTGCCATGCCTTCCACGACAGCGGCACGGTGTATTCCGCCGCGCCCTCAGGCACCCGCAAGAGCACAGTAAAGGTCTGCGCCGGTTCGGGGTCGGCGGCCGCCATCGCGTGAATCGCGTCGAGGATCGCCGCAGCCAGCGCATCCTGCGGGTGCAGCCGTGATCGCTCCTCGGCGACTCGTCACCCGGCACGCCTCGGCCAGGCGATCGCGCTGTACCCGCGCGGCAGCCAGATCGTCGTTGATGGCGTTCAACCGCTCGGCCGCGATCTGCGCCGCCGCTCCCGTCAGCAGCCCCAGGTTGTCGACCAACCCGGCGACGTGTTGCTCCAACTCCCCAACGTGTGCCTCCGCCGCCACGGCTGCGGCGAGGGCGTCGGCGTCAGGCGTGGCGCTCTGCGCTCCACGCGGTAGGCATCGGCGCGGCGGGGATCCTCGATGATGGCTTGCAGCCACGTCAGGATCGGGCCGTCGAGCACATCTATGCTGATGCTGGATGGGGCGGGGCAGGGGAGCGTGGCGTGCCGCGCGGACGCGCATTGATAGCGTGGCCTGCCGTTGCGAGCCCGTCCGGGCGTGCTGTCGGTGACCGCCATGGCCCGCCCACACGCGGCGCAGCGGGCGAAGCCGTAGCGCAGGATGCCGACCTCCGGGGAGCGGTCCTCGCGGCGTGATCGCCAGACGTTCCGGACAGCGGTGGCGCGAGCGCGTTCCACCAAAGCCGGTTCCAGGAACGCCGGGAAGTCGACGAAGTACTGCTCAGCAGCCGGCCGTTCCGCGCGCTGCGGCACACCGTCCGCGTCCCGCACGATCTCGTGTCCGCCAGCAGGGATGCCTCCCGGTCGCGTAACACTCGCGGTCAAGGATGTCTTTCACCACGTCTGGGCCCCAGCGATGCCGCCGCGGGGAGTGGGAATGCCATCGCGGGTCAGGCCCGGCCGGAATGGCGCGCAGACTCGCCCCCGCCGCGCGTTCCGCGTAGATGCGCCGCACGATTGCCGCCTCCGCTGGCTCGACCTCATACGTCGCGTCCGCGCCAGTGCCGAGCTTGCGGTAGCCATACGGCGGTCGGTTGGAAGGCTTGTACTTGCCGGCGGCGTGAAACTTGGCGCCGAGTGCGCGCTTGGTCCGCTCGCGATTCTTCTGCGAGCTCCAGCGCCGCCAGCGAGGCCGTACACGGAGCGCATGAAGTCACCGAGCGGGCCCTCTTCGAGATTCTCCGTCGCGCTCAGCAGCCGGCCACCAGCCTGTCGAATGGCATGCACGGCGACGCCTTGCTGCACGCTGTCGCGACCGAAGCGATCGACGGCGTAGACGATCAAGGCATTCGCTTCGCCGCGCCTGGATGCGATCAATTGCGCGCCACAGCCCGGGCCGGTCAAGCCGGTCGCCGGACTGGATGTCCTGCTCTGTGGCGACGACGGTGCCGCCCATCGCCGCGATGGCGCGCTCGCAGCCGGCGAGTTGCGTCTCTAGGCCGACCTCGGTATCGCCAGGCGTGACTTCGCCTTCGAGAGGCGGACGTAGGCGACGGCGCGGAGCGGCGCGTCGACGTTCGCGACGCGGGTCGTCCGTCGCTTCGTGGAGTGGCTTCTCGTAACGCGAGTCGGGGTAGACTGATCAGGCATCTGGACCTCCTATACAGGTCGGGTGCGGTGGCCGGCGTCCTCAGCGTCGGCCACGCTCATTATAGCAAATTCCGCACAACCACGCGGATTTTTCGCCGTCGCCCCTGCGTCATGCGACACAAACGCGCCGCGTCCTTCCCCGTGTTAGCGATGCCGCTACGGCCGCAATCCGGGCGCAGAGCGCGGCGTGTGCGTCACAGTCGGGGAATCCCGCAGTCGTCGCCACGCGCAGAGCGTCCTGATTTTCGCGGCGTGGGCCGCCGGGCCATTCGTCCCATCGCCAGACGGTTTTGATGCGGGCCTGATAGACAGGGCTGTTGAGCAGGAACCATTGGCAGATGTTCTCGAACTCGACGCCCACGCTTGATTGAATCGTCGGACAACGTGGCGAAGAGATTGGAGAACGGGCGACGGGTGCCTCCTCCGTTATGAAGCGAATCGTTGTAAGTGGGGCTCGGTGCGTCTGAATCCGTCATCCACTCGCCTCAATGATCGAGACTACCCCGAAGTCAGTGTCGGTCCCGGTCGTTGCAAATTGTGCAGTCGGGTCCGGGTGATCACCCGGACCCGAGTTGCGAGAGGTGGATACTACGCGGCGCGTTCGAGCCAGTCCGTCGTCGTGTCCGGCCCACTATCCGGCGCTGGGTAGAGCGCGCACCCCCGGTTGTAGAACGGGCACCACGGGCAGAGTGCGTTGGAGACCGGAAGCCACTGCTGCTCGGTCATGATCTGCTTGGCGATCTGTTTCATGCGTTGCCACTCAGCGCTGACCTGCTCCCGTGTCAGGTCGTCGATCTGTACGACGCCATGGGTGAGAAAGACCGTCGAGCTGAGGATGCCCGGGTGATCCGGGAAGGCATGGCGGACGACGATGCGAGCCGCGATGTGCTGCAGCGCATCGACCTCAGTGCTCTTGCCGGCCTTCCAGTCCCGGTGCTCAAGTACCCCGTCCTCGTGTTCGAGGATGAGGTCGACCCGGTGACGCAAGTTGAAGGGCGGGCAGTCTCGATTGCCGGGGAACGGATATTCCGACCAGCGCTCGACGGCGATCACCCGGGCCGTTTCGTCAAGGCTAGCAAGCGCTCCCTTGGTCCATTTCAGCACCCGATCAACATCCATGGCCCACGCGGCTCCATCGGGGTAGGGACTGCTCGGTAAGGCATCTTCGACCCGCTCGCGCAGATTGATCGGATACCCGCCTGTTCTGCTGTACACGTCAAGGACGCCATGCAAGACGCTGTGGGCGGCATTGCCGCAAGCCAGCTGCGGGCTGAAGGTTTCGGTCACCTTCACCTTTTGGACGTATTGCAAGAAGTACTGATGTGGGCAACGCTCGAACAGGGCAAGCATCGCCGGGGTGAGGGTCGGAATCGTGGTCAGTCCGTTCGTTGTCATCAATCACGTATCTCCTTCGGTATGTGCGGGGCTCTTCCATCCAACATGTCCTGTCGAGGGGTAAGCTCTGCCGTACCGACGGGAGTGGTAACCTGACGACGACCACCGACGGCGAAGCCTTCCACGGTTGCGCGCGAGGTGTCTTCGAAGGCTGGCCTCTTCCACAGGTCAGCCTTCTCCTCGTCTAGTCTGGAAGTTTGGGTTCCGGTGGTGCTCGACACAGATTGGCCATATCAGAGGTGTACCACGGAGTACCTAGAAATCCGCCGTGCTAAGCACGGCGCGAGGGGCGCGAGTCCGGGTTTTGCGACGCTACGCGGCGCTACTAACGAGACGTTGAGCAGTGTCTGGGCCCGGTCATAGTCGTGAAGTTCCAGCGCCGCCTGGGCCTGTGACATAAACGTTTCCGCTTGCAGTCCGGTATCTGTCTGCCGCAGGAGCGACCCAACTTCAGCGATACCTTCGTCATCACCAAGATCGGTGAACAGCCGAAGCGACTGCTCCAGCTCCCGCCGTGCGGCCGCCGGCGATGAGGCAGATGAGTACATCGCGTACGACCTCCGCCTGCCCGACCATGACAGTCGGAACTCTCGTCCTCGATCCGCGCCCCTCTTGACCGCCACCAGAATGGAAACCGCGGCGAGATTCCGGATCCAGTTGCGGGCGAAAAACCAGACGCGAATCCCGTCATTCAACCGAGAGCAACCCGCGCAACGCCAAAAACGAGCACCGGGCGGCGCAGCGAGCCGAAGATCGCTCCGTACCAGAGAACAAAGGCGACGGCGAGGAGCGCGAGGTTCGCCCGCCTGATTTGAGCCCAGATCGCGGGGGGGTCGATGTCCAAACGGCGTGCCACGAACCAGATAACGGCGATGGCAATGACGCCCGTGCCGTCGAAACGGAGCCGGAAGCGCGCGTCGACCTCGGACGTCGTGCGGTACGTATCCGCGCCGAGATGCTGCTGGTTCCAGTTCCCCTCCCAGATGTACTGGTGTGCCGCGACTGGTGCGAGCCCAGTTGGGGCCGAACCCGGGCCGCCGCGTGCCGCGAAGGCGCCCAACTCCGTGAACAACGGCGTGGGCGAACCGTCTTGGCGAATGCCAAGGACGAGCGCCAGCCGGGGTCAGCGAGCCGAAGATCCCCCATACCAGAGAACAATGGCAATGACGCGGAGTAGATTCGGAGTAGACGTCGTGCGGGAATTGCAGATCGGTTGTGGTGGCGAGCCCGGGTGGAATAGTCAGCCGGCGAAGATGAAGCATCATTGCGCTCAAAAAGCCGGCGTTGACTGTGAGCTGAGATTGTCATTCCGGAGTGACAGTCTCAACCCTTCGACTGGTCGGAGACTTATTACCGGTATCAGTCGCTCACCCGATTAGCCGTTCTCGCCGGGATATATCCATTACCCGCAAGACGGGGCGTCAGAGAGCGTTCTGGGAACGGGCGAGGACGCAAAAGTGGCCGCTAGGCCCTGATCGAAGATGCGGGGATGGCAAAAACGCTGAGGATGAGCAGGGCATCCGAATACCCCACATCCGCCATAGACCCAAATTATGTGCACCACAGGTCAAGCTGATGTTTTGGTCTCGGATTCGGATACTGTTTCGATTTGCTCCCTGGGCACCGGGATATTCACCTGAAATCGGGTTCTTGCCAATTCTTCACTGTTGTAACTTATGACGAAGGCATACTCTCCTGAGCCATAAAAATGAACTCCTGGAATCTCAAAAGCAAAGGGCGTTGCCGTCTCTAACGCTGCCCTCCTGCCAATACCGGGGTCTGGCTGGGAAGTCATCTGAATCTGTATGATGGGCGCGCGCTCAAGGATCCTCTCTTCCGAGCGATGCTCAAGATGAATCTCAAGCGTGATGTCCCTTACCTCATCGCTCCAAGGAATGATTACCCGTCCCGCAACGGTGATTGGCCTTCCTGCCCCTGGCTCCACTATGTTGAGGAAGTTCCACCCCCCTCCATGGACGTAGAGCTTGCCTTCAAATTCCTTGGCAGCGTCGGCGAGCATGAAGCTATCTATGGAAATCTGACTAGGCACAGGTTAGCGTCCAGCGATTGGTTGCTGTGAACTCCGTACTCCACTCGGCAGCTAGTGATGCTTGCCCAGAAAGATACCCAGGAAGATACTTCGCCTTGTAAGAAAGCACTGTTGGGATGAAGTCCCAGGTGTGTCGGCGGGTGACAGCTTCACTTTGCGCCACACGAGTAATCAAGTCGTCATCCATGGCAACCAGCAACGGTCGGTCGTCAGCAACTCGAAGCAGCGCGAGACCTCTGAGGTGGTCTTGGCCATGCTCGCGACCAAAAGCGCGAAGATCCTCAAGGGCATCAGCTTCTGTACCATAGTCTTTGAGCATCGTTCCAGATGCTCGATCTAGTAATTCAAAATAGATACTCATAGAACTGTTCCTCGATTCATGGTGCCCCCGGCATCTTGACGGGATTTCCAGCGCAAACCAGTAAGAACTCGGGATCCGCGTCGTAGATAGTGTAATGGTGTTGGCTCCGCCCTCCTGGCCCCTCAACTTCAAGACCGTGGTTATCGGGCAGCGTAATCTCCACAACGTAGGAGCCGACGGAGAAGTTGAGTTGCGCTGCTCTTTCACAGGCGCTCTCAAACGTGTCCCAGACGGAGATTCCATCATCCCAGGCACGCTGATTTCCAGGACGTCGTTTTGCTTCCCCTAAAGCGCCCTTAGATACAAAATCTCGGATCGTCACAACTTCAGCCTGCACATATCGGTAATAAACGTCCTCCACAACAGGCAGCACCTTGCTGGAACATGCATCAGTCAATCTCGATCCGAGTTTACAGCAGGGCCACCGGGTTCCTGGGCCATTTTGTTCTTGACCGTTGACCGTGAAGCAACGCAACAGCCGAAACGGTGGCGACAATGGCGAGGCGCATGAAGACCATGAACACCATCACACACTCGTGGGAGGACTGGCGGGCCATCATCGCTGTGCTGCGCGAGAAGGGTCTCGACTACATGCTGGAGCACGCCGACCATCTGGAGCAGCTCCTCGAAGAGCACGGACCCGATGAGCCGGTGGTGACGCTGAGCATGACCGATAACCTCTACCACCGGTCCTACACCTGGGCGCGGGTGACGTTGGGGATGCCATTGTCGCCGAGGGAGCGGTGAGAGCGGGGAATGATCCATTCCCGCCTGATCGGGGTAGTACGAGGGAGAGCGCGGATCGCCACAGCGCTGGCGTCGGTACCCGGTTCGCTCTTCATCCGACCCCAGTCATGGCTCGCGTGAGCACCGTTCGGTGATTAACCCGGCGATCCGCGCCCCCCTCCTACTGTATCGCCTCGTGGGGTAACATGGGAGACCCGCGGACCATCGCCGGCGACAACCTGCGTAGCCGCGTTCGCTGTCGCGGGGATAGGCGGAAAAGGCACCCCACTCCCTCGCGTCGGCACCCGTCAACCGACCGCGTCGGACGGGTCACGCACCCCGACGATGGTCGGGGACCTTAGTCGCGGACGAGGGGGATGCCCTTGGGCAGGGCGTAGACAATCGTCACGATCAGACTGGAGCCGCTGCTCTCGCTCTCGATGTGCTGCTCGACGATCTTGCCCCCGGCCAGGTAAATGGCCTGCAGGGTCTGGTTGACCCGGTCCGTGAGCGCGTCCAGCTCCGTCATCGCCCCGCCCGTCAGGTAGACCTGGATGAGCTCGGACGCCCCTGCCTTGGCCATTGGAATCTCCTCGCTGATCATGCCGGGAACCCTGTCCCCACCAGGCTGCCTACTGTAGCAGTCCGCCTGACCGTCGATGCTGAAGCGGCGTGAGGGCACACACGCCGGCGACGATGGCGAGGCATCGCGGGGGCGTGAGCGGCGGCCCGATCCCCAGCTCTGGGAACATCAGCCACACGAGACACCAGGCGAGCGCCTTCTTCCAGCGTCCTGCCGTAGAAGTCCTGCTCCTCCGGAGAATGCAGCGTCACCACCCAGCCGGCATGGTCGACGTCCCAGCTGCAATAGCCGCGGCGGGTGGCGATCGCTTTCCGTAGCGCATCCTGCAACGCGCGGCCTTCGAGCGTGGGATCAACCCCGGCCTGGGCGACGGCGCCGGCGAGATCCGGGGCCAGGACCGGACGCTCGTGTGCGCTCACCAGCGGTGCTCGATCAGCCAGAGCGTCACCCATCCCAGCCAGACGAGGCGATGACCGCGAGGGTGATGGCGAAGGCCTCCACGATCAGCCGCGGCCCGGAGACCGGCCGGCGGAGCAGGGACGCCAGGGGCACGAGGGCCACGACGCCGGCGACGAGCAGCAACGGGGTGGGCAGGAGCCAGCTCATGCGCCGCAGGGTATCAGACGGCCTCGTGGTCTGAGTGCGGGGCTCCTGGGGGCAGGAATCATTTCATTTGTTTCGCGATGGGTGTAGGCTGCGTCCCACGAGCTCACACCTGCCGCTGATGGCGCTGCACCCGGGAGGTTCACGTCATGGACGCAGACACGTTCGATTCCCTGTCCCGCTCCCTGACCGTGATGGGTTCGCGCCGTCGATCCCTGATGGCCACGCTTGGCGTGGTGCTCGGCGCGCTGGGACTCGCTGCTTCGGACGATGCCAAAGCGGCCAAGAGCGGGAAGTGCAAACGCCAGCCGGGCGAGTGCGAAACCTGCAAGAAGGGCAGGTGTGAGAAGAAGAACGGCAAGAAGCGCTGCAAGGCCGGCAAGATCCAGCCCAAGCCGTTCGGGACGCCGTGCCCCGGCGGGACCTGCCAGAACGGGCTCTGCCGATCACCGGACGGCTCGGTGGTGACGCCGCTCGCTGGCGACCCGGCTGGCGATCCCACCGGCGGCACCACGGGCGACCCGCCACGCAGCTCGTGCATTCCCGTGTGCCCCCGTCTGCAGACGTGCACGAGCACCAGCCAGTGTCCCCCAGGGACGCAGTGTGTGGGCTGTAGTACCCCAGTCGACCTGCGGTGTGTTCCGCTGTGCGCCAGCTAACCACCGGTGCTCCCGGTGAGCCGCGATACCGTCGAACGTGACGTGGCGCGAGGGCCGAAACGCCGGCGACGATTGCGAGGCGAATCGTCCCGACATCGGGACAATCTCAGGCACTCTCCACGGCTGTGGGTCTTTCGGGATCGGTCGTCTGCCGGAAACGGCCATGCTCTGCAGACAAGTTGCCGTTATCCGCATAAATAGCGGCGGGACGGGAGCACCTCATTTCCAAGTTGATAGGACGGCTACGGGAACCGTTGGTTGCTATATAGATTTGACCATGGGCTCATGCGTACCGGCACGACCCCTCCGGATGGCATAGCGTCCCGGTTGGACAGCAGACCATGGAGGGTTTCCCCCGCAGTTGTTCGATTGCGCGATGCAGGGGGTGGTCCCCGTCGGACAGTCGTCGAAGTCGTCGGCACACGCCACCGGATCCAAGAAGATCGTGTGATTACAGCGGCAGAAATCATCGCAACATGTACTTTCGAGGTCGCAGGCCGGTCCTAAGCCACAGCGGCAGGCCCCGCCGATGCACTGCTCGTTGAACCCGCAGCCCGCGCCGCAACTCCCACAGTTGCGCACGTCGAAGAGCATGTTGACGCACGCCCCGCCGCAGCAGGTGGGACTCGCGGCCGGACAGTCGCTATTGGAGCAGCACTGGTTGTTCGGAATGCACTCGCCGTTGCAGACCTTCTGCCCCCCGGGACAGCTCGCCGCACAGCGGCCGGTGGCACAGACCAGTCCGGTCTCGCATGTCCCGCAGCTCCCCCACAGCCGTTACCCCCACAGATGCGCTGCTCGCAGTTCGGGGTGCAGCCGGATGGCGTCGGCGGGGGCAGCGACTGGGCGGCGCAGGGGTTGACGCCCGTGCACTTGCCCTTGGTCGCGCAGGGGGCATTCCGCCTGATGACCTTCCCACGGTTCGCTTTCTTGACCGCCTTGGTGCGGCAGCTGGCTGGGTCACAGAGACAGACCTTCACGCGTTTCTCGTTGGTGTTCTTCGCTGCACCCGGCTCCCTGACGAGGCGCACCCCAGCGAGGGCGGCAGCGCTCGCGGCGAGACCTCGCAGGACGCTCGCCCGGTTCAATGGGGCCGCGACC
>CAVVTE010000025.1:0-161111 GCA_963751075.1 uncultured Chloroflexia bacterium | reverse complement strand
TGGCACGTCCGCTAGAAACCGAAGACGACGAGGGTTGCGAGAAGCTCGATACGGACTGCGAGCCTTGCGAGTAATCCCGTGTGGAGGTTTTTCTGGTGCGGGAGGCCAGCGAGTTGGCAGAGGAGATTACCCGCACTCTGGATGAGCCATTACGCGACCATGTGACTGAGAACATTACCTTTCGGCCAGCGCGGAGATCCTAGAGATCGTGCCCCTGCACGCGTTTGGCCTGAAACCATCCGACCAGCTGTCGCAAGTCCGTCGCGATGCGGACGCGGAGTATTCGCTGTAATCCGGTCCCGAAATCGCGCAGGATGCCCGATCCGGTCACGACGTCTTCGGCGCGCAGGGTCACCCGATCGTCGAGATCGAGGGCTCCCGCCTCCGCTTGCCGGAAGACCTCGACCAACACCGAAAGCTTGAAGACACTCGCCGTTGGCATCAACCGATCGGCATCCCGTTCGATCGTCTCCCCAATTGCCAGATTGGTCGCGGCCAACGCCATGTCACCGCCAACCTTAGTCATGATGGCGTCAATCGCCCGCTCTAGCTGCTGCCGTGTGCCAATGCGTTTCGATTCGACCCCATGCTCAATCCTCACAACCCTTCAGCAGGACGCACCGCCGGTTATAGTCGTTGCATAAGGTCGCAGGGTGATTAGGAGGATGCGGCTGCTCAAATACTTCAGTCCTGCCGAGTTCGTTGCCCTCTTCTCCGCCATTGCACTTCCCAACACGAGCCAACCTGAAATCACCCCCTTCCTTACTGGGCAGGTATCGGCCGATGATCGGATCGGCCCTATCGCCCACGAGCAGGGCTATGCCTTACAGCCAGTCGCGATGGGTGACTTGGTGTGCATCGATGCCCGCAAAATCGACGGGCACCTGCAACCGTTGGCTGCTCGTGGCTGGCATCAGCTCACCGCCGCAGCCCACCGGAGCGGAATCACCCTCGCGTTCGTGAGTGGCTTTCGCTCCTGGGAGATTCAGCAGGCACAATTCGTTGACCGCTTGTGAGCGGCTGGGGTCCGGTACCTGGGCTGTCCCTGCATTAGCGAGGAGATCGCGGCGGGTGTCGCTGATGATTTGGTCCGCTCTGTCCGGAGTGAGAGGCCCCACCGGGCTACTCCAAGCACCACACCGGCTACGCCCTCGATCTGCTTGATGCGGCCTCGGGCCTGCCATTCACGCAGTTCCAGCAGACGGCCGCCTATCACTGGCTGGCGGCGGACAATTTCGCCTGGGCGAAGGCATGCGGATTTATTCCGAGCTATCCCGAGAGCGGACCCCGCTATGGTCCGCACCCGGAGACCTGGGAGTTCGTCTGGATCAGGACCCGATGCGTGGAGTCCGTGCACGATGGATGAGAGGCAAGTAGGGGCTGTCGACAGGCGGTAGTTCATCGGGGTGCAACGACGGAGCGAACCGAGACGTCCGCGACGGCCTCGTTGGTGTTGTCCTCCGCGCCGCTGCACCACCAAGGATGCCGTTCGGCTCCGCGACCGCCAGCACCGGGGATGATCAGCCAGTGACCTCCCCGTGATTCCGTTGCGTCAGGTGATTCCAGATCGCAGCGGCATCGTCGGCAAAAACGACGACGAGGCTGACTTTGGCGCCTTCAGCAATCGCCACCCGCGCCGCTTCGTACTCGACATGATCAGGCATCAGGGTGATTTTGTCCGGTGCGAGACCCTCGGCGATGGCCGCGGTTTGGAGGAGTGCGGGCACCTCCCCCGGTTGGCGGGCTCGCCGGAACTTGGGGAGGGGTTCGCGAATGACCGGCTCATCAAAGGTCCGGCCGGCAAGCCGGCCAAAGGCCGCAATATCCTCGTCCCGGCGGTCGCCGGCCATCTGGATGATGGCGATGGTATGCGGCGCCTCCATGCGCGAGACAAACTCTGCCATCGCTTCCAAGGCGTGCGGGTTGTGAAAGTAGTCGATGACCACCTGCCGTCCGGCCACCTTCAGTAGGTTGAAGCGCCCCGGGTTCTGGTGGAACTCGGTCGCAAAGGAACGCAAGGCGGTGCGGATCGTCTCCAGCGGTACCTGTTGGGCGATAGCGGCTGCCGTGGCGGCCTAGGTGTTGGCGATGTTGACCCAGATCAGTCCCTCCAGGGTCGCCGCGATCTCCTCGGCCAGGATGATCGCCGCCGCCTCCTTCCCCGCTAGTGGCATCGACTTCGGTTGTGTGAGGGGTACCTGTGGCGCAAGGCCCGTCGGAGCTGATCGGTCAGACTGGATCAACTGGGATCGACGCCGCAGGGACGGTTGAATCCTCCTCTGAGTAGAAAGTGAACTACTGATCAATCGGCTCCCGTGTGGGGTCGAAGCACCAACTTCTTGGTCCAGTACGAGACGCAGCCAAGGTACAACCTTGTTTCACTGAGCAGCTACGTTGGACGGTTCACGATGCGGTCCAACTCATGGCGCAGCGCACCAGGACTTTCGGCACTTGCTTGCACAAGTTGATCGCGGTAGTCTGCGACCGGGTGTGCCTATCACGTGCCGCAAGTAGCTTCATTGGGCAGGGGACAAGAGAGGGACAATATGCCTGCGACTCGCGGTGTTGTTTGGGCACTCGCACTCGTTTGCGGAATCACTCTGGGCACGTCAGTTGCGCTCTCCGCTGTGGACAAGCCGGCCCTAAGCCCTGCGCTGACACTTTTTGTTGACCATGCTGACGCGTTCCAAGGCGGCCCCGGCGGCTCTTCCTCCTCCTCCTCTTCCGCTTCCGGTGGTGCTGGTGGCGATGGTGGCGCAGGTGGTGATGGTGGTGCCGGCGGCTCGGGCGGCGCTGGTGGGTTGGCTTCCATTCACGATGTTGGCAATGCAGAGGCTGACGCCTCAAGTAGTGTCATCGTCGATGACATCACCACAGGGGATGCGGTCAGCCATCAGGTTATCGTGGATGCGGTCGGCGCCGACGTGCCAGTCGTGCTTGCGGTGGCTGGGAGTTTCCCCGATACGGGAGTAAACATCTTCGCGCCAGCAGGCTCTGCGCAAGCAGGAACGACGGGCGGTAACGGACTCGTGGCTGACAGTTCCGGCGGCGATGGTGGTGCCGGCGGTGCTGGCGATGCTGGCGGTGCTGGCGGCGGAGGCGGCTCCGCGTCCTCATCCTCCTCTGCCTCCGGTGGTGGTGGTGGTGGCGGGGGTGAGGTGGCAGTGGTACCGGTGGCGGTGGCCCCGGCGGCTCTTCCTCCTCCTCCTCTTCCGCTTCCGGTGGTGCTGGTGGCGATGGTGGCGCAGGTGGTGATGGTGGTGCCGGCGGCTCGGGCGGCGCTGGTGGGTTGGCTTCCATTCACGATGTTGGCAATGCAGAGGCTGACGCCTCAAGTAGTGTCATCGTCGATGACATCACCACAGGGGATGCGGTCAGCCATCAGGTTATCGTGGATGCGGTCGGCGCCGACGTGCCAGTCGTGCTTGCGGTGGCTGGGAGTTTCCCCGATACGGGAGTAAACATCTTCGCGCCAGCAGGCTCTGCGCAAGCAGGAACGACGGGCGGTAACGGACTCGTGGCTGACAGTTCCGGCGGCGATGGTGGTGCCGGCGGTGCTGGCGATGCTGGCGGTGCTGGCGGCGGAGGCGGCTCCGCGTCCTCATCCTCCTCTGCCTCCGGTGGTGGTGGTGGTGGCAGTGGCAGTGGTACCGGTGGCGGTGGTGGGTAGGATGGCGCGACCGCCATCTCATCTCATCCTGAATACTCAAGCGTACGCCTCCTCGCTGCGTCGACTCGTGTGTAATCGGACGAGATGAGGCCGCAGAGGTACTAGTGCAGACTGGACCCGTCACCAACCATCTGCATGAGTTGACGCTCGGAGCGAGGGACTTCATTCACAGAATAGGATCAGGTGCAGCGTGAAAACGACCTCCGGATTGATCGAGGGCTGTCTCCTCTCGGCATAGGCATCCCGAACCAGATGGCGGACGAAGCCAATATCAAGCACCCGCTCCAAGCAGCGGAAGAAGTGATTTGGGAAGACCAGATCCTCAAGGTTCACCGGAAACAACGGACCGAACGCTCGCTCCTTAATCCATCATCGCCGCCGGTTCCGTCAGCGCAGTGGGTCGACAGTAGCAGCGGCCTCTCATCCGACAGGCGCGTTATTCGACAGGCAGACCCAAACCCGGAACCACTCATCCCGTTATTCCGCTTTCCGCTGGGCTTCCAAATTCATCCCGTTGCATGACGAGCGCCTTCTCCTGGGTCGTGAGTGAGGCAGTCTCGGCTAGTACCGAGGCGGCAACGCCGTCGTCATAGACAGGTACGGTTCAGACAGCATCCGGATGGGAGACAGTGATGAGACTCAGGAAGCGGGTGGGGCGCTTGTCTGCTCGCTCCTCTTTGCCAGCACCAGCCCTGTGCGAGGTGTGCGGTGCCTGGAGCCCGCAGATGTTCATATTGGGATCACTACCCACCGCCCGGTGAGAAGTGTTCAGCGTGCGGCTGAAAGGTGGCCCATCAGGCTGATCCGCGTCTACCACCTTGTGGACTTCGACGGCAATGACGCGGGGTAAGGGTCTGCTGCTCTGCTGCGTCCTCGGGGAAAATGGTTCCGATAACTCGCGAATAGTCGCATTACCTGCACCGGGATCATACGCTCTGTAAAGGGAGGGCACGCCGACGCCTGTCGTGCGAACACGTAGACCTCGTTCTCCGCTTCAAGTGTTTTCCAAGATTTTACAGAGCGATGTCCGTCCGTTAACACACCCCGCTCTACGCTATCGGCGTGATCGACGAGACCTTGCGCGCCAACCCAGCAACGCCTGACGCTCGCGGTCGGACCTCCGCGGTCGAAGCAGCGACGGTCCTGGTCATCGAGGATGATCCCGTACTCCGGAGCGTCCTTGACTACAACCTGACCCGTGAGGGATTTCGGGTGCTCACTGCCGCCGATGGCGAGACCGGGCTGCGCCAGGCCCGGGAAGCGGCAGATGTGCTCGATGTGATCGTGCTCGACGTCATGCTTCCGGGCATCAGTGGTTTTCAGGTCCTGCGGCTACTTAGAAGCGAAACGAAGATTCCCGTCCTCATCCTCTCGGCGCGCGGCGAAGAGCAAGATCGGATCGACGGGCTCGAGCTCGGCGCGGACGACTACGTGGCCAAGCCCTTCGTGCTGCGCGAGCTCATGGCGCGGATCCGCGCCGGTGTGCGACGCCGGACGGTGCCCGCGGCGCGGCCGCCGAGCGTTCTCTTTCGCGGACCGATGCAGATCGAGATCGACCGACAGCGTGTGGTGGTGTATGAGAGCGAGGTGCAACTGCGACCGAAAGAGTTCGGACTGTTGCTGACCCTGGCGCTCGAGCCAGGGCGCGTCTTCAGCCGCCAGGATCTCCTCGATGCGGTCTGGGGAGAAGACGTCATCGTCGATGAGCGAACCGTCGACGTCCACATGTCCTGGCTGCGCGGAAAGCTGGCCAGGACGGGACTGGATGGGTCTGTCATTCAGACGGTCTACGGCGTTGGCTATCGCTTCGTGGTGCCGGATGATCAGGCTGCCGCGACGGTGGATTCCGCGGTCACGAACGGCCTGGTGTGAGAGCGGGTGTTTCCGGGCGGCAATCGTCCGGTTTGGCAAGGTGCGGTCGGAGACGGCCGGCATGAGGCAGGAAACGAGGAGGGCAGTGGAGATGGCAAACAGATGGATAGGGGCAACCCTGCGTCAGGGTGTCCTGGCGCTGGTAGTGGCGAGTGGGTTGGGGATGAACGCCCTCCCAGCCCTTGCGCAGGAGACCGACCTGAGCACGCTGAGCGGCGAGATCGTCTCTGACGGCTCGTCGACCGTCGGCCCGCTGACGCAAGCGGTTGCCGAGGAGTTCAACGGGCAGGCACCGGATGTCCAGACCAGCGTCGATATCTCGGGCACCGGTGGCGGGTTCGAGCGCTTCTGCGCCGGGGAAACCGACGTCCAGAATGCCTCGCGCGCGATTGCAGAGGACGAGGTCGCGGCCTGTGCCGAGAACGGGGTCGATTGGTACGAGTTCGAGGTCGCCTACGATGGTCTGACCGTGGTCACGAATCCGGAAAATACGTGGCTCACGTGCATCACAACCGACCAGCTGAAGCAGCTCTGGCAGAAGGAGAACAACGCCACGACCTGGGCCGATCTCAACGCGGAGTACCCCGCCGAGACGATCAACCTCTACGGACCGGGAACCGACTCCGGCACGTTCGACTTCTTCGTGGAGACGATTCTCGGGGAGGACGAGATCCGCGAAGACTTCACGCCGAGTGAGGATGACAATGTCCTGGTCGAGGGCGTGGCTGGGGATGTCAACGCCCTTGGCTACTTCGGGCTCGCCTACTATGAGGCGAACCAGGACGTCTTGAAGGCGGTGGCGATCGACAACGGCGATGGCAACTGTGTGACGCCGAGTGCGGAGACGGTCCAGGACGGGACCTACGCTCCACTCTCCCGCCCGCTCTTCGTCTATGTGCGCGCCGATTCCCTCGAGCGGCCCGAGGTGCAGGAGTTCGTCCGGTTCTACCTCAACGAGGCGCCGGTCCTTGCCGCGGAAGTCGGCTACGTCGCGTCACCGGACGAGACCTACGCGGAGGACCTGGCGAGCTTCGAGGCCGCCGTGTCCGGCAGTGGCACCCCCGACAGCGCGGCGGCAGCGACACCGGCTTCCTAAGCAACATCACGCTTCGGCACTGGATGTGCGTGGCGCCTCCCGGGGACACTCGTCCCCGGGAGGCCCTCTACCTGAGGAAGAGATCAATGCCTGGATCAGAGGACCAGGACCGGCTGGATATGAGGTTGCGTGACACGGCCGGGGGAGACCCCAATGGACGTTTCGAGACGAACCCGGGTGAGCTCATTGCCGGGACTCTGGTCCCGTCGATTGAACAGGGTATTGCGCCACTGACGGCGTTGGGCGGTTCCGCTCCGGTCACCTTCGATTTGTCCGGAGCCGCCTCCCGCCGAACCTCGGAGCGCATCGTGGGCGCCGTCCTCTGGCTCTGCGGTGCGCTCTCCCTGCTCACGACCGTCGGCATCATCGTCGTTCTGATTCAGCAGGCGCTCGTCTTCTTTGCGCAGGTGCCGGTGACCGATTTTCTGTTCGGGACCACCTGGACCGCGTTGTTCAACACGCCTCAATACGGCGTGCTGCCCCTGGTCGCCGGCACGCTGATGATCACCGTGATTGCCATGGCCGTTTCGATTCCCCTGGGCTTGATGAGCGCCATCTACCTTAGTGAATATGCCGCGTCGCGCGTACGCGACATCCTCAAACCGTCGCTGGAGCTGCTGGCGGGGATCCCGACGATCGTCTATGGCTTCTTCGCCGTCACGTTTATTCGACCAGATCTCCTGAAACTCATTTTCCCGGGAATTGGACCATTCAGTGCCCTGGCCGCCGGGATCGCCGTCGGCATCATGACGATCCCGCTAGTCGCCTCGCTGAGCGAGGACGCCATGCGGGCGGTACCGCGTTCATTGCGGGAGGGCGGGTACGCCCTCGGCGCAACGAAACTGGAAGTCTCCTGGCAGATCGTCGTGCCGGCCGCCATGTCGGGCATCATCGCGTCGTTCATCCTCGCCATGTCTCGCGCCGTCGGTGAGACCATGATTGTCGCCCTGGCCGCTGGTTCGAAGCCGCAACTAACCGCGAACCCGCTCGAACCGATGCAGACGATGACCGGGTTCATCGTCCAGGCGTTCTCCGGCGACATGGTGGTGGGCACCGCGCCGTATCTGTCCCTCTTTGCCGTTGGGCTCCTGCTCTTTTTCATCACCCTGGTCCTCAACATGATCAGCCATTGGGTCGTTGGTAAGTTCCGGGAGGCCTACGAGTGAGCGCGCAGACGACATTTCGCCCAGCTTCGGTTGCTTCCTCTCCGGTGGAGCAGTCGTCGAACCTCGCGAGTCGAAAAACAAAAGCCGGCGCCATGCAGTGGCTGCTCTTTCTGGTGACGGCGCTCGCGGTCGTCATTCTTGCCGCGCTGATCTGGGACATCGCCGCGTCCGGCGCTCGCTGGCTCTCCCTGGACCTTCTGACGAACACGCCGTCGCGAAAGCCGGAAGAAGCCGGTCTTCGGCCGGCGCTGCTCGGGACCCTGTGGGTCATTGGGTTGACCGCGCTGTTTGCCTTCCCGGTGGGCGTCGGCGCCGCGGTCTATCTCGAGGAGTATGCGCCGAACAACCGCTGGACGCGCTTGCTCAAGACCAATATCGCCAACCTCGCGGGCATTCCCTCGATCGTCTACGGCTTGCTGGGCTTGGGTGTGTTCGTAAGCCTCTTTGCGCTGGGTCGGACGGTTATTTCGGGCGCGCTGACGATGGCCCTCCTGATCCTGCCGGTCATCATCATCGCCAGTCAGGAGGCCATTCGCGCCGTGCCTCCATCACTCAGGCAGGCGGCATTCGCGCTTGGCGCGACTCGCTGGCAGGTGGCCCGGGACCATGTCATCCCGGCGGCGATGCCAGGGATTCTGACGGGCATCATTCTCTCGATTTCCCGTGCCATCGGGGAGACCGCGCCGCTGCTGGTCGTTGGCGCGGCGGCGTATGTGACCTTCAACCCTACGGGGTTGACGAGCAAATACACCGCCTTGCCGATGCAGATCTATGAATGGGCACGGCGTCCGCAGCAGGAGTTTCAGGATCTCGCGGCGGCGGCCATCATCGTGCTACTGGTGCTGTTGCTGGTGCTGAATGCCACCGCGATTTATCTGCGCCAGCGGTTCTCCAGGAACGTGAAGTGGTAGACGACTGCCGGCATGATGGCAGCGCGACCCATGCCAGAGTGTTCTCCAAAGAGGATTCTGAATGAGTGTGACGTTGGACGAATCAGCCATCAAGAGTCGAGTGAGCGACGCCAGGGCGATCGTGTCGCTCCGCGATCTGAAGGTTTATTACGGCACCTTCCTCGCGGTCACGGATGTGACCTTCGACGTGCCGAAGCATCAGATCACGGCGCTCATTGGACCATCCGGGTGCGGCAAGAGTACGGTGCTGCGCTGCATCAACCGCATGAATGACCTGATACCTGGTGCCCGGGTCGAGGGCCAGATTCTCTACCATGGTCAGGACATTTGCAGCCCCCAGGTCGACCCGGTCGAGGTCCGGCGCCGTGTCGGCATGGTCTTCCAGAAGCCGAACCCGTTTCCCAAGTCGATCTACGAGAACGTTGCCTGGGGCGCGCGCATCAACGGTTTCAAGGGGAATATGGACGAGCTCGTCGAGCGCTCCCTACGCCAGGCCGCCCTCTGGGACGAGGTCAAGGACAAGTTGCAGGAGAGCGGGCTGGCGCTATCCGGAGGCCAACAGCAGCGACTCTGTATCGCCCGGACGCTGGCGATCAACCCTGATGTCATCTTGATGGACGAGCCGGCGAGCGCCCTGGATCCGATCTCGACGCTGAAGATCGAAGACCTGATGCGGGAGCTGGAGCGCCAGTACACCATCGTCGTGGTCACGCACAACATGCAACAAGCAGCTCGGGTCTCCGACCAGACGATCTTCTTTTCGCTCGACGAGCATCGGCATGGGGTGCTCATCGAGGCGGGTCGCACCCGCGACATGTTTACCAACCCTCGAGATCAGCGCACCGAGGACTACATCACCGGTCGCTTCGGGTAGGCCACACTAGAGTACAGGAGGTGCGTCAATGACGCGCGAGCAGTACGTCTATGATCTCGAAGACCTCCGCGGCCGAGTCGTGGCCATGGCGAGCATGGTCGACAAGGCGATGACGAACGCTGTTGCTGCGCTCGCGCAGCGGGATGTGTCGTTAGCACAGCAAGTCGTGGCCGAGGATCGGGCGATCAACGAGTACCGGTGGCGGACCGAAGACCAGGCGCTCCTGTTGATTGCGACGCAGGCACCGATGGCAAAGGATCTGCGCATGATCGCCGCGGTCATTCACATCGTCACGGATCTTGAGCGCATGGCTGACCATGCCGCCGGGACGGCCAAGATCGCGATCCAGACCGCTGATCAGGCGCCGCTCAAACCGCTCGTCGACATCCCCCGCATGAGCGAGATCGCACGGACCATGCTGCATGATGCCATCACGGCCTTTATCGAAGGCGACGAAGCCGCGGCTCGCGTCATCGTTGCGCGTGACGACGAGGTCGACGCCCTCTACGAGCAAATCTATCGAGAGCTGCTCACCTACATGCTGGCCGATCCCACCACCATCGATCAGGCGACGCATCTGCTGTGGGCGGCCCACAACCTGGAGCGTATCGCCGACCGCGTCACCAATATCTGCGAGCGGGTGGTCTTCGCGGCGACGGGACAACTCGAAGAGCTGGCGGTCTCCACGTACTGATAGAGAGCAAGACGAAATTCCACTCGACGATGTCGCTTCCCAGCGACACTGTCAAGTTTGTGTTAAATCACGTTTTCGCGTCCACGATGCCACATTGGACGGCATAGACTGTACGGGTCAAATCCTGATGAACGTACACCCGACTGGGTATGACAACCAAGGAGCCTGTCTATGGGTCCAACGACGCCCTTCGCGGAGACGCCTTCGGCCCCGGAGCCAATCATCGCCCAGGTTCGGCGACTGCTGGCCGACGATGTTCCACGGGGCATGAGCATCGAGACTACCTACCTCGATCGCGTGGCGGATCACGCTGTGCGGGAGTTATGGAGCAGTCGCGTCAAGACCTTCGTACCGGTCCTGGCACTGCGAACGGCGCGCGAGATGCTGCGCGATGAGGACCTGCTGCCCACGGCGGAGAGTCCGGCGGTTGGACACGTCGAGAGGCAATCGACGGCGATGCGGCAGCAGGTCGAGCGACCCGACGCCGACGTCCTCTCCATATCTGGTGATGTGATCACGCTCGACGACCGGGATGTGCTGTCACGCTAAACCGGTGCCCCGGTCTTACCCCTTTGGGTCGCTCCGCATCTGCTCGTTGACGCGCCGTACCGCGGTCGCCAGCGCTTCCTTCCTGGGAAGCGACTCCAGTTCCTCAACCGTGAGGAAGTCCACTACTGACCAGCGAGGCGCGAATCTCCAGGCGAGCCTGGCTCAGCGCAGTCGCCTCCTGAGGAACCTTCGCGTAGGCCAGACGCACCTGCTGCTCGACGCTTTTGCACAGCATGCGCAGGGCGGTGCGCTCGCGTTTCGCGCGATGGCGCTTCTGCTTGATCGACGTACCCTTGGCAGACTTCGGCATGCACCGTCCTTTACTGGGGGGGGAATGGTGCGTTAAGCGAATTGCTCCCCAGCGAATCCCTGCGTACCGAACGAACGCCAAGGCATCGTCGCGTTTACTTACCCGCCGATGCGCCCTCCATCCGTCCGCCTGGATCACGACCAGGGCTGGTCGCGGCGGCCCATCACCATCGGGCCAGCGGCTGGCGGGCTCGGCATAGGTCCCGCCCTCGCCCGGATGCTGGATCGACAGGAAGAGCGTCGTGTTGTCCGGGGTGAAGACCGGTCCGGAGACTTCGGATCCCGGCACGCCGCTAAAGAACTGGAGCTCGCCGCTCGGGTGCGACGAGCCAGGCCAGGCATGCGGCCAGCCCGTCCTCGAGGGTTCCACCCGAGAAGGTTCGCTCCTCGGGAAGATAGAGCGTGACTACCCATCCGGTATGGCCGACTGTCCAGTCGCAATAGCCGCCGCGCTGGACGATGGCCGCTCGTAGCTGTTCCCGCGGGGCGTCCGGCAGAAACGTGAGAGTGACGCCGGCTTGACTGAGCGTGTCGGTGAGGTCTGGAGAAACGAAACGTGGAACTTGCGATAGCGTAGTCATGATCCCTCCAGGATTCCCTCGAAGGAGCAATCACCTGCCCATGACAGAGCTTAGCCAGATCGGATCGCATGGATACGAAATGGCTGCGAAATCAGCTGGTCATCACGAGGAGTGTTCTGGGAACCGAATCGATCCGTTGGCATGGAATTTGTATGGCCCGCTGCAGCGGCCGATCCTCTCTGGGCCGTTCGTTGCCGTACTGCCTGTTACGCGACGCCCGAGATGAGCGTATGACCGACTCCGCACCGACCCCGCGTGATAGCCGCGATACTGCCCCCACCGTCCTGATCGTTGAGGATGAACCGGTGATCCGAGAGCTGATGGCCATGCTCCTGGAAGACGAGGGGTATGCCGTGCACCAGGCGGTGGACGGACTGGAGGCGCTGGAGAGGGTGGAGCAGCACCGCATTGACCTGGTGCTCTCGGATGTGAAGATGCCGCGCCTCGATGGTGCGACCCTGGCCCACCGCCTCTGTGCGCGGAGAGACCCCATCCCGGTCCTGCTAATGAGTGCGGTCTACGCCGAGGTCGATCTGCCGGGGGTCCGCTTCCTGCGCAAACCCGTCGATTGTGAGCAACTCCTGCGTATCATCGCCGGGACCTTGCAGCAGTCCGACCGCTCAGGGCCGGGAGGTGCGCTCGACGATCGGCAGAGCCCGACGCCGTTGGTGGGGTGAGTCGATCGTTCGGCTTCCGTACTCTCGAATCTTGACCGTTCATCCTTGTGGGTTTGCGTAAACCCGACTCCGAACGTGAACGGGAGCGATCCCCGAGGCTGACGGCTCAGCAGACGCCGACGGGTTTGGTGCGCAAGCGTGGACGTGTCGGCGTTTTGTGGTAGTCGTCGACTCCGCTCGGACTCCTCCCGGGCCGATGAGCCAATGCCGCCGTGATTGAGCGCGAGACTGTCAGGCAGCGTGTGCTTTCTGGTCCTCGGTCTCGCGTGCGCATCCTGATCAGTCCACCGCAGAACGATGCGAAAGTGTTCCTTGGCTCTCGATGATGCGGTCTGTCACCGGTGACGGGAAGGTGCTTGATCACCGACGCGCGCTGCTGGTTCGTTCTCGCGATCTGTCCAACCGGGGACCAGCGTGCTCCGATCGTTGGCACAACCACGACGGTTACTCGGACCACCATGCGCCGAGAAGGGATCGTCATCGGCGAGGCGCGGATGGTGATCCCTGCTCCAGGCTCATGGTGTGAGAGGGTATCGCGCACCGGCAACGCTGCGGTATCGTGCCGCTGAAAAGAGCGCTCGTCAGGAGAGATCAGCATGTTTCTCGGCACACCCCGTCTCTGGTGGATTGCCGCCGCCATTCCGCTCGTACTCGCGTTCGTGCTCTTGCTTACCGGCGACGGCACCGCGCTCAGAACCCTCGTTGGCGTCCTCCTGCTCCTGCTGTCGATGGTGCTGTTTGGGATGGCCCCAATGCGCTACGGCCGGGGTGGACGAACCCCACCGCCGGAGAACAGCCCTCCAGTCTCTCCGTCCACGCCGATCACCCCAGTTGCCCAATCTCGGCCGCCGATCGAGGGCCGGGATGCGTCCGAGGTGTAATGTCGCTCGAGTCTAAAAAGCTGCCTGTACCCTGAGCTGGGCGGCGTCTGAATCGAAGCGGGCGTGGCTAAGATTGCGCCCGGGAGCACGACTGGCTTGACAGCGACCGGATCCTGGTCCCTATAAATGACCTGCCTGCCGGTATCGTCTCATCAGGAGGTTTTTATGAACACGATTATGCAGACACGTCTCAGCCGCCGCACTGTGCAAAAGCTGGCATTCGCGCTACCCCCCTCTTTGCTCCTCGCCGCTCCCGGGCGAGCGCTCGCGCAGGAAGCCACCCCCGGCGCTCCCTCCCCCGACCTGCAGCAACTCGCCGAAGACACCTACGCCTTTGTCAACAGCGGATACATCTCGCTCTTTATCGTCACCGACGATGGGGTGATCGCCACCGATCCCTCCAGCCAGTCCGGACCCGAGCGGGCCGAGGCCTACAAGGCAGCGATCGCCTCGGTGACCGACCAACCGGTGCGCTACCTCATCTACAGTCACGACCATGCCGACCACGCCACAGGTGGTGCGGTCTTCGCCGACACCGCCACCTTTGTCTCCCATCGCAATGCGGTCGAAAAGCTGGCCGCCCTCGACGATCCCCGCACCCCGGTGCCGGAGATCGCCTTCAACGACCAGTTGACGATCGAGCTCGGCGGCAAGACGATCGAGCTCTACTACACGGGCCGCAATCACTCGGACAACAGCATCGTGCTGCTCTACCCCGAGCGCCGGCTGCTGTTCGCGGTCGACTTCATCCCGGTGAACTCTCTGGCATTCCAGAACCTTCCTGACGCGTACCCCGAGGAGTGGATCGAATCGTTGCGCTGGATCGACGAAAACCTCGACTTCGACACCCTCGTGCCGGGGCATCCACCCGTCCCCGGGACGAAGGCCAATGTGTCCGAGATGCGCCAGTATCTCGAGGACCTGATCGCGTCTGTGCGTGCCGCCCAGGAACAAGGACTGGCCGACAATTCGCCCGAGATGGTGGAAGCAGTACGGGCGGAGCTCGAGCCGACCTACGGCTCCTGGGGCATGTTTGCCGAGTGGCTGCCGCTCAATATCGAAGGGTTGCTCCGTATCTGGTCGGAGAGGGGCTCAGCTGCGGGAGCCACGCCGACGCCTTGACGCGCTAGCGCTCCCTCCTGGCGATGAGCGCCGGGCCGCGGGTCAGCGTCGTAAGCAGCGCGACGCTGACCCTGCACTAGTCCGGCCATCTGGTTACGCCTCTACTCCTCCAGGAGCTCGAGGGCCTCTTCTGACTCCGCGTTGAGATCCAGCTCGATCACTCCCGAGGCTGTCTCTATCGTGATCGTGCGAAAGAACCGCTCCTCGTCCTCATCGTCTTCGTCCTCGTCCGCGTCATACTCCTCGACGTCCGAGATACGCACCCGCAGTACCGAATCAACGCTTATGTCCACCACGTCCTTCTCCATTCGTCGCGCGGTCAGTCCTCACAGCCCCCGCCCCAATGCTCGAGCACGCGCTCGGCTGGGACGTACCACTCGCACCATGGGCACGCCACGATCTCGCACGCCACCAGCGGTGACCGGCACCAGCCGCACTCGGCAGCCTGCTCGCCTGTGATCCATGCCGGCCAGATGGCGTGGGCACATTGCCAGCCGGCCTCTGACACGACCTCCGGGAGCAATTCATCTTCGCTCACCGTGCCCTGGTCGTCCGTCGTCTGCACGACCAACCGGTATTTCACCACACAATCCCGTCACTCGCTCTGGATGCTCCGATAGCCTCGTCAGGGATCCGGGACGTGGCATCACCACTGAAGTCCGTTCGCATCTCCGGGAATGGTCGCATCCAGAACGTCGAGCGCAAATCCGCAACGCGGCGCAAGGAAGCGCTTCCCGGGACTCCTTTAACCGGGATCATCTCAAACTGTTGGGGATGCGGTGCAGGCGGTCTGCCGGACGGCTTCTGCCACCATCGTTGCAGGCATCACTGCCCAGCCGTTGCAGACGGTGCTTAGAGGCTAGAGATGAGGCCCAGCGTCCTGACCGACAGACCCAATCTCGTCACGATGGTCAAGATTAGGTGCGCCGTGCCTTTCCGGGGAACTGGCATCATCCTGGGACGTAATCTCCTGTCGGCGCTGAAGCGACCGCGCGCGCTCGATCGCGGCGTGCGCCGCCTGAAGCAGGTCATAAGCCTCGCGCAGGACCTGGGCGGAGGCCATCTGCGTGGCCGCGCTTTTCACGATCAGGGCGTCGAGTCGATCGGGACCGTGCGGATCAGTCATGCGGGGCTCCTCGGTGTCACGGTTGTCGTAATGATCGCATGCTTTGGACCGTGGAGCACGCAATTCCCGCTGCTGACGGAGCAATGAAGAATGGCGACAGGAGCAGAAACCCATCAACGGCAGGAGGTGTCCCACCCCGGCATGGGCAAGGTATGGGTCCTTTGACCGATAGCGTCAGGGAATGCGTCGCCGAGAACGTACCAACGCCGGGCATGTGACCCGAGCGCGGCTCTGATACCGTTGGCGCGACGGGAGGACGCACGGCATGCGCCAGAATCCGGGCCTTGACGTGGGCGGCATCACTCGCTGTCTCGAGGCACAGTATGGACTGTGTGCGGCCTCGGTCAGGTTCCTTCCCCTCGGCTTTGACCCCAATGCGTCCGTCTATGAGGTGCGCACAGCCGATTCCACCCCATATTTCCTCAAGGTCCGGTTCGGCTCCGTCGACGAGTCAAGCCTCCTGGTGCCGTGGACCCTTATCGACCATGGGGTCCCGAACATCCTCGGGCCGCTACGTACGCGGTCCTCGGCGCTCTGGGCCCCTCTCGATGGCTACCCCGGACACACCATCGTGCTCTACCCCTTTGTGCCGGGCGAGAATGCGACGGTAAGAGGAATGTCCGATGATCAGTGGCGAAAGTTTGGATCGACATTGCGAGCAGTGCACGACAGCGGGCTGGAGGAAACGTTCCGCGGTCAGCTGCGATCCGAGGACTTCGCGCTGCCATCGGCCGTGGTCGTGCGCCAACTGCTCACGCTCGTCGCCGAGAAGGCATTCACAAGCGCGGCCGCGGCCCGGTTCGCGGCGTTCTGGCGGCAGAACGCCGAGCGTCTCCACTCCATGCTCGCTCGGGCAGAGTCGTTGGGACGATCGCTCCAATCCCAGCCGTTCGAGCTCGTCCTCTGCCACGCGGACATCCACGCGGCAAATATCCTCGTCGGCGACCATGGCCAGATCACCCTGATCGACTGGGACGGGCCCCTGATCGCCCCGCGGGAGCGTGACCTGCTGTTCGTCGTGGGGTCACGGATCGCACGGGTCGTCGAGCCGAGGGAGGAAGACCTCTTCTTCGAGGGATACGGCCCGGTTGCGGTCGACCCGAGCTGCCCTCATGTATTACCGCTACGAGCGCATCATCGAGGACATCGGCGAATTCGGGAAGAGTGTCTTTCTCGACCCGGATCTTAGCGAGCAAGCGCGGACGGAAGAGGCGGAGCTAGCCATGAGCTTCTTCGCTCCCGGCGGAGACGTAGACGTGGCGGAAACGGTCCCCCGGCACCAGTGGCCCGGTAGTCTCACCTGAGCGCGAAGGCGCTCGCCTGGACGCGTGCCGAAACTCACTTCAGATCAGGCCGAGGTGTCTGGGGACCCCGCATCCGCGGGGCGTTAATTCCTCATGCTGCGGCCTTGCGTGCGACGTGGCGTCGCGCGGCTTCCTGGGCGCTGCGTCCTTCGACCACCATGACCTTCACGTGGGAGGCCAGGGATCCCCCGACCAGGATGATCACCCCCAGGAGCCAGCCCCAGCTCAGCAGCAGCGCCGCGAGGGCCAGCGGCCCATAGAGGAGCGCGAAGCTGGCCCACAGCCGGTCGAGCACCGCCAGAAAGAGGGCCCGGACCACGAGGACGAGGACCGTGGCGACGACCGCCCCGATCAGCGCGGCCCGGGTGTTGCGCTCCCCGTGGGGCACAACCGTGTAGAGGGCGAAGAAGGCGATCCCCAGCAGGAGGGCATGGATGGCGGCGCCCAGCGCCCACGCCAGCGGAGTGGTCGCTCCGCTCCCCCAGACGGTCTCCCACAGCAGCCCGAGCAGGGAGCGCGCCACGAGCGCGATGAGGAACAGCAGCCCAATCCCCGCCAGAGACGACCACCTCGACGAGGGCCCGGCGCCTGACCGTCTCGTGCCGGGCATCCACATCCGAGACGCGGTCGAGGGCCGTCACCAGCGCCCCCAGGATGCGTCTGCCGGCAACGAGCCACAGCAGAATGGCGACGAGGCCAACGCGACCTCGGGCGGCGATTGCCGCGGAGACGATCGGGTCGACGTCGACGACCCCGGGGGGCAGGAGGCCCTCGACCAACGTCGCGAGGCGCTCCGTGACCAGAGCAGGGGGGACCACGTAGCTGGCGGCGGCGGCCCCGGCGAGCAGCAAGGGAAAGAGGGAGAGGACGCCATAGAAGCTGAGGGCGGCGGCCCATTCCATCACCTGCCCGGCCCAGACATCACGCAGCGTTTGCCGCAGGACAGGGAGAGAGCCAGACAACGTCCCAGTACGTCCCACGAAGCACCTACCTCGACGAACAAACGACACGCAAGTCGTGACTACTCCGCGGCTCAACCGTGATTGTGAGTAACGCGGCCCGGCGACAAGGTGGCTCCGCTGGCGATGGAGGCATGCGAAGCAGTCGACACGCGCCCATGCACCGCGTGTGCCATAGCAGGCTGACGGACAGATCGCGGCCTGCTGTTGGTAGCGCGTACGACATGAAGCACGTCTTATATGGCCCGCTCATCCTTGATGGCACGACCCGTGCTTTGTGGGTTACCGGCGATTTGGGGGTTCGCGGCAATGACCATGACGCGAATGAAGGGCGTTCGCTACACCCCATGTGGGGATAGTCCGCGAGGGTGACTTCCCGGTAGCGCACCTCCGTGCTTCGGGATGGCATGCTCCTTGCTCGGGAGCCTGAGGGTTTCATCAATTCGAGGAGGATCGTGATGAGCAGTTCCAGTTACGCAAGCCAGATCAACGTGGGCGATGAGGTCTACGGTAGCGACGGGGACAAGGTCGGCACGGTCGCCGAGGTCCAGCCGAGCTACATCGTCGTAGAAAAGGGGTTCTTCTTCCCGACGGATTATTACATCCCGCTCAGTGCCGTTGGGACTGTCGCCGACGGACAGGTTTCGTTGAATGTGGCCCGGGACGTGGCCCTCCAGAGTGGCTGGGACACGGTGCCAGATGTGGTCCCGATGACGGCCACGGATACGCAGTCCACAATCAGCGATGTCGACGTGAGCCTTCGGGATCGCAGCGGCGTGAGCGGTCAGCATAATGTGGCCGGGTACGAAGCGACGGCGGAGGACGAGATTCGCATCCCGGTGATGGAGGAGGAGCTGAGCGCCACGGTGCGGGAGCAGGAGGCGGGAGCGGTGCGCGTCGAGAAGGACGTCGTCACCGAGGAGCGCACCCTGGAGGTCCCGGTCACCGAGGAGCGGGTCCGCGTCGAGCGGCGCATCGTCGATCGGCCGGTGGCGGCCGGGGATGCGACCGCCTTTGACGAGATGGTCATCGACGTGCCGTTGACGACCGAGACGGTCGAGGTGCAGAAGCAGGCCCGGGTGGCCGAGGAGGTCGTGCTCAGCAAGGAGGCCGTCCAGCACACCGAGCGCGTCACCGACACCGTCCGTCGTGAGGAGGTCTTCGTCGACGAGGATGCCACCCTCATCGATGACACCCAGGGAGGCTCCTCGCGCGCCCGCTAATTACCGGGTCATGGTGTGAGCGATCCCACAGCTAGTTCGGGGTGGGAACGCGTAACCCGGAGGATGCGTTCCTGCGTCCGCAGCCGCGAAATGACCGCTGCAATGAGATCATCGGAAGCGTGGGAAGGCCGTTGAGCATAGCTCAACGGCCTTCCACATGCGATTGATGCGTGCCTCACCGCCCTGTCCTGAACGATGATCCGGGACCCAGGCGCAGCGTCAGGCCTGGGTCTGCACGTGCCAGGCCGGCTGATTCCGGTGTGGCAAGCACCGGCTCCTCACCCTGAAGTCGTCTCTTGCCGTTATCCTTGGCGCAAGGTCCGCGGCGCCTTAGTGCCCCTGTCCCGACCGCCCTTCTCCTGCCGTGCCAGAACCGCTGACTGTTCTTGCAGGCCGGCAATCTGGGCACGCAGCCGTTGCTGCGCCGCATCGATTGCCTCGTCGACCGGCAGGGTATCCAGTTCCTCCTCGGTGAGATAACCCTGGTTCAAGAGCGACGCCCGGGCGTTCTCGCGGAGTGTCGCAAGATGGGGGTCATCGCTCGGGAGATCGGCGAGGACGCTGGGCGCGTCACCATACGCCCGACGAACCTGATCCGGTAGGCCCTTCTCCATCGCCCGCGCGGCTCGCTGCCTGAGCAGGAGAGCGCGCTTTGTCGGTTGCTTCTCGACCATGCTGTCCTCGTTCCCCAACACCCGTTTCCGTTCAGCCACCTGATAGGATCCAGCTACCTTTGCCCAACGCTGATCCCGATGGCGCGGAGGGTTTGCCAGCTTGCCGCGTTCCTGGTTCCCACTATAGGGATGACGCCCTCCCGCCAGATCGATGCGGGATTGGGTCACCTGATGCGGAGCCAGTGAACTGATCGCGGCTCACGTCCAACCAATGATATCGCTGCTGGAGTACTTTGCCTGATCACCATGGACGTGGGTGTCGGTGCTCCCGGCACTAATCACACCTCCCATTCCACGTACACCGGCGTTCACCAGGGTTCCAGTCACGGTGCGGTCTCGACGGCCGGCACATGCGTCGCCAAGCGCTCGACAAGTTCGCTGGAGACATCCGGGCGATCAATCAGCAGCGAGCAAGCAAGCTGGTCAACCGCCCCCTCGCCACGACGACAAGAGCCTCAACGTGGCCGTTTCATGAGCAAACGGTTCTCAATCGCACCCGGAACAAGATTCCATTGGACGAAATAGTTGCAAACGCTGGTATTCGGGGTCTACTGGTTGATGATGGACACATGAAGAGCAAGAGCGAAAAATCGTTCCTGCTCTTCATCAAGGTGGCCTACCTGACGAACATGACCCTTGCGGTCAGGAGACGACCACGCTGCCCAACATGCCGGGCTGGAAGGTGCAGTAGTACGCGAATGTTCCCGGATCGGTCGGACCCTCCGCTGGCTCAAGGGCTTTCACCGCTTCCAATTTCGGGTCGATCAGACGACTGCGTCATTCGGGGCGTTTTTTTCTTGCGGTCATGGTCCGCTGCGTGCGTCGCCGTGTGAGCCAGTCCCGGGCTAGCGCCCCGCCCTATGACTGCCCCTGGGCCCACGTCGCACACGCTATTCCGACGGGCCAGGGCACCCTGGCCCGCGGTGGTTGGCTCCGTGATCGGTCGGCCGCTGGTGTGGTCCCCAGCATGCACTCCAGCATGCCCTACTCGGACGGTGCTGCCAGGCACTGCTGCGTAGCCATCGACGTGGCTGCCGCCTCGCCGGTGGTCTCACCTTCGAGGTCCAGTCGCAAGATCGTCGCTGCACCTGGGGTAAAACGCGAGCCCGGAACCGGTTTCAAGACCCGCTTCCGACCTGCCGTATAGTCGAATCGGGGTGTGAACCAAGAATCCCAGAGAAGGGCCGAATCTGAGACGATCTATAGGTTAGGAAAAACTGTCATCCCTGAATCACATTTGAACAAAGGTCCTTGACAGCCGTCTCATTAACTGAAATGATCATGTGGCACTTATTCCTTAGCGATAAGTGGGGATCGGCGATGTGCCTGTCCCCATCATCCGATGGAGGGACGTCATGGCCAGCCGGACCTCGCGCTTCGTGCTCCTCGTCTCGCTCGTTGTCACGCTCCTGGGATTGGCTCCGGCCTCTACGCTCGGGCAGGATGCCACCCCCATGGCAAGTGCTCTGCCGGACGGCGTCAGGTTGTCGCCAACGGACTGGACAATCCCCGCAACTTTACCTGGGATGATGCCGGCACGCTCTATCTCGGCATCGCCGGTGTCGGCGGGCCTTCCATGGGGGACATCGGTGGCTCTCCAAGTGGTTTGACTGGTGGTCCGACCGCCAGCGTTGTCACTATTGCTGACGGATGTGCCACTGTCGTGTCGGACAATCTGCCGTCTGGTCTCTGGGAAGGGGTCGGCTGGGTCTGGGGTACCGCCGATGTCGCCTTCCTCGACGGGCAGCTGTACCAGCTCGCCTCGGCCGGCGGGTCCGACTACGGCAATTTCGATACCCCGGCTGGCGTCTACCGTATCGGTGACGATGGCTCTTCGACCCTCGTCGCTGACTTCTCCTCATGGTCGCGCGAGAATCCCCCGGAGCTCGTCCCGCCTGACTACAATGCGGACGGCACGCTCAATGACATGTTCGCCCTCGATGGCAAGCTCTGGGTCGTCGATGCGGTTTCAGGGCGGATCATCACTGTCACGCCGGACGGGGAGATCACGCTCTTCAAGGACTACTCGGTCGACCATCCGGTTCCCACCGGGATCGTTCCCGATGGAAATGGCGGGCTCTACGTCAGCAACTTGACGGCGATTCCCTATCCAAACGGGGAGGCCAAGGTCGTCCAGATGGACGCCGACGGCGCCGTCAAGGACGTCTGGACGGGATTGACCGCCGTGACCGGATTGGCGATGGGGCCGGATGATGCCCTCTACGCGGCGGAGATGGCGACCGACACAATCGAAGAGGAGCCGTTCCTGCCGCCAGACTCCGGGCGCATCGTCCGCCAATACTGGTCCGGACAGCTTGGAAGAAGTGGTTACCGACTTACCCTACCCGATCGCGATCGGCTTCGGTCCGGACGAGGCGCTCTACATCGCGGTCCCGGCCTTTGGTACGGGGACCGGGGAGGGCCAGGGAGCCTTGGTGCGCGTCGATCCGTCGGTTTCCACGCCCATCTCGCTGACTGGGGTCGATCTGTCCACCCCGACGTGCGGGACCGAAGCCGCAGCGACTCCCGAGGTTCAGAGTGGTGCGGGAGATGGGACGGATATCGAGACCGCAACTGGGACACAGCTGCTGCACCTCTCGCTCGCTGACGAGACACTAGGTGACGGTACGACGTTCGGTATTACGCGATTCGCGTTCGACGCCGGAGGGAGCCAGCGCACCATAGCCGGCAGCGGCTTAACCATCTTGTACGCCGAAGAAGGAGCGCTGTCGATCACACCCACTGCGGGTTCGGCGTCGCCGGCTTTCATCCCCGCTGGGGCGGACGCCGGGAGCGCAACCGAGTTGAGTGCTGACGATGAGCTGGTGTTGGAGGCGGGGGACACGCTCCTCATGCCCGCAGGCAGCGAGGCGGAGATCCGCAACGACGGGGACGCGAAGGCAACCGCACTGGCCTTGCTCACCGCAAGCGATGCTGCCACTGAGGAGGCAAGCGGCGTGTCGAGCAATGTGATCGGGCACGGTGAGGAGGTAACGGCCTCTCCGGGGACCCTCACGTTGCGTCGGGTCACCATTCCCGCCGGGCAGCGCCTCGATTTTGCGGCCGCTCCTACCCAGTCGGTTGCGGCCGGTGTTGATCCCCGACAGGCGATGATTCTCAGCGGGCGCATCAACGACTTCGCGACGAACCGGGGTGATGTCCCGGTCGACGCCTATCTGGTCATCATCGAACCAGCAGCATAGAGGCACAAACGGCAACTGCGTCTCTGTGGAAGCCAAGTGCGAGGAGCCTTATTGCCGAAGCCGACTGCCTGGACGAGCCCAACCCAGAGCGCCGCGTCGCAGCGAGGGAACAACGGCGTCGCCGAGCCGCTGACCCCGCCGGCAGTCTCTCAACTCAGCTTGCTCCACGGCCAGTCACCTACGCCTAAGCCGGGTCTAGGAGAGCACCCGGGGTAAAACCCGAGCTAAGCTTGTGATTTAACCCCAGACTAGTGCTCGCGCGAAGTGCTCTCGGCCCCATCACGCCCATCCCGGACTTCTTGCGGGCGGACGTTCGACCCGCGTCAGGCTTTGGCACACTCACCACCACTACATCTGAGTGCAAATTCATCTAACCCCCGTCCCGCCGCTCGTCACTCCAGTCGTCTGCCTCATCAAGAATCTCCGCAATCCAGTCCTCCGGTAGGGTCTGGAGAACGTCGGCGACGGTGGCATACAGGGACGTGAGTACGACAGCAAACGCCCCGACCATGAGGGCCATCAGCGTTAGCAAGCCAAAGAAAACCGCATCGATCTGCCAGCTTGGCGGCTCCACGTCGACTCCGCTCGCGATCGGGAAGGTGGTCAATAGAAGTGCTCCAACGGCGAACGCAATTGCGGCCACGGCTCCGAGCACGGCCAGTCGCAGGTGGAAGAGCACACGAGGTTGCATGCGGCGCGTCTCCAACCGCTCGAGGAGACTGACTGTCGTCAACATGAGGGCAGCGATGGTGCTGCATGACCCGATAAGCGCCGCGGCAATCCAGAGCACACTCCCGCTCAGACTTGCGAGGGCCACGGGGCGTTCGTAGGCCGAGACACTCTCGAACGCGACGATGAGCAACACCACTGCACCGGCAGACAAGACCGCTGCCACGAGGGTTGGCCGCCAATCACCCCAGCGGAGACTTTCACCGCGTGCCGGCTCCCGCCGCGATTGACCCGAGACAACGCGTGGTGTCACCAGAGCTGTGCTGCACGCGAAGCGGTGAACATGGACTGGTCCGGACGGGACTGATTACGGTGGACTTTCAGCACCTCATGCCGGTGACCGCGCGCCGTGTAGTGCCGCTCCCGTGCGGCGAGTTCCTCTTCGGTCTCGTCTGCAGCGCGAATGAGCGCGACGAGCTCGATGTCCATCACCAGCGTGGCGCGCTGCTGGGAGCTCCGCACCAGAAATACCATCAGGACCGTACTGTAGTGGCCGGAGCGGTTGAGGCCCGGTTGGCGATACGAGCAAACGTCTGCCCCATCGCTGATCTTCTCCTCCTGCATCATACGTGCACAGAAGAATTGAATAGAGAGTCGTTCGCGAGGTGTTGAAAAACCTCGAGCATGTTCCGACTCACCGCGGGTGGGCGTCCCTGCTACGGACGCCATATTCATGCCGGCACAGGTGATGCAGAAGCGATGCTGGCGACGGTTCGCGGCAGCAAGTCGGATGAGGCGAGATCAGGACGGTTGATGGACAAGTTGACGAAGAAACAACGGGAGCTCTTCGAGGCCCTGGCAGCAGCTGAGCACGAGCGCTGGTCGGATTGGCAACGCATCCTGCATAACCGATGCGAAGTCCGCGAGGACGGATGTCTGATCATCCCGGCAGAATTGGCCACTCACTGGGAGCAACAGATCGGGACCCCGTACGAGGATCTGAGCGAAGAAGACAAGGACAAGGATCGAGAGCAAGTCTGGCGCTACTGGCCACTGATTGAAGATTACATTCGGTGAACGACAATAGAGCGGGCGTGACCCAAATGGCGGCCATCGATGACGTCGAGGAAGGTACGGAATGACAGACGACAATCGCGCAAATGACGAGAGCTCCCAGAACATCGCCGATCGGCTGCTGGACCGCGTCTCAGACGCTGCCGAACGGGTTGGGGACGTCAGTCACGCGATCGTCGAGGGTGTTCAGGAACGCGTCGAGCAACTGACATCGCGCTTTCATCGCGAGGAACCGTCCTACGTTGGGCAACCGATTCCGACCGACATTCGCCCCGTGAGGCCAAAGAAGGGCTCCTCGATGTGGCTCGCATGGCGAGAAAGTCGCTGGGTACCCGTGCATCGGGTCAAGGGCCTCGGTTGGGTTTGGAGCGAGTAGAGTCTCCTGATGGCTATTACAGCGCGAGTCCGGCTCCCGCGAGATCTGACGGGATAGTGAGCGTCATGTCTGCACTCCCTCGACAGAGTGAATGCTTTCTCCATGGTGACGAGGCGCGGGAACCCTGGCGGCCATCGTTTCGGAACATTGAAGTGGTGCGCTGCGATCACCTGGGAGTCGCGTACGTCGTGGAGATGTACCTCGTTGCCGGGAGCGAGGGCAGTCTGGTGCGGTCGCACCACATTCACTTTGTCCGCGGCGGCCTGCGCGAGGTCCATGCGCTTGCGGACGATCTCAGCCAGGATCAGGTCGACCGCGTCTGGAGCCGGGCCGTGAGCGCCATGGAGCGTGGGGACGCGCCGGACTACAACCAGGCGTACTTTCACGATCAGGTGGGGCAGCAATGATGGATGAACGTTACGCTCTGAATCCTGATATCCCAAGTCGCTCCTTTATTGCGACTGCTACTCCAGCCGCAGGTGAATCATTCAAGGTTGCAGTTGGTGTTTGTGCGTGTCATGACGATCAGGATCTCGCCCAACGCAAGTTCTGGCTGCTCGCCGGTGAGCAGTGGGTCTGTCCTGAATGTGAACGAACATATCTGTTTGACGGCGAGCGTATCGATATTGCCGAGCCGAATCACATTTGATAAACAACGGTCAATAGCGGGACGCCGGTGCGATCCGGCACAGTAATACCGCGATGACTACAATCCCCGGGGCGCCGGCTGAGAATCTCAGCCACACGCGGCCTCTCCGATGATGCTTCCTCCCCACGGGCAGCCCCGTCTCCCGTGCTCAGTCACGAACACGGTCGACGTCGACGAGGAGATGGCGCGGCCCGCGCAGGACCGCGTTCGGCCGGTACGGCGGCGGGTCTTCGACCAGCCGCGGGTTGACGAGACGGCGAGCCAGTGCCGTCAAGGCAACCTGCCCCTCGATCCGGGCCAGGGGAGCCCCGACGCAATAGTGGATGCCACTGCTGAAACCGAAGTGCTCATTGTCGAGGCGATCGGGATCGAAGCGGTCGGGATCGCTGAATCTCTGCGGATCACGGTTCGCCGCGGCCAGCATCAGGCGAATGCCCGATCCGCGGGGGATCGTCACGCCAGCAATTTCGATGTCAGCCAAAGCGAAGCGGGTGACGAACTGCACGGGCGGCTCGTAGCGCAGCAATTCCTCGATCACGATCGCGGCACGCCCAGGCTCATCGCGCAGCCGCTCCAGTTCGGCTGGATAGCGCAGCAGGGTCAGCGTTCCGTTCGTAATCAGGTTGACGGTGGTCTCGTGACCCGCGATCAGAAGGAGGATCATCGTGATCACGAGGTTGGCGTCGTCCATGCGCCCGGCCGGATCGTCGCCGACGGCGAGCCCGGAGAGCAGGTCGTCGGTCGGGTGGGCTCGTCGTTCGGTGATGAGATCGCGCATGTAGCCCGAGAGTGCCTGGGCGGCCTGCAACGCCGCCAGGGACGTCTCCTGACCCGGGTCCGGGTCGATGCTGTGCGCCAGCGTGTCGGCCCAGGCGTGAAAGCGCGTCTCGTCCTCACGTGGCACGCCGAGTAACTCGCAGATGACCGTCACCGGCAGCGGGTAGGCAAAATCGTCGACTACGTCGAACCGACGCTGATCGCGTTGAGCATCGAGCAGCGCGTCGACGAGATCGACGATGCGGTCGTGCATTGCATTGACGCGAGCCGGGGTGAATTGGTGCATCACCAGCCGCCGCAGCCGGTCGTGCTCGGGCGGGTCGAGGAAGAGGAACGGCCGGGGCTCGATGCGTTGCGTCCCGGTAAGGGGCACATCGCTCTTGCGCTGATCCTTACTCATCCGCGGATCGCGCAGGAGGGCGGCAACGGCCGCGTAGGTACTGACGGCGAAGAAGCCATCCGCCAACGAGCCAACCGGGGTCTCCCGCAACCGGGCGTACAGCGGGTACGGATTGGGGCGGTTGACCGGGTCGAGGATCTGCGTAAAGAGATCCGCGGCAGTCTCGGTTGCCTGAAGCATCGTCGTCCTCCCTCGATCGGTGAGTGATCGCTGCGCGGGGTCACCTCTCAGAGCGGATGCGGTCCTGGAGGTACGCGCGGATCCTGCAGCGCTTCCCTGCTCGGCGTGGCGGATCGCGCGGGAGGCGCATCGGCCGGCGGTGCCGGCGAGCTTGGTCCTGGGCCTGTTGCCGTGACCGTAGGACTGTGGGTAGCGCGCCCCGGCGGCGGGAAACCGGCTGGCCGGAGAATCGCCTCGGTCGGAGCGTCAGGGACATCGAGCGAAGGCGGGAACGGCGCCCGCGCCGTGATCATATCCTGATAGAACTCCAACCAGAGCGGCGCGTTCACCGCGACCGCGGCGACGACGCGCCCCCGCGCGCCGTAGACGGCGACAAAGCGCCGATCGGGAACTGATCCCTGAGTAACGATGAGCTCGTCGGCGACGCTCGGCAGCCCGATTGACTTGATGTTGAGCCCGAACTGGTTGGACCAGAAGGCCGGCAGGGCTTGGTGGGCACGGCGCTCCGCCGCCGGTCGCACCATGTTGTGCGCCGCGACGGCAGCCTGTTTGACGGCGTTGTCCCAATGTTCGACGGCAAGCAGCTGGCCATCGAAGAGTGGGTGGGGCCAGCGTGCCACATCCCCGGCCACAAAGATGTCGTCGAGGACGACCCCGTCGGCGTCGAAAACGCGACATGAGGCGTCGCAGACCACGCCGCGCGCATCGGCGGCCAGTCCGGCGCCATGCAACCACTCCGTGTTGCGGACGGCGCCGAGAGCCACCACCGCCACGTCGACGTCGAGCACATCGCCATCGGAGAGGCGGGCCCGTCGCAGCCGCTCGTCCCCCTCCATCGCCAGGACCGTGACGCCGGAGCGGAGGTCGACGCCGTAGTGTCGCTGAAGGCGGGCCGCGACCCCGCCCGCGGTGGCGCCGAGGGCGTTATCGAGGGGCACACCACTGCGCTCGACGAGCGTCACCTCCAGACCCAACTCGCGGCAGACGGAGGCGACCTCCGAACCGATGAACCCGCCGCCGATGATCAGGACGCGGTCGGGCCCGGAGGCTAGGCGCTCGCGAAGGCTCGCGGCATCATCACGAGTGCGAACTGTGAAGACGCCGTCCAGAGCGGCCTCCGCCTCGTTCGGCCACCGCCGGGCACGGGTGCCCGTAGTGATGAGCAGCCGGTCGAATTCGACCTCCTGGCCATCGGCGAGCCGAACCCGCCGCCCGGTCAGGTCCAATTCGGCCGCCGGTACCCCGAGGCGCCACTCCGCGTCGATGTCGACGAACTGGGGCAGGGTAGTGTGCTCGACCGGCAGCCACCCACTCAGCACGGTCTTCGATAGGGGCGGACGGTCGTACGGCGGGTGGGGCTCGTCACCGATCAGGGTAAGTGGCCCGACGAAGCTCGCCTCGCGCAGCGCCTCTGCCGCGCGTAGACCAGCAAGTGAGGCGCCAACGATGACGATCCGGCCCGTGAACACCCCGGTCATTGTCGCCACGTTGCCCATCATGAAGGTTCGGTGGGCTGCGACATCCGCGCCTCAGGTCCATCTGGCAGGCCAATACGGATCGCCTGAACGGGGCAAGCCGCGACGGCTCGCTCCACTTGCTCCCGCAGCGCGTCGTCCGGGGCGTAGTCGAACTCCAGTGACGCCTCGCCGTTGAAGCGGAACACGCTGGGCGCGGCGTAGACGCACTGGCCATAGCTCTGACAGCGAATGAGATCGACGATGAGGCGCATGTGGATCCTCTTCCTGCCGCGAAAGCGACTCCCATCGCGACGCGGCTGTGAGCCAGTCTGAGCCCTCTCCCGGATCCATTCGAGGTTGGAAGGGGCGATGTCGCGATGGTCGTACCGAGGATCTGGCCTACGAGTGCAGGCCACGGCCCGCACCGATTCAGTAATCCGTGGTGAACAGGTCAACCCGGTCGAGGGCGCGATCATACACGACCAGGCGACCGCGAGCGGCAGCGAATGAACCCGCTGGCTGATAGCGATGCCGCGTCGCATCCGCCGATTTCCGGCCGCAGACCACCGGCGGGACCTCTATTCCTGACCGAGGCGATGGGCGGTCTCCACGTCGTCGACCTCGGTCACCGACTCCCGGTTCACCGAAACCTGGAGCTGCCCGTCTGTGAAACCGCGAATGGCGTGGACCGGCACCTCGAGGTCGGCATGCTGCCCATCCTGCCCGACCAGCAGGTAGTGGGGGTGAACCTCGCGCACGTACCCGAGCAGCGTGCGGTCGAAGCCATGCACTGGGGTTCCGATGGGGATGTTGTGGGTGCCGTGCGGATCGTCGGTCATGCTCATCTCTCCTTGGTTCCAGCGGGGATGCGTGGGTACCGTGCGGATCGTCGACATGCTGACCTCCATTACTCCGGAACGCTCTCGATCGCCACTATGCTGCGGCTGCCGGGCAATGTACGCAAGAGGCCGGCTGCATCGATCGGGTCCGTAGCCTGGCGCCACCGCTACAATGCGTCTCCGATGCTCATCGTCAAGCCGATGCCGGCTGTCGGTGCGGCTGGTGGTATGGAGGTAATGTGGCGGACACCGTAAACCTCGAACTGCTGAAGCAGATTTGTGAAACACCGGGGATCGCCGGTCGCGAGGATCGGGTGCGAGCGGTTGTTGTCGACGCACTGCGCCCTCTCGTCGATGACCTGCGGGTTGATGCCCTGGGGAGCGTTGTCGGCACCAAGAGGGGCGATGGCCCCCGGGTCATGATCGCCGCTCACATGGACGAGATCGGCTTTTTCGTCTCCCATATCGACGACAACGGGTTCCTCCGTCTGCAGCAGGTCGGCGGCTTCGACGCCCGGACGCTTGTCGCGCAGCGGGTACTCGTCCACGGGTTCGCCGGGTCAGTCCTGCGGGGGGCGCTGCAGCCAGGAACCAAGCCGATCCACCTCCTCGAGCGGGATGAGGTCAAGCCGGTGAAGCTTGAGGAGTTGTTCGTCGACGTTGGCCTACCGGCCGAGCAGGTGCGCGCCCAGATCGAGCTCGGCGACATCGTCACGCTCGACCGCGAGCTCGAGGTGGCCGGCGATTGTGTGATGAGCAAAGCTCTGGACGACCGGGTAGGCGTGTTCGTCATGATCGAGGCGTTACGGGCCATGGGGCAGAGCACTGCCGAAGTCGTCGCCGTGGCCACCACCCAGGAGGAAGTCGGGCTACGGGGGGCACAGACATCGGCGTTCGAGGTCCAACCGGACATCGCCGTGGCTCTCGATACAACACTGGCGCTCGACATCCCCGGGATGCCCCCGGAACTCGCGATTACGCACCTCGGTCGCGGAGTGGCCATCAAGGTCATGGACTCCTCCCACATCGCCAACCCGGCCCTGCTGCGGCACCTGCGTGACCTGGCCGAGGCCAACGGAATCCCCTACCAGCTCGAGATTCTGCCGCGCGGGGGTACGGACGCGGGCTCGATGCAACGAGCGCGAGGCGGCGCGGCGGCGGTCACCCTGTCGATCCCGTCACGCTACGTCCACACTGTCAACGAGATGGCCAACCGGGAGGATATTGTCGCCGCGATCGACTTGTTGGCTCGCTTTCTCGAAGACGTCGGATCGCGCTCATACGGGTACGAGGAGTAGTCCAGGGCTCCTGCCGGCTGGTCAAGGGCTACTCGCGGTCGGCAATGAGTGCCACCTGCGCGGAGGCCATCTCCTCGTCATTCAGCCCGTAGACGTCGCGAGCTGTCTCAGCATCGATGAGCTCATCCCGCAGATCAGCCAGCACGGCGGTCCGATCCCGCTTTCGGGGATCGCCCCACCCGCCGCCGGTGCCCGTGATCAGCCGGGCGACGTCGCCTTTCTGGAGCGGGTAGCGCGCGGTTTTGCCGGCAAGATGCCCCGGCCGGCCATCAGCGTGGATGATCTCGACCGCGTTCATCGAGCCGTCTCGGCCACTATCGATGCCCCACGGCAGGTACTTGTGGCGACCAAAGGTCGCGGTGATGAAGCCACCCGCATCACTCAGGATGCGGTAGTCCCGGATCAACCCCGGGCCACCGCGGAACTGCCCCTCGCCTCCTGGCGCGGTGTTGTAGCAATAGCGATCGACCTGGATGCCATAGATCGCCTCGGTGACCTCAATGGGGAGGATGTACGTCTCGCCATCACCGAGGCAGACGAGGCCTCCCTCACCATCCTGGTCGAATCCCGCGCCCCAGCCCCCGGCATTCGGCTCGACCAGGATGGCGGGCTGACGAGTGTCCGGGTGGATGGTGAACGTGACATCGGCGCAGACGCTCATGAAGTGACCTGCCGCCAGGCGGTGGGGCACATGCGACGCCATCGCTTTCCAGACGAGATCGGCGGCGAAGATCATCGAGTCCCAGTAGGTCGAAACTGGCGCCGGCCGGCGGGCGGTAAAGACTGTCCCCTCTGGACAGATGATCCGCATCGCTCGGAAGCAACCCTCGTTGGCCGCGATGTGGGGATCGGTCAGCGCCTTGAAGACCATGCGTACCGCGGAGTTCAGTCCTGTCCACGAGCAGTTGACCGGGCCTCGGGTCTCTGGGGCAGTGCCCGTGAAATCACAGGTGAACTCGTCGTCGGTGACAGTGACTTTCACCCGGCAATAGATAGAGTCACTCGAAATCCCATCGTCGTCTATCCAGTCCTCTGCCTCAAAGATCCCCTTGGGGAGTTTCGCGAGTTCTCGCAAGGTCATAGCTTCGCCGTAATCGAGGAGTGCTTCGACGGCCTGCCGGACCTGTCCTGTGCCGTACCGCTCGCAGAGCTCGGCGTAGCGACGGGCTCCAAGGCGACACGAGGCGACTTGAGCCCAAACGTCACCGAGCGTCATCTCCGGTGTGCGGACGTTGGCCTCGATCATGTCCAGGAGCGCCTGGTTCTGCTCTCCGCCGTTGAAGAGCTTGATGCACGGGAACTGGAGACCCTTCCTGCCAGATGTCAACCGAATCGGTCGTCCACGAGCCCGGGTCCTTGCCACCAACCTCGGTCCAATGGGCTTTGTTCGCCGAGAAACCGACCAATTCACCCTCGACAAAGATGGGCATCACCAATGAGACATCGGAGAGATGAGTTCCGCCGCCCGAATACGGGTCATTGGTGACGACAATGTCACCCTCCCGCAGCCCATCGCGGCCGAACTTGTCGAGTGTCGACTGCACCGCGAACGCCATCGTCCCCAGGAAGCCACCAACCCCATTGCCCTGGGCGAGGAGTTGGCCTCTGTCATCGGTGATCCCGCAGCAGTAGTCGAGAACCTCGTAGATGATCGGGCTTTTCGACGTGCGCTGCAGTCGAGACGAACATCTCGTCGCCAATCGCGTTGAGCGCATCCTTGATGATTTCGATCGTGAAGGGGTCGAGGTGCGTCATGGTGGCGAACCGTCCATCGTCCTACTGGCCTTTCCTCAGACGCGCTGTCTGGATGCGGAGATTGCCTATCGAGTCGAGCGTCACCCGTTGTCCAGGGTAGACAACCGTCGTCGCTGGCCGGCTCTTCGATGACCACGGGTCCTTCGACCCGCTTCTCCAGGAATCAGCTCTGCCCGCTCATAGATAGTCGCTCTCCAGACGACCAGACTCGTCGAAATCGACCAATCGCCGCCCCTTCGGACGGCCTCGAGCCGGTGGTCTCTACACCGGCCAGCGACGGTTTGCGTGTTGGCGACCCGAGCTACGAGATGGAAGTTCACGATTTCGGTCGCCGACTCGAGGCGATAGGTGTAGGCCCGCTCGTGCAGGCCGTGAAACGTCTCGTTCACCGGCGTTGACATCGACCGGATCAACAGGGAACGGCACTTGGACGGTGTGCTCCTGACCGTGATAGCGCATGTCGCCGTAACGCTCAATCGTGACCTGGACCGCTGGTCGTAGTCAGCGTCGGCAAAGAACCGCCGTGCTTCGGCCTCCATGCCGCCGAAGATCGACGCAATCCGCTCCGGCTCTCTGGTACGTGCTCGGGGTGAGGGCGGTCCTGATGAAATCCTGCATGGGGTCAGTCATTAGCATGCCCCAGGCAGAGAAGTGAGCCGGAGCCTGGGGAATGATGACCGTGCCGACGCGAAGCTCGGTGGCCAGTGCGGCAGCATGCATGGCGCCACCGCCACCGAAGGCCATCATTGTGAAATCGCGCGGGTCGTAACCACGACGGACCGAAACCAGCTTCAGGGCGTTGATCATGTTGGCGTTTGCGATCCGGATAACCCCGAGCGCCGCTTCCTCGACTGAGACGCCCAAGCGCGTCGGCGATCTTCTGCATCGCCTGCTTCGCGAGATCGACGCTGACCGCGATCTCGCCGCCCAGGAAATAGTTCGGATTGATCCGCCCGGCGATGAGGTTGGCGTCCGTCACCGTCGGTTCGGTTCCGCCCTGGCCGTAGCAGGCCGGTCCGGGCACCGCACCGGCGCTCTTCGGGCCGACCTTGAGCGCCCCGCCCGCGTCGATCCAGGCGATGCTGCCGCCGCCCGCGCCAATCTCGACGATATCGACCACCGGCGCTTTGATCGGGTAACCGGCGCTGTGTTGGTCGCGCTCGATCCGGTATTCGGTCGTGATCTTGACTTCGCCGTGATCGATCAGCGAGCACTTGGCCGTCGTGCCACCGATGTCGAGCGTGATCATGTTCGGCGATGTCGATCGCCTCTGCCGATCGGCAGCCGCGCCGATCACGCCGCCCACCGGCCCCGACTCGACCATGTGGATCGGTAGCTCCTCCGAGACGGCGAAGGTCGCGGTGCCACCATTCGATTTCATCACGTCGAGCCGCGGACCCGCATCCCGTAGGACGCGCAGGTCGTCTGTCGAGCGACTCGCAGATAGGCAGCTCGCGACCGGCTGCACGTAGGCGTTCAGCACGACGGTGCTCGTCCGCTCGTACTCGCGCCACTCCTGGGTGATATCGGAGGACGGTCGTGACCTTAGCACGTCCGGTAGACAGTTCTCGCAGCAACCGGTCCGCGCACGCCTGCTCGTGCGCGGGATTGGCGTAGGAATGAAGGAAGCGAGACGGCGACCGCCTCCACGCCACTCCGTCTGGATCCGCTCAGCCACCGCGTCGACATCCGCTCGATATCGAGTGGCGTGACGACCTCGCCCTTGTAGTTCGTCCGCTCCGTCACCTCGAACCGGCGGTGCGCGGGGAACGAACGGATGGTTGCTTGCGGAACTTGCAGGTTGTAGATGTCCGGCCGGTTTGCGCGGCCGATCTCGAGCACGTCGCGGCAGCCTTCGGTCGTGACCACGGCGGTCGACGCGCCTTTGCGCTCTGTCAGCGCGTTGATCACGACCGTCGTGCCGTGGACGAAATGCTCGACCGCCGTCGGGTCGAGCCCGGATTTCGCGATCGCATCCATGATGCCGTTCGCCAAATGTCGGCGGAGTCGATGACGCCTTGGCCAGACCAACCGCCCCGGTGTTCTCGTCGAGATAGACCAGGTCGGTAAACGTGCCGCCGATATCGGTAGCCAGTCGCACGCGTCCCTCCCTTTTCGCTTCTCTGTCTTCCACTCAGCAAATGATCAAAGCCCTTGGTGACGTGCTTGCGGTTAGTCCGCGGCAACGCTCAGTCGGCTCGCGACGGCTCTGTGTCCCTATAGGACACATTAAGCCAGGGCTCAGGTGGCTCTGCGGAAGTACCCAGACGTCTCCCGGACCCGGCGCTCGTTGCGGCTCACCTCGGTCGATCCATGCTTCCGAGTGAGCGGCTGTGCGCAGCCGAGCAGTTTCCTCTTGGTCGACGCCGAGTGGATCGCCCATGATCGCTACACCGTACGCATCGCGCGCCTGCGCGATCGGTGAGCAGGCCAACCCGGACATCCCGGAGCACCAGCGCCGGATCACGTTAAAATGGATCACCCCAGCCACCACCACCGCCCGTCCGCATGACGAAGGCATCGCCAGGAGCCAGGAGCAAGGCGTCGAACTTCGCCGGTACCATCTCGATGCGTCCCATCATGCCGTTCCACGTAGGCGTCATTGGCCGCGCCGGCACGACCGCCGTAGAGTCCCCACGGTTGGGTGCGCTGCCGCTCGTCGAGAAAAAAGAGCCGCGCCGGGCGCAGCGTGCGGATCGACCGTATGAGACCGTGTCCGCCGCGATGAAGCCCAGCACCGGCACTTCCCGGTCGCAGCGAGTAGTGCTCGACACGGACGGGATAGACCGTTTCCACGAACTCGGCCGGAGCGTTTTTCAGACGCGTGTTCCAAGAGAAGGCATCGAGCCCATCGCCGTGTGCGTCGCCCTCCGCTCCCCGCCGCCATGACCTCGAAACAGAGCCAATCATCCTCCTCGCCCTTCCCGATAGCCAAGCATGCTGTAGCAATTGAGACTGCCGTTATGCGTAGCGGGGATCGCCTCGGGGAATATCTGCGCGAGGATGCCCTTGCACGATCTCGTCAACTCGCCCGTTGGCGAGATGGCGCAGGCTGACAGGAGCCGGGACTGACCGGCGCGCAGCAAGCAACCTTCCGGGATCACGACGTCGATCAGATCCTCGATACCCTGATTCGCGTCGAGCTCAGCGTCGATCGCGATGCTGATCACCGGCAGCCAGGCTGAGCACGTTGTAGAGGTCGAGCTTGGTCGAGGCTCGGGTTCAGCGGGAAGTTGACCGGTCCCGTCGCATTGCGGCGACGTCCCGGTGAAATCGAGTCGCGCGCGCTCCCGCTTCGCGCGTGAGGGTGACGCGGATCGTCAGCGGTTCGTCGAGATCCCGTCGTTGTCGAGACAGTCCTCGAATCCAGACCGATCTCCTCCGGAAGGAGGGTGATCAAACGGCGCATCGTCTCCCGCGCCCGCTCGAAGAGGACGCAGAATGTCTCGATCGACGCATCTACCACCGAACTTCTGGCACAGCTCTTCCAGCCGTTTCTCGGCGATCTTCCCAGCTGCTGACAAGGCCAGCAGATCGCCAACCATCATGTCCGGAGTGCGCGAGTTGCGCGCAATGATCTCCAGCGACAGCCCGGTTGAGCTGCACCCCTCTCGTAAGAGCTTGATCGGTGGAATCTGGATGCCCTTCATGGTAGATCTCAGTAGCCGTCGGTTGGCATCGAAGCCGGTGCGGCCGCGCCCAGATCCATGTGATGACCCCAGGCGATCCCCCACGCGATGATGCGCTTCATTCCAGAATATCGGGAACCGCCATCATCGTGTCGCCGAGGTGGGAAATCTCGCCGTGGGAGAGATAGGGATCGTTGAAGACGATCACATCGCCCGGCTGAGACAGGACGCATCGCGGGCGAATCAGCCAGCGTCTGGCCGGTGAAGGCCGTCCCGGTTATCACCCAATCCTCGGCGATCGACCAACGACATCCCGAAATCGTGCTGCTCGCGGATGATGATCGACATCGAGGTGCGCTCGATGCCGCGTCCATCTCGTAGATGAGTGCCTTGAATGCATTCGCGATGACCTCGATCGTGATCGGGTCGGTCATCATGAGCGTGCTCTCGCATCCATTTCCATCGTTGCAGTTGCGTAACGCGCCGTCGCGACGATCAGATTCCCGAACGGCATCGACTCTTGCCGTTTGACCAGGATGAATCACGGTCGTGCAATCCGATTGATCGATCACAGCGGGACCGGTCATGACATGTGCCGTGATCAAGCATCTGATCTTTCATAGACAGAGTCGTTTCCTGCCATTCCCATCGACAATAGATCGACCGGCGCCCTTGTCAATGACGTCGCCTCCTCGCCTCTCGTCGGTCCCAGCTCCCCCGCTCCAGCGCCGGTTTCGGACAGATTCCCGATCGCTGTGACCCGCAACGTTACGACTTCGACTGGAACCAAATGTCTGATCGTAGCCGTATCGACGCTTATGTTCGTCGATGAAATCGCTCTCCGGCGACCCACCATGCCGCCTCGTCAAGCGGCAGCTTCACTCGCGATCGGGATCTCGTAGGCCTGTCTCGCGATAGCGCAGATCAAGCGCGACCTCGATCGCCTGATCAGACTCCGGGACTCCTTCTCGATCCAACCACTGCGGTCGCGTCGCTAATGAGCTGTCGAGATCAACCTGTTGTAGGCGCTTTACGTCGAGCTCACCGATGAGACCGACCCGCGTCAACGTGAAGACCTGCTTGACATCAGCCAGGAGGAACCCGAGCGCCGAGAGCACTCCCGGGCTGGGCGGACACCAGCATCGTTTCGATCCCCGCCAGCCGGGCCAGCTCCGCGCCGTGAACCGGCCCTGCCCCACCGAAGGGCACGAGGGCCAATTCACGCGGGTCAATGCCGCGTTGCACGCTGACGACGCGGAGCGCGCCGAGCATCCCCTCATCCACGATGCGGATGATGCCGAGCGCCGCCGCCTCAACCGTTAGACCAAGCGGGATCGCGACGTGGCGTCTCGATGGCGCTTGCGCGCCGCATCGAGATCGAGCTGGACAGCACCGCCCGCCAACGCCAGGGGCAGGCGTCCCAGCACCAGATTCGCGTCGGTCACCGTCGGCAGGGTTCCTCCCCGGCCATAACAGGCGGGTCCTGGCTCAGCACCGGCACTCTGCGGGCCAACCTGTAGCGCACCGGACGGGGAAACCAAGGCGATCGAACCACCCCCGGCGCCAATCGTCGTGATGTCGATGATCGGGACTTTGACCGGGTAGTGCGATACCCACGTCTCGGTCGAGAGCCGCGGCTCACCTGCACGTGCTGAGGCAGACATCGGTGCTTGTCCCCCCCATGTCCATGGAGACGACATTGGCGTAGCCAGCCCCCACGGCCACCGCAGTGGCTCCCAGTACGCCTCCAGCCGGTCCGGACAAGACCGTGTTGACCGGCCGCTCGAGCGCCGTTGTCAAGCTCATCACCCCGGCATCAGAACGCACAATGGAAATCCCGTCTGGGTAGACCTTTGGCCACCAGACCGTCCCTGATCCGGTCCCAGGTATCGATCGACCGTCGGCATGACATAGGCGTTGAGAACCGTCGTCATGGTCCGCTCGTATTCCCGGTACTCGGGGAGTACGGCCGACGAGCGAGAGACAAACAGATCAGGAGCCATCTCGCGCGCGAGTGCTTCAACCCGCCGCTCATGATCCGGGTTGGCGTAGCTGTGGAGGAGCGCAATGGCCAGAGACTCGATCCCTTCCGCCAGCAGTTCCTGGATGGCCTTGCGCGCCGCATCCTCGTCGAGTGGCGCGATGACCGACCCGTCGGCGGCCACGCGTTCCGGAACGGCGCGGACCCGCTCCAGTGGAACGAGCCGTTCCGGTTTTTGCCAGCGTAGGAAGTTGGTGAAGATGCCCGGGATGTAGGCCCGGCCGATCTCGAGGATGTCCCGGAAGCCAAGGGTGGTGATCAGTCCGAGACGGCTCCCCTTCCCTTCCAGGACTGCGTTCGTCGCGACCGTGCTGCCATGCGCGATCGTTCGCACATTGTGGGGAGGCGCGTCAGCGGCCTTGAGCACACCATCGATGCCGGCGAAGAAGCCAAGCGATCGATCAGCCGGTGTGGTCGGCGCTTTGATAAACGTCAGGCGCTGCGTGGCGGCGTCGAGCAACACGACATCGGTGAACGTGCCGCCGATGTCGATCGCCAGCCGGTAACCCTCTGCGACGGTCATTCCCTCGCTCCTATGCCACGCTTCCAGTCGAAGGGTAAGGTGGCTCTCAAAGCTGCGTCCGCGGATCGAAGGCGTCACGCACCCCATCACCGAGCAAGTTGAATCCGAAAACCGCAAGGAAGATCGCCAGGCCGGGGAAGGTGGCGTACCACCACCAGTCCGGCATGAATTGCCGACCGGTATTGACCATCACGCCCCATTCGGGTGTAGGTGGTTGCGCCCCGATGCCGATGAAGCTCAACCCCGCCGCCGTGAGGATGGCGAACCCGATGTCCATCGAGACTTTGACGATCAGCGGAGTCAGCGTATTCGGCAGGATGTGCCGAAAGATGACCCGACCCTGTCCCGCCCCCACGACTCCCGCCGCTTCGACGTAGGTCTGCTCCCGCAGGGCTAGAACCTGGCCTTGCGTCAGTCGGCAGTACCCCGGCCACCAAACGAGCGCCAGGGCGATCGCGGCATTGACCAGTCCAGGACCGAGCGCGGCGCCTATCGCCAGAGCCAGCACGATCCCAGGGATGGTGAGAAAGATATCGGTCGTTCGCATGATGAGCTCGTTGACGAAGCCACCGGAGAATCCGGCGATTGCGCCGAGCGGAACACCAATGAGAAAGGCGAGCGAAACGATGGCGAGCCCGATCGCCAGCGAGTAACGCGCGCCAAAGACCACCCGGGAAAAGACGTCTCCACCAAGATCGTCCGTGCCGAAAAGATGCGCGGCCGACGGCGCTAACAGCGCATCCTGGGTGTGGACCGCACCCGCTGCATCCCCCGGATACGGGACGATGACCGGAGCAAGAAGCGCGGTCAGGATGAGAAGAATCACGAGGCACAATCCTGCAAGAGCCATCCGATTCTGGGTGAAGCGTCTGGCCTGCCGTCGCACATTGCTGGAACGCGTGGGTGCGACAGCAGAGAGGGGCGCCGCTGAGGTAGCCGCTGCTTCTACCGTCACCATCAACTAGGGCCAATCCTCATTGATAGGTGATGCGCGGATCGAGCACGCCGTAGAGCAGATCGACGGCGAGATTGATCAGGATGAAGACGACGCCAACGAGAAGAGTGACCCCCATGATGGGATTGAAATCGAGCCGCCCGGTGGCCTCCACCGCGTAATTGCCGATTCCAGGCCAGTCAAACACCGCCTCCACCAGCACTGTGCCGCCAAGGGTCCAGCCGAAGGAGAGACCGATCATGGTCAGGCTTGGAATAAACGCATTGCGCAGGCTGTGACGCAGCAGCACGCCGCGTTCGGAAACCCCTTTGGCGCGTGCGGTGCGGATGAAGTCGTGGTTGAGCACCTCCAGTAAGTCGCCACGCAAAGTGCGGGTGATGATCGCCATCGACCCGAGTGAGAGCACAAATACCGGCAGCGCCAGGTGTTTGAGCACGAGCCAGAACGTATCGATCTGACCAGCAAGGAGGCTATCGATGCTCAAGAGCCCAGTGACGTGCTTCGGGGGCTCGGCGAGCGTCGGCAACCTACGGCTCAATGGCAGCCAACCCAAGCTACTGGCGAAAAAGAGCTGGAGCACCAGGGCAAACCAGAACTGCGGGATGCTCACCGAAGAAATGGCAAACAAGCGCGAGAACTGGTCGGGCCAGCGGTTCTGGTTGACGGCGGCGATGACACCGAGGGGAATGCCGGCGCCTACTGCCAGGAACATCGCGTACAGCACCAACTCGAACGTCGCCGGAAAGCGTTCTTTCAAGTCCTCGCCGACGCTGCGCCGAGTCGTGATCGAATCACCGAAGTTGCCGCGCAGTAGACCGCCGACATACGTGACGTATTGCTCCGGAAGCGGCCGGTCGAGGCCGAATTGACGGCGGATGGTCTCCACCATTTCGGTCGACGCGCGCGGACCGGCAGCCAGCTTTGCCGGATCAGCCGGCACCACGTGGGAGATGGCAAAGGTCAGGAGTGACAGCCCGAAGAGGGTCGGGATGAGCAACAGCAAACGGCGAATGAGATAGGAGCCGGCGCCCATAAACAGTTCCCGAACCTGCGGTCAGGAGACCAGCAGCATACACACGTTCACAATTGGGCATCCGGGCGCCGTACGGCGCCCGGATGCACTGAACTTACGATGCCGCCAGGGAGATGGTGTACCACCAAGGATCCGACCCCATCACCGGGGTGAACTGGTATCCCTGGATCTCCCTCCGGTGGGGAACACCTTCGAGCCGCGTCCAGAGGTAGAGCTCGACCGCCTCGTCCACGAGCTGCTTCTGGATCCTGTCGTAGAGCTCGAGGCGTTTGGTCTCGTCCGTCGTTGAGCGAGCCTCTACCAACATCCCGTCGACGTCCGGATTGCTGTAATGGTTGGCTCCCATCCAGGTGCCGGCTGACGAGGAGTGGAACGCTGGCCAGAGGAAGGCGTCCGGGTCTGGATAGTCCGTGCCGGAATAGATTGGGAAGAGGGCAGGAGATTGCTCCGGATCGGCAAACAGCGCCACCGCATTCGCCCATTCCATCCCCGTGATCGTCACGTTGATGTTCAGATTCTTGAGTTGGTCGAGCAAGATCTGCCCCGTCTGACGCTCCTCCTCGAGACCCGTCACGTAGACGAACTCGATATCGAAGCCGTCGGCGTACTCTTCGGACTTGGCGAGCTCCGCTTTGGCCTTCTCGAGATCGGTCTCGTAGACGGGTGTCTGCAATGCCCCCTTTAGGGCAGGTGAGAGGGGTCCGGCGATGCGCGTGGCGAACCCGGCCATGACATCCAGCATTGCCTGGTAATCGAACGCGTAGGAGATGGCCCGGCGCACATTGACGTCAGAGGTCGGCCCAACGTTGTTGTTCATTTTGACGGTGTAGGTCTCGATGCCCTGCTCTCGGGGCACGACTACATCCGGCATTTTTTCGAGAAGTGATTTGTCCTGCGGCGAGAGCCAGTCGGCGAACTGGGCATCACCATTCTGCAGGGCGAGTCGCTTGGTCGACGATTCCTGACTCACCTGGTGCACGTACCCGGCGACATGCTCGCCTTCCCAACCGCGCCAGTAGTCCGGGTTGGCATCGAACTGGTAGAGATTGCCCGGTTCCCAGCGTGAAATCATGAAGGGGCCAGAACCGGCCGCGTTGTTCGTCAGCCAGGCTTGCCCCATGTCGCCGTCGGTCTCGTTGGCCGCGACCTGAGCGGGATTGAGCACGAAGAGCCAGGTGGTTGCGTGCAGGAAAGGCGCGAACGGTTCGGATAGAGTGAACCTCACCGTCTGCGGATCGACAGCGGTAACCCCTTCCGCCTCCAGAATATCAGCAAACATCCACGCCACACCCTGATTGAGCTCGAGGACCCGCTGCGTCGAGTAGACGACGGCATCGGCTGTGACGGGTGAGCCGTCCTGGAACTTGGCTCGTTCGTCGAGGGTGAATGTCCACTCCTTGGCATCCTCGGAGACGGTGTGCTCCGTCGCCAGCCAGGGCACCAATTCCGGCGGGTTGCCGAGATGCCGGTAGAGCGTGTCGTAGACATGTTTCTGGGTGATTGCAATAGCGCCGTCATGCCCGATAGCGGGATCGATGTTCGGGATATCGACCGCGCTGGTGAAGATGGCGATGGCGCCGTCCTGCCGGGCGACAGCCGCCTGCGGCGAATAGGCGAGCGAGCCGCCAAGTCCGGCGAGCACACCGCTCGCCGCGGCGCCTCCCAGCAGCGTCCGGCGAGTTAGGCGGGTTCCGTAGACCGGGCGGACTACCGGGGACAGACGCTCCGGCTCCAGGCGATTCACTGACTTGGTCATAGCACTCCTCCTGCCGGGGAAAATGCGCGGCTACGCGGGTGTCGCGCGGGGACCGACCATTCCGAAACGTACGTGCTCTTGCTGCCATCAGCATGCGTCAGCTTCATCGTAGAAACGACGCAGGAGAGCGTCAAGCGGTCAATGGTGTCTGCTGAGTGGCGATGGGCTCAACCGCTCGTCGAGGCAGCCGTCGCCGAACGGGCGAATATCCACGAGTTTCGCACGTCATCCGCGCCGAAATCCTCTCGTAGGCGCCAGGCAGCAATCTCGGCGGCAGGTGGAGATTCATAGCCGCCGATCTTCGCGTGACCCCAGCCGAAGCGGTCCCGCAGCTCGATCAACTGCTCGGCCTGTTTGATCGCCGCGATGGCGGGATCGATCACCGGAACCCCGAGCTCTTGTTGCAGGCGTGCAAAAAATCCAGAAGAGGCCGTGCAGCCAAGGATGATGACCTCGGCGCCGTCCTCCTGGACTGCTCGCTGCCCCGCCTCGATGAAGCGACGTTCGGTTTCCTCCTCGTCAGCGTGGTAGTCGAGAACGCCGAGATCGAGCGCCCGGAAGGAGGCCAGTCGTGACTGGAGACCGTAAGCGAGGACCGTGTTGCGCATCTGCGGGATCCACTTGCGGCGGCCCACAATGATGGAAAAGGTCGATCCCAACGAGGCGGCCAGGAGACATGAGGCCTCGCACGGGGCGGTGACGATCATGGTCTCGGCAACTTCCCGTCCCTCTTGCAGTCCGAGATCGTAAAAGCACCCGATGACGGCGGCATCGTAGCCGAGTCGTTCCGCCTCCATGACCGTGTGGACGATGTCCGGCAGGACGAGTGTCTCGTAATAGCGGTACTCCACGTGGCGGGGGCCCCGGGAGAAACCTAGGACCGTGACCTCATTCTCGCGTCGCGCGGCATCCTCGACGTCTCGCTCCAGGAAGTCGCCCTCGACGTTGACGGGTGCGATGTACAGGATGCGACTCACACTGATCCTCCTGCGGCGTCATGCGATGCGCGGTCACGTGGAGCTACGGGCGGCGGAGTGCTGACGGTAACCGCCGTGACCTCACCCACTCATTGGCGAGCATCGTGAAGGCTGCTTCCAATCGTGCTACCTCAGCAGGGACCGAATACCCCCGGAGAGGACGTCCGCACCGCGACGCTGGTCACTGGATCAGCAACCCCGAGAACTCCCATGCTCCATCGGGTATGAGCCGAGTTTATGCCGGTTCGGGCGCGCCAGACTCGCCGGAGTTGAGGTCCGCACCGGCCAGCATTGCCCCCTCCCGATCCGTCTCGCGCAGCTTCGCCCCGCTCAATCGCGCCCCGTGCAGATCTGCCCCGGTCAGGTCAACGTCGCGGAGATCCGCGCCCTCCATATTCGCATCCGCGGCCCGCGCCTCACGCAGGCAGGCGCCACCGAGGTCGGCTTCCGTGAGGTCAGCTCCTGTCAAATCGGCCCCAGCCAGGTTGGTCTCTTTGAGGTTGGCGTGGCGAAGGTTGGCCTCGTGCAGGTCAGCCCCCGTGAGGTCGCCGGTGGCGAGGTTGACGTGGGAAAGGTCCTTTTTGGCGAGATCGGGGGGGTCGGCATGGGGTGTCTCCTGCGTGCGTCGACTGGTCGAATCGTTCAATGTGGGCGATTGAATGCATAAAGCCTAGCACTGGGACCACCGAGACGATTCAGGCGCAATGCCCAAAGGCCCAAACGGCATGGAGTTCACCAGCACAGGCGCCGCAATCGAGGGTATCAAGAGCCAGACGCTGTCTGGGAAGAAATAGCCGGGGTATCGAGTCCGAAGTCAGACGCCCGGGCGCCTCACTCCATCGCGACGCTGCACGCCCTTCGGCCACGCCCCTTACTGGTGGCGCCCCCGCGCGGCGACCGGCCAAACGGTTTCGACGATGCCATCGCGCACCCCGTAGAGGTGTTCGTGGAGATGAATGGCACGGTCGCCGAAACCGACCTCGAACCTCACTCGCTCCCCAAGCTCAGGCGTCTCCGCCGGGCCGGCCAACTCCAGGATGCAATGCTCGATATGCAGCGCCATCGCATCGGCCGCATCGAGACCGACCGGGACCGGCGCCGCCATGCTGGGATCGATCTGCTTGCGCCCAAAATCGAAAACGACGCGCGTCGGCGTCGGCCGGCTGATCACCTGCGCCATCAGTGAGAGCGCCGGTTGCAGGGGAACCCCCATGCGGCGGTAGACCGGGTCGCCAAAGATCCCACCGCCAGCCTGCACTTCGGTCACTCCAGGAATCGCCGCCGCCACCAGATACGTGCCGGTCCCCGAGCAGGAGACGATCTCCACCGGCAGACCCGCGTCGCGGCAAGCATCAGCGGTAGAGACGAGTTCCCCTACCGCATCGCTGATCACCTGGGGACGGCTCTCGTTGTCGGCGACGCTCATCGCCTGTCCCTCCCAGGCCATCAGACCGGCAAAGCGCAGCCCCTCACACCCTGCGACAAGCCGGGCGAGTGCGACAGTATCCTGACCCGGCCCCACGCCGCATCGCCCCATACCGATGTCGACCTCGATCACTACTCGCGGTCGCACCCCATGGTCTCGCGCCACGGTGTCCAACTCGGCCACATTCCGTGGGTCATCGACGGCCACGATGACATCCGCATGACGACATAGTGCTGCCAAGCGGCGCGTCTTGATCGGACCGACGATCTGATTGGCAATCATGATGTCACGAATACCGGCGTCGACAAGCACCTCGGCTTCGCCGAGCTTGGCACAGGCTACGCCGATCGCGCCGGCCGCTAGCTGCAGATGGGCAATCGCCGGAGTCTTATGCACCTTGACGTGCGGCCGCCAGGAGGTCCCCCGCTCGGCAACCGCCGCCGCGATCCCTGTGATGTTCTGCTCCAGCGCGTCGAGATCGACGATGAGAACGGGTGTGTCCAACTCGTCGACAGTACGCCCCACGAAGGCTCTCTCCATCGCCTCTCCTCCTTTGCGCGACTGTGGGCAACTCCAGGCTCATCGTGTCATTCCGAGGAGCATGCTCGAGGAACCGGGCACAACGGCGCATTCGTTCGACCGCCAGTGAGATCACACGCCTCTCAGCTCTCAGCCTGTACCGCGTCAGGGCGGGCGTTTCCCGCCGACCAGCATGACGCATCTCATGATCCGATGATTGTTCAGGATTGTGCCGGGACCCTTCCCCACGTTCTCGTGCAGGTTCACAATGTTGCCCGGACGGGGTATCAGGATCGCGCCGTCTCTCTTCCACGGCATTCAGCTCGGCCTGGCGCCGACTGGCACGATCGCGCGGTCGGTGGCCGCGGCTCGTGCCGATGCCAGAAAGGCGATGGCCTCGGCGGCGAGCGCGGGATCAACACCCGCGTCCAGACGGACGCAATTGGTTCTCACGCCAGGCGGCGCGAGTTGGAGATCCACGGTGACGCCGTCCGGGGTTTCCACTCCGACGACCGCACCGTCGATCCCTTGCTGGCGCAACGCCACTTCAAGACGGTCCAACTCGCCCCGCGTGACCCGCTCCAGGGCGACCAGTTTGTCGACACCGCCGAACGCCGCGACCGCCGCCCCCACCGGATCGCTCGTGACGACGCACGCGGTTCCTCCCGGCAGCTCCGCGGCCATCTGCCGCAGCGAGTCCTCTTCACCACCCGTTAAAACGAGGTGCGCGCCCTCGCGCGACAGCCGGCCCGCTATCGCCCTGCCAAGTCCGCTCCCGGCCCCGGTGATAACGACGATGTGACCGGAGAACTCCCGTGGTGGTGGCGCGGACTGCAGTTTGTAGAGCTCGAGCGGCCAGTAATCGAAATCGAAGATGTCCCGTTCATCGAGCCACTCGACCGCGCCGAAAGCGTCCAGCACCTGCGCGGTGACCAGATGGCTGCGCGCGGCGATCTCGACGTTGACTCTCGCCGTGCGGGCATCCGGGCCGGCGGCTACCGCTCCCAGACCCGGGACGAGCACCACTCGCGGCGCCGGTGACAGCATCTCCAGCCCATCCGGCAATCGATCCCGGTGGCGTCCAAAGTAGGCCGCATACCGATCTTCGAAATCCCTCACGGCCTCGGTGATCGATTCGGGACCGTGGACGACAAGGGTCTGCGCCCCAATGCGCAAGACGTGATCCGGAGTTGCGCGCGCGGCGGTCGCTACCTGGTCGACGTCAGGACGATCGGCGAGAGACCGCTGCCCCCGATCGATCGACAGGATGCGCCGCCCATCTCGAGAGAGCAGGCCACGCAGCCTGAGGAGAAGCGTCTCCGTCGTGGCGGCGTCGAGCTCGGGCCGAGTGGGCGGCGGAACCCTGGCGTCTCCTGGCTGTGCAAGGTAGGCCTGGGCCCGGGCAACCAGGTTCGAGTGTGCGCCCGTAGGATTCCTCGTGACTCTCTCCCCACGTGACCAATCCGTGCTTGTCCAGCACCACCGCGCTCGCCCCAGCGAGCTCGGCCACCTGTCGCGAGAGCTCAAATCCCGGCCGGATGTACGGCACGACGGCCACGTCCGGACCGAGCGCCTCTCGCACATGCTCGTCCGCATCTGGGGTGTTCGTCAGCGCGCAGATCGCGTCCGCGTGGACGTGGTCGACGTGGCGGGCCGGTAAGAAGGCGTGCAGCAGCGTCTCGATCGACGGGCGCCGCGAGCCCGGCTCGACCATGCAGTGCGCCAGGATAGTCCACCATCTCCTCATCACTCATGTGAGACCGGTCGCGCAGCGGCAGAAGCTCGTCGAGGAAGAGACCGGGGAACCCATCCGGTCCAATCGATTTCAGATCCGTGCCGCTTCCTTTGACGCGCAGCACCGTTCGCGGGCGGCCGAGATGGTCGACCTCTTCGATCTTGCTCGAAGTGTTGCCACCGCCGTGAACGACGAGCGTTGGGTCAGCGCCGATCAGTCGCGACCGCGTGACCAGCCGCTCCAGCTCCGAGTCGCCCACAATCGGCGCCAGCGTCGGGGTCTGTTCGATCATGTGCACTCCAAAAGATGATTGTCAGAAACGGCGACCTCTCTCGGACGTCCCACCCTCTCCCATGGCGATGGAGTGAAGGGGGTGGGAGCCAGCCACGATGTGACACCGTGATGACCCAGATTCTCTTTCAGGCGCATCCGATCCTCTCTCGAAATCCGCCTCTCCCTGGCAGGAGCCATCACGCGCCGGCGCCCCGCCACAGAAACGGGACAGCGCCTTCATCGGCTGCCGCCAGGAGGTGCGCGTTCAGTGCCTTCCAGCGCCCATATGCATCGTCGTAGATGGCATGGTTCGCCGGGTCTGGCTCGAACAGGGTCGGCTCCCTGCTCGTCGCCGCCACCGCTTCCTCCAGCGTGGTGAACACCCCCGTACCGACAAGCGCGCAGAGAGCCGCGCCGAACGAGGTCGCCTCCCGCACGGGCGGGGTTTCGACCGGCACTCCGAGTACATCGGCCAGAATCTGTGGCCAGAGCCGCCCGCGGGCCGGACCACCGACGAAGCGGATGCTCTCCGGCGCCGCTCCGCAGACCTCAGCCAGAATGTCGTAGTGCCCTCGGGCGACGTAGGCAGCCTCCTCCTCGACCGCGCGAAAGATCGCCCCCAGCCCGGTCTTCTCCGGTTGCAGGATGTCGAGTCCAACCAGCGACGGGGGACCATGCCGCCAGCGGCGCCCCTCCATCACATTGGACGAGAGGTAGGTGAGGCCGTTGGACCCGGCGGGCACGGAAGCGGCCAAACGCTCCAGCATCTCATACCCTTCGTCGGGGCCGATTTCGGGATTGACGGCGCGTAGCAAGGCATCGCGTACCCACCGCGTCGAGAACCCATGCAGGAACCCGACCCCTTCGATCATCCAGGTGCCGGGCAGAACGTGGCAAAGCGTGCGCAGCCGGATTTTCGGGTCGATGACAGGGTCGTTGGTCACAGCCGCGCTTTGCCAGAAGGTCCCCCCCACGGTCGCGTACCGCAAACCAGAGGTGAGCCCCGCCGCCAGCAACGCGAGCTGCGTATCGGCGCCGCCGACAACGACCGCTGTGCCCGGAAGGAGACCGGTTGCCGCGGCCGCCTCGGGCGTGACGGCGCCGACGACGCTGCCCGGTTCGTAGATGGCCGGCAGGAAATCCGGGAGCATCAGCTCCTCGGACGTTTCCGCCGACCAGGAGCGCGTCGCGAGGTCGAACAGGTTGGATGAGGAGCCAAGCGAGGGATCGGTGCAGAAGACCCCGGAGAGCCGGAAAATGACCCAATCGCCGAGCATGGTGAGATGGCGCGCGCGTGCCAGAATCTCGGGCTGATGCTTCTGGATCCAGCGCAGCCGAGCGGGTGCGGTGATCGAGGTCCAGTCGCCACCGCGCTGGTACTGTCGCTCGGCTAGACCCTCCCCGATCATCTCGGCCGCCTCGACGCCGGCACGAGCGTCGATATTTGGACAAGCCCAGATCTCGCGTCCGTCATCATCGTAGAGGACGAACCCCTCGCGCATGCTGGCGGCGGTCACGGCGCCAATCTGGTCTGGGGCTACCTGAGCCGTAGTCAGAGCCTCGCGCACGCATTGAGAGACCTGCGTCCAACCGCCGGCGGTGTCGAAATCAAAACCGCCCGGCGCGTCCGGCACCGGGTGATAGATCCACTCTCGTTGCGCCAGACCGAGGAGACTTCCCGCCGCGTCGAAGACGAGTGCGCGGCAAGACCCCGAGCCGGCATCGACAGTCAGGACGGCCGGAGGTGTAAACGCGCTCATGGCTATCCCTCCCTTGCCCCGGCCGTCTCCAACGCGGATCTGTTGAGACTCCCCTCCAGGGTTCCGTCGGTGAGGTGAGCGACGACCCTCTGGCAGACCACCTCGGCACCACGCGCGGCGGCTTCCCGGGTCGCCCCCGCGATGTGGGGAGTCAGCAGGACGTGTCTCCATGCTCAGCAGCGGGTCGCCGGCCAGCGGCGGTTCCGGGCTGAAGACGTCGATGACCGCACCACCAATGGCGCGGCGGGTTAACACCTCGCGCAGAGCTACCCCATCAACGAGTTCCGCCCGGGCAGGGTTGACGAAGATGGCATCGCGACGCAACAGCGCCAGCTCCCTGGCGCCAATCATGCCGCGGGTCTCATCCGTCAGTCGCGCCGCCAACACGACCACGTCAGAGCGCGCGAGCACCTCATCCAGCGACGCGGCCTCGGCGCCAACCTCGTCAATCACCGCAGCGTCGACGTACGGGTCGTGGACCAGTAAGCGCATACCGAAGCCACGGGCGATCGGCGCGAATGCCCGGCCCACCCCGCCGAACCCGATGAGACCGCAGGTGCGGCCGGCGAACTCCGGACCGACCAGATTCGACGTGTAGAGGTCGAGCCGCCACCGCCCATCGGCGATCCCGGCGCGTCCCGCGGAGATTCCTCGGGCCAGCGACAACACCGCTCCCATGATGTACTCGGCAACGGCTTGGGCATTCCGCCCCGGGCAGAAGAAGACGGGGACGCCGCGCTCGGTCAGGCCGGCGAGATTGAGATTCACCGCTCCCCCGCGGGCACAACCGACCACGCGCAGCTGACTGGCAGCGGCAATTGCGGTCCGTGATAGCGGCGCCAGGTGAAGGATGAGCGCCTCCACATCTGACAGGTATGGCGTGAGGAGATCAACGGGGCCGGTGTACTCCCGGATATCCGGATCGGCCGCGAGATCGGCGGCCGCGCGCGCCGCCGCCTCCTCCGGGTCTTCCCACAGCGGCCGCGGTGGAGGGCCGCCCACCGACGTTGGAAGCGGCACGGCATCGACCGCGGGATAGTCGAGCTGCAATTGCTCGATGGAAAGCGCGATCCCGGCCGGCGCCGCGGCCATGCTCAGAGCATCCGCGAACAGCTCGGCCCTGATGAATCGGTCGCCGACGACGAGCGCGCGCAACGGGATAACGGCCATCACCCCACCTCACCACGACAGGTAGACCAGGGTCCAGCGTGTGACAGTGACATGAGTGTCAGATCGATGATTGACCTCCATCCACGACAAGTGCTGTGCCAACGCAGTACGACGCCTCGTCCGATGCCAGCCAGAGGATCGCCGCGGCGCATTCTTCCGCGCTGCCCGCGCGCCCGATCGGGATCTGCTCTGACCAGTAACGGAGTTCGTCCGCGTTGTGCATGACCGGTTCGTTCATTGGCGTGTCGATGAAGCCCGGCACGACCATATTCACGCGGATGCCTTCTCGCGCATAGTCGATAGCCATGACCCGCATCATGGCAAAGACGCCGCCCTTGCTGGCGCTATAGGCCGGCTCGTTCGTGGCCATCCCGAGGTAGCCTGTATTGGAGCCGAGACAGACGACGGCTCCGCCTCCGTTGAGGAGCAGATGCCTGATCCCGTGCTTGCACGTCAAGAACTGGCCGTCCAGGTTGTTGCGCAGGAGACGCTGCCAGACTGACAGTTCGAGCCGGTCGACGCGGTCGTCCTGGCCAAGAAGCTCGATGCCGGCATTTGAAACCACGATGTCGAGCCCCTTGAAGGTAGCCGCAGCCTGATCGATGGCGTCAGAAATCGATGCTTCGTCAGCGCAGTCAGCGGGCAGAACGAGCGCGCCATCGGCCTCCCCGATCTCGGCCGCGATCGCTTCGAGCCCTTCGCGGTGGCGAGCAATCAGAGCAACCCTTGCGCCCTCCCGAGCAAGCCTGGTCGCGGTTGCCCGGCCAATTCCACTGCTTGCCCCCGTCACCACCGCTCGTTTACCGACGAACCGGCTCGATATAGATGAGGTTGCCGTTCTTTGTGTCACGAACGCTCCCTCCGGTCACGATCTGAAGACCGCCCGTCGATCACGGGAACGTCGCGTGCGGCACGTCGAAATCGATGGCGTGACCGCTCCCGGACTCAATCACGCACTTCAATGGAACCTCGGTATCGAGGAAATACCACTCGATCTCGTCGCCGATATGACCGACAGCAGTGATGCCGATCCCTTCGCCAGCGAACTGCTTCTTCACCCGCTCCGATTCCTCGCGGGTCTCGAACATCACGGCGATCGACGAGATTCCCTCACCGTTCGTGTCGAGGAACTCCTGCCAGGGATTCCCTCCAGCAAGAGGTTCGATGAGTTCGAAGTTGATGTCTCCGACCATCGTCTCGGCCCAGTGCACGCGGAATTCGGCAGGTTTGCCCTTCCATTCGCAGTGGTGCATCAGCGTTGTCCCGTCGGCCTCGAAGATCTTCCACGGCCCCCACCCGAACGCCTGGTGATAGGCCCGCATCTTTGACTCGAGGTCTCGCACGGTGACCGATACTTGCGTGATGGGGTAGGTGATACCGCTGATCGGTGAGGGACCCGGCTCGGCTCCTGGATGCGGGTAGACCTGGGCCGGCTTCACGAAATCGATCGCGTGGCCACTGCCAGATTCGATCAGGCAGCCGAACTTCTCCTCGGTATCGAGGTAGTAGTACTCAATGTGGTCGCCGATGTCCGCCTTCATGATCACATCGATGTCAAACGTGTTCTTGAAGGCCGTCTTTACGGCGTCGCCATCCTCCCGCTCGAGAAACATCGTCGCGATGGAGGCCACTCCCTCCCCCCGGCGGTCCATGAACTCAGACCATAGGTTTGGTCCATCGAGCGGCTGGAGCAACTCGAAGTTCAATGACCCGACATAGACCTCCGCTCCGCGCAGCGAGTAGTGAACCGGCTGTCCCCGCAGCTCCGTGTTCTGGTGAATAGGGGGGACGTGATCGAAGACCTGCCACGGCGCCCAGCCAAACGCCCGATGGTAGAGCTCCATTGTCTTGTCGAGGTCACGCACGGCAAGTGAGATCTGCGTGATGGGATAGCGCAGACCTGCCATCCCGACGGGCAGCTCGACCGACTGAACGCTCATTGTCATGACCTCCTTGTGCCCAAGTCGAAGTCGACCCCCTCCCAGACCCGAATTTCGTTAGCGATTCGGGCGGTAGGCGGTTGCCACGCTCGTGTCATTCTTATTGCGTGGGCGCTTGTGTATGGTCGGGGCCGCGGCCCATCACGGCTGTACCACATGACAACTCGTGGCAGCGGTTGGTTCACGATCCCTCCGGCGTAGAATGCGTCTGTATGCAATCCGGATGTCAACATGCCGGTTTGGCGTTCGTTCGATGAGCCTACCGATGGAGGCCGCCCATGATGTCGTCCATCGCCGGTCAATCGGGCCTCATTACTGGGGCCGGATCGGGCATTGGGGCGGCGATCGCCGAATCGCTCGCGACCGCCGGTGGCCGGCTCGTCTTGATGGACCATCGCCAGGATGCAGTTTCCGCCGTCGCCACACGGATTCGCGCGGGCGGTGGGGAAGGAATCGCCCTGGTCGGCGACGTCCGCGAGTACGCGGACATGGAGCGAGCGGCAGCGGCGTCGATCGACCACTACGGAGGCCTTGATATTCTGATCGCCTCTGCCGGCATCGCCGAGGCCGGGAAGATCTCCCTGGCCGACCCCGATCTCTATCGCGATGTCGTGCTGACCAACGTCGTCGGAGTCATGAACGGGATTCGCGCGGTTCTCCCACGGATGCTCAATCAGGGCACCGGTCATATTGTGGTGATCGCGTCGGTCTCGGGTCGGGTCACCTACACCGGGGAGTCTGCGTACGTAGCGAGCAAGCACGCCACGGTCGCGTTTGCCGACTGCCTCCGACAGGAGGTCGCCGCGGCCGGGATCCGAGTCTCGGTCATTGAGCCGGGTCTCGTCGAGACGCCGCTGATCCACGTCTACCCCGACGCTCTCGAGATGGTCCCCGGCGTGCTCCCACTGGAGCCGGAGGACGTGGCACGCGCGGTGCGCTACGTGCTGGAGCAACCGTCCAACGTTAACGTGGCGGAGGTCGTTCTCCGGCCCACAGGCCAGGTCCTCTAAGCGACCGCTCAGCGTGCACCCTTTCAGCCAAAATCATGAGGACCTCGCCGCGCGGAACCAATCCAGCCCCTCGATTCGCATCAAGCCATATACAAAGCACTCCACCCAGTCGCACCCTGCCTCATCTGCCACGGCCAGCTTGGAACGCAGATCGTCCGGCCCATAGCAATGAGGTGGCAGTGCGCGTAACACGAGGGACATCGGTGTTGCCGAGGGCACGACTTCGCGGTAGCGAGTCAGATCGGCCTGGAAGCGACCATCATCGCGCGAATAGCCCATCACCGATACTCCATGGCAGCGTCGTGCCACGTCCGCGATGTTGATCCCGAAGCGCCACGACCGATCCGCGACAAGCGGTCCGATCTGGTCTCCGGTCTCGTCGGCACCCATCGAGTCCATGAACACGAAGCGGGCCTGCGTCGCGGCCTCCACGGCCCCGGTGATCTCGGAAACGAGCGAGGAGACAGTCTCTTCACGAATATTGAGGAATGCACCCAACTCGCCATCGGCCACGGCGGCAACAGCGGGTCGCTCAAGGGGTACGTCGTCGAGGATGCTGGCGGCGCCAGCCAGCGCATGATCCAGCTCTTTGCCAATCAACTCCCGCAGGCGCTCGACCGCAACGCCCGCTCGGCTGGCCCGCGCCCGGCAGTGCAGGCAGAAACAGAGGCTGAGGAAGAAGCGGACCGTTTCACTGAACGGATACGGCGTCCGCTCGTGATGGAAGCCGTGATCGAAGGGCATGTAGCAGATCGATTCGGCAACGATGGCATCGACTCCGGTTCGAGAAAGCTCCGCCGTAGCCGTCCGCGCGTATGCGCGGACATCGGGGTTGGCCGGGCAGAGGTCGGTGAGGATCCGATCGCCGAACGCGTTCTCGACGGCGGCATCGGGGTAGCGCTCGCCGAGGGTGAAGTTGTGCAGGTTGATTGTCCAGGCGCGGACGGCGATATCGCGCGCGCGCCAACCGCAATGAGGCTGGCGCAGCGGATCGACCTGCTCGAGCATGCCGGCCAGGTGCGGCTGGATGCGCTGCCCGGCGAATGCCCGGGGATCAGGCCGGAAGAAAAGCGCTCCGCCGTCCAGAAACTGAACCCGGTGAACGGGATTGTGCGGATGAGACATCGCGGGCGTGGTGATAGATCGCCGCCAGCTCGATCCCCTCGAAGCCACCACGGTCACGCGCGAGTTCGACCACGGCTTCGAAGCCCTCGTCGATGAGGTCGCTCGCGAAGACCATCAGGGCCGTCTTCATCGCGGCCGCTCACCGCGCGCGGCGATCTAGTTCCGGCTCGACGAAACGGATCCAGGGCAGCGCCGGCGGCAGGGATCTCGCGGCTCCAGCTCGCGGCCGGCCACAATGTGCGCATCGCCTCGAGCTTCCGATCGAACGATCGACGGGTGCCGTAGATGTCGACGAACTCGACCGAGCCGGGCTCAACCCTCAGGATCGCCACATCCGCCCGCGAGCCAGGTTCGAGCATCCCCAGCTTCACCGTGCCTACCGATCGCCTCTGCGGGCGCCGCGGTGGTGGCCCGGATGACCTCGGCCAGCGGCATGCCCATGGCAGAGGAACTTCGTCATCACGGTCAATAGCGTGAGTTGCGGCGTGCCATCGCCGCGGATGCGAGGCATGATCTCCTGGTCTTCGACCAGATTCGGACCGGCGAGGCTGATCTGATGCAGGTCGGTGGAGATCGTGTCCGGCCAGAACCCGTGCCGGGCAAGTGCTTCGGCCGGATGCGAACGAAAACGACCCCGCGCCATGACCGATATCGAAGCGGATGCCCGCTTCCCTGGCGCGCAGGGCGGCCGGACGAACGTTCCCGCGACGATCGATCAGTCGCTGACCGCCGCCGGTGAAGGCGTGGGTCACGATGTCGCCTGGACGGAGCAACGCCAGGACGCTGTCGACCGAGGGCGGCGAGTTGCTGATGTGACACATGATCGGCAGACCTGTAGCCTCGGCCGCCTCGACCGCCTTGCGCAGCGGCCGCAGCCCTGGATAGCAGACACCTTCCTTGCCCATGCGGACCTTGATCCCAACGATCAGATCCCGGTTCTCCTCGACCACACGGGCGAGGAGAGGAACGTCACAGGCCTTCGGATTGCAATACTCGTCGTAGTTCAACCCGGCGATGCCGAGATAGGAGATGTTGATGAAGGCGAGCATTCTCACCGTCGATCGCCGAACCATGTACTGACGAAAGCCGGGCATGCTGAAGGCCCCGGCCGAGCCCGCGTCGACCCAGGTCGTCACGCCGCACCGCCAGGCAAGGCTGTCGGCGTCGATCCCGAGGTAGTCACGGCCCCAGAAGAGGTGGGCGTGGAGATCGACGAGTCCTGGCGTCACCACCTGGCCAGTTGCGTCGATGACGTGGCCGGCGATGTGGGGTGGCAGCCGCTCTGCGACCGCGGCGATACGGTCTCCGGTGATCGCCACCTCTCGAAACCCGTCGATACCATTGGCCGGGTCGATGACGTGGCCGCCGGAGATCACGATGTCATAGTGGATGGCCATCAGCGGTCTACCGCGCTTCGTCTTCGAGTAACCAGCAACACATACCTGACACTCCTTGATGCGCGACGTTGCCGACCAGCGCTCCTACCGACGAAGATCCAGTACCCAGTCACCAGCATCGGGAGCGACGAACGACTGCTGACCGTCAGCCTCTTTCGTAGTGGTCGCGGCATTCCAGTGTCCGGTGCGCGGGTCGAACCAGCGAGCCGACGCGCCGGTTGCCGCTCCGGGATTCAGTCGAACCCGTTCGCCCCCGGCGGGAAGGTAGGCGACCGTCCAGTCATGAGATGCCGTGCGGGCGGCCGCGATGAATCGACGCGCGTCCTGTACGCCCGGCTGCTCGGCGAGGAGATCCTGCGCCGGGAAGAGGTTCCACCATTCGCCGGACTCGAAGTAGCGCCTGGCGATCGACATGCTCTGCACACCTGGCGTGTCGAGCACGGACCACCACGGTTCGAGGACGTACTCAGCCTGGCGACGAATCGCCTGTCCAACCGGCTCTCGCTCCTTGGCCCACGCCCACAGGCTGAAGTGCCCGTAGCTCACACCGGCGGTTGGCGTAACCAGGAGACTCCAGTAGCTCGCCCGGCGCACATCGCTGGCAGTGAATCGGATACCACTCCCATAGGACGGATGGTCTTCGTAGTTTGGTTCGATATTGATAATCGGTCGCGGCGGCCGCTTCCGCCAGTCGGTGGCGTGCGGGCCCTCCGGCAACCAGCGGATCTTCGGCTCCTCGGCGGAGTGGCCGCTCTGGTAGACGTAGAACGACAGCCAGGACTGATCGCGAAACTCGTCGCCGACCCAGGCCCAGCCGAAAGGATGCATCGTGACCAGGGCCTCTGGCGGGTTCTGGTAGACCGCCGCGCCAACCTCCTTCCATCGCTCGGCGCGTTCGCCCCGAAAATCGCCGTCCCCGCCGAGCGACCAGGCAACGTGATACGCGCCCCAGCGGGCGCGTAGCCAGCGGGCAAATCGGATCAATCGCTCTATCGGCCATGCCCAGCCCGGCTCCTCGTCGTACAACGCGAGCACAACGATGGCGCTGGCCAGCATTCCGTGGTGGGCGACCGCCTCGACCTTCGGATCCAGGCGCTGATAGAAGGTCGGATTGACGGTGAACCGCCCGTCCTCGGTATATGACGGTTCACCTGCCGGATCAGTTGCCAACGCCCGCCAGTGCGTACTGAAGAACTGGACAACCGAGAAGCCTTGGGCGCGCCGCGTGCCGAGATACTCGTTCCAGTCCGCGGTAGTCGACCGGATGAGACCGTTCCAGACGGTGTCGCCGATCCACAGGAACGGTGTGCCGTCGGCGTGGGCAAGTGAGTGACCATCATCGGCGACTCGGACCGGACCGTGCTGATACACCGGGTTGGGGCCATCGTACGGGACGCAAGAAAATGCGCCCGATTGCCCATGCAGACCCGTGTCGTCCGGGTCGGACGCCAGGGACCGCCACTGCCACTCCCCGAGCTCATCGGGTCGCAGCCGAACGCGCCAGACGTGCCCGCCGTCCCAGAAGGCGTCCACCGCGAACAACCGCCCGGACGGGGCAATGAGCTCGACCGCAAGATCAACGTCCCAGAACGGGTCGGTCCACGTCCGATTGCTCTCGAATGTCAGTTCGTGCGCCATCCAGCGCGGTACGAGATCCACGTGACTCCTCGTCCTGCACCTCATTGCAGAGGTATGGGGCAGGTGATGCGATACTCGACGGGCCGGGTATCGGCGCCCTCTGGACCACCTCCTGCCCCTGTCAGCGTCTCGCGCGGCGTGCCTAAACGGACTCGAGGCTGAGCACCGAATCCTCAGGAAATGGCGGCGTCAACGTCGTGCATCCATCGCCGACGAGCACCCCGCCCGCAAGGCGACACCCCGTCGCCGGCTCGAACCAACCGACGCGAAGGTGCGGTCCGGCAAGCGCGCCGGTCTCCACGGTGACCGCGCGCTGAACCGGCAAGTAGGCGACGGCCAGCCGCCGGTCAGTGGTGGCCGCGGCAGTGACGCGGTCGAGTCCACGCGCCTCGCCAAGACCCGACGTGACAATTGCGTGGTCGAAATCCGGCACGAGGTCGGCCCAGGGCAGACCACGGAAGAAGGCTCCCCACCGCGCCATCGCCACCGAACCCGGCAGGTCGAGCGCGGATTCCCAGCCCTCGTCGAACAACCAGATCGGCCTATTGCCCATGCAGTGGCCATTGCCGCCACACAGCACGGACCAGTACGCCTGTCGCCGAATCTGGAGATGCGAGGCGTTGTGCTCGCCTTCGTAGGTCGACTCGATCAGAAAGAACGGCCAGACTGGCTGCGCGCTTCCAATCGTTTTGGAGCATCCGATGGACGACCTCATAGGTGTAGGTCGGATTGAGGTCGAGCCAGTCATGGTCGGGAAAAACATCGACTGGCGAGTGCTCTGGCCAGACGTGGGCGGTGAAAAGATTGTCGCCCCCGGCCGCCTGGATGCCCCGGGCAAGGTGGTCGAGCGCAGTCGCCGCGGCCTCCGGATTCCGGTCGCCGCCGATGCACCAGATGATGTTCTTGAAGCGACCAAAGCGGCGCCCGAGGTAGTCGCCCCATGCCCCACACCCATCGGGGCCATTGGCGAGAACTTCCTCGTACCAGCCCTCGGGTTGCCGCACAATGCCGGGAGACGCCGGATAGCGATAGCCAAGGTATGCCGGGGCGAGGATGACGATCATGCCGTGTTGCTCGGCGATCTCGAGGACCCGCTCGGCATGCGCCATGTATGCCTCATTGGGCGTCCGAAAGTCGCCGGGGGTCGTGAACGGCTCGTCACCAGCCAGGTTGCGCGGCGGATCCTTCGCGAAGCGATACTCGATGAGGTTGACGATGAGGGCATTGAATCCTTTCTCGCGGCGATCCTCGATGTAGCGCCTGGCGCCGTCGAGGGTCGTGTTCACGATCAAGGACCAGGGCGCATCCCCTTGCAGGAGCACTGCTCGCCCATCCGCACCGAGAATTCGCCGTCGGTCAGGCGACACGCGTAAAGGAAAATGAGGTGGGCGCGGCGCCTCCGGAAGAAGTTCAGACACGGATCTTGTCTCCTGGGGTATCGAGTCGTGACTGGGCCGCTCACTGGTGGGACTGCTGGTCATGCCGGGCCACCCCGGAGCGCAACCCGGTTCCCCAACGAATCGAAAATGTGAAGCCGGTTCGGCGGAAAGCGAAGGTGTAGGTGGTCTCCCTCCAGGACGCGGGTGTCGGCCGGCACCCGAACCGTCACCGACTCGCCGCCGGCTACCGCGACGGACAGGTACGAATCGGAGCCGACCGCCTCGATGAGCTCGACGCGGCCGGGGACCGCGGCAGAATCAGCAGGATCGCTCAGGACAACGTTCTCAGGTCTGATGCCGAGCGTGATCTCCTCGCCGCGTCAGGTCGATCGGCGCAAGACCATCGAGATCGACGGTGATCGGTCCGTCGAGCGCGGTCCACCTTCCTGCGTGAGCCGTCAGGCGGCCGCGGATCAGATTCATCGGTGGACTGCCGACGAAGAGCGCGACGAACGTGTTCGTGGGACAGTTGTAAATCCCGCTGGTCGTGCCCACCTGCTGCATGACGCCATCACGTATGACAACGATCCTGTCAGCCATCGTCATCGCTTCGATCTGGTCGTGGGTGACGTAGATCGTCGTTCGGCCGACACGCTTGTGCAGCTTGAGCACCTCGGAGCGCATTTGCACGCGCAGGAGCGCGTCGAGGTTCGACAGCGGCTCATCCATAAGGAAGGCCACGGGCTCGCGGATGATTGCCCGCCCCAGCGCCACCCGCTGGCGCTGACCGCCGGAGAGCTGATCCGGGTACTTTTTCAGATGATCAGTCAGCCCGACCAGTGTGGCGACCTCCCTGACTCGCTCCGCGACGACAGATTTCTTATGGCGCCGCATGGCCAGCGGAAATCCGATGTTGGTCTCGACAGTCATGTGGGGGTAGAGGGCGTAGTTCTGGAAGACCATCGCCACGTCCCGCTCTTTCGGCGGCAGGTAGTTCGCTAACCGGCCGTTGATGTAGATCTCGCCCTCAGAGGCGTCCTCTAGCCCGGCGATAATCTTGAGCAGCGTGCTCTTGCCGCAACCTGAGGGCCCCAGCAATACGAGGAATTCTCCAGGCTCGATGTCCAGGTCGACCCCCTGCAGGGCGACGGCCTCGCCGTAGCGCTTCGTCACCCCCAGCAGCTCGATCGCGAACGGATCGGATCCAGAGTCCCGATTCGGTAACACCAATGTCACTGCTTCAGCGCCCCGGCCAGCGATCGCGCCAGGAACTGACGCTGGAGCAGGAAGAAGAAGATGGCAATCGGGAGCAACGACATCACCGCAGCGGCTGACCACAGGCCGAAGTTGACTCCGCCCTTGGCGCGTAGGCCAGCAACACCGACCGTCAGCACCAGAAGGTCGTCGCTGGTGACGGCGACGAGCGGCCAAATGAAACTCATGAACTCGGCGGTAAAAATGATCACGGCCAGGACAACGAGACCCGGCTTCACCAGCGGCAGGATGATCCGCCAGTAGATCCCGAACTCGCTCACCCCCTCGAGACGAGCGGCATTCTCGAGATCCTTTGGCAATCCGAGAATGAACTGGCGCATCAGGAACACGCCGAGCGGGTTGGCCAGCGGTGGCAGGATGAGTGCGAGGTAGGTGTTCGTGATATGCAAGTTGTGAGCGATCGACCAGAGCGGGATCAGGAGCGCCGCGAACGGCACCATCAGCAGGATCAGCATAAGAAGGAAGATGAACCGCTTGCCGGTGAACTCGAGCTTTGCCAGCGCATAGCCGGCCATCGAGTCGATGAAGAGCTTGATCACGGTGACCGAGGTCGCCACCAGGAGCGTGTTGAGCATCCAGCGGGGGAATCCACTGTCGAAGAGGAGGCGCTCGTAATTGCCGAGATACGGCGGAATCTGGACCCAGACTGGTGGGTACTGGAACAGCGAACCCTGGTCTTTCAGCGACGCGGCGATCACATAGAAGAACGGAGCGGCGCACACCACCACGGCCACAATGAGAGCCAGGTGGGTCAGCACGCGCTCGGCAGTCACCCGTCGCCGCGAGGACCGCGCCGCCGCTTCGGACGTGGTGTTCGTCAGCGACGGAATCGCCCGCCGTCGCAGCGCGCTCGACGTCGCCATTTCAGTCCTCCCCTCGCCGGCCGCGGAGCAGCCGCAATTGGATGAGGGTGAGGATCAGAATGGCGACCAGGAGCACGACCGAGATCGCGGCGCCAAAACCGACCTTGTCGGTCGTACCGAAGATGTACGTCCAGATACGGTAGACAATCGTCAGCGTTGCCGTGCCTGGACCGCCACCCGTCAGGATCAGCGCTGTATCAAAGACCTGCAGCCCGTAGATCGTCGCGACGACTACCCCGAATAGGATGACCCGGCGCAGCAGTGGCAGGGTCAGTTTGTAGAACCGTTGCCAGCCGTTCGCCCCATCCAGCTCGGCCGCTTGGTAGAGCTCCCGTGGCAGACCAATGATGGCCGCGAGGAAAAAGATTGCCCAAAAGCCAAAACTGCGCCACACATCGAGCGCCACCAGGACCCGCAAGGCGCTCTTTGGTCCGAGCCAGACCACGGGGTCAAATCCGACCAACCGCAGGAGCGTATTGAACAGACCGAAGTCGACGCTGGTCAGGAACACCCAGATGAGGCCCGCCACTACGCCCGGGACGAGCGCTGGAAAGTAGACGAGGAACCGATAGACCGCGCCTGCCCGCTCGACGCGGGCCAGAAGCATCGCCCACGGCCAGCGCGATCACCAGTGTGATCGGGACCGACAGCAATGCGAAAAGGAGCGTATTGCGGATAGCAGCCGCGGCGTCGACCTGGAGAGGCAGCCGTCGGAAGTTATCGAGCCCGACGAACTCCGAACCGGTGGTGAGTCCTCCATCCTGGGTACTCCACCAGAAAACCAAGATCACCGGAACGAGCAGAAAGACGACGAAGAAGACGAACATCGGGGCGAGGAACGTCCAACCAATCAGCTCCCGCTTGAGTCGCCTGCGTCGAGCCAGCCGACGATGTTCTTCCGGGCTCAAACGTCGCCGCGCGGATACCCCGGGTGCGGTCCCCAAACGAGGCAGAGTGGTCGATGTGCTTGTCATAGTCTGCCAGCTACTCGCTCGGTCAGAGTCACCACACACCGGATACGCGCGGTGCGTAGCATCATTCCTCGCATTGGGATGGTCATGTGCCTTGCGGTAAGCGGCGCAGCCATCCCTGCCCATCTTCGAGATCGCACGATCGACTCGGTAAGGGCGGATGACCCTACACCCCTATCGATTCCTGACCATGTTACAGTCGAGACCTCCTGCTGGACGATCTGCTCGATGTTGGCGACGGCTTCCTCGGCCGTGATCTCACCGCTGTAGGCGCGGGCGGCCTGGGCTTCGGCGAGGCTCTCGATGGTCCCCCACTCGGGAAACGGCTCGGGCCCGACGCTGTACATCTGGAACAGGTCGAACGACTCGGCGAGCTGCGGCGGCGCGTTCTCGTCGTAGCCCATCTCCGCCGCATCGCTCCGGGCAGGATAGGTTCCTGAGACGCCTGTCCAGTAAGCAGCTTGCTCGCCGCTCGTCCAGAACTTCAAGACCTCCCAGGCGAGGTCTTTGTTCGGCGTCTTCGAGCTCATGCCGAACAATCCGATGTCGTTGAAGTTGACCCGGGTCTCGGGACCGGGCGGCCAGGGAAGGACCGCCCACTCGAAGTCGGGCGGATTCGGTTTCCCTTGGAGGACCGCCGCGATGGTCAGGTCTGACGAGTAGATCGCCAGCCTGCCGGCGATGAACGCGTCTGGCGCGGTGTTGTAGTCGAAGGTTCCCTGTGGTGGCGCGATTCCCTGCTGGAAGAAGTCGACCAGCTGCTGCGTCGCCTGGACGACCTCTGGCGTGTTGATCGCGACCTCGCTGAGATCGGGGGTCAGGTAGCGGCCGCCCGCCGCACGTGCCCGCTGGTACCACTCGCCAAACCCGCCGAGCTGCATGCCGATGCCGAGACCATAGACATCCGACCCCTGCGTCATCGCCGTGACGCACTCGACAAAGGTGTCCCAGTCGTCCACGAATGTCTCGTCGAAACCGGCTTCCTTGACCATGTCCATGTTCACGAACAGCGCGTCCTCGACGTGCCAGCAGATGGGCAGGCCGATCGAGCTTCGGGCCGTAGGCCTCGATCCGATCCCAGTAGAGATATTTCGCCTTCTCATCGGCGAAGGCGGGGTCGTTGATGCGCGCGGTCAGGTCCTCGAACCCGTTCTCCTGCTCGGCCCTCGCGACGTAGTCACCCTCACCGAAGTAGTAGATGTCGTGCGCTCCCTCCGCCAGCGACGCATCGACCTCGGTTGCCGACGTTTCCCAGCTGAAGAGTTTGAACGAGAAGTTCACGTTGGGATACTGCTGCTGAAATGCCGCGGCGATCGTCTCCTGATGCTCGATCTCCCGGTCGGTCCAGGGACCGATCATGAACCGAATATCGCCACTTACATCGGCCGGCACACTGCTTTGGGAGGCGCGTACTGAGCCAGGCGACGTGCAGACGGCAAGGATTGCCCCGGCGGCGCTGGGCGTCAGCCCCAACGCAAGCAATCGCGTGATGAACGTACGGCGCGGGATCCTCCCGGCCATGAACGCATCGGCCAGATCAGACGCCTGACGGTCCAGTTTCTGGTTCATCGGCATTCACCATCCTTTGCGTCCCGAGCGAGCGCGATGCTCGGCTCGGCGTGCCATGGTTGCCCACCCCGGTTCAGTTGGAGAATCTGAATTCACCATACATGACCGTGTGTCCATGGTCAAGTTCTTGCACGTTCGTCCGTATCACAGTCGCCAGTCGGCGATCACGAACCCAGTGACATCGAAAAGGTTGATGGTGATCGCGATCATGAGGCGAGTCCTGATCCGAGAGCATTGGCGTGGTGTACCTCGACAGCGCGCCTGGGCAACATCGTGCGACGTTGGCAAGAACTGGACGCGATCGTTCCGCCAATGCAGAATGAAAATGGAGTGTTGTGCCCGAAGCTGCAGGAAAGGCCCACGATCGTGCGCGACAAACTGGCCATGCGGTCCGACCTCCAGTCCCTTGACCTGCTGATTGATATCGCAACCCGTCACTACCTGCATGGCCGTAGCCAGGCCACCATCGCCCGCGATCTGAGCCTGGATCCATCGACGATTTCGCGCTATCTGAAGCGGGCGCGGGACGAAGGGATCGTCCGCATCGAGATCGTGGCGCCGCGGCGCGCCAACATCGAGATGGCGCGAGTCCTCGCGCGCGAGCTGGGCCTCAGCCGTGTGCTGGTTGCCGAGCTTCACGGCGAGAGCGACGATGTCCTTACCGGAGTTGCGTCCGTTGCGGCCCAGTTCACATCCGATCAGCTGCGCCGTGGGACACGAATCGGGATCGGCTGGGGAGAAACGTTAGCTGCCGTTGTCCGCCATTTGGATCCCGGGACCGTCGAAGCGCTGCAGGTTGCCCCATTGGCGGGTGGTCTGGCCGAGGGTCGGCCGGGGATTCAGGGTCACGAACTGGTGCGGCAAATCACGGAGATCTATCCAATGAGCCGCGCCACGTACCTGCACGCGCCTTCGATCGTCGATTCGGCTGCCATTTGCGAAGCATTCCTTGCCGACCGCTCGGTGCAAGCCGCGCTCGCCATTGCTACGCGGTCGGAGGTAGCGTTGGTCGGCATCGGCAACATGGAGCCAGACGCCACCCTCTTCAAGGCGAGTCACATCTTGCACGCCGATCGGGATGCGCTGCTCGCGCACGGTGCCGTTGGCAGCATGAACGCGCGCTTCTATGACGCGCAGGGGCGTCCGGTCGGACATCTCGATCGGCGGACGGTGGCGCTGGAATGGAACAGTCTGGCCGAGATTCCGACAGTCATCGCCGTCGCCGCGGGCGAGAGCAAGGCTGCCGCGATCCGGGGAGCGGCCAGGACGGGGTGCATCGACGTCCTGATCACCGATGCGCGCACCGCCGCGATGCTCATCGAGCAATCGTGATACCGGAAACCGGTCAATGAGTCTGATTGAAGAAGCCCGCGACCTCGTTCGGCGTCACTATGGCCAGGCGATCGGCCGACCGGTTGAGACCGTGACGACCCCAGCGCTCCTCCTCGACTTGCCAGCGGCACGCCGCAACATCCAGCGCATGGCCGATGGGATGGCGCCGCTTGCCGGCAACGCTGCGACCCCACGTCAAGGGGCACAAGAGTCCTGATCTCGCCCTGCTTCAGGCCCAGGCCGGGGTACGTGGGTTCTCGACCGCGACCGTTTGGGAGGCGGTCATCCTGGCGGAGGCGGGTCTTGATGATCTGTTCGTGGTCAACACCGTAGAGGGCCCGGCGAAGATCGGGCGCCTGATCGATCTTGCCCGTGAGCGCCGCGTCCTCGTCGCGGTCGACAATCCAGCCAACGCGATCCGCCTGTCGCGAGAGGCGACCGAGCGCGGCGCCACCCTTGGGGTCCTGATCGAGATCGACACGGGCATGCGCCGCGCCGGACTCGCCGAACCAGCTCAAGCCGCCGAGCTTGCGCGGCGGCTGGTCGATCTGCCCGGGCTGCGCTTCGAGGGCGTCACGGGCTACGAGGGACACTGTTCGCTCGAAGACGACGTCGACGACGGATCGTCAAGCAGCGCGCGGCGATGGCGATCCTGCTCGCGGCTGTCACCGCGATCGAGGCGGCCGGAGTGGCCTGTCCCATCGTCTCCGCCGGCGGCACCCGAACATGGTGGCTGACCGCGGCAACACCGGGCATCACCGAGATCCAGGCGGGGACCTATGTGCTGATGGATCGCTTCCATTCCGGTGTCGAGGGAGGCTTCGAGCCAGCCCTGCGGATCCTAACCACCGTCATCAGCCGCTCGTCGGATCGGGTGATCGTCGATGCCGGGAGCAAATCCGTTGCCGACCCGGAACTCGCCGCGATCGCCGGACACGACCTGCCGAATCTCGGCTTTGACGAAGAACATGGCCGGTTCGCGGCACCACGCGACGGGAAGATTTCCATCGGAGACGTCGTCCAGCTTCTTCCGGGCTACGCGCCGTCAACGGTCAATTTCTACGACGCATATCATGTGATCGACGGTGAGCGTGTCGTTGACATCTGGCCCATCATCCCTCGTGGGCCGGGCCATCACGGCATGGCGGTGAGTCGTTCTTGGTAGCCGCTCCGAGAAGCCACGTCCAGGGTATCAGCGAATAGACCGGTAGTGATGAATCGGTCGCCGACAACGAGGGCGCGGAGCGCTGGGAATGTCATCTCTTCACCCGCTCACCGAGAGGCTGGCGCGCGGCCCTCCCGGTGAGAACGTCGTGTTGAGATCACTTGACATCTCACAGGAGGCCCCATGAATATGCCGCCGACTTCCGGCTAGCCGGGCTCGCACGTGCAATGACAGGAGGGTTGAGTGATGAGCGACGCACCCGCACCGATGCCGATTTCCCAGATCGCCATCGTCGTCAAAGACATTCACGCCGCCATGGAGGCGTATCACAAGGCGCTGGGATGGGGACCGTGGAACGTCTACGAACACAAGCCGCCTTCGCTGCATCACACCGAGCTGCACGGCCAGCCTCAGGAGTACACGATGATCGGGGCCGAGACCCACGTCGGTCCGATCGTCGTCGAATTGTTGCAGCCCGTCGAGGGTCCGAGCATCTACAAAGAGTGGCTGGAGACGAAGGGCGAAGGACTGCACCACATCGCCTGCATGGCGCACACTGCCGAGGAGTCCGACGCGATCAAGCAGCGCTTCGCTGACATGGGCGCCAGCGTGATGATGGGCGGCCGTATCGGAGAGACGATCGAGTACTACTACCTCGACACCGAACCGATGCTGAAAGTCATCATCGAGTCGGGTAGCGGCCACGCCGTCGACTTGCAGCCGGCCTACACCTACCCACCGGACGAGAGTAAGGGGTAATGGGTGACGGGGTGATGGGACGGAAGGGGCGTTCTCCCGTGCACGTCGCCGAGCACCCATTCTTCCTGTCACCCTAACACCCATCACCTTTCACCCAGGTGTCAGCCTCGCGCCACGACCTCGAACGGCACTTCTGCCTCGCGGAGCTGGCGCATGCCAGCATCGTCGATCCCGCCGTCGGTCATGACCAGGTCGAAATCTGTAAGCGGTGCCAGGCGGTGGAGGGCGACGCGGCCGAATTTCGTGTGGTCGACGAGGAGCACGCGGCGTGCCGCCGCGGCAATCATCGCCCGTTTGGCAATCGCCATATCCTGATCCGGCTGGTAGGCCACGCCGCCGGAGATGGCCGTGGTGGACATGAAGAGCACATCGGCCCGCAGCGCCGACACCGCGGCCTCGCAGGCAAGTCCGCAGAATGCTTCGTGACGCGGCCAGTAGTCGCCGCCCAACACGATCAGCTTGATATCGCGGGCGGACCGCAGCTCTTGCATGACCGATAGCGAATTGGTGATCACGGTCAACGGCGCGCGTTCAGGAAGCAACCGGGCCAGGGTCAGACCAGTCGTCGATTCGTCGATCAGCACGGCTTGCCCTGGTTCGATCAGCGGCAGCGCCGCGCGAGCCAGCAACTGCTTCTCTTCGCTGGCGAGGGTCAGCCGGTAACGCATATTGCTCTCGAAGAGACTCGAGGGCTGCGGCGTTGCGCCACCCCGCACCTTGCGCAGTACGCCGCGCGCCTCGAGCTCATCGAGGTCGCGATGAATGGTCATCAGACTCACGCCGAAGCCCTCGGCCAGATCCTTTGCGGCAACGAAGGGCTGCTGCAAGACGAGCTCGGCGATCCGGTCCTGACGCTGGAATTGGGTCCGCTCGCCATCGTTACCGACCAGCTCGGACCCCTTCCGCTCCGCACGGTGAGGCTCGGGAGACGACGAAACGTCTATCTTTTGTGTGATCTTCACGTGCAGAGGCTATCATGGTCTCTCTGAAGCACAACAGGTTCTGACCGGCTATTGTTGGGGAAAAAGTTGCGATTAGAGGGGCAATTCTCCCGCGTTATCGCGAACCGCAGTAAGTTAATTAGCAGTCTTGACAGCGATTCGGGGCGTGATAGGATGCGAATATCTCATGCCGTGTAGCACCTTGCGAATCTATCGTATTTTATCGCCCGGTTGCTGCTTCGTCGCTGTCAAATGCCGAGTTCTCAGTTGCGTGCTGCAGCGTGAGCGTTCCGCCGGTCGGGCTACCGCTGCATGCAATACGGCGGAAGCAGCAACGGACGACAGGGCGAGAGGCCAATAGGGGTGAGTGAACCAAGGGGAAACTGATGGAAGGGCCTGAGACCCAGGCGGGTGGAGGGCTTCGCCGGCCGTACGCTGCGCGGGAGCACCGGCTGGGCCATACGCGGGATGACCAGGCTTGATGAGATCGGCATCCTGGGCGCCTTTCTCGCTGATTTGCGCGATCCTCACGTGCACCACGGACGATAAGTTTCTGCGCGCGGCAAACCTGCTGTCAGTCTCCCGCCAAGCGTCGTACTACGGGATCATGGCGGTTGGCATGGTCTTTGTCATATCCATGGGCGACGTCGACCTTTCAGTCGGCTCGATCCTCACGCTCGTCAACGTCGGCATGGCGCTTGCCCTGGCGGCCGGTCAACCACTGCTGCTTGCCATGCTTCTCGGGCTGCTCATTGGCGCGGTTTGCGGGTTCACCAATGGGCGTATTGAGCGTCGTCCTACGCATCCCGACCATTATCGTCACCCTCGGCACCCTTGAGTCTCTTTCGTGGGTTGGCGCTCGTGCTAGCGGACGGAAAGCCAGTCAGCGATTACAGCAAGGACAACTGGTTCTTCCAGATTGGGGGCGGAACGATCCTCGGCGTTCCGACCAGCGTCTGGGGCATGATCTGTCGTCGGTATCCTCGGGTTCTGCTCTACAACTACACCGTTTTCGGCCAGCGCGTGCAGGCTATCGGCAGTAACCTGCAAGCTGCCCGCTTCTCCGGCATCCCCATTCGCGCTACCGGCTTCTCGTGATGACCCTCATGGGGGTCATTGCCGCGCTGGCCGGTATCTTCGCCCTGGCGTTCCTCGGGGCCGGGGACCCGCAAACTGGCCCGGGTCTCGAGCTTGTCCGTTATTGCCGCCACGATCATTGGCGGAACCGCACTGACTGGTGGAGTCGGGTCCATTTTCGGCGCGATTATCGGCGCCTTGATCATCGCCGTTATCCGCAATGGCCTGATCCTTGCTCGGGGTATCGGCCTATTGGAGCATCGCCGCGACCGGGCTCGTCATCATCGCCGCGGTAGCCATCGACTATCTGATCAAACGCCGCTAGCCCGATCGGAGCACGCCGCTGATCCAGACAATTTCGCCACGAGACGATCGGTTCCAATCCGGTGCAACTTAAGAACGCGGCATGTGTATCGCCATCCACGCTGCTTGAATGAGATCGAGGAGAAACGAGAAGGAGGTGGTCATTCAGATTGAACTGGTGCACTCCACACGGAGCTTCGAGTTTGATGGACCGGGAAGTCGCCAGGTTGGTTTCACGGGTAGCATCCTCAGTCGCCAATTCGCAAGAAGGGATCGAGTATGAGGACGAGCCGCGTGATTCTGTAGCTTGCTTATGGGGGCACTGATCATGATTCCCCCGGCCGTGAGTGCCCGGCAGGCCACGCCGGCCGCGGACGACATCGAGATCGCCTACGTCGTCCACGTTCTGAATGACTTCACGTCCGTGATCCAGAGGGGGGCAGAGGATGCCAGCCGCGACCTCGGCGTCACTGTCGAGTTCACCGGTTCGGCCGCCCCGCAGTCGGACGTGCAGATTCCCATTTTCGAGTCCTTCGTCCAGAAGGGCGTCGACGGGATCGCCGTTATTCCGAATCCGGGCGATGTCTGGGTCAACCCCGATCAATCAAGCGATGGATGCTGGCATTCCGGTGGTAACGGTCAACATTACCAGCCCGGAATCGAAATCCCCGCTCTGGATTGGACCAGACCAGGTCACTAACGGGCGTGCCCTGGCGGAAGAGCTCAAGTCGGCACTCGCTGAGGCCGGCAAAAGCGAGGGGCTGATCGTTCTCGGCTCGTGTGGACCAGGTGTCACGACCGTCGAGGAACGCATTGCTGGTTTTAGCGAGGGCATGTCGGATACGAACTTTGAACTCTCGCAATCCTACGACGTGACCGGAGAAAACACGTCCAACTACTCGGCCTGGGAGAGCCTCGCCACCGCCAACCCTGATGCGGTCGCGATGGTCGGTTTCTGCTCGGTCGACATCCCAAACATGGCGCCTGTCAAAACGCGTGCTGGCGGAGAGTGGATCATCGCTGGCTGGGATCTGAACGTGCCGACGTTGGACGCCATCAGTGATGGCTCCGCCGTGGCAACGATCGGTGACCAGCCCTACTTCGCTGGCTACATGGCGGTTCTGGCGTTGGTCCAACACCTCCGGGAAGGCACGCCGATGGCAACTGGCTGGCTTCAGATCCCGAGCGAGGTCGTCACGGCTGAGAATGTCGATACCGTCTATGAGCGAGAGGCCGACTTCGACCAAATGACGGCCTACTACGCGGAGTACATCCCCGAGGTAGTACCGAACCTCGACATCAAGGCGGTGATTCGAGGGCCAATTCCCGGCAGCGATGGCGCGGGGACTCCGACGCCGTAAGGCTGAGTGCGATCGAGGGGACGAAGCTGTCCTCTCGACCGCCAACCGCAACACAGGTTCCAGGCATGGTTCAGGTTTCCGCCCCTACTGCCGAGATGATTCGGCTCGATCACGTTGTCAAACGCTTTGGTGGCATCACGGCCGTCAATGACGTCTCGTTGGGGATTTCTCGAGGCGAGATCCATGCGGTCGTCGGTGAGAACGGCGCCGGGAAATCGACCATCATGAAAATGCTGGCCGGGGTCCATCAGCCGGACAGTGGCACCCTGATCCTACGCGGTGAGCCGGTCTCCATTGCGGACCCGCTACATGCTCGCCGGCTCGGCGTCAGCATCGTCTTCCAGGAGTTGAATCTCTTCTCGCACCTCACCGTGGCCGCAAACATCTTCGCCAACCGCGAGGCGTCGCGCGGGGGTGGTCTTCTCGACCGTCCTGCCATGAACGTGGCCTGCCGCCGCGTACTGACTGAGATGGGCGTGGACATCAGTCCGCGCACGAAGGTCAGCAACTTGACCGTCGCCGAGAAGCAGTTGGTCGAAATTGCTCGAACGCTGCAGCAAGAGTCGGAAATCGTCATCATGGACGAGCCGAACTCGGCGTTGAACGCCAGCGAGTCGGAGCGGCTCTTCGAAATCCTGCGGCGGCTGCGCGATCGCGGCCTGACAGTAATTTATGTCTCGCACCGGCTCGAAGAAGTCTTCGCCATTGCCGATCGGATCAGTGTCATCCGTGACGGGCGGTACCAGGGGACGTGGCGTACCGCCGAGACGACGATTCCGCGAGGTAATTACGGCGATGATCGGGCGGCGGCTCGGAGCCGCCTTCCCCACCCGACCGACACTCACTGGCGACGCCCAGACGGTCCTGGAAGTGCAGGGCTTGACATGTTCCAATGCCGTAGGTCCGGTCGATTTCTCGGTGCGGCAAGGGGAAATCCTCGGGTTTGCCGGGCTGGAGGGCTCCGGCATCGACGAGGTCTTCCACGTCCTGTTCGGACTCGAGAAGCCGAGCGGGGGTGAGGTGATCTACCGCGGCAAGGCGAGCCTGCCCCGGTCGCCGTTGGAGGCGATCAAGCAGGGATTTGCCTTGATCCCAGCCAATCGCCGCGACGAAGGCCTGATGACGAGCTGGTCGATCCGGCGGAATATGACCCTGGTGGTGCTGGCACGACTTGCCAATCGAGTGGGCTTTATCAACCGCAGGGCGCAACGACACCTGGCCGCGGAGTACGTCCGCAAGCTGAACGTGGCCACAGACAGCATGGACAAACCGGTAGGCAACCTATCAGGTGGTAACCAGCAGAAGGTCGTCGTCGCGAAGTGGCTCGCGGCTGGTCCGGCTGTCCTTATATTGAACGATCCCACGCGGGGTGTCGACGTTGGGGCCAAGGTGGAAATCTATGCGCTTTGTGATCAACTCGCCCGAGAGGGCATGGCGTTGCTCTTCTCCTCGTCGGAGATCGAGGAAACGCTCGGCGTTTGCGACCGTGTCCTCGTCTTCTACAAGGGGCGAGTCATTCGCGAGTTTGCTCGTGGCCAAGCAACCAAGGCCGACGTTATGCGGTGGATCACCGGCGACCTGGATGACATCGGAGTGATATAACCTCTCGCTCGTGATGCTTGGTTTCCACGACTCAGTTGGTGAACAACGGCGCCAGCAGTCCTCCGTCAATGAGATAGCAGGCTCCGGTACAGAACGACGCATCATTGCTCGCGAGGAAGAGGATGAGTTTGGCTGCCTCCTCGGGGGTGCCGACCCGTCGCAGCGGATGCGAGTGCCCCCACTCGGCGATCGTCCGCGCGGGGTCGTCCGGCGAAAAGTAGTTGGCCGTGGCTTCCAGCATTGGCGTCTGGATCGAGCCGGGCGCGACGCAATTACAGCGGATGTTCTCCGCGGCATGGTCGACCGCCAGTGCCCGCGTGAAACTCACGACCGCGCCTTTGGAGGCCGAGTAAGCAACACTCTTGGGGGTTGAGGCGAACGAGGACACAGAGGCGACGTTGACAATCGCTCCCCCGCCGCGCCTTTGCATTTGCGGGATAGCCTGCTTGCACGTCAAGAACATTCCCTTGATGTTGACGTCGAACATCAGGCCCCAATCATCCTCGGACATCTCAACCACGGTCCCGTTTCGGAGCACGCCGGCATTGTTGACGAGCACATCGACCCCACCGAAGAGATCAGCCGCCGTGACAAAAAGCGCCTCGACGTCGGACGCGTAACGAACATCGCAGCGGACGGCTACGGCCCTCCCCCCGCGTTCGACCGCGTCTCTTACGGTCGCCTGAGCTGCCGCGCCATCAAGGTCGGCAATCACGACCGCGCCGCCCTCGGCCGCAATGGCGAGCGCGCACGCACGGCCGATACCCTTGGCACCACCGGTGACGAGGGCTGTCTTGTTGGCGAAGCGGGCCGCCATGCATAAACCTCCTTAGTTGGATTCAGGCTCGAGCAGGTTCGCTCGCTTCAGCACCTCCCAGAAGGCGATGTCGGCGTATTGGACGATGACATTCTCCAAACTCGGGGCGACGAACGAGCCCTCGGCGTTGATGGAGTGGGCACCGATAGAATGCACTACTCCTTCCGGGAGTCCAACGGTGAGCGCAACGTGGACGCCATAGACCGGGTGGCGAATCGACGGATTGCCGACGGCGCCTGGATTGGCACGCCAGCGTTCAAGGTTCCGCTGGCTGAACTCGAAAGGCTTGCCGACGTCATGGCACAGACCGCTGGCAACCAGGACGTCGCGGTTAACTCCGATCGGACCGAGCGCCTGTTCCAACCCATCGACAAGGCCGAGTGCCATGGTAGCGACGCCGCGGCAGTGATCGGCTTGACTTCCCCGAAGCATCGCCGGGCTTCCTGGGATCCCTGTCGGCGGAATGTCTTCGATGCGCTCGAACTCCGTCTCCGACAACGCCAGCGCCCAGGCATCGACCACTTTTTCCCTCAGGTCAGCGTCCTGGATCTGCTCGATCTCTGGCAGGCTTGCCCGCACCCCATCTCGAAGGGCGTCCATCTCGGCCATATCACTCCCCGTCACTTCTCGCCGTGTTTCCTCTCGTTATATTCACACACTCGCACCACTACGCACCACAGATGGGTCCCATATGGGCCAACTCTAGGATCAACGCCCCTAACTGTGCTGACACGCCCGTTCATGCTACGGACTCTCAGTCTATTAGCAAGAGCGGGAGCCCACTGTTGGCGCACTCCACGATGCTCTTGACACCAAGTCTATGGGTGATACGATGAGATTATCTCACAAGAGAACAGTGGGTACGACGCGATCCGGCAGCGAGTGGCTCGGCGTTACCCGGAACCACGCAGCTTGTGATCTGGCGCCGGCCGGCGATCCGGTTAAGTAGCGTCCCGCATCTCTGCCCGGGACGCACGACGGAAGGAGATCCGCGTGTCTTCACCTCTTCGAAACGCATCCCTGACTCGCCGCAAGGTCTTGGGAGCCAGCGCGGGGCTGGCCGGGAGCGCAATGCTTCGCGGCTGGACGAACACCAGCGCGCAGGAGGCGACTCCCGTTCCTATCCAGGGGCAGATCGCCTTCGGCCAACCGGACCGCACTGCCGATGTCTATAAGCCGCTGATCGCGGGCGCGAAATTGGAAGGACAGGAACGCGGGTACGAGGTCCTGGAAAGTTTCGCCGAAGGTCGCGCCGACAAGCAGATCGCCGAGATCAACACCTGGATTGGCTCCGGCGTCAAGGCGATGACCATCCTCCCTCTGGACGAGAAAGCGATGCAGCCGGCAATCGAGAAGGCCCACGAGGCGGGCATCGTCTTCGTCAGCTACTCCGACATCATCCCCAACGCCGACGGCTACACCATCTTCGATAGTGTCCAGGGCGGCGAGATGGTCGGCGAGTGGGTGGGCAACTGGATCAACGAAAATCTGGGTGGCGAGGCGGAGATCGCGAGCCTGACCGCCGACTTCCATGAGACTGGCCGCCAGCGAATCGGCGGCGCGGAGAAACTGATCGCCGAGTTGGCGCCGAATGCCAAGGTGGTCAACCGCACCGAGGCCGTGCTGGCCCCGGAAGCATTCGAAGCGACGCAGTCGATCCTCCAGGCCAACCCGAACGTCAACGTCATTCTCTGTATCGCCGACGACGGGTGTCTTGGCGCGGCACAGGCCTTCGAGGCGTCTGGCCGTGATCCGAGCACGATGTGCATCGTTGGCTGGGACGGTTCCCGCGAGGTGATGAAGCGCATCCTGGAAGGTGGTCCCATCCGCGCCACCGGTGCGCTCGATCTGTTGGCCATCGGCCGCTCCGCGATCTGGGTGCCGGCCAATATCATCGAAAACACGGAGCCGAAGACCTACAACAGCGAGTACGTACTGGTGACAGCCGATACGCCCGACGTTGCGCAGGAATTGATCGACGCCTACGACATCACAGTCGATTAGGGTCTGAGGAAATATCGCCGCTCAATGGGCGGACATACGCACCTAGAACGGTTCGGGGTCGGGGCATTCGGCGTATGGTCGACACAGGCGCTACCAGCGTCATCCGCAGCGTGACCGATTTCCAGATTCGCGTGGCTAGTTCTGCAGGCGTTTCCTCCGTACGAATCTCTTTTCGTGCCAGCAGATTCTTCAACTCCCCTTTCCGTTGCGACGGGAGAAGGGAGAACCAGGTCGAAAGTGGTACAGGTGGCTGAAAACGCTGCCGTGACCAGCGGCAGGGTCGGTGGAGCGACCACGCGGCGGCTGCGCGCCGGGCTGGGCTGGGCCCAACGCAATGGACTGTTCTTCGCGCTCATTCTGCTGATCGCGTTCTTCGCCACGCGCAGCGACCGCTACCTGACGGGAACCAACCTCCACGTCGTATTACTCCAGGTCGCGGTTGTCGGCATCATCGCCGTGCCCGGAGCGATGCTGATCATGGCCGGATACGTTGATCTTGCCATTGGCTCCATCGCGGTACTGGCCGGAGTCGTCCTGGGCGAGCTATTCACGATCGGCTGGAATCCTATTCCAGCGGCAATCGTGGCGCTCCTCGTCGGACTCGCCTGGGGGCTGGTGACGGGCTATCTCGTCGCCTACCTTGGGTTTTCACCGGTCGTGGTCACTCTCGGCGGTCTAGCTGGAGCGCGCGGCGTCGCGGAGATTCTCAGCAAAGGCTTCACCAAATACGCCTTCGGTAAGGAGTTCGCGCAGCTCGGGAACGGTGAGTTGCTGGGCGTCGACACCCCCATCTGGCTCTTCATCGCCGTCTTCCTGGCTGGCTCCTACGCTTGGTATCAGACCCCGCTCGGCCGGCATACGATTGCCATCGGCGCCGAGCGTAACGCGGCCCAGTCGCTGGGAGTCGCCACCCGCCGCATCCCATTCCTCCTTTATGGCGCTTCTGGTTTGGCCGCCGCCCTTGGTGGACTGATCGTCACGTCTCAGCTCGACGCGTCGTCCCTCTCGATCGGGATCAATCTCGAGTTGTCGGTCCTGTCGGCAATCCTCCTTGGCGGGGTCTCCTTCACGGGTGGGCGGGGTTCCCTCTTCGGCGTGCTCCTCGGCGTCCTTTTCATCGGCGCGCTCGACAACGGACTGATTCAGATGAACGTTGGACCCTATTTCCAGCGCGCGGCAGTCGGGCTGGCGCTGGTGCTCGCCGCCGCGCTCGATGTCCTTTACCAGCGTCTCGACCGCATCCCTGTCCCGGACTCAACGGTGCTGGCAGAACCGGGCTCTGCTCCAGCAACGAAAGTCAATTGACCATGACTGAATCCGCCCGCCGGTTGGGAGAACGAGAACGCCGCGACGCCGGCGAAGGTGACGCAATCGCCCCGGCCCTGGAGGTGCGGGACATCTCCAAGCGCTTCGGCGCCGTGCGCGCTCTGCACGAGGTGTCGTTCTCCCTTTATCCGGGAGAAGTGATTGGACTCGTCGGCGATAACGGCGCTGGCAAGAGCACCCTCGTCAACATCGTCGCCGGATCCCTGCATCCGGATAGCGGGCAGATTCTCGTCGACGGCGTCGCACGCAGTTTCGAGAATGCGGCCCAGGCACGCGCAGCCGGAATCGAGACTGTCTTCCAATACCTATCGCTGATCCCAACGCTGGACATGGCCGAGAACGTCTTTCTCAACCGGGAGATCTTCGGCTTTGGCAAAATTGGCCAGCGACTGCGCTGGATGGACAAAAAGGAGATGCGGCGCCAAACGTCCGACGGTTTTACCCGGCTCGGTCTCACCCTGCCCCCACCGACAACCAAGGTCACCGCCCTCTCCGGCGGCCAACGCCAGGCAGTGGCTATCGCCCGCGCCGTTCTCTGGGGCAGCCACATCGTCGTCCTCGATGAGCCGGCCGCGGCGCTCGGCGTGCGCCAGACGGAGATCGTCCTCTCCTTTGTCGAGGGGCTACGCGCACACGGCGTGGCTTGCATCTTCATTAGCCACAACATGGAGCACGTCATGCGCGTCGCCAACCGCATCGTACTCATGCGACTGGGCGAGAAGATTTTTGACGCCCCGGCAGCGCAGACGACCGGCGCCGAACTGGTGGCGATTATGACCGGCGCTATCACTGTCAGGTCGCAGCCGTGACCACAACGACCATGCCGATTGTCGGTTACAGCGACCGCTGGAGCGTCCAACCCGGGGAGACAATTCAGTTCATGGTCAGCGCGGAGGTCCCGCGCTATGACGCGCGTATCGTTCGTCTGATCCACGGCGATACCAATCCCGCGGGACCGGGTTTCAAGGAGCGCCCGGTCGCCTCTTCCATTGAAGGGCAGTACGACGGTCGCCACCAGAAATACCACCCCGGATCATTCGCGGTCGTACCCTCCTCAGACGCCCTGCAACCAGGTGACGGTCTGACCCTCTCTGCCTGGGTCTTCCCAACGACTCCCGGCGACCGGCCGCAGGCGATCCTGGCCAAATGGGATGAGGCGTCCGCGGCGGGATACGCCCTGGTCCTGGATGCCGACGGCGCGCTCGCTCTCTGGCTCGGCGACGGGGAGAGCGATCTCGCGTCAATTTCCACCGGTGATCCACTGCGCCCCTTCGCCTGGTACCGGGTCGAGGCGACGTTCGACCCCGCGTCGGGCCAGGTCCGGCTGCGTCAGGAGTCGCACGATCCGCCGCACATCCCGACCTTCACAAGGGAGATCGAGGCGACCGTTACGGTCGTACCCGCGGCAACCTCGGCACCCTTCACCATCGGCGCCTGGAGTGCCGGCGCGACAGCAGAGCGCACCCTTGGCGGCGGACACTTCAACGGCAAGATCGCTGCGCCCGAGATCCGGCGCGGCAGCGAAACGGTCGCGACGTGGGACTTCTCGCGCGACTTCGGCTCCGACCGTGTCACCGACATTGGCCCGCACGGTTTGCACGGCCAGACGATCAACGCTCCCATGCGCGCCGTCACCGGCCACACGTTCACGGGCCGGGTGAGCAGCTACTGGCTCGCGCCAGAAGAGTATGGGGCGATCTTCTTTCACGACGACGACCTGGACGATGCTGGCTGGGAGACGGATTTCGCGTGGCGTGTCCCTGACGCCCTTCCCAGCGGAGTCTACGCGGCGCATATCCAGTCCGGCGATGCCGAGGACTACATCCCGTTCTTCGTTCGGCCGCGAACCGGCGCAGCTACCGCACCGATTGCGGTGTTGCTGCCGACTTATACGTACCTGGCCTACGCCAACGAGCAGATCACCTGGCGCAACCCGGATTCGCCGGTGCCCCACGACCCCCTCGAGCACTTGCAGCCGCAAGACCACTACATCGTGGCCCACAATCTCAAGAGCGCCTACGACCACCACGCCGACGACACCGGGGTCGCCTTCTCCTCCCGCCTGCGCCCCGTGCTCAACCTGCGTCCGAAATACAGCACCGCGCTCATCCTGGCGCCGCAGCATTTCAACGCCGACCTCTACCTCATCGACTGGCTGGAGGCGATGGGACACCCTTATGACGTGCTGACCGACGAGGATCTCCACAATGAGGGGAGCGCGCTGCTCGCTCCATACCGGGTGGTGGTCACCGGCTGCCATCACGAGTACTGGTCGGGACAGATGCTCGACGCCGTCGAGGTGTACCTTGGCGCCGGCGGCCGCTGGATGTCGTTGACGGGGAACGGCTACTACTGGCCGATCGGCATCGATCCCGTCCGGCCGCATCTCCTGGAGATCCGGCGCGGACAGAATGGCACCGGTACCTGGCGCTCCGCTCCCGGAGAGAACTGGTTCCAGACGACGGGCGAACCGGGCGGCCTCTGGCGTGACCGGGGGCGAGCACCGCAACGCCTCGTTGGTGTCGGCATGAGCGCGGCAGGCTTCGACGTCGCTTTACCCTTTCACCGTCTCCCGGAGAGCCATGACCCACGTGCTGCATTCATCTTCGAGGGCGTTGGTGATGACGAGCCGATCGGCGAGGCGGGGTTGATGATGGGCGGTGCTGCCGGGTTGGAGGTAGACCGGGCCGATCCCGCGCTGGGCACCCCGCCGCACGCCCTGGTCGTCGCCACGGCAAACGGGTTCTCCGGCTCATACCTGCGGGCGATCGAGGAGGTGACATCCCCCGACGCGCATCAGGGTGGTCCGGATAACCCGGCCGTACGTGGCGACATGGTCTTCTTCGAGACGCCGAACGATGGGGCCGTCTTCGCCGTCGGCTCGATCACCTGGTTCGGCAGCTTGTCTCACAACGGCTACGAGAACCCCGTCTCGCGAATCACAGACAACGTGGTGCGCGCCTTTGCCTCAGACACCTGGCCGGCGCGGTAGCGGAAAGGAGTCCGGTCCGGTGGCCATGAACGTGGACGATATCCCGGCTCTAGCACGCCAGGCTTGTGATGAGGTGGCGGCGGTCTTTACCCCGGCTACCGCAAACGCCGCCGGCCAGATGTGCGACGAGATCATGAGCGCGCGGCGGATCGCCTGCTACGGTGTCGGCCGCGAAGGGCTGATGATGCGTGCGCTCTGCATGCGCCTGATGCATCTCGGTCTCGATGCCCATGTCGTCGGTGACATGACCACGCCACCGATCGCGACGGGCGACCTCTTGATGGTGAGTGCCGGCCCCGGAGCGTTCTCGACCGTCCTCGGACTGATGGGCGTAGCCCGAGAGGCGGGAGCGCGCACGCTGGTCATCACGGCGCAACCCGACGGCGAGGCTGCCCGTCGCGCGGACGTGACTATCCATCTTCCGGCACAGACGATGGCCGACGACCGAGCGCCGCAAGACGAGCGTGCTGCCGATGGGGAGCCTGTTTGAGGCAGCGCAGCTCATCTTCTTCGACCTGATCTCGATCCTGCTACGGGAACGCATGGGCCAGACACCCGATCAGATGCGGGCGCGGCACACGAATCTGGAGTAGGGCAGGGTGGAGTTAGGCATCAATCTCAGCTTTGCCCTCAAGCGGTGGCCAGAGCCAGAGCGGTGGGCCAGCATCGTGCGCGAGGATCTCGGGCTGAGTTTAGTCCAGTTCACCTTCGATCTACTCGACCCGTGGTGGCCCCAGCGCGAGCGGCGCGCTATGGCGGACCGGGTGCGCCGCGCCGCGGACGACGCCGGGATCACGATCCACAGCGCTCAGCTCGGACTCGCCTGGTACACCTACAACGGGCTCCTCCATCCCGATCCCGCCGGGCGCCAGATCGCGCGCCAGTGGTGGCAGCGGGCGGCCGAGACAGCCGCCGAAATCGGCGCGCCGGCAGCCGGTGGCCCGCTCGGAGCGCTCAGCGCCACCGACGCGGCCGACTCCACGACTCGGAACCAGCACTACGCCGCTGTGCTCGAAGAGGTGGTGATCGCGAGCAACGCGGCGGCGGAAGCCGGTTTGCAGGCGCTGCTCATCGAGCCGACCCCGCTGCCGCGAGAGAACCCACACACGATCGCCGAGGCCCAACAACTCGCGGCCGACCTGCGCGAGCGGACGGCGGTTCCGGTTCGTTGGGTTCTCGACGTTGGCCACGCGCTCTATCGCCCGCTCTACGGCGACGATGTGAGTCTCGAGGACTGGCTCGTTCCCCTGGAAAACGACATCGGTCTCATCCACCTGCAAAACCACGACTTTCAGAGCGACGCTCATTGGGGTTGGCCCGACGATCGCGGGGTCTACGATGTCTCAGCCTTCGCCGAGTCCGTCCGCCGGGTGGGCCTCGTCGATGTGCCGATCGTCATCGAGCTGTTCTACCCCTTTGAGATGGCTGACGAGGCGGTGCTGGCCAGCGTCCGCAGCACGGTGCGCCACTGTCGGGAAGCGTTGGCCGTGAGCGCCGATGCCGCAGACACATGAGCCGAGAGATGCGGTCATGACCGAACAGCAGCGGCTGGACGGAGCCGTAGGTATCGTCACTGGCGCTGGGCGCGGGATTGGCGCGGCTATCGCGCGGGAGTTGTCCGCTCTAGGGGCACGGCTGATGCTGGCCGACCTCGTCGCGGACGGTCTCGAGCAGGTCGTGGCAGACGTTGTAGCCGCCGGCGGTGATGCGTTACCGGTGGTAGCTGACGTCCGGCAGTACGCCGACACCGAGCGGCTGCGTGACGACTGCCTGACCCGCTTCGGCCGGATTGATTTTGCCGTGGCCAACGCCGGCGTGAGCGACGCCAGCACCCTGGCCGATGGCGACCCGCAGCGCTGGCGGGCGGTTGTCGAGACGAACGTTCTCGGTGTGGCGCACACGGTGCGCGCGGTCTTGCCGACTATGCGCGAGCAGGGCGACGGACACCTTGTCCTGATTGCGTCTGTGTCCGGCCGCGAAGCCTACGCTGGAGAACCGATCTACATCGCCAGCAAGTGGGCCGTCGTCGGACTCGGTTACGCCCTACGCAAAGAGACGGTTGGAACGGGCGTGCGCGCCACCTTGATCGAGCCGGGGTTGGTCGATACGCCGTTGGCGCGATCGCATCCGTTCGCCAGCGCCTGGATGGAGACGATCGACCCGCTGCGCGACGAGGACGTGGCCCGGGCGGTCGCCTACGTGCTGACCCAGCCCAAACATATGGCTATCAACGAATTGGTGCTGCGCCCCACCGCGCAAGAGGTTTGACGAAACGGGGCGAGTGTGGTGATTGACGGCGAGTGGCACGAGTTAAAGCGCGTACCCGTCGGATTTGGACATCCCGGGGACCATGCGTGCCGGATCTCGTTACGTGCGGGTGTCCAGACGTGGCGATGCGAGACCGGTCACTGCCGATCAGAACGACACCCCCTCGCGGCCATGAGGTCCGGGACTGACATGAGAGGGACATCATGATCCAGGAAGCGGATGCGGTAGTCATCGGATCGGGCTCGCTCGGTTCGAGCACGGCGTTCTACCTCAGCAAGCTCGGCAGGCGGGTGGCCCTGGTCGAAAAGTACGACCTCACCTCCCAGACCTCGCCCCGCGCCGCCGGTATGGCTATGCAGATTCAGATCGACGATGTGCTTGCGGAGATCGCCATCGGCAGTATCAAGAAGCTCCTTGCCTTCAAAGACGAGACAGGTGAGGACCTCACGGTGCATGAGTCCGGCAGCATTAAGTACGCCCGAACGCCGCAGGACGTTGAACTGGTCCATGCCGAAGTGACCCGCGGCAAACAGCTCGGGGTAGAGGTCGACCTCATCACGGCGACGGAAGCGGAACGGCTGGCGCCGCACCTGAACTGCTCCTCGGCAATGGCGATGTGGTACGCGCCCGGCGATCTCTATCTGGAGCCGGGAGATCTGCCGCGGGCTTACTGGCGCGCCGCTGAAAAACTCGGCGCTAGCCTCTTGCCGCACACCGAGGTGACCGCGATTGCGCCGGGTGCCGGCGAACACCGTGTCACGACGACGCGCGGCGAGATCCGCACCCCGGTTGTCATCGACGCGGCCGGCGCATGGACGCGAAATATCGCCGAGCTGGCGGGTATCCATGTGCCACTTGTACCCACCCGCCACCAGATCTATATCACCGAACCGCTGCCGGGGGTCACACCGAAGGTGCCGACGGTGCGGATCATCGATGCCAAGATCTATGTCCGGCCAGCCGGCAACGGGTTGATGGTCGGCGGGTACGAGTCTGACCCGCTTCAGTTCGATATGCGGGAGCAGCCTGCGGATTTCCAGATCACTGATATGCCGCTCGACTTCTCCCCTCTGGCAACGCTTACAGAGCGGATTCGCGACGAGTTCCCGTCGCTGCCCGGCGCGCCGATAGCCGAATTTCGAGGCGGCCTTCCGACCATGACACCAGACGGGTATTTCATCGTCGACCAGGCGCCGGGGATTCCAGGTCTGTTCACCATCAGCGGCTGCAACGTTGGCGGCCTCAGCACCTCGCCCATGCTGGGCGAGGTGCTGGCGCGGTGGGTCGTCGAGGGCCACCCCCCGCTCGACCTCTCGGCGTTTCGTCTCACGCGCTTCGGACCGGAGATGCGGGACGAGCCGACGCTGCGCGTGGCCTGCTTTGAGACCTACGCGCACAAATATGACGAAGAGGAGACGGTCCAGGTGGGGGTGCGTGGAGTCGCGACCGGGCCCGAGGAGAGCGAGACATGACCATTGCCACGCCTATCTCTCAGCACCAGTGGTGGTACGGCCGGGATGAGCCACCTCTCGAGCCTCGTGACCTGCGCGCCGGGCCGGTCACGGCCCGCCTGGTCGGGCGCGACCTGCGCAACGTGCGCTTTGGGGGCACCGAGATCGCGCAGCGCATCTACGTGGCAATTCGGGACCGCAACTGGGGCACGGTTCCGGGCGAGGTCTCAGACCTCACCGTCGAGCAAGGTGAGGACCAATTCGCGGTCCGCTTCACGGTGACGCACCGCCAGCACGACGTCGATCTGGTCTGGAACGGCGAGATCCTGGGCGCGCCGGATGGCGTCGTCAGCTACGCCATGGACGCCGTCGCCGGCGCCGACATGACCTATAAGTTGATTGGACTCAATGTCCATCACGGGATGCATGAGTACGCCGGACGCCCCTGCCAGGGGGTAACCCCGGAGGGGCCCATCGCCGACCGGTTTTCGGTCGAGGTGGCCCCGCAGCTCGTCGCCGATGAGACCGAGGTCCCCATCTTCCCGCCGGTGGAGAGTCTCACCGTGCAGCTCGCCGGCGATGTCTCCGCCCGTTTCGACTACGAGGGAGACACGTTCGAGTTCGAAGATCAACGCAACTGGACCGACGCCTCTTTCAAATCCCAGTCGTACCCGCCGCGGCGGGGCGGGTTCTTCACGATCAAAGCCGGCGAGCGGGTCCGGCAGAAAGTGACGATCACCCCGTCTGGAACGCCAACGCCCATCAACGAGGACGACGACCCGGTGCGGGTCGAGCTCGAAGATGGTCGCCAGCGACGGCTGCCTCCGCTTGGACTCGGCATGGCGAGTCACGGCCGGGCACTGTCGGAGCGCGAGGCTACCCTCCTTTCCGCGCTCCGCCTCGATCACCTCCGCACCGATCTGCGCCTGGCTGATCCCGGGTACCCAGCGGAGCTGACACGGGCCATCGACACCGCCGCGACGCTGGGTTGCGGGCTCGAACTGGCGTTGCACCTCACGGACGATGCCGCGGCGCAGCTAGCGGACCTCGCCTCCCATCTCGACAACCGAGCGCGCGTCGACCGGGTACTGGTCTTCCATGAGTCGGAGCCAGCGACGAACCCGCGTTGGGTCGATCTCGCCCGTCGCCAGTTGCGCCAGGTCAGCTCCCGACGCGCTCTTCGCCGGCGGGCACGAACGCCAACTTCTGCGAGCTCAACCGCTTCCGGCCGGATGGCGCGCGCGAAGATGGAATCGTCTACTCCATCAATCCCCAGATCCACGCCTTCGACGAGCTCTCGCTGGTGGAGAACATTGCCGGTCAAGCGGAGACGGTGCAGACGGCGCTCGCCTATGGTGACGGCCGCCCGGTGGTTGTCAGTCCGGTCACCCTCAAACAGCGCTTCAACAGCGTCGCGACGACCACTGAGCCGGAGCCGAGTCCCGATGAGCTCCCGCCCCAGGTCGATCCGCGCCAGATGTCCCTCTTCACCGCGGCCTGGACGGTCGGTAGCCTCAAGCACCTGGTCGAGAGCGGAGTGGCCGCCGTGACGTACTACGAGACAACCGGCTGGCGCGGCGTCATCCAGGGTGATGAGGCGCCTCTCGCCCCCGAGCTCTTCCCGTCACGCGCCGGGATGGTCTTTCCGGTCTACCACGTCTTCGCCGACCTCGCGGAATGGAAAGATGGGGCCGTCATCAGGAGCCGATCGAGCAATCCCCTCGCGATCGAGACCCTTGCCGTGGCCCGCGATGGCATGCTGCACGTCCTGGTCGCGAACCTCACGCCACAACCGCAAGCGGTGGTGCTTGACGCTCTGGACGGAGAGATCACGCTGCGGCGGCTGAATGCCGAAACGGCCGAGTTGGCCGCGTTTGATCCCGCGAGCTTCCGGACCCGAACGGAACGCCTGACCTCAGTCGGGACACTCGAACTCACCCTGGCCCCGTTCGAGATCGCTCGCCTCGATGCGCCGGGACTCAGGGCGCGATGAGCCGCGGCGAGTCCAGGCGCCGACGAGAGCGCTCGCCCCCACCATCGTTGGTCCGATGAGCGTTGAAACGCTCATCGGAGACGCCAACGTCCGTGGAAGGCACGGACGTGCTACTGTCCAACCGATCATTCGGACAAGGTCATAAGGAGGCGCAGGATGAACAGGCTATCCCATCGCGCACGAACGGTATCGAACGGGAGTGCCGTCTCGGTGTGGCGGCGCCAACCGCTGAGCCGGCGCCGGCTGCTCCAGGCGACCGGCGGCGCCGCTCTTGTTGCTGGTCTGGGCGGTGGCTCTCGCGCGGCCCTGGCTGCGGCGCAGGAGGATGTCGGCGGCGTGTTGACGATCCTCTGCTGGCAGGGGTACGACGGGCCGAACGCCAACAAGCCATTCGTGGAGCAGACCGGGACGGAGATCAACGCCACCTACTTGGGGAGCAACGACGAGATCTTCGCCACTTTGCGGGCTGGAGGCCTCGGTGAGATCGACATCGTCACCCCGTACCACGGCTATGTGAAGAACCTCTACGAGGCCGATCTCCTGCAGGAGATCGACTACTCCCGGCTGCCGAACACGGCCGACTATCATCTCCATCTTCCAGAAGCCGGAATGGAACACGTTTGACGGCAAGACCTACGCGGCGCCCTTTGTCTGGGGCACCGGGCCGATGATCTACAACGCAGAGTTCATCCCCGAAGCGCCGGCGGAGTGGATGGACGTCATGAAGCCCGAGTACACGGGCAAGGTCGTCATGACCGATGACGCGCTCGGCCACTATCTCATCTGGAACCAGGTCACCGGCGCGGACGATCCGACCCAGGTGACGCAGGAGCAACTCGACGCCACTACCGATCTGCTCATCCAGATCAAGACCGAGCAGGCCCGGGCGTTCTCGCCGAATATGGGTGACCTGGCCGATATCATGGCCCGAGGCGAGGCCTGGCTTTCGACGATCGGCTGGGAAGCGATCCCGGCGTTCCCGGTGGCCGAAGGCGCGGACCTCCGCTACACCCATCCCGCGCCCGGCGATTTCACCTTCGTCGATTCGTACTGCATCGCGAAGGATGCGCCGAATGTCGACACCGCGTACGCCTTCATCGATCACATGCTCAGCCCCGAGGCGCAAGCGATCGCGATGGACGACATGGACAGCGCCACCGTCAATGAGCAAGCGATCCCGCTCCTGAACGAGGAGACACGAGCGCTCTTCCCCTACGACAACCTCGACGAGATCTTCGCCATTGCGCCGGTCTGGGGCTTCCCACCCCTCGAAGACCAGGGCGATGGCATCGTGACCTACAACGGATGGCTCGAGGCATGGGAACGGGTGCGCGCGGCTTGAGCCGCTCCTCCCAGGACGTACCCAACGCGGCCATTGTCGTCGAGGGGGTCGTCAAGCGGTTTGGCTTGGCGACCGCCCTCGACGGCGTCTCACTGCAGATCGAGCCGGGGACGTTCGTCTCCCTGCTTGGACCCAGCGGCTGCGGCAAGACGACGCTCTTGCGGATCATCGGTGGCTTCGAGACCCCGGAAAGCCGGCAGTGTCACCATCCACGGCCTGCGGGTCGACGGGCTGCCGCCGAACCGCAGGCCAGTCAACACGGTTTTCCAGCGCTACGCCCTCTTTCCGCACAAGAACGTCTTCGAGAACATTGCTTTCCCGCTCGCATTGCGCGGGGTGCCGCGACGAGAGCAGCAGGACCTGGTGCGCCGCATGCTCGATCTTGTCCGCCTGCCGGGGATCGAGCAGCGGGCTCCCGCGCAGCTTTCGGGCGGTCAGGCGCAGCGCGTGGCGTTGGCGCGGGCGCTGATCGGGCAACCGCGGGTCCTCCTGCTGGACGAGCCGCTGGCCGCGCTCGATCTCAAGCTGCGGAAGGCGATGCAACTCGAGCTGCGCCGTATCCAGGAAGAGCTTGGCACCTCCTTCCTCTACGTCACGCACGACCAGGAAGAAGCTCTCACCATGTCGGACCGGATCATCCTCATGAACGAGGGCCGTATCGTCCAGGAGGGGAGCCCGGCCGACATATACAACCGGCCGGCATCCATCTTTGCCTCCAACTTCATCGGCGAGGCCAATCTCATGCGCGGCGTCGTCGCTGCCCGGAACGGCGATCTCGTCAGGGTGCGGGTGCTCGACACCGAGCTGGACGTGCAGGCGCCGGCGGGCGCATTCGCCGTCAACCACCCCGTGGTCGTCTCCGTGCGGCCAGAGCGACTGCGGGTGGGGCGGCCGGGGTCAGCGAATGGGATCGAGAATCGGGCGTCGGGGATCTTGCAGCGCCGCATCTTCCTCGGCAATATCGTCCGCCAGTACGTCGCCCTGGGACCTGATCTCATCGTCGCCGCGCAGACGGACGTCGACGACGATCACCTCGCGGCCGGTGAGCCGGTCGAGGTCTCCTGGCGCGCCGAGAGCACGATTCTCCTTCCGGAGGCATGACGGTGCGGGTCAATGCCGAGCCAGGTGTCACCCTGACCGCACCGGACGCCATCCCAGTCACGAGCCAGGCGAGGAAGGCCCGCTGGTGGCCGTCGTCCCTGGTAGTCCAGATTTTGCCCGCCACGCTCTTCCTGCTCGTCTTTCTGGTGGGACCGGTCACTATTTTCTTCATCTATTCCTTCTGGGCCGTCGAGGGCTATGACCTGGCGCCGGCGTGGACGCTCGAGAACTATCGCGAGGCTCTGGGCGATGAGATCTATCGCTCTCTCTTCGCCCAGACGCTCCAGACCGCGGCGACGGCAGCCCTCGTGACGACACTCATCGCCTACACCTTTGCCCATGCCATCCGCTTTCACCTGCGTCGCCACCAGGAGGTCCTCCTCTTCCTGGTAGTAGTGGCCCTCTTCTCGGGGTACCTGGTCCGCATCTACGCCTGGCGCACGATCCTCGGCGATCAGGGAGTTATCAACACCGCGTTGCTGACGCTCGGGGTCGTCTCCCAGCCGCTCAGCTTTCTTCTCTTCAGCCGCATCGCCACGACGATCACCCTCGTCAACTTCCTGGTTCCGCTCGCCGTCCTACCGATGTACGCCGCCCTCCAGAACGTGCGCGACGAGGAGATCGAAGCGGCACGGGACCTGGGAGCGGGTGCGGCCGGGGCCTTCTGGCGGGTGACCCTGCCACTTGCGTGGGGTGGCATCTTCGCGGCGTTCGCGCTGACGTTCATCATCGCGGCTGGGGACTATGTCACTCCCCAGCTCGTCGGTGGCACGAGTGGAGGGATGGTCGGCCGCACGATCGCCAGCACATTCGGCACCGCATTCAACTGGCCATTGGGAGCGGCCCTGTCGTTCCTGACCCTGATCTTCGTTCTGGTCATCCTCGGGGTGCTGCGGCTAGCCAGTGCGCGGGTGGTGCGGTGACGGTGCGGAAGGGCGGTTCCACGGCGATCTGGTGGATTCTCGTCGTCGCAATACTCCTTTTCCTGTTCGCGCCCGTGGCGTTGATGCTCCTCTTCTCGTTCAACGCCGCCCCGACCACGGCGCTCCCGTTCGCCGGCTTCAGCTTGCGCTGGTACGAGGAAGCGTTCGGCGATCCGCTGGTCATCAGTGCCCTTCGCAACAGCGTGAAGGTAGCGCTCGTCGTCGCCTTGTTCACCGTCATCACCGGAACCAGCGCCGCATTCGCCCTCTCCCGCCGCCGCTCCCGATGGCTCGATGCCTTTACGGCCTTCGTCACCGCGCCACTGATCCTGCCTGCCCTCTTTCTGGGCATTGCGCTCCTCTCGTTTTATAGCCAGATCGGGCTCAAGCCCACGTTGTGGACCGCGGCGATCGGTCACGCCCTGGTTACGCTGCCGTTCGTCGTTGTGATCGTCAACGCCAGGCTCATGCGGCTAGACCCGTCCTACGAAGAGGCCGCCCGCGATCTGGGAGCGACCGCGTTCCAGTCGTTTCGATTGGTCGTCTTCCCCCTGGTCGCCCCAGCACTGCTCGGTGCTGTGTTGATCGTCGTGGCGTGGTCGTTCGACGAGCTGGTCATCACCTTCTTTACCAGCGGCGGCGACGCGACGCTGCCGGTGCGCATCTGGGGCATGCTGCGCCGCGGTATCGACCCCTCGGTCAATGCCATGGCCAGCGTGATCCTGGTGACGACGATCGCGTGCACGCTGCTGGCCGGCCGTTTTATCAGCGGCCGCGAGATCGCGCGCTAGGAACTGCAGATGCTTGCTGACTGCGCATTGGGTTTCGGCGATTGACCGACCGAAGCGGACCTCCCACGCAGCGCGTTGCCATCGTCACTGGGGCCGCCCGGGGGCTTGGACTGGACATCGCCCGGCGACTGCTGCGGGACGGCATGGAGGTATCCATGGCCGATGTTGACGAGACGGTCGAAGCCGCGGCGGCCCAATGCGGAGAAGGCGCCTATGGCGCCGTTTGCGATGTGCGTGACCCGAGTCATGTCGACTCCCTCGTGGAGACGACGATCTTGCGGTCGGGACGCCTCGATCTCTTCGTCGCCAATGCGGGCGTCGGCGGTGGCGGGCCCATTGTCGAGATGAGCGACGCGGTGTACCGTCAGATTGTCAGCGTCAACCTCGACGGCACGTTTTACAGCTGCCGCGCGGCCGCCCGCGCCATGATTCCCGGGTGGATCCGGCAACATCGTCACCATCGGCTCTATCTTTGGCCGTGATACGCCTGCCGGATCGGGCGTCTACGGGGCAACGAAGGCCGGCATCGTCGCCATGACCCACGCGCTGGCTCGTGAGCTCGGGCCACACGGCATCCGCGTCAACTGCATCAGTCCGGGCAACATGGCCACCGAGATGCATTGGGCTGCCCTCCAACGGCAGAGCGCCGCCAGGGACATGCCGTTTGAACAGGTCGTTGCGGAGGTCCGCGCCAGCATCCCACTCGGCCGGCATGGGACCGGCGACGACATCGGCGCGATCGTCAGCTTCCTCGCCTCCGACGATGCGGCCTACATTACCGGGCAAACCATCAACGTCGACGGCGGGTATCAGCCCATCTAGGAGTCAACGTGTCGGTTGACCTCGACTACAGCGGGCAGATCGCGCTGGTCAGCGGTGGCGCCACCGGTCTCGGCTTCGCCATCGCCCGCGCCTTTGGCGCCTACGGCGCCACTATCGCCCTGAACGATCTGACGGAGGATCGGGTCGCCGCGGCGTGCGAACTGCTCCGGACGGAATCGATCGCCTGTCGCGGATACGCTGCGGATGTCCGCGATGCCGAGGCTGTCTCGACGATCATCAGCGACGCTGAGGACGAGCTGGGAGCACCAGGCATCGTCGTCGCCAACGCCGGTCTCTACCCCAACACACCCTTCCTCGACCTCTCAGAGGCCGAATGGGACCGCGTCATTGACACCAATCTCAAAGGGGTCTTTCTCCTCTGCCAGGCCGCGGCACGGTTGATGGTGCGAGCTGGTACCGCGGGGCGGATCATCGTCATCAGCTCGACCGCCGCCCAGCGGGCGATCTGGGGCTGGTCGCACTACTGCACCTCGAAGGCGGCTGTGATCATGCTGACCAGAGCGATGGCGCTCGAGTTGGGACCACATGCCATTCGCGTCAATGCCGTTCTGCCCGGCTACATCGACGTCGACGAGGGTGGCCAACATCTCTCCCTCGCCTACCGGGAAGGGGCGAGTGCCGCCGCCCCACTGGGCCGAGCGGGCACGCCGGAAGATGTGGCTCAGGGTGTCCTGCTTCTGGCTTCCCCCCTGGCCGACTACATCAGTGGGGCTGCCGTCGTCATTGACGGTGCAGCCAGCGCGGGACCCAGCGGACTCCGCGTTGTCGATCCGTAGCGCCCATCAAGAGTCAACGTGGCCCCGTCATGACCTCATATATGAATGGCGCGGGTAGCAAGGGGGCGGGGGACCAGAGCCCTTGGAAAGCCGCATCATCGGTTCTCGTTCCCGGCCATGTGGGTTGCGACATTGCCTGGTGCCGGCGTCGCGATGGGCAAGAACGCCTCCGCCGTCAGGGTGACGCGGCTCTCGCGATCGATGCCGGTGAAGGTTCCCCGGGCAATCGATGTCCGGGCCACTTCCAGCGAAGTCGGCGTCTCGGTGCCATGAAGAGCAGTCAGCGTCTCCGTCGCCCGGGTTTCGGGTGATGTCCCATCTCCGCAACCGCTCACCAGCGTGAGCAGGGCAAATCCTGCGAGCAGTGCGTAGACGGGGCGTGAGCGCACTACGACCGGGGGAAGGAAGCGATGTCCACTACACCGCGGCTCTCGTTCAGGTTCACGTGATCGCCGCGCATCGAGGCAAGGAGCAGTTCGACGCCGCCGAAAAGTGAGACCGCCAGGCACGGCGACCACCCTCGACCTGGCATCTGATGAGCTGACATCTCAGCACTTTTGTGTTCCGGCACTCGGCCCATGCCGGCCCGCTTGCACAATGAGTACCAGCGTGAATACGGTTCGCCTCGCGGCCAGGTCAGCCCTGATGCTCGCCCAGGTTCACAGCGACGGGTCCGGCGGGTGAACGTGTTCGAGCTACCCAGCCAGCGGGTGAACGTGTTCGAGCTACCCAGCCGGCGGATGAACGTGTTCGAGCTACCCAGCCAGCGCTTGGCGCGGTTCCTGCATCTTTCCACCGTCGGCCCGGAGGACTTGGACAGCCCTGGAGTCTTCGGTTGGCCGCGAAGGAGAGATCTGACTCGGACGCCCCACCGGTCTCGGTGCAATACGGGCACACGGTAACAGCACCAGAGCGCGGTGGATCATGATGGCGCAGGTTCTAAGAAGGCGATACTCTGAGACAGGCTGGTCCCCGCGTCGACTCACGGTGACTCGCGCCGGTATCGGGCTCTGGCTCCTGGTGCTGATCGCGGCAGCCAGCTGGAGTCTGTTCACGTCGTGGTATTCGCTCCCCGCCAACGAGAACAATACCCACTTTGCCTTCGAAAAGATCCCTGGCGGCTTCGCCTCGCCGATCCTGCGCGGCACGCTTCTCCTCTTCATCCTGCTGGGAGCTGTGTATGCCGGCGGCTACCTTCTCATCTCTCGCCAGGAGCGGTTGTCCCAGGGTGCGAAAAGCGCCATCGTCATGCTGATCAGCCTGCCGGCGATCGCCAATCTCTTTGTCTATCCCGTCGGGGCCCTCGACGTTTTCAATTACATGATCGAGCTGAAACTGGCCTATGGCTACGGAGAGAATCCCTACCTGGTGACGTTTGCCGGGTACCGCGACGATCCCTTTGCCCTGCCCGCCTTCCTCGTCAATATTCCCCTCTTCTACGGGCCCATTTGGCTGATTGCCTACGGTCTCCCGGTTGCGGTGGCCGGGTTCGGCAGCATCATTGGTCTCCTGAGCGCACTGAAAATCTTCAATCTGGCACTGCTCGCTCTCACCGGCGTCTTGATCTACCGCGCCCATGGGGACGACCGCACCGGGTGGCTTGGTGTCTATCTCTTTCTGGCCAATCCGCTCGTTCTGTTCGAAGGCGTTGGGAACGCCCATAACGACGTGCTCATGACGCTGTTCCTCGTTGCTTCCGTCGTGGCGTTCCGCCGCAAGTTCACGTTGGCGATCGCCGGACCGTTACTTGCCCTCTCGGCACTGGTCAAGGTATTCACGATTGCGCTCGCCCCGCTGCTCTTCGCCGTCACCGTGCGAGACCGTTGGGGATGGCGACGCCTGGCGCTCTCCGGGTCGCTGGCGCTGCTCGTCGTCGTCATCTCGGTAGCGCCATTCTGGGCAGACGGCGCCATGATCGACGGACTCCGCCAGGGCACCGCGAAGTCCCAGGAGATGAACCATGTCTCCGTCCTGTCGCTCGCTCACCAGGCGGTCAGGACGCCGTCAATCGCGGCTCAGGCCGCCCCGCTCTTTTCGATCGGGAGTGACTTTCCGTCCTCGCTGTTCGGCACGTCTTCGGCCATGCCCGCCTGGGAAGCCAAGCCCTTCCCGCGGCTGCCCTCCATCGAAACCAGAGAGACTCTCATTACCCGGATCTGCGCTACCGTCTTTGTCGCTCTCGCTCTGGCGATCGCCGTGGCTGTCGCCCGTGGGCGAGCAATGGAGGCGGGCATCGTCGATACGCTGATGCTCTTCTCGCTTCTCCTGACCAACCTCTACCCCTGGTACCTGATCCCGGTTATTGCAATCCTGGCGTTGTGGCAAGACCGGCGGGGTCTTGCCTACCTCTTCCCAGCTACAACCCTGGGGCTGGCGTATTACCCCGCCTACGTCTACGCGCGCTTCGGCTCGGGCTGGGACGAACTGACTCTGCACCTCTTCCTCGCCCTCTTCCTGACCGTTCCGATGCTCATCTATCTCATCGCCGAATTCGGCGGTTGGGTATTCCGGTTCCCTCGGCCAGCGAGGAACCTCCCCAACTGTCTTGGTCGGGCCGCAGGGTACGTAACGCCCCGGCGTTCCATGGACATTGCCTGCGTTGCTCTGGCCGAAATGACGCTGGGTCCATCGGAAACTTCGCAACCTTCCATAGCAGTCACTCAGCGGCGGGATTCACACCCACCACCCGGCCCAGGAATCACCCGGATTCCGTGTATCTGCTCTGGCTTTTTCAACAGGCCGATTGTGACTGTTCAGAGATTGGTGGAGGAGGGGAGGAAGGCAGGCTGTCCCCCTCCCGCCTCTTTGGGGTATTGACAACGCGGCACGGAGGGTGTACGTTCACTGTAAGCCAAACGGGGACGGAAGCAATTCCGGAAGCGGGCGGCGAGCAAACGCCGACGGGGCTGGCGCGCAAGCGCAAGACTTGTCGGCGTTTTGCTTTGCATGCCGATAAGAGAGGCGGCCACCTGATCACGGCGAATTCAGCGCCACCGCCTCATTGCCCCGGGGTGACGTTTTCCGAGCGGGGCCCATGGGCTGGATGGATCACGGCGTTGATCTCCGCGCCCAGCAGCAACACCGTCGCCGAAACGAAGAAATAGAGGAGGAGCACGATCATCCCACCCAGGCTGCCATAGGTGGCGCCGTAATTGCCGAAGTTCTCGACGTAGATCGAAAACCCGAGCGAGGCCAGGATCCAGACGACGACCGCGCCTATCGACCCCGGCGTCACGTAGCGGAACGGCTGAACGATGTTTGGACCCAGGTAGTAGATGAGGGCAACTGTCAGTAGCAGGAGTAGGACCACCACTGGCCAGCGCAGCCAGGTCCACAGCGTCGTCACGGCGGTCGTCAGTCCGAGCTGATTGGCGAACCTCTGCGCCGCCCAGGGACCGATCAGCCGGAACACCGCCGCCGCGATCACCACGGCCACGAGGCCGATCGTATAGAGGATCGAAAGGGGGTAGCGCTTCCAGGCCGGGCGGGTCTCCTCGACGTCGTACGCGACATTGAGCGCATTCATCACGGAGCGCATCCCCGCCGATGCCGCCCAGAGAGCGAAGATGATGCTGACAGACAGCAAGCCTTCCCGGGGCTGCCCACGAATCTCGCCGATGACTCTCGCCAGGAGTTCATATGCATCCGGCGGGAGCGCCGCCTGAGCCTGGCGGAGCAGCCTGTCGAAGAATTCCGATAACCCCAGAGCGCCGAGGAGAGTGAGCAGGAAAATCAAGAAGGGGAAAAGCGCGAGCGTGAGGTGGTAGGACAACGCCGCCGCGTAGGTCACCATGTCATCGTCGAGGAAGCCCTTGACAGCCCGCTTGACCACGTCCCACGGAGATAGATCCGCAAACCCCGGGATGCGCATGGTCCCCTCCGTCATCAGCATCCCGGCATCGGGACCGACCGTGTCCTGAACGATACGAGGAGTGCAGGAAGCGCGCCAGCAATTCCCGGCGCGACACCACGCCTGCCTTCGTTGCTCAGGCGTTTGTCAGCTCGAGGCCACGGGCTGCTCGCGAAGATAGCGCAGCGGCGAGCGGGCGACCCACATTGGGGCGGTCAACGCCCCGAGCGCGCATAGTGCAATCGCCTGCCGCAGACCGAGGGCGGCGCCAAGCCAGCCGCCGAGCAACGCCCCAAGCGGATACGCGCCGTAGACGAGGAAACGATGGCTAGCGGTGACGCGGCCCTGCAGCGCGTCCGGCGTCACAAGCTGCCGCAGGCTCCACTGCTGCACGTTGACGATCGTTCCCGCAATTCCACCCAGCAGCATGCTCGTCGCCAGCACCGGCATGGCAGCAGGCCCGGTCGCCAGTGGGACCAGGAGCCAGGTTGCCGCGCCGATCAGCCAGCCACCGATGATGGTCGGGCCAACACCAAAGCGACGTGCCGCGGGCGCGGAAAGGAGTGCGCCCGGAATGGCGCCGATCCCCCCGATCGCCAGGATGACCCCCAGCATCAGCGGGCTGATCTCGAGCTCACGCGTCGCGTACAGGACGAAGATGGCCGCGATGGCTTTGAGAAAGATGCTGTCGGCGATGGAGGCCAGCACGATCGGCCGCAACAACCGGTGGCCAAGCAGCGCCCGCAGTCCAGACCCGACATCGTGGCGAACGCCGCGTGAGGTCTGGGGACCAACCGGCGGTTCGGGCGTCTCGATTCGCCGGAGAAGAATAGCGGAGACCAGGAACGAGACGGCATCGATCACGATGGCCCCCGGCGCCGAGATGAACTGCACGAGTAACCCCGCGACACCTGGCCCACCTGCCTCCGCCGCGGAATAGCTGATCTGGAGCTTGCTATTGGCTTCGACTACTGATTCACGTCCCACGAGAGAGGGCACGTAGGCGTAGTCCGCGACTTCGAAGAAGACGCTGAAGACTCCAACGACGAACGTCACGACGTAGAGCTGCTCCATGCCCAGGACACCCTTCCACGCCGCAAACGGGATCGACAGCAAGAGTCCGGCCCGAGCCAGATCGGCCCCGATGAGCACCGGACGGCGCCGGCGGCGATCGACCCAGACTCCCGCCAGGAGGCTACAAAGCAAGAATGGCGCGGTGCCAGCGGCCGCGAGCACTCCCATCTGAACGGGAGTCGCATCCAGCATGAGTACCGCCATGAGGGGAAGTGCGAGCACGGTGATTTCCGAACCGACCAACGAGGCCGAGTGTGCGGCCCACAGTCGTTTGAAATCCGGGTTTCGCCACAACCCCCCGAGTGACGGTGCCGAAATCTGCCTGCCAAGCACCCGGCGACGCTCCATGCTCGAGGTGGCCATCCTCTGCTCCTTCGCTATCTACCAGCAATACGCGTATTGCTGGTAGATAGGTTCGCACGCGTCGTGCCACCAGTAAAGTACTTTTTAGTGGTAAGATTATCGTAGAAGCCGCAGTCGGGCTAAGGCTCAGAGTCCTTGAACGGAGAGCACGAGATAGCGCTTCAAACGATTGATCTCCAGGAGCTACGCTTGCTCGGGGGCTGGCCCTGCCTCGATTTCGTCAATTCGATCGAGAATCGCGCCGGCCACGCCCCCGAGGACTTCCTGACGTCCTATCCCGATCTCGCCCGCTGGAGCCGGCACGCCGGCCTCATCGACGACGCTACCGCGGAGCGACTGATCGCACTCGCTACCGCGAACGAGCCCCGGGCACTTGAGGTTCTTGAAGAGGCGCTCGGGTTGCGTGAGGTTCTGCACCGTCTCTTCCTCGCCATCGCCATGGGGCGCCGCCCCGAAACCGCCGATCTCGAGCACGTGCAGCGCACCTGGGCGCAGGCGGTAACCGCCGCCACCCTGGTTCCGGTCGATCACCATTTGGCCTGGGACTGGCGTCGGGAGATTCCGCACCTCGCGCAACCGCTCTGGCCGGTCGCGCTCTCGGCGATCGAGCTGCTCACGACCGGGGATCTCCGGCGCGTCAAGGTCTGCGAGAACCCGTATGGGTGCGGCTGGCTCTTCTACGACGGCAGCAAGAACGGCAGCCGGCGCTGGTGCAGCATGGAGGGCTGTGGGAGTCAGGTCAAGATGCGGCGGCAGTACGCCAGGCGCCGGGCAACAGCATCAGCCTGATCTGAACACCCGAGCCCTCATCCTCTTCCCGCTGCCCGCAAGACGACGAGGCACTGCCACCACTCAGGGAGCAGCGGGCACCTCGCACGTGCTCGTGCCGCCTCGATATCCCGGTTGCGGCCATGGCCGAAGTCGTTCACCAAGGCGGCGGTGACCTCCGGATAGGGGCGGTCGACGAGCTCGACCGGTAGCCCCGGCTTGACCCATCCCTCCTGGAGGACGCGACAGTACCAGCCGGTACGTCCGGTCTTCGCCACTAATCTGGCAAGCGCCGGGACACCCCGACGGCGTCCGATCTTCACGCACGGGTAGAGTTCCCCGCTCACCTGAATCCGCGCTCCGCCGACAGCATAGGTGTCTCCAACGAAGCTCCTCGCCGAGACCGCCGGGACCGATTTCCGGGCGGCCCAACTCGGTTCCCCAGAGGGGATAGTGCGCCGCGGCGTACAGGAGCACTGCCTGGCTAGGACTGCCGTGATTCTTCGTGTCCGCCTGAGTGTTGCCGTCGAGGTGCGTGGTATGGAGCCATCGCCGCTCGGGGCTCGGCTCCCGGAAGAACGACGTTTCCCACGAGCGTTCATCACCACCCCGCGCGTGATGGAGGGGATAGCGTTTCGGGGCGCCGACCTGAACCGTCAGCAAGGAGGCAACACGCGTCATCGCCCCTCTACCTTCCTGTCAGGGCGCCTCGAGTCCTTGAACCGGGATCCAGCCTCATCGACGTGGTTTTCAGCTTCACCGCGGGCAAGCACGAAGCATCCGTCTCGCTCGTTACCGTCGCTCTGGCATTCCCTGCCGGCTCACCTCAAGAGAACGCCAGCGCATCCATTGTCTCTCCTCGGGAGAGATTCACTCGACACGCGACATGGACTCCCTTCCAATTCCCCCGCGTCTTCGCTCGCGAGAACGTCATATCAGAGTGATATCAGGACTAACGGGGGAGGCGCCGGTGGGCGGTGCTGGCCCATGGTCTGCTTCTTGCTAAGAGGCATCGGCCACGACCGTCCCCGCCGCTGTGGTATCGGATACCGGAGCGGGTTGGCGCAACAGGACGGAGGCGAAGGGGATGAAGCTCTCCCGGGACTATGCTCTGGGATGGGTATTGCTGGGATTGTTCATTATTTTTTGGATCGGACAAACCATCGTTGGTTGGCAGGAGTTTGTCGCCGAGCAGAGTGAGCACGGGCAAATCGCCGAGGTCTTCGGCGGCAGCGGCTATGTTTGGAACTGGGCGCGGACGACGTTGGAGAACTGGCAGTCGGAGATGCTCCAGCTCTTCGCGATGGTGGCCCTGACGTCGTTCCTCATCTTCAAGGGCAGCCCGGAGTCGAAAGACGGCGATGATGAGATGAAGCAGACGTTGGCCCGGCTGGAACGCCGTCTGGAGGAGTTGAGCGGCAACAACACCTCTCTCGCCGAAGACCCGCGCCACTTGACGCCCGTCCACGCGGTGCCAGGGCGTGCCGCGGGTGACTAGCTCGCCGAGTACCACACTCCAACCTGATGATTGATCGCGAATCGGTGCATAGGTCAGACGTCGAGAGCACAACGAGGAAATCCGGTCTGAAATGGGCACGCGGCATCGCCTCGCCGACTTCTGAACACGTCGTCCGCTTCTATGAGGCAGACGCGGCTCTCCTCGAGGCGGTAGCGACATTCTGCGCTGACGCGCTCCTGGCTGGTGATGTCGCGGTCGTGATTGCGACGGCGGAGCACCGTGCGGAGATAGCGGAGCGCTTGCGGGCGCGCGGTCTATTCGACGCGGCAGGTAGCGAGGAGCAGTACCTGGCGCTCGATGCCGCCGAGACGCTCTCGCGTTTCCTCGTGGACGGCAAGGTGGATGCCGCACGCTTCGCGCAAATCGTGGGCGGGATCATCACAGAGGCGGCCGGGCACGGGCGCGAGGTGAAAATCTTCGGCGAGATGGTCGCGCTCCTGCTCGAGCGGGGCAATCTCGCCGCCGCCCATCATCTCGAAGAGCTCTGGAACGATCTGGGTCAGACCCACGACTTCTCGCTCTTGTGCGCGTACCCGATGGAAGGCTTCGGCGGGGAGGCCCGCGGCGAACTCTTCCGGGATGTGTGTGAAGCACACGCGCATGTCATTCCCGCCGAGAGCTATCTTTCGCTCCCGACCGCGGACGGCCGCCTCCGGGCCATTGCGGAATTGCAGCAGAAAGCGCAATCGCTCCAGGCGGAAATTGAGGAACGGCAACGGGTAGAGGAGCGCCTCGAGGCAGCGCTAGCTGCCGAGCAGGACGCGCGCCGGGAATTTGAAGCCGCCCTTCACATTCGCGACGAGTTCCTGTCGATCGCGGCCCACGAGCTGCGTAACCCGCTGGCCAGCCTCTCGCTGCATGCCCAGGTCGCGCTCCGGCGGCTGGGCGATGACGAGAATCTCGATGCGGCCCGCACCGAGCGATCGCTGCAGGCGATCTCCGAGCAGGCCACCCGGCTGTCCCATCTGCTCGACCGGCTTCTGGACGTCTCGCGCCTGGACTCCGGTCAACTGGCGTTGGAGCGACGGCCGACAGACCTGGCGATGCTGGTCGAACAGGCTGTTGGCAGCGCACGTGTGAAGACCGACCGACACTTGATCACGCTGGAACGACCGGCGAGGCTGGAGGCCGATGTCGATCCATTGCGCTTGAAACAGGTGCTGACCAACCTGTTGGACAACGCTGTCAAGTTCAGCCCTCATGATGGGCCGATCGTCGTGCACCTCTCCCAACCGGCACCCGGCACGGCGGAGCTCGCCGTCACCGACCGCGGGATCGGCATCCCGCTCGAGGCCCGCACCCGGGTTTTCGAGCGCTTTTTCCAGGCTCGGAGCGACGATGCCGCCCAAGGACTTGGGCTTGGGCTCTTCGTCAGCCAGCAAATCGTCGAGTTACACGGGGGGCAGATCCGGGTGGAATTTCCTCCACACGGCGGGACCCGGGTCGTCATCTCGCTTCCCACCGGCATGGGGACGATCTCGGAGCTTCGCGCGACTGGCTGAGGGGGTCTAACCGTCGCCGTTCCTCCGCTCTCGTGAAGACTCTCGACTGGTCCTGAGAACCGGCTGTTCGTCACCAATCGAGCGGATTCTCTCCCGTCCCAAAGGAGAACCTGTTAGGCTCCTGCGGCACAATACGCGGTGCGCGGTTCTGTCTTTCCGTTCCGTGGACAGGGAGAGAGGGGATGTGGAAGGGGAAGCGCGTCTCGGTGATTCTGATGACGTATGCCGAGCGGGCCTCGATCCGGGCGACCATCGAGGGCTTTTACGCCACCGGGCTGGTCGACGAAGTGCTGGTCGTCAACAACAACGCCGAAGCCGGCACGCGGGAGGAGGTGGCCCAGACCGCGGCACGGCAGGTCTTCGAGCCGCGTCAGGGGTATGGGTGGGCCTCACGCCGCGGTCTGGCCGAGGCCACCGGGGAGCTGCTGGTGCTGGCCGAGCCGGACGGCACCTTTCTGCCCAGCGACATCGGCAAGCTGCTGGCCTACAGCGACGACTGTGATGCCGTCTTCGGCACCCGCACCACCCGCAACCTGATCTGGAGCGGGGCCAACATGGGGCTGTTCTTGAAGTGGGGCAACTGGGCGGTAGCCAAGCTGGTGGAGGCGCTGTTCAACACCAGCCATCTCAGTGACGTCGGCTGCACCTACAAGCTGCTGTCGCGTCCCCTGGCCGAGCGGCTGCTGCCCCGGTTGCGGGTCGGCGGCTCGCACTTCGGTCCCGAGCTGATGCTGGCGGTGATCACCTCTGGTGCCCGCTTCGTCGAGGTGCCGGTCAACTACTTGCCGCGGGTCGGGGCCTCCTCGGTGACCGGGGATCGACGCCAGGCGCTCCTGCTCGGGTTGCAGATGATCGGCTTCATCCTCCTCTACCGCCTCAAGACCCTCGGCAAGACCCGCCGTCCTCGTGCCCTGGAGGGCAACTGGGATCCGGGGGGCCAAGTGCCGGTTGACGCCGCGGCACGTCGCGAGGTCGCCCCGTGACGACCATCTCCCCCCCCGCTTTGGAGCAGACGAACTTCGACGCTATCGCCGGGATCTATGACTCGGTCTTCCCGGCTCATATCATCGAGCATTACCTGCATCGGCGTGCCAGCTACGTCCTGCGCCACGCCGCCAGCGAAGGACAGACCGCGCTCGACGTCGGAGCGGGGACCGGGCTCCTGGCGGAGCGGTTGCACGACTCCGGGCTTGGCGTCGTCGCGCTCGATCCGTTTCCTCAGATGCTGGGACAACTCCAGCAACGACGGCCAGACATCCAGACCGTGGTTGCCCATGGCGACGACATCCCCTTCCCCGATAACGCTTTCGATCTGACCTACAGCGTGGCCGTGATGCACCACATCGCGGAGCCGCCTCTGGTGCGGCGCACGCTGGCCGAGATGGTCCGCGTCACCCGGTCAGGGGGGCGCATCCTGGTCTGGGACCACAATCCGCTGAACCATTACTGGTCGTTGCTCATGCGGCGGGTTCCGCAGGATAACGGGGCCGAGCGGTTGGTGCCCTTGCCCGAGCTGGTCGCGGGCCTCGGCGACGCCGGAGCGGAAGTGCTCCGGGCGGAGCGTCTGGGACTCATGCCTGACTTCGTGCCGCGCCGGCTACTCGGCCCCGCCGCGGCGGTCGAGCGCATGGTCGAAGCCACCCCCGGTCTACGGCGCTTCTGTGCTCATAATGTGGTGCTGGCCATCAAGGCGTGAGCATCGCCGCTCCTACCCGTGCCCGCGCTTCCCAGCCACATTCCCCGGAGGCGTCGCCAACCCGGCGAAGTGATGTTCTGGCGCTGGCCGTCCTCGCCGGTCTCACCGTCCTCGTGGCATGGAACCGCCTCGCCTTCGATTCCTGGCTGACCCGCTTCGACGTCTTCACCTTCTTCCTGCCCTGGTACACGTTCCTCGGCGAGCGCCTGCGAGACTTCGCCGTCCCGGGCTGGAATCCGCACCTCTTCAGCGGCGCCCCCTTTGCCGGCGACCCCGAATCCGGCTGGATGTACCTGCCGGCGATGCTCTTCTTCGCGCTCCTCGGCCCCCTCGCCGCCTTCAAGGGCATGGTCGCCTTTCAACTCGCCCTCGCCGCGCTGTCGACCTACCTGCTTCGCCCGCCTCCTGGGTATGGGCGCAATGGCCAGCCTGGTTGCGTCCGTCGTCTATCTCACGGGGCCATTTCTCTATTGGAACACCTACTGCTGTCTCATCTTTGGCCAGTTTGGAACCTGGATTCCCCTCGCCCTGCTCGGCGTCGAGCTGGCCCTGCGGAGCTTCCGCTGGCGTGACCGGATCGCCGCCTGGTTCCTGGGCGGCTTCGCGATCAGCCAGATGCTCGCCGGCTGGATCGGCGAAGGGTGGCTCTACGCCGTTCTGCTGCCCGCGGCCTACATCGGATACCGCGCGCTCCTCTCCCCACCGCTGACGAACCTCCAACTCCGGGAGCGCCTGACAGAAGCCGTCACGACCGGAATTGGGGTGCTCGGGTCCGGGTTGGCGCTCGCGGCGGCCGGCATGCTGCCGCGCTACACCGTTAACGCGGAGACCAACCTGGCCGGCGGCGACTACGCCGCGCTCGGCGACGCGGGCGTGTTGAACCCGCCGTGGTCGCTCGACTACCTGCTCGCCCAGACCATCGGCGTCGGCAGTGACTATCACTTCCGGGCGGCATCATTTGGGGGAGTAGCGATCGTCCTCGCCCTGTTGGCGCCGGCCATGGCGCGACAACGGTTTGCCGTCCCCTTCTTCGCCCTGCTGACCCTCGTCGCCATGATTCTGACCCTCGACACGACGCCGCTCCACCAGCTCTTCTATCTGATTCCGCGCTATCGGGAGTTCCACGACCACGACGCATGGCGGACCATGGCCCTCGCGGCCATTGGCCCCGCCATGCTCAGCGGCGCGGCAATCGAGTCGCTCCCCCGATGGCGAGGGCGGCGAAACCTGTTGCCGATCGTCTTTGCCCCGCTTCTCTTCATGGTGATCGTAGCGGTCTTCCTCTCGCAGACCGGGAGATCGCTCGGCTGGCAGCCGCTCGTCGCCGCAACGCTGACGACGCTGTTGGTCGCAATCGCCGTCGTACTCCCTGACCGTGACTCCCCTGCCCCGGTGGCCGGCAGGCCCCGGGCGGCACGGAAACGCGGCGTCATCCCGCGGGGTGTCATCCCAAGGTTCATCCCGACGAACTCGGCACGAGGGATCTCGTCATACCATCGCGTTTTCCCGAAGAACCACGTGATCCCTCACCAGATGCATGGGCACGGGCACGTACTTCGCCCCCCACATCACTCAGCACAATCCCATTGCTGATCCTCGTGGTCGCCTTCCTGCTGCCAACCGGCCTGGAGTTGACCGGGTCGTGGTTGGGCTGGCCGCCGCATCCGAGATGGGAGCGGCTCTGGCGTCCCGTCCCTGCGGAGGAAGCCGCGCTCGTGGCGGACGTTCGCCTCACCGATCCCAGCGGTGCCGGCAGATTCCTCCAGGATCAGCTCGAGCGAGTCGGTCCGTTCCGCTACGCCGGCTATGGCGGCTTCGGCTACCCGGGTGACGAGCCCAGGCAGGAGAGCTACATGGGCCGCCGCTTCGAGCCCGGCATTCAATCGCTGCTGGTCAACGGGCGCCCTATCTACCTCGGCCTGTACGACATCCAGGGATACAACCCGCTCCATCTCAAGCGTTATGACGAGTTCATCACCGCCCTCAACGGCGCGCCGCAGGACTATCACACCGCGTTCCTGCTCCCCTCCGGGCTGCGCTCTCCCCTACTCGACCTGCTCAATGCCCGCTATATCGTGCTCGACGCCGATTTACCGCCCGATCGCGACGACGTTCTCGCCCTCGACGCCGCAGCGCGTCAGGTATTCCGCACGCCGGAGGTCATCCTTTACGAGCGCGACCCGGACCTGCCCCACGCCTGGATCGTCCACGATGTACGACCCGTGATCCGTGGCGAGGCCCTGCCCCTCCTCTCCAATGGATCGGTCGACCCGTACCAAACCGCACTCGTCGAGGGGACGCCACCCGAAACCGCGGCGCCGGACGATGCCGCGATCGAGTCGGCGCGGGTGACCGCCTACGAACCGGACATGATGACGATCGCGACGCAAGCCGCCGCGCCCGGTCTGCTCGTCGTCAGTGAGGTCTACGAATCGGGTTGGCGGGCGTATGTCGACGGCGCGGAGGTGACGATCCTCCCGACCGATCACGCCCTTCGTGGCATACCGCTCCCAGCTGGCGAGCACACCGTCGAGTTGCGCTACGACCCGCTCTCCCTCCGCCTGGGACTCTGGATCAGCGGCCTCGCGACCGCGGCCATGCTCATCGCCTTCGTCGTCGCCGGTCAGTCATGGCTCAGGAGACGAGTCCGTCAGCCGGGGTGATCACGTCGCGGAGTATTTCCGCGCCACCTTACCGGACCACGACAATGCTTCCGAGATCGCGCTGAAGATCTCGGCGAGCCCGGAGACAGCCAGAATCGCGGCAAAGAGCCGGGTCGGTCCGGGCGCCAGCCGGAAGCCATATACCAGCCCGGCCGCGACCCAGGTGCCGACGCAGGTCGGACAGGACACCAGCTCGCCGATCGCCTTCTGCATGCCTGCCCCTTCGGCGACGACGTTTTCCCCGGCCTCGTACTCGTCCGGCACGGTCTCGGTTACCGGGTCCCGAAATGGCTCAGAGACGCGATCGTAGGCCACCATGCGTCCGGCACGGAAGGTCGCCAGACCGAAGAGCGTCAGGTCACGGGGATCGAGCGTGAAGACGCGCTTCTGATCCCGCTCCCGGAGCGCGAATGCGCCCAGGAGCGTCACGAACAGTCCGACAAGGCTCACATACGTCATCCGCTCTTCGCGCACTTTCGTGTCTGTCATCCGGTTCGCTCTCCCATTGCCGGCGTTCCGCGCGCCCACATTACACCTCAGGTACCTCGCACGGGTCACGAGCTTCCAGACGGGGAATCTCGTTTCCCGAAGTACAGTCCAGGCGATCTGTGTCGTCAGCCTCTCCTCGAGCCTCAAGGACGACGGACTACCCGTGGACCCGGCCGCGCCGTTATCGCCTCTGCCACCAGCCAGATTGTCTTGCTCCCAGCGCGGCAAGCACCCCGCTCGTCGCCAGCAGCAGGTGGTCCCGGTGCGCCGATGCCCACCACTGCCAGCTCTCGGGCCGCGCCACGGCGTCGAAATCGCCATGGGCGCCAAAGTCCGCTTCGTCGTCCACCGGGTGCCGCAGATTGTCTCGGCGCTCTGGATCGATCGGACGATCTGTCTGCTGCCCCGCAAACCCGGTACGCGCCAGGTAGCGGTCGAGAAAACCTGGAGCGATCTTGTCGCCGAGGATGGCCAGCAGCGTCGACAGTCCCACGGACACTTCGCGCCGGTCGTGTTCGGAGGCCCAGACGATCGCCGCCGCCGCGACCTCCGGCTGGAAGATCGGGGGCACCGGTTGCGGGTGGTTCGGCAGGCGGGTCTTCACCCAATCGAACTGAGGCGTGTTCAGCGCCGGCAGCTGGACCATGGTGACCCGGACGTTGCTCCGGTCGTGGAGCAACTCGCAGCGCAACGACTCATTGAACCCCTGGGTGGCATGTTTGGCGCCACAGTAAGCGGCCTGTAACGGGATACCCCGGTACGCAAGCGCCGATCCCACCTGGACGATCACCCCGCGGTCTCGCGGTAACATCCGGCGCAGCGCCGCCAGCGTCCCGTGAACCTGCCCCAGATAGGTGACCTCGGTAACCCGCCGGAACTCCTCCGCGGTCATCTCCTTGACCGGGGAGAAGACAGACACCATCGCGTTGTTGACCCAGACGTCGATCGGCCCCAGCTCGGCCTCGATTTGCTCCGCGGCGACCTCAACAGCGTCCGCATCGGCAACGTCGGCCTGAATCGTCAGGGCCCGTCCACCGGCCCGTTCGACATCGCGTTGCGCCGCGTCGAGTCCAGCTTTACCCCGCGCGATCAGCCCGATGTGCGCCCCCTTTGCCGCAAATGCGCGTGCCGTGGCGCGACCGACACCCGCCGACGCCCCGGTAATGACGACGACTTTGGCGTTGTCCAGCTTGTTCATACGCGTCGCCTCCGCTTATGGGTATGGTCTGGACGCCGATCCATCCGGTGGCGCCGCTAATCCGCGGCGACCTCTGCCCGCGTCTCCCTGGCTCGCTCCCCACCTGCGTCCGCGATCGCCATCACAGCACGGACATATTCGGCATGGGCAAAGAGCAGCGGAGTGTTGCCAAGATACGAGCGGGTCGCGACGTCGACCTCCTCGGCGAAGAGCCCCAGCTCACCGGCAATCGCTTCCGCTCCCGCCAGGATCGCCCGCGCCTCGTCTGTGCGGCCCGCCATGGCGAGGACCGTTGCCAACCAGAAGGTACAGGGTAGGAACGCCCCTTCAAACTGACCCAGCGGAAGCTCGTCCGCGTCCGGGAGGTAGCGATGGACGAATCCCTCGATGGTCAGCTCGGCGATGATGCGATCGACGGTTGCCGCTACGCACGGATGGTCAACCGGGAGAAAACCCATGATCGGGATGAGCAACGCGGAGGCATCGAGATTCTCCCCGTCATAGGCCTGGCGAAAGCCTGCCGCCGCTCGCTCCAGCCGCGCTCCATCACCTCGGCATGGATCGATCGGCAACGCCGATCGCCAGCTCTCCGCCGGGACCTCCCCGATCCGCTCGGCGATCCTGATCGCACGATCGATCGCCACCCAGCTCATCACCTTGCTGCTGACGTAGTGCCGCTCTTCGACCTTCTCCCAGATACCGCTATCCGGTTGCCCCCAGTTCGCTACCGTGTAGTCGGCCGCGCGGCGCACCATGTCCCAGTGCCCGGTGCTCCACTCCCCGTCGTTGTCGAGATACGTCAGGGCGCAATCGTTGAAGAAGCCGAGGGAGTCGAGCTGCCGCTGGGAGCAGGCACGGTTGCCGATGCGAACTGGGCGCGATGCGGCATACCCCGCGACGTCCCACCGCTTCTGCTCGGGAAGGTCGAGAGTCCCGTCGATACCGTAGACGACCTGCAGCGGGGAGTCGGTCGATGACCGGTAGCTCGTCAGGCAATCCATGTAGCGCTGGCTGGCAGTCGCCTCTCCCAACCGGGAGAGGATCGCCACCGACAGCGCGGCATCGCGTACCCAGGAATAGCGGTAATCCCAATTGCGGTCGCCACCGATCCGCTCTGGCAGAGAGGTCGTTGGCGCGGCCACCGGCGACCCGGTCGGGGCGTAACTCAGAAGATGGATGGTCGTCGCGCTGCGTCGTACCTGTTCCAGGGGAAGACCGTCATCTGGAGGATGCAACCGCTCCGACCAGTCGTTCCAATAGCGGATCGTGTCCTCAAAATTCGCCGCCGCTCGCTCGATCGTCCAGGGACGCGGCCGCTCCTCTCCCCAGGCGAGAACGGACCAGATCTCGTCACCAGATCGCAGGTCCACAACAGCGGACAGGCGGTCCGGATGAACCGTTGCCGGCTGGCTGACCCAGAATGTCAACTCCCTTCCATCGACGACCGTCGTTGCCCCCCCTGGACTGGCGACGAGGTGGGAGGGCGCGCCGAAATCGTGCCGCGGTTGGATATCGATAACCGCCCGTGCCTCACCCCGCTCGCAACGCAGACGGCGGAGCACCACACGGCCATCCGGCCCACCCTCCTCCACACGCCGGTTGTCCCAGGGCCAGGTCATGACATCGGTGAGCTCCAGACTCCCCACATCCGTGCTCCAACTCGTGACAAGGGCAGCGCTGACTCCGAGGTACCGCTGCTGGCCGAGCGCCGGTTGCTCCGGGCCCGTACGCCAGAAACCCCCTTGCTCGCTGTCGAGGAGAGCCCCGAAGATCGGCGCCCCGTCGAAACAGGGGAGACAGAGCCAGTTGAGCGTGCCATCGGCGGCGACCAGGGCCGCGGTGCGGCGATCGCCGATCACCCCATGCCGGCCGATCGGCGGATACGGAATGAATGATGAACCGTCGCTCGCGTGCGGGAGCGTCACCAGACCTTCATGCCCTTCCCTTGATACACATGCCCGTCAATGTCCCGCCAAGCTCAGCGACCATCCGCAGGCTCTATGCCACCCGCATGCGATTCGGCATCGTTTGCTACGCTGACGACCTGAGACCCGGCCGGTGGCGCCTCCCGCGGCAACCGGTAGCCGGGATGAACATGCACTTCCGGCGATGGGAGATGGACCGGAGCTGGGATCGGGGACAAGGAGAACGTGGTGCTCCCTTTCGATCGCTCCGAATATCTGACCCGAGTTGCGGCAGTGAAGCGCCGCATGGACGCGGCCGGTATCGACGTCCTGCTCGTGAGCGATCCCTGCAATATGAACTACCTCACCGGCTACGACGCGACCTCCTACTACGTCCACCAGATGGTCGTGCTAGCCATCGACGCCGAGGAGCCGCTCTGGATCGGGCGGCAGATGGACGTGGCCTGCGCCCGCTTCACCACCTTCCTCGCGCCCGAGAACATGCGTGGCTACCCCGAGAGCTACATCGGCGTTCCCGACCGGCACCCCATGGAGTTCGTGGCCTCAGAGTTGAAGGAGCGAGGCTGGCACCGGGGGCGCATCGCGGTCGAGATGGACGCCCATTTCTTCACCGCCCGCTGCTACCAGGAGCTGCGCGCTCATCTCCCCGATGCCGAGCTCGTCGACGCCAGTCTGCTGGTGAACTGGGCGCGGATCGTGAAATCGCCGCGAGAGATCGAATACATGCGCCAGGCGGGCATCATCGCCGAGCAGGCGATGAACGTTGCCGTCGAGAAGATCGACGTTGGCGTCCGCCAATGCGACGTGGCGGCGGCGATCTATGCGGCCACGGTCGGTGGCACGGCGGAGTTTGGCGGCGACATGCCGGAGGCGCCGTGGATGCCAACCGGGGAACGCACCGCGGCGCCCCACCTGACCTGGACCGACGAGCGGTATCGCCCGGGTGAAGCGACGAATGTCGAACTGAGCGGCGTCAGGCATCGCTACACCGCCGCATTGGCACGGACCGTCATCCTGGGTAACCCCGCGCCAAAGCTGGAATCAATGGTCCCCGTCGTCATCGAAGGGATCAACGTCGCACTCGACCGGGCACGCCCCGGCGTCACCTGCCATGACGTAGAGGCCGCGTGGCGCGGCGTCGCCGCGGCGAGCGGGATCGAGAAATCGTCCCGCATCGGTTACTCGATCGGCATCGGCTACCCCGGTCCCAGCTGGAACGAGCGCACCGCCAGCCTGCAACCCGGCAACACCACCGTCCTCGAGCCGAACATGACTTTCCACATGATCATCGGACTGTGGATGGACAATTGGGGATTCGAAATAAGCGAAACCTTCCGGGTGACCGAAGAGGGAGCGCCGGAGGTGTTTTCGCACGTACCCCGGCAGGTGTTCGTGAAGGCGTAGCGCGGCCTGGCCCAGAGGCGAAGACGGCTTCCAGAACCGCACAGTGCAGCGATGATTCTTGAGCGTGCGGCCAAAGCGGCGGGCGTCACACTGCTCGGGCAGCCGCCCACTCCCCTGGCGCTGCTATGAAAATTCTTGTCTTTCATGCCGTGGTAGCGCCGCCCCGCGGCAGGAACGCTCAGAATTACATCGAGACCCACTTCACCATCATGCGCCGGATGGCGAACTACCACCCGTGAAGGCCGGAAGCAGAGCCAACCTGCAGGCGGTCCACGACGGCTTCTTCCACGACTACAACCACCAGCCGCAGGCCGCCCACTGCATGCAGTCGGGCGTGGCAGAGCGGGACGTGACGTGGGCTCCCGAGGCAGCTCGGGGCCAGCCCTTGGGGGATCCTACGCCGGGTGACGCGCACGGTCGCGGTCCCAGATCGCCTGCAGAGTGCGGTAGTCCAGCAGGACGATCCCTTCCGCCGCCACCGACTCCCGCGCCTCCTTTGACACCAGGAACCGCAGGTCCGCCACTCGCTTCGGCCACCAGCCGTCGATGGCCCGCGCCTCAGCGGTGCCGAGCCCGGGGTGGACCGCCCACTCGCTCAGCCCAGCCGGCAATTCCCGCAGCATCCGCACGAGTCGGGCCGTCTTGCCGGCCGTCGGCAGCCGGGTGCTGTCCACCACCTCGTGGTCGTTCGCGGGCAGGCCCTGTCGCTGCAGCGGCTCAGCCCGCGGAGGATCGAAGACGCGCAGCGCCAGACCGTACTCGTGGGCCAGTCCGAGCGTCAGGTCGAAGACGTCGGGCCGGCCGCCGTCGCGCAGGCAGTGCCAATCGAGATGCGTGGGCCGCAGGCCAGCGGCAAAGTACGGCCTCGATCTGGGCGCGGAACTCGACCTCCAACTCGTCCAGCCTGGCGCGGGCCAGCAACTCCGGTTGCCGATCGTTGCTGTAGAAGTGGCCGGCCTCGTCGAGGAGGGAGGTGACCTGCTCGCGAGGGGTGAGCGGCCCCCACCGGTAGTCGGGGAATTCGGAGACGACGGTCAGGTGGACGCCGAAGGCGATCTCCGGGTGGTCGCGCAGCAGCCGCATGGCGTGCATAGCCCAGGGGCAGGGCACCATCAGGGTCGTCGACCGCACCACGCCGTCCGTGAGCGCGCGGAGGATGGCGGCGTTGACCGCGTGGTACACCCCGAAGTCGTCGGCGTTGATGATGAGCAGTCGGGCGTCCGCGGGATACCCGAGCAGTTCGTTGGCCCGAAGATGCGACACGACTGGCTCCTTGGCGCGTCCGATCCGCCGACGAGAGGGCGGCAGCGGTCTCCCGATTCCCATCAAGGATGCACGCCGGAGCCCGGTCTGCGCCGCTACGCCCGACTACAGGCATGGGTCAAGGATTCGCGGCGAGGCGCCCCGATGACCACCTCGTGCAGGGAGCAGCTTCGACCGTCGGGTCTCACACGGGACGACAACCGACCAGGCGGTGCCGTGCCGCCGGCCACCGATGGTGCTCACATACCCACCCTATGTCGTGGCGAGGTATAAGCGGATGGTGTGGCTTCAAGCCCCAGTAGTCCCGCCGATACCGGGACAGGCTCGCATGCGCCACCGGCCACGAGACAGTCGACCTGGGCTTCGGCCAGCTTGGCAAGCGGCTCGATAGCGACCTCTGGCCCCGCGAGACTTGCGTCCGGGCGCTCGATCCAGGACACGGTGACGATATCGTCGACCCGGACGAAGAATTCATTGAGGTCCCAGCGGATATCGTCCGTCTCCCGGGTCAGCGCCAGCGCCACCGATTCGTCACCGAGCGCCGGAGCAGCCGCAATCTCGGTCACCTCGAGGTAGAGCGGGCTGCTAGCGAACCGTTCGGCCACGCCTCGCAGGTAGGCCGAGGCGGTTTCCTCGTCGGGGAACTGAAGCAGCGTGTTGAAGTGCCTCAGGTCGTCGTCCGGGGTGTCCTCGCTGAATGAAATAGGCGTATCGCTTCGCAGCACGCTCGCGAAGCCGAGCTCGCTCCAGGTCTCCTCGCGATCGGCGAAACCCTCGTCCGTCTCGTTCCACTCGCGCACCGCCTCGCCATCGAGCATGGCGTAGAAGACGAACGAACGGGATACGAGATCAGCGTTGGGCTGCAGGTTGAGCGCAAGCGCATCGAGATCGGGAGTGCGACCGGCGAGGACATCGTCGACGCGGGCAACGAGCCGTTCACCGAGCCGTTCGATGACGTCCACCTCGGGTTCGGCGGCACCATCGCCGTAGGCGAAGAGGGAAAGCGAAACGACAAGGCAGCCGCGGAGGAACTCGAGCTCGAGCTCGCGGAACGGTTGGCCGATAGCAGGGTCGTTGTCGCCACTGTTGCGCGTTAGCTCAGCCGCATCGCCAAACGTCACCGTTCCTTCGACGTCCTCAGCCTCAGGCATACCGCTCTCGTCACTGAGCAGTCCGTAACCCTCCGCGGCACCCTGGGCAGTGGCGAACGGGTATACGCCGATCTGGACCTCACGAGCGGGCAGGCTCGCGCGGTTGGCGGCATCCGATGGCAGACTCTGCGTCGAGAAGTAGCTGCCACTGAAGCCAGCGTCCATCAAGATGGCCCGGATTTCGTCAGCGTCCCGGCGCAGCGACTCCGCCAGGTACGCGACGTCATCCTCGACGCCGTACGGCCCGGCGCTACTGATGCCGAACCCTTCCAGGTTGGCCGCGGTCATATCGGCCGTGGTCAGGGTCACGGCGGGCAGGTCGAGTGACGCCGCATCGGCACAGTCTCGGCTCGCAACGGGCGTCGCCGGGGTCGCCTCCTGTGCAAGCGCCGATGGTCCGCCCATCACGGCGATGACAATGGCAAACAAGAACGAACGAAATGCGAATTGCATGAGTCTCCTCCCAGTCCGGTCTAACTCGGTCAAGACCATGCCGATGAACTGAACATCCAGGTCAGCCATCAATCATCCTCCGCTTTTCAGCTGACGATTCGGCCCGGGAGATCACGGCGTGAAGCGCCGCAACGCTAGAATTGGGCAGCAAGGGATTTGCTAGTGCTGCTTTTAAGTGACCAGTATCGTCGCGGACTCGTGAAGTGGTGGAGTGACAGCGAATCGACCGTTGTAGTCACCTCACGAGACGGGTTGATCAAATCCACGCCATTGACCGTTCAGACCGGCAGCGTGCCCGACGTTCTTGTCGAAGGTGGCGGCCACCTCGAAGTTATACCTTTGACCTCCGACGTGATCATTCCACCCTTCCGGGTAGTCTCGGATTGCCTTGTCGACGATGAGATCGAAGCGCAAGGATTCGACACTGAGCCAGGCAGGATGCATCTCAGTGGAATGATCGTGCCTGGCAGCTTCAACCGACTCGTCGTGTCCGTGCCGTACCTCACGTACGTCAGTCCTCGATGCATGGGGAGGGGAGCTCGAGGATCATTGATCTATTGAGCTCCCTGCGCCGAGTCCACGGGTGTCGCAGACACGTTCCGCTAGCGATAGGGCGCCAGGCAACGAGAGCATCGATGTCCCCGTGGTGCTCTGACTCCCCTGGTATCAGCCGTCCTATGATCGACCCGGATTTGGGGGCTATTCCCGGATATTGGTCACCGCAACCACCCGCGTAATCAGGCGGTCTATCGTTTTCGGTCCGAAGCCCGGGCGGGGCGCGAAGGCGATCTCGCCGCGTGTCCAATCAAACCCGGGGAGGTCTCCTGCGCTTTCCGCAGCAGATGTTCCCCGCGTGACGAGGGTGGATACGGGAGCGCCCGCAAGCTGGCAAAAGTCGTAGAGGCGGTTGCTCAGTTTGCGATTTTCGGTGTTCTGCGGCTCCTGCGTGGATCGCTCACCAAACCAGAGCAACCACTCGCGAACCTTAGTGGTTGGTACCGTACGCGTTTCACGATGAGGATGTGTCACGACCATTACTCCTTATTCCGATTAAGTTGCGTTGCTTATCGAGTTTACATCATTACATTTATTGATGCAAAGACTTCACGTGATTTGATCCAGCGCGCGCTATTCTGCAAGCGACCCCTGCGGATCAGGGATTTCGAGAAGCGTGCGGCTAGCGATGCTTGGCCGACGCCTTCTTGTAGTGCTCGGCCAGCGTCTCGATCACGTATTGTCGGGAGGGGCCGGCGCCGTCGCTCACGACTTCTTCCTCCTGGGCATTACGGTTGTTCCGGTCGCCATAGGCGTACACCCAAAACCAGCGCGGTTCGGCGGGGCCAACCCGCCCTTGAAGTTTGATGTCCAGAAACTTGCCATCCGCATCCGAAATATCGATTCCGACCCACGGACCATCTTTATCGTCCAAATCATGCTTGATCCTGACGGATTCTCCCTCAGCATTCAGGTGGCTCCCGAACCGCTCGAACGCCTCTGTCGGCTGTCCCTGCACGAGCTCGCGCACCTTCTGGACCTCATCCAGGTGATGCCGCTCCCGTTCGCGTTTTTGCGTGGCCGCGTCCTGCTTTGCCTGGTTCTTCTGGCTGACGATTTCGGTAATGTCATTCATCCATGCGTCAGGATCACTCAACAGTTTCTCCTCCCCCTTGAGCCGTTGACCCGGCAGTATAGGCAGGGCCAACGACCCGACTTCCCGTTGCATGAATTGGCGAACCCCAGGGGCGGCAGCATGGTCAGCACTGCCTGCGCCTCCAGTTTCAGGGGTGATCGGACCGCAGGCCAGATGCCTCTCGCTACGGCAATGGTGTGGACCACGTATGATGGGGTGGCGTGGCAAGGCTCCTCCACCCCGGCTCTGCGCGGAGGGTGACGCAACCAGACTCCTGTCGCGCCATGCGCGAGACATGGTGGGACCTTACCTGCTTATGCTCCAGCGGCACGATCGATACGCGCTACCGCCGGAGCTGTGGCGGCACACAATCTCAATCGCCGACGCTGTCCGGCTCTTGCCAGTAGCAGACTGGCCAGGAAAAGCGAGTGGTGAAGATCGATCTCGGGACGGCTAGGAGGGGCGCGGCATGAACTGGAAGCCGACAGACGAGGACTTCGAGGCCGCCGCCGGTGAGTGGATCGTCGGGGATCAGGTCAAGGCGCGTCCAAACGAGATCAAAGTCCGGGCAGGTAGCCAGGGAACCGTCATGGGATTTAGTTCGGTTGGTGGCCATCCGCTGGTGGACTTTCGCGGCTCGGGCCTCGTTCTCATCCGCGCCGAACATCTGGAACGCAACAACGATTCGCCACCCGCGGTGCGATCCCCCGGCAGATTGGGATCCTCCGGGACAACACGACTTTCGAGCACACCGCGACCACGAGCGGTGGCGCTCGCACTACCGCCGCCGGTGCCGGACTGGTGTGACCGACCACCTCAGCCTCCGGCAGACGCGGGCCGAGATATCGTGCATGAACAATCAGCCGAGGAGCCGGGCCGGTAGCAGCTGCGGAATTGGGCACGTGGTGCACATTTCGCCCATGAGTGCTTCGCCTGGATCGCGACCGTCCGCCAGGACCCGGATCGCTCGCATCAGGCGTGTGAGGATCGCTTCAGCTCAGTTTCTCCGCCTGGCCCACGACCGGGATTTTCGTTCCCTTTAGCCCCATGTTGATCCGACCACAACTGTCCCGTGCGAGGGCGAGTTCTAGCGCACCCACACTCAGGTTGCCTAGTGCAGGAGTCGTCGTTGATGCGGTGGCTCCGAGAAACCGTGAACGGCTACTCAACCAGAGTGGCGCGCCGCGATTCGTTGACCCGATTCCGCTGCAGGGTTGCCGTCTCCCAGGCCCGGTCCTCGGCGCTCATGCTGGCGAGACGGGCGTCTTCCCGATCCCGCACGTGGGCCGGTCCCAGGCGCGACTCCGCTCGTCGCTCCTCCTGACGGCTGGTCGCTCCGGCGTTCCGGTAGCGCAGAAGCAGGAAAATGCTGGCTGCGGCAAGAACCACGATGACGATGAGGTACCAGGTCGGCATGAGGTTCTCCATTCCGTCGATTAAGGAACGAAGATTTCGCCGCCGCGCTGAGACTAAGCAATGGCAGACCCGAGACCAGGCGGGATGACGGATCGACCGCTCGCTCTCCGTCTCCAAATGCCTAGAGCTTCAAGGGGATCAGGCATGACCCCTGGTTCGTCATGCCTCGTCATGGTCAAAAAACGTGATCGTGTCTGGGTCATGGTGTTCGGAGATCACGAGCCGCGGTACCTCATCTGTTCCCCGGTTCATCGGCGCCCAGTTGCTCAGCATTGAGCCGAGAATCTGCCAGGTGGTCGCTTTCATTGCGATTCCGGGACGTTTCCCGCGCTGGAGGGAGTAGGAGCTCAAGGCATAGTCGATCTCGTCCATCGTCGTCAGCAACTCGACGTGCCACCCAGCCGTCGGCCTATGGATCGTGAACTCCGCCTCACTCGGAATACGAACAATCACATCAGACATCCCGGTCCCCTGCACGCGATTCCTGCGACGACGTGGCTCTGCCACTGACGGTTGTGGCTCGGGTTGCGGGTAATGTTCGGTCGTTCGTTGGAGGCCTACGCGCCGTCGTCACCGTCGACCACTGTGACATTGACGGCCCGTCGCCGACTCGCATCACGCGGATCTGGCTCCTCTTCAAAGCTCACCCGCTGTCCCTCACGGAGCTGGTCAAAGCTGGTACCCGATACCGCGGTGGAGTGAAAGAACAGGTCGCCGCGGCCCGGAGCCCCATCGACCAGGATGAACCCAAATCCCTTGTCGCGAAGGCTGGCAATCGTTCCCGTTGTCATGAATCTTTTCCCTTCTGAAGTCATCTCTCGGGTGTCACGAACTCGGCATCGAGCCGAGCGAACTGCTCTCTCGGAGATTTGTCAGGTGCTGGTGACCGCCCTTGGCAACCGGCACCTCACCGCCAGCCTGCTCCGGGAAACCGTGAATATACTCCGGATTCTAGTACTTGTGCAATAGTCAATCTGTTATAATACAGAAGGTGGTTCAGAGGAGACTTGGGACATGAAGACGATTCGTGCCCTCCGGCAAGAACGGGGATGGACCCAGTTCGAGCTGGCGCTCGCGGTGGGCGTCCAGCCGCAGACGATCTACCTCTGGGAGAGTGGACGACGGCTCCCCCAGGTCCTACAGATGCGCAAGCTCGGTGAAGTCTTCGAACTCTGCTCGGACGAGATCGATCTCGGGCCGCCCGCGGACCTTACGCGCACGCCGCCGCACCGCATACGGTCTCACGAACGGCGGGACGAACTGGCCCCCGGACAGGACCGACGGCGGAGAGCGACCCGAGATACCGAGGAAGCCCCAGTTCGACACGATTTGGGCTGACAGTTCGTCTCGGGGCATGATATTCCCCATCCTCCAGGTGAACATTTGCGGGCTAGCAGCCAACACATCACCAGGAGTGCGGGCCGTGAGCACGTCGATGTCTGGTCCAACCGACGCCACACGCATTCGCAACGCAGGATCGGCCTGCGAACGCAGTTAGGAGCGCGCGATGAACAGCCTTGACCGCACCAAGCGGGACATGACGGTGGTCTACGGCGATCGCACGTTTGCCCTCCGGGCCTACCGAGAGGGTCAGGAATGGCGCGGCATCATCATCGAGAACCGAACACCACTAAGCCACTGGCTGGTCCCTGCGGCTGACTCCGCAACCTGTTTCGCGGCCGCTGTTGGGTTCATCGCTGCCACCGTGGATGCGGCCGGTGAATCCCGCGGAGTCGCGCAGTGATGCAGCCAGATTCAGTCTCAGACCGGGGCCGGATGCTGCGTCCGGAGGTCTGGCATCGCCCGGACCGGCACATCCTCCTCGGCATCAGCCATCCCTCAGACGACCCCGCCCGGCACCGCACCTTCGAAATCCGTGCGACCTACGACGTGGTAACCGGCGCATGGAGCGCACGCGTCGGGGAACAGAACCTGAACGAGCAACGGGGAGACTGGGAACCGGATCTGGTGGACGCAAACGGTGCGCCACGATTCGCGACGGCGGCGGCCTGCCTGGGGGACGCCGTCGCGCGCCTGATGACCGTGGTCGATCAGGATGCGCAAGACGCGCCCTGAGCAGCCTGTCCCTTTGTAATCGATGGTGCAGCATCGCCACCGTACACACTTACGCGAGAGGAATGTCCATGCCCCGCTATGAGATTGTTGCCCACGTCACACGTGAACTTGAGGGTGCGAGCGCGGAGGAAGCGGCCACGGAGTTCCGCCGCCAGTTGCTGGCGGACGCCGGGCCTCACGACGCCCTCCTCCATCTTGCGGTCTGGCGAGAGGACCCTGCCCCAGCCGTGTCGCCCTTACCATCATCCCTGCGTACCAGCCTGATGGACTTCTTCGCCACCCTGGAACGCTGCGCTAGCGAGGCGGAGGACGCCTTTCGGGGACGCGTCGAGGCGCTCCTCATGGCTCCCACACCAGCAACTGGAGATGAGGACGGCTCTCAATAGGATCCGGAAGATACTCGGTGGTTCCGAGTACCAGTTTCGCAAGTGGTTGCATGCTTGGGCAGTGCGGAGACGCTAGCGGATCAAGTTGCGCGCCGCGCAGGCCAGTGTACCCGTGTCTTGACAGTTGGCAGCATGATCCCCGAGACTCGTCGCTCCTTCTCCTCTGCTATCGCATCGAGGAGCCCGCCCGTCGTGGTGGGTCGCTGCCCGCGTCCGGTGGCATGATCAATGCAACGAGACGAGAGTGCCGTCGTGGTCCCGGCCGCCGTCCGCTCTTCCCCGCCGTGAACCCCGCAGTAAATCCTTTGCCGAATCCCCCACTTCCTCCTCGTAACGCCGTCGGGACCACCGCGCAGCCGGTGGGTGCAGCTCACGTGATGCGCCGTCACGCTTCCCCGATCAACTCCCGAATCGATGTCAGCAGCGTGTCCAGGTCGAACGGCTTGTCCAGGTAGCGGTGCTCCCGTACTGCTCCGCTTGCTCCTTAGCACGCTGCAGGAGGTGCGGGCTCGTCGAGAGCACGAGGACCGGGGTGCCGGTCGTGCCTGGTCCCTTCGATAGTGTCTTCTTCGATGCCGACCGCTGCAGCGCGCCCACGCAGCTCGAACTGCTCCTGCCGATATTGGCGCCCGATGTCCTGCTCCTGTGTGACAACATCCTCTCGCATCCCACTGAGGTCGCCGAGTACCTAGCGGCGGTCGCCGCCTTGCCCGGGTTCCAGCACGTCGTCCCGGTCGGCAAGGGGCTGAGCGTGGACCACCGGCTTGGTGGGTCTTGAGCTCATTGCTGACTGCTCCGGCCTGGATCGCGATTCGTTAGACGTCGCGCCCTTCGCATTCAACGTTCGAGTCATAGTGATTCACGAGCGCCGTGCTCGGGTTCACCGCCACTCGGTTGGGGTTCTGGCTGGGTCCCGGTGGGCTTGGAGCGCCGCGACCAGGTGACGAAAAACACCACCAGCGCTACCGCAGCGACGGCGAGGAAGATATACGAGAGGGTAACGGTCGACTCCACGGACATTGATCCTTCCTACGTGGCTCATCACGGTCGGAGCCTCTTGCGAGCCGTGCAAGGTTCACGCCAAAGGGGGTGCGGGCTGAAGCGATTGCTACCGAGTTGCGAGGTCATGTTGCGTCGCATACACACGAGTCGGCGCCTGGAACGCACTGTGCCACGTCATCTGGCTGGAGGCAGTCGACCTTCCCTTCTACTCGAGTCGGCTGCCCTTTATGGGTTGGCCCAAGCCCGACTTACCAGACTGAGCCGCTCACGACGGCAAGGCTCGTCTTGGCATGATGAAGGCTAAGTGGATTGACAAGAGTTCTAGACCAATCCGCGGTTGGCCCGAAAGGACGAGGCGGTGGCTCTCAGCGCAACGTTCCCAGCGTGCACCACCTGTGACTCTGGTCCAAGACTATTGTTGTTCTGCGTGGTCGACGCCAGGGCAACGAGATCGCGATCCGTCCATCGCAGTCGCACAACAGGAGCGTTATTGCGGACAGAACACCCCCTTGAACTTGCACGGTCCTTTACATCGACCCGAGAGCCTGAAATCGTTGAAACGCCTCGTCCCACCCGTCTCCCGCTCCTGGCTCGAACGTCCGCATCGGAAACGACTCCCGCACCAGGGCGCGCCCCTCGGCGACGCTGGCGACGCGACCGGTGGCCATGAGCTGCCCGAGGAGATTGCCGATCGCGGTCGCTTCGGTCGGGCCACTCCAGACCGGCCGGCCGATGGCATCGGCGGTGAACCGCAGCAGCGTCTCGTTATGCGTTCCCCCGCCCACCACGTGCAATCCAGCGAAGCGGTGACCAGTCAGCTCTTCGGTTTGTTCCAGCGCCAGGCGATAGGCCAGCGCCAGGCTCTCCAGCACGCAGCGCATGACGCTTCCCGGTGATTCCGGCACGCTCTGACCCGAAGCGCGGCAGAAGGCGGCCACCGCGGCAGGCATGTCGGCCGGGTTCAGGAACGACGGGTCGTTGGGATCGATCAGTGCCCCGAACGCGGGCGCATCGAGCGTCGCGGCGGCCATCGCCTCGTAGCCCGGCCAGCGATTCTGCCGCTCCCAGGCGCGCCGGCATCCTTCCACCAGCCAGAGCCCCATGATGTTCCGCAGCAGCCGGTAGGTGCTGCCAATCCCCACTTCGTTGGTGAAATTCCAGGCGAGCGCGCGCTCGTCGACGATCGGCCGCTCCAGCTCCGTTCCCAGGAGCGACCAGGTGCCGCTACTGAGATAGGCGAAGCGCCCGTTCGCCGGGACCGCGGCCACCGCTGAAGCCGTGTCGTGGCTAGCCACCGCCATGACAGGGATCGCCGCGCAGCCGATCTCGGCAGCCACCTCCGGCAGGATCCTGCCGACCGGCGTCCCCGGCGGCACGATCTCCGTCAGAAGATCGGTCGGTAGCCCCAGTCGCTCCAGCAGCGCTCGGTCCCAGTCGCCGCTGGCGATGCTCAAGCATTGCGTCGTCGAGGCGATAGTCTGCTCGGTCGACCGCTCCCCCGTCAGGAAGAAGCGGAGGAGGTCCGGGATCATCAGCAGCGTTGCCGCGCGCTCGAGCATTTCGGCCCGTGCGTTGCGCAAGGCGTAGAGTTGGTAGAGCGTGTTCAACGGCAGGAACTGGCAACCGGTGCGGGCGAAGATCTCGGTCCGCGGGACGATCTGGAGCACCTCCTCCATCACTCCCCGCGTCAGCTCGTCACGATAGTGATAGGGGTTGCCGATCAGCTCGCCGTGGCGATCGAGCAGTCCGAAGTCACACCCCCAGGCATCGATCGCCAGGCTCTCGATCTCACCGAGCCCGGCCTTCGCCGCGCCAATCCCCTGCTCGATCTCGTGCAGCAGCCGCAAGATGTCCCAATGCAGGCGGCCGGACGCGCGGACGGGATCGTTGTGGAAACGATGGACTTCGCACACCTCGAGACGCTGCCCATCGAACCGTCCGGCAACCGCCTTCCCGCTGCTCGCGCCGAGATCGAACGCCAGGGCAATCATCGATTTCCCAAGGCTCAGTGCTCGCGCGCCGCGTCATGCCCATGCAGCGGCGTGTGCCGGTGAAACACGCCCTGCTGATGCAATCGTTGATGCAGCCGGTTGTGGGCGCTCTCCAGCGTGGCCCGCAGCCGCTTGTAGCGCTGCGCTTCGGGGCGCGGCGCGAGGGTGTCGACGTAGGCGATGGCGCCCTCGATCTGTTCCAGCACTGCCATCGCCTCGGTCTCGACGAAGAGCGGTTTCTCGCCGACGACGATCTGGACGGCGCTGGTGTGGGCGGCGATATCTCCCTCCCGGCCGTAGTAGCTGCCTCGCACGCGCAGGGCGACCCAGGTCGAATCCGCGATCTTCAGCGAGGCGCTGCCATTCGCAGAGAGGGTGTTGCCGGTATTCACCTGCTCGGCAACCAACCCGCCAGCGATCACCTCGACCTGAGCGATAGGGACGTTGACCGACTCCACGCGCCAGGCGACGTCGATCGTGCCTCCACTCGCGGGGAGATCGATGCGGCTGCCCGCCGGCTGACCGTTGACCGAAAACTCGACCAGCGGGCCGACGGTGACGAAGGTGTTGCCGGCGCGGACGGCCTCCATCCACTGTTCGTAGGTGAAGTCGCGCTCTCCCAGGTGGGCGTAGGTGCGGATGCCCCCCAGCAGCGAGGAGGCCGCCATCTTGTCCGAGCCGGCTACCAGCGGCACCTGGTAGCCGAGGTTCTGGAAGCGATACCAGTCAGCCAGACCGTAGGGGTTGACCTGGGCGTTGTAGGGGTTGAAGGTCATCATCTCGATGCCGTGGACTAGGCCCAGGACGATATCGGCCGCCCGCTCCGCCTGCGGGTTCGGGGCGTGGGGCAGCACCACCAGCCCGCCCTGGCGAATGCATCGTTCGGCCCACTCCGCCATCGTCACCTCCAGCGGATCGCCGATGGCTGACTCGGAAGGTCCCCCACTGCCGAGGGGATGGATCATCTGACCGCTGTAGCCGAGCAGCGAGATGTGACCGAGCACCTGCATCCGGTTCTCGGTGCCGACCCGCACCAGGAACTCGCCGTCGCCGCCAAAGTCGCGCGCCCCAAAGGTGGTGCGCCCATCGAAGTCCCCAACGTTGCTGAACATCTCACCCCACTGGCTGGCCAGCAGGTTGACCACGTTGACCCCCTCCGCGGAACCCTCAAGGAGGGCGACCTGGGGGCTGAGGAAGTGAACGTGGGTATCGGCGGTCACCCAGCCACGCTCGCGCCAGGGAAGCCGCCGCTCCAGCTCGAAGGTCAACTCCTCCGTCTCGGGCGTGACCTCGACCGTAGTCCGGATTGGGGAGATCTCATACCCACGGCTAATCTCGACGGCGACGCTCCCCAGAGGCAGGTCGACGAGGCACTCGCCGGGGATGTAGCTGTACTGGTTGGCGCCGTTGACGAACTCGGCGTAGTTGTCCTCGAACCAGTAGGGATTCACCTTCCGGTGGTAGCCTCGGGGCGGGAGATATTCACCGGCCTCCCCGTGCAGATGGAGACGGACCGCCACCGGCTGCCGCGTCTTCTTGTCGACGACACGCAACCGCACCGGTCGGCCGGCCGAGGCAATCGGGTCGATCTGGAGCGGGGATCCCTCTGGAGATGTCCTCTCTCCGTCTGGCAGATCGATCGCCAGGAGCGAATCGGGTCCGGTGGCGACATAGAGACAGCCGGCAGGGTGCGCCGCGTACTCAACAACCACGGCGGTTGTCGATGGCGCCGGTTGCACATCCGCATCCCCGCTCGCCCAACGATCCACGTCGTAGTCGAGAGCGGCGCGAGCGGAGATGACCGTCCCCAAGTCGATCCCGATCGCCGGGGTACGGCTGTCAGCGTCGAGCTCGCCGATGGCGTTGAGCGCGGCTCCCTCAGGCAATGTCAGCCGCAGCTTGCGCCGCACACCCGGCCGCAGGGGATGGTCCTCGAGCGTCGTGGCCGAGATGCCGTAGATGACGGACCGCTCCTCCCCACCGCGCAGGACAATGCCGTGGATCGGTTTGTCCGGTTCGGGGTTGGGCAGGGCGTAGAGCCAGAGGTTCTCGACGTCGACGGCGCGGCAGGAGTCATGACGGGTCTCAGTATTGCCATAGGGCCGGGACGCCACCCGGTCGAGAAGATAATCCTCCGTGCCGGAGGTGAAGACTGCCGGACCCCGCGCGGGGATCGCCGCGAATGGGCTCGGTCCCCAGGTGATGTGGCGCTGTTGGATGGCGAAGCGGCGCAGGATCGGCGTCACCGCCTCCGTACCGTCATCGTAGATGAGGACGTAGTCGGAGACATGCCGGCCCAGCTCGTTGCCGTCGTTGCGACCGGCCAGGGGCGCTAGTGGGATGGGGGCCAAACCCGCCGGCTCGGGCACCGGCCGGTCCTCGACGGCGTGCAGGAAGACGAGATAGGTGGCGTGGAACGGATCGACGTCAATGCGCACGCCATCGCTGGTGGCGTCCCCGGAGAGAAGAACGACGTTTGGCTGGTGCGGCCCTCCCAGGGCGAAAGGGATGCCGTGGAACGTCTGCTCGCCGAACGCGTCGCTAAGACTCCAGTCGGGGACGCTCCCCGAGCGCGGTTGCAAACCGCCGTCGAGGGTCGCGCGGTCGGCATTGAAGGCTGTTGCCAGCGCGAGCGGCGTGAAATGGGGAGAGGGCGGGATTCGCACGGTGGCCACCTGTCTCTTTCGGTACGACGCGCCGGTCATCGAACGTCTGGAACCGCCACATAGGCGCTCGATCCAGCATGACCTTCTGATTCAGACGTTCGGGCATTCTATCCGCCGCGCTCAGCAGTCGTGTCATCCCGTGTACCGCAACACGGCAAAGGTGTGTCATCGCGAGGAACTGCAAGCTGCGCGAGGGATCTCGTCGTTCTTCTCCCCCTATCGCCGATTCCGGGAGATTCCTTGCCAGCGCGGACTGACTCCTTCGCCATGGCAAAGCACTCACAATGACACGACTTTCGCCTGATGCTTTAACCGCCCCGTGCCAGGATCGAGTTCCGCAGCACGTCCTCGAGGCGGGTGCGGCGGCACGCGGCTATAGTCGGCTGGCGTCGGTCTGAAAGGGGACTCATGACGAATGACGACGATCGCGGCCGCGGCTTCCTGACCCACCTGGAGTGCACGAGCTGCGGCGCGGTCTATCCGCCTCACCAACTGATGACGACCTGTCCGGCCTGCGCCAAGGTGCTCTTTGCCCGGTATGACCTGGATGCCGCCGCGAGCCAGATGACGCCGCGGGCGCTCGCCACCCGCCCGTGGGACTTCCGGCGATACGCCGAGATCCTGCCCATCCAGGAGCCCCGGTTGGCGCCATCGCTCGGGGAGGGTGGCACCCCGCTGCACGAGGCGCCCCGTCTCGCCCACGACTTTGGTTTCGATCGCCTCCTGATCAAGGACGAAGGTCTCAATCCGACCGGGAGCTTCAAGGCCCGCGGTCTGGCCATGGCCGTCGCTCGCGCCCGGGAGCTCGGGGCGACGACCGTGGCCATTCCCTCGGCCGGCAATGCCGCCGCCGCCATGGCCGCCTATGCGGCGCGAGCAGGGTTGCGGGCAGTGGTGGCGATGCCGGCCGATGTTCCCGCGACGATGAAAGCGGAGTGCCTGGCGTACGGCGCGCAGGTCCTCCTCGTCGACGGTCTGATCGACGACTGCGGCAAAGTGATCCGGGCCGGAGCGGCGGCCTACGGTTGGTGCGACGTCTCCACGTTGCGCGAGCCGTATCGCGCCGAAGGCAAGAAGACGATGGGACTGGAGATCGCCGAGCAGCTCGGCTGGCGATTGCCCGACGCCCTGATCTATCCCACCGGCGGCGGCACCGGCATCGTCGGCATGTGGAAAGCATTTGCCGAGTTGGAGACCATGGGGCTCATCGGTCCGGAGCGGCCGAAGATGATCGTGGTCCAGGCGGCGGGATGCGCGCCGATCGTCCATGCCTTCGCCTCGGGTGCCAATCATGCTGAGCGATGGGCAGGTGCGGAGACGATCGCGGCGGGGATGCGGGTGCCGGCGGCAATCGCCGACTACTTGATCCTGGCCGCGGTCCGGGAGAGCGGCGGGACGGCCATTACCGTGACCGATGACGAGATGCTCGTTGGGATGAGCCTCGCGTCAGAGCGGGAAGGGCTCTTCGTCTCACCGGAATCGGGCGCGGCCGTGATCGCCACCCGTAAACTGCGCGAGAGCGGGTTCCTGCGCCCGGACGACCTGACCGTGATCTTCGCCACCGGCTCTGGCCTGATGCACGTCGATCTCGTCGACCGTCCCGTCGCCGCCATCGACCCGAACACCCCTGATCTGCTGGCCGCCATCGCGGCCACGCTGCCTGCTGTCACGTCGTCCCAGTGAGCCAGGACCCACCGTCCGCATTCAGCTACACGTCAGGCGTCCCGGGGTCTCATGCGGAAGTCGGGTGATCCCGTCGCTGGGTGTCGGGTGCGGGGCATCCCGAGGCCGGATGCGCATTATGGAAGGTTGCGAAGACTACGAAGGCTACGAAGGCTGCGAGAGGCAGGACGGGGGGACCGGTCGCGGCCCAAACACGTGGCCGGCGGTCAGCACCCAGATCTCGTATTAGCGCCTCGTGTTGCGCGAAACATCCTGAGCCGCCCAGACCATGGATGTACGCCCCGCTCACTGTAGGCGCAATGCGCCCGGCGGCGTGGGTTGTCTCGACATGAGCAGAAGAACGGGTCAACGGATCCATACGCACTCGTGCAAAGTTCGAGGTCCACGCATTATCGCGCCGCTGTCCTATGAGGTCCCGTCGCGCTCGTCGCCGCGCCAGGCGATGTGAGCAGGAAATCCCCGTCTTCGACGGCGCACACAGCATGTCGGGTATCGCCCGCGAGCGACACCAGCGTGCCCGACGCGACCTCATGCTCGCCGCCCTCGACGATCAGCGTGAAGCGACCCGGGAGCGGCCTCACCGTGATTGGCCCCGGGGCATCGTGCTCGCGCAGCTCGGTCCCGGCCCGCATTGTGACCACGACCACTCGCAGGCTCGGTGTCTTGAGCAGCGTTTCCGATCGTCGACCGCTGGGCACGTCCGGGGAAAACCGCTCGATCTCGGTATTCAGATCAAATTGCTTGAAGCTCTCTTGGCCCGGCTTGGTTTACATCCCTGAGCCATCCCTGAGTTTGCGCCTTTGCATCAGTTGACTTTCGCCAGCTCGGCTGGGCGATCACGCCGGGCCTGGGCTCCGTGCGACCTTCCGCCTGCCGCGGGCGCGCTACGCCTGTTTGCTGACGAAGAGCGTCGTGAAGGTCGCGAGTGCCGCGGTGTGCACGCCACAACCGGCGCTGTAGACCTCGGAGCCCGGCGCCGTCAACGTCCGCTCATGCGTCTCGCCCGGCATCAGAAAGGCATAGAGGATCATGTGCGGTGCGGTGTCCTCATTGCGAAGAACGATCGTGTTGCCGACGGTCATCTGGATGACGTTAGGCATCTGATATCCCCGTCCACCATTCCTCTGGTCAGCCGCGGCGCCTGGCGGGATGACCATGGTGAGCACGCCATTCGTTGGCGCCGCTGGCATGACCGGGACGCTGGTGGGCGTCACCGCCGCTTCGAACATGGAGAGTGACAGCGTCTCATCGACCAGGGCGCCGCGCAGTCCCACTCCGCCGCCGACCAGAATCAGGCCGCTCAGCAGCACCAGTCCCATGACCCTCAACGTACGTTCGCGGGTCATTTGGTTGACGATCCCATCACTTCACCTCCGGTCATCGCGGGCATTGCCTACGATGCCCACTTCTTCTGACGCGGCAGAGAAAGCGCTCATAGTGATTCCCTGCATCTTTGGCGCCGCTGGGGCGATCCGGCCCCCATCCACGGGCTGGATCGTCCCACGACGCGTTCCGAGCTCGCTACTCTGCCTGCAGCAGGGCGACGGCCCCATGGGCGGCATGCCCGAAGGCGTGGTTGACCGCGGGGTAGATCCCGGGCTCATCGAGCGTGAACTCGAAGCAGGCCCCATCACCAGGCCCAACCGTCCACGACTGCAGTCCGAACAGCTCATTGCGCGGATTGGCGTTGACGCAGACCCGGTCGAAGATCGTGCCGACGACGTGGAAGGTGCTGTAGACATTCGGTCCGGCATTGACGAGGAAGATCCGGACCGGCTCGCCGGCCTTCACCTTGATTGGGGTCTCGACATACTGGTTGGCGTGACCGTTGAAGACCACGTAGTCCATGTTGCCGTTGCCCATCATCTTCGTGTAGTCCGGCACCTTGACGCCGTTCTCCCCGTCCATGAGGTAGAAGTCGCTCTGGACGAAGACCAGTTCCTGGGCCTCGGGCCACCCCTCCTTCGGGTCGACGATCATTGCCCCGTACATCCCCGTGCCGATGTGCATCAGCACGGGTGGTGTCCCACAGTGATACATGAAGGCACCCGGGTACCGGGGAGCGAAGTTCCAGGAGAACTCCTCACCCGGCAGGACTGTCTTGTAGTTGACGTTCGGTGCTGTATTCGCCGAGTGGAAGTCGATCGAGTGGGCTGTCGCGGCGTTGGGATCAATCGCCAAGGTGAAGGCAATCTCGTCCCCTTGCACCACCCGTAGCGCCCGACCCGGGACTGTGCCGTCAAAGGTCCACGCTGCGTATGGGACATCCTTGGCGATGTAGACGGAAGCGTCTTTGGCGACGATCGTGATCTCCTTCGGCCCCGCCTCCACTGACGGCAGAACCGGGTCGTAGCGAGTGAAAGGCTGGGCCTCCAGGGGGACAGGGCTTTCGTCGCCGGTGCTCGGGCTCTGCGGATCGGAGCCGACGTAGCCGGACTCCGGCGTCCCCTCCAATTCGTGCCCGTGTTCGTCCTGCGCGCCCACGCTCTGCAGCCCGATCGCACCGAGCATCGGGAGCGCGACACCAAGTCCCGCCGCCCGCTTGAAGAACGATCGCCGATCGCCCATGCCGGAGGCGAGCAGCTTGGCCATCTCCTGCGACCCGGTCGCCGGGCCACCAGGGAACTGATAGGACCCCATGACGGAATACCTCCTGCGGGGTAACGCATCACCCCACGATCTGTGTGACGTCCGCCACGTCAGCTGGACGTCCCGACAACACGCTGACTGAACTTTTCGGAATCCCAGGGTTGCTGGGTGGTCCACTCCAGAAACAGCGCTTCCTACGGCCTGCCGAGTTACTCCTCGTCGATCAGCACCGTGACCATCCCGAACATGCCGTGCTCGCTCTCGGCGCTGATGCTGACCCATATGCTCAGTTGAGATTGCTGATCGTCTGGTCTCCGTAGTAGCGCATGCTGTACTCCCTGACGGTCAGTTGAGATTGCTGATCGTCTGGTCTCCGTAGTACCGCATGCTGGACCCGCCGAAGGTCCGAAGGACGTCGCGAGCGCGGTTCCGGTCATCCGTCGTGGTGGCAAGCACGGTCACAAATGACGCACCGTTCTCGGCCTCGGCGAGATACTCCTCGACCGCGCTTTGCTCCTCTGCCGGAAAGAGATCGGCAAGGCGTGCCAGCGGTCCTCGGTGAGCAGCGAAGTCGCTCCAATTCTTGATGAATTCAGGACCGGGGCAGATCTCGGCGGCGGCATCAACAAACCCCTCTCCCTGCAGCGCGGCAAGCGCCTTCGTGGCGGAAGCGGGATCGTGGATCACCGCGACGACGTAGTGCCGCGGGTAGTAGGTACCAAGGGCCGTGGCGATCGGATTTCGTTCGTCAGTCACGCTCATTCTCCTCTGCTCGATTCCTGTTGGACGTTGGATGCCCGGCCGCGCGGCGGCGCTCGTCGCGTGGAGGCTCTGGGGGCTCTTCGACGCCGGCGGGCTCGCTACGGGTTCCGGGCCAATTCCCGGCACTTCCGCACGCAGCGCCCGATGTCTCCTCCGGTGTTGACCGCGCCGCAGCACTGCTCGCAGAACTGCGGTTTTGACCCTGTCCCATTGCAGGGATTGAACGCCTGGGCCTCCTCTCGGGTGAGCGCTCCGAGCGCCAACCCTGCGACCCCGATAGCGACCCCTTTGAGGAGCGTCCGGCGATCAGGCTTGCCAGCCCACCGTTTGGTGATTGCATCAAACCGCTCAGCGTCCATCCCGGACCTTCTGCTCCCTGTGTCTCTCAAGGGTTGGATCTGTTCTCGCCTGCCCGACGCGATCACGCAGCATGACCCGGGGGGCCGAGCGCCCCGCTCATCGGCGTCGCTTTTCGCGCTTCGGTGGCACGCACTCGCCAACACACACGAGACCCCCACAACAGCTGCCGGTGGTGCCAGGATCGCCAGCACACTGATCCCCATGCTTCGTGCACGTCGAGACCGCCTGCGCCTCGTCCTTGAGCCCCAGCAGGGCCAGGGCGCCGAGGCCACTGCCCACCGCCAGCGCGCGCAGCACCTGGCGCCGGGACCGGCTGCCCGCGACCTCTTTGGCCAGTCCATCAAAACGGGTGTTCTCCACGGTCGTTACTCTCCTTGTGCGCTGCCCCGGCACCTGCCAGGACCTGTGAAGAGCATGCGCCGTGGAGGCCGGCGGCACACGCGTGAAATCACCTGGTTGGATCACCTGGTTTTGCGCAGAGAGAGGGCCAGAACCAGGTGATATCACCTGGTGGGATCACCTGGTTGTGGCGCAGCGTGCAGGCAGGAGAGGCCGTTTCGGATGAGCGTGGTTAATGCGCGTGGTCGCATCGTGTGATCGCTGCCTGCGCCCGTTGCGCCTAATGACACATATCGGGCCCAGAGAGAGTGTCTTGACATTCGCACAGAGTCCCATATGATGTGTCCACCTCAGACACGATGATCCCTGCCGCCCAGCTGGTCGCCATGGTGGCGGGGGGAGCGAATGGCGAACCCGTGGGGAACGGGTGCCCGATTGTCGGGCCGCGCATGCTGATCTCGTCGAAGGAAGGGCGCCATGGAGCGCGATGACCTGGCGTGGTCGGGCCAGTCGTGGCGGCTGCCGCTGTGGCTGTGGCTCAGCCTGGCGGCGATGGTGGCCGGGACGCTGCACATCCTCCTGGACGCCAGCGTCGGGCTGTTTCCGGCGCGGGGCACCCTCGCCCCGGCGGTCGCGGCGGCGCTGCTGTTGATCAGCCTCATCCACGCCTGGTGGGCCATCTCCCTCGCGGCAGGGGCGCGCGGCATGGGCGGCGGGGTGGCGAGTGCCGCCATCCTGGGACTCGGGTGGACGCTGCTGACCAACGGCTCCGCGATCGTCTACTGCCCGCCGCCGTGCTCGGAAGCGGCGCCGTTCAGTGACGTGGCGCACATCGGGAGCCTCGTACTCGGCATCGTGGCACCGGCGGCCGCGAGCTGGGCGCTGTGGCGGCGGCGGGCGCGGGTAGGCTGGGTGTTGCCCGCCGGCGCCCTGGTGCTCGTGGTGGCCACGATCTGGGCACTGGCCAACGCGGCCGTCGCGCCGTGAGGGGTGGCGCTCCCGCCGACGCCTCGGCGGCGGGGAAGCACCCCTTTGCGGATAATCGATATTTCCCGCAGAGCGTGGCAAATCTGGTACAGAGCGAGAGTAGAAAGTGAGGTCGGCCGGCGCTGTTATCAATTGGTAACAGCGCCTCAGTCGAGCGATGCCTCGCATACGTCGCCGGCGTTTTGGCCTTTTCGCCGCTTCACGTTCGACGCTGCAGAATGTTGCTGGGTCTGAGCGATTAGATGGGAGGTCACCATGGCGAAAGCAGGGGGACCCGAGTTGCTCCAGGTCTACTTGTCGGGAGGGGCACTGACGGAGCTCGACGCGCTCACCGAGCGGGTCAACGCGACCTTGAAAGCGATCTTCGATGCCGGCGGCAAGGTCGTTGAGCACCACATCGACATCAACGGAAGCGGTCTCGTCGTGCGGATGGTCTACACCCTCCCCAAAGGGGCAACGCTCAGTACTGCAACGGGACAACCCTACTAAGCTTGTGATTTAACCCCCGCCCGGTGCTGGTGCATCTGACCTTTGGCCCCATCACGAGCGACCCCGGCTCGCTTCACGTTTCGCTCTTGGCCCACATAAGGTTTTGGTGCGCTCAGCCGCAACATGGCCGTCTGCAACCGCGCCAAAACCTCTGTTCCCATCTCAGGGGCGGACGACCAGCCCTCAGGCCCCACCTACCCGTCCCCCGGAAGGACCGACTCCGGCCCCCGAAACGCGACCAAGGGGTCGGCGTGGCGCAGGACGACCTTCCAGCCGTCGGCCTCACGGCGGAACAGGTGCGTCACCCGGTACACCGTGGTGGTCGGCGCGTGCCCGGCCAGCCGCACCCCCTCGTGCCGCTCCACCTCGACCGTACAGGCCAAGTCCGCGCCGACCCACGTCGCAAGAGGCTCGACGCTGAGGCGCTCGCCGCCACCATACGCCTGAGCGGTGCGCTCGAAGCGCGCCGCGAGCGCCTCCCGGTCGCGGACGATGCCACCGAAGGCGCCCAGGAGCACCACATCATCCCGAGGCGAGAGCAGCGCCATCCACGGGCCGCTGTCGCCGGCCATCATCGCCTCGTGGGCGGCCCGGACCTGATCCAGGGTGCGCAGAAACTCCTCGTCGGGTCCAGGCGCCGGCATCATGGTCCTCCCCAGCACGTCCGCCTGCGGCACTTCAGGACCGCCAGTATCCCGCACCTGGTCGCGTCCTCGCCGGCCCCCCACTATTCGCACAGGTCCGGCCACGGAGCCTACCGGGTGCAAGATCCTTCGGGTAAACACCACCCCCGGGTTAAATCGCAAGCTAAGAGCGTGTTGCAAAACCTCTTGGCGGCCAGGCGAACGGCATCTGCGGCGCGACGGATCTCCCGCGACGGCGACCCGTGCGCGACTCGCTCTCAGCCCGTCCCGTCATGTGGTGCGGGCATCACGCCGATCTGTGGCAAGAAGCCGAGCAGATCTTTCTCCGACCACTTCTCGACCAGCTTGCCATCGGCGATGCGGTGAATGACGATCGCGGTCGTCATTAGGTCGTTGCCGGTGCGCGGCGCACCAGGCAGATCGCCTTCGTGTTTGCCGATCGCGGTGAGGCGGGTCACTACCTTATCGCCTTCGGCGATCTGGTCGTCGATGCGGTGGTAGCCGGGGGTCCCCTCCCAGAAGATCTGGAACGCCTGCTTGACCCCTTCCCGCCCGTGCCGTAAGCCCGGGAACGGCGGGGGATGGTGGTCGAGGTACTCCTCGGCGACGAGCTCGTCCATCGCCGCGAGGTTACCTTTATCAATCTCGGCATAGAACCGGCGGACGAGGGCCTTGTTCTCATCGGTTGACATCAGGATGCTCTCCCTTCGTGCCTGCAACCCGGCGCGGTCGAGGATACCGCAACCCAGCGTCTGGCTCCTGGGCCGCCAGCAGGTTTTGCAACACGTGCCCATGGCCAGGCAGGCCACCGCCGACGAATGAAAACCGGCGTCGACCGTATGGGAGCAGTAGCCATTTTCAGAGCACGCTCTAAAGCTTCATGACTTGACACTTTCGACGTGTTATTTGGGCCTGTGACGAATGCGAGGTATCAGATGCCTTGCCTTGCCTTAGCGATCGCCACGCTCAGCGCATCCAGCAGATCCACGCGATACTCTCCCGCAGTGCGGATCGCTGGGTCATCCATGCCAAACGGTGCTCTCCGAGCCCTGGCCGGGGTCGGTAATTGAACTGGGGTCCGACGCCGGCGCTGTGGCGATCCGCGTTCTACAGACTCCCTCGCCATCGTCGCCGGCGTTGGGGTCCTGGTGTCGCTTCACGTTCGTCGGTAGTACCGTAGTGCGATCATCGACGCGACCATCCCGCCCAGGACCCCCGCATGAACGAGTCACGTGGTCCCGATCACCTCAGGGCATCGATCAGACGAGCCGCTGAGACGCTCACCTCGTGCGAGCGGACCATTCACGAATCCCACGCCGTGCTTGCCGCGGCGCACCTCCAACTCGAGCGATCGCGAGAACTTCACCGTCAACTCGAAATCCTGGATCACCTTTACCCCCAGGACGTGCTCACCCCCGGCCACATGATGACGGACACCTCGGGCGAAGAATGATCTGTACGATATGACGCCTGTTCACTGCCCCTCGCGACACTCTGCTGCGGAGCGTTTCTGACGGCGGCATGCACCGTGCATAACGTGGCGCAGCGGCCTCCCTCGCCTTGCGGCCGTTCCGTTCGTGCCACCTTAGATGAGGACCCCGCCATGCGCGCTCAGTCGACAACGCCGCACCGTCTCTTGGGAACCAGCCCCCGTCCCTTCCCCAGCCGCGGTGTGCCGGGCGGCTGGCACGATGCGTGGGATGACGACGATCCCTTCCAGTCGCTCCTGATGGCGCTTCCCCGCCGCAGCCCCCGGCAGCGGCAGGTGATCGAGGCCGACCAGCACCTCGAACTGCTGGCCGAGACCCGGGAAGACGGCCGCTGGGTGGCGCACGTCACCACCTGGCGACAGCTGAACCCCGTCAGCCCCTCGGCGGATCTGCCACCGGGCTGGTCCCCCGCGATGTGGCCCTCGGTGAACGGACCGACGGCCGCGGTGGCGCTCGATGCACTGGAGGCGGAACTGCGCGACCTGATCCGCCATCCCCGGCCCGACGCCGACGCCGACGGCGCGGCGCCGTCGTAGCGGCGACATGCGCGAGGTGGTTTCCCTGCTAGGATGCGTCCCCGGATCGACGGCCCAGGATCAGGGTGGCGGGATGGATGGGAGAGGGAGCGGTGGCGGACCGCAACCAGGAGCGGCGCACGCACATCGTCGCCATCGACGGCTCCCCCGCCTTCCTGAACATCGTCCGGGAGCTGTTCCAGGACGAGGGCTACCACGTCACCACCACCAACTACGTGCCGACCTCCTTATCAAGCGCTCCGACTTCGAGGCCTTCCTCGATCGGCGCACCCTCTCTGGCGCGATCGCCGCGCAGTTGCTCAGGGGCACGGAGATCACCGGCGATTCCTAGTCGCCTGCTGCCATGTCCTGGCTTCTGCCCATCGGGCTGCTTTCTATCGCCGGCGCCGCGGCGCTCGGAGCGGTCTGGCGGTAGGCTGGCCCCGGCCAACGACCACCACCCTGGTGGTCGTCGAGATCGTGACCGTCTCGCTCGGCATCATCACGATCGCCTGGACGCTTTACCGGATCATCACGATGTTTCAAGACGAGGCCACACAGTGAATCTTGGTGTGACGCCATGGCTCAGGGGCGGTCAAACGGTATTATCCTGCGGTGCAGGGGTCTGCTTCATTGACAATTCACTTCTGTGCCCTATAATGCACCCACCTCAGACAGTGACCCATCCGGCGCGCTGCTGCTCCTGATCGCCTGCGCCGCGATGGCGGACCTTGCGCCTCCGGCCTGAGCCGATTCCTTCGGCGTGCCGGGGGGCGGCTGCGTCCTCCGGTGACGACCAGCATCGTGCGTGATCCCGCACCCAGGTGGGATTCCCCCTGTGTGGCCGCCTGTTGGGGAGCGACTGCATCCCACCGGACCACCCTCGGTCCGGCCGTTGCTCGCCATCTCCATCGGAGGCCCCATGCCATCCCGTCCTGCCGTCAACGGCGCGACTCCCCGCATCCTGGCCATCACCGACGACCCGAGCATCCGCGCCCTGTTCCGGGAGCTGCGGAAGGTGGAGGGCTACCACGTCTCCATCCACGTCTTCGTCGATCACGACCTGACCGCGATTCCGACCCTCCCGCCGAACGTGATCATCCTGGATTGCGTGGGGGCCCTCGAGGACGCCTCCTGGACCCTGCTGCTGGTCCTGCGCCGGGAATCGGCCACTGTGGCGATTCCGCTCATCCTCTGCACCGGCTCCGTACGCGACATCGAGCTCCTGCCGCCGCACCTCACGGTGATGGGCATCAGCGTGGTCATCAAGCCGTTCACCCTCGACCAGTTGTGCGAGGCCATCCACGAGCGCCTCATCGCGGCGTGAGACGTGCGGCAGCGGGCAGCGGTGGCGCACGACGGAGCGGCTGCCCGCGAAGCGGATGACCAATGCTTTGCGGATAAGTGGGGTGTATCCGCAACACGTGGCCGTTCGCGTACACGCTTTAACCGGGGTTTGAGTACCCCGGGCACGCGGAGCGCGTTGCCATCGTCGCCGGCGTCTCAGCGCTGGTGCCGCCTCACGCTCGACGGTTGCGCCCCAGACCCCCGCGATCAGTCTTGAGACGTCATCATCGACACGATGCTTGTCCCGAGCAGCCGCGCGCTCTGACCGCACGGCGGTCTGCTGCCTTGCCTGCATGAGCGGGATCCTGCCTGTGCCGCTGGTGCGCTTTGCCGGCGTGATCGCCCTGCTCCCCAGGCCGCGCTCATGCGCCGGCCGACATCGGCGCCGCGGCTGGTCGTGGAGGCCATCATCGCCACGCTCGCCGTGATCGGCGGGTTCTGGCTAGCGTGGGTGCCACTCTGGCGGCTCGAGCAACACTGGTGAGCCGCGACGAGGCCTTCGTCCTTGCCCCCGATCTCGCCGGCGCCGTCGCTCAGGCCGGCGTCGATGCCACGCAGGAAGGCCGCGCGCTCCAGGACGCGCTACGGCGCGCGATCGCTACGCGCCGCGGCTACTGCTGGTGGGACGTTGACCACGGCAGTTGGGTGGTGACGCTGAACTCGCCGGAAGAGCAGACCTTCTACGGGAAGACCCTCGAGGAAGGGCTGGCGTGGTGTTTGGTGTGGTTAATGGCACCGGAACTGGGCATCGGACCGTTTCACATCTGATCATGCCGTCGGTGCCGGCACGGACCCGGCTCAGCTCGGATGGGAACCGGTCAGCCGCTCGACGAGCGTGAGGAGCGTGTCGATGTCGAACGGTTTTCTGAGGAAGATGGTGTGATCCGTGCGGAAGAATTCCCAGTGCCTGGCCTGCCGCCGGTCGACCGCGCTGATGACGATCACTGGCAGCGCCGGAGAGCGCTCACGGACAGCGGCGAGCAGGCTCCAGCCGTCCAGGCGAGGCATCATCACGTCCGTGATGAGCAGGTCGGGCAGCTCGTCGGCCATCACCTCCAGCGCGAGGCGGCCATCGTTCGCGGTCTGGACCGTGTGTCCCTCGTCGGTGAGGAGCGCGGCCAGGACGTCCACAAGACTCGGTTCGTCATCAACGACCAGGATCCGGCTCACATAATCGCGTCCAGGCGGGGTCTCGGCGCTACTGCGACTGTCCCTCCCTCGCCTGCACGTCCTGGGCCAGTGCGGCCGTGGCGTCGATCTGGTGCTCAATCTGGTCCAGGCACGCCTCGATCTTCTCCGGCGAGAGGGGCTCGTGCGTCAGGTACCCGCGTAGCGACCCCACGAGGAGTTTCATCGCGGTGAGACGATCCAGGACATGGTGCGGAAAGCCGACAGGACCGCTCTCGGATTCCGGGTGATCCGCCATGGGTCCCTCCGCATACGGTTGCTCGCCTGCTCGTAGGTGATGGTGCCATTCTAGGGGAGACGGCGCGCGGCGAGAAACCGAAGCGGTCGCATTGGAGATGCTCCAGCACCGGCTGCGGTTCATTGGCCCACGTCGTGGTCCAGTCTATGCGAGCATTCTTGGAGTGACCCGCGCTCGGTGCGCCGTCTGTTGGTCGGCGCCCGGCCACGAGGAGATGATGCGCCCCCTACCCCGCAATGCCGGTCTCCAGGCTGTCCTTGACCGGGCGGCGCGCCGCGTAGCGGACGCCGAGGCGGTCCTTAACATGGCCGAAGAGACCCGCCTCCTGGCCCGCGCCAGCATCGCCCGCTCACGCCGGCTGCTCGATCAGGTGGAGCAGGCCCGGCCGGCAGAGAGCGGCGAGCCGACACGCAGCGACGACAACGCCGCACGCTAACCCCTGATGCCGAGCCCTCCATCCGTTGGCTCCGTTCCCGACATGACGCCAAGGAGTAGGATGCCCTTGGCGCGGATCGCTGGGCGGACTCCGCTCAACGGTGCTCCTGCGAGCCTTGGCCGGGGTTGGTTCTTCGTGTGGTGCGATACGACGCCGGCGCTGTGGTGATCCGCGCCCCGTGCCGCGCGGCTGGACACTGACTCGCGACCCTGGGCTTCAGCGCAATGCCGGAGTCCCACGTGCCGCAGCGAGGCGAGAAGTTTCGCTCTCATTTGGGTCAGGTTGGGAGGTGGGAGAGGAAGCGATGGAGGACCGCAGCCAGGAGCAGCGCAAACACATCTTCGCCATCAACGGCTCGCCTGACTTCCTCAACATCATTCGGGATCTGTTCCAGGAGGAGGACTACAACGTCACCACCACCAACTTCGTGCCCAACTCCTTCGAGCAGATCGCCGCGCTGGACCCAGATGCCTTGATCGTCGACATCGCCGTGGGGCAGCGAGCGGGATGGGACCTCCTGGAGCGGCTCAATGCGGAGGCCGCCACCACGGACATCCCGATCCTGGTCGTCTCCACCGACCCCCGCCTGCTGGAGCGCGCCCAGGAGCAGGCGGAGCGGTACGGGAAGAACCGCTGTCTGGTCAAACCGTTCGGCCTCGACGGAGATCCTGGCGCAGATCCGGGAGATGGTCGGGACGGCCTGAGCGAGCAGACCAGGTGGCGTGACCCGTGCGAAGGGGACCGCATGGTCAAGACCTATCACATCGACGGGCAGCCGGTGACCGTCACCAGGGGCTATCGACAGCACCCCCCGGTCTACACGATCTGTGTGGCCGGGACGCCGACAGCCGGCGCTGTGGAGAAGACGGCGTTGGGCCGATACCGCACCGTTGACGGCCAACGCCGTCTTCTCGGGACGTATCAGGGGCTGCAGGAAGCCGTCGAGCGGATGGTCCGGGCGGAGCCGCGGTGATCGGAGCGGCGAGGGGCGTCACTCGCCCTCTTCGCCTCCCAGGGCCTCAGTTCGCCGGACGGCATCGTTGAGGACCGAGACGATGCCATTGGTGGTAACCCCCTCACGCGGGGTGCGGTTGAGGTGCGCGACTTTCGCTATCGCCTGCCGACTGAGGGCCACGGCCTCATCCACGTCGTTCGCTCGGGACTCGCTCATGGCGTGCCTCCTCAGCTCGTTTCGTCAGTCGCCTGGGTGATCAGCTTCTGGGCCGTGAGAGTCTCGGTGAGTACGGTCAATAACTCCTCGATGTCGAACGGTTTGAGCACGACCCGGACGCCGAGCCGGTCCAGCTGCTCGGCCATTTCGGGGTCATGGACCGTCCGCATTGCCGCCGTACAGAGGATCAGTGGGATACGGGCCAGCTCCGGATCGAGCCGCACGAGGGTGAGGAACTTCCACCCTTCCTCCTGCATGCCCTCGAAGAGCAGATCCTGGACGATGATGTCCGGGGCGAGGGCTTTGACCTTGCCCATGTTCAGCAAGGCCAGGGAGGTGGTGACCCGGTAGCCCTCGTCTTCAAGAAGGACCTGGATGAGGTCCAGGATCTCCTGGGTGTCGTTGATGACGAGGATATGCGGCTGACGACCGTCATCGCTCATGGAAGTGTCTTTCCGGTGCACGGAGGCGCCGGACCTTCTCGGTCCGGATGCGCCATCGACGCTCCCCAAGAGGCGGCGACAACTGAGGGGATCCCGCGGGGGCGCGGGATAAGGCACGCTCAGATGCGTGCGTTATCGTGAGTTTAACACGTTGGACACTGGCCGGCAGCGGCCGCGCCGCAGAAGAGAAAATCGGCAACTTGAAACACGAACCCGGCCTTGCGGCCGGGCACGTGCGGGAAGGGGAGGGTGGAGCCGAGATGGCGGCTCCGGGGACCTAGGCCTCCCGGTCGACCAGGGTGACGACGCTCGTCACGGCATCCCCAAGACAGGCCGCCGCCGTGGGGAAGACGTGGGATCGGATCCCGTCCATCAGCACCTCCGCCGCCCAGGCTCCCGGTTGCTCGTTGCGGTTCTGTTCAGCGACCTGGGCCACCCACCCGTTGGCCGCTTGGTCATAGGTCGCGCGGATCTCAAAGTGGCGGTGCCGCGCCGGATCGTCTGAGGCGTGGCTGACCCCGAGAAGGATGTGGCGGGTCTGTTGCTCCCCGCGATCGTTGGCAGGACCTGCGTGCTCCCCACCGTGTAACGGCGTGCGGGCAGAGGCATCGCGATCGCCTCGGTTCCATGCCTCGCTCATGGCACTGATTCTCTCGTGACGACGACGCTCGGACTCAGCGGTGAACGCGGCCTTGGCCGCGTCGCCTCTTCGGCGAGTGAACGCGCGAGGGTTACGACGGCGAGAGGTTGTAGAACGCCGCATACTCAGCTAAGGAAGTCGTTGATGAGCACCTCACTGGTGTCGGCTGGTGAGTGTCTCAGGAGAGATGTCCGGAGGGAGGGGTGCCGCTTTGACCCCCGCATTCGCCTCTGACTGTTCGGCGTCCGCATCGGTCACCACTTTTCGGACCGCGATCCCCGCCTCATCCGCGCTGATCAGGAGGTAATAGACGAACTCTCTGCGACCCTCACGGACCACCTCGACCCCGACCTGCCGGTAACTCACGGGGAGGCGGCCCCCAGGACTCCCACTGACCACCCCGATCCCTCGCGGCGGCTCAGGCGACTGCCTCCCTTGGGGGATGTCGGGGCGCACCACGAGCGAGCGCTTGTCACTGCCTTGGTTGAAGTGCTGCGCCAGGGTTGCGAACGCGGGTCTGACCACGCGGCTGGCCCACGCATCCGCGGTGGCCTGATACTCCTGAGTTTTTCTGGCCACCGCGGCTTCCGCCGTGTTCTGCTCCCGGCGCAACCGCTTCAGGGTGAGGAGCCACGCGTCTGTAGAGTCCGACATCTGCCCTCCCGGTGTTGAGCCATCGGCGTCAACGCCGATCCCAGTGATTATCCCGTAGACGAGCGCCGTTTTCGCCCACGGCATACGCTTAAGGCGGCGGCTCACTCCATAGGAGATCGCCGTGCTGGCCCGCTCCCTGGCCTCGGATGAGGCTCAACGTATCACTGGTCACGCTATCAACCTCTCGGCTGGCCGGATCACGGACGGCGCGGGTGCAGCACGATGTCAGTAAGATCATGAGGGCCAGGATCGGGAGGTGATCGCGCCGCGGTACGGGCGGTTGCGCTGTTGTAACGACCCGGTGCGCAAGAGTGCGAGCAGCGTCGCCAAGGACACCGGGCTGACGACGCCTGAGAACTCGAGATCGCGTGGTCCGGGTCCGGGCGCTACGGCGACGGCAGCGGCGTGATCCTGCCCGCCATCTCTCACGATGGAGACGATCCTGTCCTCGACGCGGGCGCTTGGCGGTGGCACCGGGAAGAGCGCCACCGGAGCGAGCGGCCAGGGCGCCGGCGCTCGATCACTCATTCGCAAGCCCCCGTCGGTATGCGGTCGGAACGTCGGAGGAAGGGAACTCCCCGTGCTCCATCCCCTCGGCGACACGTCGTGAGCACGGAGAATCTCTACGCCTGCAAGTTCCGCAGTTGCCGGCCGAAGCCCATTTCGTTGACGTTGGTATTGGCCTCGCCCAACGCCTTGACCACCACTGGCATGGTCGCCGCGAGCACCTGGCTAGTCTGCGCCTCGGTCGCGCTCGCGTGGCTGGCGACATCGCGATTGATGGTCTCGGTCATCGGGCCATACATGAGCTGGAAGTCGGCGGCCAGCGCCTGCCGTGCCGTCGCGTTCTTGCCCAGCTTCGTATAGAACGCCTGCGTTGGCGGCGGCACGTATTTCACCGAGCGGGCATACATGGCCTTGAACACCCACGGATCCGCATCGGCGACATTAGCCATCATCGGCAGCCCGGACTCGACAATCTTCGTCACCATATCCTTGGTCAGGCCGACCATGTCGGCAACCATGGTGAGCGTGGTATCGACGGCGGGATCCGTCATCACGTGCTGGAGCGTTTTCTGCGTCATCGTCATCATCAGCTGCGCGATCTCCTTGCATGTATCGTGGTTGTAGATTCCACTAATGTGGACTCATACACGAGTATAGGCGGTGACTCGCTCCCGCGTCTAGCACTCTCCCTTGTAGAGTGCTAACCGCTCGTGTACACTGCGAGAGACACGCCACGGCAACGAGGACTCACGGCGCGCGGTCGAGTGACCGGTCCGTGTGTTGCACGCATTGATCGTTACCGTTCGCGCAAGGAGTATTGCTCGATGGGCACCAAGACACACAAGACCAACGGGCTGAACGCCACCGCGGCCACGCTCCGACCACTGGCCGATCGGGTGGTCGCCAAGGCGGTGGCGCGCGAGGAGATGACGAAGAGCGGGATCATGCTGCCCGACACGGCGAAGGAGAAGCCGATGCGGGCCACGGTCGTCGCCGTCGGTGAGGGGCGCCGCACCGAGGACGGGACGCGGATTCCGCTCGAGGTGCAGGCCGGCGACCAGATCCTCTTCGCCAAGTACGGCGGCACGGAGTTCACGCTCGACGAGGAAGAGCTGCTCATCCTGTCGGAAAAAGACATCCTCGCCGTCGTCGCATCCTAAGCCCGCTCGTTCTCACGCCACCTTCAGACCATCACGGCAAGGAGTTTTCCATGTCCAAGGTTCTCGAGTTCAACACCGAAGCTCGTCAGTCCCTGAAAGAGGGTGTCGATACCCTCGCTAGCGCCGTCAAGACCACGCTCGGTCCCAAGGGCCGCAACGTCGCCCTCGACAAGAAATGGGGGGCGCCGACCGTCACCCATGATGGCGTCACCGTCGCCAAGGAGATCGAGCTCGACGATCACTTCGCCAACATGGGCGCGCAGCTGCTCAAGGAAGCGGCCACCAAGACCAACGACGTGGCCGGTGACGGCACGACGACCGCGATCGTTCTGGCCCAGGCCATCGTCCACGAGGGGATGCGCAACGTCGCCGCCGGCGCGAACGCCATGCAGCTCAAGCAGGGTATCGACCTGGGGTCAGCTGCCCTCGTGAAGAAGCTTCAGGAGATGGCGACTCCGGTGAAGGGCAAGGACGAGATTGCCCAAGTCGCCGCGATCTCGGCGGCGGACCCGGAGATCGGCACGTCTCATCGCCGAGGTGATGGAGAAGGTCGGCAAGGACGGGGTGATCACCGTCGAAGAGTCCAAGGGGCTCGAGTTCGAGACCGAGTACACCGAGGGGATGCAGATCGACCGCGGGTATCTCTCGCCGTACCTCGTCACCAATCCCGAGCGGATGGAGGCGGAGCTCGACCATCCGTTCATCCTGATTACCGACAAGAAGGTTTCCGCGATCAAGGACATCCTGCCGGTGCTGGAGCAAGTGGCCCAGCAGGGTAAGCCGCTCGTGATCCTGGCCGAGGACGTCGACGGCGAGGCGCTGGCGACCCTGGTCGTCAACAAGCTGCGCGGCACCCTCAATGTCCTCGCGGTGAAAGCCCCGGGCTTCGGCGACCGCCGCAAGGAGATGCTGCGCGACATCGCCGCAGTGACCGGCGCGCAGGTCGTCTCCGAGGAAATCGGCCGTACGCTCGACAGCGTGACCGTGGCCGACCTCGGCAGTGCCCGCCGCGTGGTCTCCACCAAGGACGACACCACCTTCATCGAAGGGGCGGGCGATGCGAACGCCATCAAGGGCCGCATCGAGCAGATCCGCACCCAGATCGAGACAACGACCTCGGATTTCGATCGCGAGAAGCTGCAGGAGCGGCTGGCCAAGCTCGCCGGCGGGGTGGCGGTGATCAAGATCGGCGCGGCCACCGAGACCGAGCTCAAGGAGAAGAAGCACCGGGTGGAGGATGCGCTGAGCGCCACCCGTGCTGCCGTCGAGGAAGGCATTGTGCCGGGCGGGGGCGTGGCACTCCTGAATGCGCGATCTGCGCTTGATGCCGTCAAGGCTGAGGGTGACGTCCAGACCGGGGTGAACGTCTTCCGCCGCGCGCTGGAGGAGCCGCTGCGCGGCATCGTGAGCAACGCCGGGATGGATGGCGGGGTAGCGATGGAAATGGTCCGTCGCGCCCAGCAAGAGCAGAAGAACCCGAATATCGGCTACGACGTGATGGCCAATTCCTACGTCGACATGCTCCAGGCGGGGATCATCGACCCGGTGAAGGTGACGCGCTCGGCGGTGGAGAATGCGGCCAGCATCGCCGGCATGATCCTGACCACCGAGGCCCTGATCTCCGACAAACCCGAGAAGCCAGGCGCGGCCGGCAACGGCATGGCTGGCATGGGCGGCATGGGCGGCGGGATGGACTACTAGGTCACGCACCGCCTGCCAACCGAGTGGTAAGGACTGAAGGGCGCCCGATCAATCGGGCGCCCTTCACCATTGTGAGGCGGGCGATCGGAGCCGGTGTGCGGCGAGGCGCGACCACGACACGCGGTGGCACGGGGCGGAGCGCGATAGTATGGGCCATGACGCATGCTGGTCGTGAGCTCGGCTGACCGGCCCGAGGTTGGGTCGGGGCGGCGTCACGAGAGTCACCCGAGTCAGGAGACCCGCGAAGCGAAAGGAGACCGGTCAATGTCAAACCAGGTGTGGATCCTTGTCGCAGTCGTGGTCATCGTTGCCATCATCTTTGCGTACCAGCGCTCGCGGAAGAGTCAGGTGCGGCAATCGCGGGATCTGCGGATGGGCACCCAGGAGCTGGGCCGAGCGCAGACCCCGAGCGAAGAAATCAGCCAGCGCGAAGACCGACGGCTGAGCGGGATGTCGGTAGAGGACCGCGAGTGGGAGCAAGCCAGCCAGCAGCGGAACCGGGACATCCAAGACGAGCCGACTCGGCAGGTCCAGGGGGCAGAAGACCTGCCCTAGGAACCGCAACCTGCATCCTACAGCCGGGGTGCGGTGGAACGTCTCAGCGACCTGAGGGAAGCGGCGCATCTCCAGCCGGTTGACCCGGTGATCCAGCTAGAGCCAACCCATTCATGCAGGGCGCATCCAGATCTCCGCCACCTTCGTGGCGATCGTCGTCATGGTGCAGAAGTTGGCGTTGCGGACCCAGGAGCATCACACCGGCGTGTGGGCGCTTGCGCTCCTGATGCTCAGTCGCACATGCCGCCTTCCGTCTCCCATCCATGCAGCTCGGTGCCGTCTGGCAGCGTCGGATCAGGTTTCGTATAGCGCGCAGGGGCTATTGCATCTTGCATCCAGCCAGCTGCTTCCAGGTCTCGCCGCGCCTCCGCCAATCCTGAGGCGAACGGATCGGCGGTCCCGATCGAGGTCGTCGTCCAGGAGAAGGCGGCGGCCTCTCCCACGGTGATGTCGCCCTGGTTTGCCAACTGAACCAAGGCATACCGAGACCGACTGGCCGCCAGGTGCTCCGGGTCGATGGGGACCGTCAACAGCGTCGTCCCAGGGTCCGCCGAGCCCTGCTCGAGCGCTACCGCCATCCGCCAGCCGCGATAGACCTTGTGCGTCGAACCGGAGCGGCGATTAGCAACCCGGTCGGCCACGAGGCGGATCTGGCACGTGCCCCACGCGGTGTCCACCAGGTCCATGCGGCTCGACGGCCCGGTCTCTCCTGTCTCGGTCGACCCAATTGGGTAGAGTGTCATCGTGAAACCTCCTTGCACTGACCAGCTCTAGGCTCGCCAACCCTCATCCGGCAACGGCGCCGGCCAACGTGTTCGCCACCACCGCAACGTCCGTCACCACCAGGACGTCCTGCCCGATGCGGACGAGCTGGGCGAGCGGGATGTGGGTGTTGGTCTTGAGAAATCCCGGGGAGACCTCGACCTCGGTAATGGCAAACGTTTGCTCGTCGAACGCCAGCGCGACAACGTCTCCCAGATTGACGCCACCTTCCGTCATGACCTTACGGCCCACCACGTCATCCAAGGGCACGAGCGCGCCATACGCTTCGCTGACCCAGGCGGCATGCGCCGCGGTGACATCGTCGAGCGTGAGCGCATCGGGTCCGAGTGAATGGACGCCGGAGGCGGCCACGGTTGGCGCGTTGTCGCGCGCTCCCCCGAATGGGCCGACTCCATTCGTGATCGAGAAGCCCACCACCTGCTTGGCGGCAAGATCGAGGAAGACCTGGTCGATCGTCCCGACCTGGGTGCCGTCGGCAATGTTGATGACGGTTAGCCCCCGGATCTGTTTGCTGTTCATGGGTATTGGTCTCCTCTATATCGATCACGCGCATCGGTCACGTGGAGGGAACGCCATGGGACGGGCACCTGGTTGCACGTTCAGGGATCATCGCGAGCGACGGTCGCGGCATCCCGGCCCCGCCTGACGGCACGACCCTCCGGATCACGGCCAGGCGTCTGCTCCCTGCGATGCCGGTGGGCTCGCGCTCGGTGCCCCGTCAACGCGGACGGGTCGTGTGCGGACTCCAGGAGGATCTCATCCGAACAGATGCCGAAAAGCTCTCCGAGTTTGCGCAGTTGGGGCACCTGCGGCATCCGCCGCCCGCTCTCCCAGAGGTAGACCGCCTGGGGTTGGACGCCTACTCGCAGCGCCAGTTCAAACTGGGTCCATCCCTGCTCTTGACGAAGCGCCCGGATGGTCTTCATGGAATACCTCGTCTCACACAGGTACACTATAACAGAGTCACTCGTTCAATGTAACTCTAACAGATGGTATAGTTAGGATCGACGGGACGATGGCGCGGCACGTGCCGCCTTCTCATCGACGACAACGTCAGGAGCACCACCATGAGCAGCCTTGATCTGACCAAGCAGGACATGACATTTGACTACGCGGAGCGCAGCTTTGCCCTCCGGGCCTATCGTGACGATGGAGCCTGGCACAGTGTCATCATCGAGAACAAGACGCCGCTGCGAAACACCCTTCCGCCCACAGCCGATGCTACGAAGTGCTTTGCCGCCGCCGTGGCGTTCGTGACGGCCGCGGTCGATGCCACAAAGAAGTCCCCGGTCACGCAACCCTGAGACGATACGTTCGTGCCTGAACTATGGCGCAGCCGCGCCACAGCATCTGTGCCTATTCAGACGCCACGCGCTGCGAACACGAGAGGAGTCGTAAGATGGTCGATACCAAGGAGCAAGCGGCAGAAGCCCAGCAGACGTTTTTCCGCATCACCGATAACGTTCCCGAGGAGGCCTGGTATTGGGCGGCCCTCGGCTCGATCGGCGTCTCGGCGATGCTGAAACTCTCCGGCAAGGACGACTGGGCGATCTTCGTCGGCCAATGGCCACCCACGTTCCTCCTGTTCGGCCTCTACCACCGTGTGGTCCGGCCCAGTCGCACGTAGTGACGGCACCCGGCGGCGACCGACCCCGGTGCGTCTCCCGCGAACGGCCTCCATGCCGTAGAGGAGGAAGCTCAGCCAATGGCACGAGTCGTGGTCAGTGCCGCCGTTCAGGCAACGGCGCAGGATGTGCGCCTGATCGTCTCCGTCAGTGGCGCGGCCGATGGACTGCCGCGCAGTGGGCTCTCGGCTGCGAACTTCGACGTGGTGTCGGTGGCGAGCGGGGAGGATCCCACGCCGCGGCAGCAACTCATCGCGCAGGCAGTGGAAGGCCCGGCGGGGGTCTACCAGCTCGTCCTCGACGAGAATGACCAGCCGTCGACGCTGATGCCGCGGATGGTCATCTTCGCCATCACGGTCATCGGGGACACCGCGAGCGGCTGGGCCGATGATCGAGGACAAACCATCGCCGTCAACAGCACGCCGTAGCCCTCGCCGGCTCGAGCGAGCGCCCTGGTGCGGCCAGGTCAGGGCGTCACGACGGTCACTAAGTGTGCCCGAACCGAGAAGCGCGAAACCATCGTGCAATCCAAGCGCCAAAAGCGAACTTGAACCGAACGACAGTGGCCGAGAAGCTGGTCGCGCTGGCTGGGGAATTTGAAACCACATCGGTGAAGGTGGTGTCAAGGGAGTTGCACGAGACGTGTCAGACTAGTGCCTTTGGGAGGTTCGTGTAATGGCCGTGGTATGAAAATAGCGCCCCGGGCCCCTGCCAGCCGCGGTTTTCATCCCCTGGTGGTGCCGCAGCGCGGCATGCGACGTGGTATGAAAATGCGCTCCCCGATCTGCGAGAGCGGCTATTGTCAGCGCCGGTGGTCGCTCAGGGAGCAATGACGAAGTTCTCGGAACCAATGGCTCATTGAGGGCCGCTCCTCCGTGTCTCCATCCGGGCCGACGCCAAGGTGTTTGCGCCAGTCTCATGGCGCACGCGTTCCCTGATGCGGGCGAGCGCCTCCACCTGCGCCGCAACGCCCACTACCCCAGCGGATTCGATCGCCGGCAGGCTTACCGTGATCCAGGTGACGCCTGCCGCACGCAGCCCGGCGACGCGTCGAGTGAGGGATTCCAGATCCAGAGGATCGCTGAGCCGCGCCTGGACGCCAATCCCAGCCGGGTCGCGGCCCGCCGCCGCGGCGGCGGCGCGGATGGTCGCCAGCTTGTGGGGCGCGGTCGCCACCACTTCGTCAGAGTCGGCCATCGCCATCCAGCCATCGCCAAGGTGTCCAACTCGACGCAGTGCCGCCTGCGAGTCGCCGCCTATCCAGAGCGGCGGTCCGCCCGGCTGGACTGGCTTCGGATCCATTCCCATTGCCTCGGCTCGGTAGAATTGGCCACGGAAGGTGACGGACGGTTCCGTCCAATAGCGCCGCATCAAGATGATCGCCTCGTCGATCCGGCGGCCGCGCTCCTCGAACGGCACGCCGAGCGACTCGTACTCCGACCGCTGCCAGCCGACGCCGACCCCCAGTCGCACGCGACCGCCGGAGAGGACGTCGAGCGTCGCCACCTGTTTGGCCACGAGCGCCGGTTGGCGTTGTGGCAGCACCAGCACCCCGGTGCCGAGCCCGATCCGCCGTGTGACTGCCGAGATCGCGCCAAGCGTCACCAGGGGCTCCAGCAACTCCGGTGCGGCCTGCCGGGTCTCGGACCGACCCGGGATCGGGTGTCCCACCGTGACGTGCTCGAACAGGTCGATCTCGTCGTAGCCGACGTCTTCGATCGCGCGTGCCAGCTCAAGGACTGTGTCGGCACCCCAGCGGTGGGCGGCAAGTGGGAACTCGACGGCGACGTGCATGGTCCTCCTCCGAGGAAGAATCAGGATGGGGACACGGTTCGAGACGCGCTCACCCTGCCGGTCCGAGAACAGGGGAGACTATCCTTCCGCATCCGTCAATAGTCCTGTATCGCAGTGATTGTTCACGCGCTGGTCGGATTGGGCTAGGCTGAGGGGTTGCGTGCTCGTCTTTGGCTCCGAGGAGGCCCGCCATGCGGCTGCGAGTGATTCCGCCGCCCGTCCAGCCGGACGTCTATCCGGAACCGCGCGGCTGCCCCTCTGTGGAGTGTGGCAGCCACCATGTCCAGTTCCGGCAGGCGGTGCGCAAACCGGTTCGTGACACGCAGCTGAACGAGGTCGTCGCCCACCGCTACCAGTGTCCCCGGTGTGAGCGGACCTTCCGCCTCTACCCGCTGGGGGTGAGCCATAACCAGACTAGCGCCCGGCTCAAGGGCGTGGCCGTCATGTTTTATGTGCTGGGGATGAGCTACGGGGCCGTGGCCATCGCGCTGGAGGCGCTGGGCTGTCCCTTGAGCAAGGTGGCCGTCTACAACGCGGTGCAAGAAGCCGGAGCCGCCGTGATGGGGCTCCGGCGAGAGGCCGTGCGACGTGGAGGCGGGCGCATTGTGGGGCTGGGCGCGGACCTCACGAGTGTGCGCTGCGGCGGGAAGTGGCTGACGGTGGGGGTCAGCGTCGATGCGGTGACAGGGACGGCCCTCACCATCGATCTGCTGCCGAACGGCGAGGCAGCGACACTGTCGGCCTGGGTGACCGACCTGGCAGAGACCATCGGCGCCGCAGTGCTGGTCAGTGACGATGCGGATGGCTTCAAGATCGCGGCTGACGCCAGCGGGGTGACCCACCAGGTCTGCAAAGCGCATGTGCAGCGCAATACCGAGGTATGGGTGGAAGCGATCACCCCCCTGCTGGCCGCCGATGGCGATGGCTCGCTGGCCGGCATCGGGGTCACGCCGGAGCAGGCCCTCGACGATGGCCAGGAGCTACTGCGGCTGATGCGGGAGCGGCAGCCGACGCCGGAGGCCGCCGCGATGCTGGCGGCCATCCATCACCGCTACCTGGGTGCCCCCAAGCCGCCGAAGGGTGGCACGATGTCGCTGGCCTACCGCCTGCGCCTGTTCAGCCTGGACCGCTGGAATCTGTGGCCGCGCCTGACCCGCTATCGCACCTGGACAGGGCCCGCCGGGGAATGCTTGGACGGGACCAATAACGCCTGCGAACGGGCCATCGGCTGGTGGGTCAAGGAGCGGTACCGGTCGATGCGGGGCTATAAGCGTCCGCGCTCGGTGCTGCAGGTCAGCCGGCTCATCGCGGCGATGGGCAACGCGCTGGATGGGCCCGGCTTCGCCTTAGCTGAGGTCATCACCTGAGGCGGCGGGGGACCGGGGGAGACCGACCTCTAGCCTCCTCTGACCAAACTCTGAACAATCACGGATCCAAGGCACAACCGAGCAGGCCGCGTGCGCTTTTCATCCCTTGGTGGTGGCCGCACCCCGCCATGAGACGTGCTGTGAAAAGGGCGTACCGGCCACGCCGGGAACCCAATCGTTTCATCCACCGGTGGTGCCGCATCGCGGCATGAGCAAGTTATCGGAACCGGAGATCTGCGGGCAATGAACATTATCCCTCTGCCCCAGTGGATTGACATTCTCCTATCACGCTCTATGATGCGACTGCCTGAGACAGTGATTCGTCCGGCGCGCAACTGCTCCTGATCGCCTACGCCGCGATGGCGGCCCTGGTACGTCCGGTCTGAGCCAGGCACCCTCGTGCTCCATCGTGAAAGGAGATGCTCGTGGCCTACGCGTTTGCGGTGCCCATTCCGCCGGGCAAGACCGACGCGGTGCGTCGGCTCACTGAAGAGAGCCTCGGAGCCCGCAAGAGCGAGTACGACGACATGCAGCGCCGCTCCGGGGTGACCGAAGAATCGTACTGGCTGCAACGAAATCCCGAGGGGGATGATCTGCTGATCGTGGTCAGTACCAGTGATCAGACCCAGTTCATGGAGATCATGGCCAATCCCCAGACGCCCTTCGATCGCTGGTATCGCGACCAGATCCGGGAGATCTTCGGGGACGATGCCGCGGAGCCGTGGGGGGAGCGCAACGAACTGCTAGGGAGTTGGCCTGGGTAGGTAATCTGCATCCCTCGCGAGTATTGGTGGCCTCCCGGAGGCCAACCAAACGTCTCCAACGCGGATAATGGACCGGTGTCCGCAGATTGGCCCGATTTAGCGCTCGTCAGCACCCGGCCCTCAGGGATCCCTGGGCGTTTAGCCGCGCTATCGGGGGTCAAGCCGGCGAGAGCTAGCGGGGGTCAGGCCGGCGAGAGCGACCGCGCATCCGTCCCCCCGCTCCCGCTCAGCGACCCCCACCGCCGCGCGAGCAGCGCGGCGATCTCCCCAACCACGCGGCGCTCGAACTTGGCTCATTCAATGCCGACCACTGCTAATGCCGCAACCGCGAACGCGGCGACGCAAGCAGCAATCCGTTCCCGCATGCTCGTTGCGCCTTCACCACGTTGATATGCCGCCCCCGATCCAGCGGTTGTCGCAACGAACCAAGGCGCGGCGCGGGCACAACACGGGCGCCGTTGCCCAATGGCAACAGCGCCCACGAGAGTAGTTGCTACTCCTCGACGATGAGGGCGGTGACCATGCCGAACATGCCGTGCTCGCTCTCGGCGTGGTTGAGGATGTGGCAATGGAATGCCCAGACCCCTGGCTCCGTCGCCTCGACGATGGTTTCGAATCGCTGCCCGGGCGCGATGTTGAGGGTGTCGCACATGTACGGCTGCGGGGCCAGATAACCATCCTGCGCAAAGACCGTCATCGGCATTCCGTGCAGGTGCATAGGGTGAATCATCAGCCCTTCGTTCATGTAGCGAATCAGGAGCCTCTCCCCCTTCTTGGCCATCAGCGGTTGGGTCGCGGGGAAGCCCTTGCCGTTGAGGCTGAAGCCGCCGATGGGACCGTCGTTGAGCACCAGGGTGTAGTCGCGGTCGTAGGCGGGCCGAGTCGAAGGGTCCTTCGGCTCGACGATGAAGGCCCCGAGCAGCCCCTTCGTCACCTGGAAGGCGGCATTGTGGTGCGAGTGGTACATGTGGGCGCCGGCGTTGCCTTCCCGGATCTGGAACTCGTAGGTGAAGCGCTCACCCGGCTTGATTGGCGGCTGGGTGATGAACGGCACACCGTCCTGGTTGTTCGGCACCATCAACCCGTGCCAGTGCACTGCAGTGCTTTGCGGCAGCTCGTTCGTGACGTTGATGCGGACCTTGTCCCCTTCCGTGACTGTTCAGACTGGGGAGATGGGTAACACCCGTTCGGGGAGATGGGTAACACCTGATGCGGCATGCTGACCCTCGAAAGGAGGGGGTGCAGATGCCGTGGCAGGAGCGAACGGTAATGGCGGAACGCGCCGAGTTTGTGGCCTTCGCCACGCAGGAGGGGACCAACATCGCCGCGCTGTGTCGGCACTTCGGCATCAGTCGCAAGACCGGCTACAAGTGGCTGACGCGCGCCGCTACAGGCGAGCGAGGCGTGATGGACCGATCCCGCCGTCCACAGACCTCGCCGTGGCGCACCACCCGAGAGGTGGAGGACCGGGTGCTGGCGTTGCGCACGGCGCACCCGGCCTGGGGCGGACGCAAACTGCACCATGCCCTGGCGCGCCAGGGCATGGTGTCGCCTCCCGCGCCCAGCACCATTACCGCGATTCTGCGCCGGTATGGGCGGCTCCCCCTCGCACCGCCACCGCGCGACTTCGTGCGCTTTGAGCACGCGGTCCCCAACGACCTGTGGCAGCTGGACTTCATGGGGCATCGAGCGCTGGATCAGGGGCGGGTCCATCCCTTGACGCTGCTCGATGACCACTCCCGCTTCGCCCTGACGGTCGCCGCTTGCGCCGATGAGCGGCAGCCCACCGTGCAAGAGCACTTGACGGCCAGCTTTCGCCGCTACGGGTTGCCACGCCGCATCCTCAGCGACAACGGCTCGCCGTGGGGCAGTGCCGGCAGGGGCGGGCTCACCACCCTGGAAGCCTGGCTCGTGCAGCTGGGCATCGCGGTCTGGCATGGGCGGCCCTACCATCCGCAGACCCAGGGCAAGGTCGAGCGTCTGCATCGGACCATCGCGGCGGAAGTCTTCGCCCAGCGACAGTTCGCCGATCTTGTCACGACCCAGACCGCGTTCACGCACTTTCGCACCAGCTACAACCACGAGCGGCCCCATGAAGCCCTGGACTTCGCCGTGCCGGTCAGTCGCTATCAGCCGAGTCCGCGCCCCTTCCCCGAGATGCTGCCGGAGATCACCTATGGGCCGGATGATGCCGTGCGCACCGTCACGGTCCATGGGTCCATCCAGTGGCGGCAGCGTCGCTATTTCGTCAGCCGCGGCCTGGTCGGACGGCCGGTTGCCGTGCGCCCCACCGCCCAGGACGGGCGCTGGGCGGTCTATTTCTGTCACTGCCAGGTTGCCACCATCGACCTGAACGACCCGGAGGAGGTGTAACCTATGTCTCCGAACATCTGTCACCCATGTCTCCGGTCTGCACAGTGACCCGGATCTCCGGCCCCGGGGTCACGCCGTTGTAGGTCCAGGCCTCGACCCGATTGCCGGGGGTCACTTCCCACTGCACGACCTGGCAGACGAGGTCGAAGACTTTGACGTCGCCATCCATCGTGAACTCGAGCGGTTGCCCGCCAAGCCCTTCCGTGGCCACCGGGAAGGCCTTCACCCCCGCCTCGTGCATGGCGTCCATCTCGTCGGCGGTTGGCTCGTCATCGGATTGCGCGGCCGGCGCCGCCTTCGCGATCAGGACACCTTCGTGCGCGTGCCCGGTGTCCGCCGCGGCGCTCGCGATCCCACCCTCGTTCCTGACAGCGGGAGCAATTGCTGTCCCGATGGCCCCGATCCCCAGAGTCCCCAGGAGACCCATCGCGCCGCGCCGCGTCACCCGACCCATTACGTGATTCATGACTACTTTCTCATCCTTTCTTTCTCGTAACTCGGACTAGCCTCGCTGTGGAAGCAGATTCCGAGCGGTACGCTCTTGCTCTATCGACTCGCCACTAAGGAGGGCGCCGCGCTGCCAGGGGGTGCCGAGCATCGGCAGCAGCCAGCGATCGAGCCCCCAGAACCCGGCCACCTTCCAGGCGAGCACCAGGAAGACCGCGAGCCCGAAGAGGACAGGGTTGCTCGAAGCCGACCCGGCCAACATGAAGCTGAAGTTCATGACCGTCCCGAAGAAGGCGGCAATGCCGACGAGGGCGCCGACCAGCAGACCGAGTCCGACCAACACCTCACCCCAGGCGATCAGCTTGGCGAACCACGTGTACCAGCCGTTGTCGAGCATGAACTGCAGGAACTGGCGGAACCAGTCGTAGGTGATGGCGGGCCGTCCCTGCTCGGGGATCGCCGCCGCTCGCTCCCAGTACGCCTGCAGCGCGGCACCGCTTTGCGTCCACTCGGGATCGGTGACCTTGTGCCAACCGGCCGACAGCCAATCGCGCCCCACGAAGAAGCGCACCGGGAGCCAGAAGAGGGCGAAGAAGACGTTGCCCAACAGCAACCGCCAACCAACCGGGTCTTCGGCCTGGCCGGGGGTGACGGAAGCGCTGGCCAGGCCTAGCGAGACGCCCTCCGCGGGAAGGCTCTTAGCCTGATACCACCCAGCCAGTACGATCACTCCGATCAGGAGATAGGTGATCAGCGGCGAGGAGACCCAGTCCTCGCTATTCCAAAGCGGAGCGCTGAACAGCCCGTCTGCGAAGATCCAGCTCAACAAGACGAACAGCGCGACGCTGATCACGGTCAGCATCCAGGTTCGTTGTCGCGTCATGACGTAAGCCCGTTTCCCGTTCATGGCAACCTCCCGTTACCTCCCGGAGCGCTCCCGCTCCGAACGCTCTTCAAACAGCACCCCGCCCCGCCATGGCATGCCGAGCAGCGGCAACAGCCAGCGATCGAGACCGATCCAGCCGGCAGTTTTCCAGGCCAGCAGGAGCCAGACGACCGCGGCGAAGAGGAGAGCGACCACCTGGACCCCCGCGGAATCCCACAGCCCGATGCTGAGGCTGCCGCCGACAAATGCCGCCGGTCCCGTCAGGACACCAAGAATCAGCGCGATCCCGGCGAGGGTGAGTCCAACGGCGAGTGGATCTCCGGACGCTGATGCCCCTTGCGACCGCAACCAGCCTGCGTCTAGCCAGAGCCAGCCGAGCACGACGCGAAGCGCCAGCCAGACGGGAGCGAACCGGACATCAGCGAGGACGTCGCGCAGGAGCGCCGGATTTGGCAAGACCCTCTCCCGTGCTCCACTCATCTGCCGCCGCTCCATCCCGCTCGGTCCCGCACTGCTGACCCTCATTGGGTCTATGACGAGATTAGGCGACCCATGTTTGCTGGACCCCGCCGCTCGGGGCGGTTTTTTGGGACGGGACGGGGTAGGTTCGCACCTACCCGTTGGGGTGGGTTGAGAGGACGAGTGGTCTAGGGGAGGATCTGGAAGACAGGATGCTTGGCGGCTTCAGTCACGAACGCCGTAAGCGGGGCGTCCGGGGCGGCGTCGAAATAGGGCCGGGTGATGGGGACCCGTTCCATGTAGAGTTTGAGGGTCGGTACGGCCGCCTCCGGCGCAAGTTCCTCCACCCGCACCGTTTCGGAGCGCCGGCCTTGGCTTAGCTCTACTTGCCCGGCGGCCCGGGCGTTGTGTACCCACCCCACCGGACCATAGGGGGCGACCAGCCAGCGCTGTCCGTTCTCCTCGACCAGGGTGACCGGGGTCGAGTGGGGTGTGCCGCTGCGGCGACCAGGAACGGTCAACAGCATCATCGTGCCCGGCGCCAGACCGAGACGAAGCAGCAGGCGCATCAGGCCGTTAGCAAGGCGCCGCAGTGGTGTAAGTCGGTAGCTCTTGGCCATGTCGCAATACCCTGCAATTCATCCTCGGCAAGACCCCTCAGGACCCGGTGTCGCCCAGCGGCCTGGGCTCGGTTAATCAGACTGCCCCTCGTGAGGAGTCCTCGAGGCGACGGAGGTTCGCTTCGGTGCCGACGGCGGCGATCTCGTCACCGCTGGTAAATTTGGCGTCTGGTGCCGGCGGTAACAGACTCGCGCAAGGCAACCCATGCCAGCGGTGCCTATCTTGCTTGAAGCGGATCTTTTCACCGTCCAGCTTGAGGAACGGTGTTGATTCGCTTCCTGTGCGGCCTCAGTCGTCGATCAACTGGTAGGCCGAGGTCCAGAAGTCGCGGATGAACGCGGCGATGTCCAGCACGTCCGGCCGGCGCTGAGTCATCAGCATTCCCACAACCTCCTCCTGCGGGTCGACGTACCAGGACGTGCCGAAGGCGCCATCCCAGCCGAAGCGTCCCGGCACGTCGGCAATGTCTTGCCGCCCGGTGACCACGGACACGCCAAGACCCCAACCGCGCGTGCTCCAGAACTGCTCGAAGAACGGCGAAGCGGCCTTCTGCTCCGCAGTGAGTTGGTCCGTGGTCATCAGCTCGACCGATGGTCGCGCAAGGATGCGCTCACGACCGTATGCGCCCTTGGCCAGCATCATCTGACCGAAGGCGAGCATGTCGTCGACCGTCGAGACGAGCCCGCCCCCGCCGGATTCGAAGACAGGCGGCTGCGAGTAGCGGCCATTGCCCGCCTCGTGCAAGACCACCAGTTCGCCGGTCACCATGTCCGTCCCGTAGCAGGCCGGGAGCCGGTCGAGCTTGTCCTCCGGCACCCAGAATCCGGTGTCCTTCATCCCGAGCGGCTCGAAGATGCGCTCGTGAAGGAACGTCGCCAGGGACTGGCCCGAGACGCGACTGATCAGCACGCCCAGTATCTCGCTCCCCGTGTGGTACAGCCAGCGCTCCCCCGGTTGATGCGCGAGCGGGAGGCTGCCCAGTCGCCGCATGAACTCGTCAGGCGTGACTTCGAACGGCCACTCGGCCAGCGTGAGCCGTGCCTCCATCATCGCCTTCAGAAGAGGACTGGTTGGCGCGAGAAAGCCGACCTCCCCGTACCCCGAGCGAAAGGTGAGGAGGTCGCGCAACGTGACCGGGCGCGTCGCCGGCACCGTGTCGTCGAGCGGGCTCTCGAGCGTCCGCAGGACCTGACGATTGGCCAACTCCGGCAGCCATGCATCGACCGGATCGTCCAGCCTGAGCAGGCACTCCTCGACGAGGATCATGGCCCCAACCGCCGTGACCGGCTTGGTCATGGAGGCGAGCCGGAAGATCGTGTCACGCCGCATCGGCATGTCGCCGCCGAAGGTCATCGTGCCGATCGTCGCCACGTGCTCCCGGCCACGGTGGTGGACGAGCGCGACGAGCCCAGGGAGCACGCCGCTTTCGAAGTGGCGCTGCAACGCGGCCTGCATGCGCGCCAGCCGCACCCGGGAGAAGCCACCGCGGTCGATCGTGGGAAGTTGCGTGAGCGACTTTTCATGGTCTTGATGAGGAAGAGGAGTTACCTGCACGGCGATCCTCCTATCGGCTCCGCTGCGCTTGCTGACGGCTTGGTGGTATCGCTGACGTGCACGAACGCCGCACCTCGCTACGATCCAGCGTAGGACCATAGGGCGAGCAGAACCTCACCCCACGGGATCGTTTCCGACCCTACCCCGACGGTTGTCCCGATTCCGATGACTTCCTGATGCCTGCATCGAGGCACCACCGGCGGACGAAAACACGCGCAGCAGAGATCGCTCAGGCTGCTTGCTCCCCCTTCTTGCGGATCGGACGCGCTCCAACACGGGGCCACAGCTGGGCTACGAAAACCAGAACCGCCGCCAACTGGAGCAGCGCGGAAGCGCCGAGCAGCAAGAGCGTCACAGAACTCTGGCTGCTTGTCCGCTCGGCCGGTTCGGCGATGATCCTGAGTATCAGCCCAAGGTTGAGGGCGGCAACCGCGAGCGAGGCAGACCGTTCCCGATAGCCCAGCGGCCTCTCGGTCGACCGGCGACGTGGCATGAGCCAGTAGGCGACGCCGACGGCAAACTGGAGGAACCACCCGACAAAGAGCATGTGCGCGTGACTCGGCGCCATCCACAGTCGCCATTGCCCTGGCAGGGTGCGATCGGTGAGCATGGCGGCGCCGAAAACGAACCCCGCCAGCAGCCAGACCAGCGACGCCCGCAGCATCACCGAGCTCAACGGATCCATCAGCGCGCTCGCGGTCCGACCCGCTTGGCCAACCTAGCTCTCGTCGCCAGGCCCATCTTCCCCGGGCCACCCGATGGTGAGCAAGAACGCCCCATCCTCCAGAGCGCGGACAGCGTGCCGAACGCCGCCCTCAACGGAGATCAGGTGCCGGCCGTTATCATCCGCTCATCATCCCCAGCCGTGAAGGCGAACCTGCCGCGGATCGGCTGCACGGTGATCGTCCCGGGAGCCGAATGCTCGTGCAGCTCGGCGCCGGCACGCATCGTGACCAGGACCACCCGCAAGCTGGACGTCTTGAACAGGATCTCCGATCGCCGCCCACTGGGTCCATCTGGTGGAAACCGGGCGATCTCGGCGTTCACATCGACCTGCTTCAGGACTTCTCGCGTTGTCACGTTCTCCCCCTGGACCATGCTCAACCGCGGGCTCCGCCGAGAACAGCATTCACTATCACTGGGTCAGTCCGCCGATGCGCTCGTTCCCGGCTCACGGACAAAGATCCTCGTCAAGGTGAGGATCTCCAGTTCACTGGAGGGACTGGAGACGATCCGGACCGTATCGGGTCCGGATCGTCTTCCCTGCGCTAATCCGCACCCCTACTCGGCTTGCAGCAGGGCAATTGCCCCGTGGGCGGCATGCCCGAAGGCATGATTGACGGCCGGGTAGATCCCCGGCTCCTCCAGGGTGAGCTCGAAGCAGGCGCCATCACCAGGTCCGACCGTCCATGACTGGAGTCCGAACAGCTCGTTGCGGGGATTGGCGTTGTGGCAGACCCGGTCGAAGATGGCTCCAACCACGTGGAAGGTGCTGTAGGCGTTCGGCCCGGCGTTGACGAGGAAGATCCGGATCGGCTCGCCAGCCTTCACCCTGATCGGCTCTTCGACATACTGGGTGGCGTGCCCGTTGAAGACCGCGTAGTCCATGTTGCCGTGGCCGAGCATCTTGGTGTAGTCGGGCACCTTGATGCCATTTTCGCCGTCCATCAGGTAGAAGTCGCTCTGGACGAAGACCAGCTCCTGGGCCGGTGACCAGCCATCCTTCGGGTCGACGATCATCGCGCCGTACATGCCGGTGCCGATGTGCATCAGGACGGGCGGCGTGCCGCAGTGGTACATGAACGCGCCCGGGTACTTGGGTGCGAAGCTCCAGGAGAGCTCCTCACCCGGCAGGATCGTCTTGTAGATCCGCTCTGGCGATCCTTGCGCCGAGTGAAAGTCCAACGAGTGGGCGGTGGTGGCGTTGGGATCGACCTTCAAGGTGAAGTTGATCTCGTCCCCTTCCACCACTCGCAGCGCCCGCCCCGGCACAGTACCGTCGAAGGTCCAGGCCGCGTACGGCACCTCCTTGGCGATGTACAGGGAGGCATCCTGGGCGACGACGGTGATCTCCTTCGGGCCCGCCTCCACCGGTTGCAGGACCGGGTCGTAGCGCGTAAAGGGCCGGACTTCTAGGGGGACTGGGCTTTCGTCACCAGTGCTCGGGCTTTGCGGATCGGAGCCGACGTAACCGGACTCCGGCGTTCCTTCCAATTCGTGCCCGTGCTCTTCTTCGTCTTGCGCGTCCGCGGTTTGCAGCGCGATTCCGCTGAGCACCGGCAGGGCGAAGCCAAGCCCCGCCGCTCGCTTCAAGAGCGTCCGCCGATCACCCGCTCCCGCCGTGAAGAGTCGCCGCACCTCCGGCGACCCAGCTGGACCTCCGGGGAATTGATACGAACTCATGATGTGGAACCCTCCTTCGGGGCAGCGCCCCACAATTCGAACTCCTCTTCGATCCAGGGTTACCCGGATGCGCTAGCGATCCCTGCCTGTTTGGCGCACGGACCGATGGGAGCGCAGCGCACCAAATGAGGGATGGCTGCGACAGGCACCTGGTAGCCTCCTCCTGCTCCTGGGATGTATCCGCAAACCTCTCCGCCGGTTTGATACCAATGGATGCCGCGGCCACCTGCGCCGTGGGGGCTGACCGCATCGGCTTCGCCCGCCGGCATTGGGGGCAGCGCGGGACGCCAGTACGCGCCCAATCGGGTCGCGAACACCGGCGCGAGTGTATCGCCCCGCCAGCACGCCGATGCCCACCGCAGGTAGCCAAGGGCTAGAGCGGCCGCGTCCTTCCCAGTCGCTGGCGAGACCTGCGCCGCGGCGATGGTGATGCTTGGGTGTTCCGCTACGGCGCTCATTGTGCTCCCTCCTTCGGTGTCGACAGTTGACCTGACCTCTCTGCTATCAGCGTAGGAGCGCGCGGCGAGCGCCACCCCGGCGCCTTGGGTAGTTTGGCGCCGGGTCATGGGGTGGTTCGGCGCCTACCCTTTCGGGTGGGCACTTGAAGATGACATTCCGGATTGGGAAACTGCTGACGTGTGCTGTTTAGGAGAGGTCCGAGTCCTGCTGCTCTACCAGCCCGTGGCGGAGGGCGTAGGCGATCACTTGCGCGCGGTTCTGCAGGTGCAGTTTGTCGAGGATGTGGCGCAGGTGATACTTGATCGTGTTCTCGCTGACGAACAGACGCTCAGCTAGCTCGCGGTTCGAGGTGATTCCCTGTACCAGCAGCTCCAGCACCTCGCGCTCCCGCGCGGTCAACGCGTCAGCGGGCTGTGGCGACGGCCCGGACTCCGGGCGAGCGAACGCACCGAGCAGCTTGCGGCAAGACTCGGCGTGAGCGCTGGCTCTCCCCGGGTGACCCCTTCCAGCAGCTCGAAAAAACGGCTCGCTTCGAGATCCTTCGGCAGGAACCCCTGCGCGCCCGATTTCACCGCCTCGAAGAGATCGGCGTCGTCCTCGGACGCGGTGAGCACCACGACCGCGATCTCCGGCAGCTCTGCCGTAAGGAGCCGGGTGGCGGCGAGACCGCCGAGCTCCGGCATAGTGAGATCCATGAGCACCACGTCGGGGTGATGAATCCGCGCCAACTCGACGGCCTCGCGGCCGTTGCGGGCCTCGGCCACGACGCTCACGCCGTGCGCCTCCAGCAGACTGCGCAGCCCATCCCGGAAGAGCGCATGGTCGTCAGCGATCAGCACGCGCAACAGTCGTCTCCTCACGCATCGTGGCCATCGGTTCGGACGGGATATGAACAGTCACGCGGGCGCCCGCACCGGACGCGGCGGCAACCTCGAACGTTCCCCCGACAGCCTCAGCCCGCTCTCGCATCGTCGCCATCCCGAACCGAGGTAGGTCCGTGCGGCGCAGACCGTCCGGATCGAATCCAACCCCATCATCCTCGATCACGACCTCGACACCCGTATTGGTGGGTCGTAACCTCACCCACGCTCGCCGCGCGTCGGCGTGCTTGCGGACGTTGGAGAGGGCTTCCTGGATGATCCGCAGCAGCTGCACTTCACTCATCGGCGCCAGTTCCGGATCGTACCCCGGCGGGGAGAGGAGCAACTCGACAGTCACGTCGCTCTGCCCCTGCCAGCGATCGAGATAGTCCTGAAGCGTCTCGATGAAGCCGCGATCTTCGCCAAGCGACGTGCGTAGGCCGAGGATCCCTTCCCGAACGTCGGCGTAGGCCTCCCGGGCGGCCTCGGAGAGCTGGCCGAGCTGGGCGGCGGCGCGCGTGGGTTGATCGTTCTCCAACAGCGTCTGAGCGGCCTGCGCTTTCGTGTTCACGTAACCAAGCACCTGGGCAATGCTGTCGTGCATCTCACGCGCGATCCGCTCCCGCTCCTCGGTGACCGCCAGCGCCCGCACCTGGCGGTGGAGGCGCGCGTTCTCGATGGCGAGGGCGGCGAGCGTGGCGAAGCGCGCCAGCGTCTCCTCGTCGTCGGCATCGAAGGTCGGTTCGGCCTCCTTCTCGGTCAGGTAGAGGTTACCGAGCACGCGCCCCTGCGAGACGACCGGCAAGGCCAGCAGCGAGTGCATCGGGGGGTGATGCGGGGGAAAGCCGACCGAGCGCGGATCGCGGTTGAGATCGTCGAGCCGCAAGGGCTGCCCCTCGACCAGAACGACTTCGAGCAGCCCATGGCCAACGGGAATTGGTCCAATTCGTTCGCGCTCTTCGGGGGTAATGCCGGATGTGAGAAAGGCCTCGATGCCGCCTCCCTCGCGGAGGAGGGAGAGCGCACCGTAGCGGGCGCCAACGAGGTCGCGGGCACGGTCGACGACCTGTTGCAGGACCGATTCGAGATCGAGCTCGCCAAGGATATCAAGTCCCGCATCGTGCAAAGCGAGGAGCTCCCGGTTCTGTTGTGCCAGCCGCGTCTGGAGCCGGCCAACGATCCCGAAGATAGCCTCGGCGAAGAAGAGGGTGCCGAGCAGCACGATGCCAGCCAGGAGGAGATACCCGGGCCACCCCTGGAAGAGGTCGGGCGAGACGACGTGCCGCGCCAGCTCCAGCGCCCCCAGGAAGAGAAGCGGAGCGAGGATGGCGAGCAGCTTGAGGCGGCGGAGGGTCATCACTCCTGATCCTGGCGCTCGATCCAGGGAGAAGTCGTCGTGGGCCGTGGACGCGCGGGAGCAGTGCTCTGCTGCTCTCGTGCTCAACGATAGCGAGACGGTCCGTCAATGCCCAGGCCAATTCGAGTAGGACTCGAATCTACATTCGGACTGCTGTCTGATCTGGTAGCTGTCAGGTGTTCCCGAAATAGGGCTGAACCCGCGGCGGTTCCAGATACCCGCGACGTCCCGTGTTCGGCACCCGGTAGAGCCGCCCATCAAGGGTCGTGACGTAAAGGTCGGCTAGGTCCGGCCCCCGAAGACGCAGTTTGTCGGTCCGGCACCGGTTGGGAGCAACTGCTCCTCCAGCACCGTGCCATCCACAGCGAAGACCGCGATCCGCGGCCCTAACCCACTCCGCTCCCAACCACACGTCGCGACGATCCTACCCTCTGCGTCCCAGCACATGCCGTCGATTCCCCGCGCCTTGCCGAAGTCGTG
>CAVVTE010000024.1:0-20721 GCA_963751075.1 uncultured Chloroflexia bacterium | reverse complement strand
CCCAAGGCGCTCCTGCACCACCTGCGGATGGTCCTGACTGGCCAGGAGGAGCGTCGAGCGTGGGTGGCTCAGGACATCGAAGCGACTTCGGCGGACCGTCGGCGTGGGGATAAACCGCGCGACGGGGGTGATGGGTTCTGAAATGAACGTGGCCGGTTCTTGTCCTGATCACGCTGATCATCGTTCGGTGCCGGGAGAGGGATTCGAACCCTCACGGGGTCTCCCCCGCCGCATTTTGAGTGCGGTGCGTCTGCCGTTTCGCCACCCCGGCTGGTGAAACTGGACGAAGTTTACTCCACCGAGCACTGTCCAAATCCTGCCAAAATCGCCAGAGCCCGCCGGACCCCATGCTATCCTTCCGGCCCGATTCGCTCACCCAGCGCGATCTCGCGCGCTCCTCAGGAGACTGCTCCGCATGGCTGTCGATACCACCACCCAGCTCAAGAGTTACGACCTGATCATCGGCGGGGAGAATGTTCCCGCGGTCTCGGGCGAGACGTTCGACACCGTCAGTCCGACCACCAACGAGCCGGTCGGACGCATGGCCAAGGCCGGGGTCGAAGACGTCGAGCGCGCCGTCGCCGCAGCCAGGAAGGCGTTCGACGAGGGTCCATGGCCGCGCATGACACCGCTAGAGCGGTCGCGCATCATGCACAAGATCGCGACGCTGTTGCGGGACCGACTGGCCGAGATCGCGGTCATCGAGACGACCAACTGCGGCAAGATCATCGTCGAGTCGCGCGGCGACGTCACCGCCTCCGCCAACTGCTTCGAATACTACGCCGGTCTCGCCACGCAGCTCTGGGGCGAGCAGATCCCGATGAACGGGCCCCTGCTCGATTACACCCTGCGTGAGCCGGTCGGTGTCTGCGCCCAGATCGTGCCCTGGAACTTCCCGCTCCTGATGGCCGCCTGGAAGCTCGCCCCGGCCCTCGCCGCCGGCAACACGCTCATCCTCAAACCGGCCAGCGCCACCCCGATCACCGCGGTGATGCTGGGTGAGATCTGCCGTGACGCCGGCGTCCCCGATGGCGTGGTGAACATCCTCACCGGTCCTGGCAAAGAGGTCGGCGAGGCGCTGGCCGCGCATCCCGGCGTCGACAAGGTCGCCTTCACCGGCGAGACCTCGACCGGCCGCCGCATCATGGAGCTCGCGGCCGGCACCATCAAGAAGGTTTCGCTCGAGCTCGGCGGCAAGAGTCCGAACATCGTCTTCCCGGACGCCAACCTCGACGAGGCCGTCGACGGCTCCCTCTTCGCCATCTTCACCAATGCCGGTCAGCGCTGCACCGCCCGCACCCGGCTCTTCCTCCACCAGGAGATCCACGACCAGTTCCTGAGCGAGTTCGTGCGCAAGGCGGGCAAGATCCGGGTCGGCGATCCGCTCGAGCACGAGACGCAGATGGGTCCGGTCATCTCCCCCACTCAGGCCAACCGCATTCTCACCTACTGCCAGCGCGCCCAGGACGAGGGCGCGGAGCTTGTCGCCGGAGGCAAGCGCATCACCGAGGGCGATCTCGCCGCCGGCAACTTCCTCGCCCCGACCGTCTTCGACGGCGTGCGGCAGGACATGCATCTCGCCCAGGAGGAGGTCTTCGGGCCGGTGCTGGCGGTGATCCCCTTCACGACCGAGGACGAGGTCGTCCAGGCCGCCAACTCGACCATCTATGGGCTGGCCGCGACGATCTGGACGAACGACATCAAGCGCGCCCACACCCTGGCCCGGCGGCTGCAGGCCGGCAACGTCAGCATCAACTACCCGACGGTCAACCCGCCCGAGGCGCCTTTCGGCGGCTACAAGCAGAGCGGTCTCGGCCGCGAGCTAAGTCGCCACGCCATGGACCTCTACACCCAGACCAAGAACGTCGTCGTCAACCTCAACCCGCAGCCGTTCGATTGGTATGGCCGCTGGCCCGAGGCGCCCAAGCCGTAGTCTGGAGCTCGTTGATATTCGGCAGATGAACGGCGCATCGATCCCGGGTTTATGCTGAGCGCCTGTTCGCACACATAGACTGAACGATCACGGTCCCGCCTGAGCGGCGCTGATGATGGCATTCCGCCGCGCGGCGATCCCCACCCAGCTTCCGGTCCTGCAGCAAAGATTCAGCCACGCTTGACACCCATCAAGTTCAACACCTTCATCACCTTCAACATATTCACCACCTTCGATGAATGCCTTCAATACGGTGAGTCTGGACAAGAAGGCAGAGCTACTCCCCACTCATTCTCTATCGCCAGCCGGTTCGGCTGAAGAGGACAGGGATGGATTGGGATAGGGAACCGGTATCGTCCTGAGCGCAGGGAAGGAGCTCGGCGCAACGCCGGCCCACCACCCTGGCTCCAATCGAGTCGCTCTGGTCAGCACGATTCGAATGGCTTGAGAGTGTCCTCAGCTGTCTTCGTCCACGCCGGCCAACTCGATCCCGGCCCGAAGCTCCTTGCTATAGGTTGCGTATTGCTGGTCGATGCGCATCCCAGCTCGTTCATACAGCCTGGTCGCCCCAGTTGGGCTGTCGGCATCGACACCGAGCACGATTCGCCGCATCCCTCGCCCGTACAACTCGTGGAACCCATGAGTTAGCAAGGCGAATCCGAGTCCACGCCGGCGCCATGGCCGCCTGACGGCTAGCGTGTCGATCCATCCCATTCCATCGGAAATGCTGCATAAGGCGGCCGCGGCCGGCTCTCCATCGTCCAAGACCAGGAACCAGAGGCTGGGGTCGAAACTCGCCCTTTCGCGCCGCTGGCACCATTCCTCGAACGTTATGGGCACATGACCCCAGTGGTCGGCCATCGCCTCCTGTACGGTGTCGTAGAACGGTCGCAGATCTTCATTCGCCTCACCCCTCTTCCAGGTGACCTCGGCCGGCCACGAGGCAGCGGCCGGCTCCTCGCCGAATGCAATCTCCATGCGAAAGAAATAGCGGACCGGCGCGTACCCCTCCCGCTCCAGGAGCGAGCGAGCCTGAGCATTAAGGGCGTTGATCCAGTTATTGACGGTGACTCGCGTCCCCGGCGGCGCGAGCGCGATGTGCTCCCTCGCCCTCGCCTCGGTGAGACGAACCAGGGCCGTCCCGATTCCCTGCCCGTAATGGATGGGGTGAATGTAGACCTCGACATCCTGCCGCACGTGCCGTCGATTCCTCACATACCCGTATCCCGCGAATGCGCCGTCTGGGGCAATGACTATCCACGCGTCTTGCTCCAGGTCGAGCTGCTTCCAGTCTCCCTCGAGATCGTCGACGCCAATTCCCTCAGCTTCCCCGAACTCCTCGATCTCCGAGGCGACAATGACCGCATGGACCGCGGCCGCATCGGCAAACACCGGGCGGCGAACGGTGTACCCAGGCGCGAGGAGATCATTCACAGTGCAACCCGCAATTTTATGTCCCGCTGAACTGTAGTCATGAAGAAGGTGTACCACGCGGAATGTCGTTCCTGATAAACGTGGCCCTCATTTCACCGACTCACTGACTCACCAACTTGCCGCCTCGCCGACTGTCCGTCTTGCCGTCTGAAATGACACGCCCCTCCCATCCGATGGATACTTGGCAGAGTTTGTGCGTTTCACGATGACTAAGGATGGAATCTGGATTGACTGCTTCGATAGCTGCCCCCGCCGCCGCAACCGCCGGCGATAATTTCACCTCCGTCGATCAGCTGGAGCGCGGGCTGCGCGACCAGCGCTACGTCGCGGAGCGCGGTCTGGCGACAACCCTCTTTCTTACTCTCAAGCTCGGCAAGCCGCTGTTGTTGGAAGGGGAGGCCGGCGTCGGCAAGACGGAGATCGCCAAGGTCCTGGCCGATGTCCTCCAGACGCCGCTCATCCGTCTCCAATGCTATGAAGGACTCGATGCGGCGACGGCTATCTACGAGTGGGACTACCCACGCCAGATGCTCTATCTGCGCACCGTCGAAGCGACCGGCGGCGTGAGCCGGGACGCGGTTCGCCACGATCTCTTCTCCGAGGAGTTCCTGCTCAAGCGCCCGCTCCTGCAAGCGATCGACGCCGCCCACGAGCGCGCTCCCGTCCTCCTCATCGACGAGGTCGACCGCGCCGATCAGGAACTGGAGGCGTTCCTGCTGGAGCTCCTCTCCGATTTCCAGGTCACGGTCCCTGAAATCGGCACCATCCGCGCCGAGCACGTGCCGGTGGTGATCCTCACCTCGAACCGCACCCGCGAGATCCACGACGCGCTCAAACGCCGCTGTCTCTATCACTGGATCGACTTTCCCAATTACGACAAGGAGTTCCGCATCCTCCAGGCGCGTGTGCCGGAAGCGCCGGAGAACCTGGCGCGGCAGATCGTCGCCTTCACCCAGGGACTGCGCGGTATCGATCTCTTCAAACCGCCGGGTATGGCCGAGACGATCGACTGGTCGCGGGCGCTGCTCGCGCTCGGCACGGCCAATCTCAACGAGCAAGCCGTCGACGATTCCCTCGGCGTCATCCTGAAGTACCAGGAGGATGTCGATAGCGTGCGCGGCGACGTGGCGGCCAATCTCGTTGGCCGCGCGCTGTTGCAGGTCTGATGTCGGACCGCCGATGGCTGTGACACCGAACGATGGCACTCGTCCCCAGTTGCCGCCGATCTCCCCGAACCTGATCCAGGCCAATCTGCTGACCTTCGGCAGGCGGCTGCGTGATGCCGGACTGCCGGTCGGGTCGGGGCAGATCCTGTCGCTTGTCGACGCCCTGGCGACGATCGACGTCTTCCGCCACGACGACGTCTATCACGCCGCGCGCGCGAGCGTCGTCACCCGTCCCGAGCAGATCCCTGTCTTCGATCTGGAGTTCTCCCGTTTCTGGCGGGAGCTGCTCGGCGCCAAACCGGCTCCACTCGACCCCTTCGTCCCCCAGAACGCGCCCAGCGAGCCGCCGCTTCCGGACGTCAGCAAGAAGAAGACGGAGCAGAAACACACGCCTGAAGGCGCCGAGGATGAGAAGGACATCTTCCACGTTAGCGAGGGTGAGGAAGATTCCACCGCCGGCGAAGAGGAGTTCGAGGCCTCCCCGGACGACGTCATGCTCTTCAGCTCCCGTGAGATGCTGCGGCGCAAGGACTTCTCTCAATGCTCGGCGGAGGAGATCGCCGAGGCGCGCCGCATCATCGAAGGATTCACCTGGCGGCTCGGCACGCGCAAGACGCGGCGACGCACGCGTGCGAAGCACGGCAATTTCATCGATCCCCGCGCCACGCTGCGCGGCTCCCTGCGCCACGGTGGTATCCCGCTCGAGCTCCGCCGCCAGAAGCGAAAGATCCGCACCCGCCCGCTCGTCGTCATCTGCGACATCTCGGGGTCGATGGACCGCTACGCCCGCCTCCTGCTCCGCTTCGTCCATGCCCTGGGTCAGGGTCTGGACAACACCGAGGTCTTCGTCTTCGGTACCCGCCTGACGCGCATCACCCGGGAATTGAGGAAGCGGGACGTCGACACCGCGCTCAATCAGGTCGTCAGCTCGGTCGAGGACTGGTCTGGCGGCACGCGCATCGGCGAGGCGATCAAGGCCTTCAACTTCAAGTGGGCGCGGCGGGTGCTCCGCTCCGGGGCGACAGTCGTGGTCATCAGCGATGGCTGGGATCGAGGCGACCCGGAGCTGCTGGGACGCGAGATGGCCCGCCTGCAGCGCTCCTGCCGGCGGCTCATCTGGCTCAATCCACTCCTCGGCGCGCCCGGTTACCAACCACTCACCCAGGGGATGCGCGCCGCGATGCCCTACATCGACGAGTTCCTGCCGATCCACAACCTGCAGAGTCTGGAGGCTCTCGCCGATCTGCTCGGTCAGGTCGAGGACGAAGCGCCGGTGCGCCGGTTCGTGCCCCCTCCCGCGGCCGCTTGATCGCGCTTATGGAGGTAAGCGGTCAGGAAATCATGGCGAGCGAGGCGGGAGATTGAAGGGGCGACGCCCTGCCTCGCCCACGTCGATGCGCCGCACCGCTCCGTGGACGGCGACGGTTCCACCGTCGAAGCGCTGCGGTCAGGAGCGTAGGTGACGCGCTTGCAGGTGCAGGTGTCACCCCTCCAGCGCCTACCCGCTTAGGACTGGACAGCACCCGCTACCATTGACGTCAGAGGCGCCCCACGTCCGCGCCGCGGATCGCGCGAGCGCAATACGTCGAGAAACGAGAGTTCACCATCATGAAAGACATCCTGCCTGAGGTCGATGCCTGGCGATCCGCCGGCAATCAGGTGGCGATCGCCACCGTCGTCAAAGTGGAAGGGTCCGCGCCGCGACCGGTCGGTGCATCAATGGCCGTCTCTTCGGCCGGCGATCTCGCCGGGTCCGTCAGCGGCGGATGCGTCGAGACCGCCGTTTTCGAGGAGGCGCAAGAGGTGCTGCGCACCGGTCAACCGAAGCTGATCCGTTACGGCATCACCGACGAGATGGCCTGGGACGTCGGGCTAGCCTGCGGCGGCACGATCGAGGTCTTCGTCGAGCCGGTCACGGAATGACCGGTCTCGCGCCCTCGCGCGTCGAGATCCAGAACCGGCTGGAACAGGCCCTCGCCGAGCGTGTCCCGGTCGCGGTGGCCACCGTGGTGCGCGGCGGTCAGGTCGGCGCGAAGTTGCTGATTCTTCCCGAGGAGAGTTTCGGCGGTCTCGGGGATGCGACACTCGACACCGCCGTTCACTCCGATGTACCCGACCTGCTGGCACGCGAACGATCAGAAACCCGTCCCTATGCCGTGGCCGGCCACGACGAGCCGGTCGAGGTGTTCATCGAGACCTTTCCACCGCCGCCGACCCTCTTGATTTTCGGCGCGGTCCACGTCGCGCAGCCTCTTTCCCGCTTCGCCAAAGCGCTCGGATTCGATGTGGTCGTCTCCGATGCGCGCGCCAAGCTGGCCACCCGGGAGCGCTTCCCCGACGCCGACCGCATCATCCAGGGGTGGCCCGACGAGACGCTGGAGCAGGTGGAAATCCGGCCAAATACCTACGTCGCGATCCTTTCCCACGATCCGAAATTCGACGAGCCGGCACTCGTCGGCACACTGGCCACTCCCGCCGCCTACATCGGCGCCATCGGGAGCCGCAGCACCAATGAGGATCGGCGTCGCCGTCTTGCCGAAGCAGGGATGAGCCCGGAGCAGATTGCCCGCATGCGCGCCCCGATCGGGCTCGACATCGGTGCCGCCACCCCCGAGGAGATGGCCATCAGCATCCTGGGCGAGATCATCGCCCTCCGCCGCGGTCGCTCCGGCGGTTCACTCACTTTTGCCACTGGGCGCATCCGTGGCGAAGGGGACCCCACGGTTGGGGACAGGGACCCCACGGTTGGGAACCGGGACTCCGCGGCCAGAGAGGAAGAGGGCATCGTCGCGGCCCGATGATCGCCGGCATCGTGCTCGCCGCCGGCCGCTCCTCACGGCTCGGTCGTCCCAAGCAGCTGTTGCCGGTGCTCGGCGAGCCATTGCTGCGGCACACCATCCACCGTGTTCTGGCCTCATCCCTGGGCAGCGTTGTCCTCGTCGTCGGTCACGACGCGAATGCAATCCGCGACGCCGTCGCCGGACTCCCCCTTGATGTCGTCTTCAATCCGGATGCCGCGCTGGGCCAGAGTACGTCGGTTCGCGCCGGCCTCGCCGCGTTGTCTCCAGATGTGGACGCGGCCATATTCATCCTCGGCGATCAGCCCGCAATCGATCCGAATGTGATCGACGCGCTCATCGCCGCCTGGACGGAGTCACGGGCCCCGGTTCTTGCCCCGCTCTACGCGGACGGCATCGGGAATCCGGTCCTGTTTGACCGACGAGTTTTTCCTGAGCTGGCCGCTCTCCAGGGGGACACCGGCGCGCGCCCCGTCGTCCAGAAATTTCACGCATCCGGCGAACTGCAATTAGTCGAGGTTGCTGGTTCCGCGCCACCCGACGTCGATACGGAAGCCGACTACGCCGCGCTCATCGCCGCAATGTCACCAGGACCAGCAGACTTGCCACCTCGCCAGCAAACGCCAAGTCGATCGAAAGGAGCAGAGACCAGCGCGCCCGCGCCCCTCGAGCGCGAACAAAGCCCCTCTCCCGTCTCGACGGGAGAGGGGTTGGGGTGAGGGGCCAGCTGACGACGACGAACATCGTTGCCGCCGCCTGCGCTGTCCCTCCCATTGTCAGGACTCGACCCTTGACGGTATCAAGAGCTAACTGCCAAAAGCACCCTCGTCCACCATCCGGTCGAGCACCCGGCCGAACGTTTGCACGGTCTGGTCGATGTCGTCCGTCGTGTGGGCGAGGCTCGTCATACCACCGGAGTGGAACAGCTCCACACCCTCGAGCATCATCCCCAGGTGCAGCAGATCGTTCTGCGGTCCGTGGCCGCTTCCCTTGAGGGCTTCGGCCGAGACGCCGTGCGGCACCCGCATGTCGCCGCCGGCCTGATTGGGTGCAGCCTCCCCGAGCTTGAGGTGGAAGACGGAGCTTTCGCCCCAGGCGTAGCCCGGGACGCCGCGCTCGACCATTGCCGCGTTGAACCCTGACCGCAGGCGCACGGCGAGCTCGTCGCAGGTGATTTGCACTTGAGGGTCCGCCGCCTTTTGCAGGCAGGTGATCCCCGCCGCCGAGACGACCGGGCTCGCGTTGTATGTGCCCTGATGCCGCACTTTCTTCGTCGCATTCCATCCTGGCTCGTCCTTGAAGGCGAGCATCTCCATGATCTCCCGCTTGCCAGCCACCGCCCCGCCAGGCATACCTCCGGCGACGATCTTGGCCTTCGTGGTGAGATCCGGCGTGACGCCGTAGCGCTGCTGCGCTCCCCCCGGAGCCCAGCGGAAACCTGTGATCACCTCGTCGAAGATCAGGACCACCCCATACTTCGTCGCCAGGTCGCGGGCGGCCTGCAAGTAGCCTTCGATGAGGGGAATGGTCGCCCACGAACCGCCACTCGGCTCCAGGATCAGTGCGGCGACGTCCCCTTGCGTCAAACGCTCCTCGAGCATCCCCAGATCGTCGGAAGGCACCACGGCGACAGTGGCCATCACCTCGGGGGGGATACCGGGGCTGCTCGTTGCCTCGAATGGCGGCTTCTCGCCTTTGAGCAAGTAGTCGTGCCAGCCGTGGAAGTGGCCTTCCAGTTTGACGATCGTCGACCGCCCCGTGAAGGACCGCGCCACGCGGATCGCCAGCAGCGTCGCTTCCGTACCTGACCCGGTGAACTTCACCTGCTCGGCGGAAGGCACGAGTCGGCTCACCTCCTCCGCCCAGCGCACCTCGAGCTCGTGCCCGGCGCCGTAGTGCGTACCCAACGGGAGCTGCGCCTGCATAGCGGCCAAGATCTCGGGGTCGTTATGTCCAAAGAGCAGCGACCCGTGTCCCATCACGAAGTCGATGAGACGATTGCCATCGACGTCCCACTTGTACGCGCCCTGGGCCTTGGCAATGTATGGCGGGAACGGCTTCGTGAATCGGCCGTCGTGGGTGATGCCACCAGGAATGACCCGCCGGGAGCGCTCGTACATGGCGAGCGAGCCAGCGAAGCGCTCGGCGAAATCCTGACTGATCGTGGTCGTAACGGGAGCCTGGGCCATGAATACCTGTCCTCCGGGAATTCCACGCGGTGAAAGCGCCTGCTCGCACTATACGGCGAGTACGCGCTATCGGCTATCAGCCGTGGTCGCCTCACGACTCACGACTTTTGGCGACTTACCGTCTTCGACTGATAGCCAATAGCTGATAGCCGATAGCCCGCTCGCGGGAGCCTCAGGCGCACTGCCCGAGGTTGCCGCACCAGCCGGAGCAGCATTCCGGACAGTTGTCGCCCCAGTTGCAGGAATCCGAACAGTAGCCGCCGGAGCCAGCACATCCACCGTTGCAGTCACCCGGGTTCGAGCAGACCCCGGCGCCTCCCGGCATTCCTGGATTGGACGCGCAACAGACTAACCCATTGCTGCAGGGATGGAGGGTTCCGGTGGCGCAGCCGCAGCCGATGTAGGTGCAGTTGTGACCGGCCTCGCTTCGCGCGGGGATGCCGGCCGCGATCAGAGCTCCAGCAGCGGCTGCCAGGCGGCGCAACGTGCCACGCCGAGTCTGTCGCGCCGCCAACGAACGGGTCAGTGTGTCGAATTGCTGACCATCCATGCCCGCGTCTCCTATCTCGATGTCGATTGGCCCCGCACCTTGCACGTGAGCGCACGGTATCGCGACTTCATCACGGATGCAATACCCGCCCTCCACCTTGCCCTATGCAGAGTGTGCAAGGCTGGGATGTGCGTTCTCCTCGTTGGTGACACCCTGTAGCCGTGGAATCGGCGATACCAGCAACGGTACGAATGCCAGGAGCATCCCGAACGCGCCACCCCGATGCGCACCGGCGCCCGCACCACCCTCGGCTACCACGACCACTACGTCGTCGACGGCGGCAAGCGCCGCATCATCCTCGCCGCCCTCGTCACCCCGGCCGACGTGAGCGACAACGTGCCGATGCGCGACTTGCTCTGGCGCGTCTGCTTCCGCCGGAAGATCTGGCCCCACCACGTCACGGGGGACGCCAAGTACGGCACCAGCGAGAATGTCGTCGCCATCGAGGACGCCGGCATCCGGGCCTATGTCCCCTTGCCCGACTTCGACCACCGGACGTCGTTCTTCGGGTGGGCCAAATTCAGCTACGACCTCCAACAAGACGAGTACCGGTGTCCCGAAGGTCAGCCGCTGCCGCGGTATCGGGCTAAGTACACCGAGGAGGTCATCGTCTACCGGGCCGACGCCACCACCTGCAACGCCTGCCCGATCAAGGCCGCCTGCACCGACGCCAAACGCGGCCGCACCATCCAGCGCTCCTTCTATGCCGCGTACCTCGAGAGGGTGCGGGTCTACCACGCCACCGAGGCCTACCAGAAGGCGATGCGCAAGCGAAAGGTCTGGGTCGAGCCCCTGTTTGCCGAGGCCAAGGCCTGGCACGGGCTGCGCCGGCTGCGGTGGCGGGGGCTGGACAACGCCAACATCCACGGGTTGCTGATCGCCGCGGGACAGAACCTCAAGCGCTTGCTGGCGGCGAAGGGCTGGGGCCGGCGCCATGCCCCGTGTGGGAGCCTCATCGCCCTCCCGCGGGCGCCGCAGCGGCCCTCGGCCGTCTTCGGGTGACGATGTCCTCGACCGGGACGGGGGCAACCTGGCCGCTCCAACCCGGAGTTGCGTCCACCAATGGCTTCGCAAGAGGCCTTTTTCAACAGGTGCTCATGTCAGTGCCAGACACGACCGCGGGATGAAAACGGGTCCAGTGTGGCGGTACGCTGGCCGTGGACGGTGCGAGTGTTGAGAGGTCGGCTCAGCCTGGTGCCGCGAGCCCGATCAACAGTTGGACCCCGGGTGCTCATGGGCACGACCGATTGTTGCTCCCGCTGGGGAAGCACGCAGACCAGACTCTGCAATTGACGAGCACCCCGCTCCGCCGTTCGCAGCCCACGGAGGAACGGCATGGACATCATCTACCCCCGCTGCTGTGGTTTGGACGTGCACAAGCGTGAGGTCGTCGCCTGCGTCGTGATCACGGAGCCCGACGGGACACCCCGCAAGGCGGTCCGCGCCTTTGGGACGATGACTCCGGACATCCTGGCGCTAGCGGACTGGCTGGCGGCGCACGACGTGACCCACGTAGCGATGGAGAGCACCGGGGTCTACTGGAAGCCGCTCTGGAACCTACTGGAGGACAGTTTCGCGCTGTTGCTGGTGAATGCCCGGCATGTCAAAGCGGTGCCGGGGCGCAAGACCGACGTGCGCGACTGCGAATGGTTGGCGGAGTTGCTCCGGCATGGGCTGCTGACCGGGAGCTTCGTCCCAGACCGGCCGCAACGGGAACTGCGGGAACTGACCCGCTACCGCACGAGTCTGGTGCGCGAGCGAACCGCGGCGGCCAACCGCCTGCAAAAGACCCTCGAAGGCGCCAACATCAAACCCGCCTCGGTGGCCACCGACATCCTCGGCAAATCGGGGCGGGAGATCCTCGCCGCGCTGGTTGCGGGGGAGAGCGATGGCGCCGCCCTGGCCCAGTTAGCGCAGGGTCGACTGCGCGAGAAGATCCCTCAACTGGAGCGGGCGCTGGTCGGACGCCTGAGCGGGCACCATCGCCTGCTGCTGACGACGCATCTGGCCCACGTCGACTTCCTCGACGAGGCCATTGCGCGGGTCAGCACTGAGATCACCGAGCGCGTGCGTCCCGATGAAGACGCGATCACGCGGCTGGATACCATCCCCGGCGTCGGTCGGTGGCCGAAACGCTCGTCGCTGAGATCGGCCCCGACCCCACACGTTTTCCCAACGCCCAACACTTGGCCTCCTGGGCCGGGCTCTGCCCGGGCAACCACGAGAGCGGTGGCAAGCGCCGTAGTGGCGCCACGAGTAAGGAGAGCCCGTGGCTGCGATCGTGCCTGGTCCAGGCCGCGCATGCTGCGGCTCGCACCAAGGGCACGTATCTGGCGGCGCAGTATCGGCGGCTGGCCGCCCGCCGCGGCCGGGCGAAGGCTGCCGTCGCGGTTGCTCACTCTATCCTGATCATTGCCTACCACGTGCTGACGGAGGGGACGATCTACTGCGACTTAGGCGGCAACTACTTCGATGAGCGAGACCGGCAAGGAGTCGAACGTCGCCTCGTGCATCGCCTGGCAAGGTTGGGCTACACCGTGTCCTTGACCCCGGCTGCCTCGTGACCAGCGAGGTAGCCTATTTTCAGACCAGGCTGCCCCTTTGTGCGGCAGGTTCTCGTCCAGTGGGGGAAGAAGGTAGAGGACGACCTCGCCTGTATCCGGCTCACCTCTGCCCAACTCGTCTTCTCCAAAACCGGGGGTTCCGGATAACCGGGCTGCGTAGGGCCCTCACTCACGACGGCGGGTCGAGCGCCCCGACCCAGCGGAAGCCGGTGGCCTGGATGGCGCCCTCCTCGATCAGCGCTCGCTCCAGCGGTTCGAGGCTCTCGTGGAGACCGTAGCGGTAGAGATACGGTTTCCAGGTAAAGAACCGTTCCCGGAACGGCGCCATGAGCTGGGCGCGCATCGCCGTGTAGCCATGCAGATCGCCATGGTCAGCGAGCCAGGAGCAGCGCCACTCCTCATAGTGAGGAGGCAATGGCGCATGCTCGGCGAGCAGACCCGTGGCCGCGGCAGCTTGCCGTTGGTGGAAATACCAGCGCGCCGTCGTCTCGTCGAGCAGTCGCTCGCGGTCCCACTCTTCCAGAATGAACCGCCCACCAGGGACGAGGAGCCCGGCGATGGCCGCGGCGGTTCGCGTCAAGTCCGCGATGTGGTGCATCGATAGCGAGGCGACGATGGCATCGAACGGCCCCGGCTCAGTGAAGTCCTCGAAGGGGATGCGGCGGAAAAGCGGTCCCTCAGGAGCCACTGGGTCCACGGCGACGATGTCATACCCGGCCGCCGAGATCGCATAGGTGAGATCACCAACGGGTCCGCATCCAATCTCCAGGACGTGGGCGGGCGGCGGTGGGAGGTAGCGACGAACGAAATGGGCCAGGCTCATCTCGCCATGATACCCGGGGAGGTGGCAGCCCACGGTAACGAGTCCCAGCTCGTGACCGACGGGAGTCGCGTCGTGCTCTCCGGTTCCGACAATTTGCTCATGCCCCGTTGGGCCACAACTGGGGGTATGAAAATGGTCGCTTCAGCGCCCGGGCTGGCGTCAACTCGCTGATGAGCTAGGGCGATTTTCAGATCAAATTGGGCCATTATCGAAACCGGTGCACATCGTCGAGCAATCATTCTTCGGCGTCCGGGTCGAACGAGCCAAGTGGTTCGCTCTCGTCTCGGTCGTGCCGGGCGCATTATCCGGCTCCCACAGGACCACGCCACCGAGCGTGGTTCTCAGTGGCGTGGCTTCAATGAGGAAAGGGGAGGTTAGTGCGCCGGCTGGAGCACCACGGGGAGCGTCGTCCCGCCGCGCGAGGCAGACGGCCGGCGACCGAGCGCCACGAAGCCAGACAGCAGTCCCAGCACCAATGTCGGCAGCGCCAGCGTGCCTCCGCCGATGGCTAGTGTGCTCACTGTCGCCCCGACCATGATCACGACCAGGCCAGCCGCGGCCAGCGCGGTGAGCCCCGGGAGGATGCGCAGGGCATACGGCAGGATGAGGCCCACGGCTCCCAGCACTTCACAGACGCCGATGAATCGGATGAACTCCCCGGGGAAGGGCGACATCACCGAGAGCACCTCGCCCGGGGTGATCAGTTTCATCCCACCCGCGAAGAGAAAGACCAGCGCCAGCAACCCCTGTACGATCCACAACATGCGATTCCGGTTCATGCCTGCCTCCTGTCGTGCCGACCAGCCCCACGGTGGTGTCACTATGTAGTCGTTTCCGGCAGACCCAAATCGACACTGGCCATCAACCGATTCTGCGAATTGTGAAAATTGTGAGTGTTCTGTCGGTTGGTTGCCCTCTCGGCGCTCGGCCTCACTCCTACGGCTCAGATCGCGCCGAATCGCTCGTCATGGACGATTTCGGCGAGCGGCTTCCGCGCCTGAGGTGGGTGGGAGCGAGCGCCTTCGGCACCGACGTCCTCGTAGCCGAATGAGAGAGCCGTCCGCACCAGCCGATCGCGCGGGATGCCCAGGATGTCCTTGGCCGCCTGCCGGCCCTCGCCGTGGAACCAGCCGATCGCGGACCCTAGGCCGTGCGCTTGGGCGGCCAACTGGAGCCGCTGGCTCAGCACCCCCTCGTCGAAGGTCTCCTGCTCGACCTGGTCCGGATTGCCGTCCATGACCAGGACGGTCACCAGGGTGGCCCCGGCCAGGTGGCGGACGTACCCCTCCAGCTCCGACAATCGCTGCAGCGTGTCCCGGTTGCGGACGACGACGAACTCCCATGGCTGGCGGTTGTTGGCGCTCCCACTCCAACGCGCAACAGTGAGCAAGTCATCCACCACCGCTTGCGGCACCGGTTGGTCGGTAAACCACCGGACGGTGCGCAGCGTTCGCAAGAACTCGATTGCCTCCCCCGTCTCCATCGTGATTGCTCCCATACTGAGTGCCACGTGCCACGTCTTGCGGAAGTCTCTCACCTTCCCCAAACGCGGACGGAGCGGGCCGCCGCGGCCCAAAGCCCTCCATACTGCTGTTGAGACGGCGAGCGGTTGAGCGAATGCCCAAGTGGAGATCCGCTGGTGGATTAGCATGCGATGCGATGGCGCATCGTCGCTGTGCGAGGAGGAGGTAACACGTTATGCCGCTCAATGCAGGATTAGTCATGCCTCGTGGCAGCGCGTCTGACCTTGTCGCGCGCGTCGAACAGGCAGAGCGGCGCGGCATCGTGACAGCCTGGACGACGGTGGGCGGACCGACCGCCGATCCCGTGACGGCCTACGCTGCCGCCGGGGCCGCCACCGACCGGATCGGACTCGGGACGGCAGTGACGCCCACCTATCCGCGCCATCCCATCACGCTGGCCGCGCAAGCGATCGCCATCAACGATCTGGCTCCTGGCCGTCTGCGTCTCGGCGTTGGTCCAAGTCACAAGCCCATGATTGAAGGAGCCTATGGCCTGCCGATGGGCAAGCCACTGGCTCACCTTCGCGAGTACGTGACAATCCTCCGCATGCTCTTATGGGAGGGTGCGGCTGACTTCTCCGGCGACTACTTCACGGTCAAGATGGCCTTGCCGACGGGCGTGCTGGCTCCGAAGATCCCCGTCCCCATCTCGGCGCTGCGCCCGAACGCCTTTCGTCTCGCCGGCGAGATTGCCGACGGAGCCATCTCCTGGGTGACGCCAATCGACTACCTGACGCAGACTGCGTTGCCCAGGCTTCAGGCCGGTGCCGAGGCAGCGGGACGCGAGCGGCCGCCCCTGATCGCGCACGTGCCAGTTATCGTCTCGACCGATCGTGCCGCGGCGCGGGCGGCGTTCCGAGCGCAGTTTCCGATCTACCCCAAGCTGCCGTTCTACGCGGCGATGTTCGCCGAGGCGGGCTATCCCGTCACGGCCACCGGCGAGATGACGGACGAACTGGTCGAGACTTTGGCCGTCTCGGGTGGCCCGGAGGAGATTCGTGCGCGCCTCGAGGCGATCCGGGCGCGCGGCATCGACGAGTTGATGGTCTCCCACGTGGTGGTGGCAGATGAGGTGGCCGAACTGGCGGTGCTGTCGGAGATCCTGGCGGGCGAGTAAGCACGGCCACGGGTCCGCCGTTCGATCAGCCTGCTCACGCCCCGTTTGGCTACCCCTGGGTTCCTGTAATGCCTCAGCCTGCTTGTAACAATAGAGCGGAACGGCCGCCTGGGGCACCGGCAGAAGAAGAATCCACTGTGCGTGCTTCCCCGCCGGGAGCGACAGTCGGTGGTGCCCTCGGGTCCCCCAAGGGCCACACTGTTCTTCGGGCGCACGGCACCAGGCGCGAGCCGGCCTTTGACGGCGGCGCCCGGTGGCAGTCTACTGCCAACGCGGTCCGTTTTTTTGAGGCGGTGGTGCCCCACCGGGGCATGCAGCACTGGTCTGAAATTTGCCACAGTCCCTGAATCGGTCGGCACCAGAACCACCATTTTTAGGCTCCGGTCGTGGCCCACAGGGCCATGAGCAACTGTTGAAAAAAGCGGACCGGTGGCCGAGACGGACATCCACACTGGTCCAACCACCCGGTTTTGCCCAAGTTTGACCCGTTTGAGTAGTGCTGAAGGGCGCTGCTCAGGCCTCGTTGCAGGCTCCCAAGGACTTTTTCAACGAACTGGCCGATTACCGGCCCGGACACCTATCTGAACAGATCATGCGGTTTGCACGGAAGCGGGAAGCGACACCACCCTGCCGCTCTCGGGTGTGCCACTCTACGGACAAGGGATGTTACCTCTATGCAAGTGCGCCTGAGTTCATCGTCAGCATCATGTTAGTGTCCATGACCAAGAATTGAGACGGTGACTCAGCGCCAGATGGATCGTGGGGCTTGCCTCGGCGCTGCATACTGGCGGGCATCATGCTGACCAGATCGCCACCAGACCATCTTCAGATTGCCTCGGCGCCGCTGCTGCTCACGCCGCTGATTGGCCGCGAGCGTGAGCTGGCGCTGGCCCTGGCGCTGGTGCGCCGTCCCGATGTTCGCCTCCTCACCCTGACCGGCCCCGGTGGCATCGGCAAGACCACCCTCGCCCTCGCCATCGCCGCTGAGATCGGCGCGGACGGTGCCGGCGGCGTCTGCTTCGTTTCGCTGGCCGCGATCACCAACCCTGATCTGATTGCGACAACCGTGGCGCGCGCCGCCGGTCTCGTTGACGCTGGCGACACCCCTATACCCAATTCCCTGGTGGTTGCCCTGCGTGAGACCGAGACGCTGCTGGTGCTGGACAACTTCGAGCACGTGCTGGCGGCCGCTCCACTGGTGAGTGAGCTGCTGGCCCTCTGCCCGCGGCTCACGATCCTGGTGACGAGCCGGGTGTTGCTGCGGGTGACCGGTGAGTACGCCCTCCCGGTGCCACCGCTGGCCCTGCCCGACCCTGACGCGCCCGCCTCGCGCGAGGATCTGCTGCGCTCCGCGGCGGTGCAGCTGTTCGCGCAGCGCGGCCAGGCGGTGAACCCCTCCTTCGACGTCACGGTCAGCAACGCACCGCTCGTGGTGGACATCTGCCAGCGGCTGGACGGCGTACCGCTGGCGATCGAGCTCGCCGCGGCGCGTATGACCCACCTGTCGCTGCCAGTGTTGCGGGAGCGGTTGGAACGGCGGCTGCCGCTGCTGACGGGCGGGGGCCGAGACCGGCCGCTCAGGCTGCAGACGATGCGGAACGCGATCGCCTGGAGCCACGACCTCCTCCTTCCCGCGGAGCACGTCCTCTTCCGGCGGTTGGCGGTGTTTGTCGACGGCTGCACCCTGGACGCGGCTGAGGCGATAGGGGGAGCAGGCGGGGACGCTTTAGGTCTTCCTCCCTCCGTGCTCGACCTGGTCGGTGCGCTCGTCGAGGCGAGTCTGCTGCGGTCCGAGACCGGCCTGGACGGGACGGTGCGCTATCGGATGCTGGAGACGATCCGCGAGTTTGCGGAGGAACGGTTGGTGGCCAGCGGCGAAGCGGCGGTCGTCCGGCAGCGGCATGCTGCCTACTTTCTGGCCTTCGCCGAACGGTACGAACTGGCGGAGTTGCTGCCGGACGGTGATCAGGTCCTGGCCCTGCTGGAAGCGGAGCACGCCAACCTCCGAGCCACCCTGGTATGGCTCGAGGATAGCGACGAGAGCGGGGTGTTGCTCCGGCTCGCGGCCGCCCTGGGCCGCTTCTGGACCGGCCGTGGCTACTCCCATGAGAGCCGAGACTGGTTGGAGCGTGCCCTGGCGCACGATGGCGCCGCGGCGGCCGATCAGGCGAAAGCGCTCGTCGCACTCGGCGTAATTCAAATCTACCAGGGGGCAAACCGGGAAGCCGAGCAAAGTCTGATTGAGGGCTTGGCTGGCTGCAAGGCGCTGGGCGACGCACTCCACGCGGCCCTTGCGCTGATCGGGCTCAGCGGCCTGGCCATCATGCGGGGCAACTTTGACCGCGGCGCTGCACTCCTGGAGGAGGCCCACACCGCCACCCAAACCATTGCGGACCGCCGGCTGGCGCAGATTCTGGCGGGTCGCGTCTCGATCAATCTCGCCGTAGCTCCTCGGGCACAAGGTCAATACACACTGGCCGAGGATCACCTCGAGGCCGCACTTCGCCTATTACAGGAGGTGGGATACAGCGAGGGAATCATCCTGGCGCTCGGGGACCTCGGTAATCTGGCGCGCGACCAGGGCGACTATGCACGAGCGCTGGCGTTGTTTCGAGAGGCACTGGAATTGGGCCGGAATCATCCCGGGACGCGCGTCGTCACCGAGGTGATCGAGGCCGTGGGGATTGTGGCCGCCGCCGGGCAGGCGGAACGCGCCACCAGGTTGTTGAGCGCGGCCGGGGCACAGCGCGAACGGCTCGGGTTGCGATATCGCGTGAGGGAAGACCAGATGGCGTTGGAGCAAGCCGTCGCCGCCGCACGCGCCGTCCTCGACGAAGCGGCGTTCGCAACTATCTGGGCCGCCGGCCGGGCTCTCACCCCGGCGCAGGCAATCGCGGAGGCGCTCGATCCGCTTGTGCCACCGACCAGCACCCACGGCATCTCGTTGACCCCGCGTGAAGACGACATCCTGCGTCTGCTCGTCGCGGGGCAGACCGACCGGGCCATCGCCGCTGCCCTCTTTATCAGTGTGCGCACGGTTGAGCATCATGTCGCCCGCATCTTCGCCAAACTCGGTGTCCACACCCGCACCGCGGCTGTCACCGCCGCTCTGGCCAACGGACTCGTCGACCCCACGCCTCCACTGCTGACCTGACCACCGCTCCTCGCCCCAATCGCGCCACACGAACGGCGGATGATTGGGCGCCGCCACGGTCAGCCATTCACCGCGGCAATTAGGTACTCGCAGCAATCCGGATGGGGTACTTGTACGGATAGGCTGGCGACTCCGCCGCTCGTACTGTCTTGAGGCGAGCGAGGTCGCCGCGCATCCCGGTGACCCTCATGGTGACCGGAGTCGTTCATGCGCTGTCTGCTGATCCGCCACACGGTCCAGGACTACTCCGCCTGGAAGGCGGTCTTCGACGAGCAGGCAGACGTTCGCCGGGCCAACGGCTCCCAAGGTGGACGGCTCTTCCGCTCCACCGAGTCCGGTGAGGTCCTGGTGCTCCTGGAGTGGGACGACCTCGAGCGGGCGCGCTTGTTCGTCGACTCCGACGATCTGAAGGAGGGGCTTATCCGTTCTGGCGTGGCGGGAGCGCCAGACATCTGGTTTCTGGAGGACGTGGAGCGTCCAACCGTCTGAGGGGATCCCGGTCGGCTGCCTACGTTGGCTGCACAAGAGGAGAATCGCTATGCACCGGATTCCCGTCATCGCCCTGATCATCCTGATGCTTGCCGTGCCAATCTCGGGCTTCGCCCAGTCCGCTACCCCGTCGGCGTCGCCCTCTGCGGCGAGCGGCGACTTCTCCGGCCTCGTCGACATCGGCGGGCGGAACCTGTATCTGGAGTGCCGCGGCGAGGGCAGTCCGACGGTGATCCTGGAATCAGGTGCCGGCGGCCGGGCCGACGTCTGGAGCCGGGATCTGCAGCAGCCCGAAGGCGAGCGGACCATGGTCCTGCCGGCCGTGGCGGAGTTCACCCGCGTCTGCGCCTACGACCGGCCAGGGACGATGGGGGACGTCAACCCCTCCCTCGACCCGTACGGTCCGCTCTTCTACCCCAGTCGCAGTGACCCGGTGCCCCAGCCGCGCACAGCGCAAGACATGGCTGACGACCTGCACGCGCTCGTGGACGCGGCGGCGATCCCCGGACCCTATGTCCTGGTTGCCCACTCGGCGGGCGGATGGTAGCGCGACTGTACGCCAGCGAGTACCCGAACGAGGTGGTGGGCATGGTGCTGCTGGACTCCACCCACGAGGATGTCTGGCTCCGTTTCCAGGAGGCACTAACCCCGGAACAATGGGAGGTGTTCGAAGCGATCACCGTCACCAACCAGGACCTCCTCGATGCCTATCCGGAGGCGGAGCGGTGGCACACCGCCCCGCTTGCCGACGAGGCCACCTCCGCCCAAGTACGCCAGGCGCGCAAGGAGGCCCCGCTGCACCCGATGCCGCTGGTCGTGTTGATGCATGGCATCCCCTTTGGCGACCCGTTTCCGGGCTCGCCAGCTCTAAAGATGGAAGCCATCATGCACGACTTGCAGGAGGATTCGCAGACCCTCGTCCCCAATGCCCACTTTGCCATTGCCAGCGAGAGCGGCCACGACATCCACCAGGATCAGCCG
>CAVVTE010000023.1:0-108783 GCA_963751075.1 uncultured Chloroflexia bacterium | reverse complement strand
CCTTCGACCTTCGATAGGCATTAATTTCGTGGAGGCGTCCTAGTGACTGAGAATAATTGAGTTTCGGCCAACCATTCCGTAGAGGGAACCAAAGAAACTCCTTACCACAGCGGGAGCGTGTGCTCCTTGGGTGTGCCGAAATGAGGTTCCTCATCCTTAGTTCGGCTGCCCAGCATCCGTCCACCGGCCTTCGGTGTGCGTCTACCCCATTGCTTGTGGAAGTAGGGGATGCCTTCAGCCACGCAGCGATCTCGGACATCACGAACCCAGGCTGGGTCGTACCGACGGTGTCTCGCACCGCTATCAGCGCCGGTGATGACTCAATGGAGGCCATCCAGGTTGAGCTTGTCCACCAGTCCAAGTAGGGGTTCGACGCTGATGAAGCGGACGGCAGCCACAACTCGCCGCAGGTAGTTTGTGCACGAGGTGGGCATTCGACTTGATTTGGACAAGGTCCAGGAGTCCCAAAGAGGGCCCGCTCCGGTCTCCTCCTCACCCGCCTGCCGCTAATCCGCTGGGATCACAGAGGGGATGGGGAGGGGGTCCGGGGGCCGTCACCCCGTCCTCAATCTCTAACTTCAGCGCCTCGGGTGCGCGACGGGAGGGAGCGAGGGAGCGCTCGAAGCGCAAGGTCTGGCCGCCGGCGCTCAACCCAGCTCCGGAGGACCGATTCGGGTAGACCTCGCGCGGCGGCTCGCGTGCCTTTTCCCAGACTGCGGTGGGATAGAGATGACCCACCGCCGCTCTGAACACTTTATGCAGATTCGCATAGTAGACACACAGATTCGTATTCACTCGCGACGGTTCGTGCCCCTTTGCCGGCGGACCCTACCAGGCCGGTACTTCCTCTTCCTGGGTCCGACAGGTCCGGAGTGCGGTGGATGCCGACTCGCCACGCTTCCAGATATGGGTACGGGTCGATCTCGCCACGTCGCACCGCCCAATCGTCCGGCGTCGTCGGATGCGAGATGCCGAAGTGCAAGTGGGGGTTGGTGCCGCGCGCGTTGCCACTCTGCCCTGTCCACCCCAGGCGCTGTCCTGTCTCGACACGCATCCCGGGCGCAACCCGAGCGGCAACGCGCGACAGGTGCGAGCCGTAGTAGCGGACTCCGTCGTCACCGACGATCGCGACGGAACGGCCACCCCGCGTGGCCGGGTCATCCACCGCAGGATCCCACTCGTCGTTGGGGCTGACGAAGTCCACCCGGCCACTCGTTGGCGCAACAAACCGTGCCGGATCGGGCACGAAAATATCACTGGCGCGATAGCCATAGTGGCAGGACGGATACGACGCCAGCCGCTGGGGACGGACCGGGAAGACGTAGGTCGCCGTCGCTGCGGCGGACGCCTCGTTCAGGATCACAATCGATCCGAGCCCGATGAATCGCCGGAAGCTAAGACGATAGGCAGCCAGCAGGGCGGCGAGTCCCCAATCACCCGGGCGACGCGGCAGCGGGCGTCTCATCGGATCTGACACGCTGACCGCGGCGAGGACCTGGTCGAAATGCTTCTCGTCCATCTTGACGCTTTCGACGTAGTAATTGGGCCCGTGACGAACGGAAGACACCGAGCGCCTGCGCGTCGCCGGCGTTCGCCCCAATCGTCGAGCGGCAGCCCACTATTATCAATGAGGAGAACATCGCCTGGTAGCTGATAACTCGATGGCGAGCAATAGGTTGAGCCGCTACACCGACTTCCACCCATAAGTGGTGGGTCCGGAGACGCGGTACAGAAGCTGAAGTTCGGCGAGCCCAACAGAGCTTTGCCACCGTGGAACCGCCGGCCGCTACCCTCTATAGTGGGTGCTCCTCCATAGAGTGACAGATCAAGCGCGGCGCGTCTCATACAGTTCGGCAAGCGCCTGAACTTAACAACGACACATGGACAGTGGATTGAGGAAGGGACGACGATGCGACTTCGGTGGCATAGGCCTGCGAGAACTCTAACCGCAACCCCGAACCCGGTTCCAGAAGGGGATGGTATGGGCGCCACGACCATTGCCTGGAGCACGGGAACCGAAGCTGTCGGCCAGGTCTTTAGGTGCGAGAACGATGGGCCCGAACAGTTGTTTGCGACGGGCAAAAAGGGAAAGCTGGCGGCAAACGGAATCGCGGCCGGCACCCGATACGAGTTCCGCCTCTACGAGGGCCTAAATCGAGCCAGGAGGTTGGCCTCGGTCACCGTCAATCGCGAAACGACGGCGTGGGACGCGGTTACAGTCAGGACTCCGCGCATACGCAGTGCAAGAAGCACTATTGGGACGAAGTTGCGGACCTGCTCGGGGATGTTATTCCTCGCTTCTTCAAATACCCCACCGCGCAAAATATTTCCACTGCTGGGAACCGCGAGGATTCCACGTCACGCCGGTCCACTATCTTCCTATCCCGGATACTCGACAACTTCCGGACCACCTCTGGAACCAGGAGTCCACCGTGCCTGACATCGAAATGAATGATGCAGCCCAGCTCGACCTGTTACGGCGCTCCTTTCCCGCAATTCCGAGAGGAATATGAGCAGTTTCCTCGGGACCCTACAGCGCGGGCTAAACCATTAATTCTATTTCAGTAATTCCTCGTTCGGGGGCACCGATGCACTAGTGCTTTATTGCATGATCCGCCATTTTCGCTCACGTCTGGTGCTAGAGATCGGATCCGGTTTTTCGACGCGGGTGTCGTTGAGAGGCTCCCACCGTAAGAATGGAGACACACGGTTGATCTGCATCGAGCCGTACCCGAACGATCGAGGGCAGCCACGACATACTCGATGCTGACGCGTCATGGATTTATCTCGCTCATCCCCCACAAGGTCGAGGATGTTGAGCTTGCACCTGTTCGAAAGTTTGAGTTCGGGGGACATCTTGTTCATCGATTCATCCCATGTTAGTCGCACCGGCGAGCGATGTCAATCGCTTGATTTCTCAACATGTTGCCGCGCCTCAAACCAGGCGTGATCGTGCACTTCCACGACATCTTTCTACCCTGGGAGTACCCTAGGGGAGTGGGTCGTGGACAAGATGCGGTTCTTCAGCGAGCAGTATCTCCTCCAGGCATTCCTGTCTTTCAACTCGCACTATTTTGTTCTCATGGCGAACCACTATCTTGGTCGCAAGTACGAGACGGATCTGCGGACCACATTTCCAAGTTCACCGTGGTGGGGAGGTGAGAGCTTTTGGATCCGCCGCAGGCCGTGAACTGCCCCGGAAACTGGTCCAACAAAGATGGGAATCCCCGACGAGGTTTCAAATAAGACAGCCAGATTGGCGTCGTCGTTTCGGCGAAGACACGGGCACTGACAACGACACGATGAATATCGAGGTAAGCTCGACCGCGTAGTTCTCAAGTTAGGTCCTAGAGGGTCTGTTGACACCTCGTCATGTGCGAGATTTTCTCCTTGCCAGGATCATCCCACGAAATTGCAAACGCACATCAATTCAAAAATGTGGCAACGCCGATACCCTTCAAGACCTGATCGCTTTCGATGCGGAAACTGCCGGCATACTCTAGTGAAAAAGCCTCGTGCCGGTGACGTCGCTGTCACCAGCCGCTTCAGAGGCAGCTCATCGGTACCCAGGTCTCCCGTCGGCTTGGTCATCACCCGTATGCGGCTGAGAGCCGCCCGAGTTCCGCCGGATGGGCCAGGAGGTTCCCGCATGGGGCAGTTCGCCGCGGCCAGCCCGTTGCGGCCAGGAAGCGCTTTAGGTTCTGACCCGCCGTGATCAGCAGTCCCTCGATATTGGTGTTCAGCAAGCCTCGGAGGCGCAGCCGGCGTAAGCCGTGCCACTCCTTCGCTTCGGCAAACAGCGGCTCGACCCAGACCTGGCGCTTGCGGATGGCCTTGTTTTGGCTGCGTGCTGCCTACCACAGCGGGAGTGTTTGCTCTTGGGGCCTGCTCTGTGACGGCAACTGGTCCCACGTTCGTCCGTCGAGCGTCCGGCCGCCGGCCTTCGGCGTGCGCCCGCCCAACTGCTTGTGGAAGTAGGCGATGCCGGCTGCAACACAGCGATCCCGAACGTCCTGAACCCAGGCGGGATCACACCGACGATGCCCGGTCCCACTCTCGCCACCCGTAATGACCCAGTGGAGACCCTTGAGGTTCAGCTCGTCCACCGGTTCAAGTAGCGGCTCGGCACTGATGAAGCGAACGGCTGTCGGGACTGTGCGGAGGTAGTCGGCCCGCCATGCGTACGCATTCGACTCGACGGAGACGCCGATCCAGATGTGCGGCGGCCAGGGCAAAGACGCAGCGAGCCGGGCGAGGCGCTGCGGACGCTTGGTGAGGATCTGGTAGGTGTGCTGATCGGCCCGAACCATCGTGTCAAAGTCGCGACGCACGAACTCCTCGGGCACGTCTGCGTGGAAGAGGTCGGACATCGAGTTGACGAAGATCCGGCGGGGTTTCTTCCAGGTAAGTGGGAGATCAAGGCGCTGCTGCCAGAGGCGGAGGTCAAAGCCCTGCTCATACGGGTGGCCGGGAACGCCTTGGAAGCGTTCGGCGAAGGTGAGCGCGTAACAGTGGTCACAACCGGGAGAGACTTGCGTGCATCCGGTGACCGGGTTCCAGGTTGCGTCAGTCCACTCGATGGTCGATTGGTTACTCATGCCCCCGACTCTCTTGGGGAACGAAACGCGGACATGTTGTGCCAACGTCCGCTTTCCCTGTCTGACCTGTCACCGGGCCGCTGGTGGATCCAGTTGGATCGCTCCTGTACGCTGAAGCGTGAGAAGCGCGTCCCTGTAATTGCTTGGAACGAAGCGCTCTCCTACCCGATCGTATTCCTCGTAGACCTGCTGCACGCTCACGGTCCGACCCACGAAATGCGTCAGCAGTCCGTCCCGAAACTCGAGGAGCGGATCCAAACGACGGCTGGCACTCGAGGCCCTTGAGGTGGTCGCTCGCGTCTGGTCGACTGACCACGACCCTCGCCACGAGATGAGCCTCAGGTTCGATGCTCTCGCGGCTGGGATCTCAGCTAATGATCTTCGGATGGAAGGCGGTGCCGGCCTCGACGAGGTGCATGTTGGTGCGAGTATCCGTCGTGGTTGTGCCAGACCGGACGGACGTCGCGCGGGTCAGCCTTGAAGAGGAACTTTGGCGCCGTGTAGACCCGCGTCGCCTCCGCGCCGCACGCCGGGCAAAGAGCGGGAGCGGCCGCATCGGACATCGGCCGCTCCCGCTCGTGACGCGCCCCGCAGTCGGGGCAGGAATAGTCGTATTTCGGCATCGATCCGTTCGCTCGCGCCGCGTTACCCCTTATCGACCCCCGTCCATCATCTCTTTCATGGCGAAGGCGGCGATCCCACCGAGGACCGCCTTGCCTAGTGGGCTGCTCAGGATCTCGTCGACCCCGCCACCCTGAGCCTGGGGCTGCTGACGATACTGACCCTCCGACGCACTCGTGCCGCCACCTCCGAACATCCCACCGAGGAGATCGTCGAAGGGGTTGCTATCGGCCTGGTTAGATCCGCGTGGCTGCGGCTGCGACATGCCACCTCCAAGGAGACCTCCAAGCAGTCCGCCAAGCATGTCGTCGGCGCCAAAACCACCCTGACCTTGCGGCGCCTGGCGCGGCTGTTGGTAGGAATCGGGCTGGGCTGTACCATCGCCACTGCCGAACAGGCCCCCGAAGAGACCGCCCAGCATGTCGTCCATGCCGCCACCACCTGCTGGGTGCCGCGCCCTTCCGCGGTGCGGGCCTCGCCGGTACGCTCGATGGTGACCATCCCAGCGCCTGCCTGTCGCCGCCGCAGCATCTCGGCAAACGCCTCGCGTTGATCGGCGGGGAGGTTCTGGACCGTTGCCACGGCCGCGCGCTGCAGGACCTCAGGTGGAGCCTCTTCTCGGACCTGGCGCAAATAGTTGACCGCTTCCTCGGACGAGAATCCCTCCGACGGATTGCCCGTTGAGTAGCGATTGATGAAATCCTCGGCCTGGGCGACCTCTTCGGGGCTGCGGCGACGGCGACGTCCACCGCGTCCTCCACCGCCCCCGCCACGGCGCCCACCGCGGCCCGGCTGTGCGACGCGTTGCGCGCTCTGGGTGTCGTCCGCTTCGCCGCCCCCGAAGAGTCCTTTCAGCTTGTCTTCTGTCATCGCTCTCCCTCATCTGATCCCGGCACTGCCGGCGAATCGATGCGTACATCACGGCGACCGTTTGTATCATAGGAAGCATCGGAGATCGGCGGCGCGACCCGAGACGTGGCGCAACCGACCGCTTCCGGCGAGCCGTGACCTGTACCTCAATGCAAGAAGTGCGCCCGGCTTGCCAAGGGTGACACCCCGAAAGGATGTCTGATGCGTATCCTCCTGTCGGTTTTCATCGTCGCCATGACCCTGTTTGCCCCGGCCGCGGCTTTGCCTGGGGCGGCGCAGGAGCAGGAGCGCGACGTCAACCGCGACCGCGCCAATGCCGCGGCCACGGCCACCGAGATCTTGCGCATGGCCAGTGAGCGCAAGTTCAACACGATGTACGACTACATGCATCCGGACGCCATGGCGGTCGTACCGCGAGCCGCGGCGGTCGGCGTTTTCACCGATGTCTACGCGGAAGCGCAGGCCGGCCAGGCCCAGATCACCGGTGTGGAGATGACGCCCTGGACGTGGGGAGTTACGGGCGCCGAGTATCCCTACGCGGCAAGAATCTCCTTCGTCCAGCCGTTTGTTGACGAGAATAATCAGCAGACCTGGCTGGAGGACGACATGTATCTCGTCGAGAGCGGCGGCGAGTGGCGCTGGTTCTTCGGCAGCAGCGCGGAGACGGTGCAACAGGCGATCGAAACGTACGGACAGCGATCGCAGCCAGTCACGGAGGGGGATCTCATCCAGAACGTCGTCGATGACCTCGATGCGTTCTATGCGGACGTGCTCTCGTACACCCCGAATCCCTACTTCTCGCCGCGGGTGGTGCTCGTCGCCGCGGGCGATCAGGTCGGCACCGCGTGCGGTCCTGCCACGACGGGGTTCTACGCCTTCTACTGCCCGCCCGACGAGTCGATCTATCTCGAAGAAGCGAAGCTCCTGGAGATCGGCCAGACCGATGATTTCATTCCCGCCTTTGTCATTGCCCATGAATGGGCGCACCACGTCCAGGATTCTGTCGGTCTGGAGCGGGTTGGACCGGGGGAGAGTCCAGATAGCTGGGAGGAGGTCTACTCCATTGAGCTGGAGCTGATGGCCGATTGCATGAGTGGAGCCTGGGCTCTGGACCTCGATTCGCGCGGGGCGCTGGAAACCGACGATATCGACGCCACGGTCGACTTTACGGTCAATACGCTTGGCGATCCAGGCTTCATCGCCGAATACGACCCGCAGGCACACGGCACCGGGGCGCAACGTAGTCAATCGATCCTGCTTGGCTACGCCGACGGTTTCCTGGGTTGCAATATCGTGATCTGACGGGGTGTTAGGGTGACGGAGTCATAGGGAATTGGCCTTGCATCACCGCCGCTCCATTTCGGCTCTACCCAGGTATGTGGAACGCCGGAACGAGCCACTGACGAAGTTTCCGACGCGCAGGGCATAGCAAAACGCCGACAAGTCGTGCGCTTGCGCGCCAGTCCCGTCGGCGTTTGCTCGCCGCCCGCTTCCGGAATTGCTTCCGTCCCCGTTTGGCTTACAGTGAACGTACACCCTCCGTGCCGCTTTGTCAATACCCCAAGGAGGCGGTGATCGTTCACTGAGCGGTCAGAGTGGGGTAGGATGCGGAGCTGGTCCCCACCGGTCCGTGCCAGGAGCCCCGCCATGCGTCTGCTGGTGATCCCGCCGTCCGTCGAGCCCGCAGTGTTCCCGCAAATCTTGGGGTGCCCCGCCCCCGGCTGCGGCAGCCGCCACGTCCAGTTTCGGCAGGCGGTGCGTAAACCCTTGCGCGACACGCAGCTCAGCGAGGTGGCCGCCCACCGGTATCGCTGCGTGCGGTGTGGACGGACGTTTCGGGTCTACCCATTGGGGGTCAGCCACGACCAGACCAGTACGCGGCTGAAGGGGCTGGCGGTGCTGTTTTACGTGCTGGGGATGAGCTATGGGGCGGTGGCCATCGCGTTAGGAGCCCTCGGCTGTCCGTTGAGCAAGGTCGCCGTCTACAACGCGGTGCAAGAAGCCGGCGCCGCGGTGGCGGGGCTGCGCCGCGAGGCGGTACGGCGCGGTGGCGGCCGGGTGGTCGGGCTGGGGGCCGACCTGACCAGCGTGCGTTGTGGCGGACGGTGGCTGACGGTGGGGGTCAGCGTCGATGCCGTGCGCGGGACGGCGCTGAGTGTCGATCTGCTCCCGAATGCCGAGGCGGCGACGCTGACCGCCTGGGTAACCGAACTGGCAGAGGCCATCGGGGCCGCGGTGTTGGTCAGCGATGATGCTGATGGCTTCAAGACCGCGGCGGATGCCAGCGGGCTGGAGCACCAAGTCTGCAAGGCCCACGTGCTGCGCAACACGGAGGCGTGGGTGGCTAGCATCGAGCCCGCTCTAGCCAGCGATGTGGATGGCTCGCTGGCGGCGATTGGCGTGGCGCCGCGGCAGGCCGTGGCCGACTGCCAAGTGATCCTGCGCTTCATGGCCGAGCGCCAGCCCACCCCGGTCGCCAGCGCCACCCTGGCCACCATCCATCACCGCTACCTCGGCGCGACCAAGCCGCCGGCGGGCGGGAGCATGTCGCTGGCGTATCGGCTGCGGTTGTTCAGTCTGGACCGCTGGAATCTCTGGCCACGGCTGACGCGCTACCGGAGGTGGACAGGGCCGGACGGGGAGACGTTGGACGGGACCAACAATGCCTGCGAGCGGGCCATCGGCTGGTAGGTCAAAGAGCGCTATCGCTCCATGCGCGGCTACAAGCGCCCTCAGTCAGTCCTCAACGTCAGCCGCCTGATCGCGGCGGTCGGCAATGCGCTCGAGGGACCCGGCTACGCCCTCGCCGAGATCATCGCGTGAGGCGGTTGGGGGAAGGGGGAGACCGCCCTGTCGCCGCCTCAGACCAAACTCTGAACAGTCACAATAGGCGGGGCGGCAGCCTGCCTCCCTCCCCTCATCAACCAATCTCTGAACAGCCACCAGCGATGATTTGGGTCACGCGCGGTTCGTGACGGACAGCATCAGGTGTCGAAGGCGGCTTCGGCGGCCGGGCTTCCCTCTTGGAGTGGGAAGCCCGGCCATGGGGGGAGAAATTATTTGCGGCCGCCGCGGGCGCCGACCAGTTCGGCCTCCTGGCTCTTCGCCTGCTTGCCCAGCTCCTTGGAGAGGGCTTCGACCCGCTTGGCCATCGCCTTCTCCTGGTCGAGGTTCTCCTGGAGGAGCTGGGCGGCGTCCCGCTCTCCCAGGTCCTTCGCCATCTGAATCAGGCCGGTGTACATCACCATCTCATAATGCTCGGTCTTCTCGGCGCCGCTGACGTTCGCCATCTCCAGCATCTCCGGCGAGGGATCCTCCTCGAGGAGCGCATGAAGCTCATCGGCGAGACCCTTGACGCCGAAGCAGGTCGTCTCCTCCGGCTTCTCGCCGAGCTGCTTGAAGACGTCCTCGAGATTCTTGATCTGCCCCTTCGTCTCCTGCTCGTGCTCTTTCAGCGCCTGTTTGAGCTCCGCGTTGAGCGCTTCTTTCTGGAGCTCCGGGAGCATCTTCAGGATCTGCTGCTCGGCGCTCATGGCGTCTGACAGCTCATGCACGAACAACTCACGCATCGTACCGATGGCCACGATACAACCCTCCTCACCGTTCTTGTTCGAGCGGGGCATAGCTGTACGTACGCACGTGGTGTGCCACGAGTCGAAGAGGGATGCAACCGTGCTCGGAGGCGAGAAGCTTTCCTGATGACCATAGGAAAGCGAGGCGTAAAGTGGAACGGACTATCTAACGATGGGCCGCGGTCTCGACCTCGTTCTGCGCCTGCACCACGACGGTGGCTTGATCCATCGGACTCGGCATGGCCTCCAGCAGCTCCTGGATCGCGCGCATGTGTTGCGCATCGAGCTGAACTTGCTCCTCGATCCGTTCCGCCGCGTCAGACGCCGCGCTGCCGTTGCCCGCGGCACGCGTCCGAGTGGCCAGCTGCTGTGTCAGCGTCGCCTTCTCTTTGATCAGCCTCAGGCTCGTCCAAAGCGCCGCCTCCAACTCCTCGGACTTCTGACTGAGGAGCACTTCCGGGGCAAAGGCGTGACCGACATGACAACGGAACCGGAGCGCCGGGCCCGCCTCACCCTGCCACAGCACTCCGCCACAATCCGGACAGGTGAAGAGCGTCGTCTCCTCGGTTCGCCCGTCGCTTGCCTGCTCCGTGAAATCGTCCGCGATGACCGCCTCCAACCGCTCCTCGGCGTCGATCGTGTCCACCATGCTGTTCCCTCCATGCGCGACGACGGGTTGCCGGACGAGGTCGGTCAGTACCGGGGCCATCTCGGCCACTGGCAAAATGTGCTCCACCTGGGCGCGCTCGAGCGCCCGGCGCGGCATGCTGTCGACAATCGCTTCCCGCGGATCCTGGACGACGGCAATGCCACCCCGCGTCTTGATCGCCAGGAGCCCCATGCTCCCGTCGTAGAGGGCGCCCGAGAGGACGATGCCGATCACCTGCGGCCCGTAGGTCCGAGCCGCCGTGCGGAACAGCGGGTCGATTGCCGGCCGTGAATGGTTTTCGCGCGGTCCACGCGAGAGCTCCATCCAACCATTGCGGACGAGCAGATGGCGGTCGGGTGGGGCGACATAAATGTGACCTGGTTCAATCGCCTCACCCTGCTGGACGTGAGTAGCCGGCAGCGGACCCGCCCGGCTCAAAATCTCGGGGAGCCGGCTCTTCGCATAGGGAGGAATGTGGACCACGACCAGGAGCGAGGCCGGGAAGTCCCGCGGGAGGCCCGCGACCAACGTGGTGAGGGCCGGGATACCACCGGCGGAGGCGCCGATTACGACAATATCACGGTTGGTCATCTGCACCATGTCCGACTGACGTCAGCAAATCGTTGTCTCATTCCGCGGAGCGCCCATGCACCCCGCGGTCGACCCAGAGCAATCCGTATCTCCCAGGACTGTCCTAGCAGAATCGAGTCCAACGCCCTGAACCCAGGGTGAAAGATACCAATGCACCGGGTGGGTGAGCGCCAATGGCCCTCAGCCGACGTGCGTCACGTCCAACTCGAGGAGGCGTCCAGCTTTTGCGATGCGAGCAGCGTGATGGCCGACACCCAGGGCACAGTGATGCGTGGGACCGTGACTGCACCAGCGGTTGATGAACTCGGCCGGGGGGAGATCGAAGGCGATGCGAGAGGTGGTGTTGCCGACGCGGAGCGTCGGGCCAGGGAGTGATTCGCCCTCGGCCGTGAGCAGCTTCAGACGGCCGTCCGCGGTCTGGGTCACCGTGAGAATCGTGACCGGGCCGGTTTTCACCCTGGCCTCGACGGAGACGCCGCCGCCACGCTTGCCGTGAAACAGCTCCAGACCCCTCAGGGTGGGGCGTCCCTCGGCGATGGCGAGGTGGAAGGGTCCGTCGTGGCCCATCAACAGGAAGTCGTCGACGAAGTCCATCGCGGCGAACTCGGTGAAGGAGCCGCCGGCCCCGAGGCGATCCATGATCAGCATCGCGATCGCGGTCTTGGCATCACCTTCACCGGCGCAGGGTACCCCGCGTCCAGTGAGCAGCGTGTTGCCGAGGATCAGACCGGCGCCGAGCCGCTCCGCGGTGTTGCCGCCCAGCCCGCGATAGTAGTAGGCGAGGGCATCGAGCGCGAAGTCGCGGCGGAGCGTGTCCAGCCCAACGGAAACACGGGCCGCCCATTCCAGGTCCTCGGGGAGGGGGGCGCGGGCCAGCGGGTCGGACGGGCTGTCCTCGCTGATCTCAAACGCCTGGTGGGTCACCTCGAGGTGCCGCCGGATCTCATCCGGGGTCCGCCGCGTCCACCCTGGTCTGCAGGTCGTCTATCTCCAGAATCTCGACGTGCAGCCCGGTTTGCCCGGTGATCATGGTGAAATCGGAGTAGAGGTCGAGCATGCCGGGGTAGGTGTGGCCGAGGAACCCGAGGCGGCCACCACGGAGCGCTCGCTTCACGCCCGCGGCAGTCACCCAGTCGGCGATCTCCCGCCAGGCCTGAGTGCCAGCCGGTCCGTCCTCCTCGCGCAGCAGACCGCTGACAACGTTGAACGGGATCCCACAACGGGTGAAGGCGCCGGCCAGCTCCGGTACGCAGCAGACGCAGCAATTGGCGAGCCATTCGCCGGTGTCAGTCCGCTCGTAATCGAGCGCGGGAGTGGGCTGGAGATTGAGGACCAGCACCGGACGGTTGACGCCTTGCACGGCGGGGACGACCTGGGACGAAGTGGCATAGGTACCGACGTAGCAGATGACGAGATCGACATCTTCACTGGTGAAACGGGCGCCAGCCTCCTTCGCGCCTGGGGCAGTATCGACTAGCCCGGCGGAGACGACGTCCGCGCCAAGGGTTCGCAGCCGGAGCTCGATCTCGCGCTGGTAGCCCTCGAGACGCTCCTTGAGCCCCGGGAACTGCTCCCAGTAGGCGTGAAGCCCAATTCCGAAAACACCGATCTTCACCAGCGGCGTCGCGACCCGCTCCAGCACCACGTCGGCTCCCTTCGGAGGGTGACAGGGTAGCGGGGTAGCGGGTGGCAGGCACGATCGGAGTCGTTCCCCCTGCCACCCTGCCACCCTGCCACCCTGTCACCCTCGTCTAGTCCATCCGGAACACTTCTTCCAGAATCCTCAGCGGTTCAGGCGCGTCCGGGTCCACCGGCGTGACGAGGTAGTCGCGCATCAGTTCCTGCCAGCGCCGGTTGGCGTCGGAGCGGGACAGGGCCTCCGCGGCGGCGGTCCAATCGTCACACTCGAGATAGCCGAAGAGCTCGGGGCCGTCGGCGAAGATCGAGTAGTTACGGATCGACGCCGCGCGCATGTCGTCCAGCAACTCCGGCCAAACTTCCTGATGAAGCTGCGTGTACTCCGCCAGACGCTCGGGTTTGACCCGTAGCCGGAATGCGACGCGCTGCACCACTACATCCTCCCCATTTACGACGTCTCGCCTCGGCGCAACTGGTCGATGACCACCGCCAGGAGCAGTACCGTGCCCCAGGCGATCATTTGATAGAAGGACGAGACGTCCGTTAACACCAATCCGTTGCGCAATGTCTCCATGATCAAGGCGCCAAGCAGGGTGCCCCAGACGCGGCCGCGCCCCCCGGCGAGACTAGCCCCCCCGAGCACCACCGCCGCGACGACGTTCAACTCGAGCCCCATTGCCGCCTGGGGGCTGCCGGCGCTCAGTTGGGCGGCCAGGACGGCGCCGGCGAACCCGGCCGACAGGCCGGAGATGACGTAGGCCGCCAATTGCACCCGCCCCACGTCGATCCCGGCCAGGAGGGCAGCACGCGGATTGCCGCCAACCGCAAACAGGGAGCGGCCGAAGGTGGTGAAGCGCAGCGTCAGCCAGACGGCCACGAAGACGGCGAGCATGATCAGGACCGAGACAGGAATATCCCAGAAGACCCGGCCGGTCCCTAGCCAGCGCAGATTCGGTCCGGGGAAGACCTGCGTGAGGGCATCCGTCCAAACGTAAGCGATGCCGCGCACGACCGATAGTGTTGCCAGGGTGGTGATGAGGGGGTTGACATGGACAACGGTGATCAGGAGCCCGTTGACGAGGCCGACCGCCAGCCCGACGCCGATTGCCCCGGCGACGGCGAGAGGATCCGACCCGCCGGCGTTCAAGATCTCGGCGGTCACTACCCCGGCGAGCGCCACTGTCGACCCGACAGATAAATCGAAGCCCCGCGAGATGATGACCATGGTCTGCGTGGCGGCGACGATGCCCAGGATCGAGACGCCGACCAGGATGTTCAGGAAGTTGTTCTTCGTCAGGAAGAACTCTGACAGTTGCGAAAAGACGATGACGATCGCGGCGTAGACGACGAGCAGCCCGATACCGGCATCCCAGAGGCGGCCAAGGGTCACTCGCGCCCCTCGCTCCGCGACGCCGACAGGTGCAGGGGCGACTGGCGCCACGGCCTCCGATCGCCGTCCGTCGTGCGCGCCGGGTGATGAGGGTGTCGTGTCGACGCTGGTGGCCGGGCTAGGCCGCGGCTCCCCCGATGGCACGATCGAGGACCTCCTCCTGCGTGACCGCGCCCCGACGGAACTCGGCGGTCAGGCGACCGTCGGCGATGGTCAGGATGCGATCCGACATCGAAAGGATTTCCGGCAGCTCCGACGAAACAAGGAGGATCGCGGCGCCCTCCTCGGCCAGGTTCTCCATCAGCCGGTAGACCTCGACTTTGGCGCCGACGTCGATGCCCCGGGTCGGCTCTTCCAGCACGAAGACCCGCGGCCGGCCTGCAGCCACCGGCCCAGCACCACCTTCTGCTGGTTGCCACCAGACAACCGGCTGACTGGCACCTCGATCCCCGGCGTACGGACCTGGAGCGCACGCACCATCTCCACCGCACGGGTCCGCTCGGTGCGCGGCTTGATGAACCCCCACTCGCTGATCGCCGCGAGCGTGCTCAAGCTCAGGTTCTCGCGGACGCTCATGCCCAGCACGAGCCCCTCCTCTTTCCGCTCACCCGGCACCAGCGCGATCCCGGCTCGGCGCGCCCGGCCCGGTGTCGGCAGCCCCAGAGAGCGCCCGCCGACGATCACCTCGCCGCGGTCGGCCCGTACGGCGCCAAATAGCGCTTTCACGAGCATGTCGGCTCCCGACCCGAGCAGGCCGAAGACCCCGACGATCTCGCCGGTTCGGACCGAAAAGCTGACGTCGACGAGCTTTCCGACCCGGGAGAGGTTACGCACCTCCAGCATCGGCTCGCCGGGTGTCGACTCCCTCCGAGGAAAGAGCTCTTCGACGCTGCGGCCGACCATCGCCCGCACGAGCTCGGCTCTGTTCGTCTGATTCACCGCCCAGACATCGACCAGCGCACCGTCGCGGAGGACGGCGATGCGGTCGGCCAGGCTGAAGACCTCGTCGAGCCGGTGCGAGATGTAGATAACCGAGACGCCCGCGCTGGCCAGACGGCGGACGAGAGCGAAGAGACGCTGGACCTCCTGTTGGCTCAGGGCCGCGGTCGGTTCGTCCATCACGATGACGCGGGCATCAAGCGACAACGCACGGGCGATCTCGACCACCTGCCGTTCCGCTACAGGCAGGGCGGCAACCGGGAGGCGGGGATCGAGGTGAGGAGCGAGGGGAGCCAGAATCGCGCCCGCCTCACGATTGACGGTGTCCCAATCGACGATCGGTCCCCGATGCGGCAGGCGCCCAAGGAGGACGTTTTCGGCAACGGTCAGCGTCGGGACATAGTTCAGCTCCTGATAGATGACGGCGATCCCCATGCGGTGGGCCGATGCCGGATCTGCCAGCTGTATCGGTTGTCCGTCCAACGCGATCGTTCCAGCATCGGGCGCGATCTCGCCGGCCAGGATCTTCGCCAGCGTCGATTTACCGGCGCCGTTCTCGCCGCAGAGGGCCAGGATCTCGCCCCGGCGTACGTCAAAAGAGACCCCCCGCACGGCCTGGATGCCGCCGAACGCCTTGGCGATGCCCGACAGCTGGAGACGAGGGTGATGCGGGGAGAGGGTCATGGGGTGATGGTCACGGGGTGGTAGGGAGGCAGGGTGGCGGGGCCATTGTTCGCTCCGCTCAGATGAGGGTCGCGGGGTGGCAGGGTGACAGGGAGAACGACGAGCGATTTCCTGCCACCCCGCGACCCTGCCACCCAGTCACCTAGGCGCTGCACTCGCCCGGGTAGTACTGGTCGATATTGGCGCGGTCGATCCAGAGATGGTCGATGAGAACCTCCTCCGGCGGCGCCTCGCCACCGGCGAGCCGGATCGCCAGCGGGATCAGGTAGTCGCCGTAGCGATCCGGGAAGTAGGCAACCGAGCCGATGAAGGCCGGATTGTCGCGGCAGATCTCGGTGCGCGCCTCGATGGTTGCGTTCTGGCCCGCGATCATGACGTCATCCGTCCGGTTGGCGGCCTCGGCGGCACGGAGCGCGCCCACGGCGCTCGGGTCATTGATGGCCGAGACGAGGATGTGGTCGGCATCTGTGAGGCGAGTGAGCACGTCCTGGAACACCGTGCGGCTGTCCTCGAGGGTGCCCTTGCCGTCGACCCGGATGATCTTGTCATCGGTCAGCTCCGGCAGCACCTCCTGCACGCCGAGGGCGGCGCCTGACATGCGCTGCTGGGGCATCTCGCCCGATTGCGGCAGCTCGAGCAGGACGAGCGCGTCGACGTCGCCGCCCCATTGCTCCATCGCCATGCGGCCCAGGTTGCGGCCGCCGATCTTGCCAGCCTCCAGGTTGTTGGCGCCGAAGAAGACCGCGCACGGCTCGTGCGGGATGTCGATCGCGATGACCGGGATTCCGGCGGCGTCGAACTTGTTGCAGATTGCCGGGGCCACCCCGACGTCGGTCTGAAATTCGATTGCCACGTCGACGCCGCGCGTCACCAGGGTATCGGCGTTGGTGAGGGCGACCTGGGGATCGTATTCGTTGTCGGTGATGATCAGCTCGACGCCGAGGCAGTCCGCCACGCGTTGCAAGCCGTTATTGACGTCCTGCACGAACGGAAACTCACCCGACAACCCGGCGTAACCAACAGTGAGCTCGCCTTCGGCTGGTGACTCGGTCTGGCAGGCGTCGGGAACGGTCGGCGTCGCCTGCGCCACCGCCCCCGGCGTGGCCTCCTGCGCGCCGACGCCCGCGCTGCTGGCGAGGAGCGTGGCGACGATGGCGATCCCGACACCCAATCGTGCCCGGAAATCGTTGACGGACCTGGTCACGCGTCGCATGGTCATTCCTCCCACCATCCGCCCTTGCCGGGCTCCTCTGCACGGCTGGGTCACCGCTTGACGATCTTCACGGCACGGCCCTGAATGCGGACAGTGTTCAAAGGGACAGTTCACGCAAGATCAGAGCATGACGGAAAGACCCGAGTCCGGAAGCTTACCATCGCGGTCCTCTGTGTTCTGGGCTGGCAACGACTGTCTCTATCGAACGTGAGAGGGTCCTGTCGGCAGGATAATCACTGAGCTCGGTGTACCACTCAGGACAACGTCGCGGTGCTGGTGTCATCCTGCAAGTGAACGGAGTGAACTTGCGGGATCTCGCCGTTCCGCCTGACCGTGGACGGAAAACGAGATGCATCGTTCCTTAGCATGACACGGATCGTTTGACGTTGTACTCACGTCAGCGGCTTGTACCAGAAGATGGTGGCGCTCAGCGTTCCAGCAGCGTCGCGGGCCCAATTGGGTATGCGGCCCGCTTCCTGATAGCCAAGGGCGCGGTAGAGGTCGTTGCTGGGGTCGCCCTCGCGGGTGTCGAGCACCAGCAGCGTCTTGCCCGACGTGCGGGCCTCGTTCTCGAGCGCGGTCATGAGGGTGCGGGCGATGCCTCGCCGTCGCCACCCTGGATGCACCAGAAGCTTGGCGACCTCTCCCCGATGCGCGCCGTTCTCGCTCTCGGCGGAGTGAAGCTGTACGGCGCCGACGATGTGGCTCCCCCGCTCCGCCACGAGTAGGGCCACACCGTCACGCGGAAACGATGTCCACCAACTCCGAGCGGTTTCCGGAGCGAGAGGGGAATGGAAGCCGAGGGACGCGCCGTCGGCCACGCAGGCGACCAGTAACTCCGCGAGATCGTCCAGCTCGGAGGAGGAGAGTCGGTCGGCGCGCCGGATTGTTGGCACGCCCGAGTGCAGACTATCGACGGATCGGCGCTGGCCGGGTCGAAGTCCTGACCGCGGCACGCCGGAGCGCGTGCTATCGACGCCCACCGCTTGCGCCGTGCTCGTGGCTATTCGTGGCACGGTCGCAGGCCGCGCAGAAGCCAAAGACCGCCAGGTGATCGATGGCTGGCGCAAAGCCGTAGCGAGCGCGGATGCCATCCCGCAGGGGATCGACCAGGGCGTCGTCCAGTTCCAGGATCGCACCACAACGGTGGCAGATCAGGTGATGATGCAGATCGTCGAGCAACTCGAACTGCCGGGCCCCGCTGCCGAGGTCGGTCATGCTGACCAAACCGAGATCGCGGAAGAGCTCCAGTGTGCGGTAGACGGTGGAGCGGTTGACCCCGGGTAGGAGCGGTTCGACGCGGGCGAAAACCTCGTCGGCGGAGAGATGCTCGCCCGGTCTCAGGGCGCTCAGGATGACCAGCCGCTGCGGCGTCACGCGCTGCCCGACGCGGCGCAGGCGATCGGCCAGCCCACGCGTGCCGCTTGGTTCGTCCGTGCCGTTTAGGCCGTTCCATTCGAGGTTCATCGGTGTCCAGTCGCTGTGGCGAGCACGACAGTATCGGATAGGGACGTATCCCACGATACCGCAAGCATATTGCCTTTCGCATATCCAGACCGTACGCTAAGAGCACACGTAGTTGCAACAATACGCATCTGCATGTTATCTCTAGCTTCTCACGTCACGCCGGTTGCGGCGTTCCATCCCATGGAGGCAGGACACGTATGGTCGATCGAGTTCTCTGACCGCCGCCGATTCATTGCCGCGTTGGTTTTCGTCATCCCTGGCGGCGCGAGCAGAAGTGGAGTCGCGACGGTCCTGGCTCAGGACGCGACCCCCGCAATGAGCGGCAAGCCCACCCTCGGCTGGTCCGATGCGCTGGTTGACGGCAACGGCACGCTCAACGTTGTCACCACTGTCGCGCCGATCTCCTCGATCGTGCGCAATATCGGCGGCACGCGCATCGATCTCTACGGCATCGTGCCGGATGGCACGAACTCGCACACCTTCGAGCCCGCACCCTCCGACGCGCGCATCCTCTCTCAGGCGGACCTCATCTTCGTCAATGGTCTGGCTCTCGAGTTGCCAACGCTGGCGCTCGCGGAGGCGAATATGCGGGAAGGCGCGGAGATCGTTTCGCTCGGGGACGAGACCCTCAGCGAGGACGAGTGGGTCTTCGACTTCTCGTTCCCTGAGGAAGATGGGCGACCAAACCCGCATCTCTGGACCAACCCGCCCTACGCCAAACGCTACGCCGAGATCGTGGCCGAGACGCTCTCCCGACGCGATCCCGACAATGCCGCCTATTACCAAGAGAACCTGACGCTGTACAGCGCCGCCCTCGACGCGCTCGACGCCGCCATCGCCGAAGCGGTTGCCACCGTTCCCGAGGAGAACCGCAAGCTGCTCACGTATCACGACTCCTGGGCCTACTTCGCGCCCCGCTACGGATTCGTCGTCATCGGCGCGGCCCAACCCTCTGACTTCTCCGAGCCGTCGCCGCGCGAGGTTGCCCGGCTGATCGACCAGATTCGCGCCGAAGGCGTGCCGGCGGTCTTCGGCTCGGAGGTCTTTGCCTCCTCGGTGCTGGAACAGATCGCCCAGGAAGCGGGAGCCACCTACATCGACCAGCTCCGCGACGATGCTCCGCCAGGTGATCCAAACGCCCCTGAGCACACGTATCTGGGCATGATGATCCGCAACATGGAGCTCATGCTGCCCGCGCTGGGAGGAGACGCGAGTGCCGTGTCAGCCCTTTCTCCGGCGGATACGTACGAAGGGTCTTCGGGTGTTGGGTGATAGGGTGATGGGAAACCGGGGTGTCAGGCGCTCAGGATCTCGGGCATCAATGCCAACACTCCTGAATCGTCGCACCAGAAATTCGGACTGAGGCCGCATCGACTCCCGATCACCCCCGACTCTACTCCGAGCGGTCCCCTTCCGCCAGCGCCCCATCACCCTCGTCTGGCCGTCGAGATGCGGGGAGTGAGCGGTGGCTACGGCGTGGGGGATGTGTTCTGCGAGGTGACGCTGAGTATTCCGCGGGGGCAGTTCGTGGGGTTGGTCGGTCCCAGCGGCGCGGGGAAGACGTCGTTACTCAAAGCGATCCTGGGCGGGCTGCCACATGTTGGGGGTAACGTCGCCGTCGGTGGCATGCCGGTTATACCAGGGCGGCCTCCCGCTGGTGTCGGATACGTACCCCAGATCGAAACGGTCGATTGGTCCTTCCCGGTCACCGTCGAGGACGTGGTGATGATGGGCCGAGTGCGGCGAATGGGCCCGCTGCCGTGGCCCAGCCGGGATGATCGCCGGGCCGTAGCGGCGATCCTGGAGCGGCTGGGTCTGGCCGGGCTGGGACGCCGTCATATCCACGACCTCTCCGGCGGGCAACAGCAGCGGGTCTTCCTGGCGCGGGCTCTCATCGGCCAGCCCGATCTGCTCATCCTTGACGAGCCGACCGCCAGCATCGATGTCAAGACCCGCGACGATGTCCTGCACCTGCTCGCCGAGTTGAACTGGCAGGGGGTAACCATCGTGCTGACCACTCACGAGCTCAATGCCGTCGCCGCGCATTTGCCGTATGTGGTCTGTGTCAATGGCGGAGTTGTGGCGCAGGGCTCGCCGCTCGACGTCTTCACCGCGCCGATCCTCTCGCGGACCTTCGGCGCCGAGATGCGTGTTGTTCGGGACGACGAGACCGGAGGGCTGCTGATCGCCGAGGCGGGGAGGCACGGACTGTTTGCCGTGCCGCGCTTCCATGATGCCTATCCCGATGACGTGGACATCACTCACCCGCGACCCGGCGTGAAATTCACTCCTAGCCCACATGCCGCATATAGCCCCCATTGGGACGGGCAGTCGCACGAGCGCGAGACGGCCGTTGCCGGAGCCGCGGATTAGTCCGGTGGAACTTCTGCTGGAACCGTTAGGCTACGAGTTCTTCCGTCATGGGCTTATCGCCGCCACGCTTACCGGCGCCCTCTGCGGCCTGATGGGAGTCTCCATCGTGCTGCGGCGGATGAGCTACATCGGCCATGGTCTCTCACATGCGATCTTCGGAGGGGCGGTCGTCAGCGCCCTCATCGGTTGGAACTTCTTCATTGGAGCTGGCGCCTGGGGTTTCCTTTCGGCGCTCCTGATCCAGGGCACCGCGCGTCGCCGCAACATCGGCGCCGATGCTGCGATCGGGATCGTCACCACCGCCTCCTTCGCCCTCGGTGTGGCATTGATCTCCAGGACGCGCTCGTTCGAGCAGAACTTCGAAAGCGCGCTTTTCGGCAACATCCTGGGCGTCACGCCGGAGGATCTGATCGCCATCGCGGTCGTGTCGATCGCGATCATCGATCGCGGTTTTCTTTGGTTACAAGCAGCTCCTGTTCACCACGTTCGACCCGGAGATCGCCCCGATCTACGGAGTCCCCACCCGGTGGGTCGACGCCGGCTTCGCGCTGGCTTTAGCGGCCACGATCGTCGTCTGCATGAACGTGGTCGGCGTAACGCTGATCGCGGCGGCGCTAGTCATCCCGCCGGTGGCGGCGCGGCTGCTGACCAATTCCTTCGGTCGCCTGACCGTCCTCTCCGTCCTGCTCGGCGCGCTGTGTGGGTTCGCGGGGATGTTCGTCTCCTACTACGGAGACATCGCCTCCGGCCCAGCCATCATCCTCCTCGCGGCGGGTGCTTTTGGTGCGATCTACGTTGTTACCGGCGTCGCGCGCGGTTTACGCGGACGGCAGATGGCTCCGCAGCGCCCCACTCTGAGTGCAAATTTCAACGCGGACCCTCGTTGAAGCTGCGTGGTTGCGGCCATCCTATCCTCGTGATGCCTCCGGGGTATTGCTCGGTGATACTACTGACGGAATGCCCACGTAGGTCTGAACCAGGAGGGAGTCGTCGAGATGCCGCAGACTCATCACCTCGACAGGGACGCCATCGTCTATCGCTGGGACCGTGACGCGCCACCAGCGCTGACGGTCGATCCTGGCGACACCGTCGTCTTCGAGACGCCGGAGATCACTCGCGGCCAGATCACACCGGACTCGACAGCCGACGCGCTCCTCGGTCTCGACTTCGACCTGATCCACCAGATCAGCGGACCGGTGGCCATCGAGGGTGCGGAGCCGGGCGATACGCTCGTCGTCGACATCGTCGAGGTGAAGCCCAAGGGTTGGGGCTACTCCTTCGTGCTGCCGGGGTTCAACCTGCTGAAGGACGATCCGGCGTTTCAGACCCCGTTTCTCATGCACTGGGATCTCACGGGTGATGGCCAGGCCGAATTCAAACCAGGCATCATGGTCCCATTCGAGCCGTTCTGCGGGGTGATGGGACTGGCGCCGGGCGAGCCAGGCCCGCACAGCACCGTGCCTCCGCGCCGGGTCGGCGGCAACCTCGACATCCGGCAGCTCGTCGCCGGCACGACCCTCTTTCTCCCCGTGGAGGCTCCCGGTGCGCTCTTCTCCTGCGGCGACTGCCATGCGACCCAGGGCGACGGTGAAGTCTGCGGCACCGGGATCGAGATGGAAGCGACCGTCACTCTCCGCTTCGATCTGAGGAAGGGGGAGAACCTGCCCGAGCTGCGCTACCAGATGCGCGGCCCGATGACCGCATCGTGGAACACCGCCGGCTGGTACTGCACGACCGGGCATGGTCCGGACCTGTGGATCGACACCCAGAACGCGGTGCGCTACATGATCGACTGGTTGAAGCAGGAGCATGGGCTGAACGACCACGAGGCGCTCATCCTCTGCTCGGTGGCGATGGACCTCAAGATCAGCGAGACGGTCGACGCCCCGAACTGGCTGGTCTCGGCCTGCATGCCGCTGGGGATCTTTACGGGGTGATGGGTGATGGGTAGCAGGAAATCAGGTAGAGGTGGAGGTTGGTGTGAGATGGCATTTCTTGCCGTCTTGCAGTCTTCTCGACTCCTCGACCCTCCCCGACTCTAATCTGGAGGATCAATGACGGACCAACAGCAGCAGATGACCGGTAGTCCCCTCGATCAGCTGAGGGAGGCGCATGAGGTTTTCCTGGAGGTGCTCGGCAACGTGAGACCCGAGCAGATGAGTCTGGCCACGCCGGATGACGAGTGGGACGTGCGGGAGTTGATCAACCACGTCGTGCTGGGGAATGTCTGGGCCGCGGAGAACGTGAAAACCGGGAACGCCCCGCGGCCGAGCGGCGACATCATCGGCGACCGCGAGCCTATGGAGGCCTACGGGACTTCGGCGGCGGCGATGCTGGCGGCATTCGAGGAGCCTGGCGCCTTGGGCCGCATGGTGACGATGCCGTTTGGGGAGATGCCCGCCGCCGGGTTGGCCGGCTTCCGCTTCGTGGATCTCATCGTTCACGCCTGGGATCTGGCCAAGGCAACCGGGCAGGAGACCGAGTTCGCTCCCGACCTCTGCGAAGCGGCGCTCGCCATGTCCCGGCAGCGCATGGCCGGCATGGACCGCACCAACATGCCCTTCAAGGAAGAAGTGACCGTTCCGGACGACGCTCCGGCCGCTGATCGCCTGGCTGGCTTCCTGGGCAGGCAGGTGTAGGGCGAGGGGGAGTTGCCTTCGGCTCAGGGGGTGTCAGCCGGTTCGTGGCTTCAGGGGGCGTCACTTCTCTCATGGGGAAAGGGGGAGAGGATGAGGTTAGCTCCCCAACTCCTCGACTGCGCTCTTGTTTGCCAACTATGCCAAGTTCGGGAAGTTCGGGAAGTTCGCCGTCGTCTTCTCGACTCCCGACCTCCGCCTACCGCCTCCAGTCACGATACCCAATACCAGAGCGCGAACTGGGTGGTGAGCACGATGAGGAGGGAGACGGAGACGATCAGCCACGGGATCTGGATGCACCCGGGGTCGAATGAGCTTGCCAAGCACGATGAAGAGCGGGAAGAGGACGAGCACGAAGCGGGGCATGCTCATCAGGGCGTGCACTTCGGACGGTTGCAGGAGCGGAATCAGCAGGCCGGGCAGCACCCAGGCCGTGAGGTAGAGCGGCAGCACCTTCAACCCCACCAGCGCCAGGAAGAGAAAGAGCACCGTGACGACGAGCTCCAGAACATCGCTGTTCGCAAGGCTATTCGCGCCATTCCGTGCTGGTGAGCGTCGCCCACGACGGGTTCTGCCAGAGAGTCTCCCACCAGGCCCAGGAGATGCCGTCCGGCTCCCCGCCGAGGGTGTGGCAGGTCATCACGGCGCAGCGTAGCGTCTCCCACGGCGCCGCGGAGTAGCGGTTCCACTGCTCCTGCACGTCGATGAAGGCGTTCCAGTTCCCCTGATCGCGGTGCAGGATCGCGGCAAAGATCGCCGGTCCGAGCGCGGGGAAGAACGCCGGGATGATCCCGGGCCAGTAGCGGCGCCAGTCACCGCGATGGCGATCCCAGAGCAGGGCCAGAAAGGGCAGGATGAGGAAGACCCCGCCGGACCGGCTGAGCGCGGCGCCGATGCTGACCAGACCCGCCAACCACAGCATGTCGCGCCGCCAGAGGTAGAGGGCGCTCACGGTGAGCAGCAGAAACAGCGATTCGGTGTAGACCGCGGAGAAAAAGAGCGCGGTCGGGAAGAGTGCCAGCGCCCAGAGGGCGCGCCGCGCGACGTCGGTATTGCCGTAGTCGAAGCTGATCAGCCGGTACAGGACCAGCAGCGCGCCGAGAAAGGTGAGGTTGGCGACCAGATATCCGACCGTCTCCACCTGTCCACCCGGTGAGGATGCTCCCGCCGCGCATCATCCCCGGCAAGGCGCGGCCAGAACGCGGCTTTCGCGCTCTGTGCGCCCCCGGCATACCCTTCGAGAGCGATCAGGCGGTACCAGAGGCCATCCCAGTTGCGCAGGGGCTCGACGATCCAGTGCGCCAGTCCGGTGAGGGGCGGCGGCATCTCGCCGTACGGCGGAGATGGCTCGTTCGGGCACGCCGAAGCGCAAGGCATACGTGGCGGGAATTTGCACCAGCAGCCAGTGGATAACCCAGACGCGGAGCGGAAACGCCCACCACTCCGCACTGTCGCCGCGGCGGGTTCTGCCGGATTGCCCGCTCGCGCGACCGCGAGAGCCATTCGTCATGTGCGAGAGGATAGGTGGCTGCGGGGAGCGGCGCCAGTCGGAACGAGGGTGATGCCTACCCTTTCACCGAACCCGCTGTCAGCCCGGCAACGATTTGGCGCTCAGCCACCAGATAGAAGGCTATCGCCGGCACGAGCGCCAGCGAGACGTATGCCAGTACTCTTGCCCAATCGGCGATGTACTGCCCCTGATACTGGGTCACGCCGAGCGGCAGCGTCCAGAGGCTCTCGCTATTGAGCACCACCAGCGGCAGAAAGAAGTTGTTCCAGCTCGTGACCATGGTCAGCACCGCCACCGCCGCCAGAGCTGGCCGCACCAGCGGCAGCAGGATGCGCAGCAGGAATTCCAGCGGACCCGCGCCATCGACGTACGCGGCATCCTCCAGATCTCGCGGAACCGACATGAAGAAGGATCGCAGAAGCAGGATGTTGAAGGGGAGGCCGAAGGCAACCTGGGGCAGGATGACCCCCCACAACGAATCGACCAGCCCCATTTGTCGCAGCAGGAGATAGAGCGGCAGAATCGCCACCGGCAACGGGAAGAGCAGTCCAAGCGTGAAGAAATTGAAGAGCGGCTCCCGTCCCCGGAACTGCATTCGGGCGATGACGAAGGCCGCGGCGCTGGAGAGGGACAGGACCACCACAGTGGTCAGCAGCATCACGATCACGCTGTTGAGTATTTGCTGCCAGAACGTCGGGCTCCCCAGGATGTCCGCGTAGTTCTCGGTGGTGAATGGGTCAGGCCACGCGATCGGGCGCGCGACCAGGCTGGGATTCGTGCGAAATCCGGAGAGAACGGCCACGACCAGTGGCGTGACCACGACGAGCGCCACCAACACGCAGAGCGCATAGCGAAGGATGTGACCGCCTTCGCCCGCTCTCGGTCGAGTCAGGGGCCTGTGCATTGGCCGAATCTCCATCTCTTACGTCAATGCGCCTTCGAGATCACGCCGCATTACGAACCGCTGGTAGGAGAGCGAAAACACGAAGCAGATCAGAAAGATCACCAACGTCACTGCAGCGCCGTAACCAAGCTGAAACCGCTGGAAACCGAAGGTGTACATGTAGGTCGCCATCGTGTTGCTGCCATTGACCGGCCCGCCCTTGGTCATGACCCAGATCAGGTCAAAGAACTGCAGCGACCCGAGCACAGCGAAGAAGATCGAGACGCGGATGGTGGGGCCGAGCAACGGCAGCGTGATGTCGCGCAAGACCCGGAGGGGCGTTGCTCCGTCGACGCGGGCGGCATCCTCCAGCTCGGACGGAATGCTTTGCAAACCGGCCAGGTAGAGAATCATGTGGAAGCCGAAGTACTTCCAGGTGATGACCATGAAGACCGCAAAAAGCACGGTCTCGGGATCGCCGAGAAACCCCCGGGGCTCGAAGCCGGGCACGATGGCGCCCAGGATCACATTGATGAGGCCCGTATCGGGCCGATAGATGAAGACCCAGACGATGGCGGTGATGACTTCGGAGAGCACGTAGGGCAGGAAGAAGATGGTGCGAAACAGGGCGCGTCCGGGGACGTTGCCCCGAATAAGCAATGCCACGGCGAGGGCAAAAGGCAGCTGGATACACAGGCTCAATACGACGATCATGAGATTGTGCCGGATCGCCATCTGGAAGACGCTGTCGCCGAGCACGCGGCGATAGTTCTCGAGCCCGATGAAGTTCTGGAACGGCCCCAACCCCTTCCACTCATAGAGGCTGTAGAAGCATCGCCTGCACGATGGGATAGAGAACGAATAGGACGTAGACCAGGAGGGCGGGCAGAACGAACGCGACGATGGTCAAGGTCTTGCGGAACTTGTCTTGCCGGGCGGGGGTGCGTCGGTTGTCGAGCAACAAGGGCGGCGCGGCCGCGGGCGGCACGTGCATTCATGGAGCTCCTGATGGAGGGAGGCGCGTTCCTACGCACCACCCTCCGGTGCGGACGTCAGGAGCCGGTTTCCGCAGCGAACGATGCTTCGACCGCCTCCGCCACACCCTGCGGCGTCTGGCTGCCGGCGATGAGCGCCTGTACCTCGTCGTTGACCACTCCGCCAACGGCGGGCGGCAGAAACTGGTCGTAGTAGAGCTGGAAGTAGTTCGCTTTCTGCAATAGCTCCATCATCGGCTTGATGTTCTCGTCGGTCACCGCGGCCTCAGCACCGATCACGGTCGGTGGCACTGCCCAACCTTTGGCGGCCCAGTCCTCCTGCACCTCAAGGCTGGTCAGGTAGCGGACGAAATCGACCGCGGCATCGGGAGCATTGATGCCCAATGCAAACCCGTCACCCCCGCCGAGTACGTCGGTCGGGTCTCCTGAGCCGCCTTCGACGACCGGGAAGGGAAAGAAGCCGAGGTTTGCCCGCACCGCCTCGGGATCTTCCACCAGGCCGTCGAGGTTATTCGGCTCCCAATGTCCCATAACCTGCATCGCGGTTTGGCCGTTACCAAAAAGCGTATCGGAGTCCGAATATGTGGCCGCCAGGAAATCGGTTTGGAACGGTTCGAGAGCGACGAGCTGCAACAGATCTTCCCCGGCCTTGACAAACGGTGGGTCGGCAAACGAGCCGTCCCCGGAAAATGCCGCGTCGAAAGCCGCTTTGCCCCCGTTGCGAATCGCGAGATAGACCCAGTAGAAGTGGCCTGGCCACTTGTCCCCCTCGCCGAGACTGATCGGAGTGATACCCGCGGCCTTGAGGGTCTCGACGACTTCCAGGAACTCGGTCCAGGTTGCCGGCGGAGTTTCGATTCCGGCGTCCGCGAAGATGGACTTGTTGAACCACACGCCGACCATGCCCAGACGCCAGGGGACACCGTAGTTCTTGTCCATCATTAGCGTAAAGCGCGAGTCCCGCTTGCCCGAACGATTCTCCCCAGCCATCGGCGGCAAGATCGGCGGTGATGTCTCGCACCAGACCCGCGTTCGCGTACTCATAGAGCACGCCGCCGCCCCAGCTCTGAAAGATGTCCGGCGGATCCCCGGACTGCATCGCCGTGGCGAGCTTGGTCTTGAAAGCTTCGTTCTCCAGCACGGTTATTTCAATCTCGACGTCGGGGTGATCGGCGATAAAGGCATCAGCGGCCGCCTGCATCCCGGCTTTGAGCTCTTCCTCGATTGAAATGTGCCACCACCGGATCGTCGTTTTGTCCTGCGCCGCGACCGGCGTGAATCTACCGCTCAATGCGGCTGTCGCGGCAAGTGCGGAGGTTCCGGCCAAAAGCCGGCGACGAGTTGTAGCCATCGCGGTTCAATCCTCCTGTGAGGTCACGACAGATTGGGCGAACCCGGATCCCGCCACTTCTACCCGGCGAGGTGTAACTGCCATGACATCACCTATCTGACCGGAACCCATCGGTGGATCCGGTTACCAACGACGATCGAAGCGCTCCGTTCGCTCCAGGGGGCCCGTCCTCGAGCGAACTTCGGCGAGATAGCGCTCGTCAGACGCTAATGCCCGTTGTATGAGCGGCACGTCGAGCGAACGATCAACTCTGTCACGAGCTCGATGCGCTCCGCGCCGCGTCTCGGATCTTCAATCGAGGTAAGGAGCATGCGCGTGGCGGTTTTGCCCATTTCGCGCAACGGTTGGCGCACGGTGGTCAGCGGAGGATTCGTGGTCTGAGCGCCTGGTATGTCATCGAAGCCAATCACCGAGATGTGTTCGGGAATTCGCAGACCGGCGTCGCGAACCGCGTCCATCACTCCGAACGCGGAGACATCGTTGGCGGCGAAAATCGCGGTCGGAGGTTCTGGCAGCGCCAGCAGCTCCAGAGTGCGCTCGTAGGCGAGCGGTTGGTGAAAGTTCCCCTCGCGCACCAGCGATTCGTCAACGGACTTCGCGGCGGCCGCATGCGCATCACGATAGCCTTGCAGGCGATCTCGCGAGCAGCCCATCTCCTGGTTCCCCGTGATGAATCCAATGCGACGATGACCGAGCTCGATCAGGTATCTGGTGGCGTCAATCGCGCCGCGATGGTTCGTCGCTCCGACGGAGGGACCAGATTCGTCTTGACCAGCATGATCGATGAAGACATAGGGCAAATCGCGCTGGCGGATGGAGTCGATGTATGCTCCCGGATCGACCGGTAAGACCATGAGCAATCCGTCGGTCATGCCTTGAGTGAGGGATGCCACAAATAGCGACTCGCGGGTCTTGCGGTGGTGCGTGGTGTAGAGCATCAGGTCGTACGACGCCACGGCGAGTTCCTCATCGATCCCACGCAGAATCTCTCCCACGTAGCTGGTGTCGAGATCGGGAACGAGAAGACCGATGACCTGGTGCCGCCCACCGGCGAGTACCCGTGCCTGCCGATTGACGATGTATCCGGTGCGCGTCATGGCATGCATGACGCGCTCTCGCGTCACCGGGCTGACGTAGCCCTTGCCGCTGACAACACGCGAAACTGTCGAAAAGGAGACATTTGCCTCCTTGGCGACATCGATGATTGTGACGCGCTCGGACGTGCGTACGGATGTCATTCCGGATGCCCTCGAGCGATTCGAGTGTCGCCAAACAACCGCACTTTCAGCACGGGCTAGGTCTTGAACTGATACTCAGTCGTCTCGCCACGATCAATTGCCAGCAGCATGTGGGAACGTTTGCAGATGGCGACAACGTATCACGGGGCCCTGACCCCGTCAAGACGGCTGATGGCAGCCGAGGAAGCATCGCCTAGGGGGTCTTGTGGACATTGAACCGAGAGTGCAAGCATCTGCACCGGAACACGAAGTTTCCGTCAAAAGCTGCGCGTGGCGTCGTAAGCACTCTTGACACGAAAGGAAAAGGCGCTGCAGGTCAGAACGCCGGTGAGGCGCTGGCCAATGAAGTCGGCGAGACTTCGCCAGGCATCACATTGGCCTAGCGAAGTCTCATAATGGCATGCTGTCGCGGTCGACAGACACCGCCTACGACGTCGCGCCCTAGTTGGGCGAGCGCGATCGCCTGTCAAAGACGATTACGCCGCCCTGGATCGCACCGCGTACTGCGGTAGGATCTCACGCTCGGCGAAGCGGATGAACCCTTCCTGGTCCGGCCCGACCTGGTGGATGTAGACGTGGTCGATGCCGGCCTGGGCGTACTCGTCGATCTTGGCCAGATATTTGCTGGGATCCGGACCAATGACGACGCTCTCCGCGATCTTCTCCGGGGTAACGAGCTGCACCGCCTGCTCGAAGTGCGCCGGTGTCGGTAGCTCCTGGCCGAGCTCGCCGGGGAGCCCGGCGTTCGGCCAGATCTCGTGGGCGGTCTGCAAGGCCTGAGCCTCGTCCTCGTTCCAGCAAACTGTCATCTGACCATAGCGGGGACCCGTGCCGCCGGCAGCCTCATAGGCCTGGACAACTTGCTGATCCGCGGATGTCGTGCAGAACCCATCGCCGATCCGTCCCGCCATTTCGGCCGACGAAGGGCCGCTGGCGGCCACGATCACCGGCACCTGCTCCTCGGGCAGCGTGTAGAGGCGGGCGTTCTCGACCGTGTAGTACATGCCGTGGTAGCTCTGGGTCCCACCCTGCCAGAGGAGGCGCATCACCTCGATGGCTTCCTCCAGCATCTCCTGGCGAACCTCTGTCTCCGGCCAGCGCTCGCCGGTGATGTGCTCGTTCAGGGCCTCGCCGGTGCCGACGCCGAGGAAGAAGCGACCGGGCATCATTGCCGCCGACGTCGCCGCCGCCTGGGCGATGATCGCCGGATGGATGCGGATGGTGGGGCAGGTGACGCCGGTGCCGAGGCGGAGACGCTCCGTCGCCGTGGCGATGCCGCCGATCACAGACCAGACGAACGGGCTATGCCCCTGGGCATCGACCCAGGGATGGAAATGGTCGGAGATGAGGGCATAGGTGAACCCGGCCTCCTCCGCCATTTGCGCGTGCCGGACGATGTCGTTGGGAAGGTGCTCCTCACTGGAAATCGCATACCCGATTTGCACGTCAGCCACAGTTTTCACTCCTCGTTCCGATTTCGATCAATCACCCGATTACGCGATCGACGCCGCGAATCAGGTATTTGGAGATGAGGAACGCGGATTTCATGCCAGCACCCAGTGACACCAGCTACAGGAAGTAGCCCACACCCCAACCCCTCTCCCAGTGCACTGGAAGAGGGGTTGGGGTGAAGGTTCTTGGCCAGCCTAATCAACTTGTACGGGAAACGTCCGCGCGATCTCGGTGAGCACCTCCAGGTCCTGGCGGAAGCCGGGGCCGTCCGTCCTCGGGGTGCGGCCGGTGCGGACGCAGTCGTCGAACTCGAGGAGCTCGCGCTTGAATGCTTCCTCATAAGAGGTCGTGAACCGTGTCACCTGCAGCTCGTCGCCGTGCATGCGCTCGAGGTCGATCAGGGTTGGCGCGTTGCGCAGGTATGGCGATGGGAAGCGAATGAGCACCCGGCCGTCCGAGGCGTAGAAGGCGAACGTTTCCACATAATTCTTGACATAAGGGAGCATGGTCCAGGTGTAGACCGTGCGCACGTCGTTCGGGTAAGCGAGGGTGGCGGTGAAGCTTGTCCCGCCTGCCCAGAGGTTCGCGGAGAGGACGCCGTCTGGCTGCCCGACCGCACCGCGTAGGGCGTTGATGTCGTGGATCGAGCTGACGATGAGCAAGAAGTAGGCGGTGAGGATGCCGGGATCATCGCTCCCTGTCGCTTCGCGCAGGAGGTCAAGCGGCTGACTGGCGAGGATGTTCTGCTGCACGGCGGTGAACATCTCCTCGCCGAATCGCTGCTCTCGCGGCGGCCGAGGTTCGCCACTGCGCGCGATCGGATGGTGCGAGTGGTAGAGGGTCCCCTCCGGTTCCAGGGTGGTGGCCTCGACGTAGCGGAGATCGCGCAGGTGTTGGACCAGCTCGACCCCGCGCTGGTAGCCGGGGTCGTACTGCTTCATCATCCCGACCATCAGCGTCTTCCCGCTGCGCTCGGCCGCCGCGATCACCTCGTCAGTCTCGCGCAGGGTGTAGGCCAGTGGCTTCTCGACGAGGACATGGAGCCCTCGCTCCAGCGCGGCGATCGTCACCGGCGCGTGGTCGCCGCTGGAGAGGATCAGCACCACGTCGAGCGGCTCGGCCAGGAGATCTTCGGCGGAGGCGAACAGGCGGTCGACCCCGTATTGCCGGCCAACCTCCGCCAGCACGACCGGATCGACGTCACAGAGCGCGGCGATCTGGAAGCGGTCGTCCAGCTCGCGCAGATAGGGCAGATGCATGATCTGGGCGATCGCGCCGACACCGATGACCCCTACCCGCAATCGTTCCATTTTCCGTTCCTCCATCTAGGGAAAAGATCGTCACGCGAATAGAATGCCACGCCAGCGCTGCCCGTTCGACTGGATCGCCATCCTCAAGAACGAGACCGGCGAGGTCTGAAGCGGCTGTACTTCTCGTCAGGCAACGACGGCCGCAAGCTCCAACTGAAATACCGGCCGAATCTCACCAACGAGACGGCCGTTGTGGTTACGGAGCTCGGGCGAATGGCGTTCGAGGATGGCGTCACGAGTTTCGGCGTCGAGGATATCGAGTTGCTCCAATGCCGCGACCGTGACGGCGGTATGGGTACGGAAGGTGCCATCGAGTACGCGGATGGCAATGCCCATTCCCCGTTCCGGCACGGCGAGGCAGATGAGCCCCTCCGCCCCGCTCTTGGCGGCGACGCGGCCCCCGCTCAGCGCCATGAGGTCGGTAACGAGATGGCCGTGCCCGGCGACATTCTCCGGATGGGCAGTCATCGCTGCGCGCAAGCGGTCCAGGGCGGGCGCGTGCTCGCGGCCAGCTCCCGGTGCCACTCGCTCCGGTGCGGCGAGCGCGGCGTAAGCAGCGGCGAAAGCGCGCACGGGTGCTCCGAAGGTGGGCAAGCTGCAACCGTCGGTGCCGAGGATGATGGTCTGTTCCGGCACGCGCATGACTTCTGCCATGATGCCGAGAATGCGCTGCTGCAAGGGATGCGCGGGGTCGAGGTAATCGTGGTGTGACAGCCCCTCGTGCACGATCGTGGCCAGTATCCCGGCGTGCTTGCCAGAGCAGTCGCAGTGCAAGGGTGAGGCTTCGATCCTGCCGAGGATCACCTCGGCCGCCTCGGCTTCAAGACCGGGAAAAGAGCAGCCGCATTGCAAGTCCTCGGGCGACATGCCGATCTTGGCGAGCATGGCCGCAACCTGCCGTTGGTGCTCCGGAGAGCCTTCGTGGGAGGCGCAGCAGAGAGCGAGCTCGGCGGGAGTGAAGCCGAACGCATCGGCCGCCCCGCTCTCGATTACCGGGATGGCCTGGAACGGCTTGGCGGAGGAGCGGAAGAAGGCCACGGTTTCGGGGTCTCCAGCCGACGCCACGACATCACCAGTCGCATCGACCGCCACCACCACCCCATGGTGCACGCTCTCCACGATCCCGCCCCGGGTCGTCTCCGCGATCGCTACCGGCATGGTTCACACGTCTCCTTGGATGACACGCAACGCCCCTGGCTCCGGACCCACCAGCGCCCGCTAGACACGAGAGCGTTGTGACCAACACGATACAACCATCGAGAGCTCGAGAAGATCGTCCCTCCCGTGTTTTCGCATCCATTGAGCCAGATCATGCCGGCGAGATGTCGCTCCCGGGTGCCCGACGTACGTCACGCATAGAGTGCGACGGCGCTCTCCTGTCCGAACTATTACCATCGTCAGACCGGAAGCTGATCATACGCACGTCGGAGGGGCACATGACTGACGTCGATCGAACCGTTGCATCGCATGGACAAAGCGTGGTGCGTGCCCCTGGAGAGGGGCGTGTCATCTCCTTCGGTGATGCCGGGGAAGCCATCCTCAAGGTGGTCAGCCGGGAAAGTGCGGGCACGATGTCCGCCTATGAGTTCGTGATCCCTCCCCAGACCGCCGGCCCACCGCTGCACTTGCACCGGAGTTGGGATGAGGCGTTCTACGTGCTGGAGGGGGAGATGACCTTCCTCATTGATGGGCGCACCAGCGCCACGTCAGCGGGGTCATTCGTCTTCATTCCGCGAGGCATTCCGCACACCTTCTGGAACGAGAGCGCGGCGCCTGCTAGACAATTGACTGTCTTTACCCCGGCCGGTATCGAAGCGTATTTCGAGGACGTGACGCGGGTGATCGCAACGGGGGGCGACGACACGCTCGAGGCGGCCACCGCCCTCATGGAAAAGCACGACATGGTCGTGCCCCCCGAGTACGCGCCAGGCGTATGGAGCATTGACGACGTCCGAGACGGTCACGGGATAGAGCCAGCCAGCCACCGCATGCGTGTTGGCTACAACGTGCGGTCAGACTGCCTTGAACACCGCTTGAGTACGTCTGACCCAGCACAATCCGGCTCCACGATGGTCGTCTCGGCGAACTCCGGCACAGGAAAGACGACCATGACGTGCAACGTAACGCAATTGGCCCCAGATCACCCTCCGCTGTTCGTCAGATGATGAGAGTTGGCAAATCGCAGCATGAACGAATAGCGGTGCGCGAAGTTCCGCCGCTTTCTCAGAAAAAGTGGTTCCGATAACGCGGGAATTATCGTCTTATCTGGAACCGACATCCCACGCTTTCACGAGGAAAATCGTTGGAAGTGGTACCGGGTATGGGCCTGCCTGTTGAAAAAGTCTCTACGGACCGGCACTTCGGTCCCTGGCTGCTGCGGCACTGGTGCATCGCGGGGCCCGGACCCGGCCGGCTGAGTGATCATCCGGAACCGACAGCGAGCTGCGATGGTTGCCGCGGGAGGGCGACCAGGCTGCCACAGGGAGCATGGCGCCGTCCCCAGCCCCTCGCCGCCAAGAAGCGCTTCAGGTTCTGCCCGGCCGCAATCAGCAGCCCTTGGATGTTGGCGTTCTGCAGGCCCCGCAAGCGGAGCCGGCGCAAGCCGTGCCACTCCTTGGCTTCGGCAAAGAGCGGCTCGACCCAGACCTTTCGTTTGCGCATCGCCTTCTGGTAGACCTCGGTAGGCGTGGTAGCCGCGCACTTTGTCGAGGTAGGCCTCGTAGAAGGAGCGGTGGACGATGCGCCCGTGGTCGCTGGCGGTGCACTCGGCTTTGACGGGGCACGCTGTTACAGGTCGCGGCGTTGGCCCGGTAGACGACCTTGTCCTCGGTGTACTTGGTCTTGCGGCGCGGCAGCAGCTGTCCCTGGGGACAGCGGTAGGCGTCCCGCTCGGCATCGTAGATGAACCCGCCCTTGCCGAAGAACGGCGTGCGGGCGTCGAAATCGGGCAGCGGGAAGAACGCCCGGATCCCCGCATCCTCGAGCGCGACGATGTTCTCGACCGTGCCGTAGGTGGTGTCGCCGGTGACCTGGTCGGGGCCGCAGCTTGCGCCGGAAGCAGACGCGCCACAGCAGGTCGCGCAGCGGCACGTTCTCCATCACATCGGCCGGGGTCACCAGGGCCGCCAGGATGATGCGCCCCTTGCCGCCATCGACGACGTAGTGGTCGTGATAGCCGAGCGCCGTTCCGTACTTGGTGCGCATGGGGGTGGCGTCGGGATCGGTCGTGCTGACCCGGAAGTCGGTCGTGCGGCGGTAGCTGCCGACCGCTGGCCGGTGCGGGGCCAAGCGCCGCTCCTCCAGCAGCTTCCAGCGCGGTGCCTGCTCCGGCACGGCTGCTACCGCAGCGGGCAGCATGCCTGCAGGCAGCCGCACTACGCCCTGAGGTGACGCCACCTCGTCCTGAGGTGGCGGATTGGCAGCGTCGCTCCGGATCGTCGGGTGCCGGGTCGGCGGCGAACAGATCGGCGACGTGCGTCTTGGCGTCGTGGTAGAAGCGCGGGATGAGGGAGTCGACATCGGCGTTCGCGGCAACCTTAGTCGCGTCGACGTAGAGCTCCGCGCCCCCAGACCAACCCCGCTTCCTGGCACAGGTCGACGACCTGCTCGAAGAAGCGCTGGAAGACGTCGATCCCGAGGCGCTGCCGGATGCGGGTCAGGCTGGAGTGGTCGGGCAGCTCCTCGTCGAGGGCATAGCCCAGGTACCAGCGGTGGGCGAGGTTGAGGCTGGCCGTCTCGATGAGCTGGCGCTCGGAGCGGATCCCCTCGAAGAACATCACCAGTTGCAGCTTGAAAAAGACCACCGGATCGATACCGGGCCGGCCCCGGTCGGCATAAAGTTCGCGCGTCCACTCGCGGACAAACGACAGGTTGAGCTTCGCCTCGAGATGGCGGTAGAAGTTGCCCGGAGGCACCAACTCCTCGAGCGAGACAGCGATCGGCTCGCCGAGACGACGGGGCTTGGGCGGGCCGAGCATGGCGGGCTCCCAGACGTGAGTTCCACTCGTATAGAATCGGCGCTCGTCGCTCTGGCCCCCGCCTTTGCCGCAGAGCGCCGGCATCGCTACCAACGGCGGGGTCTGGAACCGGGATGGGTGCGATGACCGACATGACCCGCGTGCATGACTGGGGTAACACCGCAGCGTACGAGGCCTACATCGGGCGCTGGAGCCGTCTGGTCGCCGAGGCGTTCCTCCTCTGGCTGGCGCTCCCCTCCGGGCGGCGATGGCTCGATGTCGGGTGTGGCACGGGGGCGTTGACCCAGACCATCCTCGCCATCGCTGACCCCGAGGACGTGCTCGGCGTCGATCCGACCGCCGAGTTTCTCGCCGTCGCCGAGGCCCAGATTATCGATCCTCGGGTGCACTTTGCGACCGGCGACGCCCGGGCGCTACCGGTGCCGGGCGAGGCCTATGACGCGGTGGTCGCCGGCCTCGTCTTGAACTTTGTGCCCGATCCGGAGGCGGCCGTCACGGAGATGGCGCGCGCCGCCCGGTCCGGCGGGATGGTGGCCGCCTATGTCTGGGACTTTGCCGGCGAGCGGCAATTCCAACGCTATTTTTGGGAGGCAGCTACGGCGCTTGATCCGGCCGCCATCCCGCTTGCGCAGAGCATGCAGTTTGCGCTGTGCCACGCGGAGCCGCTGGCTGCCCTGCTCGGCTCGGCGGGTCTGCAGGACGTCGCGGTGCAGGCGATCGAGCGGCCGGCGGTGTTCCGCGACCTCGACGACTATTGGCAGCCGTATCTGGCCGGAGGGTCATCCGTCGCCCAGCGCTACGCCGCGTCGCTGGGCGATGTGCAGCGGGAAGCGCTGCGTGAGCGCCTGCAATCCATCCTGCCGATGGCCGATGATGGGTCGATTCAGTTGCTTGCCCGCGCCTGGGCGGTGCGCGGCACGAAATAATCCCAGGCGTGGTCCATCATCAGACCGGGACCCCCACACGCGTCGTCCGCGGTCACCGAGCCATTTTTCAACGGGCTGGGGCGTTATGGGAACCGGTTTCAAAGCTCTACGGCTGGCGGTTATCGCTAGGGGATCAGCGAGGGCGTGTCTGCGAAGCGTCTGAAGATCCAGTAGCGCAATCCGGTATTGGGCTCGACGTCGTCTGCGACGACCGCCAATCCGTGGCGTTCGTAGAACGGAACATTCATCGGCTGCATGGTCCACAGGCACGCCGGCACCCGGTCCGCCGCGGCCCGCGCCAAAAACCGGTCGATGAGCGCCCCAGCCAAACCTCGCCGCTTGCCAAGTCGGGTCGGTTCCCACCGTCAGGAGGTACCAGTGCGGGGTCGGGATCAGCTGCCGTTGGGCCGCCTCGATCGCCGCCAGGGCCGTCTCGAATCGCTGCCAGTTCTCAGCACCCCACAGGTCGGCCACGGGGCCGCGGACCGCTCCATGCGCTCCGGCGTGAACTCCCCGCCCGGCACCGGGAACCCGTAGACGACCGCGGTCAAGGCCTCGCCCGCCGGATCGGTCACCGCCCAGCTTTCCCCGTACAGGCACCCGAAGCGGACGGCGGCAGTGTACAGCGCCAGCCACAAGCGGTCCCGCTCATTCGGGTCGGGGAACAAATAGACATGAAACGGATCGTCGCGGAAGGCGCGCACAAGCACGGCCGCGGCCCGCTCGGCGTCGGCCTCCAGCAACCGGACCACCCGATCGTCCATCATCGCCGCGCTCGTCGCGTCACGTGGCCGCCCCGGTTAGGGTTGCCTGCGGGGACGGGTGTGCCCGGTGTGCGGACACGCCCGACATCGAGCCGCGAGGTTGCGGCGGTTGGTTGCACGACCGAACTGGGCATAGCCGAGCGCCTGCAGCTCCCGCACGTGGCGCTCGACTCTCTGCTCGGCCTCGTAGACGGGCGCCAACCTGAGCTCCGGGATGATCCCACCGGCAGCCTCCCGGGTCCACCGAACAGGACCGGGTATGAGACGCTCACGGCTGGCTGCGTGGTGGGTGTGCCATCACCCAAAGCCGCGGGCCCGAGGAGGGCAAGGTCCTCTCCAGCGTGACGCGAAAGCCGAGACGCTCGTAGATCGGTACGTTGCGCGAGGCGAAGGTGAACAGCCAGCAGGCCATCCCCTCCGCATCGGCGCGGGTGGTCAGCTGGCGCACGAGGGTGCTGCCGATGCCCTGGCCTTGGTGCCCCGGCTCGACGCCGAGCCAGGTGAGATGCCAATGCGGCTGCGGAGCAAGCGAGCCCACGGCGTCATCCCTGTCACCGATGAAGGCCTCGAAGCGGTCCACGGCCGCGCGGCCCAACGCAGCCCCGACCTCCTGCCTGCCAGTCGCATTACGATCCTCCTAAGTAATGGTGGGATGCGCGGGAGGGAGCCAGCAGGCGACCCCCGTGATCGGGGGCGGCATCACCCAGAGCTCGCCGTGCGCCAGTCCGATGCGCAGGAACATCTCCATCATCAGGGGAACGCCTGAGACCCGCTTCTGCGCGTCGGGCAGGAGAGCGACGAAGAGCGGATCGTCCACGAGGGCCCGTCCCATGACGGCGGCCGCCTCACCGAGGCGCTCGGGGAGCAGACGAACCGGGGCAACAGCGGCAGTCATGGCGCCTTCCTCGGTGAGTTGAAACAGCCGGAATCGGCTCCATCTCCAGGGCGACGTGGGGACCCGGTCAGACCCGCAACCGGTACGCCGCGGTCCACGGGTCATCGATGGCCAGGACCTCGACGTCGTGAAATCCCGCGTCGCGGGCGTATCCCGGAGGATGTCCGGCCGCATCATCGTCCCGGTTCCGGCCGAGGGCTGCTCGGCCATCCCCACGGGCAGACAGTGGAGCACACTGATGGCGAAGTGACTGCGCTCGACCTCGACATTGCTCGCCGCATCCAGGAAGCGCTCCCCGGATTTCGGTTCGGAGACGAGAACGACCCCCGCATCACCCGCGAGGCGCCGCATCGTCTGCAGCATGGCCACCGGCTGTGGCGTGTCATGCACGACCGCACTGGCCAGCACCAGATCGTAGCGACCCGCCAACGCCGGGTCGGCCGCATCCCGCTGGATGATATGCACCCGATCTTGCACCCCGGCCTCGGCCACGTTGCGGGAGGCCAACGCCACCGAGGCCACGTCCAGGTCGAATCCATCCACGGTCGTCTTGAGATAGGCGCGCGCGATCGCGATGCTGGCCCACCCCGCCCCGCAGCCGAGGTCGGCGACCCGGGCCGGGGGATCGGCCTGCAGCCGGGCGTGCACGTCCGGCAGGGCGGCTGGCACCGCCTCGGTGATGAACCACCGGCTGCCGAGGCGACTCCCGTCAGCGAGTCCCTCCCGCAGGTCGGCGCCGTAGGCCGCGAAGGGGACCCCACCCCCGGTGCGAAAGGCCTCCAGTACCGCGGGCAGCGGCCGCGTCAGGCCGACTAGGAGCGGATCCCGCTCCCCAGTAGGTGTCGCTCAGGCGGTCGCCGAGGACTTCCGCATGGCCGGCTGGCAGCACAAACCGTCGCGCGTGCGGCGCCGCGTCCGGATCGTCGACCTCAAGCAGGCCAGCCGTCGCTTGCTGCTCGAGCCATTCCCGGGTGTAGCGCTCGTTGGTCTCGGTGCGAGTGGCCAGTTCGGTCGAGCTCAGCGCGTCGCCTGCGCCAGCGCGTCGTAGAAGCCGAGGCGTTCGCCGAGATACAGGGTGCACAGCTCGACCAGGTCGATGCCGGCCGCCTCCAGCCGCGCCACGAGGGCGTCGCGCCGGGCCGCGATCGGGTCCGGAGCGGGAGGGATGGCATCAGAAGTGCTCATAGGCCCTCCGTGTGTCGGGTTCCGTGGGTCGGACGAGCGGGCCGGAGTGAACTGATTGAACTGACTGAACTGAGGAGGTGCGGGGGACACCATAGCACTGTCGGGGGCGATGCGGCGTCGCTCCACTGTGTGCACTCAGGAGTGGCAGGGCACAGCGTGAAGAAGTCGACCGGGTCGATGGAGGGGCGGCCTCGCTCGGCGTACAGCTCCCGGGCCCACTCTCGCACGACGCTTGGACCTAGCTTTGCCTCCAAGAGCCGGTAGACGTTGGACTTGGGAACGAGGTCCTCGAGCGAAACGGCGATCGGCTGGTCGAGGCGGCGGGGTTTGGCGGGGCCGAGCATGAAACCCTCCCAGCGGCACGCGGCCCTCGTCGCTTGGTTAGCCGTGATCGAGCAGCGCCAACACCGGCGCAAACGCGTCCACCCCGGTAACCGCGCCGGTGCCAGCCACACCTGAACCTCGGCCATGCCGGCGGCGGCGAAGGCGCGGAGCAGCGCCGCGAGCTCCTCCGGGGATCCGGTTGCCACGCCCGCGCCCTCCCGCACCCAATCTGCCACCTCGGCCTCGCCCCCTCGCGGCGCGTCAGGCCGTCCTGGCAGGTCGATCGGCACCGCCACGCTCCGCTCCAACGTCGCGGGGTCGCGCCCGACGTCTCGGCAAACCGCATCGACCGCCGCCTGCCGCGGTATGACCTCCTCGACCGAGCTGACCCAGGCCCTTCCAGGCGTCGGCGTGTCGGGCCGTCAGCTGCAGCAACCGCTCGCCTTCGGCGCCGATCATGATGGGCATCCCTCCCGGCCGTGGGCCGCGGGGTCGCAACTCGCACTCGCGGGCCTGATAGGACCGGCCCACGAAGTCAACATGGCCGTCGCGCAGCAGGGCGGCGATGATGGCTAGCGCCTCGTCGAACCGGCTGCCCAGGTGGTCGTAGGGGTAGCCGAAGGCGGTGTACTCCGGCTCGTGCCAACCGGCGCCGAGCCCGAGGATGAGGCTACCGCCGCTGATGTCGTCGACAGTGGCGGCGATCTTGGCCAGCAGGGCGGGGTTTCGGTAGGCGGTGCAGGCGACGAGCGGCCCGAGCGTGATGCGGTCGGTGGCAGCGGCCAGGGCCGCCAGCAGCGACCATCCCTCCCAGACGCCGAGGGGCCGGTCCTCCGAGCCCGGAAAGCGCATGTGGAGGTGGTCGGCCACCCAGAGGGAGTCGAAGCCCACCTCCTCCGCCCGCCGGGCTATCGTCAGGAGCTCGCTCCAGTGCGCCACCCCTGCCGGGTGCATGCCGGCGATGTTGGCGAGGCGCAACCCACCTTGAGTGGGCGTCCTGCCGCTGGCTGCGCTGTGTCAACCATCGCCCTCCCTGAAACCCACTGCCTCCCTCGTTCGCTCGGCTTGGCTACGCTACCCCGACCCCTCGTGCGCCGCAAGGGGGTGGCTGTTGCACCAGGCCGAGTTCTTTTTTAACACGCAGGGGCATTACCGGAACCATTCATGGTCATTGCGCCGAGTGGGAACTGGACGGTGAACGGACGACGCAGCGGAACGAGAGGTGGTTGGTGCCAGTATCGATCGGGTGCGGCATGCGCGCGGCCGGGCGATAGCGCTGGCAGTAGTTGGCGGCACAGGCCCAGGACCCCCCTTTGAGCACCTTGCGCGGGAGAGCGGCAGGATCGGCGGGATCGACGCTGGTTTCGCGGTTCCCTCCACGCGGAGCGCCTGGCCCGCAGCAAGGGCTGAGCGCTTCGTGCCGGTCGGCGTACCAATCGGCGGTCCACTCCCAGGCATTGCCGATCATGTCCAGCAGGTCGTAGTCATTGGGGGGGAAGCGCCCACGGGGGCGGTCCGCTCGTAGCCGTCGAGAGCCAGATTTTGCCAGGGGAACTCACCCTGCCAGTAGTTGGCCAGCATCCTGCCCCTGGGGGCCAGCTCTTCGCCCCAGGCGTAGGACCAGCCGTTGTGTCCGCCACGGCTGGTGTACTCCCATTCCGCCTCAGTGGGGATTGCTTTCCCGGCCCAGGCCGCGTAGGCGGTGACATCTTCCCAGGCCACGTGCAGTACCGGGTGGCGCTCCTTGCCATCGAGCGTGGAGTCAGGACCTTCGGGGTGACGCCAGTCCGCGCCCGGGAGCCAATCCCACCAGACGTAGTGGTTGTCCAGCGCGACGCGCCCGGATGGCTGGCGGAAGATGACGGAGCCGGGCACGAGCGTCGCGGCGCTGGCGCCGGGGTAGGTGGCGGCCTTAGGTACGCGCTCGGCTACGGTCACATAGCCGGTGGCCTTCACGAAGCGGCGGAAGGCGGCGTTGGTCACTTGGGTGCGATCAATCCAGAAGCCGGCCACTGTCACGTCGTGCGCCGGAGCTTCGTCCGGGTAGTGCGTATCCGACCCCATGCGAAGGTGCCTCCCGCAATCCAGACCATGTCATTATCCGGGCGCGGTTGCTGTCGGACGTCGTCGAGAGTGGCAACGATCGAACTCATGTGCGATTTCCCTACTCCGGTGAGACCTGCGACATCCATGCTCCTCCACCAGCACGCACGTCCTCGACCGATCGAACGGAAAAACTCGATTCCAGTCGTCCATCATGCTCACGACGATCCAGCCTTTCTCCGTCGCCTCGTCCCAGGCAGTGTCGAGCTTGCCGATCTTCGAGTCGCGGTCGTAGGCGACCTCGCGTTCGGCGTCGTCGTGGTGGACGATCAGGCCGAGGCTAGGACCATCGCCGGAGGTGGTGTATTCGAGCATTTGCTGATCGCCATCCGAGTTGCCGAAGGTGAGAATCGGCTTCTGGCCGATGTGGAGGCGGATATTTCATCGGCTGCCCTCGTGGTCGTCGATGCTGTCGACCTCCGGCTGTTTGGTCAGGGTTGGAACACCATCCTCGAGGGAGTACGTGACCTTAGCACTGCTGCCAACCACCTGATCCGATGGCACACCGTAAACCTCCTGACTGAAGGTCCGCATCAGGTCGATCCCACCGCCGGAGACGATGTAGGTCTGGAAGCCGTTGCCACGGAGATAGTCGAGTAGCTCCAGCTGCGGCTGATAGACCGACTCGATGAAAGATTACCGGTGCTCGGGTTTTTCGCGGAATGCGCCCAGGCGAGCGCCTGCTCGTCAAACTCGGTTGTGGTCATTCCCGTGTGGGCGGCCGCCATGAGCTTGCCGATATCTTCTTCGGAAAACTGCTTCATGGCTGCTTCGTCGCCAGCGAGGATGGACGCAAACGGTTGCTCGGTCTGCCACGCCGGATGCTGGGGAGCGAGCGTCTTGATCTGATCCAACACGAAGAACCCCTGGGCGTACATCGGTTGCTCGGTCCAAGCGTGCCGTCGTTATCGAAGACCGCGATGCGCTTACCTTCCGGGACGAACTGGGCGCCACCCTCCTCCGTTACGGCGGCGACGAAATCAAGTAGGGCCTGCTTGGTCGGTCCGTCCTTCCAAGAAGAAAGGGGGTCGTTCTGCATGACGACAGCCTCCTGTGGGTGGTTCTCCAACGGTAGGGACATACTGGCCCATGTTGGGGACGTGGTCAGCATGAGCGTCGGCACAGCTCCACGCACGACACCGAGGAGCTGTCTCCGGTTTACTCGCCGATCTCCCACGTGGGGCGCAGGTGGAGGAGCATTCATGATCGGAGCCGTGACCCCCTGTCCATCACGCTTGCCAAAAGCTGAGCACGAGAAATGGCCGCCATCAGGCGTCGGGGTGGGCTAGGCGACGAGTTCCCGCCGCGATCGGCCGCCGCCTTGAGCACGTTCTGCACCATCGCCGCCGGATTGAAGTCTGGCGGTGCCTGGCGTGGCGGGAAGTCCGTGAATGTGGCCATGTGCTGCTGCAGGAGGGCGCCCGCTGGCATGACGGTCCACAGTTTCTCGCCCGCGTATTGCGAATAGTTTGGCGAGTCCATGTGCTGCTCCAGCGGATCGTTGCGCAGGTTGACCGGCTGCGGCACAGTCGGGGTCTTCAACGTCCCGGCTAACGAAGTCATCCTTGATCGCGAAGTGCACTTTCCAGTTGTTGTACCGGACGGCAAAGAGGTTGTGTTCCCCGTAGTAATAGAACTCGCGCCGGGGTGACTCGTCCGTCTCGCCCTCCAGGTAGGGCAGCTGGTTGTAGCCGTCCAGGTGGACCCGGAAGGTCTTGTCCCCGGACTCATAGCCAGTCAGCAACTGCTCCTTGACATCGGGGACGCCGCCCGCGGCCATCATCGTCGGCACCACGTCCTCGAGCGAGACGATGCCGTTCAGGCTGCTCGGGGCCAGGATGTGGTTCGGCCAGCGAATCAGGAAGGGCACACGGAAGCCGCCTTCCCAGCCCATACCTTTCTCACCCCGAAACGGGCTGGTACTGCCATCGGGCCAGGAGAACTTCTCGGCGCCGTTGTCGCTCGTGAAGACCACAATGGTGTTGTCAGCGATGCCCAGCGCATCCAGCTTGTCCAGCAATTCCCCGACGACCCAGTCCAGCTCCTGCATGCCATCGGCATAGAGGCCCAGTCCGGGCTCGGTCCCGCCAGCGCTCGGAGAGGTGGGTCCAGACGTGCATACGGGTCGAGTTGTGCCAGAGGAGGAAGGGCTTCTCCTGGCTGTGAGCGTCCTCCATGAACGCCAGCGAGCGGGCCAGTAGATCGTCTTCGACCGTCTCCATACGCGTGCGGGTTAGCGGACCTGTGTCCTTGATCGTCTGCTTGCCGACCCGGCCGAAGCGGGGATCCTCGGTAGGATCATCGACGTCCGTGGCCCGGCATTCGAGCACGCCTCGCGGGCCAAACACGGCCATGAACTCTGGGTTGTCCTTAGGATAGTCCGGCTGCTCCGGCTCTTCCTCGGCGTTGAGGTGATAGAGGTTGCCGTAGAACTGATCGAACCCGTGCACTGTGGGCAGGAGCTGCTGTTGTGGTCCCCCGAGGTGGTCTGGCCAATCTGGGCGGTGGCGTAGCCGAGCGGCTTGAGCAGGTCAGCCAGCGTGGGATCTTCGGGCTGCAGCCCCTGTGGCGCACCGGGGAGGCCCACGCTGGTCAGGCCGGTGCGCACGGGCAACTGGCCGGTAATGAAGGCGGCGCTGACCAGCGGTGCAGCCGGCCGTACCGTAAGCAATCGGTGAGGCGCACGCCGCCCGTGGCGAGACGGTCAATGTTCGGGGTGGGTGCTCCCAATCAGGCCCTGGTGGTACGCACCAACATCGAGCCACCCAATATCATCGGCGATGATCAAGAGGATATTCGGCTGCGTCGTGGACATGATTCCCTCCGTGGGTATCGCGTGTAGTTTCTGACGTGGAGCACCACCCTGCACACCGCCGGCGGGCTCCAGGTGCCGTCGATCGCTTCCTTTTTTGGTCTGATCAGATCATGGGTCAAGAGAGGCCACATACATGAGCCGAAACGGATCATTTTGCGATGACGGAACTCCGGTGTTTTGTGCCAACGGCGTCTGAGAATGGTTCTGCGTGTTGAAAAAAGCCCGTCGGGGGCGACGTCGAGGCTGAAGTAGCTCTTCAATACTGAGATTTGAGCAAGATTCCAGCACGAAAAGGGGCAACCACAGACGCTTGAAGGGCTCGAAACCGGAGGCTGGGGACTTTTTCAACACGCAGGGGCGTTACAGGAACCGGTTTCATAACTGATTGACGACTTCGGAGGCGTTCACCATCGGTCAGGGGATAGCGCGTCGCGCACTCCTAGGGCGCCGGCGTTGCCGCTTCCAGCATCCAGCGGTAGGCTGGCACCACATGGCGGCGCGCGTCACTCAGGGTAGAGCTGACCCGAGGCGTCGCGCGCGATGCTGACCACGGAGCCGAACTGTCCCTCCACTGCCGGCCCGGCCGAACCGGGTGAGGAAGCGGCCGTCGCGATCGAAGACCTGCACCCGGTGCAGGCTGTTATCGACGACGTAGACGCGCCCCTGCTCGTCGACGACCAGATCGATCGGGCGCGAAGAATTCACCCGCGCCTGGTGCCGACCTCCCCCCAGCTGGCGAGCTGCTCCCCGTCTGGGGAGAACCGGACGATGCGCTGATTGCCGTAGTCGGCCACCAGGATGTTGCCGGCCTCGTCGATGGTCAACCCACCCGTGTCGGCCAACCCCGGGTCGCCGCCCTCGGCACCATCGAAGGCGAAGAGGAAGCGCCCCTCGCCATCGAAGACCTGGATGTCGTTGCGCCGGTCGTCGATGACGTAGACACGACCATCGGGCGCCACGGCGATGTCAAGCGGGCTGCAGGAACTGCCCCTCGCCGCTACCTTCGCTGCCCCAGGCGGTCAGAAAGCTCCGATCCGGGCCGAACTTCTGGACGCGGTGATTGCCGGAGTCGACGACGTAGAGATTGCCGGCGGCATCGAAGGCGCAGGCCCCGTGCACAACAAAGTCGAACTCGCCCTTCATCCGTCCCGGCGGTCCCCCAGGCGTCAACAAACGTGCCATCGGGGGCGAAGATCTGGAACTGGTTGTTGCTCCCATCGACGACCCAGAGGTTCCCGCCGGGGTCGAGGCTGAGGAACCAGGGGTCGGCAAGGGGCTGCTCGGGGTCGCCGGCGGATTCCCAGAGCAGCACCGCCTGGTCCGGTGCGGACGAGGTGGGGGTGGCGACACGGTCTTGCGCCACGGTCAATCCCGAGTGCGGCAACACGACGAGCAAGACGATCAGGCTGGTCACCAGCCATAGAGCAACGCGATGCATGAACTCCTCCTTTCAACCCGCTCAGCGAGCGGTTCGCTCTGGGGCTTCCTGCGCGACGTCCCTGCTCGCCGGCCCGGATGCAGATGAGCCGTAGAGGACTGTCGCCGGCTATGGATGGGCAGGGCCGCCGATGATGCCTCGACCAAGAGTTCCGGTCGGGGCAGGCTGAGGGATGCGGACTAGGTCAAGTTGAGGCTGAAGGCAACGGTAGCCAGGGAGGTCAACAGGTACCGGGCGTAGCGGGCGGTGAGCTTCAGGGTCGTCATCTCGGGACCCCTCTCGTCAGGTTCCGGGGATGCAGGGTCCGGGTCTTCCGGTCCCCGCTCTGCCCTTCATCTCCCCAGACGGACGAGGCCGAAAAGTGTTACAGGATGTGCCAGAAAGTTTTTGCACAATCCTGTTCCTGCGCCCGCCAGCTATGTGCCCGCACGAGCAAACAGGGGTCCGGCAGTCGATCTGCCGGACCCCAGAGCTTTAGACCTCCGCTCAGGGCGAGAGCCCGTTAGAGCTTGGAGTTCACCAAGCCATAGACACTGAAGGAGATCATGTCGGGGAAGGCGTAGTCGGGGAACGCCTGCTCCAGCTCGGCCTGGATGGCCGCATAGTGCTCTCCCGCCTTGTCACTGCTCAACTCGGACTGTCTTGTCCCCCAGACCGGCCACGTAGTCGGTGACGATCTGGTCGGCTTTCTGCAGATAGGCGATCTGGTCGGCGACGGCCACCGAGAGGGGTGCGGGTTCTCCCCGTCCGCCGTAGACCGTCGGCTCCGGCTCTCCAGCGAAGGTTGTCTCCAACTCCTGGAGATCGGCGATCCAGCCGTCGATGGTGGGCGTGGCCTGGCCGTCGACGATGCCGCCCTCCAGCCAGGCATGCAGCTTGTGGTGGACCAGATCGCCGACGATGAGCGCGTTCAGCTCGGGGATGAAGGCCACCGTCTGGGTGGAGCTGACCCCCGGCTCGCTCAGCTCGCTCAGCTCGACCGTCTTACCGTCACTCAGCTCGATGAGTATGGGTGCCAGTGAAGGTCTCATCGACCGTGGCCTGCTCTGGATACGTCTCCTCGGTGAACATGCCCATGCCGACGAAGCCGGCCTTCTTGTACTCGTGAACGCCGGGGATGGCCGCCTCCGTCGCCTCGGAGGCGATGACCTGGGCGCCCTCCTCCTGGAAGGCCGGAGCGCCGTTGAACTTGTCGGGGTTGGGGTGGGTGATGACCAGAGAGGTGATGGGGTTGTCGGTCTGCTCCCGCAGTGAGGCGATCGCGGCCTCGGCCAGCTGCGGGGTGAACTGGGCGTCGAAGGCGACGACCTCGTTGCCCGTGTCATAGAAGTACGTCTTGGTGAAGAAGCCGGCTTCCCCACTGTCGTAGGTGTAGAGGGCGCCTCCCTCAGATGCCGACGACCGGGGTCGCGCCTTGGGCCAGAGACCGGAGCCGCGCTGGCTGATCGAGGGTCGTGAGCACGAGGACGACGGTGGCGACTACGAGGACGCTGAGAGCACGCATGGGATGTCTCCTTGTGCTGTCGCATGGTCATGGATGACTGACGAACCGCGACGATCTCTTCCTAGGACTGCAGTTGGAACGCCTGGAGGCTATGGCGATCGGTGACATAGACGATCCCATCGTCCCCGGCCGCGACGCCGAGCGCGTTACTGAACTGTCCGGGTTTTTTTCAGACCGTTCAATCGTGGCGAGGAACTGCCCATCCGCGGTGAAGACTTGCAGCCGATTATTGTCCGCATCGGCCACGAACACGTGCCCCAAGCGCGTTCACCGCCACACCGTTCGGGTTCTGAAATTCTCCCTCCCCTGATCCGCGCTGTCCCCAGGCGTCACGGAACTCGCCAGAGGCGGTGAAGCGCTGGATCCGCTGGTTGCTGTAATCGGCGACCCAGACGTCGCCATCCGGGCCGACGGCGATCCCGGCCGGGAGACGGAATTGCCCCTCCGCCGTTCCAGTTTCCCCGATCGTGCCCAGGAACTGCCCCTCGGCGTCAAAGTGCTGGATGTCGGAGCGGCCCTCGTCGCTGACGTAGACCGTTCCGTCCGGGCCCACCGCAATCCCGCTGGGCGTGAGGAACTGGCCGTCACCGGTCCCCTTGCTGCCCCAGGCCTGAGAAGGAACGTGCGGTCGGGGGCGAACGTCTGCACGCGGGTGTTGCCGGTGTCGGCCACAAAGATGTCCCCCTGCCGCCTCAAAGGCCACGTCGCCATAGGCACGCGCGTAGGCCGCGTTGCTGTTGAAGAAGGTGAACTCCCCGGCACCGGTGCCGGGTATGCCCCACGTTTCCTGATACGTCCCCCCGGGGGCGATGATTTGGAAGCGATCCTGGTCGTCTGCGACCCAGACGTTGCCGTCAAGATCGACGCCCACCCCGTAGGGTTGGACCAGGGGATCGGGCCACCCCGTGGATTGCCACAGGAACGTGATCTGGTCGTTCATGGGTGCCCACCACCGGGCTGGCGGTTTGGGCGGCGTGCGCACGGCTTACGGACAGGACCGTAACGGCGAAGACGAGCGTCAGCACGAAGGTGAGGATTCCTGGGGAGACGCATGGAGTGCTCCTTGGTACTGGTGGCTGTTGATCCTTCGCGGCGTCCCCGGGAATCGTCCGCGGGGTTGATCACCAGGTAGTCGAGTAGGACCCAGACATAAACTGCCCCTTAGAGACGGCACTCGCCAAAAAGTGTCACAGCCGATACTCGTGCTCCGCATACGCCCCGCGGCAGTCGACACCACCGGTCCTCATCTGCCCACCTAGCGAGAGGCAAGGGCTCCTGTGACACTTTGCGAGTCACCACGTCTCTAGGGTGTTGATCGTCTCGTGGAAGATGAGGTCCCGGTATGGACCTCCCGCCCAGCGTCATCGCCCACCCCCGTCCCCCGGGCTCTGGCGCCGCTTGTTACCGAGGATGAGGCGGCGCTTGTGGCCCTCGTCACTCGGGCCAAGGGGGGAGACCGCGAGGCCTACACCCAGCTCTATCGCCGCTACCTCGACGATGTCTACCGCTTCGCCCTGGCGCGGCTGGGCACGCGCGAAGCGGCCGAAGACGCCGTGCAAATCATCTTTGTGCGCGTCCTCACCGCGCTGCCCTCGTGCCACGAGAACGCCGCGTTCGTCGGCTGGCTCTTCGTCATTGCCCGCAATGTCATCACCGACCAACTGCGCACCCGCCGCCATCAGACGGATTCCATCCCCGACGATGCGCTCTGGGCCGATACGGGTCCGGGACCGGAGGAGGTGGCCATGCAGGGGGAGGCGCGTCGCTTCCTCCTCGCCGCGCGGGAAAAGTGCTCTCCACGGGCGAGCGGGATCTCTTTGATCTGCTGCTGACCGAGCTCAATGACAAGCAGATCGCCACCGCCCTCGGCCGAAGCCACGGCGCGGTACGTACGGCGCACTGGCGGCTCCTGAGCAAATTACGTGAGTGTCTCGGTCCGCTCGCGGGATCCCCGCTGGGAGGACCACGTCATGCCTGAGTTTCCCTCGACCTCCGCCTCCGGCTCGCTGTCGCCGGCAGAGGCGATCAGTGACTATCGCGACGCGCTCCTGCGTGATGCCACCCCGGAGGAGCTGGCCCACCTGGGCAGCGCCCTCGATCCGGAGGAGGTCGCCTGGCTGGAGCTGTTCCGCAGGGCGCAACGCGAACCGGTTGCGCTCGACCCGGCCTTTGATCGGCTCGATCGGATCGTGGCCGCCGCCCCCGGCCCAGACCCCGCCTGAACCCGATCTGCCGCGCGGGGGCGATTCCGCCTCACGCGCTCGCATGCGGTCCCTGGGCCGCGCCCGGACCAGGCCACCCCGGTCCTCCCTCCCGCGCGATCGGCATTTGCTGCGCGCCAGGTTGCCCCACAATTGGCCACGGCGGCGTTGCTCCTGGTCCTGCTGATCGCCGGTCTCTACACCGTGGGACCACTGCGTCCCCGTCCCACGGAGCCGATGCTGGGCGCCGTGGGGGACCCGGTGCAGTTCGCGGTGCTCTGGGAAGTGACCAGCGGTGCCGACGCATTCTCCAGGCCCTACGGCCTGGGAATCGCCCCGGATGGCACCCTCTGGGTGGCCAACCAGGACCGCTTCGAGCTCTTCGCGCCGGATGGCACGTACCTCGAGACGTGGGGAACCCCGGGATCGGCCGAGGGCGAATTCGAGTTCTACGCCCCGGAATCGAGCTACGGGATCGATTACGGTGATGTCGACTTCGACGCGGAGGGCAACATCTACGTGCTCGACACCGGCAACCACCGGGTGCAGAAGTTCGATCCTGAGCGAAACTTCCTCCTCGCCTGGGGGAGTAAAGGTGATGGCGAAGGGCAATTCTGGCGCCGCCGAGCATCGCGGTGGCCCGGACGGCCGGGTCTACGTTCCCGACGAGAAACGCCACGACGTCCAGATCTTCGACAGCGAGGGGACGTTCCTCGGCGCATTCGGCGAGGCGGGTTCCGATGATGGGCAATTTAGTCTGCCGGCCGGCGTCGCGGTCGATGGGAATGGCGATGTCTGGGTGGCCGACTATACCAGCGGCCGGATCGAGCGCTTCAACGCGGAGGGGGAGTTCCGCGACGTCTTGGAAGCCCCGGCTCGGGTGATGGCCACATCAGCAACCCCGATGGCGTGGCAGTCGACGCCATGGGAATGTCTTTGTCATCGAAGCGGGGAACCGGCGCGTCCAGGCGCTCACCGCGGATGGGCGATTCATGGCCAAGATCGGCGGCCAGGAAGACCCGGTGCAGTTCTCCGGCGGGAACGCGATTGCCGTCGACGATACCGGCACGATCTATGTCAGCGACGATCTCAGCGTCAAGGCGTTCCGGCTCGTGCCGGCTGATGACCATGACGCGGAGTAGGCCGCGCGACGCGCGGGAGAGGTCGATCGTCATGCGCCACCGCGCGCTCATCGTGCTCTGCACGATCGCGATCCTGATGGGCGTCCCCGTGGCCGGTCGTGCGCAGGAGGCGAGTCCGCTGCCCACGGCGGCCGTGATGGCCACCCCGACCTCGTAGGGGGAATGCGGCGGCCATTCAGCGCAGCTGGTTGTCGGAGAAGAGAAACAAGGCGGCCATCGCTTGCAGGACCTGGGCTATGGGGTGACGCTTATCCCACAAGCCGCCGATTGATCTCCTGCATTCGTATTTTCAGACCAGTTGTCCCCGCGGTGCCCCGCGACCGTCGCCGGATGAAAATGAGCAGTGCGGCGGTGTGCCGCAACCGACGCGGACGCAGGAGGTCGGGCCTCGTCTGGTGCTACGAGCCCGCAGACCAGTTTGACCGGGGTGTCGCGCGGCACCATCGCCTGTGGCTCCCAGCCGGGAAGCACGCAACCTAGAGTCTGAACATCGCCACACCCGCGTCCGCATCGCGACCTGTCCGAAAGGAGTGCGACGATGGAGGTGCTGTACCCGTGCTGCTGTGGACTCGACGTGCACAAGAAGACGGTCGTGGCCTGTCTGCTGCGCGCGGGCGCCGATGGGCAGTACCGCCGCGAGGTGCGAACCTTCACGACGATGACCGACGACCTGCTGATGCTAGCGGAGTGGCTGCGGGCGACCGGCTGCACGCACGTGGCCATGGAGAGCACCGGTGTCTCTTGGAAGCCCGTCTACAACATCCTCGAAGACCAGTTCGCCGTGCTGGTCGTCAACGCCGCGCACGTCAAAGCCGTGCCGGGGCGCAAGACGGATGTTAAGGATGCCGAGTGGATCGCCGACCTGCTCCAGCACGGGTTGGTGCGCCCCAGCTTCATCCCCGACCGGCCCCAGCGCGAACTGCGCGACCTGACCCGCACGCGCACGCCCTCATCGACGAGCGCTCAGCTGCTGTCAATCGGCTGCAGAAGGTGCTCGAAGACGCCAACCTCAAGGTGGCCAGCGTCGCCACTGACATCATGGGGGTGTCAGGGCGAGCGATCGTCGAGGCGATGCTGCAGGGCACGACCGACCCGGCTACGCTGGCAGACCTGGCCAAGGGCCGGCTGCGGGCGAAGCGGGCCGCGTTGGAGCGGGCGCTGGTCGGACGCCTGAGCGGGCACCACCGGCTGCTGTTGACGACGCATCTGGCCCACGTCGACTTCCTCGACGAGGAGATCGCGCGGTTGAGTGCGGAGATCGCCCAGCGCCTGCGCCCGGTTGCGGAGGCGATGCAGCGGTTGGACACGATCCCCGGGGTGGACCGCCACACGGCCGAGGTGCTCGTGGCGGAACTCGGGACGGAACTAGCGCGGTTCCCGAGCGCGGCCCACCTGGCCAGTTGGGCGGGGATGTGTCCCGGCAACCACGAGAGCGCCGGCAAGCGTCGGAGTGGCACGACCCGCAAGGGCAGCAGGTGGCTGCGGCGCGCCTTGATCGAGGCGGCGTGCGGGGCGGTGCGGACCAAGCAGGCGGGACGCACTGCCCTAGCCGGCCACTACCGACGGCTCGTGGCCCGCCGCGGCCGGCAGAAGGCCATCGTCGCCGTCGGCCATCGCCTGCTGATCATCGTCTACCACGTGCTACGCCATGGCCAGAGCTACCATGAGCCGACGCCGACCGAGCTTGACCAGCATCGTCACCGCAAAGCACGTAACCGGGCGATCGACCAACTGCGCCACCTCGGCTATGACGTCACCGTCACGCCCAAGCCGGCTGCAGCGTGACTCATGCATTTTCAACCTAGTGGTCCATCAAGAGTGATTTGCAGGGTGAGGGCCGGCGCACTAGGCTGGCGTATGATCCGCCGATCGACGCCGCACGGAGGCCCCGCATGCGCAAGACCAAGTATGCCGTGTATCTGACGGAAGCTGAGCGTGCCCAGTTGCGGACGCTGATCGGCAGCGGGGAGGCGCCGGCGCGGCTGCTGACCCACGCGCGCATCCTGCTCAAAGCCAACCAGGGCGAGGGAGGCCCGGGCTGGAGTGATGCCGCGATTGCCGGCGCCTTGGACCTCCATCCCGACACGGTCGCGCGCGTTCGCCGCGCCTATGTCGGGGCCGGGCTAGAGGCAGCGCTAGCACGGAAGGCACCCACCCGGGTGTATAGGCGCACGCTCGATGGCGCGGCCGAGGCGCATCTGGTTGCCGTCGCTTGCTCACCCCCGCCCGCGGGACGTGAGCGCTGGACGCTGCGGCTGCTGGCCGATGAGCTGGTGCGCCTCGAGGTGGTGGAGGCCGTCTCGTACGAGACGGTGCGGCGGACCTTACAGCAAACGAGCTCAAGCCCTGGCTGAAGGAGCAATGGTGCATTCCACCCGAGGCCACCGGCGAGTTCGTCTGGCACATGGAAGATGTCTTGGACGTCTACACCCGGCCCTACGACCCGGAGCGGCCGCTCATCTGCCTGGACGAGACGAGCCGCCAACTGCTCGGCGACGCCCGCAGCCCGCGGCTCCCGGCGCCAGGGCGGCCGGCCCGCCACGACCCGGAGTATGTCCGCGGCGGGGTCGCCAACATCTTCCTCGTCACCGACCCCGTACGCGGCTGGCGGCAGGTCCAAGTGAGCGACCGCCGCACGCGCATCGATTTCGCCGACTGCATCAAAGCGCTGGTCGACAGCCACTACCCCACGGCAGAGCGCATCGTGCTGGTCATGGATCAGCTCAATACCCACTCGCCGGCTTCGCTCTACGACGCCTTCCCGCCCGCCGAGGCCAAACGCCTGGCCGACAAGCTGGAGATCCACTACACCCCCAAGCATGGCAGTTGGCTCACCATGGCCGAGATCGAGTTGAGTGTGCTCCAGCGTCAGTGCCTGGACCGCCGGTTGGGCGACCGCGCCATGATGGAGCGGGAAGTGGCGGCCTGGGTGGCGGAGCGCAACGGGGCCACCACCACGATCGACTGGCGCTTCACCACTGAGGATGCCCGCATCAAGCTCAAACGGCTCTACCCCGTAGTTCACGCCTGACGGAGCACTAGACTCTATCGTTCCGAGAACCATGCGAGTCCTAGACGCTCCCGCATTGAAGGGAGGACTGGTTGGCCCAGCACCTACCGCCTTTTGCCGCTGAGCCGGAAGACCTTTCTGCTCTGAGCAAGCTGGAGCAAGTCGAGCGCCTCAAGAACGGCCTCATGGAGAGGGCCACAGGGGGCTTCTTCGACGAGGGGGAGTATCGGGCGCTGCGTCGATCGCTGCGCAACAACGCCTCCCTGTCCGCCAAGCTGCCCGACTTCCTCCGGACGTGCTGTCACCTGTCCCAATACTGGAGCTTCATCCAGAAGCTGTTTCCGAGCTATCAGGAGCGACGCGACTACCTCTGGGACGCCTTTGCTCCGGCGATCGACTACCTGGAGACCAAAGACAGCGGCCTGCTCGTGACGCCAGACAGCGAGATGCTGGCGCAGTTCAATGCCCAGGGAGTGCACGCGGCGTGGAACAAGGCGCTGAACCGGAGAAACGACGATCCGGAGGGGGCCATCACTGCGGCGCGCACGCTCATCGAGACGGTCTGCAAGCACATCCTCGATGATGCGGGCATTCCGTATGGGCCGACCGACGACCTCCCGAACCTGTGGCACCGCACCGCCACTGTGCTGAACCTCGCCCCGAGCCAGCATCAGGACGGACTCTTCAAAGCGATCCTGGGGAACTGTCAGACCATCGTCGACCGCTTAGCGGCCATCCGGAACATCGCCGGAGACGCCCACGGCCAAGGGCGCCGTCCGGTCAAGCCGACGCCTCGGCACGCCGAACTGGCTGTCAACCTCGCCGGGAGCATGGCGGCGTTTCTCGTCGCGACGTGGCTGGAGCAGGGTGAAGGAGGCGCACTAACCTGACGCGGTGCGTGTCGTAGAGCAACCACAAGGCGACATCATCGTAGGCAACCGTGTCCCCGACCGACCTGGTGGTCGTGGCCCTGCAGGCCGATGATGCCAGAGCCAGGCATCGGCTCGTGATCCCAAACCCATCCGACCGCCGCCAGTTCCCGCCGGGATGCCCGTGGCGCGTCGCCACGCCCTCGTACCAGATCGCGGAGGCATGGAATGCGGACGGCACGTGCTCGCGTCGACACTCTCAGACGAGCCGGTCAAGGAGTCGCTCCACCCAGTACGCGATGCCCTCGCCCATGGCTGAGCGGGTCGGTTCCTCCAGGGACGCAACCATATGCTGATAGCTCACGGCCTGGTGCAGTGTGCCGATGGTCTCGGCCAGCTCGGCGGAGCGGGTCAGGGCATCCCCGCTGACCACGCCGTGCCACTCGTCACAGTAGGCCGCGTGCAGCCGTTCCCGCGCGCCGGGTGCGGCATCCAGCACCGCGGACTCGTCCAGGAACGTCACCAGATCGAGGAACGGGTGGGCCACGCAGGCGTCGGTCCAGTCGAAGAACATGCAACGACCCCCGCGGAGTCCGATGTTCCCGGCGTGCAGGTCCCCGTGCATCAGGGTGTCTGGAATGCCGAGCGCGGCGGCCTCGTCGATCAGCGCCTGGAGCACTGGCACGCTGGCACGGAGGCGATCGCGGTCCGGCGGATCCAGGAACGCCAGCGCTGCCTCGTCCTCGGCGAGGTCGTCGAGGTCCGCCGTGAGCCGGCTAAGGCGTCGATCAAGGCAGCCGATCCGCAGCAGCTCGGCGTCCTGGCCAGCATAGTCGCGTTGGTGGCGCGCGTGCACGCGAATGGCGGCTTCCCAGGCGTCGAGGTCGTCGGATGCTGCCAGAGCCGGGCCGGCGTCAGGAAGCAGCATCCAGACCCGATCTGGGTCGGTCGCGAGCGGGCGCGGGACGTCGTCGGGAAACCGGCGAGCGAGGGCGGCGAGCAGTGCCGCTTCGTTGGCGAAGAGGAACGAGCGGTGACCGCTCTGCGCGCCGCCCCCCGCGTTCCTGTGCGCCGCCGCCTTGAAGTAGACGTCGCCGGCTGGAGTCCCGAACCGAAGTACCGTCGAGAGCCCCCAGGTGCGCAGCTGCACCGGCGGTCGACTCGGTCCGAGCCCAGCGGTGCGTAGCGCGGCATCGACCCACGCCTCTGCTCCCTGGAGCCAGCCCCGCTCGGACCACGGCCGCCTCGTCGGCGCCAGCGGCGCATCGAGCCCATGGCAGGCGGCTGCGAGCACGTCCCGGCCGAGATCAGCAGGCAGCTCGGAGAGGGTGAGGTCGCGGACAGGTACCCATCGGCCGTGGCGTGGCAGCGCCTCCGGACGCGGCTGGAGCAGGTACGTGACCCAACGCCGCTGCGTGTCCCGATCCTCACGCACGTCCAGGCACCGGAGCACCACGGCGTCGAGGTCCCACCGTTCCCGGACTGCGTGGAGTACTGACTCGACGTCCGGGAACCAGACGGGGCCGCCGAGGGCGAAGCGCAAGCCCGGACCCGCGTCATCGGGAAGCCAGACGGCAGGTTCGCTCGGGTGGACGACCGCAGCCGTAACGTCTGTCTTCCATAGAGCTGGCTCGGCCATCAGCGAGACCTCCTCTGACTCGCCGGATCACGCGGCTGAGCGTCTCCCCGACGATCCGCTGGTCAGGCATCGGCGCGGTGTCACCATTGGGTACCTCACCCAGGATCCAGACCTCGCGACCGGTCGTGGGAGCCGGGATGCCTCGCGCCGAACCGATCATAGGGCTGTCGTCACCGGATGCACATCCGTACCACGTGAGACCGGGGTGCGGATCCAGAACCACCCCAGGAACCCCATCACCTGGGTGCAACGTGGTTCTACTCGGGTCTGCCCCTGTTTTCTCAGCCTAGTGCTCCGTCAGGCGTGAACTACGGGGTAGAGCCGTTTGAGCTTGATGCGGGCATCCTCAGTGGTGAAGCGCCAGTCGATCGTGGTGGTGGCCCCGTTGCGCTCCGCCACCCAGGCCGCCACTTCCCGCTCCATCATGGCGCGGTCGCCCAACCGGCGGTCCAGGCACTGACGCTGGAGCACACTCAACTCGATCTCGGCCATGGTGAGCCAACTGCCATGCTTGGGGGTGTAGTGGATCTCCAGCTTGTCGGCCAGGCGTTTGGCCTCGGCGGGCGGGAAGGCGTCGTAGAGCGAAGCCGGCGAGTGGGTATTGAGCTGATCCATGACCAGCACGATGCGCTCTGCCGTGGGGTAGTGGCTGTCGACCAGCGCTTTGATGCAGTCGGCGAAATCGATGCGCGTGCGGCGGTCGCTCACTTGGACCTGCCGCCAGCCGCGTACGGGGTCGGTGACGAGGAAGATGTTGGCGACCCCGCCGCGGACATACTCCGGGTCGTGGCGGGCCGGCCGCCCTGGCGCCGGGAGCCGCGGGCTGCGGGCGTCGCCGAGCAGTTGGCGGCTCGTCTCGTCCAGGCAGATGAGCGGCCGCTCCGGGTCGTAGGGCCGGGTGTAGACGTCCAAGACATCTTCCATGTGCCAGACGAACTCGCCGGTGGCCTCGGGTGGAATGCACCATTGCTCCTTCAGCCAGGGCTTGAGCTCGTTTGCTGTAAGGTCCGCCGCACCGTCTCGTACGAGACGGCCTCCACCACCTCGAGGCGCACCAGCTCATCGGCCAGCAGCCGCAGCGTCCAGCGCTCACGTCCCGCGGGCGGGGGTGAGCAAGCGACGGCAACCAGATGCGCCTCGGCCGCGCCATCGAGCGTGCGCCTATACACCCGGGTGGGTGCCTTCCGTGCTAGCGCTGCCTCTAGCCCGGCCCCGACATAGGCGCGGCGAACGCGCGCGACCGTGTCGGGATGGAGGTCCAAGGCGCCGGCAATCGCGGCATCACTCCAGCCCGGGCCTCCCTCGCCCTGGTTGGCTTTGAGCAGGATGCGCGCGTGGGTCAGCAGCCGCGCCGGCGCCTCCCCGCTGCCGATCAGCGTCCGCAACTGGGCACGCTCAGCTTCCGTCAGATACACGGCATACTTGGTCTTGCGCATGCGGGGCCTCCGTGCGGCGTCGATCGGCGGATCATACGCCAGCCTAGTGCGCCGGCCCTCACCCTGCAAATCACTCTTGATGGACCACTAGCGGATGTTTGGCCATTCGTCGCAGAACGGGGAAAAGGCGACCCGCAAACTAGACGGTCAATCTTCGATTTTCGATGGGTCGGCCGAAGGTTCAGCTCGGACACTACCTAGATGGCAGTTCAACCGAACTGCCCGAGAAAGAACCAACCGGGGACGTGGGTGTCACCGCAGGCCGAAGCGAAGCGGAGGAGGCCTTAAGGCCTTGACACCCACCAGGGGCAGCGCCCCTGTCCTTCCACGATCTCGCTGAAGGCGAGCCGGAGGCCGAGGCACTCCGGCCTGAGGCTCGGTCGGAAGGCGGGTGTATTCGGCAAATACGTGAAAGCGACGAATCACCTGCTGCGAATGGACGTCACGCGTCTACGCGTTGGCCATCTCGGAGCCCCTGCGTGAAGCAGCGGCCGATGGACATGATGACGAACATGCACTCGTGTTGCTGTACACAATTCGCCCATCGTGAGGATGTCCTGCACCGAAAGCCAGAATTGGAGATTGTGGCATGAGCGGGCTGCGGTCATACGACATCGTCATGGTCGTTGGCCTGGAAAGGTCGGGAGGGGAAGTCATCCGCGCCGCTTACTCGTCCCTGGCGCGCTCGACGATCGATCGTCTCGGCGAACTCCGGCGAGGCAAAGGCGACCATGACGTGCAATGTGCCTTCCGTGCAGTGAAACCCGTGGATCACGCCAGCGGGGATGTAGAGACTGATGCCCTCGCCGATGGGCACAGTTTCTTCTCCGAGCGTTGCCTCGCCCGATCCTGAGAGAAAGGTGATCGCCTCTTCGATCGGGTGCGTGTGCAGCAAGACCCGGTCTCCGGGTTGCAGCCATTGTTGCGCGACGAAGAGCCGCTCGGCGCCGTCCCGCGCCGAGATCAGATGCTGGGTAGGGAGGCCACTGGGACTGGCCACGACGGGGACGGTTGCGTGGTCGATGCGACGAGACGAGGGTGTTAGGGTGCTCGGGTGATGGTGGGATGGGGAGGGGCCGGTTTGGGCAGCCGGGCGGTGTAGCCGTTTCTCACCGCTCCTCTGACCTGCAGCTTTTCGATGGCTGGATGCTGTGGGTTGTCGTTGAGCCGCGTCCGTCACGATCTCTGACCTCCTATTACCCTAACACCCATCACCCTATCACCCTCCACTCGGGTTACACTTGCGCGGGCTTTTCGCCGGGCGGGTTCGCCACGGCGTATTGGGGTGGAGGAGCCACGGAATGAGAGGTGCGACCGTTCGCGCCACAACAGTAACCATCGTTCGCTAATGGCCATGGAACAGTACCTCTACCTCATTCCACTTTTGCCACTTCTGGCTTTCGCCGTCAACCTGCTTTTCGGCCGGTTCCTGCGTACCAATGCCCACTGGATCGCCACCCCGGCGGTCTTCGCGTCGTTCCTCCTCTCACTGCTCGTATTCCGTCAGATCAGCGCCACCGGCGAGCCATTGCGGCAGGATCTTTACACCTGGATCCAGTCCGGCAGCTTCCACGTCGGCATCAACCTCTTTGTCGACCAATTGACCGCGGTGATGCTGATCGTGGTCACCAGCGTCGGATTCCTGGTCCACGTCTATTCGAAGGGGTACATGGCGGGCGATCCAGGGTTCGCCCGTTTCTTCGCCTATCTTCCCTTCTTCGTCTTCTCGATGCTGATGCTGGTGCTGGCCGATAACTTCCTTCTCCTCTTCTTCTTCTGGGAGGGGGTCGGGCTGGCGTCGTACCTGCTGATCGGATTCTGGTTCACCCGCCGCTCGGCGGCGGGCGCCGCGCAGAAGGCGTTCATCGTCAACCGGATCGGCGACCTGGCCTTCGGGTTGGGGGTGATCTGGGTCTATTATCAGTTCGGGACGCTGGAGTTCGCAGAGGTCTTCGCCCAGGTGCCCGCTGCCCCCGTGGCAGTGGTGACCGGGATCGCCCTGCTCCTCTTCGGCGGCGCCGCCGGCAAGAGCGCGCAGTTCCCGCTGCACGTCTGGCTACCGGACGCGATGGAGGGCCCGACCCCGGTTTCCGCCCTGATCCACGCCGCGACGATGGTCACCGCTGGCATCTATCTCATCGTGCGCGGGCACACGTTTTACGAGCATGCTCCGACCGCCATGCTCGTCGTCGCCCTCATCGGTGCCTTTACCTCGTTTATGGCGGCGACTATCGCTGTGGCTCAGAACGACATCAAGCGCGTGGTTGCGTACTCGACGCTCTCGCAGCTCGGTTACATGGCCCTCGGCGCGGGTGTCGGGGCCTTCATCCCGGCCATCTTCCACCTGGTAACCCACGCCTTCTTCAAGGGCTGCCTCTTCCTTGGCGCGGGAAGTGTGATCCATGGCATGCACGAGGAGCAGAATATCCAGCGCATGGGGGGCCTGCGCCGGTGGATGCCGGTGACATTCTGGACGTTCCTGGCCGCCTCGTTCGCTAACGCGGGCATGATCCCCTTCGCCGGGTTCTGGTCGAAAGACGAGATCATCCTGGGGGCCTGGATCACGGACAGTATCCCGATTACGATCGGTCAGATCCTGGCGATCGTCGGACTGGTGACCGCCTTCCTGACGGCGTACTACATGTTCCGCCTCGTCTTCCTTGTGTTCACCGGCGAGCCGCGGTTCGACCCTCACGACATTCACCCTCACGAGTCCCCGCCCTCGATGGCGATTCCACTCGTGCTGCTGGCCATTCCGTCAGTAGCCCTCGGCTGGCTGATCGGGTGGCCGCCAGAAGCGGGCTCCATTCATACCTTCCTGGAGCCGGTCTTTGCGGGCGAGGAAGACACGGCCGAGGGGGACGAGGTGGCCTCCCTTTATATGCTGCAAGAAGAGACCGCACCAGCCGGCGAAGGCGAAGGTGAGGGCGAAGAGGGTCATGGCACCGGTGCGGCGGAGGAAGAGCATCACGTCTCGCAGGAGACGGTCGTTGCTTTCGGAGTTGCTTCGACCGCCGCGGCGCTGGGCGGCATCGGTCTCGCCTATCTGACCTACTCACGCCGCACCATTGCCGCGCCGGAGGAGCGAGCGTCAGCCCTCTATCTCTTCCTGCGCGACAAGTGGCGGTGGGATGAGCTCTACAACGGAGCGATCGTCCGACCTCTTGGCAATCTCGCCAATGCGCTGTGGCGGGTGGTCGATATCGGCATCATTGACGCGGCGGTTAACGGTGTGGGAATCGGCATCGGCGCGGTTAGTCAGCGATTACGCCATGTCCAGACCGGTCTGGTGACGAACTATGCGCTGGCGATCGCGCTTGGTATGGTGGTGCTGGTCGGGATCTATCTGGGGTTGTCCAGCACGTTGTTCCGGTGATCGAGGGGGTGTCGCTTCGCTCAGGGGGTGAAGGGGGAGAGATTACCCGTTGAGGTTCTCCTCTGCTCACGACCTACGACTCACGACTCTTCTTGCCGACTAGCCGACTTGCCGTCTCGAAAGGATGCGAGTGGAGAGCTTTCCGTATCTGAGCGCGATGACCTTCCTCCCCATGCTGGGAGCGTTGGTGATCTTCTTCATTCCACGCATCACGCAGGAGGCCGCGCGCGCGATCGCGCTCGTCACCGCGCTGGGGTCGCTCCTGATCTCCGTTATCGTCCTTGCCGGCTTCGATCCGCAGGCTCCGTTCCAGGCTGGCACCCCGGTCCCGTTTCAGGAGCGGATCGAGTGGGGGCGTGAGGTCGGCGCGTCCTATTTCCTCGGTATCGACGGCATTGCGGCCTTGCTGCTGGTGCTGACCACGCTCATTACCGTCGTTTCCATCATCTGGTCCTGGGACACCGTCAATACGCGCGTGCGTGAGTACTACATCGCCGTTCTTCTTCTCGAGACCGGGATGTTGGGGGTCTTCGTCGCGCTCGACATGTTCCTCTTCTACATCTTCTGGGAACTGATGCTCATCCCGATGGCGCTCTTGATCGGTATCTGGGGCAGTACGAACCGAGTCTATGCCTCGGTGAAGTTCTTCCTCTATACCCTCTTCGGATCGCTGCTGATGCTGGTTGGTATCGTCGCCACCTACTGGGCGTACTACCAGCAGACTGGCATCCTCACCCTCGACGTGCTGCAACTGACGCAGGGTGAGTACGGCCGCACCTTCCAGATCCTGGTCTTCCTGACCTTCTTCATCGCCTTCGCGGTGAAAGTGCCCCTCTTCCCGTTCCATACCTGGCTGCCGGACGCGCACGTCGAGGCGCCGACCGCGGCGTCGGTGATCCTGGCCGCGGTGATGCTGAAGATGGGTGGTTACGGTTTCCTCCGCTTCAACTTGCCGCTCTTTCCGGAGGGGACCATTTTCTGGCAGCCGTGGGTGATCGCGCTGTCAGTGATTGCCATCCTCTACGGGGCGCTCGTTGCCCTGGTCCAACCCGACATGAAGAAGCTGATCGCCTACTCATCGGTCAGCCACATGGCCTTTGTGACCTCGGCATCTTCCTGCTCAATATCCAGGGCCTTGACGGGGCGATGCTGGTCATGCTCGCCCACGGGTTCAACACTGGCGCCCTCTTCCTGCTCGTCGGCGTCGTCTACGAGCGGGCCCACACCCGGCTGATCGCCAATTTCAGTGGTCTGGCGGCGGTCTTGCCAATGTGGTCGGGCTTCTTCGTGCTCTTCATGCTGGCCTCGATCGGACTGCCAGGTCTCTCTGGGTTTCCCGGAGAGTTCCTGGTGGCGCTTGGGGCGTGGAACTACAGCCCCTGGATAGCCGCGCCGACCTTCGCCGTCGTCATTTTCGCTGCCTGGTACATGATGTGGATGACGCAGCGGGTGGTCTGGGGACGACCGAAGGGTGTCATGCCAGATCCGCACGATGGGGCGCTCACCCCAACCGAGGCAGCACTGGTGGCGGCATCCGCCCATGATGGTCACGGACACACCGGAGGACATGGGCAGCCAACCCCGGAGCTACTGCCGCGGATCTCCGGTGGCTCACAAGAGCACTCACCTGACGCACCGAATCCCTCAGAAGCCCCGGCCGTCCACGACGCGCATGACCACGATCAGGGGTGGCGCGCCGAGGCGGTGAGCGAAGTGCCGGGAGAGGAACGGCAGGTTTGGCCCGATCTCACGGCAAAGGAAGTACTCACGCTCCTACCGCTGGCGGCGTTGACGATCTACCTCGGGGTCTACCCGCAGGCAGTACTGACCATTGTCGAGCCAGCACTGCAGCGGATCCTCGCGTTGGTCGTACCGTAATGGAGGGGGGAGAGGGGTGCGCTTCGCTAAGGGGGCAGCCGCTGCGCGGCCTGAGGGGGGCGAAGGGGGGAGAGGAGCACGGACTAGCCTCCTTCGTTCTCCTCTCCCCCCTTTCCCCCTTTGGCGAAGCGACCCGCCTTCAGCGAAGCGCCCCCCTTGAGCGCAACGACACCCCCTTCGGAGAATACTGATGCTCGTTGATTTGTCCCGGGGCTTGCCGACGCCGGACTGGAGCCTCACGTACCCGCAGCTCATCGTCTTTGGGCTGGCGTTATTGCTCATGGCGTTGGACGCTTTCGTGCCGCGCCGCCAACACTTCGGCCTGCTGACGGGCGTCTCGCTGGTGGGGTATGGCCTGGCCGCGGCCGCGCTGTGGACTCAGGATGGCCGGAACGAGGCGACCTTCTGGTGGTCGTTCCGTGCTGATGGGCTCTCGGTTTTCCTGTCGCTGGTGATCCTCATCTCAGCGCTGCTCAGTGTTTTCACCGCGGCATCCTACGTCGACCAGCTCGAGGGGCATCTCCCGATCGGCGAGTTCTACGTGCTGCTGGCCTTCGCCATCCTGGGCGCGATGCTCGTCGGCACCGCCGGCGATCTGGTGATGATCTTCGTCGGCATCGAACTTTCATCGCTGGCCACGTACATCCTCACCGCGTTCGCCAAGCGGCGACAGTCCGCCCTCGAAGGCGGCATGAAATACTTCCTGCTCGGCATCTTCGCCTCCGCCATTCTGGTCTATGGGATGACGTGGGTCTATGGTCTGACCGGCACGACCAACCTCGACGGTGTCGCCTTCGCCCTGCAGAACAGCGTCACCGGGGAGACCTTCCTCGATCCCGCGCTGGTGCTGGCGTTGCTGCTCGTGATCGTCGGACTCGGCTTCAAGATGGCCGCCGTGCCCTTTCACTTCTGGACCCCTGACGCCTACGACGGCGCAGCGACGCCGGTGACCGCGTTCATGTCGGTGGTCCCGAAAGTGGCCGCATTCGCCGCGACCATCCGTATCCTGGTGCAGGCGCTCGGTCCACTCCGTGATGACTGGGTGAATATCATCGCGCTGCTGGCGCTGGTGACGATGACCTTCGGGAATATCGTGGCCATTTCCCAGCGCAACGTGAAGCGGATGCTGGCCTACTCCTCGATCGCGCACACTGGCTACATGATGGTTGGTCTCGCCTCATATCGCTCCACGGGGGGGTTCCTGGCTCCAGGCGCGACCCCGACGACCGGTGATAATGGCATCACCAGCCTGCTGATCTACCTGCTGGCTTACGCGGTGATGAACATCGGCGCATTTGCGGTGGTGACCTGGGTGCAGCATCGCGGGCGGGGAATGGAGCTGGACGACTACAACGGACTGGGCGCCAGGGAGCCGCTGGCCGCGGCGGCGCTGACCGTCTTCCTCATTTCCCTGATGGGCATCCCACCGACGATCGGCTTCTTTGCCAAATACCAGTTGATCGTCACGGCAATCGAAATCGGCCAGATTGGCTTGATCCTCGCCCTGGCCATCGTCGTCCTTTCGGCAGTGAGCGCGTTCTATTACCTCCGCGTCGTAGCGGCGATGTACTTCAACCCCTCAGAACGCGAGCTGCGACCCGCGAAGACCGGCCTGCTGAATGTTGGTATCGGCGTGATGGCGGTGGCCACGCTCTTGGGCGGTATCGTCTTCTCCGGCCCCATCGTCGCCCTGGCGGATCGCTGGTACAGCGCCCTGACGGTCATGCTCGCCTACGCCGGGATGGGCGGCTGAGCGAACGCTGAATTACGGGCGCTATCTTCTTGCACCCATGCCGCCTCAAACCCTTTCTCGACGGGCCGGGCTGGTTGTGCCAAGCGACCGATCATGCCGCTGGGGTGTCGATCCAGGGCGCAGGCTTGGTCGGTCGCCGGGATTACGACATTTCGTGCGCCGCTGACGTAGCGCTGGAGGTCGCCTTCGGTGCATCGCCCCCGCGGGCAGCAGCAGTCCGAGCTGCACGAAGAGCCCGTAGAGGTCGGAGAACTCAGTGGTCCGAACCACTGAGTTCTCCCCCTCGAACAGAGTCATCGCCGTGAAGGACTGCGCTTGCCCATTCAGTGGACATGGCGGTCGCGGCTGATGATCGAGAATTTGGGGAACATCCGCGTCGTCGGCTTCCCCATGAGCCGTGGCGGCTTGATGGTGACGTATTGGTCAGCGGTAGAGAACATCCAGGTTGCGGCCTGGACCTGTCGGAACCGGCCCCCTTGCCCGAGGCGGACCATAACGGAAGCCTTTTTGCCGACGAATTGAGCCAACCATTGACGGGCACGCCGTAGGTGGCTGATAGCAGCACGGGAATCCCGGTCTATCAGGGTATGCTGCCGGCCTGGGTCGGCACTGAAAGGAGCCCGCGATGCAGCGACTCGTGGCGTTGTCGGTCTTTGTCTTCATCATTCTGGGCGTGATCGCCCTTACCTTCAATGCTGCCACAGCCCAGATCGCGACCCCGGCTGCCAGAGCAGAGCATCCCGTTGTCGGTGCGTGGTGGACGGCCAACGATGCCCCGGGCCCGGGCACCAATACCGCCACCGCCATCTTCCACGCCGACGGCACCTACCTCGAGGTCGATCCGAACATCGGTGTGGGCATCGGGGTATGGCAGGCGACTGGAGAGCGCACGGCCGACTTGACCGCGATCTACCAAGATATCAACCCCGATCCGGCCGTGGCCGCGCCCGGAACAGTAACGGTTCGGAAATCGGTCGAGGTGGACCCGATCGGCGAGGCGTTCACCGGGTCGCTCACTGTCGAGGTGAGAATCCCGAACGGGACTGTCGTCTTCACCGAAAGCTATACGGGGCGAGGTACGCGCCTCGGGGTCGAGCCGATCGTGCCGCTCGGGACGCCAATGGTAGGGACACCCGTGCCGTAGTGGGTAAGGCGGGCCTGATCAAGGTGAAGTCATGCTGAACAGCCTGATGATCTCGGAGACGCCTCGTTGCCGGCGCCCTCGCTGGCGGGGCCAGTCTCCATGGCTCGGTCCCTGCGTCGGAAGCGCTAATGCGAAAGCAGTCAGCGCCCGGCGCGATGGTCGTTATCACCGACGTCACCGTGATCGATGCGACGGGAGCACCCCCGCTCCCACATATGACGGTCGTCATCGAGGGAGAGCGGATTTCCGAGATCCGGCCTACCAACGCAGATCGCAATTTCGACAGGGCGCACGTCGTTGATGGCGCCGGACGCTTTTTGATCCCCGGTCTATGGGATGCCCACGTCCACACCTTCGTCTTCCCCTGGCAACCCGACCTGTACTTCCCATTGCTTATCGCCAACGGTGTCACGGGCGTCCGGGATATGGGCGGCGCCTTCCCGATCACCGTCATCGACGAGTTCCGCTCCGCGATCGCCTCGGGAGAACGGGTCGGGCCGCGCATTGTCGCCGGGATGATGGTCGACGGACCGACTCCCGTCTGGCCCTTCGCGGTAGGAGTTGGCAGTGCTGAGGAGGGACGCCAGGCGGTCACCATCATCACCGAGGCAGGGGCCGATTTCATCAAGGTCTATACGTTGCTGCCGCGAGAGGCGTACGTCGCTCTTGCGGACGCCGCCAAGAAGCAGGAGCTTCCCTTTGCTGGCCACGTGCCAGTCTGGGTGACCGCCGGGGAAGCCTCTGATGCCGGGCAGCGCAGTATCGAGCACTACAGCGATTCGATGCTGCCGTACTGCTCGACGGCCGAGGACGAGATTCTCGCTGAGCTGCGTGCCGCGGCGGCAGGTCCCGATCCAGTGCAGACGTACGCTGCCACCTTCTTCGCGACGCTGCCACGGGTCCTGGAGACGATCGACGCCGGCAAGATCGAGGCCCTAGCCGCCCGCTTCGCCACCAACCGGACCTGGTTCACCCCGACATTGATCATTGGGCACAACGCGGCGCTTGCCGGGGATCCGGCCCGGATCGCCGATCCCCGGCTGCGCCACCTACCGCCGGAGGTTGTCGCCTCCTGGAACCCCCAAGGGGATGGCCGTCCCGCAGAACGGACGAGTGCAGATCCAGCGATCGCCCGCCGGTCCCTTGAGGTTGGGGCCACCATCACCCGGACCATGCAGCTTGCTGGCGCACCCCTGATGGCCGGTACGGATCTCGGCCTCCCCTACGTTTTCCCCGGGTTCAGCCTCCACGACGAGCTGGCCCTACTGGTGCAAGCTGGGCTCTCCCCACTGGAGGCGCTGCAAGCCGCGACGCGCAATACGGCGCAGGGTGTCGGTCTCGGCGACGAGCTCGGGACGGTGGAGGTCGGTAAGCTCGCCGATCTGGTTCTTCTGGAGGCCGATCCCCTGGCCGACATTACCAACACGACCCGCATAGCCGCGGTCGTCGTCAACGGGCGGCTGCTGGAGCAGGCTGAATTGTACGATCTGGTGCACGCCACTGAACCGGCGGTTCCACGCCCATGGCAAGTCCAACGCCATAGGTCCTGATCACCCGTCGTTGTCGAGCAATGACCGTCTCCGTCGGTAGGTTAGCCCTGCTGCGTGCGTTCCCGTGGTGCGGTCGGGGCAGGATGGCCATGGCGCGGCCGCCAGGTCGCCTGCTCGCGTGCCGCCGCGACCATGGTCAGGAGCAAGACCGCGACGACGATGCAGTCCAGGGCAAATAGCACCGAGAAGGGGTAGATCATCCACACCCCGGTGAAGAACGCCGCGTACACCACGGGGATGATCGTCGGGAAGATGAACAACAGTCATCGACCTGGAGCGAGCACCTGGTGGGCCAGGAGCCCCGCATCGCTCAGGTGCTCGAACCGCGTATCGGCCAACGAGATGTCGCGTCCCAGCAACTGCGAGACGTCCCGACTCAGCTCGCGCTGGAAGTAGCCAGTAATGCTGAAGATCATCAGGTCGTGGGCGAGATACAGAAAGCCGAAGGGTCCCGTGACCAGCGGGATGACCACCGAAAACCGAATGAGGAGGTTACCGCTTCGATAGCACACAGGTGTGGCACGCATCTCGCGAACGTCTTCCTCATGGACACCTCGTGCCATAATAGTCAGACGACAGGGTGAGGCAGGCTCCGCGTGGCGCCGGCCTCGAGCCACCCCGGGGCGTCTGATCCGGGCGAATTGAGTGGATAAACCATGAGTGACTTAAGCGCGTTCCACGGTCCGAACGCCGGCTATGTCCTCGACCTCTACGACCGCTATCTGCAAGACCCCAGCAGCGTCGATCCCGACACGAGAGCGACGTTCGAACATGTGGATCCGGATGAGATCGAGACGCTTGCGGCGGCACGACCACGCTCGGGAGCTCCCCCGGTCGCGACCTCGGCGCCGACGGGGCCGATCTATGATGTCTCCGCCGTCGTCGGCGCCGCTGCTTTGGCGCAGGCGATTCGCGACTACGGTCATCTCGACATCCAGCTCGATCCCCTCGGTACGCCGCCGCACGGTGCACCGGAGCTCCATCCCACCTTTTACGGTCTCACCGATGCACAGCTCGCCTCGCTGCCAGTCGAATCAATTCCCTGGCCGGCGAGCCCAGATGCGACAAATGCCAAAGAGGCGATTGACGACCTGCGCCGAATCTACAGTGGTGGCGTCGGTTATGACTTCGACCAGGTCCAGATCGCCGAGGAACGCGCCTGGCTGCGGGAGGCAGTCGAGAGTGGTCAGTACACCGCGAACCTCTCCTCCGAGACCAAGAAAGCGCTGCTCGAGCGGCTGACCGAGGTCGAGGCATTTGAGCGCTTCCTGCACCAAACTTATCTCGGCCAAAAGCGCTTCTCGATCGAAGGTACCGATTCCCTGGTGCCAATGCTCGACACCATCATCCGTGATGCCGCCGTCGGCGGGGTGCGGGAGGTCGTGCTCGGCATGGCCCACCGCGGCCGTCTCAATGTCCTGACGCATATCCTCGGCAAGCCCTACGCCGCGATCATCGCCGCCTTCGAAGGGAGCATGGCGCGGAGCACCGCCCCGTCTGAATCCTCGAGTGACGACGGCGTGACCGGGGATGTGAAATATCACCTCGGGGCGCGCCGCGCCGAGACCGGGGATGGGGAAACGATCGAGGTACCGCTCGTGCTCGCCCCGAACCCGAGCCATCTCGAGTTCGTCAACCCTGTGGTCGAGGGGATGGCCCGCGCTTCCCAGGACCAACGGAGCCAACCCGGGGCACCGCCGCAGGATCGCAATCGGGCAATGGCGATTCTCCTCCACGGCGACGCGGCATTCCCCGGGCAGGGTATCGTCGCCGAAACGCTCAATTTCTCCGGTCTCCCCGGCTACTCCACCGGCGGTACCATCCACATCATCGTCAACAACCAGATCGGGTTCACTACCGATATCCGCGACTCCCGGACGACGCTCTATGCCGGCGACCTTGCCAAGGGATTCGAGATTCCGGTACTGCATGTCAACGCAGACGATCCGGCCTCCTGCGTCTGCGCGGCGCGCCTGGCGACGGCCTACCGGCAGCGGTTCGGCAAGGACTTCCTGATCGATCTCGTCGGCTACCGCCGCTGGGGTCACAACGAAGGGGATGAGCCGGCCTTCACCCAGCCGCGGATGTACGCCACGGTGACGCAGCACCCGACGGTGCGCCAGCGCTTTGCCGAGAGCCTGGTTGCGGAGGGCACAATCACCGCCGAGGAAGCGGCCGGGATGTTGCAGGCGACGCTCGACGAGCTCGCTACCACACGGAAGCAGGTGGTCGATTCCGGCAGCACCTCGGCTCAATTCGATGAGAACGGAAAGCACGACCTCACCGCGACGGTCGACACGGGCGTCCCAGTGGACCAACTGCGAGCCTACGACACCGCCATTCATGCGCTGCCAGAGGGGACGCAGCTCAGCCCCAAGCTACGGAGGCAGTGGGAGCGGCGGGCCGCGGTGCTCAGCGAAGCCGGTGGCGAGGGAAAGCTCGACTGGGCGCACGCGGAAACACTGGCCTTCGCCTCGATCCTGGCCGATGGCACTCCCATCCGGCTGACCGGACAGGACTCGGAGCGCGGCACTTTCTCCCAGCGCCATCTGGTGCTCCATGACGCCACGACCGGAAAGCGCTGGATTCCCTTGCAGACGATGCCCGAGGCGAAGGCATCATTCGCCGTTTACAACAGCCCGCTTTCCGAGAATGCGGCGGTCGGCTTCGAGTATGGCTACACCGTCCACGCGCCCGAGGCCATGGTCCTCTGGGAAGCGCAGTTCGGCGATTTCGTCAACGGCGCCCAGGTAATCATCGACCAGTTCCTGGTCGCGGCGCGCGCCAAGTGGCAGCAAGAGCCGGCCCTCGTACTTCTCCTACCGCACGGCTATGAAGGACAGGGGCCGGAGCACTCCTCCGCCCGGCTGGAGCGCTTCCTGCAGCTCTTTGCCGAGGGGAACTTGCTCGTTGCCAACCCAACGACCTCTGCACAATATTTCCATCTCTTGCGGCGGCAGGCGAAGTCCCTCGACTTCCGACCGGAGGCCGTTAGTCGTGATGACTCCGAAGAGTCTGCTGCGCAACCCGGCGGCGGCGTCGACGCTGGATCAACTTGTCAAGGGCACGTTCCAGCCGGTGCTGGAGGACCCGGGCGCGGCCGAAACCCCGGAGGCCGTGACACGTCTGGTTCTCTGTTCCGGCAAGCTGGGCGTCGAGCTGGACAGCGCCCGGCAACAGCAGGATGCCACCGACGTGGCAGTCGCCCGCATCGAGCAACTGGCGCCGTTCCCGGCAGAGGAGGTCGCCAGCGTCGTTGCCCGTTACCCGAACCTGAGGGAGATCGTCTGGGCCCAGGAAGAGCCGCGCAACATGGGGGCCTGGACGTATGTCGAGCCGCGCCTGCGCGAGCTTCTCGCCGACGCAACCGAGTGGGGTCGAGCGTCCATTGCCGGTCCGCTATGCCGGCCGTCCCGAGCGGGCGTCTCCCGCGGAAGGATCCCTCGACCGGCACGGAGTCGAGCAAGCGCGCATCATCCAGTCCGCGCTGGTGGATGCCCCGGCGACCACGGTGGCGGCGAATGGTCGTGGCCGGAGCGCGAAGACCAACGGAGCGGCCCGCAACGGCGCTCGGACAAAGGCGACTCGCGCGAGCGCGGGCCAGCGATAGAGGAATCGGCGCGGACGGAAGCGGAGTACGCGGCATGGCGGTCGAGATTCGGGTTCCACCCCTCGGGGAATCGCTGGTCGATGCGGTAGTCGGCACCTGGCTGAAGCAGGAAGGCGACCCCGTCAACCGGGGAGAGAGTCTTGTCGAGTTAGAGACTGACAAGGTCAACCTGGACGTCACCGCCGAGGATGACGGGGTCCTGTCACGCATCGAGCGGCGCGAGGGCGAGGTTGTCACCGTCGGTGAGGTGCTTGGACTCGTCAGTGGGAGCAACGGCGCGTCGGCTCCTGCGCCCGAGGCCGCGAGTGCGGAGGCCGCAGCTCCTCCCGCGCCAAGCTCGACAGAGACTTCGGAGGCTCCCCCGATCGCGGCCGTCGCGCCTCCTCCAGCACCCACTGTGCCGCCGGCGATAACGACACCGGCACCCACCGAGGAAGATGCCGATGGCACGGGGAGTGGCCGCGCCGCGCCCGCTGTACGCCGTCTTGCGGAAGAGCATCACGTCGATCTCAACACCGTAACCGGTACGGGGCCCGGCGGCCGCGTCACCCGCGAGGACGTCCTCATCGTCGCCGCGCGGCAGGCGGTGCAGTCGGCTCCTTCGGCCGCTCCCGCGACCGCGATCCCAACCCAGCCCCACGCGCCGGATGCACCACCCGCGTCGACACCAACACCGGCGACAAGTGCGGGTCCTGCCCCGGCACAGGCGGCAGCTGCGACGACATCGGCTGATGGCCGCGAGGAGCGCAAGCGGTTCTCCCGCCGCCGCCAGACCATTGCCAACCGGCTGGTCGAGGCGCAGCAGACGGCCGCGATGCTCACGACCTTCAACGAGGCCGACATGAGCGCGGTGATGGAGCTGCGGGCACGCCGCAAGGAAGCATTCAAGCAGCGGTATGGCGTCAACCTCGGCTACATGTCCTTCTTCACCAAGGCCATCGTCGGAGCGTTGAAGGCGTTTCCGGAGATGAACTCGGAACTGCAAGGTGACGAACTGGTCCTGAAGAAGTATTACGACATCGGCGTCGCCGTCAGCACCGAGGAGGGATTGGTGGTGCCGGTGATCCGTGATGCCGACCGCAAGACGTTCGGCGAGATCGAGCAGGAGATCGCCGCGCTGGCCACGAAGGCGCGCGAAGGGAAGTTGGCACTCTCCGAGATCCAGGGCGGCACGTTTACCATCACCAACGGCGGCATCTATGGCTCACTCAACTCGACGCCGATCCTCAATGTGCCGCAGGTAGGCATCCTGGGAATGCACGCCATCCAGGAGCGCCCTGTGGCGCGGGATGGCGAGGTGGTCATCCGCCCGATGATGAATCTGGCCGTCTCCTACGACCATCGCGTCATCGACGGCGCGACGGCGGTGCAGTACCTGGTCAAGGTCAAGCAGATGATCGAAGACCCGGAGACGCTGCTCATCGAGGGGTGAACGAGAACCGCCAGTACAGGTGATCCAAGGGGCGACCAGTTGGTCGCCCCTTCACCATTCTGGCGAGTGCTCGCATCACGTCATCGCAATTCGAGCGCACGATTTGGCATGGCGCAGGATCTCCTGCCGCGTACTCTTGGCCCAGGAGGTAAGCAATATGCTTTCGATTGCCAGAACCAGGAATGCGGGACAGGCACGGATGGGCGACGACGACCGCTGGCAGGCAGTGCAAAGCCGGGACACCAGCAACGACGGAGCGTTCGTCTACGCCGTGCGCTCGACCGGGATCTATTGCCGACCGTCGTGCCCGGCGCGCCGACCCCGCCGGGAGCACGTCAGCTTCTTTGCCGATCCCGCTGCCGCCGAGCGAGCCGGTTTCCGAGCGTGCCGTCGCTGCCGGCCTCGCGCGGAAACGACGCCAGGGGAAGCGCTGGTAGCGCGAGCCACCGCCTGGCTCGATAGCCATATCGAGGAACGGGTGACGCTGCCCCGTCTGGCCGCCGCGCTCGGCGTCAGCCCCGGACACCTGCAGCGCACCTTCACTCGGGTCAGCGGGGTCTCGCCGCGTGCTTACGCCGCCGCGCGGCGATTGGAATTAGCCAAGTCCCATCTGCGTGATGGCGGCGACGTGACCAGTGCGCTGCATGCGGCTGGATATGGATCGAGCAGCCGTTTCTACGACCAAGCCCGATCTTCGCTTGGTATGACACCGACTTCCTATAAGAGTGGTGGAGAAGGAGTAATCATGCATTTCGCGACAGCGGATTCACCTGTTGGGCGATTGCTGGTGGCCGCAACGGAGCGTGGAATCTGCGCGATAAGCATCGGCGAGGATGACGCCTCGCTCGAGAGGTCATTGACAGCCGAATATCCCCGAGCCACGATCCAGCGTGACGATGATGCGCTGCGTCCCCACCTGGATTCGGTGCTCGACCACCTCAGCAATAGAACGTCAATCACCGTGCTCCCACTTGACATCGGTGGTACGCCATTCCAACGCCAGGTCTGGCAGGCGTTGCAAGCGATCCCCGCCGGCGAGCGGCGCACGTATGCCGAGGTCGCCGCGGCGGTTGGGAAGCCGACGGCCGCGCGGGCGGTAGCGGGCGCTTGCGCCGCTAATCCCGCCGCGCTCGTCATCCCGTGCCACCGCGTCGTGCGGGGTGATGGGGGCATTGGCGGCTACCGTTGGGGCGTGAAGCGGAAGCAGGCGCTCCTGGCATCGGAACGGGAAAGGTAGATCGTTCCACTCCCGTCGACGATCACCGAGACGCGCTCGACTCCTGGAGACACGGTAACTCGTCATGGGTAGACCGGGCAGGGCAGGGCGATCGCCCTGCCCTGCCCGAGTCAGGGTAGAAAAGTTCATGGACGTGCCCGACGTGAAAATAGGCGTTACGGTTCCACCGCAGCGCGCGTCGATGGCACCACTACGCGATGTCTGGCACCGCGGCTGAAGACCTCGGCGTCGATTCGCTTTCGCTCCCGTCGAGTAGTTCCTGACCTGGTGAGTCGGCAATCGAGCGGGAGGATGAGGGAGCTGATCCCACTACCCCGAAGCATTCGGGGCATACGTTGCTCAATCTGACACCGTGAGAGCGGATCGGGGTGGCATCGATGCCACCCCGATCCGCTCTCTGCAGGATTTCACATCAGAACGAGGGCAGGGGGGTGTGTACGCCCGGGCCACGGCGGAAGCTCTCCGGGGGCAGGTTCCAGCCGAAGTGCTCGATCTCGTCACCCTTGGCGGCCAGGAACGCCGAGCCGGTCTCCGGGTAGACAACGTAGACCGCCTCCAACGGGATCCACATCTCATCGTTCGCGCCGTAGAGACCGCTCGCGTAGACGATGCCGCGGCGGGACTTGCCGTACTCCTCTTCCGGGGGGAGGATGGTGACGACCTTTGCCAGCGCTCCGTTTCGGGCATAGAGCGTGAACCCGGGTTGGATATCCGCCCAGGTGCCTTGCGGGCCACGCCTGGTGGCTTCCTCATCGGTCGGTGGTGGCTCTACCGGGTCGAAGAAGGGGCGCTCCCCGATGGCGACTGGCTCATCGAGAGGCGCCGGCTCGCGTCTTGGCCGGGTCAGGACCGCACCCGCGAAGAGCACGACCAGGGAGAGTGCGAGGGCGGTCAGCAGGTCCGGCCGCACGAACTCCCGGACAGTGGCAGCGAATCCCGACACCTCGCCCTCTGCAAGTTCAGGGTGGAGTGCCAGCAGGAGTTGCCCAATGCCGACGATGAGAATCGCGACGATGAGCGCGACGAAAATGAACACGAATGCGGGCCGCAGGAACGCCCGTGCAAACCCACCCATTCAGTCGTACCCCCAAGTGCGTTCCACGCCGTTTTACCGAGCGAGACAGCCCACTCTCGGCAACCGGCATTATAGGCGTTGTAATACCGATGTGGATTCCTGGCGTCAGCGACGGTGAGCCGGTCGGACACCGACATCCTGGTCATCCCCGACCATCCACTCCGAGCGGCGCAGGGCCTCACGGCGGCCACGCACCTTCCGCAGACGGTAATAGAACACCACCGGTCCCGCGCCAAACAGGATCAGTGGTGGAAACCAGTACCACAGTGTCGCCCCAAGTACGACACCGCTTTCCCAGGTCCGCAAATGCCAGAAGATGAGGACAACGGTGGCCAGCTTGAAGAAGAAGAGGACGAGTAGGAATGCCCAGACTGTGGCGGATCCCTCCTGGTCCTCGTCTTCAAGCTCCTCGCGTTGGGTGGGAAGATGGATCATGGTCGCCTCACGTTCCGGTGAACGGAGAGCTTTCGCGGCAAAGCGGATGATGCCGTAGGACACGGCTGCTCACACAGTATATGCGCCCGACCTGACTTAGCTTGTGGCTTGCGCACCCTGATCGCCTGGGATTGAGGCTGACGCGGACACGGTGGTTCGCGTCTGGGCGGCCGCATCCCGATCGGCGGCTTCTTCCCGTGACGCCCAGCGGAAGAAGCTGAACGTGATGAGCAGCAGGTAAATGGTCCCCAGGGCCACCCACATCAGCAGCCCGGCCGCCTGCTGGTCCGTTGCCAGATCGATCCCGAAGATGCGTTGCGCCATGTCGTAGGGCGCATACAGACCCGGGTCGGCGAAGGTGATGAACGCTCCGACCGCGGTGCCGGGCAAGGTCATCGCGAAGTAGTAGAGGCTGTGCAGCGGCAAAGCCAGGCGCGGCCACTGTGGCAATGGTCCCAACGTCGGCCACCAAGCCAACAGCGCGGTCGCCAGCATCGTCACATGCTCGAAGACATGCACCGGCTGGGAGCGCAACGCCATCTCATAGAACATCGGCACGTGCCACAGGACAAAGACCGCGTTCGCCACGGCATAGGCGATGACGGGCCGGGTCAGCCGATAGCCAATCGTGTTCGTGACTCGGTTACGTGTCAGTGGTTCGAGCACCCAGGCTGGAGTGCCGTAGAGCAGCAGGGGCGCCGCCAGCATGATCAGCAGCAGGTGCTGGACCATGTGCGCCAGCAGGAGGTAGTGGTCGGACCAATCGTCCAGTGGCGGTCCTAAGGCGACAAAGAGCACCACCGCGCCGGCAATAAATGAGGCTTTCTGTCCACTCGTTGCGGTACGAGGGACCTGACCAAAGCCAGCTCCCGGAGATTCCCGCGGCGGGTCGGTCTCGGAAGAGGCGGTTGGAGCTGTCGTGGCATCAGTTCTGGTAAGGAACAGATACCCGGCAACAAGAACTAACAGCCCGATGGCGATCGTTGGCTCTACGTTCCAGTCGCTCCAAAGCCATCCGGTAGGATCAACGCCACCGGCGTGGAGCAGGGGTCCGCGGAAAAACTCGAGCAAGAGGCGATCCTAGACTAGCCGTGACCCCGCATGCGAAAGCGGGCGCGTTCGCGCCCGCCCGTCAACCGTGGGTTATGCGGCCGGCAGTGGGAACCAATATCCTCTGGTCCATTGCATGGCCAACAACGCGAGATAAACCCCGAGAGTGATCACAAGGCCAGAGGCGAACATGAACCGATAGAGCCGGCTATCGAACTTGAGATGCATGAAGTACCCGACCACCATCAGGAACTTTGCGATTGACAGCACGAGCAATGCCGGCACGAGGACTGACCGGATGGTCGGGATGTAATAAATCACCACCTCGACAAGGGTAATGATCGCCAGGATGATGGCGATACGGACATAGAGCTGATTTGTGGCATGCCCTGCCTGGTGCCCAGATTCGTGACTTTCGTGCGTCCCGTGATCAGCCACTGTCTGTCCTCCCGATCAGTGTTTGAGGTGCGGCTTGTCCCCGGTCACCCGGGGTGCCCCTTCACTAGAACGGCAGCGCCGCCAGGAATCGCTCGCCGACTGTCACGAGCCGCAAGAACGCGTGCGGCGCTTCCTCGACGACCCCCTCTGGACCGTCGGCGTACGGGATCAGGTAGACGAGGGTGAAGATGACGATCCAGACGATGTCGACGAAGTGCCAGTACAACCCGGCGATTTCGACGTCGACGGCCTTCTCCTGGGGCATCCCGCCGCGCAGGGAGATGAACAGGATCGACAGGAGCCAGACCACACCGATTGTGACGTGCGCGCCGTGGAAGCCAGTCAAGACGAAGAAGGACGAGCCGAAGATGTTGGTCGAGAGCCCCAACCCCTCGTGGGTAAACTCAGTGAACTCGAAGAACTGGCCGCCGACGAAGATCGCGCCGAGGAGCGCGGTTGCCGAGATCCAGATGCGTAGCCCGCGGTGGTTGCCACGCTGAATGGCCGAGAGCGCCAGCACCATCGTCAACGAGGACATCAGGAGCACGAAGGCGCTGACCGATGTGTAGGGGATGTCGAAGATCTCGTTGGGGTAGGGTGGGATTCCCAGTTCGATGGTCCGGTTGCGGTAGATCATGTAGGTTGAGATCAGCGTCCCGAAGAACATGCAGTCTGAGGCCAGGAAGAGCCACATCAGCATCTTCCGGCTGTCGAGGCCGGTGCTGGTCGGCGGGTGGTCAGAATGCCCATGTCCACCATGGTCAATGTGACCCGCGCCGCGGGCAGTTTCGACTTCGATCGCGGTTGCCAACGCTGTGCTCCTTACTGCCGAGGGTGACGGGGTCGCAGGGTAACTGGGTGGCGGGAATCTTGGCGCGCGAGTCGTGGCGAACGCTCTGTGAGATTGGAGCAACGCCAGGTTCGACTCGTCCTCAATCGCTTGTTCCCGCTCACCTTAACACCCAGCCACCCCGCCACCCTCATTTAGCCGGCGGGCTCGAACGACCACCCATACAACGCCGTCACCAAGAGCAGGAATCCGAGCGCGGAGATGATCGGGATGCCGAAGAAGCCGAGTTGGAAGTGCGGGTTGTTGACCAGAATGCCGAAGGCCACCAAGAAGAGGCCGATGGCGAGCAGGAGCGGGTAGTACGACGGATTGGGAAGATGGATGTGCCCTTCCTCAGCCTCCGCTTCCGCGACCGCCACGCCGACCGGTGAGCGTTCCGGTAGTTGGTCGACGGCGACGATGGAGTCGGCGATTCGGTCGGGACGGCCGGCGGCTTCCTGGACCCGATCGTATTTGTCGTGCCAGAGCTGGTCACGGTGGGTCACCAGCGGGATGATGCGGAAGTTGTAGACCGGCGGCGGCGAGGGGATCGCCCACTCCAGCGTGGAGCCATCCCAGGGGTTGGCCTCGGCCTGCTGCTTTGACTGCGTGGTGCGAGTCACGTTGATAAGGAAGATGAGCACTGAGGCGGCAATCATCAGTGCGCCGATGCTGGCAATGACGTTCCAGAACCACCAGCCGCTCTCGAAGCTGTACGAGGCGTAGCGACGTGGCATCCCGGCCAGACCGAGGAAATGCATCGGGAAGAAGGTCAAGTTGAAGCCGGCGAACTGCAGCCAGAACTGGATCTTGCCCAGCCGCTCGTCGAGCATTTTGCCGAACACCTTCGGCCAGTAATAGAAGAGACCGCCAATGAGGGCGAAGATGCTGCCGCCGAAGAGGACGTAATGGAAGTGGGCAACCACGAAATACGAGTCGTTGTGCTGAGTATCGACCGGCACCACCGCGTGCATAACCCCGGAGAGACCACCGATGACGAACTGCGAGACGAGCCCGACCGCAAACAGCATGGCAGTCGTGAACTGCAGCGAGCCTCCCCACATCGTCGCCGTCCAGTTGAGGATCTTGACCCCGGTGGGGATGGCGATCAGCATCGTCGAAGCGGAGAACGCGGCGATCGGGGTGGGGCCGATGCCGGTGGTGAACATGTGGTGGACCCACACACCGAAGCCGAGGAAGGCGATTGCGGCGGTGGCATAAACCATGACCGCATAGCCGAAGAGCGGTTTGCGTGAGAAGACCGGAATGATCTCGTTGACGAGGCCGAAAGCGGGCAGGATGAGGATGTAGACCTCGGGGTGGCCGAAGATCCAGAAGAGGTGCTGCCAGAGCATTGGATCGCCGCCGGTGGTGACCAGGGTGCCGTCAGCCAGGTTGAAAGCCTTGTAGAACAGCGTACCCGCGAGTCGATCGAAGGTGAGGAGCACCAGGGCGATAGTGATGGCCGGGAAGGCCAGAACGATCAGAATCGAGACGATCAGCGTCGACCAGGAGAACATCGGCATGCGCATCATGGTCATGCCGGGGGCGCGCATATTGATGATGGTGACGATGAAGTTGAAGGCCCCGGCCATCGAAGCAACGCCAAGAATCTGCAGGCCGAGAGCCCAGAAATCGATCTCCCGGCCTGAGAAGAGCGTCTGGGTGAGTGGGGCATACCCGTACCAACCCTGGTCCGGAACGACTGTCGCGAAGGGAAGGTGGGCGTCCAACCAGGGTTGAAGCCCACTCAGGAGCGGCGATCCCAGGATGTTACTCAAAGCGACCGACGCCATATGGGCAAAAATGCCGGGGAGCGAGAAGAGCACCGGGATATAGAGGATGAGAGCTCCCGCCAGGAAGGTCCAGTAGGAAAAGGCGTTCAGGCGCGGGAAGGCGACGTCACGCGCGCCGAGCTGGAGCGGCACGACCAAGTTGAAGAAGGCGACGCTCAAGGGCATGACGACGAGGAAGATCATCGTCGTGCCATGCATGGTAAAGAGCTCGCTGTAGCGCTGGGCATCGACGACGTTGTTTTCCGGCCGCGTCAACTGAGCTCGGATCAGCAGCGCTTCCAGACCACCGAGCAGGAAGAAGAGGAAGGCGCTAATTCCGTACATCTTGGCGATGCGCTTGTGATCGACGGTGGTCAGCCAGCTCCACAACCCGCTCTCCTCAACGTGAGGCTTGGGCAGTGTTGGGGCCTGAATTCGTGGCTGAGCGATCGATGCCATTCCCTGACTCCTGGTCTTTCGAAAGTCCTCGTGTGCAATCCGTGGCGCTTACGCACCGCAGTCACCGACGATGCTTGCGTTACTGCTGATCCTGACCTGACTCCGGGTTTGGATCCGTCGCCTCGATCTCCGCCGGAGGGATTTCGCCGCCGACAGGGAGACTATCACCGGGGCAGCCGTCGGCCGGCTTGAGGCTCTGGAGGTAGGTCACGAGCTCGTCGACCTGCTCGTCGGTGAGTCCCGGATCCATGGTGTAGTAGTTGGGCATGTAGACGCCCTCTTTCACCCGATCGGTTTCCTTGAGCCACCGCTCCAGGTTTTCCGGCGTGTTTTCCAGGATGCCCGCGCCGATGGTGTCGCGGCAGGCAAGCAGGGTCAGATTCGGCCCTGGGCCGCGAATGACCTCGTTAGATTCTGGGTCGAGGTAACCGGAGTTCGCGCCCATCCCTTGTTGAGCGATGCGGGCGTTGGTGCCGGTGATGTTGTGGCAAGCAAGGCAGGCGCCGAAGGAGGGAGGCGCCTCCATGACGTCGGCGGTCTCCGGATTCGCGTCGGTCCCGGGCGGCGTGCGCCAGGCCGTGACCCAGGAGTCGAAGTTTTCCTCAGGCACAATCTTTACCTTGAACCGCATCCAGGCGTGAGCGGCGCCGCAGAACTCGGCGCATTCACCGAAATAATCGCCCGGTGTGCTGGCCACGAACTGGATCGGGTTGTCGTGTCCCGGAATCACATCGACTTTTCCGCTGAGCTGAGGCACCCAGAAGGAGTGGATGACATTGTTGCTGGTGATGTGGAACACGACGTCGGCGCCGACGGGGATGAGCGCTTCGTTTGCCGTGACGAGTGGACCGGCGTCCGGATTATTGGGATCCGCGGGGATATCACGGTAACGGAACTCCCACCACCATTGCTTGCCAATGACGTCAACATCGAACTTGTCTGGGCCAGTCGCCGCTGCCGCATGCTTGAAGATCACCTGCGCGTTGGGGATGAAGAGGACCAGCAGGATCACGGCCGGGATGACTGTCCAGGCAATCTCCAGCTTGCGGGAGCCATGCACTTGCTCCGGACGCTCCTCGTTGCGCCGGCGGAAGCGCAGAGCGGTGTAGAGAATGGCCGCCTGAACTCCGATGAAGACGATCAGCGCCGCCCAGAAGGTGATCTTGTACAGGGTCTGGATGTCGTCGGCTTTGTCGGTCTGGGGAGTAATCGTGGTGTACGGCTGGGCGACCTCCGGGCCGCATCCGGAGAGGAGCACCACGACCCCCGCCAATGCCAGCATCGGGACCAGCCGCGACCAGCGATGATGACTGCGCGACCGCGGTGTCTCGTCTTCCTGGCGCGGACCGAACCTGATCATTCCCGCTCCCTACATCCCATGCCAATCAGCCACCAGCATTCCTCGTGCCATGGTGACTCGAGGTTTCCTGAATGACTGCGCGGAACACTAGCCAAGCCCTGCACACGGGTCAAGACCCGGCGTGCGTCTGTCACGGCTGCAGCATCTGCTCGATCGTCACGAAGGCGTATCCACTATCGCGGAAGAACTGGATCAGCCCGGGCAGCGCCTCGAAGTCCCCGGCGGCGGCAGCGCCGACATGCAGGAGCAGGATTTCGTCTTCGGCAATATTGGTTGTGCAGTAGTCGATGATCTCCTGGGCCCCCCAGCCGGCCCAACCGCGGGTGTCGCATGTCCACCAAATGCTCAGGGAGTATCCGTTGTCGTAAAGGTACCCGAGCGAGGCCTCATCGTAGTCACCATACGGCGGGCGAAAATAGGGGCGCATCTCGTAGCCGGTGAGGTCGCGCACCACGGCCTCGGTATCCGCGAGCTGCTGCGCCACCTGATCGGGGGTCTGCGCCGGCATTCCGGTGTTTGCCCCCGTCAGGGAGCTGTGGTCCCAGGTATGGTTCATGAGCTGGTGGCCTTCGGCAACCATGCGCTGCACCAGGTCTGGATTCGCCTGGGCCCAGACGCCGGTCATGCCAAAGGTCCCGGGAATCCCCTCATCGCGAAGGAGATCAAGGATCTCCGCGCCATAGCCCGTGTCCGCGCCGGCATCGAAGGTCAGCGCCACCTCGAGGCGACCGTTCGTGCCCCCTTCGATGAGGGTGCTAAGCCCCGTGCCAGGATCAGGCGGTGACGGCGGTCGGATTGACATTGCGGCCGGAGCCTCAGCGTCATCCTCCGCGTCTGAGACGGTGAGCAAAGCCTCCGAGAGCGGCGCGCTCGCCGATGGAACATCCTGCGTGAATGCCGCGGTGTCTGTCGACGAGAGCGGATCGGAAACCGGCGGAACATCTTGCGTGAGTGCCGCGGTGTCCATGGGCGAGAGCGGATCGGACACCGGAGGAGCGACCGATTCCGGGGCAACTGCAACCTCGACTGGCTGGTCAATCGCGGCCGGTTGCACCTCGATATTCGTCGTGGCCGGCTCTGGGACGGCAGCCTCCGCAACGCTGTCCTGAGCCGGGTCAGACTCTGGAGCGAGAACCTGAGACGGCTCAGGTGCAACGGGTGCGACGACCGACGGAGCACCCGCCGCGCAGCCGCCGAGAAGCAGCGTCACGCAGAGCAGGATGACGAGGGTGATGGGGTTGCCGACCAACGCGGGCGACGTTCTTACAGGCGTCGCGACGGCGGGCGACGCCGGCGTCGCCCCTTCGTGCCGCCTGACCGTCTGGCCGCCTGGCCGTCTCACCAAATCCCCAGCTCGTCGCGGGCGTCCTCGGACATCATGTCCGGCGACCAGGCCGGGCTCCAGACGAGCTTGACATCCACGTCGCCCAGATCAGGGAGATCGCTCATGGCGTTGGTCACCTCCTGGACAATGACTGGCCCCAAAGGGCAGCCGAGTGAGGTGAGAGTCATGGTAACGAGCACGTCGCCGCCATCGGAGACGTCGACGTCGTAGACGAGACCCAGATCGACGATATTGATGCCGATCTCCGGATCGAAGACGTTCTTCAGATTTTCGCGTGCCTGTTCGGCGGTAAATTCAGCCATTGATGATCCCTTCAGGGGCCGTACCCGCCACGCGGCGGCTGCACGCCCGACGCGCCAAGTGTACCCAACCGCCGGAGGTGTCAGCGACGCGGTGCGGTCGCCCGGTGAGCGGGTCAATCATGCACCGGAGCCATCAGCGATGATCGATCGTGGGTTAGCAGTCAACGACGTCCACTCCCAGCTCAATGCGACGATGGTGCGGCGTATTTTCCGCCCGGCCTCGGTGCACGAAGTGCGTGACGTGGTGCTCGCGGCCGGCTCCGAGGGACGCCCCCTCACCATCGCCGGAGGCCGCCATGCCATGGGCGGGCAGCAGTTCGGCGCGGGGCTCGATCTGCTGGACATGACCGGGCTCGACCGTGTGCTGGAATTCGATCCGGAGCGAGGCGAAATCGAAGCCGAGGCGGGCATCATGTGGCCGGCGCTCATCGCCTGGCTGCATACCGCGGGGGAGGGACGCACCCGCCCCTGGGGCATCATTCAGAAGCAGACCGGCGCCGATCGCCTCACGCTGGGCGGGGCACTCTCCTCGAATGTCCATGGCCGGGTGCTCGGCCGCGGACCGATCGTGGCCGACGTAGCGGCGTTCACGCTCGTCGACGCCAACGGTGAGCTTCGTCGCTGCTCACGCGACGAGAACCGGGAACTCTTCCGACTGGCCATCGGCGGCTACGGGCTCTTTGGACCGATCGTCTCGGTCCGCCTCCGGCTGGCGCCACGGCGCAAGGTCCGTCGCGAGGTGGCTATCCGCGCCATCGGAGAGGTCGTGGCCACACTTGAAGCGCGCGCGGATTGCGGCCGCGGCTACGGTGACTTTCAGTTCGCCATCGACCTGGCGAGCAGCGATTTCCTCACGGAGGGGATCTGCTCCTGTTACGTCGCGGTCGCGGACGAGACGCCGATCCCGGATCAACAGCGGGCGCTCTCCCGCGCGAACTGGGAGGAGCTGTTTCACCTGTCGCACGTCGACCCGCGCCGCGCGTCGGACGCCTACACCCGCCACTACCTGGCGACGGACGGGCAGCTGTACTGGTCGGATCTGCACCAGATGGCGGACTACCACGATGGGTACCACCTGGCGCTGGATGGGAGATTGGGAGCCTCGTCACCCGGCTCGGAGATGATCTCCGAGTTGTATGTGCCGCGAAGCGCTCTCCCGGCGTTCATGGCCGAGGCGGCATCGGACTTCCGGGCGCATCGAACAGCGGTGATCTATGGGACGGTGCGGCTGATCGAGCGGGACGACGAGACGGTCCTCGCCTGGGCGCGGGAGCCGTGGGCCTGCGTCATCTTCAATCTGCACGTCGACCATACGCCAGAGGGGATCGACCGCGCCGTTAACGCATTTCGCCGTTTGATCGACCGTGCACTGGCCTTCGGCGGCAGCTATTACCTGACGTACCACCGCTGGGCGACGCGGGCGCAATTGGAGGCCGCACACCCCCGGTTTGTCGAGTTCCTGCGGGAGAAGCTGCGTTTCGATCCCAACGAGCGCTTCCAGTCCGACTGGTACCGGCACTACCGGGAGATGTTCCGGGATGTGCTGGGGCTTTTAGAGAGCACTCCCGGCAGCGACGACTGATACCTTGTATCCACGATCACATCCTCGGCTTGACCGCAGCCGTGCATCACGGACAATGCGCCCGCAACAGTCGCGTCGTATCCCAGGCCAACGGTGATGTGGCTGAGAACGGGGTTGTCGAACGCGAAGCGGTCCAGTATCGGCGTCGGGCGAGGCAGGCCTCGCCCCTACTGCCGGGCAGGTCATTCCTCGAATCCCCAATCTTCTGCAGTCGCGGCGCTCCGCCCGAGGACAGTCCTGAGGGCGAATGCGCCGCGACCGGGCATCATGGGAACCCGGAGCCCGTTACCCCGTCGGGGTTGCGGCCGCCTGTCCGCCAGCCGCTTCCTGGAATGCCTGCTCCATGCGAGTTTGGGCCTCGGCGGCGGCGTCGGCCGGCGGCATGTCGTTGATCAGCACCTGCTGCAGCATGTCGGGCAGGATCAACGTCTGGTAGACGGCGCTCAACTGGGAAAGCAGCAGCGGCGAAGCCTCGGCCGGATGCCAGATTGGGCGCGCGTTCTCGATGATCTCCGGGAAGTCGTTGAAGAAGGGCCGCTCCTGCCAGAACGGCGCGTCGGCGAGGTCGCGATAGACCGGGTACCAACGGCCACCGACCTCCTCGTACACCGCTTGCAACTGCTCCGGCTGCATGATGGCGGTGATCATCTGCTTGGCAGCGTCGACGTTGGGGCTGCCCTCGAAGATCGACCAGGACCAGGTGCCGACCGACGGGAAGTTCCCCGCCGGTCCGGCCGGGAACGGCGCCTGGGTGGTCTCGGCCAACAGCTCCGGATCGTTTGCCTCCAGATAGGCGAAGATCGAGGCCGGGTTGAAGACGAAGGCGGCCTGACCGGAGTTGTAGGCGGTGTTGTTACCGGAGTCGTCCCACGAGGCGGAGTTCTCGGGGATCAACCCGTTGTCCCACCAGCGCTTCATCCGCTCCAGGGCGGCAACAGTGCCGGGATTGTCGATGGCCGGATTCCCCTGCTCGTCGACGAGGGTACCGCCCTCATTGAGAATCATCTGGGCAATCTGGCCGTGGGCATCCGGTGTGCGGCCGACGGTCAGTCCGATGGCATAAACCTGTGGCGGGTTGTTGATCTCGGTGGCGAGTTGCTCCAGCTCGTCGAGAGTGGCCGGCGCCACGCGCTCCCCGGTGACCTCCTCGATCAGGTCGAGCCGGGCGTACATCACGCTGACATCCGACTGCATCGGGATCGAGTAGATCACCCCCTCGGATTCGACCCAGGGCAGCAGCGTCTCGTACATGCCGCCGCCGAGATCTTTGACCTCGTTGTAGACATCGGTCAGATCGACCAGGCGGCCCTGCTCGGCGTAGAAGAGGGTGATGTCCTGGAGCATCATCACGACGTCGGGGACATCGCCAGCTTCAACGGCCGTCGCCACCCTGGTGGCATAGTCAGAGCCCGGCAAGGCGACGTACTCGACATCGAAGCCGTTCTCCGCGCCCCACTCCTGCATCTGTTGACCGAGCAGGGCATCCCCCTCCTCAGTGAACGAGACGACACCCCAGACCGTGAGCCGGTTGTCTTGCGCGGCGCTCCGGCCGGTGACCAACGGCGAGAAGGCGGTTGCGGCCGATAGGGCGGCCGTTCCCTTGAGGAGGGTTCTGCGGCTGATATCCGGATAGCGGGTCTCTGGCACTGCGGTCTCCCTTCATCGTGCGTATCCGGCGGCGAGACATTCGCCGCGGTTTTACGACCTACCTCTTGTCGGTATGGAACGCGAGGCCCATGGACCTCGGCGTACACAAACCCCCAACCATCTCTCGTGCCGCGCGGGCGGGGTCGCGAAAGACCCCAGCGCAACCTCGATTCATCCTTTGACGGCCCCGCCGCCGAGACCGGAGACGACCCACTTCTGGGCGGCGACATAGATGAGCACCGGAGGCAGCGACGCGATCAGCGACCCGGCCATCAAGGGACCCCACGCAAATACGTCGCCAACGACGAACTCCGCCAGCCCGATCGGCACCGTCTTCTGCGAGTCGCGCTGGATCAGCAAGAGGGCGAAGAGGAACTCGTTCCAGGCGATGGTGAAGGTAAAGAGGGTGATTACCGCCAGGGCCGGCAAGGCGAGGGGGATGAAGATTGTCGCCAGCGAGCGCAGGCGGGTGGCACCGTCGACCAGGGCCGCATCCTCCAGGTCTGAAGGGATGGTGTTGAAGTAGGAGATGGCGAGCCAGGTGGAGAAGGGGACGGCAAAGATCAGGTAGATGATGACGAGCGAGGCGGCATCCCCCTGGAACGGGAGCTGCTGGGCGATCTGGAAAAGCGGAATGAAGAGGAGCGCCGCCGGGATGAGGTAGGTGACGATGGTGGCCCGGGCCACGAAGGTGCGGCCGCGAAATGAGAGGCGGGTCATGGCGTAGGCGGCGAGAACGGCGATGAGCATGGCGATTGCCGTCGTCGCGGTGGCGACCAGGAAGCTGTTCTTGAAGTAGGTCAGGAAGGGGGTCTCGAAGAGGACCTCGATGTAGTGGGCGTTGGTGATGGTCGCCGGAATGAGGCTCACTTTACGGTAGAGATCGCGGTCAGGTTTGATCGAAGTCGAGATGATCCAGAGGAAGGGGAAGAGGGTCCAGACGGCGAAGAAGGCCAGCCCGAGGAAGAGGACGATATTGCGGATGCCCTTACGCCGCAACCACGTTCTCATCGATGCCCCCCTTCACCCACGTTCATACCCTCCCCTCGGTCGAGAGCATGCGCTTGGTAAGGATGTAGATGGCGATGATGAAAAGTGGGAAGAAGAGGACGGAGACGGCGGCGGCGAGACCGAGTTGGCGGGCCCCGGCGATGCCGACCTCGTAGGCGAGCATGGGGAAGGTCATGGTGGCGTTGACCGGGCCGCCGCGGGTGAGGGCGAAGATGAAATTGATGCTGTTGGCGGTCCAGATGGTCGAGAGGAGCGCGGTAATGGTGATCGCTGGCACGAGGCTGGGGAGGGTGATATCGGAGAAACGGCGGAAGACGTTGGCGCCATCGAGCGACGCCGCCTCGTATTGCTCGTTGGGGATGGCCTGCATCGCGGCCAGGAACATCATCGTGTAGAAGGGCGTGCCCTGCCAGATGGCGACGGCGATGACCGACCAGAGGGCGAGGTTGGGATCGGCGAGGAACTGGATGAGCGTCTGGGCCTCGAAGAACTCGATGCGGATGTAGTTGATGAGGCCGGCGGGGCTACCGTCGTAGATCCAGCGCCAGGTGAGGGCGACGATGATGGTCGGCACCGCCCAGGGGAGAAAGAGCACCGCCCGCATCAGGGTTTGGCCGCGAAACTTCTCGTTGAGCAGCAGCGCCATGCACATGCCGAGCACGAGTTTTACCCCGACAGCGGCGCCGGTGTAGATGATGGAGACACGGACCGAGTTCCAGAAGGTGCCGGAGTACTGCTCGCCGACGAGCAGCTCCCGGTAGTTGCGCAGTCCAACCCAGGTCGGTTCCTGGCCGACGACCTTGTGCTGAAAGCTGAGGATGATCCCGGCGACGAAGGGGTAGGCGACGAGACCGATGAGGACCAGCACCAGGGGCAGGAGGAAAAGCCAGGCGATCTTCCAATCGCGGCCAAGGACACGGTGGATGGGCGGCCGACGCGGTACGGCGTCGACGGTTCCCGCCCGCTGCCCGATACCGGGAATGGCGGCCATCGCCACGCTCCTTCACTCCGGCGTCACTGCCGGGATCCCCGCCATCGCGGGCTGCGCGGACCGGGAAGTGTTTCTCAACCGCGCACGAGGGGCCACGATAGACCGGCTGCTCCAAGGCGTCAAGACGACCGTGCAGGATGCATACCGTTAGTGATGCAGATATTGCCGGTGATAGCAGGTTCGCAATGTGGCGGCCAATGGCCCGAGGTCGGTCACGGACCAGCGGCGATCAAACGTAACGTGACGGCCTCCCGCAAGGCCTTTCCCGACCTCGTCTGGACGATCGAGGAAGTGATCGAGGAAGCCGGTCAGGTTTGAGACTCGGAAGGAATCCAATCGCCTCAGCGCCTCGTCGGCGTCTCCATTCTGCCGCATGGTGTGACTCAGGTGCCGGGAAGCCCATGTCCCTGCTCCCCACCGTCGCCGGCCACGAGGGCCCGGACCACGAAGTCAGCCACCCGCGGCGCAAGCTCTTGATCGAGCGGCCCCCCCGAGGCAAGGAGCCGGAAGTACAACGGCGCCAGAAGCATTTCCGCGGCGAACGTCGCCTCGGCCATCCTGATGCGCGGCAACTCTCCTCGGGTGACCGCGCGCTCGACCATGGCCCCGATCTGCTCGAGGCGAACCGGCCAGTACGCGACTCGCGGATCTCCCACGGTCGGCGCCTCCGACCCGATCGTCGCCCGGACGAGTTGCGCCCCAAGCGGTGACGACAGGAACGCCACGCTCCGCTCGAGGAACGTGCTGAGATCACCGTGCAACGAACCGGTGTCGGGTACAGGAACGGCTTCGCCAAGGTGGGACCGAATCGCGTCGACGACGAGGGCGTCGCGGGATCCCCAACGTCGGTAGATCGTCGCGTCATGGACCCCCGCCCGCGCCGCAACCTGCGGGACGCTGAACGCGGTAGCCCCCTCACGCAATAACGCAAGCGTTGCATCGAGTACGGCGCTCCGTACCCGGGCGCTCCGCCCGCCGGGGCGCGGGCGGACGGATGATTGCAACGAGCTATCGGCAGTCATCACTTGGCTCGCCGTCCTAGGGTTTGCCCCATTCTCGCTTCACAGTCTCCTCCAGTCTCGACACACGTATGCTAACGCAGATGCGTTGCGTTTTGGCGATCCACGCGCTAGACTTCCTGCAACTAACGCAGAATATTCTGCGATAAAGCATGAAGGGAGGGTCGGCGTGACCATGGTCTTTTCCGACGAAACGTTCGAGTTCGAGTTGCTGCGCACGATGGGTCACGCCGTCGCCGGCGCCGCTGACATCGGCGAGTGTCTTGCGGCCGCGGGGCGGATGGTCGACGGCGACGTCGAGTCCTGGCACCGGGAATGGCTGGCCCTCGCCGATCGCGTCTTGTCGGGCGGCCGAAACATCTGCTGCCGGTGGTCATGATGTGAGTGCCCGGAGTGGATTTCTCCGGGCCTCGAACTATTACCGCGCCGCCGAGTTCTTTCTGCACGAAGACCCCGCCGATCCACGCGGGCTCGCCACCTGGCGGGCGAGCCGCGACGCCTTCGCCGCCGCGGTGCCCTTGCTGCCCCACCCGGCCGAAGCGGTGGAGATCCCCTACGAGGGCACGACTCTCTCTGGCTATCTCTACCGACCGGACGAGAGCCCGCGGCTGCACCCGATCCTGATCTTCCACGGTGGACTCGACTCGACGCTGGAGGAGCTGTACCCCGCCGCGGCCGCGGCCGCCGTTGCCCGTGGCTACCATTGCCTGACCTTCACCGGTCCCGGGCAGGGCCGCGCCATCCGTGAGCAGGGATTGCCCTTCCGCCCCGATTGGGAGGCCGTCGTCACCCCTGTGGTCGATGTCGCGTTGGGTCTTCCAGGCGTGGACCCCGACCGCATCGCTCTTCTGGGCTGGAGCCTCGGGGGTCTCCTTGCCCCCCGGGCCGCCGCTTTCGAACCCCGGCTCGCCGCTCTGATTGCCTGGGACGGGGTCTACGACAACTTTGCCGCCGCGCGTCCGATGCTTCCGCCAGGTGCGACGGCGGAAGCAGAAGGTCTGCTCGTCCATGACCCCCGGGCGCTCGATGCCCACTTCGAGCAATTGATGACCGCAAGCCTTGGGGCTCGCTGGGCGTTTACCCAGGGTATGTGGGCCTTCGGCGTGGAGTCGCCCGGAGAACTCATTGCGGCTGGGCGGGACTACCACCTGCGCGGCGTTGCCGAGTGCATTCGCTGTCCAACCCTGGTCTGCGAGGCCGATGCCGACCCGTTCTGGCAAGGGCAGCCGGAACAACTCTTTGCCGCACTGACCTGCCCGAAGACGCTCGTGCGCTTCACCGCCGAGGAAGGCGCCGGTGAGCATTGCCACGTCGGTGCCCATACCCTCTTCCACCAGCGCGCCTTCGACTGGCTCGACGACGTCCTTGCCTGAGGGCGGTGACGCCGTGCAGCACAATCATGAGTACGAAGCTGCCGGTACTTTGCGAGCGGCTCTACGCGCCTCTGGGGATCCGGCGCCGACGGACCAGGTTCTGCACCTGTCTGAGAAACGCCCTTGCCTGCTTTGAAAATGGAGCGGGACGGCCGCCTGGGGCACCGGCAGCAGCGGAATCTGCTTGGCGTGCTTCCCACACAGGCGCCGGGGACCGCCTCCATCGCCTCAATCCGAAGCAGTCATCGCTGAGATTGCGCACACAGGTACCGGGGACACGCCTCCATGGCCTCAATCCGAAGCAGTCATCGAGGAAGGGTTGCGACAGTGTCGAAATCCGAGCCGGCTGTTCGTCGTGGAGGTAAGCGCCGGCAAACCCTGACGCTCGAACAAACACAAGGAGTGAAATCGATGTCCTCGACCGTGCTGTACATGTCAATGTCCCTCGACGGATTCATCGCGGGACCCAACGAAAGCCCGGACAACGGTCTTGGCGACGGGGGGCACCGGCTGCACGAGTGGGTATTTCCGGGCGCCGAGGACGACGACGACTTTGAGGCAGCCGTTGGGCGGCTGCGAGGCGTGAACCGCCAGATCTACGACGAGTTCATGTCCACCGGGGCCATTGTCGCCGGACGCGGGACCTTCGAGCCCGCAGGCGGCTGGGGAGGGAACCATCACGACGGTGTGCCCATTTACATCCTCAGCCGCAACCCGGTACCCGCCTGGGCGGCCGAATGGCCTGCCGTGCACTATGTGAGCAGCCTCGAGGCCGCTGTGCGAGATGCCAAGCACGCTGCCGGCGACAAGAACGTGCTGGTCCATGGGGCGAGCATCGCGCAGCGCGCCCTCACCGCCGGGCTCCTCGACGAGCTCGAGATCCACCTGATCCCGGTCCTGTTGGGCGATGGACGGCGGTTGTTTGAGCACCTCGGCATCGAACAGCGCGAGTTGGAGCGGATCAGAGTTCTCGAAGGTGAGGGTGGCGTCACCCACCTTCGCTATCGCGTCCGCCGCTGAGCCCTCAGCTGAGTCGACGTGCACCGTCACGAACCAGATGTGCGTCCTTGGCCGGTGCCTCGACCTTGGGAGACAAGCGCGGCGACCGAATCGAGTTAGACGCCAAGCTCTTTGCCCCTGGCGGCGTCGATCCCAACAGCCGCCCTCAAGGTTGGACTCGGCATCATCCTGCTCGTTTCGGCCTGGCGCACCTTTCGTCACACGAAATAGCGCCTGCAATGCACCGTGGAGCAGAAGAAAAAGTGGGCGGCGCTCAAGCCGCTCGCCACGGCTACAGGAGAGGTATGAAGCTGGTTCTTGGAACCGAGAAGGGCGCTCGACGATCGTGCCCGAGGTGCTCAGGTTAGGCCGGCGATGAAGCACAGGGCAGTGATGATGGGCAGGAAGTAGTGGCGCGCAGCCTGGGTCGTGACGAAGCACAGGGCGGTGATGATGAGCAGGAAGGAGTAGCCCTCAGCCTGGGTCGTGACGATCACTGCCGAAGACCGTGATCCGCAGGGGAGCCGTGCCATCCACCTGACGATTGTCGAAGATGCTGTCGCGCTGGTGTTCATGCCGGTGATCGCCCCCGCCGCTTCATCGCGGATTACAGACGTCCATGGCTTGGCGCAGGACTTCCAAGGACCGTTCATCGGTCATTTGGGCGACATTGAACCGGAGGAAGGAGGCGGCGGACTGGGAGATGCTAAAGACGTTTCCTGGCGCGAGAACGACATCCTCCTCCATGCACCGCCGCGCGATCATGGTGGAATCGTGGCCATCGGGCAAGCGGCACCAGAGAAAGAACCCGCCACGCGGAATGATCCATGGCGCAATACCGAGCGGCGCGAGTCGATCTACCGCCACGTTTCGGGCTCGCGTGAGACGTTGACGTATCTCGACCATATGCTTGCGGTAGCTGCCGCTCGCCAGAACGCTGGCGATCAGTTCAGTCGCGACCGGACTGGGGCCGCCGAAGCTCGTGGCGACCTGGAGATCGACAAGCCCCTCGATCCAGTCCGCCCGGCCCGCGATATAGCCGCAGCGCACAGAGGCCGAGAGCGTCTTGGAGAAACTCCCGATCCGGATGACACGATCGAGCCCGTCAAGCACGGCGAGGCGCGGCGACGGCGTGGGCTCAAAATCCGCGAAGATGTCGTCTTCGACGATCGTCAGATCGTGCGCGGACGCCGCGCTCAGCAACCGATATGCGGTCTGGGGCGAGAGGCTGGCGCCCGTTGGATTATGGAGGGCCGAATTCGTGATGTAGAGGCGAGGCATCTGCGCGATCAGAGCGCCCTCAAACGTCGAGATGTCCGGCCCCGTGGGGGTATAGGGAACCCCGATGATCTTGACCTGATGGGCTCGCAGCAGGGCCTGGAAATTGAAGTAGCAGGGATCGTCAACCAACACGGTGTCGCCCGGGCGCAATAGGAGGCGACAGATCAAGTCGATCGCCTGCGTCCCCGAGTTCGTCAGGATGAGCCGGTCTGGGGTCGCATCGATACCTTCCTCGGCGAAGCGCCGCAACAACAGTCGGCGCAAGGCCAGCGATCCGCGCGTGCTTCCGTAGTCGGACAGTACTGAATCCTCGGCACGCGCAAGCGCGCGGATGGCCCGCCGAAGGGCAGCATTCGGCATCCAGTCGGCCGGCAGCCAGCCACAGCCCGGCTTCAAGACCGATGGATCGGCGTCGAGGGACTGTCTGGAAACCCAGAAGGGATCGACGGCGCGGTCACGCGGCGCCCCCATCTCCGCAAGAGCCATCGGCGGCAGATTCGTGCCGGTCACGTAGAAGCCGGAGCCCCGCCGCGCGCGAATGACGCCTTCGGCGGCCAGACGATCGTAGGCCTCGACCACGGTGGAGGGTGAGACGCCCATGGTTTCGGCGAAGCGACGTACGGACGGCAACCGATCCCCAGGAACGAGCGCTCGGCTGGCAATTTTTGTGCGGACGGCGTTCATCAGCGCTTCCGTCCGCGTCACTTCTTTTGCCGTCATCCGCACCTTCCGAAAACTGTATGGCCAATGTTTGCAATACAGTTTCCGGAAACTGTACGCCACTGTCTCTGTTCTAGCATGCCTCAGACCGCTAATGTGTCAGCTTGTAGGAAGCGAGGGCAGATGGAACGGACAACCGCCGGCTGGGGCAGCGGTCTCCTGGGCGTCATGATCTTCAGCGGGTCGCTGCCGGCGACGCGCGTCGCTGTCTCAGATTTCTCGCCCCTGTTTCTCACGGCGGTGCGCGCCGTGATTGCGGCGCTCCTTGGAGTGGCCTTCCTCCTCATGCTTCAGCAAGTCAAGCCGGCGCGCGGCGACATATTCCCGCTCGCCATTGTGGCGCTCGGTGTGGTCGTCGGCTTTCCGCTGCTGACGGCGCTCGCGCTCCAGCACATCACCGCGGCGCACTCGATCGTCTTCATCGGCCTGCTACCGCTCGCCACCGCGATCTTCGGAGTCCTGCGCGGTGGCGAGCGGCCGAAGCTGGCATTCTGGCTGTTCTCAATCCTTGGCGCCGCGACTGTCGCTGGCTTTGCACGTTTGAGAAGCGACGGTGGATCGGCCGTGGGCGATCTTCTGATGGTTGCCGCCATCGTGCTCTGCGGACTCGGCTACGCCGAAGGCGCGACCCTCTCACGCCGGCTCGGCGGCTGGCAGGTTATTTCCTGGGCCCTGCTGCTGTCGCTGCCAATGATGGCGGTGATTGCGCTGTTCACGCTGCCAGCAAGCTGGAGCGGCGTTGGTGCGCCCGCGTGGATCAGCCTGGCCTATGTGTCGATCTTCAGCATGCTGATCGGGTTCCTTTTCTGGTATCGCGGCCTGGCCCTCGGTGGCATCGCCGGCGTTGGCCAGTTGCAGCTCTTGCAGCCCTTCTTCGGGCTGACGCTGGCGGCCCTGCTGCTCCATGAGCCCGTCGCGTGGACCATGATCGCGTCCACGGGCGTCGTCGTCCTCTGCGTGGCCGGCGCCAAGCGCTTCGCCTAACTCGCCGGTATCACCGCACGTCCGTCCTATTCGGGTCAAAATTGCCGTCGCCAGAGCCGGATAGGTTCCGGCGGCCATTGCCGCAGAATGCCACCCCTCCAATTTGCCATGAACGCCCCAACGTCCGGGTGGAAGCGACTATCTCGTCGATGCGTCTGGGAAGGTCGGTTCAGCGCCGCCGGGCGACGACGTCGGCAATGGAGACCTCGATGTCGTCGCCGGCGCGCCGCAGGAGAAGCTCGACCGGCTCACCGTCGGACTCGTTCTGAAACACGACGGGGCCGGGCTGCACCCATTTATCGCCCCACTCGGTCAACGCGATGAGGACCGGCTTCAGTTCCAGTCCCTTTTGGGTGAGCAGATATTCCGCCTGCTCGCCGGAAATCCCCGACTGCCGACGCTCCATGAGGCCGGCGGCAACGAAGCCCTCCAGGCGCTTGGCAAGGATATTCGTGGCGAGTCCGAGGCTCTTCTGGAACTGCGAGAAGCGCGTGAACTTGCGGAACATCGCGTCGCGCAGGATCAGGAGCGACCAGCGTTCCCCGACCAGCTCCAGTGTCCGGGCGGCAGAACAATCCTGATTCTCGTAGAGGCGTCCAAGCATCCTGACATAATAACCTCTTGACTTGCATCATGCAACCTAGTAACCTGCTTGCATGATGCAAGCGAACTCGGAGGCTCTATGCGCAAGTTGATCGCTGGAATGAAGATTTCCATTGATGGAAAGATGGAGGGGACCGAGGGTACTGCGGATTGGGTAGAAGCATGGTCGGACGACTACGGCCTGATGTCGCAGGTGGATGCGTGCTTGCTGGGGGCAGGTATGTACCCTGGCTACGAGGAATATTGGACCGCGATCCAGAATGAGCCGGACAAGCCCGTCTGGATCAATGGCAATCAGCCGACGCCGGCAGAGGTCGAATACGCCGGCTTCGCCGCGCGGACCCCGCATTACGTGCTTTCGAGCACCCTGACTTCGGCTCTCTGGCCGAACACCAGCTTCGTCCGGGGACTCGAAGACATTGCTTCCCTTAAGGAGCGCCCCGGCAAGGACATTTATCTCGTTGGGGGCGCTCGAACTACGGCGGGCCTTATCGATGCCGGGCTGGTGGATGAACTCCGACTCATTGTCTATCCGCTCGTCGCCGGTGAAGGGAAGGCGCTCTTTGCGACGACAGAACGTCGTCGGGGGCTTGAATTACGGAAGGTTCAGCCGCTTCAAGGTGGGCGAGTAAGCCTGATCTACGAAATCTGCTAGTTGGAGCGAAATCGGAGGATGCCGTGCTCTTGAATGGAAAGACCGCGCTCATCTTCGGCGCCGGCGACCCGCGCGCCGCGCGCCCGCCGTTCCCGACGGCCAATCACGAACTGCCAACCGCACACTCGGCCCGCGCCGGGCGCAACCAAGACCAGGAGGTCACCCGATGACCGATCATGCACCGGTCGAAACGACGTTCCTCGGCTCCGCCGACCAAGCCGCGATGGAGTGGAACCAGCCGCGCGACCTGCTCGCCGCTCCGCCGCCGCCGGACACCCCGGGCGGCCACATCCCCAGCTACCTCGTCACCATCCGCCCCGACGGTCGCCCGCACGCCACTCGGGTCGGCGCCCGCTGGTACGACGGCGACATCTACTTCCTGAGCGGCGCGGGCACCCGCAAATCGCGCAACCTGGCGGCCAACCCGGCCTCCACCCTCACCATGCGTCTGGACGGACTGGACGTGGTGCTTGATGGAGAAGCGGCCCCGGTCGACGATCCGGCGCTTCTCGACGCCGTGGGCGCCTTGATCCGGCAATCCGGCTGGCCGGTCGAGCTCACCGCCGGCGGCTTCACGGCCCCGTTCGGGCCTCAGGAAGGCGGGCCGCCGTGGCAGCTCTATCGCTTTGTCTTCCACACGGCGATCGGCCAAGCCGGCGAAGGCGCCACCCGCTGGCGCTTCTCGCGCTAACCGGAGCAACCCGGTGCGCTTCCAGTGGCGCTCTCGCACCAGGAGAGCGCGGGGTCCTGAGTGTGGTGTGACACCGGGCGGGCACACCGGTGGGTCAGATCCGCCGCGCCAGGAGCGCCGGATTGCCCGCGGTCGTCGGCCGCACCGCTGGGTCGGCGCGTCCCTGGCGCGCAGCAGCCCGGCCCGCGTGAGATGGTCAACGCCGCCACGACGAATATGAACTCGACCTGATTGCGGAGCGAAGAATCCCGACTGACCGTTGACTACTGTCCCACCCGGAGACCAGGCAAGAGATCCGATGTGTGGAACCGAATCAGTGAGACCGAGGTATGGGTGAGGAGACAACCGTGAACACGAATCTTGCCGATAAAGCAGCATTGCTGCGACGTCTGCACCATGAAACTCGACCACTAGTCTTGCCGAACGCCTGGGATGTCGCGAGCGCACGGCTGGTAGAGAAGGCGGGCTTCCCAGTGGTCGCGACATCAAGCGGAGCGATCGCCGCGAGCCTTGGCTACGCGGACAACAACTCGATGCCGGTGGACGAGGCATTCGGCGCGGTCGCCCGAATTGCCCGAAACGTCACGATCCCGGTTACCGCGGACATGGAGGCTGGCTACCACCTTTGCCCGGCGGAGTTCGTCGCCCGCCTCCTTGACGCTGGAGCCGTCGGATGCAACGTCGAGGATGCCGATCATGATACCGGCAGCGGGCTCGTTCCGGTCGAGCCGCACGCTGACTGGCTTCGGGCTATGAAGGAAGCTGCAGCGGAGCGAGGTGTCGACATCGTGCTCAACGCCCGCCTGGACGTAATGCGTCAGACGGGAGACGAGGCCGCGCTCTTCGACGAGGCGGTGCATCGGGCTGGCCGCTATCTCGAGGCAGGGGCTGATTGCGTCTTCCCCGTCAGTATCGCTGCCGAGACCCAGATCGCCAATTTCGTCGCGCGGGTCAATGGACCGGTGAATATCCTGGGCGCCGGAGCTCCGCCCCTCCCACGCCTGGCGCAACTTGGGGTCGCCCGCGTGAGCTTTGCGGGCACCTTGATGCGTAAAACGTATGCATGTATGGACGCGGATCTCTCCGACATCGCACACGCGTCTAGCACACTGATTTGAGGATTTCGACGATCAGGGCGTTTCAATCGGCGACAGGACCGGCCAAGACGCGGGCGGTCCGCCGGCATAGGGAACAGTGATGGCGACCAGTAAAGCAACCGTCGACTACATCCTCGATCAGCTCGCGCCGTTGCCGGTGCGTGCGCGGGCCATGTTCGGTGAGTACGGTCTCTATTGCGATGAGAAATTCGTCGCGCTGATCTGCGACGACACGCTCTTCGTCAAACCGACGGCGATCTCGGACCGGTACTTCACCGACGCAGACCTGGCCCCACCCTATCCCGGCGCGAAGGATCACTACGCGGTCTCCGGCGATCACCTGGACGACAGCGCGTGGTTACAGGAGGTCATCACGCGAACGACCGAGTTGGTGCCGCTGCCGAAAAAGAAGACGAAGAAGAAGGCCGGATAGTAGATCGAAAACTCTCACCCCGAACGACGCTCACCCACCCCCTCTCCCTGCCCCAGGGAGAGGGGCTTTGGCGCTGTGGCCCGGGAGAGGGCTTTGGAGGAGGGTGAAGCTTGTGGCGCCGCAGACCTCCCCCGCTATTGTGCGGAGGGAGCTGGCGCTCCGCTCCTCGCTTCTGTTTCCTGCCTTCACGAGTTGGCCGATGGACCGTCGTCGGGGCCCCAGCGACGTAGGAGTTGCTCGGCCTCTCCGGCCAGCTCGCGCACGATCTCGGCCGCCGGCTGCACGCGTGTGACGCCGCCGACCGACTCGCCGGCCCACTGCGGCATCGCCTCGATGGCGCCAGTCACATGCCGGGTGACTGTTAGCTTCTGGAACCGCCGCACGGGTACCCGGTCGCCGGAGGTGGGATCGACGAACTCGCCGACGACGTCGCCCTGGAACGCTTCGGCAGCCGCGACGGAGGAGCGCAGCGCGCGGTGGGGAGCGCCCGGGTAGTCGAGGGCGAAGGTGTCGCCGCGGACGGTGTCCGTGGGCTGGGCGGCGATCAGGGCCTCGACGTAGCGAGGATGGGCCTCCGCCTCCTCCGCAGCGACGAAGCGTGTGCCGATCCGCACCCCGTCGGCACCGGCAGCGAGCACCGCGGCCATCGCCCGGCCGCTGCCGATCCCGCCGGCTGCGAGCACCGGCACGTCGACGGCGGAGAGAACGGCATCGAGCAGGGCCAACAGACCGACCCGGCCCCGTCCGTGGCCGCCGGCCTCTATTCCCTGGGCAATGATGAAGTCGCAGCCGGCATCGACAGCGGCACGCGCTTCCTCCGCGGAGCCCACCTGCCAGCTGACCAACGCGCCGCCGGCGTGAGCCACCTCGACCAGCGTCCGGTCAGGGTCGGCGTAAAAGAAGTCGACAACCCGCGCTCGCTCCGCCGCGGCGGCGACGGACTCCGGGGCTGAGGCCGGATCGACCATCAGCATGAAGAAATGGGCACCGATCGCGCCGGCACTCATTCGGCGTGCCTGGTCGAGTTGGACAGTGATGAGGTCCGGCGGGTCACCCGTCATCGACACCATCCCCAGCCCCCCGGCTTCGGCCACGGCCGCGGCCAAGCGGGGACTGGCACACCCGCCGATCGGGGCTTGCTGGATCGGTACTGTGCAGCCGACCAGTTCGGTAAAGCGCGTCGTCAGCATCGTCGTTCTCCGTTCACGGAATACCGGAATGGCCCGCCGCTCGGTCCCGGCTCGTGAGCCTCCAGTGCCGCGGACGCCGTCAGGATCAGGGGAAAGGATGCCGGTGACACCGCGCTGATGTACTGCTTGCCAATCTGCTAGTCGCCGTCTTGCCTGGTAAGCTGCATCCGCGTCAGCCGCACTATTCCTGGGGTGTGGGACAGGATACCAGCGACATCGGTGCGGCGCTTGACCTACGTGCTCCCCCGCGAGAGCGGCGCAAGGAGGTACTGCGGCCGGCACCAGTAATAGCGGTGCATCTGGTCGGTACGTCAGACTGCGGTCCGCAGAAGCTTCTTATCCATCAGCCTTACGCACATCCCCCCTCGACGGGACGCGAGGGTCACCGGCGTGCTGTGGTGGAAGCTGCGTCGACCTGCTCATTGATCGCCAGCATTGCGGCAAGTGCGGCGAGTCCTGGACCGGCGCGACCCCGGACTGCTGCTCTGGCACTGGACGGATTGCGCGCTGCACCGACACCAGGAGCGACTCGCAGCACTATGGCGGCTGCAACCGGCGATGCGAGCCGAGCACCGTGCGACACGCCACGGCGGTGGCGTGTCGCGCGAGTACCTGTGTGGCCACCGCCTGCGAGAGCGGGTTCACGGTGGTTGCCGGGGCGTGCTGCGCGAACGCGAACACCTGTGGCTTGGGTGCTAACCTGCGCTGCTGTGGCACGGGGGAGCGGTGTTGCAGCGACGTGTGCGTCGATATCAGCGTCGATCCAAAGAACTGCAGCGGCTGCGGCCGGGCGTGTGCGGAGAACATCAGTTGCGCCGGTGGCCGTTGCGGCTAGGGCGCTTTTGGCGGAATCTGCGGGAACGGCATTTCCTGCACATACAGCACATACACACATACGCGTGTTCAGAATGAACCTTTTGGTCGGGACAGTTGCCTCGGCGGCGAGTGCTGCATCCCGCCGGGTGTGGCCTGTGTCAGAGAGAACTTCACCTTCTTCGGAGCATGCTGCTGCGACACGAGTAAGTCGTGCCCCTCGGTCGGGACGTGCCCTTAAGCGCCCGGGCTGATGGCGCGCCCGGCGATGGCGCTTGGGTCATCTTGTGCAGGGACTGGCACCGATGGATCGCGGTGCGTTGCGGGAGGTGGTAGCGCGTGGTGTGGGGGAAGCGCGAGAAACGGGCGTCCGCATCCGATCTTGGATCCGAGCGGATTCACCAAGCCCGCGGCGAGCGTCTCCCCATGCCTCGCGTGCTCAGTACTCCTCGGGGAGCAGAAGCGACATCGCGATGCGATCCCACTCCATGATCACCCACAGCTTTTCAGGAGAGGACTGAGGAGGCCACCGCGGTCGACCTCGCAACGCCGTGCTTGACATCAGGGTGCCGTCATGCCTGGTACAGGCAATGTGCAGCACAATGCGACTGAGGAGTACCCGCTGACCTCCTCCAGCCAACAGTGCGGTGACTCTCCTGCGCCCGTGATCCGCGGTCGGCGCGACGGGTGGGCCAGCAGCTGAGCATTCGAATCGGGAGTGCCCCTCGCGCCAGCTCCTGGTGACAACCGGTGGGTCGGAGGCGCGATCGATCTCGGCCGGGTCGGCTACGGGACCGGTGACGCCATCAGGGAGAGCTGCCTGCTCGGGTTGCACACCGCCTCGTCGACCAGCCGGATCACCACGATCATCAGTTCCGGCTGGTCGCCGGGGATGAAGTGCTCGCTTTGTGCGGCGACGACGAGGCGGGCATCGGGGACCAACGCAGCCAAGTCCTCTGCAACGGGAGCCAGAGAGCCTTCAGGGCCTCTGCAGGGTAGCCGGACGGCCAGTCCCAGGGGCGGCCATGGGTGAGGACGACCAAAGGCATCGGACGCATGGGGGAAGCCTTGGCCGCCGCCCGCTCCGAACCGGTTACAGCCGTCGCTGGCCGGTTGCTGATGCCAGACCAGCAGAAACAACATGACGGACGTGGGCACCCTCCCTTTGGCTGCATGGGCACCGGCCGGGAAGCGCTCAGCCGAAGTCGGCGATGTCGAGGTAGAGCTGGAGCGTGCCGGTCTGTGGTTCGGGTGCAGCAAGTGGGATCAGCGCCGCGCCCGCATCCCCGCCGTCGGCTGCCTCATATGCCGCCATGTCGAAGGTGCCCTGCAAGGTCCAGTCGTCGAAGGCCATCGGCAGGCTCTCGCCGATCAGCGGGTCGGGGTCATCGATCAACCCGAAGTGCAGATGGGGGCCGGACGAATTACCGGTGTTGCCGAGTAGCCCCAGGAGTTGGCCGCTGGTCACGCGGTCGCCTGCCTTCACCGTGACACTGCCCGGCTCAAGATGCGCGTAGTAGGCGTAGACCCCGGGGGCGATCTCGAGGGAGATAGCGTTGCCGCTATAGTCCTCGGGCCTGGTGACGCCCGTGACCGGCTGCAGCGGAATCTCCTCCGGATACCCCTCCTGGATGGCAACGACCGTGCCGTCGGCCACCGCCAGGACTTCAGCGCCGAAGCCGTACCAGTCCTCGGGCCGGGCGCCGTCGCCGGTAAATGCCTGGCCGTCACGCAGCTTTGCAAAGTCGATGGCAAAGATCTCCTGCTTGCCGATCCGCGTGCCGCCGATCGGGACGCGGACCGAGCGGTGGACCGACGCCGCCGCGCAACAGCCGTTGTTGGCCATCCAGCCGTCGCCGCGCAACGGTGGGGCGATGATCGTGGTCGGGCGGGGATCGACATTCAGTTCGGGGCCGTCAACCGCAAAGCTGCCGATCAGCGACCGCACCGGGGCATCGGGGGCAACCTCATAGGTGATGCTGTGGCTTACGCGTTCCACCGCGCGATCGGGTGGGACGGTGACGTCCATGACCACGGCCACTGCGCCGGAGGCGGGAATCTCCGCCATCGGCGTCCTGCCGAGGAGCGGTTGGGTTGCCGTGACCAACGCGTCGCCTTCAAGACGCAGCAGTGTCTCGCCACCCGGGTCGGCCACCGCGATCGACGTCAGGGTGACCGGCGCGGCGAACCCGTTGGTCACCAACAGGTCGTACTCCAGGTGGTCGAGCCCGTCACTCCCGGACACGCGGAGGGGATCGTTCGTTGCCGAGACCACGATCGCCGTCGTCTTCTCGCCCGCCGCGGGCGAGGTGACCGGAGTCGCGTCCTGGGCCCATCCGCTCCCGGGGAGCGTGGCGATGGCGCTGCCCAGCAGGCTTGCGGCGAGGAATGGCAGGAGTCGAGAAATCATCATGGTCACTCCGAGACGAGCGCGCGGCCGTCGGTGTTTGGTGATTCCGCCGCCGAAGCGGCGGTCATTCCGTGCAGCAGGAACGCATGTCGTACCAGGTATCAGGGTTGCGCACGCCCTCGAGCACCTGCCGGATCGCCTCTGTCACCAACTCGGGTTGATCCTGGTGAATGTCATGCCCGCTCTCGGTGGCCACCAAGAAACGCGCATTCGGGACCAGTGTGGCCAGGTCCGCGTTCCCCGCGCCGAAAGAACCCTTCCAGCTCCCCGGACGCGAATCCCGGCGCCTCCGCCGACTGGGGGAACGGCTTGCCGTGGGCCAGGACGGCTAAGGGCATCGGCTGAAGTGGTGAGGCCGCGGTCGCCTCACGCATGACGTCGTTGTCCCCACCCCAGGGCAGCGTCTCGACGTCGCCGTAGCCATCCGATCTGGAAGACGGTGTCCGTGCCACCTCCCTGGTTGAGCCGCTTCAGGGCCTCGTACTTCTCCGGCGGCAAGAGCGTCTCCAGCCGCTCGGAGAACGCATCGACCAGCACGAGGCCCACGACCTCATCGGGGTAGGTGGCGGCGTAGAGCCGCGCGAAGAACCCGCCCAGGGAATGGCCCACCAGAAGGTACGGGCCGGGAACTTCCGCTGCCTGGAGCAGCGCATGGAGTTCCTCTACGACCTCCATGGAGGTGCGGGGCTGCGTGATCGCGTCACTACGGCTGGGGATAATTTCCTCGGTAATCTCCGCATAGGTCCCGGGGCGATCGTACGTGCAGACGCGGGTAGCCTTCGCCACTCCAGGCAGTACCATCTGGCGCGAGTCATCGGGATGGAGCAGATCGTCGGTCCAGTAGCGGCCGGAGGCGCGATACCCCGCCACCAGGATCACGGTGGGGCTGCCTTCGCCGTGGCACTCCAGATAGAGATTGCGGCCACCGATGTCGACCAACCCGGCGAAGTCACCACTTGCCGGGACGACTGACGCCACCTCTGGCGTGGCGGACTGGGCCAAGACCGGCAGCGGCAATGACAGCAGCAGGATCAGCAGCGCAATGACGGGGATGAGGCGCATGGAAAAGCTCCTTTCATCTAGGCAACGTCACGCAATTTATCTCCCGCAACAGGAGGACAGGTCGTACCAGGTATCCGGGTTGCGCATGCCCGCGACCACCTGCCGGATCGCTTCGATCACCAGCTCCGGCTGATCCTGGTGGATGTCGTGCCCGCTCTCGGTGGCAATGGCAAAGTGGGCATTGGGGACGAGGGTGGCCAAATCCTCCTGCAAGTCGTGCATGATGGCTTCCATCTTGGCAGCCGGCCAGCCGGAAACGGGTCGCCAAAGGGGATGCCATGCATCAACACGACCAGCGGCATCGGGTGCAGCGGGGCCTCCTTGCGCGCCTGGCGTACTTGGGCGGAGGTGGCCTCGTCGGCAAGCGGGGCGGTGTGCCACCGCTCCGCCTCCGGATAGGCATCGAGGAGGTCCTGGTTGGTGACGGTGATCGCTTCGAACACCTCCCATTGTTCCGGGGTTAGTGCCTCCTGGAAACGGAGCCAGACATCCTCGTGGGTGGAGTCCAGCAGCACCATGCCCACCACCTCGTTCGGGTACTCGCTGGCGTACAGTCGCGCTACCAGACCGCCCGCCGAGTGGGCAACCAGGACATAGGGTCCGGGGATCGCCGCCGCGTCCACGAGCGCGTGCAGGTCGTCAGCCATGTCTTGCGCCGTGCGCGGCTGGGGCACCGGGTCACTGCGACTGGGGTAGAAGAGCGGACCGTACGGGTCGAGGGAGGGGTTGACGTCCCCCATCGTCCCTGGCCGGTCGTAGGCGCAGACGCGGGTGAACTCCGCCACGGCCGGCAGGACCATGGTCCGCTCGCCTTCGGGCTGCTGCAGATCCCGGCTCCAGACGTCGGCCCGGCCGCCGGCACCCGATTCCAGGATCACCGTCGGACTGCCCTCGCCGCGGCACTCCAGATACAGGTTCCGCCCGCCGATGTCGACGAGGCCGGAGAAGTCGCCGCTCGCCGCAGAGGGCGACGCCGACGGGGTAGCGGACTGGGCGAAGCCCGAGATCGGCACGGCAAGCATCAGGATGATCAGGGCGATGACGGGAATCCGGTGCATAGCGATTCTCCTCTTGTGCAGCCAACGTAGGCAGCCGACCGGTATCTCCTCAGACGGTTGGACGCTCCACGTCCTCCAGAAACCAGATGTCTGGCGGTCCGCCACGCCAGAACGGATAAGCCCCTCCCTCAGATCGTCGGAGTCGACGAACAAGCGCGCCCGCTCGAGGTCGTCCCACTCCAGGAGCACCAGGACCTCACCGGACTCGGTGGAGCGGAAGAGCCGTCCACCTTGGGAGCCGTTGGCCCGGCGAACGTCTGCCTGCTCGTCGAAGACCGCCTTCCAGGCGGAGTAGTCCTGGACCGTGTGGCGGATCAGCAGACAGCGCATGAACGACTCCGGTCACCATGAGGGTCACCGGGATGCGCGGCGACCTCGCTCGCCTCAAGACAGTACGAGCGGCGGAGTCGCCAGCCTATCCGTACAAGTACCCCATCCGGATTGCTGCGAGTACCTAATTGCCGCGGTGAATGGCTGACCGTGGCGGCGCCCAACCATCCGCCGTTCGTGTGGCGCGATTGGGGCGAGGAGCGGTGGTCAGGTCAGCAGTGGAGGCGTGGGGTCGACGAGTCCGTTGGCCAGAGCGGCGGTGACAGCCGCGGTGCGGGTGTGGACACCGAGTTTGGCGAAGATGCGGGCGACATGATGCTCAACCGTGCGCACACTGATAAAGAGGGCAGCGGCGATGGCCGGGTCGGTCTGCCCCGCGACGAGCAGACGCAGGATGTCGTCTTCACGCGGGGTCAACGAGATGCCGTGGGTGCTGGTCGGTGGCACAAGCGGATCGAGCGCCTCCGCGATTGCCTGCGCCGGGGTGAGAGCCCGGCCGGCGGCCCAGACAGTTGCGAACGCCGCTTCGTCGAGGACGGCGCGTGCGGCGGCGACGGCTTGCTCCAACGCCATCTGGTCTTCCCTCACGCGATATCGCAACCCGAGCCGTCGCGCTGTGCCCCGGCCGCGCTCAACAACCTGGTGGCGCGTTCCGCCTGCCCGGCGGCGGCCACAATCCCCACGGCCTCGATCACCTCGGTGACGAAGCGCGTCCCGGGATGATTCCGGCCCAATTCCAGTGCCTCTCGAAACAACGCCAGCGCTCGTGCATAGTCGCCCTGGTCGCGCGCCAGATTGCCGAGGTCCCCGAGCGCCAGGATGATTCCCTCGCTGTATCCCACCTCCTGTAATAGGCGAAGTGCGGCCTCGAGGTGCTCCTCGGCCAGTGCGTATTGACCTTGTGCCCGAGGAGCTACGGCGAGATTGATCGAGACGCGACCCGCCAGGATCTGCGCCAGCCGGCGGTCCGCCACGTCCTGGGTGGCGGCGAGGGCCTCCTCCAGGAGCGCGGCGCCGCGGCCATAGTCGCCCTGCATGATGGCCAGCCCGCTGAGCCCGATCAGCGCAAGGGCCGCGTGGAGTGCGTCGCCCAGCGCCTTGCAGCCAGCCAAGCCCTCAATCAGGCGTCGCTCGGCTTCCCGGTTTGCCCCCTGGTAGATCTGAATTACGCCGAGTGCGACGAGCGCTTTCGCCGATCGGCCGCCGCGGCGCCATCGTGCGCCAGGGCACGCTCCAACCAGTCTCGGCTCTCATGGGAGTAGCCACGGCCGGTCCAGAAGCGGCCCAGGGCGGCCGCGAGCCGGAGCAACGCCCCGTGCTCGTCGCTATCCTCGAGCCACGCCAGGGCGGCTCGGAGGTTGGCGTGCTCCGCTTCCAGCAGGGCCAGGACCTGATCGCCGTCCGGCAGCAACTCCGCCAGTTCGTACCGCTCGGCGAAGGCCATGAAAGTAGGCCGCATGCCGCTTCCGGACGGCCTCCGCTTCGCCGCTGGCCACCAACCGTTCCTCCGCAAACTCGCGGATCGTCTCCAGCATCCGATAGCGCACCGTCCCGTCCGGGCCGGTCTCGGACCGCAGCAGACTCGCCTCGACGAGCGCGGCGACGAGATCGAGAACGGAGGGAGGAAGACGCTAGTGCGTCCCCGCGCTGCTCCCCCTATCGCCTCAGCCGCTTCCAGGGTGCAGCCGTCGACGAACACTGCTAACCGCCGGAAGAGGACTTGCTCCGCGGGAGAGGAGGTCGTGGCTCCAGGCGATCGCGTTCCGCATCGTTTGCAGCCGCAGCGGCCGGTCGCGGCCCCCGCCGTCAGCAGCGGCAGCCGCCGTTCCAACCGCTCCCGCAGCATCGGCAACGACAGGTGGGTGATGCGCGCCGCGGCGAGCTCGATCGCCAGGGGCACGCCATCCAGCCGCTGGCAGATGTCCGCCACGAGCGGTGCGTTGCCGACCGTGACGTCGAAGGAGGGGTTCACCGCCTGGCCGCGCTGGGCGAACAGTTGCACCGCCGCGGAGCGCAGCAGATCCTCGCGCGAGGCGGGCGCTTCAGGTCGGGCAGGCCAGCGGCGGGACCGGGAGGGCGTGCTCACCGGTCACCCGCAACAACACCCGGCTCGTCACCAGGACCTTGAGCCGCGGACAAAGCGCCATCAGGTCGCTCACCAACGGCGCGGCCGCCAGCACGTGCTCGAAGTTATCCAGCACCAGCAGCATCTCGGCCTGATGCAGAGCCGCCGCCAGGGAATCCTGCACCGGGGTATCGCTGGACTCGGCGAGACCGGCGGCGCGCGCCACGGTTGTCGCCACCAGATCAGGATTCGTGATCGCGGCCAGCGGGACGAAGCAGACGCCATCGGCAAAGTCCGCGCCGATCTCGGCGGCGAGGGCGAGGGCGAGGGTCGTCTTACCGATGCCGCCGGGGCCGGTCAGGGTGAGGAGACGGACATCGGGACGGCGCAAGAGCGCCAGGGCCAGGGCCAGCTCGCGCTCGCGGCCAATGAGCGGCGTGAGCGCGCCGGCGCCGAGGCAAACCGAAGGTGGTCCGGCGGCGATCTGGACGCCATGATGTCCGCCAGTATGCACCGGCGAGGTAAGCCCCGCGGTCCATCATGGGGCTGCGTTCTCCGTCTCAATGCTTGATCGTGGGCACGAGCGTGTGGTGACGGGGAACGCGGTCGCCCTCGCACGGGGGGAACGTCCTTTGTCCGGAACGTGGCAGGCCCGAAAGCGGCAGGGTGGTAGCGCTTCCCCGCGACCGTACCAACCGCATGATCTGTCCATTGCTGTAGTGGGGCCGGTAATGGGCCAGCCTGTTGAAAAAGTCCTTGGGAGCCTGCAACGAGGCCTGAGCAGCGCCCTTCAGCACTACTCAAACGGGTCAAACTTGGCAAAACCGGGTGGTTGGACCAGTGTGGATGTCCATCTCGGCCACCGGTCCGCTTTTTTTCAACAGTTGCTCATGGCCCTGTGGGCCACGACCGGAGCCTAAAAATGGTGGTTCTGGTGCCGACCGATTCAGGGACTGTGGCAAATTTCAGACCAGTGCTGCATGCCCCGGTGGGGCACCACCGCCTCAAAAAAACGGACCGCGTTGGCGGTAGACTGCCACCGGGCGCCGCCGTCAAAGGCCGGCTCGCGCCTGGTGCCGTGCGCCCGAAGAACAGTGTCGCCCTTGGGGGACCCGACGGCACCACCGACTGTCGCTCCCAGCGGGGAAGCACGCACAGTAGATTCTTCTTCTGCTGGTGCCCGAGGCGGCCGTCCGCTCTATTGTTACAAGCAGGCTGAGGTATTACAGGAACCCAGGGTTAGCCAAACGGGGCGTGAGCAGGCTGATCGAACGGCGGACCCGTGGCCGTGCTTACTCGCCCGCCAGGATCTCCGACAGCACCGCCAGTTCGGCCTCCTCATCTGCCACCACCACGTGGGAGACCATCAACTCGTCGATGCCGCGCGCCCGGATCGCCTAGGGGCGGCACGAATCTCCTCCGGGCCACCCGAGACGGCCAAAGTCTCGACCAGTTCATCCGTCATCTCGCCGGTGGCCGTGACGGGATAGCCCGCCTCGGCGAACATCGCCGC